>NZ_RFLX01000002.1 GCF_003696345.1 Teichococcus wenyumeiae | reverse complement strand
GCCCGGTAGCTCGTCAGGCTCATAACCTGAAGGTCACAGGTTCAAATCCTGTCCCCGCATCCAACACCAACAAATCATCACCAACATGGCCCATGCCGCATACGCATGGGCTTTTTGACGTCCAAAGTACTTCAGTGGCCAGTTGCCTTGCCTCCGCAGCTAGGCCAAGGCTTGGCTATGACCTCTGATCCCACCACCATGGATGCGGTCGGGCTTTCCGCCGCTATCCGCGCCCGCCGCATCTCCTGCCGTGAAGTGATGCTCGCAACGCTGGACCGCATCAGCCGGCTCAACTCCAACTGCAATGCGATCATCGCGCTCCGTGACCCTGAAAGCCTGCTGGCTGAAGCTGATGCACGCGATGCCCAGCTTGCGCGGGGGGAGGTCATGGGATGGATGCATGGCCTGCCGCATGCGGTGAAGGACCTGGCACATGCCAAGGGTCTGCCGAGCAGCCTTGGCTCACCACTCTTCGCCGGGAATATGCCGGCTCAAGATTCGCTGATCGTCGAGCGGATACGGGCTGCCGGCGCCATCATCATTGGCAAGACCAACGTGCCGGAATTCGGCCTGGGTTCGCATACTTACAATCCACTGCATGGCGTCACCCGCAACGCCTATCATCCGGCCCGCTCAGCGGGCGGCTCCTCGGGGGGCGCGGCTGTGGCCCTGGCCTTGCGCATGCTGCCGGTCGCGGATGGCGGCGACTTCGGCGGTTCCCTGCGGAATCCGGCAGCCTGGAACAATGTCTTCGGCCTGCGTCCCTCCCTGGGGCGGGTGCCCTATTGGCCTTCGGCCGAAAGCTTCATCAATCAACTCTCCACCGAAGGGCCGATGGCCCGCAATGTGCCGGACCTCGCGCGCCTGCTCTCCACCATGGCGGGGCGGGATGCGCGGGTACCGCTGTCGCTGGACGACCCGCCGGAGGCCTTCGCGCAGCCGCTGGACAGCGACCCGCGCGGAACCCGCATCGGCTGGCTGGGTGATTATGCCGCTGCTCTTCCCACCGAGCCTGGGGTGCTGGAGGTCTGCCAGCAGGCCCTCTCCCGCCTGCGCGAGATCGGCTGCGAGGTTGAGGAGGCCCGCCTGCCCATCTCCCGGGAGCAGATCTGGGAAACCTGGCTCGGCATCCGCCACTGGCTGGTAATGAATTCACTGCTGCCGCTCTATCAGGACCCGGAGAAGCGCCGCCACCTGAAGCCGGAGGCCGTCTGGGAAGTGGAGGGCGGCCTGCGCATGTCGGCGCAGGATACGCTGCGCGCTTCCGCCGGGCGCAGCGCCCTCTACCAGGCCTTCCTCGGCCTCTTCGCGCATTTCGACGCGCTGGCGCTGCCGAGCGCCCAGTGCTTCGCCTTTCCGGCCGAGTGGCACTGGCCGCGCGAGATCGCCGGCACCGCCATGGATACTTACCACCGCTGGATGGAAGTGGTCTTTCCCGCCAGCCTGTCCGGCTGCCCGGCCATCAGCGTGCCGGCCGGCTTCGGCGGGGCGCTGGACCTGCCCATGGGCATCCAGCTCATCGCGCCCCCGCGGCAGGATCTGGCACTGCTGCGGCTGGCCCATGCCTATGCCCAGGCCAGCGGTCCGGTGCTCTCGCGCCTTCCGCCGGCGGCGTGAAGGGCAGAAAAACTTTCCGCCCCGCGCCGCGTCTCAAGAGCATGGACAAGCATGATCGCCCCTGCATCAAGGTCTGCCGCTATGACGATGTCAGCGGCTGGTGCCTGGGCTGCGGCATGACCAAGCAGGAGAAGAAGGCCTGGAAGCAGGTGCCGGCCTATCGCCCGGTGATTCGTGACGCCCTGCCGGCGCGGCTGGGCGCCCTGGCCGGGCAGGGCTATGTCACCGGCCCCGAGGCGGGCAAGAAGAAGCACAAGGAATAAGCCGGCGCGCAAGCCTGGGCATGGCAGCGCAACCCCCGGCTGCGTGGGGTGTTGGCTGTGTATCCACCTTCGAGGCCCGCGTGCGGACCAGCGCGGAGGTGGCATGCAACATCGCGAAGGAACCGCAGCAATGGCGCGCATTCCCTTGGCTTTCGCCGCCGCCACCCTGGCGGCCACGCTGGGCGGCAATCTGGCCCAGGCGCAGTCGAGCCCCGCTTACCCGACTCCGAGCGTCCCCTCCGCTTCCGGCCACCCGATGCCTGTGGCGCCAGGTGGCAGCTATGGCGCCATGCAGCATCGCAGCATGCCGGGCCAGCCCGGCATGGCCCATGGCAGCCAGATGGGCTCGACCATGAGTTCCGGCATGGGTTCCACGATGGGGTCTGGCACGGCCGGGACGACCATGACGCCGCAGGGCCCCGTGGTGCAGACCCCGACGCAGCCCTTCAACGGCCTGGCCCTGCCGCAGCAAGGGGTGGGCGACGGCGCCTACAACGGCGGCGGCGTGGTGCTGGAATACATGCCCGACGGCTCCCGCCGCGTCGTGCAGCAGTAAGGATGCCGCGTGGCGGCGGGGCAGCCCGCCGCCCGCAGCTTCAGAAGGCCCGCCAGTCCCCCAGCTGGCGGGCCTTTCGCGTTCTGGCGGCTCAACCGCCCCAGATGCCCAGCCGTGCCTCGCGCGCCGCGCGCTCGGCCCGGCGCAGTTCCGGCGAGGCATCCGTCGCCGCCCGGCCGCCACCATTGGAGAGCACCAGCTCCGACAGGTCCCGGCCATCGACGCGGCACTGCCAGGTGTCGTTCTCGCGCGGCTGGCAGACAGCCTCCCGCCCGGCGATCCATTGCGTCATGGCGGCCACGAAGCCGCCCGGCAGGCCCACAATGCCCGCCAGCCGCACTTCCCGCCCGGCGACGCGCAGGGTGCCGGTGTCGACGACATCGGGCATGCCGCGCAGTTCCTCATCCTCGGCCCGCGCCGGGGTCACGGCGGCGGAGGGCGCGGCGGCGGTGCGCACCTTGTCCGCCTCCCGCATGAAGTCGCGCCAGATGCGGGCGGGCAGGCCGCCGCCATAGACATTGGTCATGGGGCTGTTGTCGTCATTGCCGACCCAGACGCCCACCACCGCATCCGCCGTCATGCCGACGAACCAGGCATCGCGGCTGTCCTGGGTGGTGCCGGTCTTGCCGGCCACCGGGCGGTCCAGCCGGGCGGCGCGGCCGGTGCCCTGCTGCACCACCGCCATCATCATCTCCAGCATGCCCTGCTGCACCGCCTCCGGCACCGCGCGGGCGGCGGGGGCGGTGGTGCGGGTGTAAAGGGCACGGTCGCGGCTGCGGACCTCCTGCACCAGATAGGGCTCGATCTGCGTGCCATAGCCGACGCGGCCGAAGGCGGTGACCATCTCGGCCAGCGTCGCCTCGGTGGTGCCCAGCGCCATGCTGGGGTTCAGCGGAATATCGGCGGAAAGGCCCAGGCGCCTGGCCATGGCCGCCACCTTGTCCCGCCCCACGGCCTCCTGCAGCCGCACCGCCACGGTGTTGATGGAATGGGCGAAGGCATCGCGCAGCGTCACGGTGCCGCGGAAATTCCCGTCGGAATTGCCGGGGGACCAGCCGTTGATGGTCAGCGGCGCGTCCTGCATGGTCTGGCCCGGGCGGTATCCCGCCTCCAGCGCCGCCGCATAGACAAAGAGCTTGAACAGCGAGCCGGGCTGCCGCTTCGCCTGGGTGATGCGGCTGAACTGGCTTTCGGCGTAATCGCGCCCGCCGACGGCGGCCAGCACGGCGCCATCCGGCGCCAGGGCCAGCAGCGCCGCCTGTCCGGCGTGCTGCTTGGCGCCCTCCTTGCCCAGGTGCTGCGCCAGCACGCGTTCCGCCAGGTCCTGCAAGGCGGGGTCCAGCGTGGTGCGGACGGAAAGATCCATGGGCAGGGGGCCCACCAGCCGCCGCGCCTCGCTATCCGCCCAGTCCGAGAAATAGCCGCGCCCGACCAGCGGCTCCGGCGGCGCCTTCAGCACCGGGGGCGCGGCGCGGGCGGCGGCCACGGCCTCGGGCGTCGCGAAGCCGGTTTCCTCCATCACGCCCAGCACCACATCGGCGCGCTGGCGGGCGCCTTCCATGTTGGTGGTGGGGGCGAGGGCGGAGGGCGCGCGCAGCAGGCCCGCGATCATCGCCGCCTCGGCCAGGTTCAACTCCCCCACGGCCTTGCCGAAATAGCGCCGCGCCGCCGCATCGGCGCCCACCGCGCCGGCGCCGAAATAGGCGGCGTTCATGTAGCGGGCCAGGATCTCCTGCTTGGACAGCCGGCCTTCCAGCCAGATGGCCAGCATGGCTTCCTGCGCCTTGCGGGTCAGGGTCTTCTCCTGGGAGAGGTAGGTCAGCCGCGCGAGCTGCTGCGTGATGGTGCTGGCGCCTTCCCGCAGCCGCCCGGCGCCGAAGGCCCGTGCCAGCGCGCGCAGGATGCCACGCGGGTCCACGCCATGGTGGTCGTAGAAGCGGCGGTCCTCGATGGCGATCACGGCATCGGTCAGCGGCTGCGGCAGGGCCTCGGCGCGGATCGGCTCGCCCCGCAGCACGCCACGGGTGGCGAAGCCGGTGCCGTCGCGGTTCTCCAGGATCAGCGTGGCCGGGGTGGCGCTGGGCTGCATGCCGCCGCCCACCGGCACCTGCAGCAGGCACCAGCCCAGGAACAGCAGCAGCAGGGCGCAGCAGGCCCCGGCCGTGCCCAGCGCCCATGGCCAGACGCGCCAGCGGCGGCGCGGCGTCGCATCCGTGGTCATCGGCGCGGCAATCCCCTCATCATCATCCCTACCCGCGAGCCATGCCGCGGGAATGGCCGGGTTCCAGCCGATGCGGCGCCGGGCCGCAAGGGGCGGGGCTTGCCAGGGGTCAGTCCGGCCGTGCCTCGATGGCCTCCACGCGGTCCGGGTAGAAGGCCAGATGCCCGGCGATAACGGCGACGGCGGGATGCGGCGCCTCGTAGCTCCAGACGGCATCGACCGAGCGCTCCCCGCCGGCGGGGATGCTGAAGTAGCTGCAGTCGCCCTTGTAGGGGCAATAGGTGGTGGTGGCGCTGCGCCGCAGTTGCGCCATGTCGGCATCCCCGCGCGGGATATAGAAGACGGGCGGGTAGCTGGCCTCCCGCAGCACCAGTGCCGCGCGGCTGTCGGCCACCACCTGGCCGCCGGCCCGCACCACCACCCGCCCCGGATAGGGCGTGATGGCGATGGGGTGGTCCGGCCCCGGTGTCTTGATGGGCTTGCCTGTCATGGCTGGTCCTCCAGGCCAAGCATATGGTGCGGGGCGGCGGCTGCCTCAGCCGGTGATCACTGCTTCTTGCCCCGCCGCCAGCCAGTGCAGCCGCGTGTAGCCGGCGCCGCTGCGGCGCATCCAGCGGCTGGCCAGGGTCACCTCGGCCCCTGCGGCGGCGAAGCGCCAGTGCCGGGCGGCGCCCATCGCATCCTCCTCCGCCGGCCCCGGCTGCGGCGTGGTGCCCAGGCGGCGGGCCATTTCCTCCCGCTGCGCCGCCACCATGGCCTGCCATTCCGCGAGGCCGAGGCCGCCATCGGGGTGGGAAAGGCTGGCTTCCATCTCGCTCAGCCGGGCTTCGGTGGCGGCGAACATGGCCATGGCCGGCACCGGGCGCGGATGCAGCGCCGGGTCCGGCCAGTCGAAGAGCACGCCTTCCACCCCGCCGCAGAGCGGTGCCGGCAGGGCCGCCGGCCCCAGCGCCCGCAGTGCCTCCGCCCGCGTCATGCCCAGGTGCAGCGGCCCGAAGCCTGGCGCCGCCGCGCGGGGCCAGGCAAGCCAGCTTGCCCCCGCCGCCAGGACACCGCCCGCCAGCAGCAGGGCGCCCCGGCGGGGCAGGGCTTCAGGCGGGCGTGAAGGCTTCATGGATGGAGGACTGGATGCCGCCGCCGAAGACCACGCCGCCGCCGGCCACATGGATGCGGTTGCCCAGCACGGCGGCGCCGAGGCCATGGCGCGGCGTCAGCATGGGGGCATGGCTGGTCCAGGAATCCGTGGCGGGGTCGTAGCTTTCGAGCTGGCCGAAGACCTTGTTGGTTTCCTCGCCCCCCATGCACCAGATGCGGCCGGCCAGCAGCACCGCCCCGTGGCCGGAACGCGGCGTCGGCATCGGCGTGCGGTCCTCCCACTTGCCGGAGGCCGGCAGATAGACGCGGTGGTGGCCCACATTGGTGGCGAAGGTGTTGATGCGCCCGCCGATCACATGGATGCGCCCCTCCACCACCACCACGCCCTTGTGGTCCAGCGGGAAGCCCGGCATGTCCGGCCGCGCCTCCCACCTGTCGGCCTTGGGGTCATAGACCTCGTGCCAGGAGATGCTGTGGCGGTCGGCATTGCCCTGGGCGCCGCCGATCAGGTGCAGCATGCCATCCACGATGGCGAGCCCCGCCGCGCCCCGCGCCCGCGGCAGCGGCGCCAGGGAGCGCCAGGACTTGCTGCTCAGGTCGAAGGCGAAGGCTTCCCGATGCGGGTCGCGGTTCTGCTGCACGAAGCCGCCGAAGGCATAGACCGTGTCCTCCGTCGCGGCGACGGCCACATGGTTGGCGCCCAGCGGCAATGGCGGCGCGATCTCCCAGGCATCGGCATCGGGGTCATAGACATGGTGGTAGGGGCGGTTCACCCGCTGCTCACCATAGCCGCCGATCACATGCATCCGCCCGCGCGCGGCGGTGGCCCAGGCCATCTCGGAACGCGGCAGCGGCAGATGGGCCCGCGCTTCCCATTGGCCCGGCGGCCCGGCGGGGGCGGGGGAGGCGGTGAAGCGCTGGGCGAGCTGCTGCTCCGTCAGCGTCACCGGCCCGGGCTCCCGCAACCGCTCCAGCGGCTGCGGCGGCGCGCTCTGGGCACGGGCCAGGAACGGGGTGGCGAGCAGCCCTGTCAGCAGGGCACGGCGATGCGCCTTCATGTCGTTCTTCCCTCCCGGTCGGTCCGGCTGGCGGGAGGATGCCGAAGGATCGCGGGGCCCGTCCAGCATCATCGGCAAGGGCGCCTCAGCCGAAGGCGCCGCATTCCAGCGAGACCACGGCGCTGATCTCCCGCACCAGCGCGAAGGCCAGCCGCAGCGGCTGCACGATCTCCTGCTGCTCCCGCCCATAGCCGCCATGGCGGGGGGAGGGCGGCTCGAAGAAATCCAGCGCTTCCTCCGGTGGCGGCGCGGCGGGGAAGACCTGTTCCAGCAGCTCCACGGCATCCTCCACGTCCAGCCGCAGCAGGCGGTGCACCAGCCCTTCGCGCGTGATGCCGTGGCGGGGAGAGAATTCCGGCACCGCCACCGCCAGCAGCCAGATGCGGTGGATCAGGCAGAGCCGCAGCGCGTGCAGGGCGAAAAGGCGGTCGCTCATCGCCGGTGCGGTGCCGGGCCAGGCGGCGCGCAGCGCCAGGTCATCCGCCCGCAGCCGGCGGAAGACGCCGCGCGCGGCATCGCCCAGCGCCAGGTCCTCCAGCGCGCGGGCCACGGCCAGCAGCGCGGCGGCGCGGCCGGGGCGGCGGGTCTGGGCGGCGCGGTCCAGCCAGGTGCCGGGGTCCAGGCTGGCGACATAGCCGCGCAGCACATCGGCATCCGAGAGTTCCAGCCCGGCGCGGGCAAAGGCCAGGGCATTGGAGAAGCGTGGGGAGCGGCGCAGCAGTTCGTGAAAGGCCTCCGGCTCCCGTGCCGCGCCGCGGCCCAGCCCGTGCATCAGGTTGGCGGGGAAGCCGAGCTGCTGCAGCACCGCGTTGTTGGGGATGGCGCGCAATTCGCGCGGGTGGCGGATGGTGGCGGGGCCGCCGGTGTCGCTCTGCCGGCGCACGGGGCGGGAGCCGGTGCGGTCCAGCAGCGCCGGGCCGAAGGCGCCCAGCATGGCGGCATAGCCGGGGTCCTCCACCAGCCCGTTGAAGGCAGCGCGGGCGCCGGCGAAGAGATCGGCCGCGAAGCCGCCCTCGGCATAGACGAGGTCCGGCTCGCCTTGCGGCAACGGCGCGAAGGCGTGTTCGGCGATGCGCGCCACCGTGGCCTGCGCCAGCGCCGGGGTGCCGAAGAGCAGATAGCCATCGCCGCCCTGGAAGGCGGTTTCCAGCCGCACCGGAATGCCCCGGCGGGCAAAGGCGGCGCGCACCGCCGGCGGGTCCAGGTAGTCGAAGCGCGCATCCAGCCCGTCCGGATGGCCGCCGCGCCCCAGGCCCTCGCCATGCGTATCGAAGAGCACCACTTCCAGGCCGCTGAGGTCGTAGCGTTCCAGCAGGTCCGCCACCCGCAGCTTCAGCCGCTCGATCAGATGCGTGGCGGCGACTTGGCCGATGTAGCGGCCGGAATCCGAATAGCCGAATTGCAGGCAGAGCCGCCCGACCCGCCGCAGATAGGCGCGGAAATGCGGGGAGCGGAGTGCCTCGTCCACCACCCGCTCGCCCCGCTGCTCCAGCGCCTCCGCCGTCTCGAAGAGCGGGGAGATTTCAATCCGCTCCTCGACGCCGGCGAGCCTGGCCAGCAGCAGCGCGGCCAGCAGGGTAAAGCCGCTCTCCGTTTCGGCGATCAGGAAGCGGATGGGCTGGCTGGCATCGATATGCTTGGTGACCTGCGCCACCGTCATCATCAGCCGGGCGGCGCTGGCCTGCTCGGCCATCAGCCCGCCGGTATCCACCGGCTCGGCCCGCGCCTCCTCCAGCGCCGTGTCGATGGCGGCGAAGAGGTGGCGGCGCCGCGCCGGGTCCTCCGGCCCGCCGCCGAGGGCGGGGAAGCGCAGCCGGACGGCATTGTGCAACTGGGAGGCATTGAGCCGCACATGGGTATGGGCCAGCGACAGCCCATGCGCCACCAGCCCGGCCCGCGCGACGCAGAGCGCGAGCCGCGTCTGGTCATCCGCCGCCGCCGCCAGCGCGGCGGGGAAGAGTTCCAGCAGCGGCGCGGGCGTGGTCAGCGCCGCCTCCCGCCCATCCAGCAGGGCGCGGGCGAAGGCCTGTGCCGCCTCACCGCTGGGGGTGCCGGCGGGCGGGCAGGCGGCGAGCTGCGACTCCACCGCCGCCAGCGCCTCGGCGGTGCGCCGGCGCAGGGGGGCGGTGCAATCCTCCGGCAGCGCGCCAAGCTGCGCCGCCAGCCGCGCCAGTTGCAGCCGCTTCATGCGCAGCCGCAGCCGCAGCGTGTCCTGCCAGCCGATATCGGTGCGGCCATCGGTGTCGTAGCCGACCCAGGAGGCCAGGATCACCGGGCGCGGGTCCAGCGTGGTCCAGCGGTCCGGCCAGATCGCCCGCGCCGTGCCGAGAAAGGCGGCGGCGAGCCGGTCCAGCGCATCCCGCCCATGGGCGATGGCGGTGGCGGCCTGGTCGAATTCGTCTTCCAGCGTCGGTGGCACCGGGCGCAGCGGCAGGTCGCCCTGCGGCGCCGTGCCGCTGGCGGCCAGGGCCAGGGCGGCGCCGGTGGGGCGGGGCAGGCTGAAGGTGGGATGGGCGGTGAAGACCGCCGCCGCGCGTGGGCGCTCGCAGGCGGCGCGGAAGGCGGCGAGGGGCACCGGGCTGTCGCTGGGGTCGGGGCGGGCGGCGCGGGTGGCCAGCAGGGCCAGGGCGGCATCGGCCGGCGCGGCGCCCGCCAGCCCGGTCTTGCGCGCCAGCCCCGCCGCACGGTCGTGGAAGGCGGCGCGGCCCAGGGCGGCCACCATCTCCGCCATCTTCGCCAGGGTCAGCCCGCCATCGTCCAGCCGGCGGCTGAGCGCCAGGGCGGCGCTGAGAGCAGGGTTGGCGAAAGGGTCGCCCCGCGCCGTGCGGCGGGCCTCGGTGGCCAGGGAAAGCAGGGCGGCTTCAGGGGCGGCGGTCATGCCGCGATGCTGCACGGGCGAAGCCCCGCTTGTCGCGCTGTTTCTGCCCGGCCCCCCTGGGCTCCCCCTGGGCTTCCCAACCCGGCCGGGATTGGGGATGCTGCGACACAGAAGGCGCGCTGGCGCCCGCGAAACGAGGAAGGCAGACCCATGAGCGAAGCCCCGACGACCAATGTGAAGCCCAAGAAGTCCGTGGCGCTCTCCGGCGTGCCTGCCGGCAATACCGCGCTCTGCACCGTGGGCCGCAGCGGCAACGACCTGCACTACCGGGGCTACGACATCCTGGAGATCGCGACGCGCTGCGAATTCGAGGAGATCGCCTATCTGCTGGTGCATGGCGCCCTGCCGGACCAGGGCGAGCTGCGCGGCTACAAGGCCAAGCTGCGCAGCCTGCGCGGGCTGCCGGCGGCGGTGAAGCAGGCGCTGGAGGCCGTGCCCGCCGCGGCCCACCCGATGGACGTGATGCGCACGGGCGTGTCCGTGCTCGGCACCGTGCTGCCGGAAAAGGAGGACCATTCCCATGCCGGCGCGCGCGACATCGCGGACCGGCTGATGGCCTCGCTCGGTTCCATGCTGCTCTACTGGTACCACTACAGCCAGAACGGCCGGCGCATCGAGGTCGAGACCGACGACGACAGCATCGGCGGCCATTTCCTGCATCTGCTGCACGGCCATGCGCCGCGCGAGAGCTGGGTGCGCGCCATGCACACCTCACTGAATCTCTATGCCGAGCATGAGTTCAATGCCTCGACCTTCACCTGCCGCGTCATCGCCGGCACGGGGTCGGACATCTACTCGGCCATCGCGGGCGGCATCGGCGCGCTGCGCGGCCCCAAGCATGGCGGCGCCAACGAGGTCGCCTTCGAGATCCAGAAGCGCTACGCCGACCCGGACGAGGCCGAGGCCGATATCCGCGCCCGCGTTGCCGCCAAGGAAGTCGTCATCGGCTTCGGCCACCCGGTCTACACGATCAGCGACCCGCGCAACGAGGTGATCAAGGCCGTGGCGCGCGATTTGTCCGACGAGGTCGGCAGCCGCAAGATGTTCGACATCGCCGACCGGATCGAATCGGTGATGGCGGATACCAAGAAGATGTTCGCGAATCTCGACTGGTTCAGCGCCGTCTCCTACCACCTGATGGGCGTGCCGACGGCGATGTTCACGCCGCTCTTCGTCATTGCCCGCACGGCGGGCTGGAGCGCGCATGTGATCGAGCAGCGCATCGACGGCAAGATCATCCGCCCCACCGCCAATTACACCGGGCCGGAGAACCGCCCCTTCGTGCCGCTGAAGGCACGCTGAGACCGGATGCCGCTAAAGTCGCGCTGACGGCGCGACCATCGGGCGCTTCCGGCGTTGGTGGGACATGGAGAATCGCAGCATGAGCGGCAGCCCCCGCCCCACCGAGGACGAATCCCTGGAAGAACGTACCCGCCGGCTGGAACAGCAGCGGGTGCGGCCGGAGGATGAGGAACGCAAGAGCCCCGATGGCCCCGCCACCCAGGTGACGCCCGAGGTGGAACCCTCGGGCAGCTAGCGGTGATCGTCTTCCTCGACTTCGAGGCCAGCAGCCTGGGCAAGCGCGGCTTTCCCGTGGAAGTCGGCTGGGTGGCGGAGGATGGCAGCGAAGAAAGCCACCTGATCCGTCCCGCGCCCGACTGGGACGACTGGAGCGAGGAAGCCGAGGGCATCCACGGCCTGACGCGCGAAACGCTGGAACGGGAAGGGGAGCCGCATGACGTGGTGGCCCGCCGCATGGTGGCGGTGCTGACGGGCCATGCGCTCTATGCCTCGGCGCCCTCCTGGGACGGGCAATGGCTCAGCCGGCTGCTGCGCGCCGCCGGGTTGCCGCGCCACGCCCTGCGCCTGCACGACACCGAGGAAGCGCAGCGCGAGGCCGTGCTGGCCACCCTGGCGGAAGCCGGCGTACCGGCGGAACAGCGTGCAGGATTGGCCTATGGCATCCTTTCCGCCGCCCTGGCGGAGGCGGAGCAGGCAGGCCCGCCAGCCCACCGCGCCCTGGCCGATGCCAAGCAGGAGCTGGAACGCTGGCGGGAATTGCGCCGGCGCGCGGCCGGCGCCGCGGCTCAGGCCTTGGGCGGAAGGTAGGACTTGCCGTCCAGGTAGGCCTTGCGCCAGCGCGTGGTGACATGCCGCGCCGGCAACCCGGCCTGGGAGAAGGGATCGGCGGCCAGGAAGGCCTCGGCCTCCTCGCGCGTCTCCACATCGACGATATAGAAGCTGCCGCCGCCGTCGCTGCCGTCATCGGCCAGCTTGGCGCCCACCGCCAGCAGCTTGGCGGCATTGGCCGCCAGGAAGTCCAGATGCGTGGCGCGGTGCTGCTGGCGCAGCGCCTGGCTGTCCGGCTTGTCCCAGGTCTCGATCAGAAAGGGCATGATGGGGTTCTCCTCCAGCAGGAGGCTAGCGCCGCCTTGGCCGAGGTAGAAGGGGGCGCGGGCCGGAGTTGCACGCCCTGCCCGCGTGCAAACCTAGTCGTCCGCCGGCACCCCCTTCAGGCACCCTTGGACTTAGGGTCAGGTGGTTCGCAGTCACACCCGACCCCTCCGGCCCGCTCCCGGTCCATGCCTCCCCTGCAGGCAGGAACCGGTTCTCGTTGGCGGATGAACAACGGAGGCCGGGGTGAGAAGTGCGGGACCCCCGGAAGGCGATGGGACGGTGGTCGCCCCTCCGTTGTTCATCTGCAACTGCGAGTTATTCGCAATACATCGCATTCCTTGGCTGTCGTCAAGCACCATTGGCACACATAAATGCGAGTGGGTCGCAACTGGCGCCGCCGGCAGCCATCCTGGGCCACCGGCGGCGTGGGCGCCTTGCGCTAGATCATCAGCTCAATAACGAAGGGGCCGTTCTGCGCGAAGGACTGCTGCATCAGGTCCGCGCATTGCTCCAGCGAGGTGGCGCGGGCGGCTTCCACGCCCATGCCATTGGCCAGCTGCAGCCAGTTCAGGTCGGGGTTGCCGAGGTCCAGCATGCTCATCGCCGTCGGGCCGGGGTTGGCGCCGACATTCTGGTACTCGCCGATCAGGATCTGATACTTGCGGTTGGCCAGGATGATTGTGGTGACCGGCAGCTTCTCCCGCGCCTGGGTCCAGAGCGACTGCAGCGTGTACATGGCGGAGCCATCGGCCTGCAGGTTCACCACCCGCCGCTGCCCGCCGGCACCCACCGCCGCGCCCGTGGCCAGCGGCATGCCGCAGCCGATGGCGCCGCCGGTGATCTGCAGCCAGTCATGCGGCGCCGCCGCGTGGCTGTGCTGGAAGAAGCCACGGCCGAAGGAGACGCTTTCATCCGCCACGATGCCGCCTTCCGGCAGCAGGGCGGCCACGGTCTGCGCCAGCCCTTCCGGCGTCGGCGCGCCACGGCCGATGCCGGGGCGGGGGCCGGCATCCGGCAGCGCCACCTCGGGCGCGCCCAGCTCATCAACCAGGGCGCGGAGGCCGGCCTCGGCATCCTGCTCGTAGCGGGTCAGGACATGGATGCTGGCGGTTTCCGGGTAATGCAGGCTGGGCTTGCCCGGATAGGCGAAGAAGCCCACCGGCGCCTTGGCATTCACCAGGATGATGTGCTCGTACTTGGCCAGGGCCGCGATGGCGACATCGGCGGCATAGGGCACGCGCTCCAGCATCAGGCGGCCGCTGCCGCGCTCGACGCGGGCATTGGACATCTCGGCCAGCACCTTGGCGCCGGTGGCCTGCGCCGCACGCCAGGCCAGGGCCTGGGCATCGGCCCGCAAGCCGGCGCCGCCCAGCAGGATCAGCACGTTCTTCTTCTCGCGCAGCACCTTCGCGGCGTTGCGCACGGCATGCGGGTCCGGCGCCACGGGAGCGGGCACCGGCAGCGCCTCGGCTACCACGCCGCCCTCGTTCCAGGCGGTGTCGGCAGGCAGGATCAGCGTGGCGATCTGCCCCGGCGCGGTGCGCGCCGCCTGCACCGCCACGGCGGCATCGGCGCCGACGCGGGCCGCATCCGTCGCGGTCCGCACCCAGCCGGAAACCGGGCGGGCCCAGCCCTCGGTATCGGCGGTCAGCTGCGCATCCAGCGGGCGGTGATAGGTAGCCTGGTCGCCCACCACGTTCACGATGCCGCTGCGCGCGCGCCGGGCGTTGTGCAAGTTGCCCAGGCCATTGGCGAGGCCCGGGCCGCAATGCAGCAGCGTGGCCGCCGGCTTGCCGGACAAGCGGTAGTAACCGTCGGCCATTCCGGTGACGACATTCTCCTGCAGCCCCAGCACGCAGCGCATGCCAGGAATCCGGTCCAGCGCGGCGACGAAATGCATCTCGCTGGTGCCGGGATTGGCGAAGCAGGTGTCCACCCCACTGGCCAGCAGCGTGTGGACAAGGCTTTCAGCTCCGTTCACCGGTCGTTTCCCCTCTAGGTCGGTTCGTGAGGCGGAGAAGGTGAAGCCAAAGCCGGATTCAGGAAAGGGGGGTAGGACAGGCCAGGGGGCGCTGCCCCCTGGACCCCCGCTGGGGAGACTGGGTCTCCCCAGACCCCGCCATCCATTTGAGTCTTGTTCCTCAGCGGGAAGCCGGAGGCGACAGGTCTGGGCATCGGCCCCACAGGCAGGAAAATTTTTATTAGGCGCGCGGCTGGGGAACTGAACGTCGCGCCACAACAACCGGCGGGGTCTGGGGTGACCCTGTCACCCCAGCAGGGGTGTCCAGAGGGGGCGGCGCCCCCTCTGGCCCCGGCCATCCGTCATGCCAGCCAGGACGGAACCGGCAGGCCCTTCTCGCGCAGGAAGGCGGGGTTGAAGAGCTTGGACTGGTAGCGCGCGCCGCCATCGCAGAGCACCGTCACCACGGTATGCCCCGGCCCCATGGCCTTGGCCACGCGGATGGCCGCCGCCACGTTCAGCCCGGCGCTGCCGCCCACCGAGATGCCCTCGTCGATCAGCAGGGAGAAGACCTGTTCCAGCGCCTCGGCATCCGGGATGGTGACCGAGTCGTCGATCGGCGCGCCCTGCAGGTTGCCCGGCGCCCGCGCCGCCTGCCCGATGCCCTCGGTGACAGAGCTGCCCGGGCTGGCCTTCACCGTGCCGGTCTTGACCCAGGCGTCGAGCCCGCTGCCTTCCGGGTCGGCCAGCACGATGCGGACCTTGTCGTTCTTCGCCTTCAGCGCCCGCGCCACGCCGGCCAGGGTGCCGCCGGTGCCGCAGGCGCAGGTGAAGGCATCCACCTTGCCGCCGGTCTGGTTCCAGATCTCGGGGCCGGTGGTCTGCTCATGGGCGCGGCCATTGGCGGGGTTGTCGAACTGGTTGGCGTAGAGCACGCCGGCGGCCTCACCGCCCATCTCCTCCGCCAGGCGGCGGGAGACATGGACGTAGTTGCCGGGGTCGGCATAGGGCTTAGGCGGCACCAGCCGCAGGTCGGCGCCGATCATGCGCAGGAAGTCCAGCTTCTCGCGGCTCTGCGTCTCCGGCACCACGATCACGCTCTTCCAGCCGCGTGCATTGGCGGCCAGCGCCAGGCCGATGCCGGTATTGCCGGCGGTGCCTTCCACCACCGTGCCCGGCTTGCCCGGCGTCAGCACGCCGCGCGCCACCGCATCCTGCAGGATGCCCAGCGCGGCGCGGTCCTTGACCGAGCCGCCGGGGTTCATGAACTCGGCCTTGCCCAGGATCTCGCAGCCCGTGGCTTCCGAGGCGCGGTGCAGGCGGATGAGGGGGGTGTCCAGCACCGCGCCCCAGAACCCATCGGCGATGGCCATCAGTTTTTCACTTCCACCCAGCGGAGATAAGGCTTCTGTGCTTCCCAGCCCTGCGGGAAGCGGTCCTTGGCCTGCTCGTCGGAAACGGAGGGCACGATGATGGCGCGCTCGCCCGGCTGCCAGTTCACCGGCGTCGCCACCTTGTGCTTGTCGGTCAGTTGCAGGCTGTCGATCACCCGCAGCACTTCCTGGAAGTTGCGGCCGGTGGAGGGCGGGTAGGTCAGCATCAGCCGCACCTTCTTCGCCGGGTCGATGACGAAGACGGTGCGCACCGTGACGGAGGGATCGGCCTCCGGATGGATCATGCCATAGAGCCCGGAGACCTTGCGGTCATCGTCCGAGATCATGGGGAAATTGACCGGCGTGCCCTGGGTCTCGGCGATGTCGGCGTTCCAGCCTTCATGCCGCTCCAGCGTATCAACCGAAAGGCCGATGACCTTGACGTTGCGGCGGTCGAATTCCGGCTTCAGCCGCGCCGTTTCGCCCAGTTCGGTGGTGCAGACGGGGGTGAAGTCCTTGGGGTGGCTGAAGAGCACCACCCAGGAATCCCCGGCCCATTCGTGGAAGCGGATGGGCCCTTGCGAAGTCTGTGCCTCGAAATCCGGAGCGGTCTGGCCGAGCTGGATGGTCATTGCGGCGTCCTCATATGCTTCCCTGAAGGGAACTACGCTGCAAGATCGTGCGTCAAGGCGCCCCGGAGAAGGGGGCTTGCCGCTTTATCCGTGAAATTCGCCCGGCCCACGCTCCGACGCGGGGTTAGACCTCGTTGTCCGGGTGGCGCAGCAGCCAGAGCCGCTCATGCGCCGCCACCAGGCTTTCCAGGTTCTTGCGGCGGTTGGTGTCGGTGGCGACGGGGCGGCGGGTCAGCATCCGCTCCAGGATATGCAGCAGCTCCTCCGCCACCTCGAAATCCGCTTGGTCGCAGGCCTGGTGGAAGGCAATCAGGATCTTGTCGGACAGGCGGCGCGTGTAGCGCGGGGCTGGCGCCGTGACCGCGGAGCGCGGCGGCGGGCGTCCGACCAGATCCTCGAACTCGTCCTCGGCCATGTCGCGTCTTGCTCCTCAGGGGCTGGTCTGGTCGTCTTGGGGCGGCGCGTGTCGCGCCGAACGAAAGGTAAGGTGGCGCGAAACCGTCAGGCGCGCGGCAACTGCGCGCGGATCGCGGCGGCGATCTCCTCCGGCGGCGACTGCGGGCGCAGCAGGGCCCGCACGCGGCCATCGGCGCCGATCAGGTAGATGAAGGAGGAATGGTCCATAAGATACTCGCTCATCTCCGGCCGCTTCACCTTGGCGTAGAAAACGCGGAAGGACTTGGCCATGGCCGCCACCTGCTCCTGGCTGCCGGTCAGGCCCACCATGCGCGGGTGGAAGTTGGAGACGTAGCTCTTCATCTGCTCCGGCGTGTCCCGCTCCGGGTCCACCGTGACAAAGAGCGGCGTGGCGCGCTCCGCCTCGGCGGGGGTCAGCAGGTCCATGGCGGCGGCGATGGCGCCCAGCTCGGTGGGGCAGACATCGGGGCAGAAGGTATAGCCGAAATAGCCCACCAGCAGCTTGCCGCCGAAGTCACCCTGGGTGACGGTGCGGCCATCCTGGTCCAGCATGGTGAAGGCGCCGCCCATGTTCATGCCGGCCGGCAGCTGGATGCCGGTGGCGGGCGCCGGCGGGGCGGTCTCCCGCCCGGTCAGCGCCGCGATCTGGCGCATGAAGGAATGGCCCAACGGCTCCCCGGCCTCGCGGCCGAACCACGCACTGCCCCACAGGCCGCCGAGGCCCAGGATCAGAACAAGCACCAGAATACGGATCACGCGCTGCATGGCGCATGCTTAGCTGATGCGGTGAGGTGGAGGAATATCCCCCGCGGACACAAGGCCGGGCGTTACATCCGGGCCTAAGCCGCTTCCTTGCCCTTGCCGCGCGCGATCAGCTCCAGGATGGCGCTCACCACCTCGCCCCGGAACCAGCGCTCGCCCGGGTCGCGGTCGCGGGAGCCGTTCCAGGCCAGGGCGGTGGCGGTGGGGGAGGGGGCGATGGGCGGCGCTTCCAGCAGCAGCCCGCCGCGCTGCGCCAGGCGGCGGCCGACATATTCCGGCACCGTCGCCACCAGCTCCGTCCCCGGCAGGGCGGCCGCCAGCAGGGAAAAGGAGCTGAGCCCCAGCACCACCCGGCGCTGCCGCCCCTCGCTGCGCAGCAGCGCGTCCACATTGCCTTCCAGGTGGCCGCGCGCCGAGATCAGCGCATGCGGCCGGGCGCAATAGTCGTCGAGGCTGGCGACCGAGCCGGTGCTGGCATCGCGCAGCACGACCCAGGAGGAATAGCCGAGCACGCGCATCCGCGCATTGGCCGGCAGGTCGTCCCCCAGATAGCCCAGGGCGACATCGATCTCGCCGCTGGTCAGCAGCGCCGGCAGGCTGTGGTGGTCGCCCAGCCGGATGGCCAGGGAACAGCCCGGCGCCACGCTGCGGATGCGCGCCAGCAGCGGCGGCAGCACGGCAAAGGCGATGGCGTCGCTGCAGCCCAGCACGAAGGTGCGGTGGTCGGTGGCGGGGTCGAAGGGTGTGGCGGAGGCGATGGCATCCGCCATCTGCTCCAGCAGCGGCGCGATGGCGGCGTAGAGTTCCTCGGCGCGGGGCGTGGGGCGCAGCACCTGGCCCTCACGCACCAGCAATTCATCGTGAAGGTGTTCCCGCAGCCGCCGCAACCCGCCCGAGGCGGCGGGCTGGGACAGGAACAGCCGCTCGCCCGCCCGCGTCACATGGCGTTCTTCCATCAGCGCAACGAAGAGGCGGAGGAGGTTCAGATCAGGGAGACGGTCTGTCTGGGTCATGGATACGGCCTAGCTAGGCTGGGCGGCAGGGGGCTTCAACGGGTGCCCCCTTCAACCTTCGGCTCTGCAGACAAACATGGAAACGCATTCACCGCTACCGGGAGTATGCCCATGCCGCGCCGCCTCACCCTTGTTGCCCTGCTGGCCCTGTCGGCGGCCGGCCCCCTGGCCGCCCAGCCCGTGCCGGCGCAGCCCGCGGCCCCTGCCTCCGCCCGTGCCGAGACCACGCTGCTGCGCCTGAGCGAGACCGGAGAGGTGACCCGTGCCCCGGACGAGCTGCGCCTGAACCTGCGGGCCGAGGCGCGCGGGCGGGACGCAGCCACGGTGCAGGCGCAGGTGAACCGCATGGTGCAGGCCGCCCTGGCCAAGGCAGGCGGCGTGGCCGAGGTGCGCGCCACCACCGGCGGCTACTGGACCAACCGCGACGGCGAATCGCGCGAATGGACCGCCAGCCAGGGCCTGTCGCTGCGCGCCACCCAGGCCACCCCCGCGCTGGAACTGGCCGGCACGCTGCAGGGTGACGGGCTGCTGATGGATGGCATGGCCTGGAGCCTCTCGCCCGAGGCTGCCCGCGCGGCGCGGCAGGAGGCCGGGCGCCTGGCCATCGAGGCGCTGCGCGCCCGCGCCGCGGCTGTGGCGGAGCAACTGGGCATGGAGGTGGCTGGCATCCGCAGCCTTTCCGTTGATACGCCGGAGGCGCCGATGCCGCGCATGGCCATGGCGATGCGCGCCCAGTCCGCCGCCGCCGCCCCGCCGCCCGCCAGCGCGCCTGAGGAGGTGACGGTCACTGCCACGGCCCAGGCCGAGGTGCTGCTGCGCCCCCGCTCCTGAGACCCCTGCCGGAATAAAGCGGAAGCGCCGCGAAAAACCGGCCCGGCGCACTGGCGCCGGGCGGTGGCGGTGCCATGATCGGCGCCGACATGCCCGCCACCTTCACCGGTATCGCCCTCACCCTCGTCGCCCTGGTCTTCTTCGTGACGATGGACACCACCGGCAAGCTGCTGGTGGCGCATTACCCGGTGGGGCAGGTGGTCTTTGTCCGCTTCGTCTTCCACGTCCTCTTCGTGGCGCTGGCCATCCGGGTGCTGACCGGCAGCCTGCCCTGGCGCTCCCGCGCCCCCTGGCTGCAGATGCTGCGCAGCCTCTGCCTGCTGGCCGGCAGCCTCTTCTTCGTGGGCGCCCTGGCCTATATCCCGCTGGCCGATGCCACGGCGGTGGGCTTCGCCTCGCCGCTGCTCACCGTCATCCTCGCCGCCGTCTGGCTGCGGGAAAGCGTGGACTGGCGCCGCTGGCTGGGCGTGGGCATCGGGCTGCTGGGGGTGCTGGTGACGCTGCGGCCGCCCTTCCTGACCGGCGGCGCGGCGCCGCACTGGGCCATCATGCTGCCGCTCTGCAACGCCGCGCTCTTCAGCGTCTACCAGATCCTGACGCGGCGGCTGGCGGTGATCGACGACCCGCGCACCACCATCCTGCATACGGGCGTGGCCGGGGCCCTGCTGCTGGCGCTGGCGCAGCCCTTCATCTGGCAATGGCCCGGCACGGCGGGGCCGATTCCCGCCGGCTGGGTCTGGCTGGGGCTGATCTCCCTGGGTGCGCTGGGGGCGGCGGGGCACGGGCTGCTGGTGCTGGCCTTCACCCGCCTGCCGGCCAGCCTTCTCGCCCCCGTCATGTATTCGCAACTTCTCTGGGCCCTGATCGCTTCGGCGGTTGTATTCGGGCAGAAGCCGGATGGCATCACGCTCTCCGGCGCGGCGATCATTGCCGGCGGCGGGCTGCTGGTGGCATGGCCTGTCCGGAGGAAGGGAGGACGAACAGCATGACCGACGGCCGTCCCGGAAGGCCTGCGGCAGGGCCGGGCGCGGAGGCGGAAACGCCTCAGGGCCGCTCGCGCGAGCACTTGCCACCGGGGGCCGCAGGCGCTAGCGGATGGCCGGCGCGAGGACAAGGTATGGCCAGCATCATAGAGGCACCCCGAAACCAGACGGCCGAGGCGACACTGCGGGATCACCCCCGCGCGGCGCTGGATGCCGCATCCGTACGGGATGCCTATCGTCGCTGGGCCGGCGTCTACGACGCGGTCTTCGGCGGCGTTTCCGCCTTTGGGCGCCGCCGGGCCGTCGCGGCGGTCAACCGCCTGCCCGGCACGCGGGTGCTGGAGGTCGGCGTCGGCACCGGCCTGGCGCTGCCGCGCTACAACCGGGACAAGCGCGTGGTGGGCATCGACCTGTCGCGCGAGATGTTGATGAAGGCCGATGAGCGCGTCCGCGCCGAGCGTCTTTCCCATGTGGAAGGGCTGCTGGAGATGGACGCGGAGAAGATGGCCTTCCGCGACGGCTCCTTCGACATCGCGGTGGCCATGTTCACCGCCTCTGTTGTGCCGGACGCCAAGGCCCTCTTCGCCGAGATGCGCCGCGTGGTGCGCCCGGGCGGCCACCTGCTCTTCGTGAACCATTTCGCCGCCGAGGCCGGGCCCCGCTGGTGGGTGGAGCGCGCCATGGCGCCGCTCTCCCGCATCCTGGGCTGGCACCCGGATTTCGCGCTGACCGACCTGCTGGACCCCGCCGCCGTGCAGCTCGACGCCGTCGAGCCCTGCCAGCCCGGCGGGCTCTTCACGCTGGTGCAGGTGCGCAACGCCCCGGCGGGCGGGGCCGCCGCCACGCCGGCCGCCGCCGCCTGACGTGGCGCGGCCCTCGCCCGGCCGCGCCTCCACCTCCCGTGTCGGCGACGACGAGGTCGTCGAGCTGGCCGGCATGTTCTGGCTGATGAGCGACCCGACGCGGCTGCGCATCATCCTGGCCTGCCTGGCCGAGCCATCGCCGGTGGGCGAGATGGCCGAGCGCATCGGCATTTCCGCCTCTCTCGCCTCCCACCACCTGCGCCTGCTGCGCGCGGCGCGGCTGCTGCAGGCGGAGCGGCGCGGCCGCCAGGTGCTCTACGCCGTCACCGACGGCCACATCCGCTCGATGCTCTCCGACATGGTGGATCATGTCGCGGAAGGCGAGGCGGAAGGCGAGTCGGCGCCGCCAGCCTCGCCCTAGCCCGCCCGGCGCCCCGGATTCGGCGCAAAAAAGCCCCCGGAACGAAGGTTCAACGGATGCCCGGCGCCCCGCTGACTTGTGCGGTGGTGGGGCGCGCGACTATGGTCCGGCGGAAGCCTGGGCTCCCCCTCTCGCAGGGGAGGAGTACCGGGGGCTGGGTTGCGCGGTGCGCCTGGCATACGATTCGGGGCGGCGCGTGGCGCAGTCACGCTTACCCCGGCCTGGGGTGCGTGGGACGGCGGACGCATGAAGAACGGACGGACGGGATTGGGAATGCGGCGGACGATCGTTTCGCGGCTCGCGGGGGGTTCCGCGTTGGCCGGGCTGGCCTTGGCGCTGGCGCTGGGCATGACCTCGGCGCCGGCATTGGCACAGGGCGCCCAGACGGCGGCGGAAGTGATTGCGCCGCAGAACTGGGGCGTCAATTTGCAGCCGGCGGCCGGGCCGGTGAAGGAAGCCATCCACGACTTCAACCAGCTCGTGCTCTGGATCATCGTGGCCATCACCGCCTTTGTCGGCGTGCTGCTGGCCTATGTGATGTGGCGCTTCCGGGCCGCGGCCAACGCCGTGCCCTCGCGCACCAGCCACAACACGGTGCTGGAAGTGGCCTGGACCGTGGTGCCGGTGCTGATCCTGATCGTGATCGCCATCCCCTCCTTCCGCCTCATCTACTATGAGGACCGGGCTGTGGACCCGGAGATGACGATCAATGTCACGGGCCGCCAGTGGTACTGGCACTACGCTTACCCTGACGCCGGCAACCTGGCCTTCGACAGCTACCCGATCGCGGATGCCGACCTGAAGCCGGGCCAGCTGCGCAACCTGGACGTGGACAACCCCCTGGTGATCCCGGTGGGCAAGAACATCCGGGTGCTGACCACCGGCCAGGACGTGATCCATTCCTTCTTCGTGCCGAGCCTCGGCGTGCAGAAGTACACCATCCCCGGCCGTACGCTGGAGACGTGGTTCCGCGCCGACCGGCCGGGCACCTTCTATGGCCAGTGCAATCAGATCTGCGGCCAGAACCATTGGTTCATGCCGATTGTTGTGAAGGCAGTGCCCCAGGCCGAATACGAGACCTGGCTGGCGGATGCGAAGACGCGCTTCATGGCCGAGAACGGCGTGGCCCCGGCTCCGGCCAAGGTGGCGTCTGAGGCAACCGCGACCGCGCCGGGCACCGCCCAGGTCGCGGAACTGCACCGCTGATCTTGGCGGATTGAGAACGGTTTTTGGGTTCGGGAAGCGGGACGGACGGACAGATGGCGACCGCCACACATACGCATGACGACCACGACCACGCGCCGGGTTTCTGGAAGCGCTGGTTCTTCAGCACCAGCCACAAGGACATCGGGATTCTCTACCTGATCTTCGCTGTGGTCGCTGCCATCCTGGGCATCGGGCTCAGCCTGCTGATGCGCATCGAGCTGCAGAACCCGGGCATGCAGATCTTCGCCGACGGCCAGATGTGGAACGTGGCCGTGACCGCGCACGGCGTGATCATGGTCTTCTACGTGATCATGCCGGCGCTGATCGGCGGCTTCGGCAACTACTTCGTGCCGATCATGATCGGCGCGCCGGACATGGCCTTCCCGCGCCTGAACAACATCTCCTTCTGGCTGCTGGTGCCGGCGCTGCTGCTGGCCGGCGGCAGCCTCTTCGTGGGTGGTGCCGGCACGGGCTGGACGCTGTATCCGCCGCTGTCGAACAGCCAGTACCAGTCCGGCATGGGCGTGGACATGGCGCTGTTCTCGCTCCACCTGGCGGGCGCCTCCTCCATCCTGGGCGCGGTGAACTTCATCACCACCATCTTCAACATGCGCGCCCCGGGCATGACGCTGCACAAGATGCCGCTCTTCGTGTGGGGCATGCTGGTCACCGCCTTCCTGCTGCTGCTCTCCGTGCCCGTGCTCGGCGGCGCGATCACCATGCTGATCACCGACCGTAACTTCGGCACCTCCTTCTTCGACCCGGCCGGCGGTGGCGACCCGGTGCTGTTCCAGCACCTGTTCTGGTTCTTCGGCCACCCCGAAGTCTACATCATGATCCTGCCGGCCTTCGGCATCATCAGCCACATCCTGTCCACCTTCTCGCGCAAGCCGATCTTCGGCTACCTCGGCATGGCCTATGCCATGGTGGCCATCGGCGTGGTGGGCTTCGTGGTCTGGGCGCACCACATGTTCACCTCCGGCATCTCGGTGGACACGCGGGCCTACTTCATGGCCGCCACGATGATCATCGCGGTGCCCACGGGCATCAAGATCTTCTCCTGGATCGCCACGATGTGGGGCGGCTCGCTCACCTTCAAGACGCCGATGCTGTTCGCCATCGGCTTCATCTTCCTGTTCACGGTGGGTGGCGTCACCGGCGTGAAGCTGTCCAACGCTTCCGTCGACGTGATCCTGCACAACACCTACTACGTCATCGCGCACTTCCACTACGTGCTGTCGCTGGGCGCCGTCTTCGGCATCTATGCCGGCTTCTACTACTGGATCGGCAAGATGAGCGGGAAGCAGTACCCCGAGCGCCTGGGCCAGATCCATTTCTGGCTGACCTTCATCGGCGTGAACCTGACCTTCTTCCCGATGCACTTCCTGGGCGCCCAGGGCATGCCGCGCCGTTATCCGGACTACCCGGATGCCTTCTCCGGCTGGAACATGGTCGCCAGCTTCGGGTCCTACATCGCGATCGCGTCCTTCGTGTTCTTCTTCTACGTCTGCTACCGCACCTTCACGAACAAGGAGCCGGTGCCGGCGAACCCCTGGGGCGAGGGCGCGACCACCCTGGAATGGCAGGTCTCTTCCCCGCCGCCCTTCCACACCTTCGATGAACTGCCCCGCATTCGCTAAAGGGGCATGGAGCTAGCGCCATGAGCGACAGCGCGATGCAGCGGGGGGGGGCTTCTGCCCCCCTCGGCACGTCCGAGGATCTCGATCTCAGCGAGGTGCGCGACTGGTTCGCGCTGCTGAAGCCGCGGGTGATGACGCTCGTGGTCTTCTCCGGCCTCGTCGGCCTGCTGGTGGCGCCGGGGCCGATCCACCCGGTGCTGGCGGCCACCGCCATCCTCTGCATCGCGGTGGCGGCGGGCGCCTCGGGCGCCATCAACATGTGGTACGACCGCGACATCGACGCGGTCATGCGCCGCACCAGCAACCGTCCCATCCCCGCCGGCCGCATCAAGCCGGAGGCGGCGCTGAGCTTCGGCGTCTTCCTGGCCGTGGCCTCGGTGGTCATCATGGGGCTGGCGACCAACCTGGTGGCCGCGGCCGTGCTGGCCGGCTCCATCGGCTTCTATGTCTTCATCTACACCATGTGGCTGAAGCGCCGGACGCCGCAGAACATCGTCATCGGCGGCGCCGCCGGCGCCTTCCCGCCGATGATCGGCTGGGCGGCCGTCACCGGCCATGTCTCGATCGAGGCCATGGCGATGTTCGCCATCGTCTTCTTCTGGACACCGCCGCATTTCTGGGCGCTCTCCCTCTACGCCTCGGGCGACTACCAGCGCGCCGGCGTGCCGATGCTGCCGGTGGTGGCCGGCGCCAAGGAGACGCGCCGCCAGATCTGGCTCTATTCCCTGCTGCTGGTGCCGGTCACGCTGGTGCCGGTCGCCATTGGCATGTCCGGCCTCGCCTATGGCGCCGCCGCCGCCGTGCTGGGCGCCTTCTTCCTGCACTACATGTGGCGCGTGAAGCGCGACGTGCAGGACGAGGCCGGGCGCAGCCTGAGCAACGACGCCCCGGCGCGGGCCGCCTTCCGCTTCTCCATCATCTATCTCTTCGCGCTGCTGACGGCTTTGGCGGCCGATATCCTGGTCTTCCCGGCATGATGACGCCCGAGGAGAAGGCCGCCTTCATCCGCCGCCGCCGCGGCCGCAACTGGGCGGTGCTGCTGGCGCTTCTGGGTCTGGTGGCCTTGGTCTACCTGATCGCCATGGCCCGCCTGACCCGCGGCTGACGCCCGAGTTCGACGAGAGGAGCCCCATCCATGGCCGCGACAGATCCCGATCTCGCCCGCCGCAACCGCCGCCTCGGCTTCATCGCCGGCGGCGTGGCGGCCTCCATGGTCGGGCTCGCCTTCGCCTCGGTGCCGCTCTACGCCATCTTCTGCGCCGTCACCGGCTACAACGGCACGCCGCAGATCGGCGGCGTGGCGCCTGGCGCCACGGACCAGCGCGTGACGGTGCGCTTCAACGCCAATGTGCATCCCAGCCTGCCGTGGAAATTCGCCCCGGGGCAGGGGCCGGAGACGCTGGCCCTCGGCCAGGAAGGCATGGCCTTCTACACGGCGAAGAACCTGGCGCAGACGCCGGTCACCGGCATCGCCACCTACAACGTGACGCCCGAGGTCGCCGGCCCCTATTTCCACAAGGTCGCCTGCTTCTGCTTCGACGAGCAGACGCTGGAACCCGGCCAGCAGGTGGAGATGCCGATCGCCTTCTGGGTGGACCCGAAGATGGCGGAGGACCCGGGCACCCGGGGCATCCGCACCATCACCATCAACTACACCTATTTCCGCACCCTGGCCGATGCCGAGCGCGCCGGCGCGCTGGCAAAGGCCGGGGAGCATGTGGGCAAGCGGACCGAGCTGGTCTCGCCCGCCGGCCCGCAGACGGCTACACCATGACCATGCTGCAGGTCACCGTGACGGGGTTGATCGCGACCCTGATTTCGGGATTGATGCAGCATATCGTTCCGGATGGCCGGGGCAGCCTGCCCTGTCCGACCCTTCGCGTGACGTCTTGAGTCCAGGAAGACCAATGGCCAGCACCGACAGCGCGGTTGCCCCCGCTCACAACAAGCATCCCTACCATCTGGTCGATCCCAGCCCGTGGCCCCTGGTGGCCTCGCTCTCGGCCGGCCTGCTGGTCTTCGGCATCATCCTCTTCGCGCAGCATAATGTGCACTGGGTGTTCGGCGTCGGCCTGCTGGGCGTGCTGGCCTCGATGTTCTTCTGGTTCCGCGACATCATCCGCGAATCGAAGCAGCCGGGCGTCCACAACCCCATCGTGCGCATCGGCCTGCGCTATGGCATGGTGCTGTTCATCGCCTCCGAGGTGATGTTCTTCGTGGCCTTCTTCTGGGCCTATTTCCACTTCTACCTGTATCCGGAGCATGTCTCCGGCGCCGCCAAGGCCATTTGGCCGCCCGCCGGCATCCATACCTTCGACCCGCTGGGCCTGCCGCTGCTCAACACCATGATCCTGCTGCTCTCGGGCTGCACGGTGACCTGGGCGCACCACGCGCTGATCGAGGGTGACCGCAAGGGCATGCTGCAGGGCCTGGGCCTGACGGTGCTGCTGGGCCTCTCCTTCTCCTTCTTCCAGTTCTACGAATATGCCGAGGCGCCCTTCTCCTTCCATGGCGGCGGCATCTATCCCTCCGTCTTCTTCATGGCGACGGGCTTCCACGGCTTCCACGTGATCGTCGGCACCATCTTCCTGGCGGTCTGCTGGCTCCGCGCCCGCCGCGGCGACTTCACGCCGGAGCGCCACTTCGGCTTCGAGGCCGCCGCCTGGTACTGGCATTTCGTGGACGTGGTCTGGCTGTTCCTCTTCGTCGCCGTCTACGTCATGGGCGTGGGCGAGATCGCGCAGCACTGACCTGACGGCCCGGCCCTTCCCGCCAGGGGAGGGCCGGGGCTAGAAGCGCCGGCATGCAGTCCCGCTGGCGCCGTCTCCTGCTTCCCACCCTGGCCTTGCTGCCGGTCCTGGCCATTCTGGCCGGCCTCGGCACCTGGCAGGTCCAGCGCCTGCGCTGGAAGACCGAGCTGCTGGCGACCATCGCCGCCGCTGAGGCCGGTCCCCCCCTTCCGCTCACCGAGCATCCCCAGGACTACACCAAGGTCTTCACCGAAGGCCGCTTCCGCCATGACCAGGCCGTGACCCTGGGCGTGGAGGTGCGTGGCCCGACGCTCGGCACGCATCTGCTGGTGCCGCTGGAGCGCGCGGGCGCGCCACCGCTGCTGGTGGACCGTGGCTGGGTGCCGCTGGAGCACGGCCCGCTTTCCCAGCCGGAGGGCACCGTGCGGGTCGAGGGCTATGTCCGCCCCGGCGAGGCCGCCAGCATGGTCAGCGCCACCGACGATCCCGCCACCCGCCGCTTCTACACGCTGGACCCCGCCGCCATCGGTGCCGCCATCGGCCAGCCTGGCCTCGCGCCCTTCGCGCTGGTGGCCATGGGACCGGCTGGCACTACCCTGCCGCAGCCAGCGCAGACCCTGCCGCGCCCCACCAACAGCCATCTCGGCTATGCCATCACCTGGTACGGGCTGGCGCTCTCGGCGCTGGGCGTCTTCATCGCCTTCGCCCGCGCCCGCCTGAAGGATTCCGCATGAACGCCGCCTACCACCGCCTGAAGGCCCGCTTCGCCCGCATCACGCTGCTGGGCGAAGCCCAGGCCATGCTGCACTGGGACGCCGCCGCCGTGATGCCGCCCGGCGGCGCCGAGGCGCGTGGCGAGCAGCTCGCGGCCCTCTCCGGCCTGTCGCATGAGCTGTTGACGGCGCCGCAGGTGGCCGAGGATCTGGCGGAAGCCCAGGCCGAGGGCGAGTGGGACAGCGCCAACCTCGACCTGATGCGGCAGACGCACCGTCGCGCCACGGCGCTGCCCACCGCGCTGGTGGAGGCCACCACCCGCGCCAATGCCGCCTGCGAGGCCCGCTGGCGTCATGCCCGCGCGCAATCCGACTTCGCCCTGGTTGCCCCGGCACTGAAGGAGGTGGTGCGCCTCCAGCGCGAGACCGCCGCCGCCCTGGCCGAGGCCACCCGCCTCTCACCCTACGACGCGCTGATGGAAGGCTACCAGCGCGGCATCGGCGCCAGCGATGTCGAGCCCATCTTCGCCGCCTACGAGCAGTTCCTGCGGGAAGCCCTGCCCCAGGCCGAGGCCCTCCAGGCCGAGGCCCTCCAGGCCAGCCGCCCGACGCCGCGCCCGCTGGCCGGGCCCTTCCCGGTGCCGCAGCAGCAGGCGCTCTGCCGTGCCATGGCCGAGCGTGTCGGGCTGGATTTCGACCATGCCCGGCTGGATGAAAGCACGCATCCCTTCTGCGGCGGCACGCCGGCCGATGTGCGCATCACCACTCGCTACAGTGCTGATTCCGTAGCCCAGGCGCTGTTCGGCGTCCTGCATGAAACCGGCCATGCCCTTTATGAGCGTGGCCTGCCCGCCGCTTTCGCGCGCCAGCCGGTGGGCGAGGCCGCCGGCATGGCCGCGCATGAATCCCAGAGCCTGATCATCGAGATGCAGGCCTGCCGGTCGGACGCCTTCCTGCGCTTCATCGGCCCGCAGCTTCAGGCCAGCTTCGGCGGCGCGGCGGAAGCCTATGACCCCGCCAATCTCGCGGCCCTCTGGCGCCGGGTAGAGCGCGGCTTCATCCGCGTCGATGCCGATGAGCTCACCTACCCAGCCCATGTCATCCTGCGCTTCCGGCTGGAGCGCGCGCTGATCGGCGGCGAGCTGGAGGTGGAGGGCATCCCCGCCGCCTGGAACGAGGGCTTCGCCCGCCTGCTGGGTCTGACGCCGCCGGACGACGCGCGCGGCTGCCTGCAGGACATCCACTGGTACGACGGCGCCTTCGGCTATTTCCCGTCCTATACCCTGGGCGCCATGGCCGCCGCCCAGCTCATGCGCGCGGCGCGCGAGGCGGAGCCAGGGCTGGACGCCGCCCTGGCGCAGGGCGACTTCACGCCGCTGCGCGACTGGCTGCGGCAGGCGGTGCATGGGCAGGGCTCGCGCCTGGGCTTCCAGGATCTGCTCCGCGCCGCCACCGGCAAGCCGCTGGACCCCTCGGATTTCACTAATCACCTACGCGGTCGTTACTTGAACGCCTGATGCTCTGGCCGGGGCCAAAGGGGGCGCTGTCCCCTCTGGACACCCCCGCCTGGGGTGACAGGGTCACCCCAGACCCCGTCATCAGCTTCATAACCGGCGGCTAAGGCCTCGGCCTCCTTGCCCTTGCGGAATCCTTAAAGGATGACACCGCGCCTTTTCGGCCAAATCTCAAAACCGGCAGCGGGGTCCGGGGGTGGACTTTCCACCCCGGCGGGAGTGTCCAGAGAGGGCGGAGCCCTCTTTGGCCCCGGCCGTTCAGGACGCGATCGGTGAAAGGCTCCGCTTCAGGCAGCGCAGTGCGAAGGCGCTGCGGGTATGGCGCACCCCTGGCAGCCGGTAGAGCTTCTCCCGCAGCAGAGCTTCGTAGCCGGCCGTGCCGCTGACAGCCGCCTTGATCAGGTAGTCGTAGTCGCCGGTGGTCAGGTGGCATTCCAGGATTTCGGGCGTGCTGTTCACCGCCTGCTCGAAGTGGGCCAGGGCAGCCTCGTCATGCTTTTCCATCATGACCTCGACGAAGACCGTGTCGGGCAGGCCCAGCTCCGCCTGGTCCAGCAGCGCCGCATAGCCCTTGATGACGCCTGATTGCTCCAGCCGCCGCACCCGCGTCCAGCAGGGGGAAGGGGAGAGGCCCACTTCCTCGGCCAGTTCGGCATTGGTCAGCCGGCCATTGCGCGCCAGCGCGCGCAGGATGCGATAATCGGTGGAATCCATGAATCGGGCCTACCCTATGGCGGAAGAACCTGCGCGATTTGGCCTGGATTGCGGCAGAGGAAACAGAATTTTTGCCATGATGCGGATGAACATGCCGTGCCCCTGGTGAGGCGCTGTCGGAGGCATGGATTTTCTTGACGCAGCCGTCACGATCAATCACACCAGCGAGAGGACGAAGGTATCGCGATGCGGCTGCATGGCCATCCCCGATCTTTGGCGACCTGGCGCGTACGGATCGCCCTGGCGTTGAAGAACCTTTTAGTTGAGATGGTCGAGCATGACACAGCGGCCAGGGATGTGACGCCGGCCAGCCTTCTGCAGATCAATCCGCAGGGGCAGGTGCCCGTGCTGGAAACCGACAGCGGCCAGCGGCTTACCCAGTCCCTCGCCATCATCGAATGGCTGGATGAGATGTGGCCGACCCCGCCACTGCTGCCGCCCGGCCCGGTGCTGCGGGCCCGGGTCAGGGCTTTCTCCCATGCCATCGCCACCGACCTGCATCCGCTGGTGACCGACCGCGCCCTGGGGCGGCTGCGGCGGCTGGAGATGACCGATGCTTCCCTGCGCGCCTGGACGCGCTGCGCCCTGGCCGAAGGGCTCGATGCCTGCGAGACGCTGCTCACCGGCGCCGAAGGGCCCTTCTGCTTCGGCAGCATCCCGGGCCTGGCCGATGTCTGCCTGGTGCCGCAGCTCGCCCTGGCCCGGCAATACGGCATGAACCTGACCTTTCCGCGCCTGCTGGCCGCCGAGGCTGCCTGCATGACGCTTCCGGCTTTCCATTCCACCTGCCCGCCTGAGCTTTGGAGCAAATCGTCATGAACAGCCGCGACCTTCGCTGGCGCCTGCCCGCGGCCTTCCTGCTGGCCCTGATGGCCCTGCCGCTGCCGGCCATGGCCCAGCTCCGCAGCATTACCGTGCCGGCCGATGCTTCCATGGTGGTGGCGCCGCGCGGGCAGGCGGCACCGCGCCTGGCGGCCCCGCCGGCCAGCAGCATCCCGCTGGAGGCTGCGGCGCCGGTGGTGCTGCCATCCGGCACCGGTCTGATGGGGGCGCCGCTGCTGGGTGCGCTGTTGCCGGCGGCGGCCGGTGCCCTGCTGGGCTCGGGCCTCGCCGGCAGCGGCGGGGGCGGTGGCAGCGGGCCGGTGCGCACGCGCTAGGCGCGGCGCCTTGGCCAGGGGAAGCGCCGCTCCCCCCGGCCGGGGCATCAGCCCCGCAGCGTCGCGCCGGTGGCCTTGGCGACGGCGGCGACGATCTTGGCGGCGACAGCTTCGATCTCCGCATCCGTCATGCTGGCCTCACGCGGCTGCAGCGTGACTTCCAGCGCCAGCGAGACCTTGCCCTCCGGCAGCTTCTCGCCCGCATAGCGGTCGAAGAGCGACACTTCGGTGATCAGGTTGCGCTCGGCGCCCCGGGCGGCCCGCACCAAGTTCTCCGCCGGCACGCCGGCATCCACCAGGAAGGCGAAGTCGCGCCGCAACGGCTGGAAGGCCGGCAGGTCGGGCAGGCCCTTTTTCTTGCGCTTGGGGTCCGGGATGGCGTCGAGGAAGACCTCGAAGCCTACCGCAGGCCCGGGCAGGTCCAGCTTGGCGCGCAGGCTTGGGTGGATTTCTCCGAACGTCGCCAGCACGATCTTCGGGCCCTGGCGCACCACGCCGGAACGGCCGGGGTGGTAGAAGCCTGGCGCGTCGGCGGTGACGGTCACCGCCGCCATCGGCACGCCCAGCGCCGCCAGCACGGCCAGGGCGTCGCCCTTGGCATCCATGGCATCCACGGCGCGGGCGGGCGCGGCCCAGTGGCGCGGCGTCTCGCCGGTGCGGACACCGGCGGCCACCGCCGCCTGCCCGGCGGGAGTGATGTCCCGGTAGGCCGCGCCGATTTCCGCCAGCGCCACATCCGGGTAGCCGCGCGCGGCATTGCGGCTGGCGGCCGTCAGCAGGCTGGCCAGGGGCGTCGGGCGCATCTGGTCCAGGTCGGCGGCGATGGGGTTTTCCAGGCGCAGCGCGGCCGGGGTTTCCCCAAAGAGCGCGGCCACCTTGCCGTCGATGAAGCCGAAGCTCACACAATCCAGCATGCCGCGCGCCGCCAGCACCCGGCGGGCCAGCACGCTGCGCGTCTGGCGCGGCGTCAGGCTGGGCAGCGGCACGGGCGAGGAGACGGGCAGCGAGACCGGCGGCACCGCATCCAGCCCGCGCAGGCGCAACACTTCCTCCAGCAGGTCGCATTCCGGCTCGATGGCCGCGCAGCCCTCGGCGGCCGCCTGGGCGCGCTCAGCCGGCAGTTCCGGGTTCTGCGCCAGGCCACCGTCGCGGGCGGCGATGTCGTTGCGCCAGGAGGGGACGTTCACCGTCACGCCCTGCGCGTCGCGGCTGGCCACCGTGAAGCCCAGCCGCTCCAGCCCTTCCACCGCCTCTTCTGGCGTGATGGGGGAGCCGCCGAGGCCCGCGATGCGCTCGAAGCGCAGATGGGCGGTGCGCTGCCAGGCCGGCTCGGCGCCGGCCGAGACGATCTCGGAAGCCTCGCCGCCGCAGAGCTCGATGATCATGGCCGTCGCTGCTTCCAGCGCGGCGGGCGGCAGCGCCTGGTCCACGCCGCGCTCGAAGCGGGAGCGGGCGTCGGAGCGCAGGTCATGCCGGCGGCCGGAGAGGGCAATGCGCACGGGGTCGAAAAGCGCGGCCTCGATGAAGACCTCGGTGGTGCCTTCGTCGGAGCCGGAATACTCGCCGCCCATGATGCCGGCCAGCGATTCCACCGCCTCCGCATCGGCGATCACCAGATCCTCCGGCGTGACGCGCACGTCCTTGCCGTTCAGGGCCAGGAAGCTCTCGCCCTCGCGGCCCCGGCGGATGGTGAGGGTGTCGCCCTTCACCTTCTTGGCGTCGAAGACATGCAGCGGGCGGCCGAGGTCATAGGTGAACCAGTTGGTCACATCGACCAGGGCATTGATCGGGCGCAGGCCGATGGCGGTCAGCTTGTCCTGCAGCCACTGGGGGGAGGGGCCGTTCTTCACGCCCCGCACCGCGCGGCCGAGCACCCAGGGGCAACCCTCCAGGTCTTCCACCGCCCAGTTCAGGGGTGAGGGATAGGCGGGCACCGCCGGCTGCGGCGCGAAGGGCTTCAGCGTGCCGAGGCCCGCCGCCGCCAGGTCCCGCGCCACGCCACGGATGGAGAGTGCATCGCCCCGGTTGGGGGTGACGCTGATCTCGACGATCGGGTCGTCCAGCCCGGCCCAGACGGCATAGGGCTGGCCCACCGGCGCATCCGCCGGCAGGTCGATGATACCGTCATGGTCCTCGCCGAGGCCCAGCTCGCGCGAGGAGCACATCATGCCCTCGCTCTTCACGCCGCGGATTTCTCCCACTTTCAGCGTGATGCCGGTGCCGGGCACGAAGGCGCCGGGCAGGCCCAGCACGGCCTTCATGCCGGTGCGCGCATTCGGCGCGCCGCAGACGACGGAGCGGATCACGCCATCGCCCACATCCACCTTGCAGGCGCGCAGGCGGTCGGCATTGGGGTGCTGCACCGCCTCGATGACATGGGCGATGCGGAAGGGCGCCAGCGCCGCCGCGCGGTCCTCCACGCCTTCCACTTCGAGCCCGATGGTGTTCAGGGTGTCGGTGATCTGCTGCAGGGTGGCATCCGTCTCCAGGTGCCGCTTCAGCCAGGACAGGGGAAACTTCATGGCGTCAGACCCCTTCCGCCAGGGTGGCAGGCGAGAGCGGGCTGGTGCCGTAATGCTTCAGCCAGCGCACGTCACTTTCGTAGAAAGGCCGCAGGTCGGGGATGCCGTGCTTCAGCATGGTGATCCGCTCGATGCCCATGCCAAAGGCAAAACCCTGCCATTCGCGCGGGTCGATGCCGCAATTGGCCAGCACCTTGGGGTGCACCATGCCGCTGCCCAGGATCTCCAGCCAGTCGCCGCCCTTGCCCAGCTCGCCGGTCTTCCGGTTCCAGCCGATATCCACTTCCATGGAGGGTTCGGTGAAGGGGAAGTAGGAGGAGCGGAAGCGCACCGGCAGGTCGCGAATATCGAAGAAGGCCCGCAGGAAGTCGATCAGGCAGCCCTTCAGGTGGCCAAGGGTGATGCCCTTGTCGATCACCAGCCCCTCGACCTGATGGAACATGGGCGAGTGCGTCGCGTCATGGTCGGCGCGATAAGTGCGGCCGGGCACGATGACGCGGATCGGCGGCGCCTGGTTGATCATGGTGCGGATCTGCACCGGGGAGGTATGGGTCCGCAGCACCGGGCGGCGGCCATCCGCGCCGGCGGGGACATAGAAGGTGTCGTGGTCCTGCCGCGCCGGGTGATGGTCGGGAATGTTCAGCGCGCCGAAATTGTACCAGTCGGCCTCGATATCCGGGCCTTCCGCCACGCCGAAGCCCATGGCGCCGAAGATGGCGGTCAGTTCCTCGATGGTGCGGGCGATGGGGTGGATGGCGCCGGCTTCCGGCCCGGCCGGCGGGAAGGGGCGGGCGGGCAGCGTCACGTCCATCCGCTCGGCGAGGAGACGCGCTTCCAGGGCGGCGGCGTCCAGCTCGATGCGCCGGGCCTCGATGGCCGCTTCCAACACCGCCTTCAACTGGTTCACGGCGGCGCCGCGCGCCTTGCGTTCCTCGGGCGGGAAGGTGCCGAGCGCCTTCAGCAGCGCGGTCAGCGCGCCGCTCTTGCCCAGCGTCGCCACCCGCACCGCGTCCAGCGCGCGGGGGTCGGTGGCGGCGGCAAGGGCCGCCTCGGTATCGGTCTGGAGTTTCGCGAGGTCGTCGGACATCTGCATCCCGCCTGAGCCCTGAAAACGAAAGAAGCCGCCGGACGCCTGGGTGACCCAGGCGGCGGCGGCTCCGTTTCTCGACACTCCCCCGGAAGGGAGTGGGGGAGATTACGCCTCGGCCGAAGCCGGCAGCGCCGCCTTGGCCTTCTCGACCAAGGCCGCAAAACCAGCGGCGTCATCGAAGGCGATGGTGGCCAGGACCTTGCGGTCGATCTCGATGTTCGCCGCCTTGATGCCGGCGATGAACTTCGAATAGGTCAGGCCCTGCTCGCGGCAAGCCGCGTTGATGCGCTGGATCCACAGACCGCGGAACTCGCGCTTCTTGTTGCGGCGGTCGCGGTAGGCGTACTGCAGCGCCTTCTCGACGCGCTCGAGCGCGGGGCGGTAGGCGGTGGAGGAACGGCCAACATAGCCCTTGGCGAGCTTGAGGACCTTCTTGTGACGGGCGTGGGCAGTTACGCCGCGCTTAACACGTGCCATAGGTCAGATCCTTCCTTACCGGGCCGAACCGTACGGCATCCACTGCTTCACCGTGTCGCCATCCTGCTTGTCCAGCACGAAGGCGCCGCGGTTCTGCCGCTTCATCTTGTTGGTCTTGGCGGTCAGCATGTGGCGCTTGTTGCCGGCGCCAGCCTTCACCAGGCCAGTGGCCGTCAGCCGGAAGCGCTTCTTCACGCTCGACTTCGTCTTCATCTTGGGCATTTCGGTCTCCTGAGTTCGGAAGCATCCGCCGTGAAGCGGACGCGGAACCACGGCCGGGCATGCCCTACAGGCCCGGACGCGCGGGGAAGAGGCGGGCCTATAGCCGCAAGGGCTGCACAAGGGCAAGGGAGAAGGGGAGGTCAGACCTCATGTGGCAAGTCGGCTGGGACAGGACCTCCGGTCCATGCCATGGCATGCTTCCGCCCACGCCATCGCTGCTCGCGGCCTTCCTGCTTTGGTTTAAACAGGAAGATGATCCTTTGCTGCCGTGCCAGTTCCGGCTTCAACTCCTGCTCAAAATCCAAAATTTGGCCACCAATGTACGAAGGGGTCCCTTTTGTCTCATGCAAGTAAAGCCAACCTCCACGTAGCGAATCTGCCTCTGCTGGCGTGAGGTCCCAGAAACCAGATCGGAACAGATGGTTTGCACGATCGACGACGACACCTTTGGCATCGCCAGAGGCTTCACGCTTGCAGATAAGATGGATCGCCTGTGTCACGGCTTATCCTTTGCCTAATGTGCCGCGCCATCGTGATGGTCACCCGCTGGCGCGGCAACCTGCATGGCAACATGTCCCGCCTCTTCATTTGTATCTGAATGCGCCGCATATGGGCGGGCATGATCCCGTTCCGGAAGATGCACGGCCTCGGCAATGACTTCGTGGTGGTGGACGACCGCCAGAAGACGCTGGGCGTCACCCCCGCCCGCGCCGCCGCCGCGGCCGACCGCCACCGCGGCATCGGCTGCGACCAGTTCATCGTGCTGGAACCTCCGGGGGAGGGCGCGGATGTCTTCATGCGCATCTACAACCCCGATGGCTCGGAGGCCGAGGCCTGTGGCAATGCCACCCGCTGCATCGCGCATCTGCTGATGGGGGAGACGGGGCGGGAGAGCGTGGTGGTCCGCACCGTGCGCGGCGACCTGCCCTGCCAGCGCCTGCCGGATGGCACCATCAGCGCCGACATGGGCCCGCCCAGCCTGGAATGGCAGGACGTGCCGCTGGCCAGCGCCATGGACACCACCCACCTGCCCATGACAGTGGGGGCGGTGACGGACCCCGCCGCCTGCTCCATGGGCAACCCGCATGTCACCTTCTTCGTGGGCGACCTGGACCGGCTGGACTGGCAGGCCCTGGGCCCCGAGGCCGAGCACCACCCGCTGCTGCCGGCCCGCGCCAATGTCGGCTTCGCCCAGGTGATCGACACCGACCATATCCGCCTGGCCATCTGGGAACGCGGCGCGGGGCCGACGCTGGCCTGCGGCTCCGGCGCCTGCGCCACGCTGGTCAATGCCCACCGGCGCGGCCTGACCGGGCGGCGCGCGCGCATCGACCTGCCCGGCGGCACGCTGACGCTGGAATGGCGGCTGGACGGGCATGTGCTGATGGCGGGCCCGGTGGCCACCGCCTTCACCGGCGAATTCGATTGGGATTCCTTCGCCGCATGAGCGTCGAGGTCCTGAGCTTCGGCTGCCGCCTCAATACCTATGAGAGCGAGGCGATGCGCGGCCTCGCCACCCGCGCCGGCCATGCCGGCACCGTGCTGGTGAATACCTGCGCCGTCACCGCTGAGGCCGAGAAGCAGGCCGCCCAGGCCATCCGCCGCATCGCGCGGGAGCGGCCCGGCGTGCCCATCGTGGTCACGGGCTGCGCGGCGCAGATCGCCCCCGCCCGCTGGGGCGCGCTGCCGGGCGTGGCGCGCGTCATCGGCAATGCCGACAAGCTGAAGCCCGAGGCCTGGGCGCCGGATGCCCCCGCAGCCCCGGTCTCCGACATCATGGCGGCGCGCGACGTGGCGGCGCATCCCGTGACGGAATTCACCGGCCGGGCGCGGGCACTGATCGAAGTGCAGCAGGGCTGCGACCACCGCTGCACCTTCTGCGTCATCCCCTTCGGGCGCGGTCCCTCCCGCTCGGCGCCCATGGGCGCGGTGGTGCAGCAGGTGCGGGCGGCGGTGGCGGCGGGCTACCAGGAAGTGGTGCTGACCGGCGTCGATATCGCCTCCTACGGCCCTGACCTGCCCGGCGCCCCAACCCTGGGGCAGATGATCCGCCGGCTGCTGGCCCTGGTGCCGGAACTGCCCCGGCTGCGCCTGTCCTCCATCGACCCCGCCGCCATCGATGACGACCTCTGGCGCCTGATCGGGGAGGAGCCGCGGCTGATGCCGCATCTGCACCTCTCCCTGCAGCATGGCGCGGACCTGATGCTGAAGCGCATGAAGCGCCGCCACAGCCGGGCCGATGCACTGGCCGTCGCGGCGCGTGCCCGCGCGTTGCGCCCCGGGCTCGCGCTGGGCGCGGACCTGATCGCCGGCTTTCCGACCGAGACCGAGGAGCAGTTCGCGGAGATGCTGGCGCTGGTGGAGGAGGCCGGGCTGCATTTCCTGCACGTCTTCCCTTATTCCGAACGGCCGGGCACGCCTGCCGCCCGCATGCCGCAACTGCCCGTCGCCCTGCGGCGGGACCGTGCCGCCCGGCTGCGCGCCGCCGGCGCCGCCGCCACCCAGAGATTCTTTGCCGCCCGGATGGGCCAGGAGGAAGCCGTGCTGCTGGAACGTCCCGATGCCGGCCATACCGAGCATTTCTGCTCGATCCGTCTTACCCATGGCAGCGGCCAGCGTGGCCGCGTGCTGCGTGCCCGCGTGACCGGCGCCGACGCGCGCGGCCTGCTGGCCGAGGCGGCCTGACGCCATGGCATTGCGTGATCTCTGGGCCAAGCTGACTGGCCGCCCGGTGGAAGAGGAGCCCAAGGCTCCCCCCGCCGAATCCCACCCCGCCGCCACTGCCCCGGCGCCGGAGGACACCCGCAGCCCGCCGCCGGAGCCCGAGGCCCCGCCGCCGCCGCCGCGCCCGGACCAGGCCCCCGCGCCGGCGGCCCCGCCCGAGACGCGTTCCGCCGCGCCGGGCGACCTGCCGGTGGTGCCGCCGGAGATGCCGCCGCGTGCGCCGCTGACGCCGCCCGCCGCCCCGGCCGAGATCGCGCCGCCAACCCCCACGCCGGTTCAGACCCCCGCGCCAGCCGAGCAGCCGGCGCCGGAGGGCCCGCCCTCCACCGTGCCGCCGGGCTGGCAGCCCAGCCCGGCCGAGGTGCCGCCCGCGCCCGCGCCGACCCCCGCCGCCCCGCCGGCCGAGGTGCCGCCGCAGCCCGTCGCGCCGCAGCCCGTCGCGCCGCATCCCGAGCTGCCGCCGGAGATTTCGCCGCCGCCCGCGCCGACGCCGCAACCCGGCCTGCCGCCCGAGCCCCGGCCGGAACCAACGCCGGAGCCGCCGGCCGCGCCCCCCGCCGCCTCCCTGGCGCCTGCCGCTTTCGAGCCGGAGCTGGTGGAACCGCTGCCGCCCGGCTTCATGGACGACTTTGCCGAGCCCGAGGCACCCGTCCCGGCCCCCACGCCGGCGGCCGAGGAAGCCCGCACCGGCTGGTTCGGCCGGCTGCGCACCGGCCTGTCCCGCTCCACCGCCCGGCTGACCGGGGGCCTGACCGGCCTCTTCGTGAAGCGCCGGCTGGATGAGGAAGCGCTGGAGGAGCTGGAGGAGGCGCTGATCACCGCCGATCTCGGCGTATCGGCCTCCCAGCGCATCGTGGAGCGCTTCCGCAGCACCCGCTTCGGCAAGGAAGTGACCGACGAGGAGGTGAAGGAGGCGCTGGCCGAGGAGGTCGCCGCCATCCTGGCCCCGGTGGCCAAGCCGCTGGAACTGGATGCCGGCCTGCGCCCGCATGTGGTGCTGGTGGTGGGCGTCAATGGCACCGGCAAGACCACCACCATCGCTAAGCTGGGCCAGCAGTGGCGGGAAGCGGGCAAGAGCGTCACCTTTGTCGCTGGCGACACCTTCCGCGCCGCGGCGGTGGAGCAGTTGCAGATCTGGGGCAGCCGCACCGGCTGCGACGTGGTGGCGCCGGCCAAGCAGGGCGCCGACGCGGCGGGCCTGGCCTTCGACGCGCTGACGGAGGCGCGGCGGAAGGGCACGGAGGTGCTGCTGGTCGATACCGCCGGCCGCCTGCACAACAAGACCGCGCTGATGGAGGAGCTGCGCAAGGTGGTGCGCGTGATGCAGCGCGTGGACCCCACCGCGCCGCATTCCGTGCTGCTGGTGCTGGACGCCACCACCGGCCAGAACGCCACGCAGCAATGCAAGGTCTTCTCCGAGATGGTGAATGTCACCGGCCTCGTGGTCACCAAGCTCGACGGCTCGGCCAAGGGCGGCGTGGTGGTGGCGCTGGCGCAGGAATTCGGCCTGCCGGTGCATGCCGTGGGCGTGGGCGAGAAGGCGGCGGATCTGCGCCCCTTCTCGGCGCGGGACTTCTCGCGGTCGCTGCTGGGGCTGAGCTAAGCCCGGCGCGCCCTCAAGGCTGCTGAGGCTTGGCTGATTCGGCTTGGCGCGGTGCAGCCTTCCGGCCTGTCGCGGGTTCTTTCCGCTGTGACACACCTGAGGCACCCGCAACCCAGCCCCCGCGCCGCTGGCGCCCTGCCGCGCTTGGATCGCCTGCCACCTGTGCCTAAATCTGAGGCAGGGGCCGGCATCTCGCGCGGCACCACAGCCGCAGAGGAGGTATCGGAGCAGGCCATGGCCGCTGAGCCCGACGAGAGCATAGACAGGGTCCGCAAGCCGCAGGCGCCGAAGGGCAGCAGCCCCGGCGGCGGCATGCTGACCCTGGCATCTTACAACGTGCACAAATGCGTCGGCGTGGACCGGCGCTTCGATCCGCACCGCGTGGCGCATGTGATCGCCGAGATGAACCCCGACATCATCGCGGTGCAGGAAGCGGACAAGCGCTTCGGCCGCCGCGTCGGGCTGCTGGACACCGGCACGCTGCGCGAGCACGGCCTGCAGCTGCTGCCGATCTCCCGCCTGCCGGATGGCCATGGCTGGCACGGCAATGCGCTGCTGGTGCGGCAGGGCTCGCTGGCGCATGTGCAATGCATGGCGCTGCCGGGCGCCGAGCCGCGTGGCGCCGTGCTGGCGGAACTGGACCTGCCGGGCGGCCGCCTGCGCGTGGTGGCGGCCCATTTCGGCCTGCTGCGCCGCTGCCGCATGCGCCAGGGCGCCGCCATCCTGGAAGCCATTTCCCGCCGCGACGAGATGCCCACGATCATGATGGGCGACCTGAACGAATGGCGCCCCGGCCGCCGCTCCTCCCTGCGGCTGCTGGAACCGCTCTTCGGCTCGCTGGCCTTCGGCCCGGCCTCCTTTCCGTCCCGCCTGCCGGTGCTGGCGCTGGACCGTATCCTGGGCTGGCCGCGCGGCGTGGTGCGGGACGTGCAGGCGCATGACACGCCGCTGGCGCGCCTCGCCTCCGACCACCTGCCGCTGCGGGCGCGGCTGGACCTCTCGGTCGCCGCCGCCGCGCAGCCCGACGCGCCGCCCGAAGCCGTCGCCGCATGAGCATCGCGCTGGACCCCCCGATCGCTGTCGCGCCTGTGCAGGCCGGCGCCGCGCCAGGGGATTCGGCGCTGGACCGGCTGGTGGCCAAGGCGCTTGCCGCCGCCGGGAACGGGCAGGGTGCGCGCACCGGCATTGCTCTGGTGCCGCTGGGGCTGGAGGCCTTCATGGTCCGCGCCAGCCTGGCCCGCGCCGCTGGCCGCACGCTGGACCTGCAGTATTACACCTGGATGGAGGACACCACCGGCCGCCTGATGGCGCGGGAAGCCCTGCATGCCGCCGACCGCGGCGTGCGGGTGCGCCTGCTGCTGGATGACAGCTATGCCCTCTCCGGCGAGGCGCTGCTGGCGACGCTGGCCGCGCATCCACGCGTCGAGGTGCGGCTGTTCAACACCCGCCGCTTCCGCTTCCTGGGGCAGGTCGGGCTGGCACTGGAATTCGCCCTCGGCGGCTGGCACCTGAACCACCGCATGCACAACAAGTGCTGGGTGGCGGATGGCAAGGTGGCCGTGGTCGGCGGCCGCAACATCTCCGACAACTATTTCGATGCCGCCGGCGACTTCAATTTCCGCGACCTGGACGTGATCATCGCCGGCGAGGCCGCCGCCCAGGCCCAGGCGGTTTTCGACAGCTATTGGTCCTCCTCCCTGGCCTTGCCGGTGGAGCATTTCCGCGCCGGCCGCGACCTCAGCCCGGAGGCGTTGGAAACCGTGCGCGCCCGGCTGGAGGATACCCCGCGCGAGGATCAGGCCCGCCCCTACCTGCAGGAACTGGCCAAGTCCCGTGCCTCCTTCTCGCATGTCGAGTTGCTGGCGGCGGATGATGCGGTGCGCGTGCTGGCGGACCCGCCGGCCAAGGCCAAGGGACGCGGCGTCACCGGCTGCATGGCCCCGGCGGTGGGCGAGGCGCTGATGTCGGCACAGCGGGAAGCGCTGGTCGTTTCCCCTTACTTCGTGCCCGGCGAAGGCGGCATGGCGATGTTCGAGGCGCTGGTGAAGCGCGGCGTGAAGGTGACGGTGGTCACCAATTCGCTCGCCGCCACCGATGTTGTGGCGGTGCATGCCGGCTATGCCCGCTACCGCCCGCGGCTGCTGGAACTGGGTGTCACGCTGTTTGAGCTGAAGCGCACCACCAAGCGCAATGGCGGCGTCTTCGGCTCCAAGGGCGCCAGCCTGCATACCAAGGCACTGGCGATCGACGGCGAGATGGTCTTCGTCGGCTCCTTCAACCTCGACCCGCGCTCGGCCCGACTGAACACCGAGATGGGCGCCTTCGTCCACCACTCCGAACTGGCGCGGCAGGTGCATGACGAGCACCGCCGCCTGACCGAACCTGACCGCTCCTACCGCGTCTGGGTCCAGGGCCGGAAGATGCTCTGGACCGACGACGAATCCACCAGCCCGCATGAGCCCGAGGCACCGCTGGCCCGCCGCATGCTGGCCCGTGCGGTGGAATGGCTGCCGGTGGAAGCGCAGCTTTAAGTCCCGCGCTTGCCAGGCCGCCGCGCCTGTGCCTGAGTTTCCGCCGCTGGCGGAGGAATGGCGGTGGCGCAGAAGGTCATTGGCTTGCTGGGCGGCATGAGTTGGGAAAGCTCGGCCGAGTACTACCGCATCATCAATGAGCAGGTGCGTGACCGGCTGGGCGGGCTGCATTCCGCCCGCTGCCTGATGTGGTCCTTCGACTTCGCCGGGATCGAGGCGCTGCAACATGCCGGCCGCTGGGCCGAGGCCACGGCGGAGATGATCGCCGCGGCACAGCGCCTGGAACGCGGCGGGGCGGATTTCGTGGTGATCTGCACCAACACCATGCACCGCATGGCGGCGGAGGTGCAGGCGGCCATCGGCATCCCGCTGCTGCATATCGCTGACCCCACGGCCGAGCGTATCCGTGCCGCCGGCCTGCGCCGCGTCGGCCTGCTGGGCACCGCCTTCACCATGGAGCAGGATTTCTACAAGGGCCGCCTGGTGGAGCGGCACGGGCTGGAGGTGCTGGTGCCGGAGCCGGAGGACCGCGCCCTGGTCCACCGCGTCATCTATGAGGAACTGGTGCAGGGACGGGCCGAGCCGGCCTCCCGCGAGGCCTATCGCGCCGTGATCGCGCGGCTGGTGGAACGCGGGGCGGAGGCGGTGATCCTGGGCTGCACCGAGATCATGCTGCTGGTGCGGCCCGAGGACAGCGCCGTGCCGCTCTTCGACACCACCGCCCTGCATGCCGAGGCTGCCGTGGAGCGTGCCATCTCCGGCGCCTGACATGGAAGCCTGCGTCGGCTTGCGCCCTTCCAGGGGGCGTTCTATCGCGGCTGGCAGCCCTTCGGCGGGCGGCAACACGGATATGGGATTGTCCACATGAACCGGCGCGCTTTCCTGGCCGCGGCTTCCGCCGCCTCCGTCTTCAGCTATGACGCGCTGAGCCGCGCCTTCGCCGAGACGCCGAAGACCATCCTCGTCGTCGCGCAGCAGCTGGACAACGTGACCAGCCTGGACCCGCAGGAAAGCTTCGAGACGGTGGCGGCCGAGATCGCCGCCAACATGTACCAGAAGCTGCTGCGCCCGAACCCGGACAAGCCCGATGTGCTGGAAGGCGACCTGGCGGAATCCTGGACCGTTTCGGACGACGGCAAGCTGATCACCTTCAGGCTGAAGCGCGATGCCGTCTTCGCCAGTGGCAATCCCGTGACGGCGGAGGATGCCGCCTTCTCGCTGCAACGCGCGGTGAAGCTGAACAAGGCACCGGCCTTCATCATCAACCAATTCGGCTTCACCAGGGACAATGTGGAAGAGCGCATCCGCGCGGCGGATGCCCATACGCTGACGGTGGCGCTGGACGGCAAGGCCTCGCCGGGCTTCGTGCTCTATTGCCTCTCCGCCAATGTCGGCAGCATCGTCGACAAGAAGGCGGTGCTGGAGCACGCCAGCGGAGACGACCTTGGCAACACCTGGCTGAAGCAGAATTCCGCCGGCTCCGGCTCCTGGCTGCTGCGGTCCTGGAAGGCCAGCGAGAGCGCCATCCTGGAAGCCAGCCCCGCTCAGGCCAAGCGCGGCCCGATCCGCCGCGTCATGCTGCGCCACATCACCGATCCTTCCGCCCAGTTGCTGCTGCTGCGCAATGGCGATGTGGATATCGCGCGCAATCTGACAACCGAGCAGCTTCGCAACCTGCAGAACGATGCCGGCTTCACGCTGATCCGCAAGGCGGCGACGACGCAGATGCTGATCCAGCTCAATACCGTGCATCCCGCCCTGGCCAAGCCGCAGGTGCGGCAGGCGATCAAATGGGCGATCGACTATCAGGCGATCCAGCAGAACATCGCCTCGCTGACGCATACGGTGCAGCAGAGCTTCCTGCCGGTCGGCCTGCCCGCGGCGGTGGCGGACAAGCCCTTCCAGAAGGATGTGGCCAAGGCCAAGGCATTGCTGGCCGAGGCCGGCCTGCCGGATGGCTTCGAGCTGGTGATGGACCACTACTCGGCGCAGCCCTACCCGGATATTGCCCAGGCCTTGCAGGCGGATTTCGCCGCCATCGGCATCAGGCTGCGGCTGATGCCGGGCGAGAACCGGCAGGTGCTGACCAAGACCCGTGCCCGCCAGCACGAGGCTGCGCTGACCTCCTGGGGCGTCGACTACTTCGACCCCAACAGCAATGCCGAGGCCTTCTGCGTCAACACCGACAACAGCCCCGATGCCCGCAACCGCACCCTGGCCTGGCGCAATTCCTGGCAGGACGCGGACCTGACCGCCCGCGCCCAGGCCGCCTTGCAGGAGGCCGATACCGCCAAGCGCCTGGCGATGTACGAGGCGATGCAGCGGGACAGCATGGAGCGCGCGCCCTTCGTCTTCATGCTGCAGGCTGTGAACACCGCCGCTTGCCGCGAGGACGTGACGGGGGTGCGGCTCGGCACGCTGGCCGATGCCAATTCCTACGACTTCGTCCGCAAGGGCTGAGGCGGTGGCACCCACCGGCAAGCCTGATTGGGCCGCTGCCGAAGCCCGGGCCGCCGAACTGGTCGCGCCCTGGGCGGCGGAGGAGGGGGCGCCGGGCGGCGCCATCCTCGCCTTCGATACCCACAGCATCCCCGTGGCGGTGGCGGCGGGGCTGGAGAGCCTTTCCACCGGCGCCGCCTTCAGCGCCGACAGCGTGGTGCGCTACGCCTCCGTCACCAAGCATGTGCTGGCCGCCATGCAGCGCCGCCACCGCGACCGCGTGGCGCTGGGCCATCCGCTGGGCCGCCACCTGCCGGAATTGCGCGGCCCCATGGCCGAGGTTTCCGTCGGCCGCGCCCTGGACATGACCGGCGGGTTGCCGGATGTACGGGAGACGCTGAGCCTGCTGGGCCTTTCCGTCCACACCGCCACGGATGCGGCGCCGCTGCTGGACTTCATCGCCAGCCTGGGCGCGCTGAACTTCCCGGCGGGGCGGGAGATTTCCTATTCCAATACCGGCTACCGGCTGGTGGAAACCGCGCTGGCGCGCCAGGGCATCGTCTTCGACGACTGGGTGCAAGCCGAGATCGGCGCCCCCCTCGGCATCGCATGGCGGGCACCGGAGACCTGGTTCGACCCTATCCCCGGCCTTGTCCCCGGCTACTGGAAAGGCGCCATGGGCTGGCAGCTTGGCAATGCCGGCCTGCATCTCTCGGCTTCCGGCAGCCTGACCGGCAGCGGACGGGCGCTGGCCATCTGGGGCCAGGCGGTGCTGGCCAACCGTGGCCCCGCCGCTGGGCTGCTGGCCGAGCAGGCCGCGCCGCGCCACCTGCTGGATGGCCGCGCCACCGCCTATGGCCTGGGCCTGGCCCACGGACGGCTGGGGCCTGTGGCGCTGGTGGGCCATGGCGGGTCGCACGCCGGCTACAAGACCTACCTGCTGCTGGCGCCGGAGCCCGGCCTCGGCATCGTCGTGGTCTCCAACCGCGAGGATACCGGCGCCTATGGCCTCGCGCTGCGCACCATGGCCGCCCTGCTGGGCCAGGAGATGCCGCCCCCGGCCAGCCTGCCCGAAGGTCTGTATGCCGAGCCCGGCACCGGCCATTGGCTGGAGGTTACCGGCAATACCGCCAGCTTCCTCGGCGCCAGCGAGGTGCTCTACCAGGGCGATGCCGGCTGGGCCGTTTCCCTTTCCGCCCACAACCCCATGCGCCTGCGCGCCGAGGGCAGCGGCATCGAGGGCGAAATCGGTCATGTCGCCCGCCACTTCCGCCCCGTGGCGGCCGAGGCTGTGCCGGCGGCGGCGCAAGGCCCCTGGCGCTGCCCCGCCTATCATGCCGGTTTCGACATCGAGGGCGAGACGCTCGCCACCGGCATCGGCCCCGCCCGCATGACGGCCCGGCTGCGCCCGCTGGGTGAGGGGCGCCTGCTGGCGACCCTGCCGGATGGCCCCTGGAACAAGCAGTTCAGCCTGAGCTTTAAGGGGGACGAGGTGGCGCTGGTCAGCCATCGCAGCCGGGTGCTGCGCTTCCGGCGGGGGTGAAACAGGCCGGGGAAGGAATTCCCCCGGACCCCCATCTTCTTTTCTTCGAGTCTGATGCGCCCGCGGCAGCGGCGATCGCATGCCACATGGTAATGTTCAGGCATGCAGGATGATGCCGGACCGCGCCGCCCGATCTCTTCCTCAGCCTGGACCGGGGTGCCTGATGAGCCGCCCTCGCGCTACAGCGGCTTCACTCCAACGCCCTACCAGCCGCCGGCGGACCCGGCCGAACGCCGCCAGCTTCTCATCCTCGGCGCATTGTTCCTGGTTTTCCTGCTGCTCAGCATCTGCTGCTGGTTCATGCTGAGCCTGCATTCCCCGCTCAGGCCATCGGTGGAGACAGGCCATACGGAGGCCCTGCACTTTCCCGCCGGCCGAGGGGGCAGGATGATGACCATCTACGTCCAGCCCGCCGAAGCCGTGGTCTGCATCGGGCTGTTTCTGGGAAGCGTCATCGCCCCCGGCTGCTATCTGGTGTGGGATGTCTTCCGGAAGCGCCGCCCGCCTCGCTGACCGGCCGAAAAACTCGAAGAAAAGAAGATGGGGGTCCGGGGGAATTCCTTCCCCCGGCCTTGCTTCAGTTCCGTATGCCGGCCCCAGCCGAGGCCAGCCCCGCCGGCGGCTCCACCGGCAGCACCTGTTCCTCCAGCTCGTTGAGGAAGTTCTCCGCCCAGCGCGCGGCCGTCTGTTCCTCCAGTCCCGCCATCATGCCGGCCCAGCGTTCCTTGCGCTCGCCCAGCGGCATTTTCAGCGCGCGGTGGAGCTGCTCGGCCATGGCCTCGGCATCCAGCGGGTTCACCAGCAGGGCGCCGTCCATGGTCTCGGCCGCGCCGGCGAAGGAGGAGAGCACCAGCACGCCAGGGTTTTCCGGGTCCTGGGCGGCAACGTATTCCTTGGCCACCAGGTTCATGCCGTCCCGCAGCGGCGTCACCAGCCCGACATCCGCCAGGCGGTAGAAGCCGGCCAGCGTATCCCGCGCCACCGCGCGGGCCACGTAGCGCACGGGCGTCCAGTCGAATTCCGCGTGGTCGCCGTTGATGCGGCCGGCCAGGGTGTCCAGTTCCCGCTTCAGGTCGCGGTAGCTGGCGACCTCGTTGCGGCTGCGCGCGGCGACCTGGAAGTAGGTGACCTTGTTCAGGTGCTCCGGGAAGTTGTCCAGCAAGGCGCCGAAGCCGCGCAGGCGGTGCGGCAGGCCCTTGGTGTAGTCCAGCCGCTCGGCGCCCACGATCAGCTTGCGGTCGCCCATGCTGGCCCTCATCCGTTGCGCGTCGGGACCGAAGGCCGACTTGCGCGCGACGGTCGCAAAGGCGCGGGTATCGATGCCGATGGCGTGATGGGACAGCTGCGTGCGGCGCTTCGGCCCCCAGGCGCTGCTGACCACGCCGCAATCGGCATCCGTCCGCAGGTCCAGGCCGTGGCGCAGGGAGTCGATCATGCCGCTGAGGTCGCGCTGCGTCTGCACGCCTACCAGGTCGTAGGCCAGTAGATCGCGCAGCAGCCTGTCGGCGTCCGGCAGGGCGGAAAAGACCGCCCAGGGCGGGAAGGGGATGTGCAGAAAGAAGCCGATACGCTGCTTGGCGCCCAGCGCCCGCAACTCGGCGCCCAGTGGAATCATCTGGTAGTCATGGATCCAGATGGTGTCATCCGGCCCCAGCAGCGGCATCAGCGCCTTGGCGAAGTCGCGGTTGACGCGCCGGTAGGCGTCGGCCTGCTTGCGGTCGTATTCCAGCAGCCCGATGCGGAAATGGAACAGCGGCCACAGGATGTTGTTGGAATAGCCGGCGTAGAAGCCTTTGTAATCGTTCTCGTTGAGGTCGATGGTGGCGTAGTCGATGCCCTGGTAGCGGACGGTCTTCAGCTCGCCGGTGGTAGGGCCCTTGGTGGTTTCCCCGCTCCAGCCGAACCAGAGGCCGCCATTGGACTTCAGCACATCCTTCAGTGCCACCGCCAGCCCGCCCGCCGTGGGTTCCCCACGGCGTGGCAGGGCGACGCGGTTCGAGACAACAATCAACCGCCCCACAGACCGTGCTCCCATGAACGGCTCAAACGCATCGCCGAGAGGATCAGGCCAACGTGCGAATAGGTCTGTGGAAAGTTCCCCCACAGATGGTTCCGCTTCGGGTCCAGGTCCTCGGCCAGCAGTCCCAGATGATTCCGGCACGACAAAATCCTCCCGAACATTGCTCGCGCTTCATCCTGCCGGCCCGCCGCGGCGAGCGCGTCCACATACCAGAATGAACAAACCAGGAAGGCGGTTTCAGGCCGCCCGAAATCGTCAGCCATATCGTAGCGATAGATGAAACCCTCATGCAGCAGCCGCTGCGTCACCCGGTCCAGGGTGCCGAGGAAGCGCGGGTCGGTGGCGGGCAGGAAGCCGATCTCCGCCAGCAGCAGCAGCGCCGCGTCCATGCCGTCCGACTCGAAGCTTTCCACGAAGCTGTTGAGGTGCGGGCGGAAGGCGCGCTCGCAGATAACGCCATGCAGGTTGCGGGCGGAGGCTGCCCAGCGCTCCGCTTCCTGCTCCAGCCCCAGGTGGCGGGCGATGCCGGACAGCCGCGCCAGCCCCGCCCAGCACATGGCGGCGGAGAAGGTATGGGTCCGCTCCCGCCCCCGGTATTCCCAGATGCCGGCATCGGGCTGCAGCGCCAGCTTCTCCGCCTGCTCGCCCAGCCGCTCCAGCAGCCGGAACAGCGGCTCGCCCGCCGGGCGGGGCAGGCGGCGGTCAAAGAACATCTGCGCCGCCGCCATGATGACGGAGCCATAGACGTCGTTCTGGATCTGCTCCGCCGCCGCATTGCCGACGCGCACCGGGCCCATGCCCAGGAAGCCGGGCAGCGCTTCCTCGATCCGCTCCGGCATGGGCAGGGAGGGCACCAGCGGGTAGCAGGGCCGCAGCACGCCGCCGGGGGAGATGGCCACCACGTTGGTCACGTAGCGGATGTAGTCCTCCATGGTGCGGGTGGTGCCGAGGCGGTTCAGCGCCTGCACTGTGAAGAAAGCATCCCGCAGCCAGCAGTAGCGGTAGTCCCAGTTGCGCTCGGTATCCGGCGCCTCGGGGATGGAGGTGGTCAGGGCGGCGACGACGGCCCCGGTTTCCTCGAAGGCGCACATCTTCAGCGTGATGGCGGCGCGGATCACCGCATCCTGCCATTCGAAGGGCAGGTGCAGCCCGCGCGACCAGTCCAGCCAGTAGCTGGTGGTGTGGCGGATGAAGTCCTCCACCAGGCTCTCGGTATTCTCCGGCACCGTCTCGTCGGGGCCGAGGATGATCGAGACCGGGCGGTCCAGCAGGAAGGGCGCTTCCTCCGCCAGGCAGACCAGCGGCGCATCGGTGGTGACGCGCAGCGCCTGGGTCTCGGTGAAGAAGCGCAGGTGGTTGCTGCCGGCGCGCTTGATCGGCGCGTCCTTGCCCCAGTCGCCACGCGGCCGCGCCCGCAGGCGGATCAGCGGCGTGCCGGAGAGCGGCTCGATCCGCCGCACCAGCATGGGCGGGCGGAAGCTGCGGCCGAAGCGGCTGAAGCGCGGCGCGGCATCGATGATGCGCAGCCGGGCGCCGTTCTCGTCCTCCAGCTCCGTTTCCAGCACGGCGGTGTTGCGGCGGTAGCTCTGGCGGCTGTGCTTCAGCCCGACCAGCTCCACTTCCATGAAGCCGTCCTCTGGCGCCTCGCCACCCAGCAGGGCGCAAAAGACGGGGTCGCCGTCGAGGCGCGGCCAGCAGAGCCAGGAGCAGCGGCCGATGCGGTCGAACAGCGCGGCAATGATGCCATTGCCGACGGGGGCGAGGTCGAGGGGCTGGCTCACGCCGTCCGCCTCATGCCGCTCCCTCGGCGGGTTGGGAGGCCGCGGGCAGGCTTTCCGCCAGGCGGCGCAGCCAGGCGCGCACATCGGCCGGGCCGGCCGGGAAGCGCTCCGGCACACGGTAGCCTTCGCCGCCATGGGCGCGGGCGGCGCGCATGCCGTCCTCATCCGTCACGTCGTCGCCGATGAAGACGGGGATGCGGCCGGCAAAGGGCGGGTGGCGCATCAGCCAGTCGGTGGCCACGCCCTTGTCGCTGCCCTTGGGGCGCAGCTCGGCCGCCGCATGGGCGGGGATGACCTGGAAGTGGGTGCCTTCCACCATCCGCTTCAGGAAGGCGGTGGCTTCCTCGCCGCGTTCCGGCACGGCGCGGAAATGCAGAACAAAACCGTAGTTCTTGTGCTCCAGCAGCATGCCGGGGCGGTCGGCGACGAATTCGGCGGCGGCCTCGCGCCAGCCTTCGGGCGGGCCGCTGGGCTCGGGCAGGGGCGGGATGGCGGCGCCGATGCCGGAAGCGTCGATCACGGTGCCATGCTCGCAGGCGAAGCCGACGGGCGGGTTGCCGGTCAGCCCACGCGCCACATCCAGCCCACGACCGGTGACGATGGCCACGGCGCCGCCCAGCTGCGCGGAGAGCCGCGCCAGCAGCGGCGGCAGGTCCGGCGGCACCACCACGGCATCAGGGCGCGGCGCGATGTCGATCAGCGTGCCGTCGAAATCCAGGAACAGGGCTGCGCGGGCACCGGGCAGCGGCGGCAGGTCGGAGGAGGCGGTCTGCGGCATGGCTTCCGATATGGCCGTGGTGGAGCCATCCGCAAACCCCAGGCAAGGGCGCCTTCAGGGCCCTGCCGCGATTTCGCCCTATTCCGCCGCGTTGATTGCCAATGTCACTTAGGCGTGAGGTGCCGTGGCGGCAGCCTCAGCGGCACTGCAACACGCGCAGGTCGTAGACCGGATGCTCCAGCATCGCGATGCCGGGGGCATTGGCGAACATCCAGCCCTGGAAGACCGGGCGGCCGCCGCTGCCCTCGCGGGTCTCATCCACCTGCAGCCAGGCGGCGGCATCGGGCACTTCCTCCGGCGGGCGGGCATTGCAGGCCTTCACGGTCACCCGCAGCGTGCCGAAGGTGATGGGCTGGTTCAGCCGCGCCTTCAGGATGGTGATGCGCGCCGTCACCTTGTCCAGCGCCTGCAGCTCCGCTTCCTGCTTCGGCTCCCAGCCCGCATCCATCTGGGCCAGGGCCGGAGAGGCGGTGAAGGGCAGCAGCGGGGCCGCGCAGCACAGCGCCGCCAGCAGGCCGAGCACCGCCCTCATGCCGCGCCGCCCCCGGCGTTCTTCTGGCGCGGGCTGGGCAGCGCTTCGACCAGCCCGGCCAGGATGCGGCGCATGGCGGCCTCGTCCACGCCCATCAGCACGGCATCCTCGAAGACATCGCGCAGCACCTGGGCCGCCTCCGCGTGGTTTTCCGCCAGCATCTTCAGCTTCTCCCGGCAGGAGACGGGCTGGCCGTCGGCGCCCGGCCAGACGGCCGGCGGCGCCGATCCTTCCGGGGTGGCGCTCATCGGGCCGGGGCGCCGCCGCGCGGGGCGGCCGGGGCCGGAGCGGGCTTGGCGTCCTCGTTGTTGTTCCGCTCTTCCTCGCTGCGGCTGGAAGCCAGCTCGGTCACCGAGAAGATGAAGCGGCCCAGCAGCGACTCCAGGCTGACGGCGGACTGGGTGATGGTGATCTGGTCACCGTTGGCCAGCACCTTCTCCTCCCCGCCCGGCACCAGCGCGACATACTTGCCGCCCAGCAGGCTTTCCGAGGTGATCTCGGCGGAGGTGTCGGTGGGCAGCTTCAGGTCGCCGTTCACCCGCAGCCGCAGCACGGCCAGGAAGGTGAGGGGGTCGATCCGCTGGTCCACCACGCTGCCGACCTTGACGCCGCCGATGCGGACATCGGCGCCGGGCTGCAGCCCGTCGATCCGGTCGAAGCGCGCGGACAGCTCGATCCCGTCGCTGCTGGCGAAGCTGCGGCCAGAGCTGCTGACGGCATAGATCAGGAAGCCAAGGGCAACCAACAGCACGACGGCGCCGGTCAGGATCTCGGCGAGGCTTCTACGTTGCATGGAACCGTTCAGCTACCTGGAGTCCAGGCTTCATAATCGCCCGTGGTCACCTGGCGGTGCCCCGTGGCGTGGTCATGGCCGACGGGACGGTAGGCCTGGGCCGTGCCGGTCGGATTGGGGCGGTGCTCCTGCTGCCACGGATACTTTTTCTTCTCCGACAGCGGGGCATCGGTGGTGTGGTGCAGCCAGGCATGCCACTCGGGCGGCACCTTGGTGGCTTCGGGCGTCCCGGAATAAACCACGTAGCGGCGCTTGCGGCCGTAGTTCAGCCAGTCGCGCTTGCTCTCGTAGTAGGTATTGCCGAAGCGGTCGGTGCCGATCTCGCTGACGGCGAAGCCAGTGGTCAGCCGATGCAGGAAGGACATGACGCGGTCGGTTCCATCAGGCAAAGGGGGGAAACAGTGTGGCGGCGCGGGGGCGCGTCCCGGCGCTTCCTTCGCACATGCAGGCGCCGCGCGAAAGGTCGGGGTTGCGTCGCACCATATCTGGGGCGCCTGAGTCGGATTCACCACCCGATGTGACTTCCGCCCCGCGCGGCCTCATCCTAGCATATGGACATGGAACGAATGGCAGGCACGGTCTGGGCGGGAATCGCGCTGCGGCGCATGCGGGCGCAGGCCGACCCGGATGCCGCCGCGCGCCCCGTGGCGCTGCCCGCGGCCTGGGAGGACGAGGCCGCGGCGGCTCTGGCCGCCCTGGCCCCAGGGCAGGGCTCCGTCTCCCTGCCGGCGCTGGCCCAGGGCTGGATCGGCCGGCTGGTGGCCCAGGGCCGCAAGCTTTCCCTGCTGGATGAAGCCGGCGGCGCCGCGCTCTCCGGGGCGCTGCACGCCCTGGTGCTGGAGCGCCGGGGCGCCCCCGGCGCCGCCACCTGGCGCAACGAGCCCAAGGCCGAGCCGCGCTTCGTGCTGAACCTGCCGGCCTTCCTGGATGATGCCGGCGGCTTCGACATCCCGGCCTATGCCGGTGCCGTGGCCACCGCCGTCCAGGCGCTGGATATCCTCACCGCCGGCAAGGCCATGGCGCTGCGACTCGGCTTCGCCGACCTCGCTGGGCTGCTGGCGGCGCTGGGCCTGCCCTATGATTCCGCCGCCGCGCGCGATGCCGCCGCCTGCCTGACCGCCCTGACCCGTGGTGCCGCCGAGGCCGCCAGCGCCGAGCTGGCGCAGCGCCAGGGCCCGCGCGAATCCGCCTGCCTCTTCTGGCCGACCCCGCCGGCCGCCTGCGCCGTGCCCGGCCTCGCCGCCGCCGCGCGGGAAGCGCTGGAGCGGGCCGGCCGCTCCGGCGGGCTGCGCCATGCCGCCCTGCTGGCCCTAACCCCCGTCGATGCCGCCGAGGGGCTGCTGGGCGCCGAGACCGGCGGCCTCGCCCCGGCCCAGGGGCCCACCCGCTTCGTGCATGGCCCGGATGGCCGCGCCGCCGAGCAGCCCACCCGTGCCGCCCGCCGCGCCGCCGCGCTGGGCTTCCCCGCCGAGTCGCTGCTGGCCCCGGTGCCCGCCGCCGCCCGCGCGGCCATGGAAGCCGCCGTGCGCCCCTACCTCCATGCCGCCGCCCCGGCGCCGGCCGCGCAGCCGCAGCCGGCCCGGCCGCTGCCGCCGCCGCGCCCGGCCACCGCCCGTGGGCAGGTCTGGCGCGTGACCCTGGCCGGCCACCGCGTGACCCTGACCACCACCGAGGCACCCGATGGCGGCTTGGCCAGCATCGGCCTGGCCATGGCGCGTGATGGCGCCGCCTTCCGCGGGCTGATGGACAGCTTTGTTCATGTGGTGAACCTCGGCCTCGCGCGCGGCATGCCGCTGTCGGACTATGTGCAGGCCGTGGCCTATGGCCAGGGCGGCCCCTGCGGCACCGTGGAGGGTGACCCGGAGATCCGCCGCGCCACCTCGGTGCTGGACTGGGCCTTCCGCCGCCTCGCCTGCGCTTACCTCGATGGCGCCGAGGCCCGCCACCTCTGGCCCGACCCGTCCGAGGAAGACTGCGCCACCGGCACCGCCCCCGTGCGGGCCGATGCGCCGCAGCTGCCCCTGGCGCTGCCCGCCAAGCCCAGCCCCGCCGCCCGGCGGAGCCGGTTGCGGCTGGTGGGCTGACCCTCTTTTTCTCCCCAGGAGTGCCTTGATGACCGGAACCGTTGAAGGGCGCCTCGCCGCGCTCGGCATCACGCTGCCCACGCCGGCCGCGCCCATCGCCAACTACGTCGGCTTCAACTTCGCCGGCCCCAACCTGCTGGTGGTCTCCGGCCAGATCCCGCTGGTGGAGGGCAAGATCGCCTGCACCGGCAAGGTCGGCGCGGGGGTCTCGGTGGAGCAGGCCACGGCGGCCGCCCGCATCTGCCTGATCAATGTGGTGGCGCAGGTGAAGGCGGCGGTGGGCGACCTGGACCGCGTGAAGCGCGTGGTGCGCCTGGGCGGCTTCATCGCCGCCGGGCCGGAATTCACCCAGCACGCGCTGGTGATGAACGGCGCCTCCGACCTCGCGGTGGAAGTGTTCGGTGAGGCCGGGCGGCATGCCCGCTCCACCATCGGCGTGCCCTCCCTGCCCGGGGATGCGGCGGTCGAGGTGGAAGGCATGTTCGAGATCGCCTGATGATGCTCGCCGAACTGGAGGTCACCGACAGCGCCGACCCAAGCATCGCGCAGGCGCTGCTGGATGGGTTGCTGGGGCATAACGCCCGCTTCGCCGGGGCGCCGGACAGCCGTCCGCTCTCCGTCGTGGTGCGGGACCCGGCCTCCGGCGCGGTGCGGGGCGGCCTGACCGGCCGCACCCGCTACGGCTGGCTCTATGTCGATACCTTCTACCTGCCCGAGGACCTGCGCGGCGGCGGCCAGGGCGCCCGCATCCTGGGCGCGGCGGAGGATGAGGCACGGGCGCGCGGCTGTGTCGGCAGCTACCTGGATACGCTGAGCTTCCAGGCCGCCGGCTTCTACGAGAAGCAGGGCTACCACCGCGTCGGCACGCTGCCGGACTATCCGCGCCCCGGCCAGGCCAAGTATTTCTACATGAAGCGCTTCGCCGCCGCCTGAGCCTTGCCGCGCGCCCCTCGCATCCGCACATCTGCGGCGGCCTGCAAGCGGGGGTGAATGCGTGTCCGGACTGCTGAGGATCGGCGAGGAACTGAGCAGCGGTGCCGTCCGCCTCGTCACCGACATGGCCGACGAGGCCGAGCGGCTGCTCAACGAAACCACGCTGCGCATCGCCATCACCGGTCTCAGCCGCTCCGGCAAGACGGTCTTCATCACCTCGCTCATCGCCAATCTGCTGGCCATGGGGCGGGGGCGGCAGACCCTGCCGGCGCTCTCCGCGCTGCTGGAACGCCAGGGCACGGTGCTGCGCGGCGTGCGGCTGGAGCCTGCCGGCACCCAGGCGCTGGACTGGTTCGATGCCGCCGACAAGATCCGCGACCTCGCCGGTGCCCAGCCGCATTGGCCGCCGCGCACCAGCGACCTCGCCAGTGCCAGCCTGACGCTGGAACTCAGCCGCAGCGGCCCGATGCGCCTGCTGGGCTCCCGCCGCGTGCGGCTGGACCTGCTGGATTACCCCGGCGAATGGCTGCTGGACCTGCCGCTGCTGGACCAGGATTTTTCCCAGTGGTCCGCCGCTACTCTGGCCCTGCTGCGGGCGGAACCGCGCGCGGCGGTGGCGGGGGAGTTCCTGGATTTCGTCGCCGCCCTGGACCCCACGGCCGTGGCGGATGAGGCCGTGGCCCGGCGCGGCTACCGTCTGTACCTGACGCTGCTGGAGCAGGCGCGGGACCGCTTCGGCCTGCGCTGGCTGCAGCCCGGCCGCTTCCTGCGCCCCGGCCCGCGCGGCGAGAGCCCGATGATGTGGTTCTTTCCCCTGCCCGGGGATGGCCCGGCGCCCTCCGGCAGCCTGCGAGACCTGCTGGCGCGGCGCTTCGTCGCCTATCGCGACGACATGCGGCAGAATTTCTTCGACCCCTGGTTCGCCCGCTTCGACCGGCAGGTGGTGCTGGTGGATGTGCTGGGCGCGCTCTGGGCCGGGCAGGGGGCCTTCGAGGATACCCGCCATGCCGTGGCGCAGATCGCGGCGGCCTATGATGCGCGCTCCCGCTCCCGCTGGCTGGGCCTGTCCACGCTGAAGCGGGTGGGCTTCGTGGCCTCCAAGGCCGACCATGTGCCCGCCGCCCAGCGCCCGGCGCTGGAAAGCCTCTTCTCCGCCATGATGGCCATGCCCGGCGAGGACCGCCGCACCACCACCCACCGCGCCATCGCCGCCCTGCGCTGCACAGAGGACGCGGTGCATGACGGCCTGCCCGTGGTGCTGGGCGTGCCGCTGGGGGAGGAACGGCGCCGCCCCTTCCGCCCCGGCCATATCCCCTCCGCCCCACCGCCGCCGGGCGACCCCTTCTGGTCCCGGCCCTTCTTTGAATTGCCTGCCCTGCGCCCGCCGCTGATCGACCCCGATGGCCGCGACGGCCTGCCGCATCTCGGCATGGATACGCTGCTGGCCTGGCTGCTGGAGGATGCCCTGTGACCCCGCAAACCCCCGGCTGGGCCGATGAGCCCGCGGCGCCCGCCGCCCCCCGCACCGCCACCGCCACCCCGCCGCCAGACCTTGGCCCCGCATTGCTGGATGCCGACTTCGGCGGCCCCATCGAGCATGGCGTGCCGGCGGTGATCGACCTGCCGCTGGAAAAGCCACCCTCCTGGTTCGGGGCGCTGGGGCTGCTGGCGGGGGCCGGGGCGGCGCTGGTGCTGGGCACCTTCGGGCTCGGCCTCGCGCTGATGCTGCGGGACCTTTTCGCGGCCTCCCCCGTGCTGGGCTGGCTGGGCGCGGCGCTGGGCGCGGGCGCCGGCGGCGCGGTGCTGCTGGCGCTGGGGCGTGAATGGCGCGCCCTGCGCCGCCTGAAGGCGCTGGACCAGCTGGCGCGGGACCTGCGCACCACCCCCGGCACCGTCGCCCCGCCCGCCGCCCTGCTGCAATGGGCGCAGGATGTCGGCAAGCGCGTGCCGGAAGCCGTGCCCGCCGCCGCCCAGATGCTGCGCGCCACCACGCTGGAGGAAGCCCTGGGCCTGATGAACACCGCCCTGCTGCCGGTGCTGGATGCGCGGGTGAAGGCACTGGGCTGGCAATCGGCGCGGCAGGTCTTCGTGGTCACGGCCATTCTGCCCTCGCCGGCCATGGATGCGGCGGCCATGTCCCTGCTGGGCCTGCGGCTGATGCGGCAGGTGGCGGTGCTGCACGGGCTGCGCCCCGGCACCGCCATGCTCTGGCGGCTGCTGCGGCGCCTGACGGTCTCCGCCGGCCTGACCGCCGGCGCCGACCTGGTGGCCGAGGCCGGGGCCGAGCAGGTGGTCCATGGCCTGGCCTCCAAGGTGGTGGGCGGCGCGGCCGGCGCCACCATCGCGGCGCGGCGCATGCTCCGCCTGGCGGGCGCCACCGCCGCGGCCTGCCGTCCTGGTGATGACAGCCGCCGGTAAGCTGCCATATCTCTGTTGCCATGGCAGACAATCAGACCGAGCTGACCCTGCGGCTGCATCCGGCGATCGCCGAGATCGCGGCCCCGGAGTGGGATGCCTGTGCCGGCGACGGCAACCCCTTCGTCAGCCATGCCTTCCTGCTGGCCCTGGAGGAATCCGGCTCCGCCAGCGCCCGCACCGGGTGGTTGCCGCAGCACGCCGCGCTGCGGGACCCGGCGGGCAGGCTGGTGGCCGTCGCCCCCGCCTATGCCAAGGGGCATTCCTACGGCGAGTATGTCTTCGACCACGCCTGGGCCAATGCCTTCGAGCGCGCGGGGGGCCGCTACTACCCCAAGCTCCAGGTGGCCTCGCCCTTCAGCCCGGTGCCTGGCCCCCGGCTGCTGGTGCGCGACGGCATCCCCCAATCCGCCCTGGCCGGCGCGCTGGCGCAGGCGACCGAGGCGCTCGACCTTTCCTCCTGCCATGTCACCTTCTGCACCGAGGCCGAGTGGAACACCCTGGGCGAGGCCGGCTGGCTGCGCCGCCTCGGCACCCAGTTCCATTGGCACAACAACGGCTATGCCGATTTCGAGGGCTTCCTCGCCGCCCTGTCCTCCCGCAAGCGCAAGCAGATCCGGCGGGAGCGGCGGGACGCCCAATCCGCCGGCCTGACCTTCCGCGCCCTGCGCGGCGCCGAGATCACGCCGCGGCACTGGAAGACCTTCCACAAGTGCTACATGGACACCGTGGACCGGAAATGGGGCAGCGCCTACCTGACCGCCCGCTTCTGGCCCCTGCTGGCCGAGCGCCTGGGCGACCGCGTGGTGCTGATGGTGGCGGAACGTGACGGCGAGCCCGTGGCCGGCGCCCTGAACCTGATGGGCAAGGATGCCCTCTACGGCCGCAACTGGGGCGCGCTGGTGGAGGCGCCCTTCCTGCATTTCGAGCTGTGCTATTACCAGGCCATTGACTTCGCCATCGCCCATGGCCTGTCCCGCGTCGAGGCCGGCGCCCAGGGCGAGCACAAGATCCAGCGCGGCTACCTGCCTTCGCCCACCTATTCCGCGCATTTCATTCCCCATGGCGGGCTGCGGCGCGCGGTGGCGGAATTCCTGGAACAGGAACGGCCCGCCATGCTGGAGCATATGGCGGAACTGGCCAGCCTCTCGCCTTTCCGGCAGGAAGGAGATTGAAGGCCGGGGGAATGAATTCCCCCAGACCCCCTTCTTTTTTCTTCGAGTCCAGGAATGCGGGGCTGCTGACGCCGTGCCGAAAGTGAAGCGCCCCAGGCCGGATCGGGCGGAACTGCCAGGGACCGCCAGATGCTGACAGCCTATGCCCAGCTCGCCAGTTCCATGGCGCTGGTGGGGGCCAATGTGGCGGTGGCCAAGCTGCTGGCCAATGCGCTGCCCATCGCCCTGATCGTCGGCCTGCGCTGCCTGCTGGCCTGCGCCATCCTCTGGCCCCTGGCGCGGCTGCGGGAAGGCCGGGTGCGGCCATCCCCGGCCGCCTTGCGCAACCTGGCCTTGCAGGCGGCGCTGGGCACGCTGCTCTACAACGCGGCGCTGCTGACCGGCCTGCGCTTCACCACGGCGCTGGAAGCGGGCCTGGTGCTGGCCACCCTGCCGGCGGTCATCGCCCTCGGCTCCGCGCTCTGGCTGCGGGAGCGGCTGGCGCCCCGCCAATGGGGCGCGGCGGCGCTGGCGGTGGGCGGCATGGCCGCCATCACCCTGGCCCGCACCGAAACCTCCTCCGGCGGCAGTCTGCTGGGCAATGCCCTGATCTTTGTCGCCGTGTGCGGTGAAGGCGCCTATGTGCTGCTGGCCAAGCGCCTCTCCGGCCATCTGCCGGTGGTGACGGCCTCCTTCTGGATGCAGTTCTTCTCGGCCGCCATGCTGCTGCCCTTCTGCCTGCCCGTGCTGGGCGCGGCGGCGGCGCTGGCGGACCCCACCATCGCCGGCCTGCTGGTCTTCCACAGCGTCACCGCCAGCGTGCTCTGCCTGCTGCTCTGGTATGCCGGGCTGCTGCGCGCTCCCGCCGGTGTCGCCGGGATCTTCACTACCTTCCTGCCGGCGACCTCCGCCGTGCTGGCGGTGCTGGTGTTGGGCGAGCATTTTTCCCGCTTTCATCTGCTCGGGCTGGCACTGATGCTGGCCAGCATCGGACTCGCAACCTGGCCGGAGAAGCGTCGCGGATGAGAGCCTGGCTGGCATGCACCGGGCAGGAGCTTCGCGCGGTCGCGCCCGAGGATCTGGCGGCGAAACTGGCCGTCACTCAATCCCGTCGCTTTCGCGGTGTGGAGCCAGAACAGATCGATTCCTGGACCGCCAGTTTGCGCAGCCTGCGGCAGGCCGTCATGCATCCGGGCGGCGAGCACTGGCACGTCCTGCTGGAATACGACCTGCTTCGGCTGGAGCGCCGCATCGATGCGGTGCTGCTGACCGACCGCGCCATTCTGGTGCTGGAGTTCAAGCACGGCGCCAGATCCTTCCATGCTGAGGATCTGCGCCAGACGGAGGACTATGCCCTCGACCTGCGCGACTTCCATGCGGGCAGCCGGGCGCATCCCATTGTTCCGGTGCTGGTCGCTACCCACGCGCCACCACCACGAAATGACTGGCCGCTGCCGCTGCCGGGCGTGACCCCGGTGCTGCGGGCCAGCGCCACAACCCTGCCGGACTTGGTGGCGCAGGCGCAGCAGCATTTCATGATCACGACCCCACCGCTCGATGGCGAAGCCTGGGCTGATGCGGCTTACCGGCCTGTACCTGGCATCATTGATGCCGCCAGGCTGATGTTTGCCCGTCATGGTGTCGAGGACATCGCGGCGGCCCGCGCCGATACCGCCAATCTCACCCGCACCACCGCCGCCATCCGTCATGCCGTGGCCGAGGCACGGGAGGCAGGGCGGCGGTACGTGGTCTTCGTCACCGGCATTCCCGGCGCCGGCAAGACCTTGTGCGGCCTCAACGTGGTTTTTGGAGAGGACGAGACCAACGCCGCCTTCCTGACCGGCAATGCACCCCTGGTCGCGGTGTTGCGGGAAGCCTTGGCGAGAGATGCGCGGGCAAGTCAGGGCCGCCGTCAGCCGGCGCGGCAGGGGCGGGGCTTCCTGCAGAATGTGCACCGCTTTCTGGAAGCCCATGCGGGAAACGCCGCCCCGCCACCAGAGCATCTGGTTGTCTTTGATGAAGCGCAGCGCGCTTGGGATGCCGCGCAGGCGACGCGAGACACGCAGCGCCGGCAATCCGTGCTCAGTGTTTCCGAGCCCGCGCATATGCTGGAGATCATGTCGCGCCTGCCGGGTTGGGCGGTGATCGTCGCCCTGGTCGGCAATGGGCAGGAGATCAACACGGGTGAGGCCGGCCTGGCGGAATGGGGCCGTGTCATCGCAGCCTCGGGAGGGGCATGGCAGGCTGTGGCAGCCCCGCGCGTGCTGGATGCTACTGAGCCAGCGCAACAGCTCGCCCGCTCTCCGGCACCACCTTGGCTCAAGCTGGAACCAGCCTTGGACCTGACAGTGCCGATCCGCTCTGTGCGTGACACCGCCGGGGCCGCCTGGGTGGATGCGGTCCTGTCCGACCGTCCCGCAGCGGCTGTGGAGATCGCGGCCTCGGCGGATCTGCCTTTCTACGTGACGCGCGATCTGGCCGCGGCAAGGGCAGCGTTACGCCGCATGGCGCGGGGGCTGCGGCGGGCGGGCCTGGTATGTTCCTCCGGCGCCCGGCGGCTGCGCGCGGATGGGCTTGGCCATGTGCTGCATGGGCCGGACGAAGCGGTACGGTGGTTTCTGGACCGCTGGCCCGATGTCAGGGCTTCGGATGCCCTGGAAGTCTGCGCCACCGAATATGCCTGCCAAGGCCTGGAACTTGATCTCGTGGGCCTGGCCTGGGGCGGCGATTTCATCCGGAGCGGCGCCGGCTGGCAGGCCCGGGCCTTTGCCGGCACGCGCTGGAACCTGGTGCAGAAGGAGGAAGAGAAGCTCTTCATCCGCAACACCTATCGCGTTCTGATGACACGGGGGCGCTATGAGACCGTGCTCTGGGTGCCGCCGGGGGAGGATGCCGACCGCACCCGCCCTGCCACCGAATTCGATGCCATTGCCGCCCATCTCCTCGCCTGCGGTGCGCGGCCGCTGGAGATGTGGCGGGATGAGGCAGCGCCGGCGTTGCCGCCCCTGCTGCTTTAGCTGGAGCTGGCGGTCACAGCCCCGCCGGCAGAGAGCGCTTCCTGCAGCCGCTTCTCCTGCTCGGGCGAAAGCGAGGTCCGCAGCACCTTGCCCTTGAGGCCGGAGAATTCCGCCAGCACCTTCTCCGGCTGCGCCTTGCGCACCAGCACGAAGAGCGCCGAGGAATTGGCCGGGATGGTCTCGCCCAGCGATTTGATGAAGTTGTCGTCTATGCCGTAATCCATCAGCGAGCCGGAGATCGCGCCCGTGCCGGCCCCAATGGCGCCACCGATCACGAAGCCTGCCAGCGGGTTCAGGAACAGCAGCCCCACCAACGCGCCCCAGAGGCCGCCGGATGTCAGACCAGAGGTGGCACCGATGGCCGTCAGGTTGAAGCTTTGCTTCATGTGCAGTTTGCCGCTTTCGTCGCGGACCACGACCACGGCATCCTCAAGGTCGATCAGGTATTCACGTCGCAGTTGCGCCAGCCGCAGCAGCACCTTGTCCGCTTCATCGGGCTTATCGAAGCCCACCACGATCAGATCGGCCATTGCTGTGTCCTTCTCGTCAGATTGTCGTGAGATGGCTCAGGCACGGCGCGCCACAGCTCCTGCAGGCATTGCGGGGCTGTCGCCCGAAGCGGGCGGCGTAGGCTCATTCGACGGAAATTCTTCCCGAGCCACGCTGGCACAGGCAAGCACGGCATCGCGCAGCGAGGAAACCAGGAAGCGCGCCCCCAGGGTGCGGCGCAGTTCCTCGTCCCGCAACGCGGGGTCATCATCCTGCCAGATACCAGCCAGCATCGGCAACTCTGGCGCGCGGCGGTGCAGCCGCTGCAGCAGGTAACGCAGCCTGGAGGGGGTGCCCTGCAACTCCACCGAGCAGACGCAGACCATGCGCACCCCGGTCATATCCAGCGTGCCGATCTCCCGGCGGGAGGCCGCCTGGTGCGGCACCACCCGCGCACCCAGGCCATGCTTGCGCAGGATCTGCGCCAGCAGCATGGCCGAGATCTCGTCCAGCGGCCCGCGCCCGGCGATGCAGAGGATGGCGCCCTCTCGCCGCCAGGCTTCGGGGATTTCCTCCGGCTCGGGCAGCTTGGCGCCGGGCTCGCGCGGCAGCTTCTGCTCGGCATTGGAAAGGCGCAGCATGCGGCTGGCGCCCTGCGGCGGGGTGGGGGCCGGGGGCTCCACATCGGTATAGTCCTGCAGGCCCTCCAGCAGGTCGGCCACCGCTTCGCGGATGCGCTCCAGCTGCTGCGGCGTCACCACGCCGCGGCGCACATCGGCGGCGGCCAGGTGCAGGCCCTTCACCGCCACCTCGTCGTAATAGGAGCAGAGGGAGCGGTCCTTGAGCAGCAGCTCCGCCTGTTCCTGCGCCTCGTCCGGGTCGCCGGCGAGGGTGCGCTGGTAGAAATTCTCCACCGGTGTCAGGGCCGGGCGGTCGCCCAGGATGACGTCGAGGAACTCCAGCCGGTCGATATGGCGCCCCAGCACCACGAGGCACAGCGTCAGCGGGGTGGAGAGCAGTAGGCCGATCGGGCCCCAGATCCAGCTCCAAAAGATCGCCGCCAGCACCACCGAGACCGGCGACATGCCGGTGGAATGGCCATAGGCCAGCGGCTCAATGATATGGCCGATCACCGGCTCGATCGCGAGGAAGAGGGCGGCGGTCCAGATCATCATGGACCAGCCCGGGTCCACCGCGGCGGCCAGGGCCACCGGCAGCACGGCACCCAGGATGGCGCCGACATAGGGCACGAAGCGCAGCAGGCCGGCCAGGATGCCCCAGAGGATGGGGCTGGGTAGGCCAATGATCATCAGGCCCAGGGCGATGATGCAGCCAAAGGCGGCGTTGATGGCCACCTGGGTCAGAAAATAGCGGCTGAGGCGGTAGGCGGCGTCGTCCATCGCCACCGTGGTGCGATGCAGGTCGCTGGAGCCGAAGAGGCGGATCAGCCGGTCGCGCAGATCCTCCCGCTGCAGCAGCACGAAGATCGTGACGATCAGGATGATGCCGATATGCGCCAGCGGGCTCAGCACCGGGGAGAGATAGGTCTTCACCATCTCCAGCGGCGTGGGCTGCGGCTGGTGCACCTCCACCGGCAGGGGTGCCACGGGCTGGCTCGGCTCTGGCCGGACGCTGGGCACGGCCGGCTGGGTGGTCGGCGGCGGCTTCTGCCGGAAGTCCTGACCGGCGCGGTCCACCACGGAATTGAGGCGGCCGATGGTCATGTTTTGCAGCGTGTCGAGCTTGCGACTGATGGTGGACTGGTAGCGCGGCAGGTCGTCGGCCAGCTCGGCCAGTTGGTTGCCGATGATGCCGCCGATGGAAAGCAGCACTCCCAGGGCGATGAAGACCGCCAGGATCACCGAGGGCACCCGCCCCAGTCGCGTCCGCCGCAGCAGGCGGATCAGCGGCGACAGCACCAGGGAGAGCAGGAAGGCGAGCGTCACTGGGATCAGCACGTCCCGGCCCAGGTAGAGGCCGGCGACGATAACCACGGCGCCCGCCAGCGTCGTCAGGCTGCGGGTGTCGGGCATGGCGGGCGGTATCACCTTGGCCGTGCCCCGCCCAAGGGGCGCGATGGGAGAGATGCCGGAAGCGGAGGCCGTGGCGGTGTTGGCTGGTGGCTGGCGGGACGGCGTGTCCGGCATGGAGGCTCAAGCCTTGCGCATGGTGATGGCTGAAGTAACGCGCGGAACGCCCAAATGATCGGGCTGGGCCGAGGGTTTTTTACGCCACGGCCTTGAGGGGCCTGTGACGCCCGCATCAGACCGGCAGGCGGTGGCGCCGCATGCGCGAGCGCTGCCAGGAGAGGGCCGCCACCAGCACCAGCAGCACCGCCGCGACCGCCGCCACCAGCAGATTCAGGTCACGGTCCACCGTATTGGCGGCGATGATGCCCAGCAGCGCCCAGGCGAAGGCGGCCGCGTACCAGGGCGCGCCATGTGCGGTCCAGAGCACGCCTAGCGCCACCCCGGCGGCGGCCAGCAGGATCAGGATGGCGGCGAGGCTGCCGGTCATCCCCTCATTGCGGATGACGCCGGAGAGCACCGCCGCGCTGGCGATATTGACGAAGGTGGCCGCCGAGACCCAGCCGGCGAAAAGGCCGGTGAGGGGGTAGATGATCCAGGTATCCACCCAGCCCTGGCCGGGCTCGGCGCGGGCGATGAAGAAGGCGGCCAGCACGCAGGCCAGCAGCGCCAGGATGACCACCACCAGGTGCCAGCCATTGCCCGTGAGCTGCGAGAGCAGCATCCAGAGGTTGGAGCAGGCGAAGGCCCCCGCCAGCGGCCAGCCCAACCGCCGCGCCGCCACGCTGTCCCGCCCCGCCGGCAATGCCTGCCAGATGCCCCAGGCGATGGCGAGCGTGAAGATCACGCCCCAGATGGAGAAGGCATAGCCAGAGGGAGTGATGGGAGTCTCGGACCCGGCCGACATCTCCTGCATCGTCATGCCGATGCCGAAGACCGGCGCCAGGGCCCCGATCACCGGCTGCAGGATCGGCAGCACGAGGTTGAGGATGGTGCGGAGATTGTTGCTGGTCATGGGATGCGCGCCTCGGGCCAATTGCCTCGGCAACGCATCAGGGCCGCCAGGGTTGGCGGCGGCCGTCGGGGGGCAGCGGACCACCCCCCGGGAAGCATCAGGCGGCGGCCTGGTGGGGGATGCCCTTCTCGTCCAGCAGCGTCGCCAGCTCGCCGGACTGGAACATCTCCATGATGATGTCGCAGCCGCCGACGAACTCGCCCTTCACGTAGAGCTGCGGGATGGTCGGCCAGTTGGTGAAGGACTTGATGCCCTCACGGATCTCGGGGTCCTCCAACACGTTCACGCCCTTGAAGGGCACGCCCATGTGGGACAGGACCTGCACCGAGCGGGCCGAGAAGCCGCACTGCGGGAAGACCGGGGTGCCCTTCATGTAGAGCACCACGGGGTTCTCGGTGATCTCGGCCTGGATGCGGTCGAAGGTGGGGTTGCTCATCGCAAGCGTCCTTACGGGGCTGAGGTCTGAAGGGCGAGGGCATGCAGCTCACCGCCCATGCGGCCCTGCAGGGCGGCATAGACCAGCTGGTGCTGCTGCACACGCGACTTGCCGCGGAAAGCCTCCGAGACCACGGAGGCGGCATAATGGTCGCCATCCCCGGCCAGGTCCTGGATGACCACCTGGGCATCGGGCAGGGCCGCCTTGATATAGGCCTCGATTTCCGCCGGCTGCATCGCCATCGTGCGCTTCCACTCCAGAGCAGGGGGGCGGGCAGTGCGGGGACTGCCCACCGGGTTCCATGTTAGCGGGCCATCAGCGCCGGCAGGAAGGCTTCATGCGCGGCGTGGAGGTCATCCAGCGATATGGACTCGCCACCCGGCAGAACCAAGGCCTTGCCGCCACTGCGGCCGATGCGCGTGGCGGGGAGGCCCGCCGCCTTGGCCGCCTGGATGAAGGCAGTGGCATCGGCGGTGGCGACCACGTAGCGGCCCTGGTCCTCACCGAACCAGAAGGCATGGGCGGGGGTGGTCTGCGGGGCGGCGGCCAGGGTGATGCCGGTCTCGCCCTCCATCGCCATTTCCGCCAGGGCCACCAGCAGCCCGCCATCCGCCAGGTCGTGGCAGGCCTGGATGCGGCCGGAGAGGATGTTCTCGCGGATGAAGTCGCCGGTGCGGCGCTCGGCGGCGAGGTCCACCGGCGGGGGGGCGCCCTCCTCCCGGCCCACGATCTCGCGCAGCCAGAGGGACTGGCCGAGCCAGCCGGCGGTCTCGCCCACCAGCACCAGCTCCTGGCCTTCCTTCAGCGCGTAGCCGATGGCCTTGGAGACATCCTCGATCACGCCCACGCCGCCGATGGCGGGGGTAGGCAGGATGCCCTTGCCTTCCGTCTCGTTGTAAAGGGAGACGTTGCCGGAGACGACCGGGAAGTCCAGCGCGAGGCAGGCCGCGCCCATGCCGCGCACGGCGGCGGCGAACTGGCCCATGATCTCCGGCTTCTCGGGGTTGCCGAAGTTCATGTTGTCCGTGATCGCCAGTGGCCTGGCGCCGGTGGCGGTGATGTTGCGCCAGGCCTCGGCCACCGCCTGCTTGCCGCCTTCCTCCGGGTCCGCCGCGCAGTAGCGGGGGGTGACGTCGGTGGTCATGGCGAGGGCGCGGTTGGTGTCCTCCAGCCGCACGATGGCGGCATCGGCGGCGCCGGGGCGCTTCACGGTCTGGCCGCCGACGGTGCTGTCATACTGGTCCCAGATCCAGCGGCGGGAGCAGAGGTCGGGGGAGCCGACCAGTTTTACCAGTGCCTCCCCGATGCCCATGGGGCTGGGGATGTCGGCGTGGTTCAGGATGGGCTGCTTGGGGGTCTCGGCCGTCGGGCGCTGGTAGAGGGGGGCCTCGGATTCCAGGGGCGCGAGGGGGATGTCGGCTTCCAGCTCGCCATTGTGCTTGATGACGATGTGGCCGGTGTCGGTCAGGTGGCCGATGACGGCGAAATCCAGCTCCCACTTGCGGAAGATGGCCTCGGCGATGTGCTCCTGGCCCGGCTTCAGGATCATCAGCATGCGTTCCTGGCTTTCCGAGAGCATCATCTCGTAGGCCGACATGCCTTCCTCACGCTGCGGCACCAGCTCCATGTTCAGCTCGATGCCGACGCCGCCCTTGCCGGCCATCTCCACGGAGGAGGAGGTCAGGCCGGCGGCGCCCATGTCCTGGATGGCGACGATGACGTCGGTCGCCATCAGTTCCATGCAGGCCTCGATCAGCAGCTTTTCCGAATAGGGGTCGCCGACCTGGACAGTGGGGCGCTTTTCCTCGGAATCCGCGCTGAACTCGGCGGAGGACATGGTGGCGCCGTGGATGCCGTCACGGCCCGTCTTGGAACCCACATAGACCACGGAATTGCCGATGCCGGCGGCGGCACTGAGAAAAATGCGGTCCTTGGGGGCGATGCCCACGGTCATGGCATTGACCAGCGGGTTGCCGTTGTAGGCCGGGTGGAAATTGACCTCGCCGCCCACGGTGGGGACGCCGACGCAGTTGCCGTAGCCGCCGATGCCGCGCACCACGCCATCCAGCACCTGCTGCGTCTTGGGCAGCGAGGGGTCACCGAAGCGGAGCGCGTTGAGGTTGGCGATGGGGCGGGCGCCCATGGTGAAGACATCGCGCAGGATGCCGCCGACGCCGGTGGCGGCGCCCTGGTAGGGCTCGATAAAGGAGGGGTGGTTGTGGCTTTCCATCTTGAAGATGGCGGCCAGGCCTTCACCGATATCGATGACGCCCGCATTCTCACCCGGGCCGTGGATGACCCAGGGGGCCTTGGTGGGCAACTGCTTCAGCCAGTAGCGGCTGGACTTGTAGGAGCAGTGCTCGGACCACATGACCGAGAAGATGCCAAGCTCCGTCAGCGACGGAGTGCGGCCGAGGATGGCCAGGGCACGCTCATACTCATCCGGCTTCAGGCCGAATTCGGCGGCGAGTTGCTTGGCGCGGTCGGGGGCGAGGAGGACGGGCGTCGACATGCCTGCCTTGTCAACACCCGCGCGCCCGTTGTCCAGGGGTGGTTTTGGCATGGCGGGGTTCATGCCCAGGCCAGACGGACGGAGCGGGGGATGCGGCGGCGCCCGGCGGCATCCCGGTGCAGGCGCCGCAAGGCGGCCAGCAGGCGGGCATGGCGCGTTTTGTGCCCGTATTCGCCCGATGGCGGCGGGGCGATTTTTACGCCAGCCAAGGTTTCGGACAAAAGCGGATTGGGCAGCAGCCAGGGCGGGCCGGGCAGGGCGCGGCGCAGGTTGAGGCGGCGTATGAGCACGAGAAAGGGCAGGCCAAGGATGCGGTGCGCGCGGCGGCAGGCGCGGAGAATTTTTTCCTCAAGCTGCCGCAGCGGATGGTTGGGCGCGGCTTCCGCCAGCGCGTGCAGCAGCTTCTGCCAGAGTCCGGCATGGGTGAGGCGGCGGAAGTAGCGGGAGACGGTATCTGCCTTGCCGTAGCACGCGGGGAGCGCGCGCCACGGGAGGGTGGAGGTGGCGATGAAGAAGATGGCTTCCATCCGCTCGCGGTGTTCCTCCAGGCGGCGGCCTTGGGGTGCGCCGGGGAGGAGGTGCGGGAGGAGGGCAGACCATTGGGGGTTTGATATATTAGAATTATGGATTGCCATGCGCGCACCTCCTTAGCAGTCAATGCATAGCGTAAGCTCCTAACATAGGCAAGTTTTCCTACGAAAATTTGATGCGTTGCCGCTTTAATATCGGGTCAAAAAAGGCAAACTTAATCGTTGAAGGCATTCCGATTCGTTTGGTGGACACGGATAGCTGGTTTCGTATTAGTGAATCCCGGAGAGACAAGGCTGTGGCGAAGAAACCGAAACCTAGCGGCCCTTTAAGTGAGCTTTCGCTTGAAATTTTAGCCATCCTAAAGAATGAATTCATAAGTAAAAAAAGAACAACTTCAGAGTTGTTGGATGGCTATGTTGGTGTGAGCATGGAAGAACTGCAGGATGAATTTCTAAGTGATGGCCGAATCTCGCGGGTTGATTACGACCTTGCGTTAAAGAGTCTTGAGGATCGGGGCCTTGTTGGGACGGGGCCAATGAAGATGTACGACAATGAACCTGGATCTTCTGTATTTATATTGTCTCTTTTTAGTTTAAGAGAATATATATATTTAAAAGAAGAAGGCTATAACATTGTGTCTGAAGACAAGAAAAAATCAGTAAAGTCTGATCCGGCTCCGAGGCAAAATGTAACCATCACAGGAGGGCATTTTTACCAATCTCCCATTGGTGTTGGTAAAAAAGTGTCTCAAACATTAAATTTCGATGTAAATGATCAAAATGATACTGTTAATTACTTGGTAGAGCTTCTGTCGAGCGAAGGGGTTTCGGTGGATGCTGCAATGAAATCGCAAGTGGTTGATATGGTGTCCAAAGCAAGCTCCGGAGATATGGCATCAGCTAAACCTATTTATCAGAGAATATTTGGGGCCATAAGCGGACCCGCTAAGGAGGTCGCAGCGGGAGTTCTTACTGCAATTGTTACTAGTTCGTTGGGTATTTGATCAGGAATAGATTAATGGCAACCACAATGTATTTTGAAGAAATCGTTCAAGATCAAGGAGGAGAAGTTACTGCTGAAATTGAAATTGGAAGATCCTCATTTTACGCAGGATGTTCGGTTCCTGCTGGGATCGGAGAAGATAGCGTCTATATCAGGTTCGATGAAAAAACGATCCTCATGGATCGTGCTACAGCAAAGCGCTTTATTGAAGCTGCTATATCTGTGGGTCGTTATCACAGCCTAATCGATTAAAGTATCTAAACTGAAGGGAGGTGCAGGAACCTAAGGTTCCTGCCGGGGTGCAGGGGCAGAGCCCCTGCAAGGCCACCCGCGCTACCTTCCATCCCCGCCCGCGCCGCGCCCTGTGACCGGCGGCGCGCCTAGCGCAACGGGCGGGTGGGCCTAGCTGTGATCCGGTGCCCCTGCTCTCGCGGGGGCTGATCGAGGAAGGATCGCGCGCCCATGACGTCTCATTCCCGTTCCGGCCCTGGGTTGCTGTCCTTGTTGCCGTTGCTGCCGCTGGCGCCCCTGGCGGCGCCGCTGGCCGTGCTGGCGGTGGGGGCTTTTGTGCTCTCCGGCTGCGCGGCGGGGGGTGCGCTTTCGGCGCAGGAGGGGCAGCGGAAGGTGGCGGGGCGGGTGTTTGTCGTCACCGGGGCTTCCAGCGGCTTGGGGCGCGGGGTGGCGGTGAAGCTGGGCGGTTATGGCGCCAGCGTGGTGCTGGCGGCGCGGCGGGCGGCGGTGCTCGAAGAGGTGGCGGCCGAGGTGCGGGCGGCGGGCGGGCAGGCGCTGGTGGTGCAGACCGATGTGTCGGACCCCGATGCGGTGCGCCGGCTGGCGGAGGCTGCGGTGGGGCGCTTCGGGCATATCGATGCCTGGGTGAACAATGCGGGCATTGGCGTGCTGGGGCGGTTCGAGGACGTGCCGGTGGAGGACCATGCCCGCACGGTGGATGTGAACCTGAAGGGCGTGATCTATGGCAGCCATGCGGCGTTGCGGCAGTTCCGCGCGCAGGGGCATGGGGTGCTGGTGAATGTGGGCTCGATCGAGAGCCACCTGGCCATGCCGTATCAGGCCAGTTACGCGGCGACGAAGCATGCCATTCTGGGGCTGAGCAATGCGTTGCGGCAGGAGCTGCGGCTGGCGGGGCAGCCGCGCATCCAGGTGGCGACGGTGCTGCCCTGGGGCATCGACACGCCGTGGTGGGAGGTGGCGGCGAATTACAGCGGCCGTTCCCCGCGCATCCGGCCGATGGATGGGCCGGAGGATACGGTGGATGCCGTGATCCATGCCGCGCTGTGGCCGCGGCGGGAGATTCCGGTGGGCTTCAAGGCGGAGGCGGCGGTGCTGGGGCACCAGGTGTTGCCGGCGCTGGTGGAGCGGCTGGGGGCGGATGCCTATCACGGCAGCATGGCATCGGCGCCGGTGGCGCCGGACCGGGTCGGCGCGATCTACCAGCCGATCGAGCAGGGGGTGCCGGTGGGCGTGGAGGGCGGCGTGCGGGCGCGCATGGCGCGGGAGGATGCGGGGCGCTGAGGGGGTGCCGCGCCGGCGGTGGGGCCGGCGCGGCGGGCTGGCCTTAGAAGCCGATGATGCCGGTGACCCAGAGCAGGATGACGATGATGCCCGGGACGCCGAGGAACCAGAGGAGCAGCGGCATGGGTCGTCCTTTCAACGGTTCTGTTCAACACGCCCGATGATCAGGCGGCGTGGGCATAACCGTTAGGGATGACACTTGTTTCATCTGCCGCGCGCTTCGCACCAAGACGTGTGCGGTGGGCGCGCCCCCGGTGGTGGCGGGGGCGCGGCGGCGGTCAGGCGGTGGCGAGGGTTTCGGTGATGGAGCGGAAGAGCGGCAGGCCGTCCTCGCCGCCCATCAGCGGGTCCACCAGGTCCTCGGGATGCGGCATCATGCCGAGGATGCGGCGGTTGTCGGAGACGATGCCGGCGATGTTGTTGCGGGCGCCGTTGCGGTTGGCGGCCTCGGTGGGCTGGCCTTCGGCGTCCACGTAGCGGAAGACCACGCGGCCTTCGCCTTCAAGGCGGTCCAGGGTGGCGTCGTCGGCGAAGTAGTTGCCGTCGCCATGGGCCATGGGGGCGCGGAAGACCTCGCCCTGCTGCCACTGGCTGGTGAAGGGGGTGTCGGTGCGCTCCACCCGCAGGTTGCAGTCCATGGAGAGGAAGCGGAGGGAGGCGTTGCGCAGCAGGGCGCCGGGCAGCAGGCCGGATTCGGCCAGGATCTGGAAGCCGTTGCAGACGCCGAGGATATGGCCGCCGCGCGCCGCGTGGTCATGGATGGCGGACATGATGGGGGAGCGTGCGGCCATGGCGCCGCAGCGCAGGTAGTCGCCGTGGGAGAAGCCACCGGGCAGCACCACGAGGTCGGTGCCGGCGGGCAGGCTGGTTTCCGTGTGGAAGACCATGGCGGGCTTGCGGCCGCTGGCCTTCTGCAGGGCGATGGCCATGTCGCGTTCCCGGTTGGTGCCGGGGAAGATGATGATGGCGGCGTTCATGTCGGGCGGGCCTCCGTTGCAGGGGCGGCGTCGGGGGAGGGTGTGGGCGCGCAGGGCAGGGGCGGTGCCGTGCGGCTGGTGGTCAGGGCGGTTTCCAGCACCGGGGCCCAGGGGGCGTCGGCGGGGGTGTCCTTCAGCGCCAGGGCGGCCCATTCCGCCAGCGGCGCCGGGGGCGGCAGGCAGAGGCCGAGGGCCGGGTTGCGCTGGGACAGGCCGGTGATGAAGTGGCCGACAAAGGCGGCGCAGTCCTTCCGGGCGTTGCCCCAGCCGTGGCAGAGGTTGGCCAGCGGGCCGGCCAGGGTGGCGGCGGGGGAATTGGCGCCGGAATGGATGCGCGGCAGGCCGGGCTCACGCCCGGGCAGCATGGCGATCACGGCGACGGCCGCGGCGGCCAGCCCCAGCATGGGTAGCAGGTTGCGGGTTATCCGAACCATACGCGGATCCAGTGCAGGCCGCCGATCAGCACGATGGTGGCCACGGCGGCGATGGCGGCGGCGGTGACCCAGCGGTCGATGCCGGCCTTGCCGCGGGCGACCAGCCCCATGCGCTGCTGCTTGGCGCGGCGCTCGGCCGCCAGGGCGGGGTTGCCCAGGCGGTCCTCGCGCCAGCGCAGGCCCATGCCGATCAGCACGGTCAGCAGCAGCATGAGCAGCAGGGAGGCTTTCACCATGTGCTCATGCCTCCCCGGCCGTGCCCGTTCAGGCGAGTTCGACCTTGAAGGACTCAATGACGGTATTGGCCAGCAGGCGGCGGGCCATGTCCTCGGCGGCGGCCTTGGCCTTGGCCGGGTCGGTCTCGGCCAGTTCCAGCTCGATCACCTTGCCGGCGCGCACTTCACCAACGCCCTGGAAGCCGAGCGTGCCGAGCGCATGGCCGATGGCCTTGCCCTGCGGGTCCAGCACGCCGTTCTTTGGCATGACCGTCACATAAGCCTTCATCACTGCATAGCCTCCGGGCCCTTCATGTCGCGCACGCCGGCCTCGGGCGTGATGCCGAGGCGGGAGGCGACTTCCTGATATGCTTCCTCGACCTTGCCCATGTCGCGGCGGAAGCGGTCCTTGTCCATCTTCTCGCCGGTCTTGGCGTCCCAGAGGCGGCAATTGTCCGGGCTGATCTCGTCGGCCAGGACGATGCGCATCTCGTCGTTCTCGTAGAGCCGGCCGAATTCCAGCTTGAAGTCCACCAGCACGATGCCGACGCCGAGGAAGAGGCCGCAGAGGAAGTCGTTGATGCGCAGCGTCAGCGCCACCATGTCGTCCAGGTCCTGGGTGGAGGCCCAGCCGAAGCAGGTGATGTGCTCCTCGGACACCATGGGGTCCTGGAGGCCGTCGTTCTTGTAGTAATACTCGACAATGGAGCGTGGCAGGCGGGTGCCTTCCTGGATGCCCAGGCGCGTGGAGAGGCTGCCGGCGGCGACATTGCGCACCACCACCTCCAGCGGGATGATCTCCACCTCGCGGATCAGCTGCTCGCGCATGTTCAGGCGGCGGATGAAATGTGTGGGCACGCCGATCTCGCCGAGCCGCAGCATCAGGTACTCGCTGATGCGGTTGTTCAGCACGCCCTTGCCGGTGATGATGCCCTTCTTGGTGCCGTTGCCGGCGGTGGCGTCGTCCTTGAAATACTGCACCAGCGTGCCGGGCTCAGGGCCTTCAAACAGAACCTTGGCCTTACCTTCATAGAGCTGCCGGCGACGCGCCATGATGCGGGAATCCTTATCGACGCCGGGAACGGGGGCCGGCTGTCCGTGGGGGCGTATAGCAAAAGGGGGCGTCATGCGCCAACCGGCAGCACCGCCCCCCAGCCATGCAAGCGCCCCGGCGGCGCGCCTCAGCGCAGGCCCTGCTGCCGGATCCAGCCCGCGAAACGGCCCAGGAAGCCGGTCAGGAAGGCCTTGGTGCCCTCGTTGGTGATGTTGAACTCCGGGTCCACCAGCCCTTCCTTGAACTGGATATAGACCTCCGGCTGCCCCAGCACCTGCATGTCCAGCACCGTCATCACGGCCCGCATCTGCTGCTGCGCCGCCGCCGTGCCCACCGCGCCGGGGGAGGCGCCGATGCTGGCCGCCGGCTTCCCCGCCAGGCAGGCCTCGCCATAGGGGCGGGAGCCCCAGTCCAGCGCGTTCTTCATCGGCGCGGGGATGGAGCGGTTGTATTCCGGCGTCACGAACAACACCGCATCCGCCGCGCCCACCGCCGCGCGGAAGGCATCCGCCGCCGGGGTGCTGCCGTCGATGTCGGGGTTGTAGAGCGGCAGGTCGGCGATGGGGACGATGGTCAGCTCCATCGCCGGCAGGGCCAGCTTGGCCAGGGCACGGGCGAGCTGCTCATTGATGGAACCCTGGCGCAGGCTGCCGACAATGACGGCGACTTTATGCGGGGCGGCGTCGGTCATGCTCATGAAGCGCGGTCCTTTGCGATGCTGCGTGGCGCAGATGGGGCGGTGCGGCGAGTTCCGGAAGGGTTTGCCCGCCGGGCTGGCTCAGGCCGCGCCGGGCGCGGGCACCGCCGGCCCCGGCACCGCCCTGTCATGCCGGCCCCAGGCGCGGCCGGGCTCCCAGACCGCGTCAGGGGCGCTCCAGAGCCGGGCGTCGCGCATCGCGGCGGTCAGGGCAGCGGCCACCACGGCCAGCAGCTTCTCGCCCTTCTCGGCGGTGGCGGCGCGCGGGTCGCCGATCACGCCGGTCAGCGGCGCGCGCTCGGCAAAGGACCAGAAGCGGCTGAAGGGCGCGCCGGGCGCGTCGCTGCCGGCGGAGATGGTGTTGGCGATCTCCTCCTGCCGCACCTGGGCGGCATCCAGGTGCAGCCAGAAGCTGGTCTCGGCCTCGCAGGCATGCTGCACGCCGGGCTGGGTATCCAGCAGCTGGCCGATCTTGTCCCCCGCCACATGGAAGACCGTGGTGGCCACCACCGGCATGTTGAACTCGACGCAAAGCTCGCGCGCCGAGACCGCCAGCGGGTCGATGTTGCCGCCATGGCTGTTGATCAGCAGCAGCCGCCTGAAGCCATCGGCGCGGATGGAGCGGCAGACGCCGCGCAGCACGCCATGGAAGGTGGCGTAATCCAGCGTGATGGTGCCGCCGAAGGGCAGGTGGTGCTCGGACATGCCCAGCCACATCGGCGGCAGCACGATGGCCGGCGTGCCGGCCCCGGCCGCCTGCGCCGCCGCGCGCAGGGCGCAGGCATGGCCGATCATGCTGTCGGTCCAGACCGGCAGATGCGGCCCGTGCTGCTCCAGCGAGGCCACCGGCAGCACCACCAGGGCATCCTGCGCCGCCAGGGCGCGCAACTCCGGCGCGGTGCGGCGCTCCCAGCGGACGGCGTCGGTTCCGGTATCTGCCATGGCGACCTCCTGCGATTCGGCGCGTTACGGAACCATGACCGGGGCCGGGGTGGAAGAGGCCCCGCCCGGCCGGTGCCACCGCAGCAGGAGAGAATGCCCATGTCCCAATACGACCCCGGCCACCTGATCGAATCCTGCCGGGTTACCCGGGGCAAGGGCTTCCGCCTGACGGACCACCCGACCCGCCTGGACGACCCCGGCATCGACAAGGCGGAGGCCGAGGCGGCGCTGAGGGATGCGGTGCACCGGCTGGATGGGCTGCAGCAGCGCCTTTATGCCGAGGACCGGCAATCGGTGCTGGTGATCTTCCAGGCCATGGATGGCGGCGGCAAGGACAGCACCATCCGCGCCGTCTTCTCCGGCATCAACCCGCAGGGCTGCCAGGTGATGTCCTTCAAGGCGCCGGGGCCGGAGGAACTGGCGCATGACTTCCTGTGGCGCCACATGCAGGCGCTGCCGGCGCGCGGGCGCATCGCCGTGCACAACCGCTCCTGGTACGAGGAGGTGCTGGTGGCGCGGGTGCATCCCGAGGTGCTGGCCCGCCGCAAGCTGCCCGAGGCGCGGGTGACGGGGCATATCTGGCGGGAGCGGCTGGAGGATATCGCGGGCTTCGAGCGCTACCTGGCACGGCAGGGCGTCATCCTCCTCAAGTTCTTCCTGCACCTGGGCAAGGAGGAACAGCGCCAGCGCTTCCTGGCCCGCATCGACGAGCCCGAGAAGAACTGGAAGTTCGACGCCGGCGACGTGGCCGAGCGCGTGCATTGGGACGCCTATCAGGAAGCCTATCAGGAGGCCATCGCCGGCACGGCGGCGCCGGAAGCGCCCTGGCTGGTGGTGCCGGCGGACCGCAAGTGGCTGGCGCGGCTGATCGTGGCGGAAACCCTGGTCGCGGCCCTGGCCAAGGCCGACCCCCGCTACCCCGAGACGGAGCCGCAGCGGCGGGCGGAGCTGCTGAAGCAGCGCGCGGTGCTGGAAGCGGAAGCGTGACACTGCGCCCCGGCACGGGCTTCCCGATCCAGGCCACGCAGGCCCTTGAACAACCAGGCTTCATTTTGATTCGATAACGCAATGTCGCATGCTTCCATCCCCGCCGCGAGCCGGGGCAAAGGGAGGCTGCCATGTACATCACCCTCAGGCGCTATGCCGGGGCGGCGGCTCGGATGAACAGGATCGCCGCCAAGGTCCAGGCAGGGCTGGTGCCCATCCTGAGCCGTTCGGCCGGCTTCAAGGGCTATTGCGCGGTGGGAGCGGAGGATGGCGACGGCGCCTCGGTGTCGCTGTTCGAGCGGGAGGAGCAGGCGGCCCAGGCCAATGCACAGGCCCGCTCCTGGGTACAGGCCGAGCTGCGCGACCTGCTGCCGGACCCGCCGGAGATCTTCGCCGCGCATGTCGATGTCAGCGCGGAAGCCGCCGGGCAGGGCGGCGCCTTCGGCGGGCGCAGCGGTGAGCTTTACGTGGTGATCCGCGAGTTCCGGGACATGACCAGGCCCGATGATGCGGAGCGCTTCGCCCGCGAGACCTCGATGCCCCTGATCCGCGGCATGCCGGGTTTCCTGGCCTTCTATTCCGGCTGGGGCGATGCCGGCAGAACCAGGGCGGCGGTCTTCACGCTGTTCGACAACCGCGAGCATGCCTGGCAGGCGAATGAACAGGTGCTGTCCCTGGTCCGCGAGAAGGGTGGATCGGCGGTTCCGCCGCCATTCCGGGTGACCGCGGGCAAGGCGCTGGTCGCCGCCGCCTGAGGATATCCTGGGCAGGAGGGCCCGGTCTCCGGCCGGCTCCTCCTGGCCGCGCGGAAGTGGCGGCCATGGCGATGGCGGCGGCTGGGCGCGGCCGGCACCGGGGGCCCGCAAGCCGGGCGGTGCGGCGCGCCGCCGCGAGGGATGGGAGGAACGCCATGGCACGGGACGATGTTCTGATCGTTGGCGCGGGGCCGACCGGCCTGGTCCTGGCGCTCTGGCTCACGACCATGGGCGTGAGGGTCCGCGTCATCGACAGGACGGCCGGGCCCGGCACCACCTCCCGCGCCATGGCCGTCCAGGCCCGCACGCTGGAGCTGTACCGCCAGCTTGACCTGGCGGAGGCCGTGGCCGAGGCCGGGCGCCGGAACCCGGCCCTGAATCTCTGGGTAAGGGGCCGGCGGAAGGCGCGCCTGTCCTTCGGCTCGGCCGGGGCCGGGCTGACGCCCTATCCCTTCGTGCTGATCTATCCGCAGGACCAGCACGAGCAGCTGCTGGTGGCGCGGCTGGAGGCGATGGGCGTGGCGGTCGAGCGGCGGACGGAGCTACTCGATTTCGAGAACCGGGACGGGCATGTCGCCGCGCGCCTCCGCGCCCCAGGGGGCGGTGAGGAGATCCACGAGGCCTGCTACCTCGCCGGCTGCGACGGCGCGCGCTCGACCACCCGCCACCGGCTCGGGATGGGCTTCGAGGGCGGCACCTACGACCAGACCTTCTACGTGGCCGATGTGGAGGCCAGCGGCCCGGCGGCCGATGGCGAGTTGCACCTCTCCCTGGAGACGGCGGATTTCGTGGCGTTGCTGGCCTATGGCCGGCCGGGGCAGGGCCGCCTGATCGGCACCCTGCGCGACGGGCGGGAGGAGGCGGAGGCGCTGGGCTTCGCCGATGTCGGGCAACGGGCCATCGGGAGCCTGGGGCTGCGCATTGGCCGGGTGAACTGGTTCTCCACCTACCGCGTGCATCACCGCGTCACCGACCATTACCGGCGCGGGCGGGTCTTCCTGCTGGGCGATGCCGCCCATATCCACAGCCCGGCGGGTGGCCAGGGCATGAACACCGGCATCGGCGACGCCATCAACCTGGCCTGGAAGCTGGCGGCGGTGCTGAAGGGGCAGGCGCCGGACAGCCTGCTGGACAGCTACGAGGCCGAGCGCCTGCCCTTCGCCCGCCGGCTGGTGGCCACCACCGACCGCGTCTTCTCGCTGGTCACCGCCGAGGGCGGCCTGGCCGATCTGGTGCGGACCAGGCTGGCGCCGGTGCTGGCGGCGGCGGCCTTCCGGGCGGGCCCGGCGCGCGAGGCCATGTTCCGCACCCTCTCCCAGACCGGGCTGCGGTATCGCGGGAGCCCTTTGAGCCAGGGGATCGCCGGCCGGGTGCGGGGCGGGGACCGGCTGCCCTGGGTGGCCTGTGAGGGCGGGGACAATTTCGAACCGCTGCGGGCCATCACCTGGCAGGTGCATGTCTATGGCGCGGCAGGCGACGGGCTGCGGGCCTGGTGCGGGGAGAACGGGCTGCCCCTGCATGTCTTCGGCTGGCATCCGCGCCACGGCGGGGCGGGCTTCGCCCGCGACGCGGCCTATCTGGTGCGGCCGGATACCTATGTCGCCCTCGCGGACCCCGAGGCGGAGGCGGCCAGTCTCGGGCGCTATTTCAGCGAGCGCGCCATGGTGCCCGGCGAAGGCCCTGGCTCCCGGCTGCGGGTGCCCTTTGCCCAGGCCAGCGCGGCACCGGCCCCATGACCTTTCCAGCCTGGACGCCATGCCGCCGTGGCTGCCGTCAAGGCGGGGCGCAGGATGCCCTGACCGCCGCGCCCAGCCGCTCCGCCGCCCGCTTCAAGGCCGCCGGGGCATGGCCGGAATAGCCCAGCACGAAGCCATCCGGCCCGCCCGGCGTGACGCGGGTCTCGGACAGCAGCCAGGCTTCCACCCCGGCGGCCGCGCGGATCTCGGCCGCCGCGCCGGGCGGCAGGCCTTCGGGCAGGGTGGCGAGGAGATGCAGGCCCTGGTCCGGCACCGCGACGCGCAGCAGGCCGCCGGACGCCTGCGCCAGGGTGGCGGCCACGAGGTCGCGCGCCGCGCGGTAGCGGGAGCGCATGCGGCGGATATGCGCGGCGAAGCCGCCGCCGGCCAGCAGGTCCGCCACCGCATCCGCCATGGGGCCGGGCGGGAAGCGGTCCGCCACCGCCCGCGCCGCCGCGACACGCGGCAGCAGCGCCGGCGGCAACACCGCGTAGCCGATGCGCAGGCCGGGAAAGAGCGTCTTGGAAAAGGTGCCGAGATAGATGACGCGCGCTTCCGCATCGATGCCGGCCAGGGCGGTGAGCGGCGGGCCGGCGTAGCGGAACTCGCTGTCGTAATCGTCCTCCAGCACCCAGGCGCCGGCCTGGCGCGCCCAGTCCAGCAGCGCCAGGCGGCGCGCCATGCTCATGGTGACGCCGGTGGGGAACTGGTGGGAGGGCGTGACATAGGCCAGCCGCGCCGCCGGTGCCCGCTGCCGGCCCGCCGCCACGTCCAGCCCGGCGGCATCCACCGGCACCGGCACGGGGCGGGCACCGGCAGCCTCGAAGGTGCGGCGGGCGGCGGGGTAGCCGGGGTCTTCCATCCAGAGGGCGTCGCCCGGTTGCAGCAGGGTCTCGGCGCAGAGCCGCAGCGCCTGCTGCGTGCCGCTGGTGACCAGCACCTGGCCGGGGTCGCAGGCGATGCCGCGCGTGGCAGCCAGATGAGCGGCCACGGCCTCGCGCAGCGGCAGGCTGCCGCGCGGGTCGCCATAGCCGAAATGCGCCGGGTCGGGCGCGGCGAGGCGGCGGCGCAGGGCGCGGGAGAACTGGTTGAGCAGCAGCGGGTCCGGATGCGTGCGGCCCAGCGCGAAGGCGCCCTGGCCGGCGGTGGCGGGCAAGGCCGGGGCAGGGGCGGCGGGCGCGGGGGCGGGCGGCAGGTGGGGGGCCACAAAGGTGCCGGCGCCGGTGCGGGCCTCGGCCAGACCGTCGCTGAGCAATTGCTCATAGGCCACCACCACGGCGTTGCGCCGCAGGCCGAGTTGTTCCGCCAGGGCGCGGGAGGCGGGCAGGCGCAGCCCGGCCGGCAGGCGGCCGCCCAGGATGGCGGCGCGCAGCCCGGCATGCAGGCGGCTGGACTGGCTGCCGCCGCCTTCCAGCAGCAGGGGCAGTTCCAGCGGCGCGGCTTTGGCTGAATTGGTCGTCATGTCCCGTCCCGGATTGGCCCTTTCGCCGACCAGTTCCATGGCGCCAGACTGCTCCTGTCAACCGAGGGCCTGCCTGCCATGTCCGTCACCGCCGATGCCGCCACCTATCCGGTGGACCAGCGCAACCGCGTGAAGCGCCGCCACGATCGGGGCTTCTACGACCACGCCACGGTGCATGCGCTGCTGGATGCCGCCATCCTCTGCCATGTGTCCTATGTCATCGACGGGCAGCCCTATTGCACGCCGACGTTGTTCTGGCGGGAAGGCAACCACCTCTACTGGCACGGCAGCAGCGCCAGCCGGATGCTGCGCAACCTTTCGGACGGCCAGCCGGCCTGCCTGACGGTGACGCATCTGGACAGCCTCGTGCTGGCGCGCTGCGGCTTCAACCATTCGGCCGACTACCGCTCCGTCATGTGCTTCGGCCAGGCGCGGCTGGAGGAGGATGCGGAGGAGAAGCGCCGCGCCCTGGTGATGATGGTGGACCGCTTCTTCCCCAACCGCACGGCGGAGCTGCGCCAGAGCACGGCGCAGGAGATCAAGGCCACCGCCGTGGTGGTGATGGAGATCGAGCGCGCCTCGGCCAAGATCCGCGCCAAGGGCGTGGCGGATGACGACGAGGATTACGCACTGCCGGTCTATGCCGAGCGCCTGCCGGTGCGGACCGTGATCGGCGCGCCGGAGCCCTGCCCGCGCCTGCTGCCGGGCGTGGCGCGGCCGGGGAACCTGGCGGGCTACCGCGCCGGGCGGCTGCTGGAGGAGGCGCTGGCCGAGGCGCATGCGCAGGCCTACGCGCCGGGCTGAGACGGGCGCGGGCGGCGGCAAGGAACCGTTCATCCCGAGGGATTACAACGGGGTTCCGACCCGCCGCATCCACCGAGGACCCTGCCATGACCAACCCCGCGAGCGCCGAGGCTTTCCCGGACCTGCGCGCCGCGCTGCGCGCCGAGGTCGCGCCCTTGTTCGGGGAGATGCGCAGCTTCGTGGACCGCCGCATCGCGGAGCTGAGCGCGGAACTCGCCGCCACCTCCGAGATCGCCGACATGGCGGAGGAGAATCTCTCCCGCAAGCTCGGCCAGGTGCATGAGCAGATCGCGCAACTGGTCGCCATCCCCGCCGCCAGCACCCGCAACAGCGGGCTGGAGCTGGAGGCGGTGGTGCAGGCCACCGAGGCCGCCGCCAATACCATCATGGAAGCCACCGAGGCGATCCAGGCCTGGATCAGCAGCGGCCAGAAGGACCAGGCCTCGATCGAGGCGCTCTCGGCGCGGGTGAATTCGATCTTTGAAGCCTGCTCCTTCCAGGATGTCACGGGGCAGCGCATCCGCCGCGCCATCCAGCACCTGCAGCAGGTGGAGACGATGCTGGAGCATATCGTGCCGGGCGTCACCGCCGACCCGTCCCTGCGGCCGGTGCAGGTGCCGACGCAGATGCGCACCACCAGCGCCGCCGCGCAGGCGACACCGGACCTTTCCCAGGCGGATATCGACGCGCTGCTGGACTTCGGCGCCACCGCCACCGCCAGCCCGGCGCGGGCGGCGGAACTCTCCCAGGCCGATATCGATGCCCTGCTGAACGGCTAATCCGCCGTGATCAGCTCCTTGATGCGGGCAGCCAGGGCCTCCAGCGCAAAGGGCTTGGTCATCACATGCATGCCGGGTTCCAGGTAGCCGTTGCCGACCACCGCATTCTCGGCATAGCCGGTGATGAAGAGCACCTTGAGGTCCGGCCGCGCTTCCCGCGCCGCATCGGCCATCTGGCGGCCGTTCATGCCGCCGGGCAGGCCCACATCCGTCACCAGCAGGTCGATGCGCGCATCGGATTGCAGCAGCCGCAGCCCGGTGGGGCCGTCGGCGGCTTCCAGCGCGGCATAGCCCAGCTCCTCCAGCACCTCCATCACCAGCATCCGCACGGTGGGTTCGTCATCCACCACCAGCACCGTCTTGCCGATGCGGGCGGGGGAGGGCGCCGGCACGCCGGAAGCCTGCTCCGGCGCCTCGGCCTCGCCCAGGTGGCGGGGCAGGTAGAGGCAGACCACCGTGCCGCGGCCGGGTTCGGAATAGATCCGCGCCTGCCCGCCCGATTGCCGCGTGAAGCCATAGATCATGGACAGGCCGAGCCCGGTGCCCTGGCCCAGCGGCTTGGTGGTGAAGAAGGGATCGAAGGCCTTGGCCGCCACCTCCGGCGTCATGCCCGTGCCGGTGTCGGACACGCAGAGCGAGATATACTGGCCGGGCGGCAGGTCCTGGTCCCGCGCCGCCTGGTTGTCCAGCCAGCGGTTGGCGGTCTCGATGGTCAGCCGGCCGCCTTTCGGCATGGCGTCGCGCGCATTGATGCACAGGTTCAGCAGCGCGTTCTCCAACTGGTGCGGGTCCACCAGCGTCGGCCAGAGCCCGCCGGCCTGCACCACCTCCAGCGTGATGGCGGGGCCGACGGTGCGGCGCACCAGATCCTCCATCCCCACCACCAGCCGGTTGGCGTCCGTCGGGCGCGGGTCCAGCGTCTGGCGCCGGGAGAAGGCCAGCAGCCGGTGCGTCAGCGCCGCCGCGCGCTTGGCCGCGCCCTGGGCGGCGGTGGCGTGGCGCTCCACCTCCTTGTGCCGCCCCTGGGCCATGCGGGCGCTGAGCAGTTCCAGATTGCCGCTGATGCCGGCGAGAAGGTTGTTGAAGTCATGCGCCAGCCCGCCGGTGAGCTGGCCCACCGCCTCCATCTTCTGGCTCTGGCGCAGTTGTTCCTCGGATTTGCGCAGCTCGTGGGTGCGGGCCTCCACCAGCGCTTCCAGCCGGGCATTCAGCTCCCGCTGCCGCGCCTCGGCCAGCTTGCGGGTGCCGATATCCAGCACGGTGCCGATCAGCCGGGTGGCGACGCCCGCCTCGAAGAGGGCCTGGCCATTGGCGGCCACCCAGCGCTCCACCCCGTCCGTCAGGCCGATGGCACGGTATTCGATGCTGAAGCTGCGGGTGCCGGCCGGGTCCAGCGCGCGCAGCACGGCCGCATGGGTCGCCTCGCGGTCCTCGGGGTGCAGGCCGGGCAGGAAGGTGCTCTCGTAGCTGACAGGCTGGCCCGGCGGCACGCCGAAGAGCTCGTGGCAGCGGTTGTCCCAACTCAGGTGGTTGCTCTGCACATGGTAGTCGAAGGTGCCGATGCGGGCGGCGGCGGTGGCCAGGCGCAGCCGGTCCTCGCTGCGGCGCAAGGCGGCCTCGGCCTGCCGCAGCCCGCTGAGGTCCAGCATGGCGCCGATCATGCGGACGGCGCGCCCGCCGGCGCCGCGCAGCACGAAGCCGCGGCTCAGCACCGTGGCATGGCTGCCATCGGCGCGGCGGAAGCGGTGTTCCTGCGCCCAATGGCTCTCGCCGCCGGCGATGGTGGCCCGCAGCCCCTGCTCCACGCGGGCGCGGTCATCGGGGTGGATCTGCGCCAGCCACCAGGCCTGGCTCGGCTCCACCGTCCCGGGCGGGTGGCCATAGGTGGCCTCCAGCGCCTCCGTCCATTCCATCCTGTTGCGGGCGAGGTCCCAGTTCCAGACGGCATCGGCGGTGGCGCGGGCGATCAGCCGGTAGCGCTCGTTGGAGGCATTCAGCGCCTCACCGGCCTTGTGCTGCTCCGTGCGGTCCCGCAGCAGCTTGACGAAGCCGGCCGCCTCGCCGGCCTCGTTCCGCAGCACCCGCAGGCTGCCGCTGGCCCAGAAGGTGGAGCCATCCGCGCGCAGGTGCCAGCGCTCATCGGTGCTGAAGCCCTTCTCCAGCGCCTCGCGCCGTTCCGCCCTGGGCCGGCCGGCGGCATGGTCCTCCGGGGTGAAGATGGGGTGCGTGGTCTGGCCCAGCATCTCCGCCGCGCGCCAGCCGAGCACGGCCTCGGCCCCCGCGTTCCAGCTGGTCACCCGCCCGTCCAGGTCCATGCCGATGATGGCGAAGTCGGTGGCGCTGTCCAGGATCTGCTGGTTGAGCAGGGCGGTGTTCTGCTGCTCGGTGCGCAGGCGGCGCAGCTCCAGCTGCGCCATCACCTGCCGGGCCAGGGTTTCCAGCGCCATGCGCTGGCGCGGCGTCAGCCCTTCCGGCCTCGGGTTGGTGTCCAGCACGCAGAGGGTGCCGAGCGGCAGGCCCTCGGGGGTTTGCAGCGGTATACCGGCATAGAAGCGCAGCCTGGGGGCGCCCTCGGCCATCGGCAGGCTGGCGAAGCGGGCATCGCCGGCGATGTCGGGCACCACCAGCCCGCCGGGATGATGGATGGCCTGGAGGCAGATGCTGTGGCTCAGTGGCCATTCGCGCTGGCCCAGCCCGACCTCGGCCTTCGCCCATTGCCGGCTGGCGTCGATCAGGTTCACGGCGGCGACGGGCGCTTCCAGCAGGTCGGCCGCCAGGCGGACGATGTCGTCGAAATCCCGTTCCGGCGGCGTGTCCAGGATGGCGTAGCGGTCGAGCGTCAGCAGCCGCTCGGCCTCGGTCCAGGAATGGTCCGGGGGCCGTACTTCCGCGTCATCGCGGTGGTGAGGGCAGGCTTCGGCGGGCGATGGTGCGGCAATGGCCATGATGGCCCATAACGCAGTGCCACACAGATAGATTATGAACAGCCGGCCGGAATGACATGCCTGCGCTGCTGGCTAGGGGCCGGGGGGCAGCGTCATCTCCGGCAGCGCCTCGATCCGCGCCCGCGCCGCCTCGGTCAGATAGGGCGCCAGCAGCGCGCGCACCTGCTCGTAGCCCCAGCGCAGATGCGCGGGCGTGACGCGGCGCAGGCCCAGGTGCAGCACCAGGTAGCTGATCCAGTAGGCGGACACGATCCAGAGATTGGCCAGCAGCTTTTCCCGCACCTCCTCCTCCGGCAGGGCGAGCAGGCCGGCGGCTTCCATGGCGGCGATCGTGGCGCGCGTCTCGGCCTGCAGGCGCAGGCTGAGGCGCTGCAGGCGGCGGCGCAGCTGCGGCGCGGCGGCGGAGAGCGCCACGGCATCGCGGAACAGGAAGCGGAAGGACCAGGTCAGCAGGAACCAGCGGCGCAGGCGCTCCACCGGCACGGCGGCCGGGTCGGCGCCCGCGGCAGTCCCGGGCGCGAAGAGGGCCAGCGCCGCCGCCTCGAAGCGCGCGAAGAGGGCGAGGTAGAGCGCCTCCTTGGTGCGGAAGTGGTAGTAGAGATTGCCCTCGTTGATGCCGGCCGTCTCGGCAATCAGCCGGGTCGTCACCCGCTCGACCCCCTGGTCGTTGAACAGCGCGCAGGCCAGGTCCAGCACACGTTCCCGCGTCTTGCCCCGGGGTGCCTTGGCGGCAGGGGTCCTGTTCATTCTAAGGTACGCACCTTATATCGGATTAAGGTATACACCTTAAAACGAGGCGGCCGGCATGACCACAGCTTCCACCTTCGCGAGACACCCCCTGGAAGGGCTGGCGCAATTCGGCGCCCTGGCGGGGCAGAGCCTGCGGGTGCTGCGCGCCGTGCTGCGCAATCCGCTGGAGGCCCTGCCGCCCGAGGTCTATCGCGAGCCGATCCTGGCCCGCCGCGTGCTGCACCGGAACATCGTGCATGTCATGGCGCCGGAGCTGATCCACCAGGCGCTGGTCACAGAGGGCGACAAGCTGGACAAGGGCGATTCGGTGCGCCGCCCCCTGGGCCCGGCGCTGGGGGAGGGGCTGCTGATCGCCGAGGGCGCCGACTGGCGCTGGCAGCGCCGGGCGCTGGCGCCGATCTTCCGCCCGGCGCAGGTGCAGAGCTTCCTGCCCGCCATGCTGGAGGCGGCCCGGCGCAGCGCCGCGCGGCTGCGGGCGGTGCCGCCGGGGCAGGCGGTGGCCATCGAGCAGGAGACCATGCGCGCCACCTTCGACGTCATTGTCGAGACCATGCTCTCCGGCCCCGCCCATATCGACGTGGACCGCGCGGCGGCGGATATCACCGAATACCTGCGCCTGACGCACTGGGCCAATATCGCCAGCCTGCTGCGGCTGCCGGACTGGGCGCCCTATCCGGGCCGGCGGCGGGGGCGGCGGGCGGTGGGTTACCTGCGCGGCCGGCTGATGGCGCAGGTGGCCGCCCGGCGGGCGGATGGCGCGGCACGGGGCGACCTGATCGACCTGCTGCTGGAGGCCAGCGACCCCGAGACCGGGCAGCGCATGGACGACACCCAGATCACCGACAACCTCGTCACCTTCCTGACGGCGGGGCACGAGACCACGGCGCTGGGCCTGGCCTGGACGCTGGACCTGCTGGGCCGCCACCCCGCCATCGCCCGCCGCGCCGTGGCGGAGGTGGATGCCGTGACCGGCGGCAGCCCGGTGCTGCCGGAGCATGTGGCGCGGCTGGATTACGTGAAGCAGGTGTTCCAGGAGGCGATGCGCCTTTACCCGCCGGTGCCCATCCTGGCGCGGCGGGTGGCGGAGCCCTTCGCCCTGGGCGGCACCATGCTGTGGCGGGACACCGCGCTGTTCATCCCGATCCATGCCGTGCACCGGCATGAGACACTGTGGGAGGCGCCGCATGTCTTCGACCCCGACCGCTTCGGCCCGGAGCAGGTGGCGGCGCGGCACCGCCATGCCTTCATGCCCTTCGGCGCCGGGCCACGCCTGTGCATCGGCGGTGGCTTCGCGATGCTGGAGGCGGTGGCGATCCTGGGCGTGCTGCTGCGCGAGATCCGCTTCACCAGCGCCGAGGCGGTGGCGCCGGCGCCGCGCGTGGACATCACCCTGCGCCCGTCCAGCCCCCTGCGGATGACCGTGGCGGCGCGGCGGGGCTGAGGGCGCTTCGTGCCGCCGCCCCGGCGGCGCTAGAATGGCGCATGCCGGATTTCAGCCCCGCCTTCCGCGAGCAGTTGCGCGACCTTTTCCGGTGGCGGCGCGACGTGCGCCATTTCCGCCCGGACCCGCTGCCGGAGGGGCTGCTGGAGGATCTGCTGGAGGTGGCGGCGCTGGCCCCCTCGGTGGGCCTCAGCCAGCCCTGGCGCTTCGTGCTGGTAGAGGCGCCGGCGCGGCGGGCGGCGGTGCGCGCCAGCTTCGCCGCCTGCAACGCCGCCGCCCTGGCGCGGCAGGACGGCGGCCGCGCCGGGCTCTATGCCCGGCTGAAGCTGGCGGGGCTGGACGAGGCGCCCTGCCACCTGGCCATCTTCGCCGAGCCCGAGCCCGCCCAGGGGCATGGGCTGGGCCGCGCCACCATGCCGGAGATGGCGGCCTATTCGGCGGTGCTCGCCGCCCATACCCTCTGGCTGGTGGCGCGGGCGGAAGGGCTGGGGCTGGGCTGGGTCTCGATTCTGGAGCCCGAGGCCGTGAAGGCGGCGCTGGAGGTGCCGGCGGGCTGGGTGCTGATCGGCTATTTCTGCCTCGGCTACCCGCGGGAGGAGCATGAGAGGCCGGAGCTGGAACGGGCTGGCTGGGAGCGGCGGCGGCGGGTGGAGCTGTTGCGGCGCTGAGGGCGGGCGTGGCCGGACTGTTCAGCCGGCCCGCTTCGGGCGCGGCGGCCAGAAGCCGGCGGTGGCGCCCTCGGTCTCGGGGTCCAGGGCCTCGGGCACCGGGCGGTTCAGGATGCCCTCGTGCAGCCGGCGGATGGCGCCTTCCACCGCCACGCGCCGCCCTTCCGGCGCGTGGTAGACGCCGCGGATGTGCAGCGAATGCGCCACCGAGCGCAGGAAGCCCTCGCGCAGCGCCGGGTCGGGCGGCGGGGCCTCAGTCCAGAACTGGTCCAGGGTGCCGGAGAAGACCAGGCCGGGGATGCGGTAGAGCGCCTCCCCCAGCGCGAAGGTGGGGGTCTGGCCCAGGATGGCGCGCAGGCCGACGGTGCTGTTGACCGTGACCACGCCCTGCACCTGTTCCACCATGGCGCCCAGGTTGCCGCCGCCGAGGTAATGCAGGCGGCCTTCCAGCCCGTGCTCCTGCGCGATCTGCCGCACCCTTCCCCCCCAGTTCTTCAGCCCGGGGTCCAGCGGATGCGCCTTGACCAGCAGGTGGGCGCCCGGCCGCGCATGGGCGGCGAAGCTCTGCGCCACCTCGCGCAGCGGCGTGTCCATGTCGGTGTAGCGGGAATAGGCGCGGATGGAGAAGTCGTTCTCCATCTGCAGCGCCATCAGGTAGAGCGGGCCCTTGCCGGAAAGGTCGCGCAGGATGCGGTCGGCCTTGCGGTTGTCCCGGCCGCGCCGCATCAGCCGCATGACGATGCCGGCATAGAAGGGGATGGGGTGGTAGATCTGGTGCCCCCGGTAGTGCCGGAAGACCGGCCAGCGCACCTGCCCGGCGAGGTTGTAGACCACGTCCCACAGCGCCTGGATGCGGAAGTCGTCGCGGTGGCGCGTCACCAGGTCCGGCGGCGGCAGGGAGGCGCCGAGGCGGATGATGGCCTCCGGATCGCGCGTGAAGCGGGAGCAGGCATTCAGCCCGTCGCGCTCGATCACAATCCAGTCAGGACGGATATAACCGAGGTCGGTGACGACGACCTCGACATCCCGCGCGACGGCGACGGCGATGGCGGCCTTGTGGTAGGGCCGTTGCTCGCCCAGCAGGACCAGGTGGGTGATGCCCTTCTCATCCAGGAAGCGGCCGACGAAATCGGGCCATTCCTGCGCCGTTCCATGGAAATCCACCGCGCCGGGGCCATGCCAGAACAGGCGGTCGCCCAGATGCAGGTTGATTCGGTGGACATCATGGCCCAGCGCCCGCAGCCCAGCACCGACCTCGCTGAAGAAAGGACTGATGGGCCCTTGCAGGAACAGGAAGCGCTTGCGCGGCGGGTGATGTCCGGGGGGCATTGTTAAGTTTGGGAAACCCGGTTGGCCCGGCGCTGTCAACCCGGCGACGCCTTAGCCGGTCGGGACGGTGAAGGCGGCCAGGAGGTCGCGCCAGCCCGCCAGCCGCACCCCGCGCCGTGCCGCTGCCCGCAACAGCGCGGCGGGCGGGAAGGGGCAATAGGGCAGGATGTCCGGCTGCTGCCCCGGCGGCGGCGTGCCGGCGGCGAGGGCATCCAGCACCATGCCGGCCAGGATGGCGCCCTGGCGGTGCAGGTGCCGCGCGGCGGTGGCGGCGCTGGTGCCGGGGGGCAGCGGCACCGCCTGCTGCGCCAGGATGGCCCCGGCATCGATGCGCGCCGCCAGCCGGTGCAGCGTGACGCCGGTGGCGGGAGTGGCGCGGGGGTGTTGCGGCTGGTCCAGCAGCGCCCAGAAGGTGGGCAGCGGCCCCCGGTGGCGGGGCAGCAGGGAAGGGTGCAGGTTTACCCCGCCCATCGGTGCCGTGGCCAGGGCGGCCTCGCCGAAGATCTGGTCGAAATGGAAGGAGAGGATCAGGTCCGGCCGCGCCGCCCGCAGCGCCGCCAGGGCGGGTTCGGCATTGATGTCCTGCACCTCCAGCAGCGGGATGCCATGGGCGCGGGCCAGCCGTGTCAGCGCCCCACCGCCCAGGAGGCGCCGCAGCCGCCCCAGGGCCTGCGGGATGGCATAGCCCAGCAGCAGGAAAGGCAGCATGCGCCAGCCGGAATGGTGCCAGTGCCGGCGCAACTGCCCGGTCATGCCGCCCGCCGCCGCGCGGTAGGGGTCGGAACGGCCGATCAGCACGATCTCCCCCAGCCGCGCGCGGGCCAGCGCCAGCACCGCCTCGCTGCTCAAGGCGCTGTCCAGCGTGAAGAGCGCGATGCGCATCAGCCGAGGCCCGGCAGCGCCTCCACGGCACCGAGGCCGGCGGAAGCCTCGGCCAGGGTTTCGGCGGCGCGCAGCAGGTCGGCCTCCGTATGGTCGGCGCAGACAAAGAAGCGCAGCCGTGCCGATTGCTCCGGCACCGCCGGGAAGGTGACGGTCTGCAGCGCCACGCCGCGTGCCAGCATGGCATTGGCCAGCCGCGCCGTGCGGATGGAGGAGCCGATGATGACCGGCACGATGGCCGAGCCCTGGCTGAAGCCGGTGTCGAAGCCGCGCGCCCGCAGCAGTTCCCGCAGCCGGCGGCCATTGGCCTGCAGCCGCGTCACGCGCTCCGGCTCCGCGCGCAGGATGCGGAGCGATTCCAGCGCGGCGGCGGCCAGCGGCGGCGCGAGGCCCACGGAATAGACGCTGCCCGGCGCGGTGTGGCGCAGCCAGTCGATCACGTCCCGCCGCGCCGCGATATAGCCGCCCGAGCCCGACAGGGTTTTTGACAGTGTGCCCATCCACAGGTCCACGCCGGTGGGGTCCACGCCCTGGGCTTCCGCCACGCCGCGCCCGGTGGCGCCCAGCACGCCCAGGCCATGCGCCTCGTCCACCATCAGCCAGGCATCGTGGCGGCGGGCGATGGCGACGGCGCGGGCGAGGTCCGGGCTGTCGCCATCCATGGAATAATGGCCTTCCAGCAGCAGCAGCGCGCGCTGGGCACCCCGGCGGGAGGCGGCCATCTCCTTCTCGGCGGCACCCATGTCGTTATGGGCGAACGGGAGGCGGCGGGCGCCGGAGAGGCGCACGCCCTCGGTGCAGGAATTGTGGATGGCGGCGTCATGCACCACCACGTCGCGCGGGCCCATCAGGTGGCCGATCACGGTGACATTGGTGGCATGGCCGGAGACGAAGGTCAGCGCCGCTTCCGTGCCGTGCCATTCGGCGAGGGCCGCTTCCAGCTCCTGGTGCAATTCGCGCTCGCCCGCCGTGATGCGGGCGCCGGAGACGGAAACGCCATAGCGGTCGATCGCCGCCTTGGCCGCCGCCTGCACGCGCGGGTCGCCGTTCAGGTTGAGGTAGTTGTAGGAAGCAAAGTTGACGACATCCCGCCCGCCGACGCGGCTATGCGCCCCCGCCAGCCCGTCATGCCGCTGGAACAGCGGCGAAGGCAGGTCCAGCGAGGACAGCGCCGTTTGCAGCATGCCGTAGTCGCGCATGCCCGGCAGGGTGGAGAAATCCCGCGCGGAGCCCGCATCCGGGCGCGGCGCCGCATCCTCGGCGCTGCGCCGCTTGGAGAGGCGGGCGAGCAGGGCGAGGCGGGCGGTGGCGGAAAGGCCGCCGCTCATTCCGCGGCCTCGGCGGGCGGGGTCATGCGCTGGCTGGGCTCGAACTGCTCGACGATATCGGCCACGGTATCCTCCTCCGCCCGGTTGCCGGAAAGGCCTTCCGACAGGCGGCGGGCGAGCAGGTCCACGGTCAGGTCCTCCGTCACGGAAGCCAGCGGCACCGACATGCCGAGGCGTTGTTCCAGCGCGCCGCGCAGTTCCAGCCCGCCCAGGCTGTCCAGCCCCATGCCGGCCACGGGGGCATCGGTGGGGACGGCCTCGGCGGGCAGGCGCAGGATGCGCGCCGCTTCCTCCCGCACCACCTGGCGCAGCAGGGCGCGGGCTTCCTCGGGCGGCAGGGTCAGCAGATGGGCGCGCAGGTCGCCGCCGCCGGTCGAGGCTTCCCGCTGGCCGCGCACGGCGTCGAACAGCGGCTCCTCCAGGATCGGCAGGGCCATGCCGGCCTGCCGCCAGCCGATGCGCGCCAGCGACAGCACCGGGGCGCCGCTGGCCAGCAGGGCCGGCAGGGCGTCCAGGGATTCGGTGGCGGTCATGGCCTCCACGCCCAGGCGGCGGGCCAGGGTCTCGGCGGTGGAGGCATTCTCCGCCAGCACGCCGGCATCGGCGATGGGACCCCAGCCGACCGCCAGCGCCGGCAGCCCTTCCGCCTGGCGGCGGCGCGCCAGGGCTTCCAGCGCCGCATTGGCGGCGACGTAATTGGCCTGCCCCGGATTGCCCATGGCCGTGGTGGCCGAGGAGAACATCAGGAACAGCGCCACCGGGTCCTGCCGCGTCAGGCGGTCCAAGTTCAGCGCGGCATCCAGCTTCGGCGCCAGCACGCGGGCGAAGCGGGTGGCATCCATGGCGCTGGCGGCGCCGTCGTCGAACACGGCGGCGGCCTGCACCACGCCCACCAGCGGCGGGCCTTCCGCGCGGATTTCCGCCAGCGCGGCCTGCAAGGCGCGGGCATCGGCGGCATCGGCGGCATGCACGGTGGCGGCGGCGCCCAGGGCGGCCAGGGTCCGCACGGCGGCCTCCGCCCCCGGCGCGGTGCCGCCGCGGCGGGACAGCAGCGCCAGCCGCGAGGCACCCCGCGCCGCCAGCCACTTGGCGCATTCGAAGCCGAAGCCCTGCGTGCCGCCGACCACCAGGATGATGCCCTCGGGCGGCGTCCATTCGGCGGGCGTGGCGCCGGCCTCGCCCTGCGGCGGCACCAGCACCAGCTTGCCGATCTGCGTACTGGCCTGCAGCGTGCGGAAGGCGGCCTCGACCTCGGCCGGGCCGCGCACGGCATGCGGCAGCGGGTGCAGCGCGCCATCCGCCAGCCGCTGGGCGATGCCTTGCAGCAGCCGCCGCGCCAGGTCCGGGCGCGCCTTGGGCAACTGGTCCACGTCCACGCCGAAATAGGTCAGGTTGCGCCGCCAGGGGCGCAGGCCGACGCGGGTATTCTCGAAGAAGTCGCGCTTGCCCAGTTCCACGAAGCGCCCGAAAGGCTTCGTCAGTTCAAGGCTGCGTTCCATAGCCGCGCCGGCGAGCGAATTCAGCACCACGTCCACGCCCTCGGGCCAGACGGCGCGAAGCTGGTCGGCGAAGCCGGGGTCGCGGGAATCCAGCACCAGCTCGGCCCCCGCCGCGCGCAGGAAGGCGCGCTTGGCCGGGCTGCCGGCGGTGGCGGCGACGCGCGCCCCCGCCGCCAGCGCCACCTGCAAGGCCGCGAGGCCCAGGGCACCGGCACCGCCATGCACCAGCACGGTCTCGCCCGGCTGGATATTGGCGCAGGTTTCGAGGGCGTAGACGGCGGTCAGGAAGGCCACCGGCACCGTGGCGGCGGCGGCGAAATCCAGCCCCGCCGGCATCGGCGCGATGGCCTCGGGCCGCGTCCGCGCCTGGGTGGCGAAGGCCGCCGGGGCGAAGCCGAAGACCCGGTCGCCCGGCGCAAAACCGCTGCCGGCGGGCGCGGATTCCACGAGGCCGGCCATTTCCATGCCCAGTGTCGGGCCGGCGAAGCCGTCCATCAACGCTTCCTCGGGCAGCAGGCCCTGGGCCCACATCAGGTCGCGGAAATTGAGGCCGGCGGCGCGCACCCGCACCACCACATCCTCCGGCCCAGGCTCGGGCGCCGGGGCGGCTTCCCATTCCAGGCTGCCGAGCTGGCCGGGCTGGCGGATGGCCAGCCGGGCCGGGCCCACTGGACCCGTGGCGGGGGCCAGCCCCGTCACCACGCGCGGCACCAGCCGGGCGGTGGGGGTCAGGTGCAGCTCGGGCTCGGGTTCCGGGACGCTGTTCAGCAGTTCCGGCAAAAGGCGCGCGGCTTCCACGCCGGGGGCGAGGCCGATGCGGCACGGCTTCAGTTCCGGCATCTCATTGGCCAGTACGCGGCCGAGGCCGAGGATGGCCGCAGCTTCCGGCGCCGTTTCGCCACCTGGCGCCACCAGGGTGAAGCCGGTGGCGCTGCCGCGCGCAGCCTCGGCCAGGGCGGTGACCTGGGCCAGGGTGGCGGGCAGGCCAGCGGCATCGGGCGCGGCCAGCACCACCAGCCGGGCGCCGGACAGGGCGCGCGGCGGCTGCGCGGTGGCTTCCGACAGGTTCGCCTGCCAAGTGGTGTGGCCGGCTGCCTTCAGCGCATCCGCCAGGGCGGCTGCCAGCGGCGCGGTGGCGGCATCGGCGAAGAGGCGGAAGGCCAGTGGCTTGGCGGCCTCGGCGGCGGCGGGCTGCGCCTGCGTGTCCCGCCGGGCGGCCAGCAGCAGCGCGGGCCAGGGGGCGGCGGAGAGCGCGCGGGTTTCGGCGCCGTTCCAGGGCGCGGCGGCCAGCGCGGCCTGCCAGCCTTCGGCATCCGGCAGCGCGGCGCCGCCTGGGCCACGGCCGTCCCAGAAGCCGCTTTCCTGGCCGAAGGCAAAGAGGCTGGCGCGGCCGGGCAGCGGCTCCGCCAGCAGCAGGGTGCCGCCAGGGGCCAGGGCGGCGGCGAGCGCCGGCAACAGCGCCTCGCCCGCCTGGGCCCGGGCGGCGGCGGCCATGCCCACCACGAGGTCAACCGGCCCGGGCAGGGCGGCGGCGCCGTCCCAGGTGGTGAAGGTGAAGTCCACCCGTTCCCCATGCGGCGGCACGGCGGCGGCGCGCGCTTCGGCGGAGACGGCGGTGTAGCGGATCTGCCGGCCGCTGGCTTCCAGCGCCGCCAGCAGCGCGCGGGTCAACGGGCCGCCCTGGGCGCCGACTTCCAGCACGCGCAGCGGCTGCGCTTCCGGCCATGCGGCGGCGAGGCGCGCCACGGCGGCGGCCATGACCTCGGCCAGCCGGGCGAAGCCGGCGGCCTCGGGCGCCGGGCGGGATTCGGGCTGCGGCTGGCCGTCCAGGGCGGCGGGCAGCCGCTCGGCGGCCAGGGCGAGCCAGGCCAGCTCATGCGCCAGGGCGGGGGATTCGGCCAGCACGGCGCGCCAGATCTCGGTGGCGGGAGGCAGCTCGTCGCCGGGCAGCAGGCGCCAGCCGGTGGGGGTGGCCTCGGCCAGCCCATCCTCGGCCAGGGCATGCAGCAGGGCGCGGGCATAGGGGGAAAGCCCCGCCGCCGGCAGTTCGGCGCCCGCGCCAGCCTTGGCCAGCAGCGCCGCATGGGCGCTGGCGATCACATGGCCTTCCAGCAGCAGGCTGGCCTCGTTCAGCTCCAGCGCGGCGTCGCGTGCCAGGGCCGCTTCCAGGGCTTCCGCCAGCACGGGGGCGGCTTCGGCCGGGGGCGCGCCCAGCGCCGGGCGCTCCACCACGCGGAAGGCGGCTTCGGCGGCGGGGGCGCGCTGGCCAAGGCGGATGGCCTGCATCCAGGCATCCTCCAGCCGCGCCACCACCTGCCCGGCGCCATCGCGCAGCACCACGGCGCAGCGGCCGGAGCGTTCGCCGCGATGCGTCACGGCCAGTTCCGCCCGCACCGCCACCGTGCCGCCACGGCGCAGCACCAGCCGGCCGAAGCGCACCGGCACCATGGCGCGGCCGTCGTCCGGCCGGTCATGCGCCATCAGTTCCAGCAGGCCTTGCAGCGCGCCGTCCAGCCGCACCGGGTGCAGCAGGAAATGCTCGTCCGCCGGGGCTTCCTCCGGCAGGGCCAGCCGCACCAGGGCGGTCTCGCCGCCGGGGGCCAGGCGCACCTCCCGCACCGGGCGGAAGGCGGGGCCGTAATTCAGGCCGAAGCGGCGGGCGGTGGCCTGAAGCTGCTCGCCGCTCACCGCCAGGGCGGCGGGGTCCTCGGCGCCGCGCGATGCCGCCAGGGGCGTGTCCGGCAGGGCGGCCAGGGTGGCGGCGGCGACCTGCCCGCGGGCATGCAGGCTCCAGTCCTCGCCCGACATGCGCGGGCGGCTTTCCAGGCGGAAGAGGCCGCTTTCCGGGTCCAATGAGAAGCGGACCTCGCGCGCCGTGTCCTGCGCCACTGGCAGGGTGCGCAGCAATTGCAGGTCCCGCAGCTCCAGCGCCGGGGCCTCTGGCCAGAGGCGGGCGGCGGCGGCCAGGGCCATCTCGGCCATGCCGGCGGCGGGCAGCACGGCCTCGCTGCCCAGGGCGTGGTCGGCCAGCCAGGGTTCCAGCGTGCTGTCCAGCGCGCGGCTCCAGCGCGCGGGCTCGGCGCCATGGCGGAAGCCCAGCAGCGGGTGGTCCAGCGCCGGGTCGTGCAGCCGGGCGGATTCGGGGGTCGCGGCATGCCAGTGGCGCTGCCGGTCGAAGGGCGTGGCGGGCAGGCCGTCGCGCGTGGCGGGGCCGGCCCAGATGGCGGCGCCGCGCGGGTCGGCGCCATGCACGAAGGCGCGGTCCAGCATGGCCGGGAAGGGGTCGCCCGCGCCGTCGCGCTTGGAGAGGCTGGCCAGCACCGGGGCCTCGGCCTCGGCAGCGCGCAGGCTGTCGCGCAGGTAGGATTGCAGCACCGGATGCGGGCCGATCTCGATGAACAGCCGCGCCCCGGCATCCACCGCCGCCTGCACGGCGGCCTGGAAGCGCACCGGCTCCCGCAGGTTGCGCCACCAGTAGGTGGCATCGAGGTCCGGCCCCGGCACCAGCATGCCGCTGACCGAGGAGAGGAAGGGCAGGCGGCCCTGGGCGGGCTTCAGCCCTTCCAGCTCCCGCATCAGGGAGCCGCGCACCGGCTCCATGGCGGCGGAATGGAAGGCGTAGTCCAGGCCCAGCAGCACGGCGGGCAGGCGCTTCTTCTTGGCCAGGGCCACCAGCTTTTCCAGCGGCGCGGCGGGGCCGGCGACGGTGATGGCATCGGGGGCGTTGAAGGCGGCGACTTCCGGTGCCCAGCCGGCGGCGTCCTGGCCGACCTCGGCCAGCAGGGGCGCCGCGGCCTCGGCACTGGCGCCGATGGCGGCCATGCGGCCCTGGCCGCGCGTCAGGTGCTGGGCGCGGGAGCGGGCGACCACCAGCCGCGCCGCCTGCTGCACGGTGAGGATGCCGGCGACGCAGGCCGCCGCGACCTCGCCCACCGAATGGCCGAGGCAGAGGCCGGGCCGCAGCCCCTGTTCCGCCAGGGCGGCGGTGATGCCGAGCTGCACCAGGAAGAGCAGCGGCTGGGCGTAGTCGGTGCCATCCAGCAATTCGGCCGGAACGCCTTCGGCCAGCAGCGCGGCGCCGGACCAGCCGGTGAGCGGCGCCAGGGCGGCATCGGCTTCCTCCACGGCGGCGCGGAAGGTGGCGTTATGCGCCATGGCTTCCCGCGCCATGCCGGCGAACTGGGCGCCATTGCCGGAAAACACGAAGGCCACCGGCCCCTCGGCCAGGGCGCGGGCGCTGCCAGCGGTGGCGCCGGTGGGCTGGGCTCCATTGGCCCATTCGCCGGCCAGCGTGGCGAGGGCGGGCAGGCTCGCGGCCCGCAGCGCCAGGCGGTGGGGGTGCAGGTCGCGGAAGCAGGCGGCGCCGCGCAGCAGGGCGGGGGTGGCTTCGGGGGAGGCCAGCACGTCCTGCCAGCGGCGGGCCAGGGCCTTCAGCGCGGCGGCGGAATGCGCGGTCAGCAGCAGCGGCGGCAGCGGGGTCTTGGCCTTTTCGCGCGGCATGGGCGCGAAGGGCGGGGCGGCGCCCAGCAGCGCCGTGGCATTGGTGCCGCCGAAGCCGAAGCTGTTGATGCCGGCCAGGGCGCCGGGGGGGATTTCCACCTGTTCCAGCGCCGTGGGGACGCGAAGGTTCAGCCCGGCGAAGTCGATATTCGGGTTGGGGCTGGAAAAATGCAGGTTGGGCGGCAGGGCGCCGTGCTCCAGCACCAGCATGGCCTTCAGCAGGCCGGCGATGCCGGAAGCCGGTTCCAGATGGCCGATATTGGTCTTGATGGAGCCGATCGGCAGCGGCCTGCTGCGCCCGCGTGCCAGGGCCTGGCCGATGGCCCAGGTTTCCACCGGGTCGCCGGCCTGGGTGCCGGTGCCATGCGCCTCGAAATAGGCGAAGTCCTCGGCGCTGCGGCCGGTCTCGGCCAGCACCTGGGTGATCAGGGCCGCCTGGGCCTCACGGTTCGGCAGGGAAAGGCCGATGGTGCGGCCGGCGGCATTGGTGCCGGTGCCGAGGATCAGGCCGCGCACCCGGTCCCCGTCGCGCAGCGCGGCGGACAGGGGCTTGAGCACCACCACGCCCGCGCCCTCGCCGCGCACATAGCCATCGGCAGCGGCGTCGAAGGCCTGGCAGCGGCCACGGACGGAGAGCATGCCGGCGCGGGAGAAGCCGGTGAAGGCATAGGGGGAGAGCAGCAGCTGCACGCCGCCCACCAGCGCCGCCTCGATCTGCCCGGCGCGCAGGGACTGCACCGCCAGATGCAGCGCGACGAGCGAGGAGGAGCAGGCGGTGTCCACCGTCTGCCCGGCGCCGCGCAGGTCAAAGACATTGGTCAGGCGGTTGGACAGGATCGACAGCGTGTTGCCGGTCATGAAGTAGCGGTCGGCGCCCGCATGGTCGCTCAGCCGCAGCTCGGCGTAATCGGTCGAGGAACCGCCCACGAAGGCCGCGATGGGCCGCCCGGCGAGGCGGGAGGCCGGCCAGCCGGCATCCTCCACCGCCTCATGCGCCACTTCCAGCAGCAGGCGCTGCTGCGGGTCCATCTCCATCGCCTCACGCGGGGACAGGCCGAAGGCGGGGGCGTCGAATTCCGCGATCTCGCCCAGATGGCCGGCGGCGAAGGAATAGGACTTGCCCGGCTCGGTCTTGCGCGGGTGGAAGAAGGCGGCCTGGTTGAAGCGGTCGGCCGGCAGGGTGCCCACGGCATCGGTGCCGGAGGAAACCAGCCGCCACAGGCCCGCGAGATCCGGCGCGCCCGGCAGGCGGCAGGCGGCACCGACGATGGCGATGGGCTCCCGCGCCAGCGCCTGGGGCTGGTCGGGGCCGGCGGCAGGCCGTGATTGGGCGGGGCTGGTCCTGGGGCGGCGACCGCGAGTGGGCTTTCCGTCCTGCATTCCGACTATTCAGTGCCCCCGGCGGGCACGCATGAAAGAAGAGGATTTAGGTCAGAGGTCATGACACAGCTGCATCCCGCACTGCAACAAGGCCGGGCAGCCCGCCGGCGCGCTGGGCAGCGCGGCGGCGGACCATTCCGGGCAGCGCGACGGGGTGCCGCAGCGGGTCGGTCAGATGCTCCAGCAGCAGGTCCACGCGGGAAAAATGATCTTCCCAGCTCGGCGCCCGCCAGCCGTTCATGCGAGCCATCTGCGCCGCGCGGAGGGGGCTGTCCTCCCGCATGTAATCCATCACGGCGTGGCGCCAGGCGCGGCCATCCAGCGGGTCCAGATAGTCGGGCACGGCGCCACCGACCTCGTGCAGGGCCGGCAGGTCGGAGCAGATGGTGGGCACGCGCAGCGCCAGGGCCTCGGCCAGCGGCAGGCCATAGCCCTCGGCGAAGGAGGGGAAGAGCAGGGCGCGGGCGCCGCGCACCAGGTCCGCCACCACCCTGTCGGGCAATTGCCCGGCTTCCTCGACCAGCCCGTCCAGCGCGGTGCAGCGCTCCAGGATGTCGACGACGTTCTCGTTCTCCCAGCCGCGCTTGCCGACGATCACCAGCCGCGGCGCCGCGCTGCCCAGCAGCGCCGCCATGTCCCGCCAGAGATGCAGCAGCAGCAGATGGTTCTTGCGCGGCTCGATGGTGCCCAGGGTGACGAAATAAGGCCGCCCGTCCGCCGCGTGCAGCGCGCCGGGAGCAGGCGCCGCCTCGATGCCCAGCGGGGCCACGATGGTGGGCGGCTCCTCCGCCCGCTCCGCCAGGAAGGGGCGCAGCGCCTCGGCCGTGGCGACCGAGTTCACGATGATGCCATCCGCCAGGGCGCCGGTGCTGGCCATGCGGCGCCGGTGCGTCTCGGCCTGGCCGGGGCGGGCATATTCCGGGTGGGTGACGGGGATGATGTCGTGGATCAGCGGCACAAAGGCGGCGCCGGCACGGCGGATCGCCTCGATCGGCCTGCGGCGCTCCAGCGCGCGGTGGGAGACGAGCAGGAAGACCATGCGGCGGCCGCTGTTCAGCAGCCGCGCCAGGTCCCGGCGCCCCAGGCCGAGCAGCAGCCGCCCGCGCGCCTGGGTGCCGAGGCTGCGCGCCCGCTGCTTGGCGGCCTCATGCATCGTGCCACCCGCCCAGGCGGTGGACAGCGCCGCCACCAGTTCCGCCACCAGTTCCCGGGGAAGCACTGCGAAGCCGCCGCGCAGGTCCTGCGCTACAAAGGAACAGGAGCCGGGCGTCACCTGAAGCCAGCGTCGGGCATAGGCAAGTTCGACACGGTCGATACCCGAGGGTGTTGGCCGGTGCCCGCAGACCAGCAGCCGGGACACGTCGAGGATCACATGCATCGACACCCTTTCTGCCCTTTCAGCTTTTTGGAGACCCATCCGATGGACATCGGAGGTTGAACATCTCGCATAAACTGTGCTGCAACTGCGAACACATCTCGCGGAGGTTGTGACCCGAATTACATTCGAAGACACGGCCTGTTACATCACGGTTACAAGAGCTCACAGGCCAGGTAAGCTGGCCTGTTCGCCCTTCACAGAGTGTCCTCCTGTTCTAAGGCAGGTTTGCGGCAGCGGCGCGAAGCCTTTGAGGCAGCCGCCTCAATCCGTGGCGGGGTCCACCACATTGCTGCGCAGCCCATCCAGCAACACGTCGCGCATGGTCTCGGCGCTCTTGATGCGGATGTCGTCATAGGCGTGCGGGGTATAGAAGGCGCTGTGCGGCGTGATGATCAGCCGCCCTTCCAGCCAGGGCTCCCGCGTCCGGTAGGCGGCCAGCAGGCGGGGGATGGGCTCCACCGGCGGCTCCTGCGGGATGACATCCAGACCGGCGCCGGCGAGATGGCCATCCCGCAGCACGGTGTAAAGCGCGTCGATATCCAGCATCGGGCCACGGGCGGTGTTCACCACCACGGCGCCGGCCGGCAGGCGGCGCAGTTCCCGCTCCCCCACCAGCCCTTCGGTGGTGCGGGTCAGCGGCGCGTGCAGGGACAGGATGTCCGCCTGCTCCAGCAGCTCCTCCCTGGTGCGGGCGCGGGCGATGCCCAGGGCGCGCTCCACCCCGTTCGGCAGATAGGGGTCGTGGAAGACCACGCGGCAGCCGAAGGCCTTCATGCGCAGCGCCACGGCGGTACCGATGCGCCCCAGGCCCAGCAGGCCCACCGTCTGTTCGCTGAAGCGTTGCAGCAACGGGCTGGTGACATAGGCCCAGGGGGCGGGCGGCTCGGCGCGCTGCATGTCATGGTGCAGGGTGATGCCGCGCCGCAGCGCCAGGATCAGCGCCACGGCATGGTCGGCGACCTCCGTGGTGCCGTAGTCGGGCACATTGCAGACCGTGACGCCGCGTGCCGCCAGGGCCGCGCGGTCCAGCCGGTCGTAGCCGACGCCCATGCGCACCACGACCTTCAGCTTCGGGAAGCGGGCGATATCGGCGGCGCTGAGCCAGTTGCGGAAGATGAACAGCCCGTCCACCTCGGCGCAGACGGCATCCGGTAGCTGCGCGATGGATTCCTCGCCGCCGCCATGCAGCAGGCGGACATTGGGGCCGAGGATGCGCTGTTCCTCGCTTGTGTCGGGATAGAGACCTTCCGGTTCCAGCACCGTCAGCATCGTGTTCATGTCCTCCTGTTCCATCTCTCGCGAGTCGTCCGGGTCAGGCCCCGCGCCGGCCGGCGGAGGAGCATGAGCGGGGCCGGGAAGGCACGCAAGATACCCGCCATGGTTGTATTTCCCTCCGGCAATGCCCCCTGGCGCCTTCGCCGCCCGGCCTTATCCTGGGTGCGGCAACAGCAAGGGTGTGGGTGATGGCGGAGCGGGCAATCCTGGTGACGGGCGCATCGAGCGGCATCGGCGCCGCCACCTGCCATGCGCTGGCGGAACAGGGGGTGCGGCTGGCCGTCCATGCCCGCAACAACCGCGAGGGCGCCGAGCGCGCCGCCGCCGCCGCCCGTGCGCGCGGCGCCGAGGCCGTGGTGCTGCTGGCGGACCTCGCGCTGCCTGGCGCCGCCGAGGGGCTGGTGGCGCGGGCGGCGGAAGCGCTGGGCGGGCTGGATGTAGTGGTCTCCAACGCCGGCTTCGCCGACCGTACGCCGGTGGCGGCGCTGACCGACGAAGGCTTCGCGCGGACGCAGGACACCGTACTCTGGGCCATGCTGCGGCTGGCGCGGGCGGCGGGGCCTTTGCTGGCCAAGGGGCATGCGCCGCGCTTCGTCGCCGTCTCCTCCTTCGTGGCGCATAGCTTCCGGACGGATTCGACCCTGTTCCCCGCCACCGCCGCCGCCAAGGCCGGGGTGGAGGCACTGGTGAAAGTGCTGGCGGTGGAATGGGCGCCGGCGGTGACGGTGAATGCCGTGGCGCCAGGCTATATCCGCAAGGATGCCCAGGCGCATGCGGCGGTGGACGAGGCGGCGCGGCAGGCCATGCTCTCCCGCATCCCGCTGGGGCGGATCGGGCTGCCGGAGGATGTGGCGGCGGCTATCGCCTTCCTGGCCTCCCCGGCGGCGGGATATGTCACGGGGCAGGTGCTGCATGTGAACGGCGGCCTGGCCATCTGACGCGGGCGGAGAACAGGCCGGGCCGGTTGCGGAAGCCCGAGCAATGGCGCCCCGGTTGTGGCAGGATGGCGGGGAGCGGAGGAGGCAGGCCATGGCCGAAACTCACCTCGACCAGGCGGAGCGTCACATCCGGGAAGGCGAAGACCGCGTCGCCCGTCTGGCCACCCTGCTGGATGAGCTGGGCGGGCGCGGCCACCACAAGGCGGCCGAGGAAGCGAAGCGCACCCTGATGTCCCTGCGGTGCAGCCTGGAACTGGCACGCGACCATCTGCAGATCGGGCGCGCCACTCCGGGGCCCTGACGGCGGGCGCAACCGCTTCGGCGGCGCGGGGCGCCATCGGAAATGCCCAGGCCGGAGCTCGCATCTTCCGGCACCATCATAACGCGAGGAGGCCGTGATGCCGGAAACCCGGAAGGACGTCGAACAGCGCATTCGCGAGCAGGCCTATCAGCTGTGGCTGCAGGAGGGCCGCCCGGAGGGCAGGGCGGAAGCGCATTGGAAGATGGCCTGCAGGCTGGATGCCGAACGCGAGGCCTATCTCGATGCCGAAGGCCGGGACAGCTTCCCGGCCAGTGACCCACCCTCGCACACACCTGTGACCGGGGACGGGCATAGCGACAGGTGAAACGCCGGCCCGTTCCGGGATATGAGCTGCCCGGCTCCGCAAACCGAGGCAATGCCATCGGCTCTGGCTGAACGCTACCAGAAACGCCCAGGCCAGGATGACAGGATGCCAGCCTCCAGCAGGCTGAAATCAAACCGAAACTCATTGCGAATTTCGGTTTGAAGTCGTAATGACATTGCACTGACTATGGAAAGAACGGGGTAGACTCTCTCATGCCTGGTGATGTGCTGCGTTTTGCCCTGGAGGCGGTGAGCCGGGGCGAAGGTTCCTTTCATGTCCTGGACCGGCTTCCGACGGCCATCTACATGACCAACGCGGAAGGCCTTGTCACTTACTACAACGATGCCTGCATCTCCTTTGCCGGGCGCAGGCCGGTGGTGAGCCAGGACAGCTGGTGCGTGGCCTGGAAGCTCTACACGGAGCAAGGCGAATACCTGCCGCATGACCAGTGTCCGATGGCGGTCGCGATCCGCGAAAGGCGGGCGATCCGCGGCGTCCGGGTCGTGGCGGAGCGGCCGGACGGGTCCTATGTCGAGTTCCAGCCCCACCCGACACCTTTGCTGAGCCAGGACGGAAAGCTCCTCGGCGCGATCAACCTGCTTTTCGATGTCTCCGGCCCGGGGCGGGCGCAGAGCCTGCGCGCGAGGGCCGCCAAGTGCCGCTGTTTCGTGAACCTCATGCCCGGCCAGCAGGAGGCCCTGCTGTCCATGGCCGCGGATTACGACGAGAAAGCCTGCCGGATCGAGCGGCAGCACTGAGCGGCTGGCGCCGCGCGCCCGCCGTTCAGGCCTTCTTTTCCCAGCCGCGCGGGCCCTGCTGCCAGTAGGTGAGGGTGTGGCCGGCGGCCTTCGCGGCGCTCCAGCGGCGGCGGGCGGCGGCCACGGCGGCGTCGTCCTGGCCGTCGAAGAGGTCGAAGACGCGGTCGAATTCACCGAGCCGCGCGCTCTCGGCGCCATCCACCAGAAACAGGAAGCGGGCGCCGTTGGGCGCCTCGTCCTCCGTGGTCAACCAGATGGGCTGCAGCTCGGCCTGGCCGGTCTGCGGCGTGCCATGCGGCAGCCAGTCCGGGTCGGCGCAGAGCCAGAGCGCGCTGTCCAGCGCCGCCAGCCGCTCCGGCTCCCCCACCCGCACCACGGCGCGGGCGCCCTGGGCCAGCACGCGGCCCAGCAGCTTGGGCAGCGCCTGGTCCATCGGCGTGCGGGTCAGGTGGTAGAAGCCGATCTCGCTCATGGCCGCGGCTTAGCGGGTCTCGTAATGCTCGGCCACCAGGCGGTCGAGCAGCCGCACGCCGAAGGCGGTGGCGCCCTTGGGCGTGGTGGGGCCGTCCTTGGTGGCCCAGGCGGTGCCGGCGATATCCAGATGCGCCCAGGGGACATGGCCTTCCTTCACATCCACGAAGCGCTGGATGAAGCAGGCGGCGGAGGAGGAACCGCCGGGGCGGCCGCCCACGTTCTTCATGTCCGCGATCTCGGACTTCAGCATCTTGTCGTAGCCCTCGCCCAGCGGCATGCGCCACAGCTTCTCGCCGGTGGCGGCACCGGCGGCGGTGAGCTGCGCGGCGAGGGTGTCGTCGTTGCAGTAGAGCCCGGCCTGCTCATGGCCCAGCGCCACGATGATGGCGCCGGTCAGCGTGGCCAGATCCACCATCAGGCGCGGCTTGAAGCGGTGCTGGCCGTACCAGATGACATCGGCCAGCACGAGCCGGCCCTCGGCATCGGTGTTGATCACCTCCACCGTCTGGCCGGAGGCGGTGGTCACCACGTCGCCGGGGCGCTGGGCGTTGTGGGAGGGCATGTTCTCCACCAGCCCGACGAGGCCGACGACGTTCGCCTTCGCCTTGCGGCCGGCCAGGGCCGCCATGGCGCCGATCACGGCGCCGGCGCCGGCCATGTCGAACTTCATATCCTCCATGCCGCCGGCGGGCTTGATGGAGATGCCGCCGGTGTCGAAGGTGACGCCCTTGCCGATGAAGGCGACGGGGGCCTCGCCCTCGGCGCCGCCCTTCCATTGCATCACCACCATGCGGGGCTCCCGCGCCGAGCCCTGGGAAACGCCGAGCAGGGCGCCGAAGCCGAGCTGCTCCAGCTCCTGCTGGCCCAGGACCTCGACCGTGACGCCCAACTTCTCCAGCGCCCGGCAACGGTCGGCCATGGCGGCGGGGTAGAGGATATTGGGCGGCTCGCTGACCAGGTCGCGGGTCAGGAAGACACCGTCGGCGATGGCAGAGAGCGGCGCATGGGCGGCCTGGGCGGCGGCGACATCCGGCGTCGCGATGGTCAGGCGCAGCAGCTTCGGCTTGTCCTCGGCGCTTTCCTTGGTGCGGTAGCGGTCGAATCGGTAGCCGCGCAGGCGCAGCGCGAGCGCCAGGGCGGCGGCCTGCTCGGCCGGCAGCGACTCGGCGGCGACCGTGGCCTCGACCTCGGAGGCGATCAGCGGCAGGGCGGCGCCGCCGGCGGCCTCCGCCGCCTGGGTGCCGCCACCGGCCGCGCCCAGGCCCACCGCCACGACGCGGGAGAGATGCCCGCCGGGCGCCCAGAGCGTGACGGCCTGGCCCTTGCGGCCCTTGAAGCCGGCGGCTTCCAGCCCGCGCGCGATGGCGCCGCCGGTGGCCTCGTCCGCCTGCTTCGCCAAGCCATCGAGCACGAATCCCTCGGCCAGCGGCAGCACCAGGGCGCCGGCCCGGGGGAGGACGGGCTTGACGAAGAGGATGTCGGTCATTGGCGGTTCCATCTTTGGGGGAGGCGGGACGGGGAGGATGGATCGGGTCCGCCCGGAGGATACCATGGTGCCGCAGATGCGCCATGGCACCCGGCCAGATGGACTTGGCGCCGCCGGAAATAGCGCGATAGTGGTCCTGGCGCCGCCCATGCGGTGGCCGGAACGCTGAACCCGGACCCGCCGGCAGCGTTGAATGCAGACGTTCCTGAGATTGAGGGAGGAAGGCGGGTGCGAGATCACCAAGGCCCCGCCACGCCCGTGGCAAGCGATGACGACCTGATGCCGGTGACGGAAGGCGACTCCACGCCGGATGCGGAAACAGGCGGCGTGGCGGCACCCCGCCCCGCCACCCCGCCGCCGATGACCGGCACCTCGGCCACCGAGCGGGGGTTGCGCACGGTACCGGGCGGGATGGGGCAGGCCGCGGCCGGCGCCACCCCGATCAACAGCGCCGCCGCCGAGCCTCCGCCCGGACTGACGCGCGGGCCGCTGCGCATCGTTATGGCCGGCGCGCTGCTGACCATGTGCCTGGCGGCGCTGGACCAGAACATCGTGAACACCGCCCTGCCGCGCATGGTCGGCGACCTGGGCGGCATGGCGCATATCTCCTGGGTGGTGACGGCTTTCATGCTGTGCTCCACCGTCACCACGCCGCTCTATGGCAAGCTGTCGGACCTCTACGGCCGGCGGCGGCTGTTCTTTGTGGCGATCCTGTTGTTCCTGGCGGGCTCCTTCGCCTCCGGCGCGGCGCAGAGCATGGCGCAGCTCATTGCCTTCCGCGCCTTGCAGGGGCTGGGGGCGGGCGGGCTGCTGGTGCTGGCGCAGGCAGCGGTGGGCGATGTCGTCTCCCCCCGGCAGCGGCCGCGCTACCAGGGGCTCTTCACCGGCACCTTCGCCCTCGCCAGCGTGGCGGGGCCGCTGCTGGGTGGCTTCATCACCGAGGCGCTTTCCTGGCGCTGGGTCTTCTACGTCAATCTGCCGATCGGCGCGGTGGCGCTGGCGCTGATCGCCATGGGGCTGAAGCCGCAGGGCAAGCGCACGGTGCGCAGCATCGACTATGCCGGCGCGGTGCTGCTGGCCGGTGCCACCGCCAGCCTGCTGCTGCTGCTGGCCTGGGGCGGCACGGAATTCCCCTGGGCCTCGGCCGAGACGGCGGGCATGGCGGCGCTCTGCGTGCTGCTCTTCGTGTTGTTCCTGTGGCGGGAGACCAAGGCGGAGGAACCGCTGATCCGCCTCAGCCTGTTCCGCAACTCCACCTATGCGCGCGGCGTGGCGGTGGGCGGCATGATGGTGTTTGCCATGATGGGCTCCACTGTCTTCCTGCCGCTGTATTTCCAGATGGTGCTGGGCATGTCGCCGGCGCGGGCGGGCATGATGCTGCTGCCGCAGGTGGTGGGCATGGTGCTGACCTCGGTGGTGGGGGGGCGCATCGTCTCCCGCATCGGGCGCAACAAGCCCTTCCTGGTGGCGGCGCTGGTGCTGGAGACGGTGGCCCTGGCCAGCCTGGCGCTGTTTGCCTATGTGGCGGCGCCGCCGGCGGTCTTCCTGGTCTCCATGGGCCTGCTGGGCCTGGGGATGGGCATGGGCATGCCCAACCTGACCACCGCCGTGCAGAATGCCGTGGCGCACAAGGAACTGGGCGCGGCCACCGGCGCCATGACCTTCGCGCGCTCGCTCGGCGGCGCGGTGGGGGTGGCGACCTCGGGCACCATCATGGCGCAGCGGCTGCTCTCGGCCGCGCGTGAGGCGGGGGTGGGGCTGGATATGAGGGCCATCACCGAGCACGGCATCCAGGCCCTGGCGCAGTTGGACCCGGTGCAGCAGGCGGCGGTGGCCGGGGCCTACCGGACAGCGCTGACAGGCTGCTTCCTGCTCAGCGGCGTGGTGATGACGGTGGCGACGGTGCTGGTGCTGGGCCTGCCGGACCAGAAGCTGCGGGACCGGATCGAGGAAAAATTGGCCTGAGCGGCCGCCGGATGATCGCGGGATGGCAAGCCGGAGTTGAAAAAGCCTTCAGCCTTTAACCATTATCTTGGCAAAACGGGAGAGCCTGGTTCATAACGACGTCGTAGTGGTGTATTGCTTAAAAATTGGGATTGCGGTCATTCCGGGAGATTTCCGGGGAGTGCCACAATGCGAATGTGCCGGAGGCTCACTTGAAGCAAGGCGTCGTTTTCCGCCCCCGCCATGCCGGTTGGCTGTTGCTGATAGCTCTGCTCGTCGCCAATCCCGCGCTGGCGCAGGCCCGGATGGAGCCGGACAGCAGGCGTGCCCTGGCTTACCCCAATGAGGGGCGTGATCCCGCTGCCGCCGCCCGTGCCGCCATGGCGCCCTGCGGCAAGGGAGCGGTGAGCCAGACATGGCACATGGCCTGCACGCTGGAGGCGATCTGGGGCTCGGGGCACGACCATCTTAACCATCCGCCGCCGCATAGCGCCGCCTTCCTCAGTGCCGCCATGTCGGAGGCGCTGGCCCAGACGGCGCGCTTCCGCACGCGGGAAAGCGAGGTCTACCGGCGCCTGGCCAGCAGCTTCTCCCGCTCCTCCCGGCAGGTCTCCTATGCCGCCTTCCTGGATGCCACCGGCAAGGCCTTCCGCAGCATCCCGAAGCCCGGGGAGGCGGAACCCGTCACCCGCCGGTGACGTGCGGCAGGGCGGCTTGCATGCCGCCCGCCGCCCCGCTTTCCTGCCGCCATGCGAAGCGGAGGCGGCGCCATGTCCGTGACAACACGGAAGATCCCTTATTTCAGCCAGTGGGAATCCCCTGACCTGACCGCCGCCGTGGTGGCGGAAGGCGCGGCGGTGGCGCTGGCGCGGGACCCGCTTTGGCGCGGCTCGGGCGCCGCCGACCTCGCGGAATATGTCCACTGGGCCGACCATGTCTGCGGCATGGCCTGCCTCAAGATGATCCTGGCCGCCCGCACCGGCCATGCCCCGCCCACGCTGGAACTGGCGCGTGGCTGCACCGAGGCCGGCGGCTACCTCCCGCAGCCGGATGGCGGCATCAAGGGCCTGATCTATGCCCCCTTCACCCGCTTCGTGGCGGAGCGCTATGGCATGAAGGCCGAGGTGGTGGTGGGCATCGAGGCCGGCGACCTGCCCGGCATCCTGCGCCAGGCCGAGTTCTTCATGGCCTCCGTCCACCCCGCCATCCGCTGGCCGGAGCGCCCGGCGCCGGGGCAGGGCGGGCATCTGGTGCTGGTGCACGCGGCCTCGGCCGAGGCGGTGGTCTTCCACAATCCCTCCGGCCATGACGCGGCGGCGCGGCAGGACGTGGCGCTGCCGCCGGAAGTCTTCGGCCGCTTCTTCGCCGGGCGGGGCATCGCCATCCATCCCTGACGCCCCGTCCTGATGCCATGCCGTTCCGGCGGCGGCCGGATTGCTTTAAAGCTGCGGGATGACAGACGCAGACCTTCTCGCCCTGGCCACCCGGCTGGCGCGCAGCGCGGCCGAGGCCATCCTCTCGGTGCGGGCGGCCGGCTTCGCGGTGGAACAGAAGACCGACATGAGCCCCGTGACCGCCGCCGACCGGCTGGCCGAGGGCATCATCCTGGAAGGCCTGCGCGCCGCCACGCCGGATATCCCCGTGGTGGCGGAGGAGGAATGCTCCGCCGGCGCGATCCCGCAGGTGGGCGGGCGCTTCTGGTCGGTGGACCCGCTGGACGGCACGCGGGAATTCGCGGCGGGGCGGGAGGAATTCACCGTCAATATCGGGCTGGTGGTGGATGGGCGCCCCCATCTCGGCGCCGTGGCCCTGCCGGCCTTTGGCGAGGTCTTCACCGGCATCGTCGGCCAGGGCGCCTGGAAGCAGGATGCCGCCGGCCACCGCCCCATCGCCGCCCGCCGCGCGCCGGAGGAAGGCATCACCGTCTTCGCCAGCCGCCACTATGCCGGCGACCCGCGCCTGGCGGAGTTCCTGCGGGGGCGCCGGGTGGCGAAGGTTTATGAAATCGGCTCGGCCGTGAAGTTCTGCCGGCTGGCGGAAGGGCTGGGCGACCTCTATCCCCGCTTCGGCCGCACCATGGAATGGGACACGGTGGCGCCCGAGGCGGTGCTGGTGGCCGCCGGCGGCCGCTGCACGGCCATGGATGGCGTCACGCCCCTGGCCTATGGCAAGCCGGGCTGGGAGAACCCGCCCTTCCTGTGCCAGGGCCGGCCATGACCGAGCTTCTGACCCCGGAGCAACTGCCCCGCGCCGCGGCGCTGCTGCGGGCGGGGGAACTGGTCGCCTTCCCGACCGAGACGGTCTATGGCCTGGGCGCCGACGCGCGGAACGCCCGCGCCGTGGCGGCCGTTTTCGCCGCCAAGGGCCGGCCCAGCTTCAACCCGCTGATCTCGCATTTCCCCAGCGCCGAGGCCGCCTTCGCGGAAGTGGTGGATGACGAGCGGGCGCGGCGCCTCGCCGCCCGCTTCTGGCCCGGGCCGCTGACGCTGGTGCTGCCGCGCCGCGCTTCCAGCCGCATCGATGCGCTGACCGGCGCCGGGCTTTCGACGCTGGCGGTGCGGGTACCGGCGCATCCGCTGGCCCGGGCGCTGCTGCGGGAAGCCGGGGTGCCGGTGGCGGCGCCCTCGGCCAACCGTTCCGGCCAAGTCTCGCCCACCACGGCGGCGCATGTGCTGGCCGGGCTGGAAGGGCGGCTGGCGGCGGTGCTGGATGGCGGACCCTGCACGGTGGGGGTGGAAAGCACGGTGCTGGACCTCAGCGGGCCGGTGGCCACGCTGCTGCGCCCCGGCGGCGTGCCGCGCGAGGCGCTGGAGGCCGAGATCGGCCCCCTGGCCCTGGCCGGCGCCACGGAAGGCGAGGCGGCGCGGCCCTCGCCAGGCATGCTGCTCTCCCACTACGCGCCCGGCCTGCCGGTGCGGCTGGAGGCGCGGGAGGTGGCGGCGGATGAGGCGCTGCTGGCCTTCGGCCCGCCGCTGCCGGGGGCAGGCGCGGTCTGGCAGCTCAGCGAGCGCGGCGATGTGGTGGAGGCGGCCTCCCGCCTTTTTGCCGGATTGCGCTGGCTGGACGCGGAAGGCGACCGGCTGAACCTGAATGGCATCGCCGCCATGCCGGTGCCGGAGCATGGTCTGGGCCTGGCCATCAACGACCGGCTGCGGCGGGCGGCGGCGCCGCGCTGAAGGCGGGCAACAGCAAAACTGATAGGCGGCATCAATATTATTCGGAATTACGCCGGGCCGGCGGTGGCGTTAGGAAGGATGCCGCAGGCTGAAGGATGCCGTTGTGAAAGACACCACCGCCCCGCCGGCCGCCCTGGCCGCGAGCCCCGCCAGCGGCCATGGCATGGCGCTGGATCTCTCGCTCTTCCTGGTGATGTCGCTGGTCTGGGGCATGACCTGGGTCGCGGCCAAGATCGGCATCACCGCCATGCCGCCCATCTTCTTCGCGGCGCTGCGCTACGTGCTGGTGGCGGCGCTCTTCCTGGCCGTCACGCCGGGGGTGCTGGGGCTGCTGCGCGGGCCGCTGGGCGCGCGGGTGCTGCTGACCGGCCTGCTGGTGAATACCGGAACCTATGCGCTGCTGCTCTGGGGCATGCAGCATGTGGCTTCCGGCATCGCCGGGCTGGTCAACCTGACCATGATCGCCGTCGGGCTTTATGGTCTGGCGATGCTGCGGGGGGAGGAGAAGCCCTCCTGGCGGCATGCCCTGGCGCTGCTGCTGGGCATGGCGGGGCTCGGCGCGCTGTTCTTCGACCGCATGGGCCTGCAGGGCGGCATGCTGGAGCTCTGGGGCCTGCTGGCCATCATTCTCGGCAGCCTCTGCTATTGCCTGGGCTCGGTGCTGTCGCGGCCGCTGCTGGACCATGCCAGTGCCTTCCAGCTCACCGGCGCCCAGGCGCTGACGGGCGGCGCCGGCCTGGTGGTGCTGACCCTGGCGCTGGAGCCGGTCTCGCTCGGCAGTTTCGCGGTGCTGGGACAGGGGCGGGTGCTGGCCTGCCTGGGCTTCATGGTGATCTTCGGCACCTTTGTCGCCTACACGATCTATCTGCGGCTGATGCGGAACTGGGGCTCGGCGCGGGCGGGGCTTTACGCCTTTGTCTCGCCCGTGGTGGCGCTGCTGCTGGGGGCGCTGGCCTTCGGCGAGCCCCTGGGCATCCGGCAGGCATTGGGCGCGGCGCTGATGCTGGGGGCGGCGGCCATCGCGGTGCGGCGGTGATGCCCGGCGGGGCCCCGCGGCAAAGATGGCCGCGGTTGGGCATGGCCCTGGTTTCCTGCCGGTGATGTAAAAAAGCGCAACCTGAGGCGCTGCAACCCGTTGGCCCGTCATGTTCACTGCGGTGCGGCCGGTTCAGAGCCTTCTTGTTTCCATTTTCATCCTGATGGCCGGCGGGGGCTTCATGCCGACGCTGGTCAGCGTGCGGCTGGAGGGCGCGGGGGCGGGCGCGCCGCTGATCGGCATGGTGGGCTCCGCCTATTTCCTCGGGCTGACGCTGGGTTCGCTGCTGGCGGCGGGGGTGATCCGCCGCGTCGGGCATATCCGCGCCTTCGCCTGCTTCGTGTCGCTGCTCTCGGCCAGTACCCTGGCCTATGCGCTGTATCAGTCGGTGGGGCTCTGGGCGGCGCTGCGGCTGATCGACGGCTTCTGCATCGCCGGCGTCTATGTCTGCCTGGAAAGCTGGCTCAACGATCGGGCGGAGCCATCGCAGCGCGGCTCGGTGCTCGCCGCCTACATGGTCGCGCTTTATGCCGGGCAGGGGCTGGGGCAGTTCCTGCTGAACCTGGGGCAAAGCAACCCGCTGCTGCCCTTCCTGCTGGCCTCCATCCTGCTCTCCATCGCGGTGCTGCCGATCTCGCTGACGCGATCCGCCAGCCCGGTGCTGGGGGATTTCCAGGCCATGCCGATGCGCAGCCTCTACGCGGCCTCGCCGCTGGGCATGGTGGGGGCGGCGGTCACCGGGCTGATGCTGGGCGCCTTCTATGGCCTGGGCGCGGTGCATGCGCAGCGCATCGGCCTCGACCTCTCCGCCACCGCCGCCTTCATGAGCGCGGTGATCCTGGGCGGCGTGACGCTGCAATGGCCGCTGGGCTGGCTGTCGGACCGCTTCGACCGGCGGACGGTGATCCTGGGCGCCTTCGCCGGTGCCGCGCTGGTGGCGCTGGCCATCATGCTGCTGGGGCAGCCGGGGGTGCTGCTGCTGGTGCTGGGCTGCCTCTTCGGCGGGCTGAGCTTCGCGCTCTATCCGCTCTGCGTCGCGCATACCAATGACCGCCTGACCAATGCGCAGCGCGTCGGCGCCAGCGCGGGGCTGGTGCTGGTCTATTCCGTGGGCGCGGCGGTGGGGCCGCTGGCGGGCGCGGCCAGCATCGCGGCCTTCGGCACCTCCGGCCTCTACCTGTTCATCGCCAGCTGCGCGGCGGCCACGGTGGCCTTCGGCCTGTGGCGGCTGGCGGCGCGCCCGGCCCCGCCCAGCGAGGCGCAGCAGTCCTACCAGGCCCTGCCGCATACCACGCCGATGTCGGCCGGGCTCGACCCGCTCTCGGAAGACAATACGTGAGCCTTGAGGCCCGGTTCCTGCCGGGCATGTTCAACAGATCAGGAGGATAACGGATGCAGGATCACGCCAGGAATGGACAGGCGGCGGAGCCCAGCCCGGCTGTCCTGAGGCGGGCGATGGCCGCCTCGGCGGTCGGCAATGCCACGGAATGGTTCGATTACGGCATCTATGCCTATGGCGTGGTCTATATCTCCAGCGCGCTCTTCCCCGGAGAGGCGGCGGAGGCGACGCTTTTCGCGCTGTCCACCTTCGCCATTTCCTTCCTGCTCCGGCCGCTGGGCGGCTTCTTCTGGGGGCCGCTGGGGGACCGCCTCGGGCGCAAGTCCGTGCTGGCCATCACCATCCTGATGATGGCGGGCGCGACTTTCTGCGTCGGGCTGATCCCCTCCTATGACAGCATAGGGCTCTGGGCCCCCGGCATCCTGATCCTGCTGCGGATGATCCAGGGCTTTTCCACGAGCGGCGAATATGGCGGTGCCGCCACCTTCATGGCGGAATACGCGCCCGACAAGCATCGTGGATTCTACGGCAGCTTTCTGGAAGTCGGCACGCTGGCCGGCTTATCCTTCGGCGCGCTGTTGATGCTGGGCTTCTCCCTGGTGCTGGGCGACGAGGCGATGCACGACTGGGGCTGGCGCCTGCCGTTCCTGGTCGCGGGGCCGATGGGGCTGATCGGCATGTATCTGCGCTCCAGGATGGAGGACACGCCGGTCTTCCAGGAGATGGAGGCGGCGGGTGCCGAAGGCGCCACGCCCACCGGGCTCGGCACGCTGCTGCGCGATTACTGGAAGCCGCTGCTGGTGATGAGCGGGATGGTCGTCGCGATGAATGTCGCGAACTACACGCTGCTCAGCTACATGCCGACCTATCTGGAGGGCCGTCTGGGGCTGACGACGCAGCAGTCGCTCTTCGTGCCGATCATCGGCATGCTCTTCATGATGGTGCTGCTGCCCTTCGCGGGCGCGCTGTCGGACCGCTGGGGGCGCAAGCCAATGTGGTGGTTCTCGCTGGTGGGCCTCTTCGTGCTGGTGATCCCGCTCTACCACCTGATGGAGGCGAGCTTCGCCGGCGCCATCCTGGGCTTCGCGGCGCTGGGGCTGCTTTATGTGCCGCAGCTGGCGACCGTCTCGGCCACCTTCCCGGCGATGTTCCCGACGGCGGTGCGCTTCGCCGGCTTCGCCGTGGCCTACAATGTCTCCACCTCGCTGTTCGGCGGCACGGCGCCGATGGTGAATTCCTGGCTGATCGACCGCACGGGCGACCCCATCATGCCGGCCTATTACATGATGGGCGCCTGCCTGGTTGGCATGCTGGCGCTGGTCTTCCTGGCCGAGACGGCCGGGCAGTCGCTGCGCGGCGCGCAGGTTCCGGGCAAGGCGGCCAGGACCGACATGCGCCGCACGCAGCCGCGGCTGAGCCTGGGCTGAGGCAGGCGGCGCCGGGCAGCCGGCGCCGCACCCGCCTTACCGCTCGCTGTCCAGATGCGCCATCTGGGCCGCCGCGTAGCGCTCCCCGGCGGCGGCGCCCTTGGGCACGGCGGCCTCGATGGCGGCGAGGTCGGCTTGCTCCAGCGTCACATCCAGCGCGCCCAGCGCCTCGGCCAGCCGGTCGCGGCGGCGGGCGCCGACCAGGGGGACGATATCCAGCCCCTGCGCCGCCACCCAGGCGATGGCGATCTGCGCCACGCTGGCGCCCTTGGCTTCCGCCACGCGGCGCAGCGCTTCCACCAGTTGCAGGTTGCGTTCCACATTGCCGGCCTGGAAGCGGGGGCTGTGGCTGCGGAAATCATCGGCCTGGGCGCTGCCGGGTTGCCAATGGCCGCTGATCAGCCCGCGTGACAGCACGCCATAGGCGGTGACGCCGATGCCGAGTTCGCGGCAGGTGGGCAGGATGCTCTCCTCGATGCCGCGCGAGATCAGGGAATATTCGATCTGCAGGTCGCAGATGGGATGCGTGGCGGCGGCGCGGCGGATGGTCTCGGCGCCGACTTCGGACAGGCCGATGTGGCGGACGTAGCCGGCCCGCACCATCTCGGCGATGGCGCCCACCGTTTCCTCGATCGGCACGGCGGGGTCGAGGCGGGCGGGGCGGTAGATGTCGATGTAGTCGACGCCCAGCCGTTGCAGCGTATGGGCCAGGAAGTTCTTCACCGCCGCCGGGCGGGCGTCGTAGCCGATCCAGTTGCCGGCGGGGTCGCGCAGGGCGCCGAACTTCACGCTGAGCTGCACGCTGTCGCGCGGGATGCCGCGCAGCGCCTCGCCGACCAGCATCTCGTTATGGCCCATGGTGTAGAAGTCGCCGGTATCCAGCAGCGTGACGCCGGCCTCGCGCGCCGCGTGGATGGTGGCGATGCTCTCCGCCCGGTCGGCGGGGCCGTACATGTTGCCGGACATGCCCATGCAGCCGAGGCCGAGGGCGGAAACGCTGGGGCCGGACTGGCCAAGGGTGCGGTGTTGCATCGGGTCGCTCCTGCTGCCGATGAATGGGAACACCCTTATGCGCCGCCGGAATTTGCCCGATAATCCGGCCATTGCCGCACGGGCTGTACAGGATTCCGCACAATGGGTGAGCCACCCCTGGCCGATCTCGAAGCCTTCGCGGCGGTGGCGCGGGCGCGGTCCTTCCGTGGCGCGGCGCAGGGGCGGGGGGCCTCGCCCTCCTCGCTGAGCGAGGCGGTGCGGCGGCTGGAGGCGCGGCTGGGCCTGCGGCTGCTGAACCGCACCACCCGCAGCGTGACGCCCACCGAGGCCGGGCAGCGGCTGCTGGAGCGCCTGGCCCCCGCGCTGGGGGAGGTCTCGGCGGCGCTAGAGGCGCTGGACGGCTTGCGCGGCAGCCCCAGCGGCACCTTGCGGCTGAATGTGCCGGGCATCGTGGCGCGGGTGGTGCTGCCGCGCATCACCGGGCGCTTCCTGGCCCGCTATCCCGGCATCGTGCTGGAACTGACGGTGGAGGACAGCTTCGTCGATGTGCTCGCCGCCGGCTGCGATGCCGGCATCCGCTACGACGAGAGCATCGAGAAAGACATGATCGCGGTGCCGCTGGGGCCGCGCCGCCAGCGCTACGTGCTGGCGGCGGCGCCGGCCTATCTGGCGGCGCATGGCGCGCCGGGGCACCCGCGGGAGGTGCTGGCGCATCGCTGCATCCGCCACCGCTTCCTCAGCGGCACCATGCTGCCCTGGGAATTCGAGCGGGAGGGGCAGGTGGTGCGGGTCAGCCCGGAAGGCGCGCTGCGGGCCAATAGCATCGAGCTGGAGATCGCCGCCGCCGCCGATGGTCTGGGGCTGATCTATGGCTTCGAGGAAGTGCTGGCGCCGCTGCTGGCCGATGGCCGGCTGGTGCCGCTGCTGCCGGAATGGTGGCAGAGCTTCCCTGGCCCCTGCCTCTATTACGCCGGGCGGCGGCACATGCCGGCGCCGCTGCGCGCCTTCATGGACCTGCTGCGGGAGCCGGAAAGCCGCTGGCCCGGCGCCCCTGGCTGAGGCGCATCCCGCCACCGGCCTGCGCCGTTACGCCTGTGATGGAACAGGCCGCGCTGCCCGACACGCTTTCGACGCTGGACCTGCTGCTCCGCCTCGGCGGCGCCACGCTGCTGGGCATGGCATTGGGCCTGGACCGGGAGCTGCGCGGCTTTTCCGCCGGCATCCGCACCCACGGCATGCTGTCGTTGGCCGCCGCCATGGTGGTGATCTCCGGCATGATGCTGCACCACGCGGTGCGCGCTGCCGGCGGCGATGCCGACCCGCTGCGGACGGTGCAGGGGCTGTATCAGGCGCTGGGCTTCATCGGGGCCGGGCTGGTCTTTACGCGGCGGGGCGGCGTGCACAACCTGACCAGCGCCGGCAGCATCATCCTGGCGGTGGCCATCGGCATCGCGGGCGGGCTGGGGCAATGGGCGCTGGCCTGCATCGCGACGGGGCTGGGGCTTTGCGTGCTGACGCTGGTGCGGATCGCGGAGCGCTGGCTGCCCGGCAGCGGCAAGGCGCGGGAAGATTGACAAGCCCGCCGCCAGCAGGGTCATGATGCCGCCCATGTCCCGCGCTGCCTTGCATCCACTGCCGCAGCAAACCCGCCGCATTCCGGCGGCGATGGCGCGCGCGACCGGGGCGGAGCAGGGCTAGGCCCTTCCGCCCCACGCCCCGAGCGCCAAGACCCGCCGTTTTCCCGGCGGGGCTCCTGGCAGGTAGCGGCCTCCCGCCGTGTTTTCCCACCGCAGGAGGATATCGTGAGCTTCACCCTTGATGAGGAATTGCGCCGGATCGCCGAGGGCGTGATGGCGCGCAGCTTGCCCAAGGCAGAATGGACCCATGCCGCGCATGTCGGCGCCGCTGTCTGGATCATCGCCCGCTGTCCGGAACTAGTGCCGGAGCGGGACATGCCGGGCCTGATCCGTGCCTATAACGAAGCCAGCGGCACGCCCAACACCGATACCGGCGGCTACCACGAGACCATCACCCTGGCCTCGCTCCGCGCCGCCGCCTTCTTTCTCGCGGGCCTGCCGGACGGGGTGCCGCTGCATGCCGCCTGCAATGCGCTGCTGGACAGCCCGTTGGGCCGGCGGGGCTGGATGCTGGCGCATTGGTCGCGGGAGCGGCTGTTCTCCGTGCCCGCACGGCGCGGCTGGGTGGAGCCCGACCTCGTGCCGCTGCCCTTCTGAAAACCCGAAGAAAAAAGATGGGGTCCGGGGAATTCCTTCCCCGGCCTTTTCTTCGCTTACGCCGCGTCCCGCTGCCGGATGCCCATCCCGTCCAGCGTCTCGGCGATCGCACGCAGGGCGAAGCGGATATCCTCCGCGTGGATGTCGCCGATGCAGCCGATGCGCATGGTCGGCACCGGCGTGTTGTAGAAGTTGCTGATCAGCACGCCGCGCGTCTTCAGCGCCTCGACGAATTCCATCAGCGTGAAGCGCGGGTCGGCGGGCTGGTGGACGGTGACGATGATCGGCCCCTGGTGATCCCAATCGAGATAGGGCTTCAGGCCCAGGGCGCGGACGCCTTCGTGCAGCAGCCGGGCATTCTCGCGGTAGCGGGCGTGGCGGGCGGGCTGGCCGCCCTCGGCCTGGAAGAATTCCAGCGCCTTGCCGAAGGCATGCAGCGCCTGCACCGGCGGCGTGAAGCGGAAGGAGCCCCAGCCGGCGCGCAGGGCGGTGGCATAGATGTCGGCAAGGTCGAAGGACCAGGAGCCCGCATTGCCGGCGCAGGCGGTGACGCGGTCGATCGGGCAGACGGCGAAGCCGATGCCGGGCAGGCCCTCGATGCATTTGTTGGAGGTGAAGACCACCGCGTCCACTTCCGGCTGCGCCTTCAGGTCGAAGGGCAGGGCGCCGAAGGCGGAGACGGCATCGACGATCATGCGCCGCCCCGCCGTGCGCACGGCGGCGCCGACGCCGGGCACGTCGTTGACGATGCCGCTGCCGGTCTCGGAATAGACGATGCCGACATGGCCGATGGCGGGGTCGGCGGCCAGGACTTCCGCCACCTCGGCGGGGGTGACGCTGCGGTGGTCGGGCACCGCCAGCGGCACCACCACGCGGCCGGCTTCCCGCGCCAGGCGGGCCATGCGGTCGGCATAGGTGCCGTTCATCACCAGCAGCAGCTTGGCGCCGGCGGGCACGAAGGTGCGGATGGCGGCTTCCGTGATGAAATGGCCGGCGCCCTGCAGCGGCAGGCAGGCGTGCTGGCCGGCGATGCCACCGGCGAGGTCGCGCACCTTCTCCCGGATGCCGGCATATTCCGGCATGAAGCCACGGTCCCAGGGGGCGATGTCCACGGCCATGGCCGCCCGGACTTCGGGGCGGGTTTGCACGGGGCCGGGGATGAGCAGCAGCATGGCGGATCCTGTGTGACGGCCGGGCGCATGGGCCCGGTGGGTGAAACCCCAGGCTGCACGCGGGCGGGCGGGAAGGAAAGCCCCTGCCGCGAATGGCTGCCGCTCTCGACAGCGGGGTCTATCCCGGCCAGCCTGCGCGACCCGACTTTGCCTGGACTGTTGCCCCATGCCGCTCTGGATCGCCGCCACCCTCTCCGCCGCCCTGTTCCAGACCTGGCGGACGGCCTTGCAGCAGCGGCTCCGGGGGCAGCTCTCGGTCAATGGCGCGGGGGTGGTGCGCTACCTTTATGGGATCCCCTTCGGGCTGATCCTGCTGGGCGCCTATTGCCTGCTGATGGGGGAGGCGCCGCCGGCCATCCTCGGCTGGACCTTCCTGCTCTATGCCGCCATCGGCGGGCTGACGCAGATCATCGGCACCAACCTGCTGATCATGTCCTTCGGGCCACGCGGCTTCGCGGTGGGCACCGCCTATTCCAAGACCGAGGCGGTGCAGGGCGCCATCCTGGCCCTGGTGCTGCTGGGGGAGCGGATCTCGCTGCTGTCTACCTTCGGCATCGTGGTGGGGGTCTGCGGGGTGCTCTACCTCTCGCTGGCGGGGCGGAACATGACAGGGCGGGAACTGCTGCGGGCCACGGTGCAGCCGGCGGCGCTCTGCGGCTTCGGCGCCGGCACGGGCTTCGCGGTGACGGCCATCTTCATCAAGGCCGCCAACCTGCAGCTCGACCATCCGGATGCGGTGCTGCGCGCCATCACCACGCTCTGCGTTGCCAATGCCATGCAGACGGTGATGCAGGGCGCCTGGCTGGCCTGGAAGGAGCCGGAGCAGTTCCGCGCCGTGTTCCGCACCTGGCGCGACAGCTTCCCGGTGGGTGCGCTCTCGGCCTGCGGCTCGGCCTGCTGGTTCACCGGCTTCGCCCTGGCGCCCGTGGCCATGGTGCGCGCCCTGGGGCAGACCGAGATCCTGTTCACGCTGCTCTTCAGCCGCTTCTACCTGAAGGAAAGCCTGAAGCGGCAGGAGGTGCTGGGCGCCCTTGGCATCGTGGCGGGGGTGGTGCTGGTGCTGCTGGGGCGCTGAGGCGGCGGTAACGGCGGGCGGCGGGGGTGGTTTCGGCCGGGAGCGGGTTCCACATGGATGTCACGGCCGGGTCATCCGCATGTCACGCACGGCGCCTATACGGCCGGGCAAGGCAAAGGGCATTCGATGCTGCAGCTTGAGGGTCTCACGCGCCGCTTCGGCGCCAATACCGCGGTGGATGGGGTCAGCCTTTCCGTACCGGCGGGGCAGATGGTCGGCGTCATCGGCCGTTCCGGCGCCGGCAAGTCGACGCTGCTGCGCATGGTCAACCGCCTGACCGAGCCCAGCAGCGGCCGCGTCATCCACGATGGCACCGAGGTTACGGCGCTGCGTGGCCAGGAGCTGCGGGACTGGCGCACCGACTGCGCCATGATCTTCCAGCAGTTCAACCTGGTGCAGCGGCTGGATGTGCTGACCAATGTGCTGGTGGGGCGGCTGAACCACCGGCGTGGCTTCGGCGCCACGCTGGGGACGCTGTTCAAGCGCTTCTCGGCCGCCGAGCGCGCCATGGCGCTCTCCGCCCTGGCGCGCTTCGATCTGGCGGAGCAGGCCTTGCAGCGCGCCGATACCCTTTCGGGCGGGCAGCAGCAGCGGGTGGCCATCGCCCGCGCGCTGATGCAGCAGCCCAAGCTGATCCTGGCCGACGAGCCCATCGCCAGCCTGGACCCGCGCAACGCCCAGGTGGTGATGGAGGCGCTGCGCGACGTGAACCGGCGCGACGGCATCACCGTGCTCTGCAACCTGCATCACCTGGAGACGGCGCGGCATTACTGCGACCGCATCGTTGCGATGCAGAAGGGGCGCGTGATGTTCGACGGCACCCCTGCCGCGCTGACCGCCGCCCGCATCCGGGACATCTACGGCGTCTCGGAAGACGAGTTCGACACGGCGCCGGAGATGACCGCGCCCGCCCTGACCCCGGCGAGGGAAGCCGCCTTGCCGGCCTGATTGCCGCGCCCGCCGCCGGCGGGCCGCGAAACCCTGGAGAGTGTCCGATGATCACGCGCCGTTCCCTGGCCGCCTTCGCGGCCGGTTCCTTGCTGCTGCCTGCTTCCCTGCGCGCGCAGGATGCCGCCGCTGTCGCCATGCCCGCCGCTGGCGAGCGTCCCTGGGTCAAGGATGTGCCGCAGATCCGCCTCGGCCTGCTGGGCGGCGAGAACGAGGCCGACCGCCTCGGCCGCTTTGGCGACTATGCCAAGCTGATCGAGAGCACCTTCAAGGTGCCGGCCCGCCTCTACCCCGCCGCCGATTATGCCGGCGTGATGCAGGCCTTCGCGGCGAAGCAGATCGAGGCTTCCTCCATGGGCGCCTCCGGCTATGCCGGCACCTGGCTGGACACCGATGGCGGCGTGGAGCCGCTGGTGGTGCCGCGGGAGCAGGACGGTTCCATCGCCTATGTTTCCGTGCTGATCGTGCGCCGCGACAGCGGCATCATCAGCCTGGATCAGATGCGCGGCAAGTCCCTGGCCTGGGCCGACCCGAATTCCACCTCGGGTTACCTGATCCCGCGCTCCGAACTGCGCGGCGCGGGCATCGACATCAACAACTACTTCTCCCGCACCGGCTTCGCCGGCGGGCATGAGCAGGCGGTGGTGGCGGTGCAGCAGGGGCAATACGACGGCGCCGTCACCTGGGCCTCCGGCCAGGGCGACGAGGCCGAGGGCTATAGCCGCGGCAACCTGCGCTCCATGGTGGATAAGGGGATGCTGAAGATGAGCGACATGCGCATCATCTGGAAGTCCCGCCCCATCCCCAATGGCCCGCTGGTGGTGCGCTCCGACCTGCCGGCCGCCTTCAAGGCCGATTTCAAGCAGTTCCACCTGGCGCTGCCGACCGCCCACCCCGCGATCTACGAGCAGATCGAGAAGGGCGGCGGGAAGGGCTATGCCGAGGTGACGCACGAGATGTTCGACCCCATCGTGCAGCTGCGTCGCGAGGAAGCGGCCGAGCGGCGGCGCCGTTCGTGACGCTGGTGGCATAGCGGCCATGGCAGCCGTTCGCATGGCTGCCCTGGCCCTGGGGCGGCGGTGGGGCCTAGTCTTCCCGCCCCGCTTCCAGCGCCGCCCCGAAAGACCGCTTCCGATGCCCGTGAACCGCCGCCAGATCCTCTCCATCGCTGCCAGCGCCACGCTGCTGCCGGCCCTTGGCCATGCCCAGGGCGCCACGCCGCGCCTGCGCCGCAGCGGCGATGCCGATGTGGTCTTCCCGAAGCCCGGCCGCCGCGCCTGGGCGGAGCAGGTGCGGCACCTGAACATCGCCCTGATGGGCGGCGAGAACGAGGCCGACCGCCTGGCGCGCTTCGAGGGCTACCGCGCCTTGATGCAGGATACCTTCGGCATCCCCGTCCGCACGCTGCCGGCCAGCGACTATGCCGGCGCCATCCAGGCCTTCGATGCCAAGCAGGTGGAGATCGCCTCGCTCGGCTCCACCGCCTATGCCGCCGCCTGGATGGAAACCAAGGGCGGCGTCGAGCCGCTGGTGGTGCCGGAGGAAGAGGACGGTTCCATCTACTACCGCGCCGTGATGGTGGCGCGGGCCGATAGCGGCATCGCGGACCTCGCCGGCATGAAGGGGCGTTCGCTTGCCTGGGCGGACCCCAATTCCTCCTCCGGCTACCTGGTGCCGCGCACGGCGCTGCGGCGGCAGGGGATCGACGTGAACAGCTATTTCTCCCGCACCGGCTTCGCGGGAGGGCATGAGCAGGGCGTGGTGGCGGTGCTGCAGAAGCAATACGACGCCGCCTGCACCTGGGCCTCCGGCCTTGGCGACGAGAGCACCGGCTTCACCCGCGGCAACCTGCGCGCGATGGTGGAGAAGGGGATGCTGAAGATGAGCGACATCCGCGTCATCTGGACCTCCGAGCCCATCGCCACCGGCCCCATCACCGTGCGCGCCGACCTGCCGGCGGAAGCCAAGGAAGACCTGAAGCTGTTCTTCCTGGCGCTGCCCAAGGCGCATCCGGATATCTACCGGCAGATCACCCGTGGCCCCGGCACCGGCTACCGCGAGGGCCGGCACGAGGACTACGAGATCTTCATCGAAATGCGACGCGAGGAGGCGGCGGCACGGCGCCGCCGGGACTAAACCGCATGAGCCCAGCCCCATGAGCGCGACGACCATTGAGCCCGCCCTGCTGGCGCGGGGCGAGGCCGCCTTCCAGGCCCAGCGCCGGCAACGGCGGCGGGCCACGCTGACGGGGCTGGCCATCCTCGCCCTCTGCCTCTGGGCGGCGGGCTGGATCAGCGAATTCTACCCGTCCTCCTTGGCGGCGGGCCTGCCACGTGTGGGCGAGTATTTTTACAAGTTGCTGCCTTCGCTGCGCTGGGATGCGCTGTTCTCCGGTGCAGATACCGAGGGCAGCATCGCCTTCTGGTTCTACCGGCTGGACGATTGGGCCTGGCTGCTGCTGCAGACTTCGCAAATGGCGGCACTGGCCACCCTGGCCGGCGCGGCGGTGGCGCTGCTGCTGGCCTTTCCCGCCGCGCGCAACATCGCCCCCACGCGCACCATCAATGTGCTGATGCGGCGTGGGCTGGAGGCGATGCGCACGGTGCCGGAGATCGTTTATGCGCTGATCTTCGTCTGGGCCTTCGGCGTCGGGCCGCTGGCGGGTATCCTGGCGATCTTCCTGCATACCGCAGGGGCCTTGGGAAAGCTGTTCTCCGAGGTGGTGGAGAATGCTGACCTGCGCCCCTGGGAAGGGCTGCGTGCCTCCGGCGCCAATTGGGCGCAGGCCTGCCGCTACGCCATCCTGCCGCAGGTCGCGCCCAATCTCATCAGCTACGGGCTGCTGCGTTTCGAAATCAATGTGCGTGGTGCCAGCGTCATCGGCTTTGTCGGCGCCGGCGGCATCGGGCAGGAGCTGAACCTGGTGATCGCTTCCAACTACTACGAGGAAATCAGCGCCATCGTGGTGCTGATCATCCTGACCGTCTTCGCCATCGACTACGTCTCCGAGAAGCTGCGCCACCGCGTCATCGGCGCGGCGGAGGGGCATTGATGCGCCCCGCCGGCATGACCGCCGAGGAGATCGCGCAATGGCAGGCGAAGCTGCCGCGCGCCTTCGGGCCCACGGGCGGCACGTGGCTGCTGCGCTGGCTGCTGGGCGCCGCCTTCATCCTCTGGCTGGGCACGCTGCTGTGGTGGTTCGACATCACGCCGCGCCGGCTCTGGAACGGGCTCTCGGGCCTGGCCACCATCGTCCGGCTGATGATCCCGCCCAGCCCTGGCGAATTGTGGTGGGACATCATGAAGGGCATGGCGGAGAGTGTCGCCATGGCCTTCCTGGGCACGGTGATGGCGGCACTGGTGGCGGTGCCGCTGGGCTTCCTGGGGGCGCGCAACATCGTCACCGTCACGCTGCTGCGCTTCTCGGTGCGGCGGCTGTTCGATGGCGTGCGGGGCGTGGACCAGTTGATCTGGGCGCTGGCCTATGTGCGCGCGGTGGGGCTGGGGCCGCTGGCCGGCGTGCTGGCCATCTTCACCAGCGATACCGCCGTGCTGGCCAAACTCTATGCCGAGGCCATCGAGAATGCCGAGAAGCGGCAGAGCGAGGGTATCGTCGCCGCCGGCGGCAGCCGCTTGCAGGCCATCCGCTTCGGCGTGCTGCCGCAGGTGCTGCCGGTGATGCTGGCGCAGGCTTTGTATTTCTTCGAGAGCAACACACGCTCCGCCGCCATCCTGGGCGTGGTGGGCGCGGGCGGCATCGGGTTGCAGATCGCCGAACGCATCAAGGTGCGCCACTGGGACGAAGTGGCCTTCATCATCCTGATGATGGTGGTGACGGTGGGAGTGATCGACTGGCTCTCGGCCAGGGTCCGGCGGCGGCTGATCGGCATCCGCGAAACGCCGGTCGGGTGAGGCGCCTGCCTCACCCTGTCATGACGAAGCCCGCAGGCTTCAGGCGGCGTCCTCGCGGCGGTCACGCACCTTCACATAGGCCACCGCGGCATGCTCGGGGCAGTAGGGCTTGCCGGTGATTGCGTCGCCCGTGCAGAAACGGAAATCCGGTGTGCCGGGCTCGCCAATCGGCCAGCAGCAGGTGCGGGCGCTGCTGCGCGGGAAGGGCCGCACCACGGCATTGGACACGGGCATCGGCTTGCGCGCCGGCGGCGCCACCGGCGCGGCGGCGGCAGGGCGCGGCGCCGGGGCGGGCGCGGGGCGCGCGGCGGCGGCAGGCGCAGTGGCCGTTGCCACGGCGGGCTGCGCCGGCTGCGATGCGGGAATGGTTGTCGCGGCGGTCGCCGCCACGGGGGCGGCAACAGGCGCGGGGCGTGGCGCTTCGGGCTGCGCGCCCGTGGTCTCGCGGCGGATCGGGCTGGGTCGCGGCGGCAGGTTCAGGCGATGTGCCTTGCCCACCACAGCATTCTTGGAGATTCCCATGCGACGGCCGATTTCCGCCGTCGAATGGCCTTCCGCCCAATAGCCCCGCAGGGCCTCGATGGCCTCCGGTGTCCAATCCATAGGCGCCGTCTCCTGCGTCCCTGCTACCAGATACGGTAGTTGCGCACGGGGGTTGCGCACAAGATGGGGTTATTCACATCGCCCCCGAAATCTGTGGAAAACCCCTTGCGCGGTACCACGAAATCGGGAGGGCATCCCGAATCGCGGCATCGAAAATCAGAAGAGCAGCCCCTTGCGCAGCATGCCGTGCACGCCCTTCTCGCCATTCACCGTTTGTGTCACTCGGAAATCCACGGCCAGCGAGCAGAACTGGTAGGCATCCGCCGCCGAGATATTCGCACGCGCCACAATGAAGGCGATCATCTCGCGCAGCGCCTGCTTCATCGCAAGATCAAGATCTTCGTGGATGCCCATGGAAATGTAATGGGTCGGCGTTTCGGCACGCGGAAAGCGCAGCAGCGGCTGTCGCGCGCCGCCGCCCTTGTGCAGCGTGAAACGGAAATGGCCGGTCAGGCACATCTCCAGCGCCGTGACGCAGACCTCGCCATCACCCTGCACGCCATGGCCATCACCGGCGGAGAACAGGCCGCCCGGCGCATGCACCGGCAACCACAAGGTAGAGCCCGCCACCAGTTCCTTGTTGTCCAGGTTGCCGCCATGCGCGCGCGGCTCCTTGGTGGAGATCTGACCCCATTCCACCGGCGGCGCCACGCCCATCACGCCGAAGAAGGGCGAGAGCGGCAGGTCCAGCCCGCCATTCGGGCCGAAGGGCAGGTGGCAGGTGTTCTTCTCGCGGTCCACCGGGATGTGCAGCAGGCGGCGGTAGGGGAAGTCTTCCGGCAGCGTGCCCACCAGCGGGCGGAAATGGTTGTAGCCCCAGTCGGCGCCCAGCTCGATCTGCTCGATCTGGATCTCCAGCGCATCGCCGGCCTCGGCGCCTTCCACCGCCACCGGGCCGGTGACGAGATGCGGGCCCAGGCGCGGCACGCCGGCGGCATGGATGGCGGCCAGGCACTCGGGCACCACCATGCCGCTCTCCGGCGGCGGCATGATCTCGGCGGGGCCGGAGACGCATTGCATCACCACGGTGTCGCCGGACTGCACCGTCATCACGGGCGCGAAGCTGGCGTCGAAGGCGCCGAAGCGGACGGTATCGGGGGTGGCGGCGAGGTTGTGGACGGTCATGCGGCGGGCTCCTGCGGTGCCGCTGGCAGGGCGGCGCCGCAGGTTCAGGCGGGCGGGGGCCTCCGGTCAAGGTCAGGCGCCGATGAAGCCGCCCGATTGCCGCTGCCACAGTCGCGCATATGGACCATCGCGCTCCAGCAGTTGCGTATGGGTGCCCTGTTCCACCACCCGCCCGTGTTCCAGCACCACCAGCCGGTCCATGGAGGAGAGGGTGGAAAGCCGGTGCGCGATGGCGATGACGGTCTTGCCCGCCATCAGCCGATCCAGCGATTGCTGGATGGCGGCTTCCACCTCGGAATCCAGCGCGCTGGTGGCTTCGTCCAGCACCAGGATGGGGGCGTTCTTCAGCAGCACACGCGCGATGGCGACGCGCTGGCGCTGGCCACCGGACAGCTTCACGCCGCGCTCGCCCACATGCGCGTCGTAGCCGGTGCGGCCGCGCCAGTCGGACAGGTCCTGGATGAAGGCATCGGCCTCCGCGTCGCGCGCGGCGGCGGCGATCTCCTCGGCCGTGGCTTCCTGGCGGCCGTAGCGGATGTTATCGCGGATGGAACGGTGCAGCAGCGCGGTGTCCTGCGTCACCATGCCGATGGCGGCGCGCAGGCTTTCCTGCGTCACGGTGGCGATATCCTGCCCATCGATCAGGATTCTGCCTTCTTCTGGCTCAAAGAAACGCAACAGCAGGTTGACCGCCGTGGTCTTGCCCGCGCCGGAATGGCCGACCAGGCCAACACGTTCGCCCGGCGCGATGCGCAGATCGAACCCATCCAGCACGCCGCGCTCCCGCCCATAGCCGAAGCGGACCTTCTCGAAGACGATCTCCCCGCGCGTGACGCGCAGCGGCGTGGCGCCGGGGCGGTCCGGCGCGGTGGGCGGCACGGCGATGCTGCCGATGGCTTCCTGCACCACGCCGATATTCTCGAAGATGGAAGCGACGTTGAAGGCCACCCAGCCGGAGATATTGGCGATCTGCCAGGCCATCGGCAGCGCGGCGGCGACGGTGGCGAGCGGGATCTCGCCACGGTTCCACAGCGTCAGGGACAGCGCGGCCATGCCGGTGAGCATGATGGCATTGAGCGAGGAGAGCAGCAGGCCGTTCAGCGTGATCATGCGCATCTGCCGCTGGAAGGCGGCCGTCAGGCCCAGCATGCCCTCGCGCACGAAGGCATCCTCCTGATCCGCGCGGGCGAAAAGCTTGAGGGTGAGAATATTGGTGTAGCTGTCCACGATGCGGCCGGTGAGCAGGCTGCGCGCCTCGCTGGCGGCCTTGGCGCGGGCGCGCAGGCGCGGGATGATGAAGCGCAGCAGCGTGGCATAGGCCAGGAACCAGCAGAGGATCGGCGCCGCCAGCCAGGCATCGGCGCTGGCGAGGTAGATGACCGCGCCCGAGCCATAGACCAGGATGTACCAGACGGCGGTGACGGACTGCACCACGCTTTCCCGCAGCGAGGGCCCGGCCTGCATCACGCGGTTGGCGATGCGCCCGGCGAAATCCTCCTGGAAGAAGGCCCAGCCCTGGCGCACCACGTGCCAGTGGCTCTGCCAGCGGATCAGGCTGGTGACGGTGGCATTGATGGCCTGCTGGCTGACCATGTTCTGCGCCAGGATGGCCAGCGGCCGGCAGACCAGCAGCACGAAACCCATGCCGAGGAGCGGCGCCCAGGCCTCGGTGAAGAGGCGGCCCGGGGCATGTTCGCTCAGCAGGCCCACGACGCGGCCAATGAAGACCGGGATGGCCGCGTCCAGCAGCGCCACCGACAGGCCGGCGAGAAACAGCAGCGCGAAGAGCAGCCGGGCCTGGCGGATGAAATACCAGTAGAAGCCGGCGAGATTGGCCGGCGGCGGCTGGTCCGGCACCGGCACGCCCAGCACCCGGCTGGCGGGCTGGCCGGGCGGCGCCACGGGGTCGATCAGGGTCTCGAGGGGGAAGCGCGGCATGGCGGCAAGGCAGGACCCGCGCCGCGCCGCTGTCAACCAGGCGGATATGACAAGTGGCGGAACTGAAGCGGGGGCGGGGCCTTTTGCTGGCCCCGCCCCCTCGCGGTACTATTCCCCGGGCAAGGGGGCGCGGCCGCGACGCTCATCGACCACCGCGGTATTCACCATGTCCGCGGGCTCGTAGAGGATGCGCGTCAACGCGCCCGCCAGGATCGCGCCGAGGATGGGCGCGAGCCAGAAAAGCCAGAGCTGGCCGACATATTCGCCGCCCGCGAAGAGTGCTGGCGCCGTGCTGCGGGCCGGGTTGACCGAAGTGTTGGTGACCGGGATCGAGATCAGGTGGATCAGCGTCAGGGCCAGGCCGATCGGGATGCCGGCGAAGCCCGAGGCAGCACCCTTGGAGGTGGCACCGATGATGATGAGCAGGAAGAAGAAGGTCAGCAGCAGTTCCGCCGCGAAGGCCGCGCCCATCGAGTAGCGGCCGGGGCTGAGCGCGCCATAGCCGTTGGAGGCGAAGCCGGCCGGCACCCAGTCCGGCTTGCCGGACGCGATGAACCAGAGCACTGCCGCGCCGCAGATGGCGCCCACCACCTGCACAACGATGTAGGGCACCACATGCTTGTTGGCACAGCGCCCCGCCGACCAGAGGCCAATCGTGACGGCCGGGTTGAAATGCCCGCCGGAGATATGGCCCATCGCATAGGCCATGGAGAGCACCGTCAGCCCAAAGGCGAAGGCCACGCCGACGAAGCCGATGCCGAGTTCGGGAAAGGCGGCCGAGAGGACGGCGCTGCCGCAGCCGCCGAAAACCAGCCAGAATGTGCCAAGGAATTCCGCGATCAGCCGCCGCTGCATGTCATAATGCATGATGCTGATTCGCTGGGCTTGAGGACGCGAGGTGTCGCATGACGAGCCTCCGCAACCAGGTTGTGGTCTCGTCATCCCGCCTCAGTTCAGGCCGAACAGCGAGTCAGCGAAGCTTATGACGAATGCAAAATGAATAACAACGCGCAGTTTCGCGAGTGAAAAGCGTCAGAGCCAGCCCTTGCGCTTGAAGTACAGGATCGGCAGCACCGCGCTGCAGATCATCACCAGCAGCGCCATGGGATAGCCGAAGCGCCAGCCAAGCTCTGGCATATGCGCGAAGTTCATGCCGTAGATGCTGGCGACCAGGGTGGGCGGCATCAGCGCCACGCTGGCAACGGTGAAGGTCTTGATGATGCCGTTCTGGTCGATGTTGATGATGCCGAGCACGGCATCCAGCAGGAAATTCGCCTTGTTGGAGAGAAAGGAGGCGTGTTCCACCAGGGAGCGGACATCGCGTTCCAGCACCTTGATGATAGGCTTGTTCTCCTTGCGCACCGCCGTGGCCTTCTCGGCATTCACGAAGGTGAGGATGCGCGTCAGGCCCAGCAGCGTCTCCCGCGCGCGGGAGGTGACCTCGCCCACCTCACCCAGCAGGATCAGCACGTCCTTCAGGTCGGCGTCGCGGGCGTTCGCCTTCTTTTTGGTGGTGCCCTTGGCGGTGCGGAAGGCGGACTGGCTGGCGCGGTCCATGTCGGCCCCCAGGCGCTCCAGGATATCGGCCAGGCGGTCCACCACCTGCTCGAACAGGTGCAGCATCACGGCGTCGGAGGAGGTCAGCAGGCCCGGGCTGCGCTGCGCCCGGTTGGCGAAGGCGCTGAAGGCCTTGGGCGTGGCATAGCGCACCGTCAGCAGCGTCTGCCCGGCCAGCACGAAGGTGATGGGGGTGGAGCCGTATTCGCCCTGGTCGGCGCCGTAGAGGAAGGGGGCGGTGAGGAACAGCGCCTCGCCTTCCCGGTAGAGGCGGGAGGAGCTTTCGATCTCCTGCATCTCCTCACGGGTCGGCAGCTCCAGGGAGAGCGCCTGCTCGATGGCCTGCACCTCGTCCCGCGAGGGGTTCAGCAGGTCGATCCAGACAGCGGCGCGCAGCGTGGCGGCGGGCTGGCCGCCGTCATCGAGGCTCAGGCGGCCACCGGCCACGGTATAGGTGGTCATCATGCGATGGCGGGCTCTCCCGGCGCGGGTTGCGGGCGGCGGTGTTCATACCGCCACGCCGCAGGCCGTGTCACGCCGCGGTGGCGCGGGGCAGCGGCAGGCCGAACTGGCGGGCCACGCCGGGGAAATCCGCCGCCTGCCGGTGCCGGCCGCTGGGCAGGGTGCCATCGGCCTCCCGCACCAGCTGGCAGGTCTGGAAGCCGGCCGTGGCGGCGGCGTCCAGCTCTTCCGCCACATCGGACAGGAAGAGGATGGATTCCGGCGGCAGGTGCAGGCCGCGCGCGATGGCGGCATAGCTGGCCGCCTCCCGCTTGCCGCCGGTGGTGGTGTCGAAGAAGCCGGTGAAGAGGCTGGCGAGGTCGCCGGCCGCCGAATGGCCGAAGATCAGCTTCTGCGCCGCGACGGAGCCCGAGGAATAGACATGCAGCCCGATGCCGGCGCGGGCCCAGGCCCGCAGGCAGGGCGCCACATCCGGCCAGAGATGCCCCTCGATCCGCCCGTCCAGATAGCCCTGGCGCCAGATCAGGCCCTGCAGGGTCTTCAGCGGCGTGACCTTGGCATCCTCGGCCATCCAGCGGCGCAGGGCGGACACCCCATCCTCACCCGGCTCCGCCAGGCGGCGGGCCTCCGCGAGGCAGGCGGCCACCTCGGGCTCCTGGCCATGGTCGGCCAGGAAGCCCTCCAGCGCCTCCCGCGCGAAGGGGAAGAGCGTCTCCTTCACGAAGGCGATGCTGCTGGTGGTGCCCTCGATATCGGTCAGGACGGCGCTGACCGGCGCCATCAGTCCACCACCGCCGGGAAGCGGGTGGAGATGTCGGTGCCGGTGTAATGCGGCGTCCAGCCCGTGGTGTCGGTGAAGATGCGCAGCGCCGTGACGCGCGGCTCGGTGCCGGCATCGAACCAGTGCTGGGTGTTGGCCGGCACGGAGATCAGGTCGCCCTGGGTGCAGTGGGCGTCATAGACCTTGCCGTCCACATGCATGATGAAGTTGCCGCTGCCCTCGTGGAAGAAGCGGACCTCGTCTTCCGTGTGGGTATGCTCGTCCAGGAACTTCTGGCGCATGGCATCCTTCTGCGGGTGGCTGGAATCCAGCTTGATCACGTCCGCCGTGCCGGCGCCGGTATCGCCCATGAAGGCATCGAGCTGCGGCCGGTAGGCGGCCAGCACCGTCTCGGCATCCGCGCCCTCGGGCAGGTCGGCCACCGGCCAGCGCTCGAAGCGCACGTTGATGGGGGCGAGCGCGGCGGCGATCTCGGCCGCGTCGCTGCTGCGCAGCAGTTCGGCGCCGGTGGCGGCGTCGCGGATGGTCAGAAGGCTCATGCCGTCCTCCTCAGGTGCGGGGGTGTTCGTGCAGATGGCAATCGAGCATGAATTCCAGCGCCTCCATGCGGGCCAGCGCGGTGTCCATGTCCGGACCCCATACATAGACCCCGTGGCCCCGCAGCAAATAGCCGGGCGGGATGACATCTTCATCCGCCGCCATGCGGCTCCAGCGGGCCTCCACCACGCCTTGCAGGCGGGCGATGTCCTGGTCGTTGTCGAAGACCGGCAGGGTGACGCTGGCCTCGTGCGTGGGGAGGCCGGGGAAGGCCTTCAGCAGCTCGTAGCCTTCGAGGGTGATGCTGTCGCCGGCGAGGCGGGAGAGCACGGTATTGGCGATGGAATGCCCATGCAGCACCGCGCCCGCCTCGGGGAAGCGGCGATAGGCGCCGCAATGCAGCAGGGTCTCGGCGGAAGGGCGCAGGCCAGGCTGTTCCGGGCGGCCATCCAGATCCACCACCATCAGCGAGTCCGGCACCAGCCGCGCCTTGTGGAAGCCGGAGCGGGTGATGGCGACGCGGCTATCGGGCAGGCGGATGGAGAGATTGCCGGCGGTGGCGGGCACCCAGTTGCGCTGGTCCAGCCGGGCACCGGCCGCGATGATGGCCTCGGCCACCGGGGCCGGGATTGCCTCTGGGGTATTCTGCAAGGGCTTGGGCCTCCCGTTCCATAGGCGGCGGGCGCGCCGTTACACGGGCGCCTCGCCGGCGGCGGCGTAGCAGCACGCCGCCCCCATGGCCAGGGGAGAGAGCCGGGCGAGGGGGCCGAAGGCCCCCCGCGGGCGCGGGGCGGGTGCCCCGCGCGGGCTTCAGGCGGCCGGGCGGTTGGTGCTCTGCTGCGGGGCAGCCTGCGTCGGCTGCACCGTGGTCGGACCCTGCAGGTTGCCGGCCGGTGTCGTCGGCGGAGTGGCCTCGGCGGCCATCGACGCGTCTTCGTTCTCGTTCATGTTCTTCTTGAAGGACTTGATGCCCTTCGCGAAGTCGCCCATCAGGCCGCTGATCTTGCTACCGCCGCCGAAGAGCAGCAGCACCACGAGCAGCACGACCATCCAGTGCCAGATGCTGAAGGAACCCATGCCAAGCCTCGATCCAGTTGGGCGCTGCGTTTGAGGGGATTCCTGCCCCCGCATCGCGTGCGCGCATTCGTGCTACGAGGACCACACTACTGTCCCGGCGCCCCCCGTGCAAAGGGCAGATGGCCCGAATCGGCCCCGGAAACAACCGGTGGCCGACTCGTTTTTACAGGCCGCTGGGCGGCGGCTTATTCCGCCGTGATGCCGAGCTGCTTGATCAGCGCGCCCCAACGCGCGGTTTCCGCCTGGATAAAGGCGGCGCATTCGGCGGGGCTGCTGCCCACCACCTCGAAGCCGGCGGTCTGCAGCGCCTTCTGGCCCTGTGGCGCCGTCAGCGCCACCTTGGCCTCGCGCGCCAGCAGGGCGATGCGGTCCCCGGGCATGCTGGCCGGGGCGACCAGCGCGTTCCAGGCATAGGATGCGGCGCCGGGGAAACCGGCCTCGGCCAGGGTCGGCACCTCCGGGATCTGCGGCAGGCGGGCCTCGGTGGTCACCACCAGCGGGTGCACCTGACCCTCGCGGATCTGCGGCAGGATGCCAGCGATGGTCAGGAACACGGCGCTGATGCGCCCCGCCACCAGGTCCAGCACCGCCTGCGGGAAGCCCCGGTAGGGCACGTGCTCCGCCTGGAAGCCGCCGCGCGCCTTCAGGTCCTCCATGGCGAGATGGCCGCCGGAGCCGGCGCCGACGGAGCCGAAGGTCAGCGCCGTGGGATTGGCGCGGCCATAGGCGACGAATTCCTCCAGCGTCTTCGCCGGCACGGAGGGATGCACCACCAGCACCTGCCCGGCGCGGGCCACCAGCGAGACCGGCGCCAGGTCCTTCTGCGGGTCGTAGGGCAGGCTGGGGTAAAGCGCGGGCGCGGTGGCCAGCGGGCCGTTGATGGTCAGGCCGATGGTATGGCCATCCGCCGCCTTGGCCACGGCATCGGTGCCGAGGTTGCCGCCGGCGCCGACGCGGTTATCCGCCACGCAGGGCTGGCCCAGCACCGCCGAGTAATGCTGCGCGATGATGCGGGCCACGATGTCCGGCGTGGAGCCGGGCGGGAAGGGCACCACCATGCGCAGGGGGCGGTCGGGCCAATGGCCGGCGGCATTGGAGCCCTGCGCCAGCGCGGCCCCGGGCAGGGCGGCGGCGGCGCCGAGCGCCAGAAGGGAGCGGCGGTGCAGCATGACGGTTATTTCTTCTCCGTGCGGGCTTGCCACGGATTGAGCATGGCGGCCCGGCCCCGTCCAGACGGCGCTTGGCGGGGCAGCCTTGCCGCCCTAGCGGGCCGCCATCAGCGGCTGGCGGTAGATGAAGCCGGCGGCGGGATAGCTGCTCGCGCCCAGGTTGTTCACCGGCGGATACCAGACCCGCACCAGCGACCAGTCATTGCCAGGGGAGACATCGACCACCGGCTGGTCCTGCGTGATGCGGCCCTTGGCGGCGCCATTGGCCCAGTTGGCATGGTTCACCCGGATCTCGCGCGAGGACACCACGCGGCTGACCACCGAGAGGTGCCCGTCCCGCAGCCGGGAGGTGCGGCGCAGCACCAGGATGCTGCCGGGGCGCGGCACCACGCCGCGGGCATAGCGGCCGGCGGCGGCGTCCCACCATTCCCAGGCATCGCCCGCAAGCTGGATGCCGGATTCGGCGCGGGCATAGGGCACGCACCACATGAAGCCGCCGGCACCGGAGCCAGTGACGGCCCGCCCGCCGCCACAGGCGGTGAGCAGCAGCAAGGCGAGAAGAGCGAAAACCCCCGGGAAGCGCATGGGCGCAAAGATCCGTCCTGATCCGCCAGCAGCCCGGGGGGAGGCCGCTGGATAATGGGCTGGCTATAGCAGAGGTGAGGGTGGTCTGTCTGCGGAGAGGGCAGTGGCGCCGCCCTGGACCCCGCCATCAGTCAGGCGGGACATGAACTCGAAGCGGGGTCCGGGGTGGACTTTCCACCCCGGCGGGGGACCGGGGGCAGAGCCCCCGGAGTGCTTCAGGTCTCCAGCATACGCCGCAGCAGCTCGACATCCTCGGCGAAGGAGACATCGGCCTGCATCAGCTCGGCGACGCGGGAGACAGCATGCATGACCGTGGTGTGGTCGCGGTTGCCGAAGCGGCGGCCGATCTCGGGCAGGGAGCGGGAGGTGAGCTGCTTGGCCAGGTACATGGCCACCTGCCGCGGGCGCGCCACGTTGCGGGCGCGGCGGGCGGAGGACATGTCGGTCAGGCGGATGTTGTAGTGCTCCGCGACCTTGCGCTGGATCTCCTCGATCGTCACGCGGCGGTCATGGGCGCGCAGGATGTCGTGCAGGACCTCCTGGGCGCTCTCCAGCGTCACCGGGCGGCCGAAGAGGTTCGCATGGGCGATCAGGCGGTTCAGGGCGCCTTCCAGCTCACGGACGTTGCTGGTGATCTTGTGCGCCAGGAATTCCAGCACGCGCGACGGCACCTCGACCTCAGCGGTCTGCGCCTTGGCCTGGAGGATGGAGATGCGCAGCTCGTAGGTGGTGGCATGGATATCGGCCACCATGCCGCAGCCGAGGCGGGTGCGCAGGCGGTCCTCCAGCCCGGACAGGTCGGAAGGCGACTTGTCGGCGGACACCACGATCTGTTTGCCGGCATCCACCAGCGCATTGAAGGTGTGGAAGAATTCTTCCTGCGTATTGTCCTTGCCGATCAGGAACTGCAGGTCGTCGATCATCAGCACATCGACGGAACGCAGCGATTCCTTGAACTGCATGGTGGACTGGTTCCGCAGCGCGTTGATGAACCGGTACATGAAGGTCTCGGCCGACATGTAGGTCACGTGGCGCTCGACACCGCCCTCGCCATTCTGGATGGCCCAGGCGACGGCATGCATCAGGTGCGTCTTGCCCAGGCCGACGCCGCCATACAGGAACAGCGGGTTGAAGCCCGGACTCGCCGGCTTCTCGGCCACGCGGCGGGCGCAGGCATGGGCGAATTCATTCGGCTTGCCGACGACGAAGCTGTCGAAGGTGAAGCGCGGGTCCAGCTTGGCCGACCAGTCGTTGGTCGGGCGCTCGGCGGCACGCGGCTCGGCGGCGCGGGCGGGTTCCGGGCGGACAGGCTCGGGCTGGCGGGGAGAGAGCGACTCGGCCAGGCCGCCGGCGCGGGGCTGCGCGGGCTCCTCGCCACGCGGCTCGGCCGGACGGGCCTCGGTGGCCACGCGGATGTCGATGCGGCGCACGCCGGGATGCTCGGCCTGCCACAGCACGCGCAGGCGGTCGCTGTAATGGGTGCGAACCCAGTCCCGCAGGAAGCGCGTGGGCAGCAGAATGACGACTTCCTCGCCCTCGATGGCCGAGAGGGTCATCTGCCGCAGCCAGGAGCGGTACTCGACCTCGCCCACGTCCTCCCGCAGGCGGCCGCGAATCCGGGCCCAGGCCTCCGCCACAGGGTCCTGGCCTTCGCTGTCGCGGGCCATCATCTCCTGCGGGGGCTGAGACGGCATGTCGAGCTCATTCTCCATGCGAAGCACCTGCCATCCTCATCACCCAAAACCAGCCCGGCGCGGTCCTGACGGGAAGTGCCGGAGCCTCTGCTGATTTGGCCCTTAACAGGGCACCGAACAGGGGCGGACGCGGCATTTTCCCGAACAAGACACAGCAGTCCCTTAGAACAAGACACGGTTCCGCTATCCGTGATTCGCGGTCGGGCAAAAGAAACCCGGCCGGAGGAACGGCCAATACAACGAGTTAAACGGAAATCTGTGTCTGAAAGGGCGCCTGTTCTTGAAGGCTATTCCCGCAGGCCATCCGGCGCAACGGGAATATGGCGTGAACAGGAGCCCTGGCGGTCAACCCTGCGGGAAAGTCCCGTTCAGGGTTGGCCGGCCAGCATCAGGCCTGGGCCGAACCCAGGGCCTTGATGCGCGCGGACAGGCGCGAAAGCTTGCGGGCGATGGTGTTGGAATGCATCACGCCCTTGGTGGCGGCGCGCTGCATCTCGGGCTGCACGTCCTTGAAGGCGGCCTGCGCGGCGGCCTTGTCGCCACCGGAGATCGCCTTCTCAACCTTCACCAGGAAGGTGGAGACGCGAGACCGACGGGCGCGGTTGCGCTCGTTGCGGGTGGCATTCTGCCGGATGCGCTTGCGCGCGGAAGCGGTGTTCGCCATGGCGTGTGTTCGTACCAGTCGTCTGTTTGTCGAGAGCGCGCGGGCCGGTCAGCCCGCCACGGGAAGGCGCCGCTTCTACCCGCGCCTGGGGATAAGAGTCAATGCGAAGTCACCTTTCAGGCCTCCGCGCATGGCTCACCCCCGCCGGAAGCTGGGTTTGCGCTTCTCGTTGAAGGCGGCCATCCCCTCCTTCTGGTCCTCGGTGCCGAAGAGGGAGAGGAAGAGGCGGCGCTCCAGCCGCAGCCCCTCGCGCAGCGGCAGCTCGAAGGCGGCATTCACCGCTTCCTTGGCCATGGCGACGGCGGGGGGGGAAAGCTCGCCGATCTTCTGTGCCAGGGCCACGGCCTCCGGCAGCAGCTCCGCCAGGGGCACCACGCGGGCCACCAGCCCGGTGCGCTCGGCCTCGGCGGCATCCATCATGCGGCCGGTCAGCACCATCTCCATGGCCTTGGACTTGCCGATGGCACGCGTCAGCCGCTGGCTGCCGCCGGCGCCGGGGACGATGCCCAGCTTGATCTCGGGCTGGCCGAACCTGGCGTTATCCGCCGCCAGCAGGATGTCGCACATCATCGCGACCTCGCAGCCGCCGCCCAGGGCGAAGCCGGCCACGGCGGCGATGACGGGCTTGCGGACGCCCAGCACCGCCTCCCAGGGCGCGATGAAGTCGTTCAGGTAGGTGCCGGGCCAGGAGCGTGGCTGCATCTCGCGGATATCGGCCCCGGCGGCGAAGGCCTTATCATTGCCGGTCAGCACAATGGCGGCGATGGCGGGGTCGGCATCGAAGGCGTGCAGGGCCTGGCCCAGCTCGTCCATCAACTGGTCGCAAAGCGCGTTCATGGCCTGGGGGCGGTTGAGGCGGATCACCCCGGCGGCGCCCTGCACCTCGGTCAGGATCATCTCGTATTCGGCCATGCGCTCTGCTTCCTTGCTTTCCGGGTGGCGCAGATTGCACCGGGGACGCGGCCGCGGCCAGAGGGGGCGCCGCCCCCTCCGGACCACCCCCGCCGGGGTGACAGGGTCACCCCGGGCCCCGCCATCTGTTTCGGGTGGCATGGTGGTTCCGCCGAGGGGCGCGGACCCTCGGCGACCGCGGCCTCAGCCCCTGTGGCCTTTCTGAAAAATATCCGAGGGCGCCGGTCAGGAAAAACCCGCAGCGGGGCCCGGGGTGGACTTTCCACCCCGGCGGGGGTCCAGGGGGCGGCGCCCCCTGGCCTCGGCCTATCGCTGCGTCCGCGCGCAGAAGAAGGTGCTGCGCCCGGCCTGCACGATGCGGGAGACCCCCTGGCAGCCCGGCTTGCCCGGGCAGAGGGGGCAGGGTTCGCCCTCGCGGTCATAGACGCGGAAGCGGTCCTGGAAGTGCCCCAGCTCCCCATCCGCCTGCACATAGTCGCGCAGCGAGGAGCCGCCGGCCTCGATGGCGTCCCGCAGCACGTCCTTGATGGCCGGCACCAGCCGTTCCGCCCTGGCGCCCGGCACCGTGCCGGCAAGGCGGCGGGGAGAGATGCCGGCGCGGAACAGCGCTTCGGCCACATAGATATTGCCGAGGCCCGCCACCACGGACTGGTCCAGCAGCGCGGCCTTGATGGGCGTCTGCTTGCCGGCCAGGGCGGCGGCGAGGATGGCGGGGGTGAAGTCGTCCTCCAGCGGTTCCGGCCCCATGCCGGCCAGCAGGCGGTGGCTGTCCTCGGCGGCGGTGGGCACCAGATCCACGCTGCCGAAGCGGCGCGGGTCCACGAAGCCGACATGGGTGCCTTCAGCGGTTTCCAGCACCAGGTGCTCATGCGCGGGCGGCGGGGCATTGGCGCCGCGCGGGCGGGCCACCATGCGGCCGGACATGCCGAGGTGGATCAGCACCGACTGGGCGTTGGAAAGGCGCATCAGCATGTATTTGCCGCGCCGGCGGAAGCCGGTGACGCGGGCGCCGGAAAGGGTCTGGGCCAGTCCGGCGGGGAAGGGCCAGCGCATGCCCTCGCGCCGGGTCTCGGCGCGCAGGATGGTCTGGCCTTCCAGCACGGCGGCCAGGCCGCGCATCACGGTCTCGACTTCGGGAAGCTCGGGCATGCGCCGGATATAGGGTGGGGCGCGCCGGGCTGGCGAGGGCGGGCGCTAGAAGCGCTCGCGCCGCTTCGCACGGCGGTTGCGCAGGAAGGTGAAGGCCAGCGGCAGCAGCGAGACGCCGATGCCGCTGCGCGCCTCATGCAGCGCGGTGCGGCGGATGGAGGCGGCTTCCAGCTCGGCCGGGCTTGCCGGGTTGCGCATGGCGATCAGGCCCAGGATCAGCGCCAGCACGAGGTCGGCGGCGAAGATGACCACGGCGCGCCAGAGCGGGGAGAGTGTGTCGCCCAGCGCGATCCAGGCGATCAGGTGCAGCATGGCGAAGGCAGCGCCGATCATCACCGCGGCCGCGAGCAGCAGGATGACGCGGCGGACTTCCCGCTGCACCCGCAGGCCAAGCCGGGTGCGCTCCGCCTCCCAGGCGACGTTCAGAAGGCGGAGCGACCGCATCGCGTCAGCGTCCCAGCAGGCGGGCGAGGACGTAGCCCAGGCCGGCGGCCAGGGCGATGGAGGTGAAGGGCCGTTCCTTGACCAGGGAGGCGACGGTATCGGCCTCCTTGCGGGCGGTGCCGGAAACCTGGCCACCGAAATCCTTGGCCATGCCCTGGGCACGGTCCGCGAAGTCCTGGGCGCGGCCGGCGGCGCGCGTCACGGCGGGGGTGACGCGCTCCTCCATCAGTGCTTCCACCTTGCGGCGGAGGTCGGCGATCTTTTCCTCGACGGGTTCGAGGTTGATGTCGGACGAAGCCATGTCGGGTGCTCCTTGAAAGGTTGGGTGCGGTTCAGCGGGTCGCGCGGTCGATGTCGCGGCCCAGGCGTTCGACGGGGCCACGCGGGGGGTCCACCGTGTCGCGGATGGCGCTGCCGGCATTGTCGATGCTGCGGCCGGCACGCTCCGCCGGGCCTTCCTCGCAGGCGGCGAGCGGCACCAGCAGCACCAGGGCGGACAGCACCTGGAGGGACAGCTTGCGCATGGCGGAATTCCTTATCCCGTACGCCGCTTCAACGCCGCGCTGGAGATCCGGGTTGCGGCAAGCGTGAGCGGTACTTTAGGCCCGCCCTCTTAATCGTGGCCATCCACCTTCATGGCGCGGCCGGTGATCTCGCCTTCCCGCCGCCGCAGGGGGAAGCGCAGGTTCAGCTCGGTGCCGCCGTCCGGGCCGTGGTGGCGCTCGATCTCGCCGCCCAGATGCTGGGCGAAGCCCTGGATCAGCGTCATGCCGATGCCGCCGCCGCCATCCTCCTCCTCGTCCATGCCCTGGCCGTCGTCGCGGATGGAGAGCAGCACGTCCTCGCCCTCCTCCGTCGCCTCGGTATGCACGGAGATGGTGATGGTGCCGGTGCTGCCGTCGGGGAAGGCGTGCTTGATGCTGTTGGTCACCGCCTCCGTCACCAGCAGTGCCAGGGAGACGGCCTGGTCGGTCACGATCTCCAGCTGCCCGGCCTCCACCACCAGGTTGATGCGCTTGCCCGGCTTCTCACCCAGCGCGGAGAAGAGCTGCTGGCAGAGCTCCTGGAGGAAGGGGCGCAGCTCGATCGCCTCGAAGGTGCGGTTGGTGTAGAGGTGGCGGTGCAGCGTGGCGAGCGCCTGGACACGGTCGCGCGCCGTGCCGAATTCGGCCTTGGCGGCCGGGTCGCGCAGCCGGTTGGCCTGCAGGTTCAGCAGCGAGGCCACGATCTGCAGGTTGTTCTTCACCCGGTGATGGATCTCGGCCATCAGCAGGTCGCGCTGGCGCAGGGCGGAGCGCAGCTCCTCCTCCCGCGCCGCGATGGCGACGGCGGCATCGGTGAAGGCCTGTTCCAGCCGGCTGACCTCCTCCGGCTCCCCACGCAGTGGCTTGCCGCCGAAGGGGGCGCCGGGGCGCCATTCCCGCACCCGCCCGGCCAGCACGCGCAGCGGCCGGGCAATGGCGATATCGGCGCCCACCACGATGACGACCAGGCAGGCCAGCAGAAAGGCCGCCAGCTCGGCCACCCGGCGCAGCAGCAATTCATTGGCGGTGCGGCGCAGCCCGCCGGTGGGCAGGCCCACCACCAACCGCACATCGGTATCCAGCGCTGTGGCGGCATAGGCGAATTCCTGGCCGTTGCGGGCCTGGGTCTCGATGGCGGCGCCGTCGGGATGGGCCGTCAGCGCCTCCAGCGTCGCCTCGTCGGGCAATTCGCCGGCGCGGGCGGGGGTCAGGGGCAGGGGGGTGTTCTCGCGGTCCACCAGCCAGACACGCTGAGTGGCGTTCAGGCGGCTGCGGTTCTCGCTGCGGATGAACACATCCATCAGCAGCCCGGCGGCGACGATGCGCGCCAGCTTGCCATCCGCCACCACCGGCACCAGCCCGACCAGCAGGGGGCGGTTGGTCACGCGCCCGTTGGTGAAGCGGTTTAGCGCGAAGCCGGCCCCGGCCACCCCGGCGGCCATGCGCTCGGCCTCGGCCTGGGCCAGGGGGAAGATGGAGGAGGCCGAATAATCGGCGCCGGCCTGCACATGCGGCAGCGCGCTGCAGAGGATGCGGCCCTCGCCGTCCATCACCCAGATATTGGAATAACGTTCCCGCTGGATATCCAGCAGATTGCCGAGGCGGAGGCCGCAGTTTCCGTCGATGTCGGTGGAAAGGGCAGGGGTGCGGGCGATGCCCTGCAACATGTCCTGCATGGCGGCCAGGGTGGCGCCGTGGCGCTCGGCCGCGATTTCCCGCAGCATGGCGGCGTTGCGCCGGCCAATGGCCAGCTCGGCCTCATAGCCCAGGATGGCGTTGGCGCCGGCAATGCCGATGACGGGGACGCTTGCCACCATCAGCAGCAGCAGCATGCGTCCGCGAACACTCTGGAGTAACCGCCACGGCGCCCACCGGGACGGTGGCGCCGCCGGTGGGTTCACTTCGTCCGGTCCTGCTCAATCAACCGGAGCAGCTCTTCGGGAATGGGTTCGCGGGCGATGTCATCATACATGGCATGCAGGCCGCGTTGCAGCCACAGATCGAAGGCGGCATCAGGGGTGCCCTTCCGGGCGCGCCCCTCCTTCGGACGGTCGGAGGGCTCTTCGCCCTCCTCCGCCAACACGCGCTTGTCCGCCTGTTCGTCCATCAGCTTCCCAGGTGCAGTGCCTGCCCGCTGGCCTTTGAGATCGTTTTGCGGCTTGTAGCACCACGGCGGGTGGTCTCGCCAGCCTGGGCCTGAGCCGTTCCGCGCTTCGCCTTCGGCTCCTCGCCAACCAGCCAGGCTTCCAGCTGACGGCGGGCGCGGAAGACGCGGCACTTGGCCGTGCCGACCGCGCAGCCCATCACCTCGGCCGCTTCCTCATAGGACATGCCCTGCACGGTCACGAGCATCAGGGCAGTGCGGTGGTCTTCCGGCAGGTCGGCCAGGCGCATGCGCAGCTCGCGCAGGGCCAGGCTGTCTTCCTGCGCGGCGGGGCGCGCCAGCGCCTCGGCCGGCGCGTTGTCCATGTCGCAGGTGTCACGCTTGCGACGGATGTCGGACAGGAAGCGGTTGCGCAGGATGCGGAACATCCAGGCGCCGAAGTTGGTGCCGGGCGTGAAGCTGGCCTGGGCGGCCAGGGCGTTGCTGACCGCCGCCTGCACCAGATCGTCGGCGTCGGCGCGGTTGCGGGTCATCGACACCGCCTGCACCCGCAGCCGCGGCAGCAGGGCAACAAGCTGTTCGTGGAAGCTGGGGCCTTCCGCCACGTTCAGGACGGCTTCTGCGGTCTCGGACTTGCTCACGGAATGGATGTCCTTGTCATGGCCTTGCATGCTCGACCAATGACCCAGCGGTTAAGACGGTTGCGTGGAATCCTTCATGCGAACGCATGGCAGATATGCGAGCAAAGCATGTAACCATGCCCCGGACCCGGCCATTGGCGACGTGGATCCATGCGCTTTCTCCACCTCGCCCTCCGAACCCGGCCAAGCTCCGGCAATGCGCCGCGCCTATATGGCGCGATGCGGAAAGTTGCGTGCCAGCGCCGCACGGGCCCGCGACACCCTGGCTTTCACCGTGCCCACCGGCACGGCGCAGATGACGGCCGCTTCCTCGTGCGACAGGCCATGCGCCCCCACCAGGATCAGCGCCTCCCGCTGCGGCAGTGGCAGGGCCTGCAAGGCACGGCCGAGGTCCTCCAGTTCCCCGTGGTCCTCCTGCGGCACACCGCTTTCTCCCGGATCGGGCATCCGCTCCAGCGCGCGGCGCTCGGTGCCGCGGCGGCGAATCTGCTCCAGGAACACGTTCCTCAGGATATGAAACACCCAAGCCCGCAGGCTGGTTCCAGGAATCCACTGCATTTCTGCCCGAAGGGCGCGCAGCACCGCTTCCTGCACCAGGTCGTCGGCCAGGGCGGCGTCACGCGCCAGGAAGCGGGCGAAGGCACGCAGGTCCGGCAGCAGGGCGGGCAGGGAAGTACGGACAGACTCTGGCGGATGGGTCATGATCTGCGCACTCTCTTAGCGACCACCGCCCCGCGACCCAAGAGCATGCCGAAACAAAGCACTGATACGAGGGCCACCATATGAATGCCGTAACCCAGGCCGATCTGCTGCGCAGCCTGCCAGCCGCCCGCCGCTATGCCCGCGCGCTGACCGGCAGCCAGGCGGCCGGCGACGCGCTGGTGGGGCAGGCGCTGCGCAATGGCCTTCCCGAAGGCCTTTCCGCGCGGCTGGCGCTTTATGCCGGCGTCACCCGCATCGCCCCGCCGCCGGCGGCGCCGCCAGCCGGCGCCGTGCTGGGCGCGCGCCACCGGCAGCTGCTGCTGCTGACGGCGCTGGAGGAGCTTTCTGTCAGCGAGGCCGGGCAGGTCATCGGCATTCCCACCGATGTCGCCGAGACGGAGCTGGAGGAAGCTCGCGCCGCGCTGCGCTCCGCCGCCGCCACCGACGTGCTGGTGATCGAGGATGAGCCGATCATCGCCATGGACGTGCGGCAGCTGGTGGAATCCTGTGGCCACCGCGTGGTCGGCGTGGCCGCCACCGAGGCGCAGGCGGTGCGCCTGGCGGCCAGCAAGCGGCCGGGGCTGATCCTGGCCGACGTGAACCTGGGCGCGGGCGGCGACGGCATCACCGCCGTGGGCCGCATCCAGGAGCAGCTGAAGGTGCCGGTGATCTTTGTCACCGCCTATCCGGAACGGCTGCTGACGGCGGAGCAGGTGGAACCCGCCTTCGTGATCTCCAAGCCCTTCGAGCCGCTGGCGCTGGCGATCGCGACCTATCAGGCGGTGTCTTCCACCGTCCCGATCGAGTAACGGCACCAAGCTGAAACCAGGGTGTCATCCGTCACGTTCCTCACCCATCGCAGCCACCGGCGCCGCCGGATGGATGAGGCGTGAGGAGAGGACGGATGACCCGGGACCGCATGGCCGGAAACTGGAAACAGTTCACCGGCATGATGAGGGAAGGCTGGGGCTGTCTTCTGGCCGATGAGGCCATCATCCGCAGGGGGCGGCGCGACCGCCTCCTGGGACGAATCCAGCGACGTCATGGGGTGGCGCTCGATGCGCTGCGCCCTTCCATCCGCTGCGGCGGCCGCGCCTGAGAAGACGACCCACCTCAACCCCGCCCTTCGAGGATTTCCAGCCATGCTCTACTGGACGCTGATTTTCCTGGTCATCGCCTTGGTCGCCGGCGTGCTCGGCTTCACCGGCATCGCTTCCGCCGCCAGCGGCATCGCCAAGATCCTCTTCGTGATCTTCCTGGTGCTGTTCATCGTCTCGCTGATCTTCGGCCGCAGCTGGGCCTTTGGCTGAACCCGGCTTCCGGCCATGACAAAGGGCGGGCCCCCGGATGGGAGCCCGCCCTTTTCATGTGCCCGGCCGCCTCCGCCGCTCAGGTCTCGCGGTTAATGAGGTCCTTCGGCAGGTCGCGGTCGTGGAACTTCTTGAACATCGTGTTCAGTTCGCCGCTGTTGAAGGCGGTGCGGATCCAGTCGTTCAGCCAGGCCTTCAGCGGCTCCTCGCCCTTCGGCAGCGCCATGCCGAGGTTGAGTTCCTGCTGCACGAACTTCACGTCCAGCCGGTTGTTCGGCCGCTTCTCGTTCATGCTGGCCAGCACGGCGGTCTGGGTGGAGACGAGGTCGAGCTGGCCCGACACCACGGCGGTGATCAGCGTCGCGTCATCCTCGAAGCGCACGATCTCGGCGCCGCGGGCATTCTGCGTCACCATCACGTCATTGACCGTGGCGCGCGTCACGCCGATGCGCTTGCCGATCAGGTCCTTGTATTCCTTCACCGCCAAGCTGGGCACGCCGGCGACGATGATGTCGAGCGTGGCATAGGGAATGGTGAAGTCGATGGCCCGCTTGCGCTCCGGCGTGATGGCGAGGCTGCCGATCAGGATATCGGCCTTGCGCGTCTGCACCGTGGGCACGCGGGCGGCATTGGTGATCTGCACCAGCTCCAGCTCGGCACCGAGCGCCTTGGCGATCAGCCGCGCCGTCTCGACATCCGAGCCGGTCGGGTTGAGGCCGGCATCCATATAGGCGAAGAGCGGAATGCCCATCGCGACGGCGATGCGGACCTTCTTGTTCTTCTTGATGTCGTCGAGGCTGTCGGCCTGCGCCGGCAGCGCGACCAGCCCGGCGGCACCGAACCCGGCAGCGCCGGCGAGCAACGTGCGGCGGTTGAGCGTGATGGTCATTCCTGTTGTTTCCCTCTTGTGTTTCTTGAACCGGGCTAAAGCTCGTGGCCCAGGAAGTCCCGCAGCTCCGGCGTGCGCGGCTGGGCGAACATCTCGGCGCCGCCCACTTCCCAGACCAGTCCGTTGCGCATGAAGATGGTGCGGTTGGCCACGCGCCGCGCGAAGCCCATTTCATGCGTCACGGTGATCATGGTCATGCCGTCGCGCGCCAGCTTCTCCATCACGCGCAGCACCTCGCCGGTCAGATGCGGGTCGAGCGCGGAGGTCACCTCGTCGAACAGCATCACCTTGGGCTGCATGGCCAGCGAGCGCGCGATGGCGACGCGCTGCTGCTGGCCGCCGGAGAGTTGCTCGGGATAGGCATCGGCCTTCTCGGCCAGCCCCACCTGGGCGAGGCAGTCCCGCGCCAGCTCCCGCGCCGCGCTGTTGCCCATGCGCTTCACGCGGCGCGGGGCGAGCGTGACATTCTGCTCGACGGTCAGGTGCGGGAAGAGATTGTAGCTCTGGAAGACGATGCCGACATCCTGGCGCAGCGCGCGCAGCCCGGCTTCCGAGAGATGCGTGCCGACATGGTGGCCGCAGACCTCGATGCTGCCGCCCTGGATGCTCTCCAGCCCGTTGATGCAGCGCAGCGCAGTGGATTTTCCGGAACCGCTGGCGCCGATCACCGCCACCACCTCGCCCGGCGCCACGTCGAAGGAAACGCCCTTCAGCACTTCCAGCGGGCCGTAGCTCTTGCGCACCTCGCGCAGGCTGACGGCGGGCGCGGTGGCGGCGGGGCGGGGGAAGGTGTCGTTAGCGGCGGCCGACATTGAGCGTCCTTTCCAACGAGCGGCTCCACGCCGTCAGCGGGTAGCAGAGGATGAAGTACATGGCGCCGGCGATGCCGAAGACCAGGAAGGGCTGGATGGTGGAGTTGTTGATCACCTGCGCCGCCCGCGTCAGTTCCACGAAGCCGACCACGGAGGCGAGGGAGGTGTTCTTCAGCATCTGCACCATGAAGCCGACGGTCGGCGGCGTGGCGATGCGTGCGGCCTGCGGCAGGATCACATCGACAAAGGCCTGCCAGCGGGTCAGCGCCAGGCATTCGGCGGCCTCTCGCTGCGTGCGCGGCACGGCCTCGACACAGCCCTTCCAGATCTCGCCCAGGAAGGCGCTGGCATTGATCATCAGGGACAGCGCCGCGGCCACCAGCGGCGGCACCTCGATGCCGAAGATGCCCAGGCCGAAATAGGCGATGAACAGCAGCACCAGCAGCGGCGTGCCCTGGATGACCTCGACATAGACCAGCGAGATCTGGCGGATGAGGCGGGAGCGCGCGGTGCGCGCCAGCATCACCAGGAAGCCGGCGGCGCCGCCCAGCACGAAGGCCAGGGCGGAGAGCACCAGCGTCCACATGGCGCCGTAAAGCAGGTAGCCGAAGTAGCTCCAGTTGAAGACGATATCCATCTGTGCGGCCCCTAGAGCGCGGTGCCGAGGCGGCGGCGGCGGGGGAAGGCGACGAGGCCAAACAGCCAGAAGCCCAGCTTCAGCAGCCCCGCCAGCGCCAGATACATCGGCGCGATGGCCACGAAGGTCTCGAAGGAGCGGAAGGTGAAGGACTGGACGTTGTTGGCCACCGCCGTCAGCTCCTCCGTCGAGATCTGCGAGGCGACGGAGGAGGAGAGCATCATCAGCACGAACTGCCCGGTCAGCGCGGGATAGACGCGCTCGATGGCCGGGCGGAGGATGACATCCCAGTAGATGGTGGGCGTGGACATGCCGAGCGACTGCGCCGCCTCGATCTGCCCGGGATGCACCGTGTCCATGCCGGCGCGGATGATTTCCGAGCAATAGGCGGCGACATTGAAGACCATGGCGATGACGGCGGCGGTGAAGACCGGCAGCCGGATGCCCGCGCTGGCGAGGCCGAAATAGAGAAAGAAGATCTGGATCAGGAAAGGCGTGTTGCGGACGATCTCGACATAGATACCGACCGCGCGGGAAAGCCAGCGCCGCTTCGAGCGGCTGCCGATGGCACATAGTGTACCGATGGCCATGCCGAGGACCGTGGCGATGGCCGTGAGCTGCAGCGTGACGATGGCGCCGTGCAGGAAGTCCGGCCAGTAGTCGGCGAGGGCAGAGAAATCGAGTTCGTATCTCACGGGGCGGCGCCCAGGGGCGCGATGGCGGCACGCGGGCTGTCCATGCCGGGCTCTCTCCTGTTTCCGTTCCTCACCGGCGGTTCATCCGCCGGTCATGTCGTCTGTTGTCAGACCAATTTTGCTGTTGGTGATAGTCCTGTGCTGCCGGTTGTGCAAGTGTCGCCTCATGCCACCGACCGCCGATCCCACTGGCCTGAGCCTGCACCCCCTGCGCGACCCGCGCCGCCTGAGCCTGTCCGAGCAGGTGACGCGCGACCTCGATGCCCGCATCACCCAAGGCGAGCTGCGCCCCGGCGACCGGCTGCCCACCGAGCGGGAGCTGATGGCCCGCTACGGCGTCAGCCGCACCGTGGTGCGGGAGGCGATGTCCAGCCTGCGCGCCGCCGGCCGCCTGGCGACGCAGCAGGGGCGCGGCGCTTTTGTGCTGGAGCAGCCGGTGCCGGGAACCCTGGCCTATCGCCTGCATCCTTCGGAAGCCGATGCGGCGGGGGACATGCTGGCGCTGATGGAGATTCGCATCGCGCTGGAGGCCGAGGCGGCTTCCCTGGCGGCGCAGCGGCGGGACGAGGCGGGGCTGGCCACGCTGACGCGCATCGCAGAGGATTTCGAGGCCAGCATCGACGACCCGGCGCAATCGGCGGTGCATGACCGGGAATTCCACCTGTGCGTGGCGCGGCTTTCCGGCAATGCCTATTTCGGCTCGCTGCTCGGCAGCCTGGGCGCGGGGCTGCTGCCACGCGCCAGGATCGACCTGTTCAAGGACGATGCCGAGGCCCGGCTGGCCTATCTGCGGCTGTTGCAGGTGGAGCATGGCAATATCCTCGACGCCATCCGCCGCACCGATGCCGAGGGCGCGCGGGCTGCCATGCGCCTGCATCTGACCCTGAGCCGGGAGCGGCTGCGGGTGGCGCTGGAAGGGTTGGGCAAGGCTTGCGGCGCCCCAGATCAACTTGTATGACAACTGACAAATCAGCGTCAGCCAGGAAAGCACACGCATGTCCACCCAGCAGTTCAGCCCCGAGGACCTGAAGGCCGCCCTGCCGACCGGCCTCTTGTCCTTTCCCGTCACGGATTTCGATGCCGCCGGCGATTTCGACGAGAAGGGCTACCGCGCGCGGCTGGAATGGCTGGCGCCCTATGGCACCGCCACGCTCTTCGCGGCGGGTGGTACGGGCGAGTTCTTCTCGCTGACGCCGCGGGAATATTCGGATGTGGTGCGCACCGCCATCGCCGGCTCCGGCGGGCAGGTGCCGATCGTGGCGGGCGCCGGCTATGGCACCCGCACCGCCATCGAATATGCGAAGGAGGCCGAGCGCCTCGGCGCCGCCGGCATCCTGCTGATGCCGCCCTACCTGACCGAAACCTCCCAGGCCGGGCTGCGCGCGCATATCGCCGCCGTCTGCAAGGCCACGTCGCTGGGCGTGATCGTCTACAACCGCGCCAACTGCAAAGTCTCGGCCGCGACCCTGCAGGCCGTGGCCGATGAATGCCCCAACCTGATCGGCTTCAAGGACGGCGTGGGCGATATCGAGGCGATGGTCTCTGTCTATAACGGCCTTGGCGACCGCCTGACCTATCTTGGCGGGTTGCCGACGGCGGAGGTCTACGCCGCCGCCTATCTCGCCATGGGCGTGCCGACCTATTCCTCGGCGGTGTTCAATTTCATCCCGCGCACGGCGATGGAATTCTACAAGGCCGTCACCACCGGCGACACCGCCACGGTGGACCGCCTGCTGCGCGACTTCTTCTTCCCCTACCTCAAGATCCGCAACCGCCAACCGGGCTATGCGGTCTCCATCGTCAAGGCCGGCGCCAGCATCGTCGGGCGCGGGGCGGGGCCAGTGCGCGCGCCGATCTCCGACCTGACGGATGCGGAGCTGGAGCAGCTCCGCCCGCTGGTCGAGGCGCTCGGCCCGCAGTGATGCCGGGGGCCGGAGGGCGCCTGTCCCTCCAGCCCGTCATGCCTTACTGGCCGAGGCGGGCCAGCGTGCCCTCGCGCGCCGCCTGCAGCGCCGCTTCCGCATCGGCGGGCAGGAGCAGCCGCTCCGCCACCAGCCGCTCGGCGGAAGCCCGCACCGCATCATGGTATGCGGCGGGCGTCAGATAGAGTTCCTCCAGCGACGGGCGCGGGTCGCCCTTGGCCTGCCGCTCCGCCTTCGTGGCGGCGAAGGGCACCACGCCGCCGGACTGGGTGCAGATCTCCTGCGGCCCCCTGGCACCGGTCTGCGCGTTCCAGCCGACATAGGTGGCGCGCGGCGCGTCGATGATCGGCAGGCGGATGCCGGCGATGGCATTGCCGTCCAGTCCGGCGCGCGGCAGGAACAGCGGGTATTCGCCACGCACCTGCGGCACCGGGTCGCTGTCCTCCACCGGCTGCTGCACCCAGAAGGCCTGCACGTGCTGCTGGTTGTAGGGAAGGTCCGGGATGGGCGGGTAGACCTGGCCGGCCGTGACCAGCGTGCCCTGCGCCCGGCTGGGATAGCGGCTGCCGGGCGGCTCCACGCCTTCCCGCACCCAGCGTTCCATGGCCACCAGCAGGGCGCGCAGGGCGGGGCCGCCGTTGATCGGGTTCAGCGGCATGGTGCAGGCCGGGCTGGGGCGGGCCACCGCATTGGCCGGGTTGCCGTGCGGCGCGCCGGACAGCAGGTAGAGCCGCACTTCCGGCGGCAGGTCGATATGCTGGCCGCGCGTGTCGGTGACATTGAGGCTGCCCAGCGAGCCCCAGAACTCGAATTCCGAATCCATCTGCATGACGCGTGGGCAAGTGTTGCTGGTGCGGCAGCGCAGCAGCAGCCCGTCGCGCCGGCCGTTCAGCGCATCCTCGGTGACCTCGTAGGTGAAGGGAAACTGGCCGACGGGATAGAGGCGGTCGAATTCCGGGCCCGGATTGCGGCCCGGCTGCGCGAAGCGGGCATTGGTGAAGGAGCCGCGCGCGCCGGGGATGATCGGCATCAGGCCCTCGAAGACCACGCGGCCCGCTTCATCGCGGTTGAGGCCGAAATACAGGAAATCCCGCAGCGCGCGGCCGGATTGCGAAATGCCGAGGCCGATGGCGCGGTCCACCGTACTGCGGCCATCCGCCGCCAGCGGGTTCCGCGCGCTGGTGTCGCGGCGGAGAAAGGCCGAGACATCGCGGATCGCCGCCAGCCCCATGCCCATCACGCGCGGGTCGCGGGCGGTATAGGTCAGCTCGAAGATCGTGTCGGGTTTGGTATTGGCGGGGGCGGTGATCTCGATGGTGGAATCATCGATGAAGCGCAGCGCCAGGCCGTCTTCCGTGCGGCGCGGCTCGTCGGTGCGGGCGCGCAGGGTCAGCCGGGCCGAGTTGCGGTCGGCCACCGGGTAGCTCAGCGTGACGCGGTAGGGGCCGGGCTTGTCGCCGAAGCTCCATTCCTCGCGCGACGGCCCGGTGATGCCAGGCACGTTGGGCACGGCGATGCGCAGCATATGGGCATCATTCGGCGCATCGGCCTGCCAGCCGGCCCAGACGAGCGTATAGCCTTGTTCCAGCAGGAAGCCGTTGCCCATGTCGGCGGCCTGTTCCAGCCGGCTGCCGGCGGCGCTGTCGCCATCCTGCGCCCAGCTGTTCAGCAGCTTGCGGCCACGGTTCACCACCTCGAAGAGCAGCGTGCCGTTGGGGTGCTGCGGGCGCAGGATCACCACATCGGTGGTGGCCTCCACCTTGCCCTGCGCATTGCGCGGCGCGCGGTCGAGATCGACGATCACCGCATTGGCGGGATCGGCGGGGTCGAGCGCGATGGTGGCGCGGGCGGTGATCTTTTCCGCCGTGCCGCGCGCGCCGAAGCTGCGGCCTTCCAGCGCCGCTTCCTGGCGGGCGGTGATCTCGAAGCGCGAGACCTCGGCCCGCGTGGGCTGTGTCAGGGAACATAGAAGCAGGGTAGGCAGAAGGTACGCGCTTGTTCTTCGCGAAAGCGTCGTCATGTTCGCCGTTTCCTCCGGATTGGCTGTTTCCAGCCGGCCCAGGCTATCGGCAATCCGGGGGGGCACAAGTCACCGCGCGGCGAGCCTCACCCCATGGGCCGGCGCATCAGCACCGCGCGGCGCCCCAGCTTCTCCCGCCGCCCGTATTCGGTGAAGCCGAGGCGCTGATAGATGCCGATGTTGCGGGCCATCTTCTCATTGGTCATCAGCCGCACCTCGGGCTTGCCGCGCCGGATGGCCTCGGCGAAGACGAAATCCATCAGCCGGCGGCCGATGCCGGCGCCGTGCCGGGTGGGCTCCACGGCGATGTTGTCCAGCCAGAGGTGGTCCGGCGCCTCTTCCAGCACCAGCAGGCCGAGGATGCCGCCATCCTCCTCCAGCACCCAGGCCTGCCCGGCGGCGATGCGGGCGGGGTAGTCGTCCTCCATCGGCAAGGGGCGGATGCCGATGAGGGGCACGTAGGGGGCGTAGGCACGCTCCACCAGCGCGGCCAGGGCAGGGGCTTCCTCCGGCCGCGCCAGGCGCATCAGACGGCGGTGCCGCCGACCGTCAGGCCATTGAGCTTCAATGTCGGCTGGCCCACGCCCACCGGCACGCCCTGGCCCTGCTTGCCGCAGGTGCCGATGCCGGGGTCCAGCGCCACGTCATGGCCGATCATGGAGACCTTGGTCAGCGCATCGGCGCCGGAGCCGATCAGCGTCGCGCCCTTCACCGGGGCGCCGACCTTGCCGTTCTCCACCAGGTAGGCCTCGGAGGCCGAGAAGACGAACTTGCCGGAGGTGATATCCACCTGCCCGCCACCGAAGTTCACGGCATAGATGCCGCGCTTGACGGTGGAAAGGATCTCCTCCGGCGAATGCTGGCCCGCCAGCATCACGGTATTGGTCATGCGCGGCATGGGCGCATGGGCATGGCTCTGGCGGCGGCCATTGCCGGTGGGGTTCACGCCCATCAGCCGCGCGTTCTGTCGGTCCTGGATGAAGCCCTTCAGGATGCCGTCCTCGATCATGACGGTGCGGCCGCTGGGCGTGCCCTCGTCATCCACGGTCAGGCTGCCGCGGCGGTCGGGCAGGGTGCCGTCATCCACCACCGTCACGCCCGGCGCCGCGATGCGCTGTCCCAGCAGGCCGGCGAAGGCAGAGGTCTTCTTGCGGTTGAAGTCGCCTTCCAGCCCATGGCCGATGGCTTCGTGCAGCAGGATGCCGGGCCAGCCGGGGCCGAGCACCACTTCCATCTCGCCGGCGGGCGCGGGCACGGCGTCGAGGTTGATCAGCGCCTGGCGCAGCGCCTTTTCCACCGCGTCCTTCCACTGCGCTTCGGAAGTGATCTGGTCATAGGCGAAGCGGCCGCCCAGGCCATGGCTGCCGGTCTCGCGCCGGCCGTCGCTTTCCACCACCACGGCGACATTCAGCCGCACCAGCGGGCGCAGGTCGGCCACGCGGGTGCCATCGGCGCGCAGGATCTGCACCGCCTGCCATTCGCCGGTCAGGCTGGCCATCACCTGCGTCACGCGCGGGTCGCGGGCGCGGGCATGGGCGTCGATGGCGGCCAGCAGCGCCGTCTTGGCGGCGAAGTCCATGACCGGCAGCGGGTTGTCCGGCACATAGAGCCGCGCATTGGTGGCGCGCGGCGCCACGGCCAGCGTGCCGGAGGCACCGGAGGAGATGGCGCGCACCGTCTCCGCCGCCCGCTTCAGCGCGGCTTCCGAGATCTCGCCGCCATGGGCATAGCCGGCGGCCTCTCCCGCCACGGCGCGCAGGCCGAAGCCGCGCGTGGTGTCGAAGCTGGCGCTGCGGATGCGGCCGTCGTCGAGGCTGATGGCCTCGCTTTCGCGGTATTCCAGGAACAGCTCGCCGTCATCGGCGCCATGCAGCGCATCGCCCAGGATGCGGGTGGCGGCGCCGGGGTCCAGTTCGCGGAAGAACAGCCGGTCGGTGGTGTCGAGCGCGCTCATGCGGTCTGCTCCTGCGAGATGGGGGCGGGGGCGCGCAGCAGGCGCAGCCGGGCGGTGGTGCCCTGGTCGCGCGCGCTGTCCAGCGTCAGCTCGCCCCCCATGGCGCGGGCAAAGGCGCGCGCCAGGTAAAGGCCGAGGCCGGAACCACCGTAGCGCCGGTCATGCGAGGTTTCCAACTGCACGAAGGGCTCGAAGGCGCGGGGCAGCTGCTCGGGGTCGATGCCGATGCCGGTGTCGCGCACCGTCACCCCCAGGCAGCCATCGGGCAGGGTTTCGGCGGTGACATGCACGCCGCCGCCCACAGGCGTGAACTTCACGGCATTGGAAAGCAGGTTGAGCAGCACCTGCCGCAGCCGCCGTTCCTCCGCCATGCAACGTGGCAGCTCGGCCTCGCATTCCATCGTCAGGGAAACCTGCGCCACCTCCGCCACGCCACGCACCAACCGCACGGCGCTTTCCAGCACGCTGGGCAGGAAGAGTGGGCGGGTCTGCACCGGCAGGTCGCCGCTGCCGATCTGCGCCACCTGCAGGATGTCGTCGATCAGCGACAGCAGGTGCCGCCCGGCCTCCAGGATGGCGCTGGAGAATTCCAGCGCCTCCTCGGGCAGGCGGTCGTCGGTCAGCAGCGCCTCGGAAAAGCCGATCACGGCGTTCAGCGGCGTGCGCAGCTCATGGCTCATGGTGGCCAGGAAGCGCGTCTTGGCGGAATTGGCTTCCTCCGCCACCCGCCGCGCCTGCTCCATCTCGGCGCGGATGCGCTGCTCCTCGGTGATGTCGGTATAGGTGCGGACAAAGCCGCCATCCGGCGTGGGGTCGGAACTGATCTCGATCACGGTGCCGTCGGCGCGGGTGCGGGTATAGCGCTCCCGCGACCGCGGATCGATCAACCGGATGCGCGCCCTGTAGGCCGCCTCGGCCGCCGGGCCGGTGCCGAATTCGCCGCGCTGGAACTGCAGCTCCCGCAGCGTGTCGAGATGCGCGCCGGGCACCATCTCATCCGCCCGCAGCCCGCTGAGGGTCAGCGCCAGGTCGTTGCGCGCCACCACGCGCAGGTCGCGGTCGAAGAGACAGACGCCGTGGCGCATGTTGTCCAGCATGGCGCGCAGCAGGTCGGCACGCTGCTGCGCCTGGGCCTCGGCCTGGTGCAGCGCGGTCACATCCGCCACCACGTTGATATGCCCGCCATCCGGCAGCGGCGCGTTGCGCACCGAGAGCACGGTGCCGTCGGGGCGGATGCGCTGGCGGGGGGTGCCGGTATACTCGAACTGGCGGCGGTAGACTTCCTCGCCGGTGACGCCGGGGCCGTATTCGCCGGCGGCCTCGCGCGCGCGGCACATGTCCAGCAGGTGGTCGCCCACCTTCAGCTCGGCGCCCTTCAGGATGCGCTGGTACGCCTCGTTCACCATGGTCAGGCGGTGGTCGGCGTCATAGACGCAGACGCCATGGGGCAGCGCCGCCAGCACGCCGCGCAGGGTGGCGGCGCGGTGCTGCGCCTCGTCCTCCGCCCGGCGCAGCGGCGTCACGTCCTCCACCGTCTCCAGGAAGCCGCCATCGGGCAGGGGGCGGCTGATGTTGCGCAGGGCGCGGCCATCCGGCAGCGGGCGGATCTCGTCATGCGGCCGGCTGCGGTCGATCCGCTCGCGCTCCTCGACAGCGGCCAGGATCGGCGAATCCGCGCCATGCCGCGCCAGCATGTGCTGGTACACTTCCGTCATGGTCGAGCCCGGCTGCAGCGTGCCGGGCACCAGCCCCAGCACCAGCTCATAGGCATCGTTGTGGCGCACCAGCCGGTGCGCGGCGTTGTAGAGGCCGATGCCGGTATGCTGGTGGCGCAGCGCCAGCTCAAGCTGCCGGTTGCGCTCCAGCGCCTCCTCTTCCGCGCGGCGGTGCTGGGTGACCTCGAAGGAATAGGAGACGAAGCCGCCCCCGGGCAGCGGTTCCGAGATGAAGTCGAACCAGCGGCCATCGGCGCGGCGCCCGGTGCGGCGGTGCGGGCGGCTGCGGTCCACCCGCATCAGCTGCTCGGCCAGCAATTCCGGGTCGCCGGGGCCGAGCAGGCCGCGGAAGGCGATCAGCCGCGAGAGCTCCCGCTGCGTGCGGCCGATCAGCACCGTATCGGCCGGCATGTTGAGCTGGCGCAGCATCTCGGCATTGGCGAAACGCAGCCGGTCCTCGGCGTCGAAGACGACGACGCTGATGGGCGCCGCCGCCAAGGCGGCCACCGCCACTGGCAGTTCCGGGACCGGCAGCGAATCCGGGGACTGCGCCATGGCGTTCAGGGGCCGGAGGGACGGGGGCGGCGCAGCGCGTGCAGGCTGGCGAGCGCCGCCGTCAGCACGCCCACCGCCACGGCCTGGTGCAGCGTGCCCAGCCAAGCCGGCACCACCAGCAGCAGGGTGGCGACGCCGAGGGCATATTGCAGCGCCACCGTCCCGCCCAGCGCCAGCAGCGCGGTGCGCGCCCGGCCGGCTGGCAGCGCCCGCGCGCCCCAGACGGCCAGCGCCACGGCGCCGATGCCGGCCAGGGTGGCCAGCAGGCGGTGGTTGAACTGCACCGCCGCGATATTGGCCGTGAAATTCTGCCAGAAGGGGGAGAGCGCGGCATAGCCGGCCGGCACCAGCCGCCCATCCATCAGCGGGAAGGTATTGTAGTCGAGCCCGGCGCGCAGGCCGGCCACGAAGCCGCCCGCCAGCATGGCCAGCACCACCAGCCCGGCCACGGGATGCGCCAGCCGGCGCAGCGGCGCGGCGGCGGGCGGGGCGTCGCGATGGGGGTGCGAGAGGCTCATCGCGGTCCAGATGAGCATGGCATAGAGCAGCAGCGCCAGCCCCAGATGCACCACCAGCCGGTAGGGGGAGACGGTGGTGCGGTCGGCCTCGAAGCCCGAGGCGACCATGAACCAGCCCACCGCGCCCTGGGCACCGCCGAGCAGGAACAGCACCACCAGCCGCCCCTTCAGCCCCGCCGGGACCCGGCCACGGACCCAGAACCAGACCAGCGGCAGCAGGAAGGCCAGCCCGATCAGCCGGCCCCAGAGCCGGTGCGTCCATTCCAGCCAGAAGATCCGCTGGAAGCCTTCCAGCCCGAAGCCGCGGTTGACCAGCTCGTATTGCGGGATGGTGCGGTAGAGGTCGTAGAGCCGCTGCCATTCGGCATGCGACAGCGGCGGCAGCGTGCCGGAAAGCGGCGCCCATTCCATGATGGACAGGCCCGAGCCGGTGAGCCGCGTGGCGCCGCCCAGCGCGATCATGATCCAGACCATGCCGGCCACCGCCAGCAGCCAGCGGGCGATGGCGCGGCGGTCGGCGGCCTCGCGCGTGGGGAGGGGAGGGGAGGAGGGGGGCGGATCGAAGGGCATGGTGGGGGCATGGCATATCACATCGCGCTGCCTTATGCCGCTGTGTTGCGCTGCGGCAGCGGCATGCCTCCCCCGCCGGCCCCGACAGCATGCGGCTTGTTCGGCCCCGCTGCGGCTGCTACGCCGCCTCCCCCCATGTCTGACGCACCGCGCCCCGCCGAGTCCTCCCTTGTCCCGCTGCTGGCCGTGGTGGTGCCCGTGCGCAACGAGGCCGAGAACATCGCCCCGCTGGTGGATGAGATTTCCGCCGCCCTGGCCGGGCTGCCGCATGAGATCATCTACGTGGACGATGGCTCCACCGACGGCACCGCCGCCGCCCTGGCCGGCACGGCGCGGCGCGCGCCGGCCCTGCGGGTGCTGCGGCACGCGGCTTCCTGCGGGCAGTCGGCGGCCATCGTCACCGGCGTGCGCGCCGCCCGCGCCGCCTGGATCGCGACCCTGGACGGGGACGGGCAGAACGACCCCGCCGATATCCCGGCACTCTGGGATTTCGTGCGGGCCGAGCCGGAGAACGACCGGCTGCTGGCAGCGGGCTGGCGCGTCAACCGGCGGGACACGCAGATCAAGCGCCTGTCCAGCCGTTTCGCCAACCGGCTGCGCGCCCGGCTGCTGGGCGATGCGACACCCGATACCGGCTGCGGGCTGAAGCTCTTTCCCCGCGCGCTGTTCCTGGAGCTGCCGCCCTTCGACCACATGCACCGCTACCTGCCCGCGCTGGTGCTGCGCGCCGGCGGCCGGGTGGTCAGCCGGCCGGTGAACCACCGGCCCCGGCTGCGCGGCACCTCCAACTACGGCACGCTGGACCGCGCGCTGGTCGGCATCTCGGACCTGATGGGCGTGATGTGGCTGCAGCGCCGCTGGAAGCGCCCGCAACTGCTGCCCCCTGGCGCCCCCCAGGCGTGAAGACCCTGCCGCCGCGCCTGCGCTCCATCGCCAAGCTGGCGCTGCTGGCCGCCGGCCTCGGCCTGGGTGGCTGGCTGCTGCGGGAGCTGGGCGATGGCCGCCCCGAGGCCTGGGTGCAGCGCTTCGGCCTGCAGCAGGACCTGTGGGGCGAAGCCGCCTTCCTGCTGCTCGGCGCCCTGGCCTGCGCCGTGGGCGTGCCGCGCCAGGCGGTGGCCTTCCTGGGTGGCTATGCCTTCGGGGCCTGGATCGGCGGCATGCTGGGCATGGTGGCGCAGTTGCTGGGCTGCGCCGCCGCCTTTTTCTGGGCCGCTGCCGTGGGGCGCGGCTGGGCGCAGCGCCGGCTGGACGGGCGATTCGGCCGCCGCCTGCGGGCGCTGCGGGACGTGCTGGCCGCCAGCCCCTTCAACACCACCCTGGCGCTGCGGCTGCTGCCGGTGGGCAACAACCTGGCGCTGAACCTGCTGGCGGGTTTGTCCGGCATCCCGGCCCTGGCCTTCCTGGCCGGCTCGGCGGTGGGCTACCTGCCGCAGACGGTGATTTTCGCGCTGGCCGGCAGCGGCGTGGCGGTGGCGCGCAACTGGCAGATCGCGCTGGCCGTGGTGCTCTTCGTGGTTTCCGCCCTGCTGGGGCTCTGGATGCTGCGGCGGCATCGCGCCGGCCATGCGATGGCGGAGGACGTGCCGGGCTGAGAGCCGTTTATCGCACCGCCCGCAGCCTGTAAGAGCGGAAGCATCATGGCCCGCCGCGCTCGCACACTGACTGAAGAGGAACGCGCCCTGTGGCGCGCCTTTGCCGCCGCCGTGCGGCCCCTGCCGGGCCATGCCCTGCCGCCGCTGCCTGCCCCGCCGCCCGCCGCCGCGCCGCAACCCTCCCCCGCCGCCGCACCACCGCCGCCCGCCGCCAGGCCCGCCGGGCACGCGCTGCCGAAGCGCAACCCGCCGGTGCAGGTGGGGCAGCCGCCCGCCGGGCTGGACCGCTCCCGCTGGCGGGACCTGCACCGGGGCCGCACCCGGCCGGAGCGCACGCTGGATCTGCACGGCCGCCGGGCGCAGGACGCCTACCATGCCGTTCGCGCTTTCCTGCACGCCGCCCAGGCCGATGGCCTGCGCTGCGTGGCGGTGGTGACCGGCAAGGGGCCAATGCCGGAAGGCGGCGTGCTGCGCCGGGAATTCCCGCATTGGCTGAATGCGCCGGACCTGCGCCAGATGGTGCTGGGCGCCGCCTATCCCCATGCCGCCAACCAGGGCGCGGTGCATCTGCTGCTGCGCCGCCGCCGCCTGCCGTGACCCCTTTCGGCGCCCGGCTGCGCGCGCTGCGGGAGGAGCGGGGGGTGACCCTCTCCGGCCTCGCGGCGTCGCTGCAGGTCTCGGCCGCCTATCTCTCGGCGCTGGAACACGGGCGGCGTGGGCTGCCTTCCGCCGGGCTGATCCAGCAGGTGAACGAGTATTTCGGCCTTTGGGACGACGAGATGACGCGGCTGGCCCGCATCTCCCATCCCAGGGTGGTGCTGGATACCGCCGGGCTTTCGCCGGAGGCCACCGAGATGGCGAACCGGCTGGCGCTGCGCATCCGCAGCCTGAGCGCGGCGCAGATCGCCGCGATGCGGGCCGTGATGGAGGAAGGGCGGGAGGGCTGAGCGCCCGCCGCTCAGCGGCCCGTACCGGGGAAGCCGCTGCCGCTCTCGCCCGGGATGCCGCTGTCGCTGAGCCCGCCGGTGCCGCCGGGGGCGGTGGCGTCGCCCGGTTGCAGCGTCCGGCCGCTGAAGGGTTCGGCCCGGGTTTCCGGGCCCCGCGCATCGACACCGATCTCGGGCCGCGGGCGCCCGGCGCCGCCGCCTTCCAGGGGCAGGCTGCAGCCTGTGAGCAGAAGAAGACCTGCCGCGATCCTGATGAGCATGACCGGCGCCTTTGTGCTGGGTGGCTCCAGCACAATGCGGCGTATCCGCGGCGGTTGCCGCCACGCCTGCCGGCAGTGGGCATGAAAAAAGGCGGCCCGGTGTCCCGGGCCGCCCTTCGTTCTTACGCCGCCTCGCTCTCGGAGCGACGCGCGTGCTTCTTGCGCTCGTTGGGGTCGAGGTAGCGCTTGCGCAGACGGATGGCGGTCGGCGTCACCTCCACCAGCTCATCGTCCTCGATATAGGCGATGGCCTGCTCCAGGCTCATCCGGCGAGGTGGCGTCAGCAGCAGGGCCTCGTCCTTGCCGGCGGCGCGGACGTTGGTCAGCTTCTTTTCCTTGATGGGATTCACGTCGAGGTCGTTCTCGCGCGAATGCTCACCCAGGATCAGGCCGGTATAGACCTTGGCGCCAGGGTCCACGAACAGCGTGCCACGCTCCTGCAGCGAGAAGAGCGCGTACTGCACCGCCTCGCCATCGGAGTTGGAGATCAGGCTGCCCTTGATGCGGCCCTCGATCGGCCCGGCCCAGGGCTGATAGCCCAGGAACAGGCGGTTCATCATGCCGGTGCCGCGCGTGTCCGTCATGAACTCGCCGTGGTAGCCGATCAGCCCGCGCGACGGGATGTGGAAGGTCAGGCGCACCTTGCCGCCGCCGGAGGGGCGCATGTCCTGCATCATGCCCTTGCGAAGCGACATCTTCTCGACGACGACGCCCGAGTATTCCTCATCGACGTCGATGACGGCTTCCTCGAAGGGCTCTTCCTTCTCGCCCGTCTCCGGGTTGATCTGCGTCAGCACGCGGGGGCGGCCGATGGTCAGCTCGAAGCCCTCGCGACGCATCTGCTCGATCAGCACGCCCAGCTGAAGCTCGCCGCGGCCGGCCACCTCGAAGGCGTCCACTTCCTCGGACACCTTCACCTTGATGGCGACGTTGCCCTCGATTTCCTTGAACAGCCGGTCGCGGATCTGGCGCGACGTGACCTTCTTGCCCTCGCGGCCGCCCAGCGGGCCGTCGTTGATGCGGAAGGTCATGGACAGCGTCGGCGGATCGATGGGGATCGCGTGCAGCGGCTCCGTCACCTCGGGGGAGGCGATGGTGTCGGGGATGGTGGCGTCCGAGAGGCCGGCGATGGCGCAGATGTCGCCCGCCTGCACCTCATCGACCGGCACGCGGTCCAGGCCCGAGAAGGTCATCAGCTTGGTCAGGCGGCCGGTCTCGACCACCGTGCCGTCCTGGCGCAGCACGCGCACCGGCATGTTGGTCTTGGCCACGCCCTGCTCGATGCGGCCGGTCAGGATGCGGCCCAGGAACGGGTCGGCCTCCAGGATCGTCGCGTTCATCGCGAAGGGCGCGTCATGGTTGACGGTCGGCGCCGGCACATGGCTGAGGATCAGGTCGAACATCGGCGACAGGTCCTTGCGGGGACCGTCCATCGTCAGGTCGGCCCAGCCCTGGCGGCCGGAAGCGAACATGGTGTGGAAGTCGAGCTGCTCGTCCGAGGCGCCGAGGGCGGCGAAGAGGTCGAAGACCTCGTTCAGCACTTCATCGGCGCGGGCGTCCTGGCGGTCGACCTTGTTGATGACGACGATCGGCTTCAGGCCACGGGCCAGCGCCTTGGTCAGCACGAACTTGGTCTGCGGCAGCGGGCCCTCGGCGGCATCGCAGAGCACGATGGCGCCATCGACCATCGACAGGATGCGCTCCACCTCGCCGCCGAAATCGGCGTGGCCCGGAGTGTCGACGATGTTGATCTTCACACCCTTCCATTCCACCGCGGTGGACTTGGCGAGGATGGTGATGCCGCGCTCACGCTCCAGGTCGTTACGGTCCATGGCACGTTCCGCCACGGCCTGGTTGGCGCGGAAGGCGCCAGCCTGCTTCAGCAGATTATCGACGAGCGTCGTCTTGCCATGGTCGACGTGGGCAATGATAGCGACGTTGCGCAATTCCATTAGGCGGGCAGTCCCGAGGCTGCGCCGCCTGCGCATACGGCCCGGCACCCTGGCCACCAGAGAGGGTGGCCGGGTGGGGCAGGAGCGGCCGGGCGGCTTGTTGTGTGGCGCACAAATAAGGGCTCAGAGGTGAAAAAGCGAGCATTAACGACATGATCACCCCGGCATGGCGCGCAGATCAGCCCCGACTCGCTGGTTTATGGCCTTCCGGGGCCCGGGCGGGCGGGGGAGACTCCGTCCGGGAAACGCGGCTCAGAGCCGGTAGACGGTCTTGCGGGCGCCGCCGAGGTCGTTGGGGCTGAACTGGTCCACGACGCACATGTGCATCGCCGGGCGCAGCGTCTGCGGCGCGCTGAGGGGGTTGTTCAGGCGCGGCCGGGCCTGGTGCTTCGGCCCGCCGGCGCGGGGCTCCAGATCCGCCACCCGCTGGTGGCCGGGCAGGCGGCCGGAGACACCCATCTCGGGGCAGCCCGGCGTCTCGGGGGCGAGGCGGGTGCTGATGTCGGTGGCGCCGGCCAGGATGTAGCCAGGGGTTGCGGAAGCCGCGTCAGGCCGGGCCTGGAGGGCGGTGGAGGCGGGGGAAGGGACGGTTTGCAGTGCCATGGCCAGAACCGTGGCCAGAACCGCAGCAGTCACCTTGGGGGAGGATGACGTGTGCATGTCTTTTCAACATCTCTTCTCAAGAGACGTTGCGAGAGCACTGATATCGTTGACGTGAGAAGGCTTAAGCGCTGCCAATTCGTTACGTGTGCAGTGCGGTAGAACGCTGACTCTATGTGATCTTTACCGGCACCATGCAGCCGATGCGCTTCTGCCGAGTTGGGGGGGCTGTGCCATGCCACAGACACAGGCCAGAGGAGCAGCCGCATGAGCGACACGGGTGACGACGACGACTTCGACCTCGGCATCAGCATCGAGACGGTGGCCACGGTCGTCGACCATCTCCGCACGCTGCAGGAGACGGAAAGCGAGCAGGACGAGGCCGCCGAGATCGATGACATCGAAGGCGAGGAGGAATTCGACGAAAGCACGCTCAGCACCTTCATCGAGGAGTTGAACGAGGACGAGCAGGCGGCGCTGGTGGCGCTGGCCTGGGTAGGGCGCGGCGACTACGAGCCCGACCAGTGGGAGGAAGCGGTGAGCATGGCCAAGGAACGGGCGGCCGGTGGCAGCACCGCCGACTACCTGATCCAGATGGAGCTGGCGGCCGACCTGCTGGCCGAAGGGCTGGGCTCCTTCGGCTTCTCGATCGACGACATCGAGCGCTGAGGCGAGGCGGCCAGAGTGAGGCCGCCAGAGTAAAGTTCTGAAGGTGGAGCAGGGGCCGCGCCCCTCTCCCGTCAGCCGGTGCGCTCGATGGCATCGCCGGGCAGGGCCGCGATCTCGCGAATCAGCTTGCGGCGCACCGCCAGGCCGAAGCTGTTGAAGTCCTCCGCCACCACCAGGAAGGCGCCGGTGCCGCCGATCACGGAATCCCGGTAATACTGGTCCAGCGGCAATTGGGGGCCGCGGCCATAGGTGGGGCGGTCGTTCACGATGGGCAGGCCGTTGATGACGATGCCATCGGCCACCAGCCGGTCCCGCACCGGCTCGGGCGGCGGGCCGGAATTGTTGACGCCGTCGCCGGAAACATCCACCACCCGCCGCGTGCCCTCGAAAGGCGCCTGCGCCAGCACCTGGGCGGAGAATTCCAGCGCGCCGGAGATCGAGGTCCATGAGAGCGACTGGCGCGGCGCCTCCGCCAGCGCCTCCGCCCAGGCCTGGGCGTCCCGCGCGCTGGCGATGCGGCGCCAGGGCAGCACCAGCCGCTGGTACTCCGCCCCCGCCCATTCGACATAGGCCAGCCCGATGCTGCCCAGCGTGCCGCCCAGCATGGCCTCCACCACCCGCGGGTCCGAGACGCCGTTGCGATAGCCTTCCCGCTGCAGCTTGGCCTCGTCCTCGTCGACGGAGCGGGAGATATCGACCGCCAGCACCAGCAGCGTGTCGACCGGCTCCTCGGCACGGGAGGGGGTGGGGAGTGCCGCCAGCCCCGCGGCGGCCAGAAGGGAACGTCGCCGCAGGAATCCTGGGGGCATCGCATCTCTCCCAACAGATGGTGATGTCAGCAAACAGAATGCGATACGTGGAATGCAAAAGATTCCGGTGGCGGGCCCGCGCAACGCTTCGTGTGCGGGCGGGCACGGGCGGGCGCGGGACTGGTTGCGCCGGCGGCCCGCGCTCCCCCATATCCCTTCCATGAACCTGGATTTCACCGAGGCCGAGCTGCACCGCTATTCCCGCCACATCCTGCTGCAGGAAGTGGGCGCGGTGGGCCAGGCGAAGCTGCGCGCGGCGCGGGTGCTGATCGTCGGCGCCGGCGGGCTGGGCTCGCCGCTGGCGCTCTACCTCGCGGCGGCGGGCGTGGGCACGCTGGGGCTGGTGGATGACGATCGGCTGGAACTGTCCAACCTGCAGCGGCAGGTGGCGCATGATACGCCGCGCATCGGCCGCAACAAGGCGGAAAGCCTGGCCGAGACCCTGGCGCGGCTGAACCCCGAGGTGCGGGTGGAGACCCATGCCCGGCGCCTGGATGCCGGGGCCGCCGAGGCGCTGATCCCGCGCTACGACCTGGTCTGCGACGGCACCGACAATTTCGATACCCGCTTCCTGGTGGGCGATGCCTGCCACCTGCTGGGCCGCACCCTGGTCACGGCCTCGGTGCTGCGCTTCGAGGGGCAGCTCTCGGTCTTCAAGTCGCATCTGGGCCATGCCTTTCCCTGCCACCGCTGCCTGCACCCGGCGCCGCCGCCGCCTGGGCTGGTGCCCAGTTGCTCGGAAGCCGGCGTGCTGGGTGCCGTGACCGGCGTGATGGGCACCCTGCAGGCCACCGAGGTGCTGAAGGAGATCATGGGCATCGGCGAGAGCATGGCCGGCCGGCTGCTGCTCTGGGACGCGCTGGACACCCGCTTCAGCACCATCCGCCTGAAACGCGACCCCGCCTGCCCGCTCTGCGGCGACGCGGCTTCCATCCATGACCTTTCCGCCCACGAAGGCGCGGCCCTGGCTCCCTCATGCTCCCTCTAGGCGTGCTGCTGCGCTCCGGCGGGCATGAGGCGGCGCATTACGCGCTGGTGGTCGCCACCGGGGCGGCGGCGGTGGGGCGGCCGGTGGTGCTGTTCGCCACCAATGGCGGCTGCCGGCTGCTGCTGCGGCAGGCGCCGCTGCTGGCCGATGCGCGGGAGGCGCTGCTGGAATCGCGCGGCGTCGCCGGCATCGCCACCTTGTGGGAAGCGGCGGCCGAGCTGGGCATCCGCCGCATCGCCTGCGAGGCCGGGTTGCGCGCCGAGGCCATCGCCCCCGCCGAACTGGCCGAAGGAGTGGAGGTGGCCGGCATCGTCACCTTTCTGGCCGAGGTGGGGCCGGGCCAGATGCTGGCGCTATAAAGATGCGGCAACCTTGCACCGATGATGCGCGGCAATGCCCGCCAGCCCTTGACCGGAGCGCTGCATTTTGCGCGTGATCCCGCCCATGGCCCGGCTTCGTCTGATCCCCTCCCTGTTGTTGTCTTCGCTCCTGCTGCCTGTTCTGCCGGCCTGGGGGCAATCCTCGCTGGGCACGTCCCAGGGCACGCTGGCGCCGCCCCGCCCGGTGGCGCCGACGCCGCCGCCCCGGGTGGAGCCCACGCCGCCCCCGGCCGGCCAGGTGCTGACCCTGCCGCCCCGGCTGCAGAACCAGCAGCCCCGCCCCGCCGCGCAGGAACGTGCGCCGGAACGGACGCCGGAGCGCCGCACGGAGCAGCGCCCGGCAACGCGCCCGGCCCCTGCCAAGCCTGCCGCCCAGGCCCCGGCGCCCCGCGCGCCGGCCCAGCCCCCGGTGATCCGTGCGCCGCAGCAGACCGGGCGCCCGGCCCCTGCCGGCCGCGCCAGGGCCGGCGCCGCGGCGGGTGCCGCCGCCGGTGCGGCCGCCGGCGCCGCTGCCACGGCCGCCCCTGCCGCGCCGCCGCCGCCGGCCGAGCCGCCGCCGGATGCCACGCCCAATGTCGGCAGCGTCACCGGCCTGCCGGTGCCGCGCTTCGTGGCGCTGCGTTCGGATGAGGTGAACCTGCGCATCGGACCCGACACGCGCTTCCCGATCGAATGGACCTACCAGCGCCGCGACCTGCCGGTGGAGGTGCTGCGCGAATACAACCAGTGGCGCCGCATCCGCGACATGGAGGGCACCGAGGGCTGGGTGCACCAGTCCACCCTGGCCGGCCGCCGCACCATGGTGGTGGTCGGGCAGCAGCAGCGGGAATTGCGCAGCAGCGCCTCCGCCGAGAGCAACATCGTGGCGCATCTGATGCCCGGCGTGGTTGGCCGCATCCGCCGCTGCCCGGCCGACAGCACCTGGTGCGAGGTGCGGATCGGCGACCAGGGCGGCTGGCTGCGGCGGAGCGAGATCTGGGGTGTCTCGCCCAATGAGGAGATCAACTAAGCGCCGGGTCCTTGGCGCGGCCCTGGACCTGTGAGCGGGGCCGGGAGCCCGCCAGCAGAACACAGGGCTTCACCGCCGCCTATCTGGAAGCCCTTCAGGGGCGGCGGATCAGCTCAGTTCAGCCGCTGCCGCAGTTCCGCCGCCATGGCGCGGGCGCGGGCGGCGGCCTCGCCATCCGGCACCAGGGAGAGGAAGCGTTCCAGGCAGGTCAGCGCCTGTCCGATGCGGTCCAGCCGCTGGTTCATCACCGCCGCTTCCCGCCACAGGGCGGCTTCCTCAGGTGCCAGGCGCAGCATGTCCTCGGTGCAGGCCAGGGCGCCGTCCAGCGAGCCGTCCCGCAGCCGGCGCAGCTTGATGTTGTTCTGCAGCCGCAGCAGCACCGAGCGCTTGCCCACGGCCGAGAGCAGGCCCGGGCGCAGCTCCGCCTGCTCGCCTTCCATGCGCTTCAGCAGCAGGCGCAGGGCCGGGGCTTCCATCACCAGGCCGCCATGGAAGGGGTCCACCACCGTGGCGCCGCGCCGGCCTTCCAGCCCCAGCAGGAAATGGCCGGGGAAGTCGAGGCCATAGGCGCTCCAGCCGGCGGCTTCCGCCACATGTAGCCAGAGCAGCCCCAGCGCCACCGGCAGGCCGCGCCGCCGCTGCGTGACGCGGATCAGGTTGGCATTGGCGGGGTCGTCATAGGTGGTGTCGTCGCCCTCGTAGCCGAAGCGGGCCAGCACGCTGGCCAGCACCTCGGCCCGGCGGATGGAATCGCCGGCATCGGCGATGCGGTCGGCCGTGGCGGCGGCCACGGCCTGGCGGGCGAGGTCGGAGAGATGCGCGGCGGCGGCCCGCCAGTCGGCCTCCGGCGCATCGATGCGGGCAAATTGCAGTGCGACGCCGGCAAGGTCCAGCTCCGCATCCGGCATCTGCCCGGCGGCGGTCAGGGCGGCGCGAGCTTCGGCAACGGCGGAATCAGCATCCATGTCTTAATGGATGGAGCCGGTAACCCAATGGTTCAAGCCCGCTGTGCCAGCATTGGCCCCAACGGGCCGCCGCCAAAGACATGCACGTGGAAATGCGGCACTTCCTGCCCGGCGTCATGGCCCATGTTGGTCAGCAGGCGGTAGCCGGCATCTTCCAGCCCCAGCTTGCGTGCCACCTCGGCCACCGCGCGCCAGAAGCCGGCCACGGTCTCGGCATCCGCCTTGGTCAGGAAATCGGCCGCCGAGACATAGGGGCCCTTCGGGATCACCAGCACATGCACCGGCGCCTGCGGCGCGATATCGTGGAAGGCCAGGGCATGGTCATCCTCATGCACCTTCCGCGCTGGGATCTCGCCGCGCAGGATGCGGGCGAAGATATTGCCGTCGTCGTAAGGGGGGCGGCCGGAGACTGGCATGGCTGGCGATCCTCTGCTCAGGGGATTTTGGTTGTCTGGGCGGCGCGGACGATGCCCTTGGGGCGGGACGCCTTCTCGGCGATGCCGGAAATGCCCTCCCGCCGCACCAGCTCGGCCCAGACTTCCTCCGGCCGGATGCCGGCATCCACCCAGACCACCAGCAGGTGATAGATCAGGTCGGCGCTTTCCAGCACCGTGGCGGAGCGGTTGCCCAGCGTTGCCTCGATCACGCATTCCACCGCTTCCTCACCCAGCTTCTGCGCCACCTTGGCGGTGCCGCGCGCCAGCAGGCGCGCCGAGTGGGAGATGGTGGTGTCGCCCGAGACGCGGCGGCCCTCAATGGTGTCCCACAGCCGGCGCAGCACGTCCACATCGCCGGTGGCCGGCACCTCCAGCGGCGCCAGGTGGCGCGCCTCGGCCTGCTTCACCGACTTGCGCGGCTTGGCGGCGGGTGCGGCCGCGGGCGGCTGCAGCGTGGCGGGCAGGGGCAGCGCGGCCTTCTTCTTGATGGCCAGCTTCTTTGCCGGCTTCTTGGCGACGGGCTTGGCAGCCGTCTTTTTCTTCACGTCCTTGGCCATTGATCAGGCGACTTTCCTGCGATCGGTCAGGGGGCGCACCGGCAGGCCGGCGGCGGCCAGCGCCGCCTTGGCATCGGCGATGCGCATTTCCCCGTAATGGAAGACACTCGCGGCCAGCAAGCCCGTGGCCCCGGCGCGTGCGCCCTCGATGAAATGCTCCACATTCCCCACCCCGCCCGAGGCCACCAGCGGCAGCCGCACCGCGGCGCGGATGGCGCGCAGCAGGTCGAGGTCGAAGCCGGCCTTGGTGCCGTCCCGGTCCATCGAGGTCACCAGCAGCTCCCCCGCGCCCAGGCTGGCGACCTGCCTGGCCCATTCCAGCACATCGATGCCGGTGCCCTTGCGGCCACCATGGGTGAAGACCTCCCACTTGCCGGGGGAGACCTGCCGGGCGTCGATGGCCACCGTGATGGCTTGGCTGCCGAAGGCCTCGGCCGCGCGGCGCACCAGATCCGGGTCGGTCACGGCGGCGGAATTGATGCTGGCCTTGTCGGCGCCTGCCAGCAGCAGCTTGCGCACATCCTCGACGCTGCGGACGCCGCCGCCGACCGTGAGGGGGATGAAGACCTCTGCGGCGGTGCGGGCGATCACGTCATACATCGTGTCGCGGTTCTCATGCGTGGCGCCGATATCGAGGAAGGTGATCTCGTCGGCGCCTTCCCGGTCATAGGCGCGGGCCTGTTCCACCGGGTCGCCGGCATCGCGGAGGGCGACGAAGTTCACCCCTTTCACGACGCGGCCGTCCTTCACGTCCAGGCAGGGGATGACGCGCAAAGCCAGCATGGATTGGGTTTCGGGCCTTTCAGGAAGCGGAGAAGCGACAGAAGGCGATGCGCCGCCCGGGGCCCGGGGTCAAGGGCGGATCGCGCGCAGGGGCGGGGGTAAGGCCCATCGGCCCAACCGCCACGGCATGGCTGACAAGGGGAGGGCGCGAATTTCCTGACTGGCACCCGCAGGGAGGGCGTGTCGGCCCTTCAGGAAAGGCGGGGGCAGGAGGCCATCAATGGTGCCCCGCGACTGCCCGGCCAACCAGGCGGAATGCCGCCGGCCCGGCGGCTGGCCTGTTCAGGATGCCGCGCCGGCCATCTTGCCCGCGGCATTCCAGGCGAGGGAGAGGTACTCAGTCGGCGTCGTTGCAGACCAGCGGCTTGGCCGGCTGATAGGGGCGGGAGAGCAGGTCATCATGGCGTGGCCCGCCCTGCTCGGCCTGGCCAGGAACCCGCAGCAGCGCGGCCTGCCGCTCGGCTTCCTTGGTCCCGAGGCGGGAGGCATCGGAAAGGTCGAGCTTCGTCAGACGGGTAAAGGGCGTAATGAACATGCTGCGGTCTCCCGGTGGGGCGGGCGCTTCGGCCTCGCATTCAAGGATATGAGGAAAGAACACGGGGAACTCCATTATGTTGCTTGACGAAGGCCGCGAAATGTCGATGCTTCTGGCCCCTCACTGCATGCCCCCGCGCGCGGCCACCGGCCAGAGGCATTCCACCCGGCCCTTGCGGGTGCCGACATACCAGTCGAAGCGGTCCACCGTGGGGTCGCAATGGCCGGGCACCAGCCGCAGCGTCTCCCCCAGCTTCGGGGCCGTGCCGCCTTCCACCAGAATATTGCCGTGCTCGTCCGAGGCGCCGGCATAGCGCAGCCCCGGCCGCTGCCAGACCTTGGGGAAGCCGGAATCGGTCGGCGCCGCCTTGTGGCCGGCATCCACCACCACCAGCCCGTCGCGCGGCGTGCTCATCACCTGCGTCAGCACGAAGAGCGCGTGCCGGAAGGGCGGCGCATCCTGGTTGGCGGCGTAATCGGCATCCATGAAGGCATAGGAGCCGGCCTGGATCTCGGTGAAGACGCCGCTGGTCGCCTCATGCGGGAAGGTGCCGGTGCCGGCGCCGCCGACGATCTCGCAGGACAGGCCCTGCTGGCGCAGCTGCTCCACCGTGCGGCGGGTATGTTCCACCGCGCCGGCGATGGTGGCGGCGCGCTGTTCCGGCGTGCGCTGGTGCTGGGCGCTGCCGTGATAGGCCTGCAAGCCGCCGAAGATCAGGTGCGGGCTGGCGGCGATGCGCTGCGCCAGGGCCACGGCCTCCGGCCCCGGCGGCACGCCGCAGCGGCCGGCGCCGACATCGATCTCCACCAGCAGCCGCAGCCGCTGGCCCGCCGCCGCCGCCGCCTGTTCCGCCAGCGCCACGCCCGCCTCGGAATCGGCGCAGAGCGCAACGCGGCTGATGCCGGAGAGCGCCAGCAGCCGCGCCAGCTTGCGGGGCGAGACGACCTCGTTGCTGACTAGGATGTCCGGCACGCCGCCCCAGGCCAGGGCCTCGGCCTCCGTCACCTTCTGCACGCATTGGCCGACCGCGCCGCGCCGCATCTGCTGCAGCGCGATCACCGGCGACTTATGCGTCTTGGCATGGGCCCGCAGCTTCGCCCCCGTGGGCGCCAGAAAGGCGGCCATGGCGTCCAGGTTGGCCTCGAAGGCATCGAGGTCGAGGATCAAGGCGGGGGTATCGACCTCATCCTCGGGCATGCCGGGTTCAGCGGGTGGGCGTTGGGGCATCAGGGCGGCTCCAGCGATTCCAGCGCAGGCTAGCGGTAACGTGGCCGTGAGGCCAGGGTGCCGCGTGCCATTGCGGTGACAGGGCGTGCAGTCTCCCCCGCCGCTGGCGAAATGTCATGATTCGGAGACTGGCGGCCCCGGCGGTTTCCGGGGAAATCCGGGCCAGCGCGCGGCCTCGCCGCCTTCATCTCCCACCAGGCTTTCCCCACCCGATGGACCGATCCATGCCGCAGGGCATCCTGCTGGCCTTCCTGGCTTATTCCGCCTATGCGGTCAGCGACGCCTCGGTGAAGCTGCTGCACGGCACGCTCAGCGCCTATGAGGCTGTGTTCTTCGGCGCGCTCTCCGGCGTGCTGGCGCTGCCGCTGGTGCGCCGCCCGGGCGAGCGATTCAGCGATGTCTTCCGAGCGCGGCGGCGCGGCATGTGGTTCCTGCGCGCGGGCACGGCGCTGACCGGCAGCGTCGGCAGCGTCACCGCCTTCACGCATCTCTCCATGGCCGAGGCCTTCTGCCTGCTCTTCCTGATGCCGACCTTCGTGACCATCCTCTCCGTGCTCTTTCTGCGGGAGCCGGTGGGCTGGCGGCGCTGGGGCGCGGTGCTGATGGGCTTCGTTGGGGTTCTTGTTGTGCTGCGGCCGGGCTTTCGCGAATTGAACATCGGCCACCTGGGCGCGGTGGTGGGCGGGCTTTCGGGCGCCATCACCGTCGTCACCATGCGCGCCTTCGGCAAGAGCGAGACGCGCATGTCGCTCTACGGCGCCGGGCTGATCGGGCCGGTGGTGGGGGCGGGGCTGCTGATGCTGCCGGAGTTTACCTGGCCCACGCCAATGCAATGGGTCTGGCTGCTGGGCTACGGGCTGCTGATGGCGGCGGGGAATATCCTGGTGATGCTGGCCTCCGCTCGCATTCCCGCCAGCCTGGTGGCGCCGGCGCAATACAGCCAGATGATCTGGGCCATCATCCTGGGCTGGCTGATCTTCGGCGATCATCTGGACCCGGTGATGGCGCTGGGCGCCGCCATCATCATTCTCTCCGGCATCTTCACCTTCATGCGGGAGAAGGTGAAGATGCCGAGGGGCTGGCAGCGCGTGCCGCCGGTGCATCCGCAGTAGCACGCGCCCGGCCCCAGGTTGGCGCGGCGGGGGCCAGCGGTTAGCCTTGCGGCCCACGTCCACGGCAAGGCCAAAGAACGCATGAATCTCGCCCGTTTCCCCCGCATCCGCCTCGGCCATATGCCCACGCCGCTGGAGCCGATGGAGAACCTCTCCCGCCATCTCGGCGGCCCCAAGCTCTGGATCAAGCGCGACGACTGCACCGGGCTTTCCACCGGCGGCAACAAGACCCGCAAGCTGGAATTCCTGATGGCCGATGCCCTGGCCCAGGGCGCCGACACCGTCATCACCCAGGGCGCCACCCAGTCCAACCACGCGCGGCAGACGGCGGCGGCGGCGGCCAAGCTTGGCCTCGCCTGCCATATCCTGCTGGAAGACCGCACGGGCTTCACGGACGAGGCCTATACCCAGTCCGGCAATGTGCTGCTGGACCAGCTCCATGGCGCCGAGATCTCCCACCGCCCCGGCGGTGCCGACATGCAGGCCGAGATGGAAGTGCTGGCCGGGGAACTGCGCGGCAAGGGCCGCAAGCCCTATGTCATCCCCGGCGGCGGCTCCAACCCCGTGGGCGCGCTGGGCTATGTGAACGCGGCACTGGAACTGGTGGCGCAGGCGGCCGAGATGGGCCTGCGGATCGACCATGTGGTGCATGCCACGGGCAGCGCCGGCACCCAGGCGGGGCTGGTGACCGGGCTGGTGGCGCTGAATGCCAATATCCCCGTGCTCGGCATCGGCGTGCGCGCGCCCAAGGCGAAGCAGGAAGCCAATGTGCTGGCGCTGGCCGAGCGCGTGGCCGAGCACCTGGGCCTGCCCGGCATCGTGAAGGCCGAGCATGTGGTGGCCAATACCGACTATGTCGGCCAGGGCTACGGCATCCCGACCGAAGGCATGGTCGAGGCGGTGAAGCTGCTGGCGGAAAAGGAAGGCATCCTGCTCGACCCCGTCTATTCGGGGAAGGGGATGGCCGGGCTGATCGACCTGATCGGCAAGGGCCAGTTCAAGAAGGATGAGAACGTGGTCTTCATCCATACCGGCGGCGCCGTGGGGCTCTTCGGCTACCCCAAGGCTTTCGCGGCCTAAAAGCCGCGAGCGGCCGGCGCCCCGCTGGTGAAGCGGGGCGCCGCTGCCGGGCTCAGTGCCCGGCGTTCTCGCCCGAGAAGTCGGGGGCCTGCAGGCCGGAAGCCTCGACCTGCTCGGCCAGCAGCTTCTTCAGGCGCTCCAGCCCTTCCTCGCTCTTGGCCTCGGCACGCGCCACCAGCACCGCCTGGGTGTTGGAGGCGCGCAGCAGCCACCAGCCATCCTCAGTCAGCACGCGCACGCCATCCACGTCCTGCACCTTGGCGCCGGAGGCGGCGAGGCGGGCCTTCACTTCCTCGATCACGCCGAACTTGCGCTCATCGGGGCAGTTGAAGCGCAGTTCCGGCGTGTTGATCACCTTGGGCAGCGCGTCGCGCATCTGCGCCAGGCTCTCGCTGGCCCGCGCCACGATGCCCAGCAGGCGGATGGCGGAATAGGGCGCGTCGTCGAAGCCGTACCACTTGTCGTTGAAGAAGATATGGCCCGACATCTCGCCCGCCAGCGGCGACTGCGTCTCGGCCATCTTGGCCTTGATCAGGCTGTGGCCGGTCTTCCACATCAGCGGATTGCCGCCCGCCTTGGCCACTTCGTCGAAGAGCACCTGGGAGGCCTTCACATCGGCGATGATGGTGCCGCCCGGATGGTTCTTCAGCACGTCGCGCGCCAGCACCACCAGCAACTGGTCGCCGAAGAGCATGTTGCCCTCGCCATCCACGGCGCCGATGCGGTCGGCGTCACCGTCGAAGGCGATGCCGAGATCGGCGCCCTGCTTCTTCACCTCGGCGATGATCTGCTCGAGGTTCTTCAGCACGGTCGGGTCGGGATGGTGGTTGGGGAAGCGGCCGTCGATCTCGCCATTGATGACGGTGTGCTTGCCCGGCAGCTTGGCCACCAGCCGCTTGGTGATCTCGGCGCCCGAGCCATTGCCGGGGTCCCAGACCACGGTCAGCGCGCGGTCGCCGCCGTCATAGTCCTTCAGCACCCGCGCGATATAGGCATCCGAGACATCGACCTCGGTGGAGGAGCCGGAAGCCTCCGCCACGACGTCGCCCGAGGCCGCCATCTGGCCGATCTGCAGGATCTGCTGGCCGAAGAAGGGCTTCTTGCCCAGCATCATCTTGAAGCCGTTGTAGTCCGGCGGATTGTGGCTGCCGGTCACCATCACGGCGCCATCGGCCTTCAGCTCGTAGGAAGCGAAGTAGAGCATCGGCGTCGGGCCGCAGCCGATGCGCGCCACTTCCAGCCCGCAGGCGACGAGGCCGGCGACAAGCTGGGTTTCCAGCTCGGGCGAGGACAGGCGGCCGTCGTAGCCGACCACCACCTTCTTGCCGCCCTCCCGCGCCACGATGCTGCCGAAGCAGCGGCCGATGGCGAAGGCATCCGCGCCCGACAAGGTTTTTCCGATGACGCCGCGGATGTCGTATTCGCGCAGCGAGGTCGGGTGGAAGTCATGCCGGAAGGCGGTCATGCCGGTGTTCCTCGGTTTCTTGCAGGTATCAGGGGCGGCCGATGGAGGAATAGGCGAGGCCACATTCCCGCATCTGCACCGGGTCCCACACGTTGCGCAGGTCGCAGACCACGTCGCCGCGCATCGCCTTCTTCAGCTTGGCCGGGGCGATGGCACGGAACTCGTTCCATTCCGTGATCAGCACCAGCGCATCCGCGCCCTTGGCCGCATCCAGCGCGTTCTTCGCGTACTGCACGCCCTCGGGCAGCATCTGCTTCGCATGGCCGGATTGCGGGTCATAGGCGCGGATGGTGGCGCCGGCCGCGGCCAGCGCCGGCACGATCACCAGCGAGGGCGCGTCGCGCATGTCGTCCGTCTCGGGCTTGAAGGTCAGGCCCAGCACGGCGACGGTCTTGCCCTCGACGCTGCCGCCGCAGGCATCAATGACGCGCTGCGCCATCTGTTCCTTGCGCGCCTCGTTGGCGGCGATGGTCTGCTCGACAATGGTGGCCGGGGCGCCGAGTTCCTGCGCCGTGCGGGCCAGCGCCAGCGTGTCCTTGGGGAAGCAGGAGCCGCCATAGCCCGGGCCGGCATGCAGGAACTTGCGGCCGATGCGGCCATCGAGCCCCATGCCGCGCGCTACGTCATGGACGTTGGCGCCGGCCTTCTCGCACAGGTCGGCCATCTGGTTGATGAAGGTGATCTTCACCGCCAGGAAGGCATTGGCGGCATATTTGATCAGCTCGGCGGTCTCGATGCTGGTCTGCACCACCGGGGTCTCGATCAGGTAGAGCGGGCGGTAGAGCCGCTTCAGCACCTTGGAGGCGCGCTCGGAATCGACGCCGATCACCACGCGGTCGGGCCGCATGAAGTCGCCGATCGCATTGCCCTCGCGCAGGAACTCGGGGTTGGAGGCGACCTCGATCTCCAGTTCCGGGCGCACCCGGCGGACGATCTCCTTCACCTTCGCACCGGTGCCGACCGGCACGGTGGACTTGGTGACCAGCACCAGCGGCCCCTCGGCGGCCTTCGCCACCTGCTCGGCGGCGGCGAAGACATAGCTCAGGTCGGCATGGCCATCGCCACGCCGAGTGGGGGTGCCCACCGCCAGGAAGACGGCATCGGCACCGCGGATGGCTTCCTTCAGGTCAGTGGTGAAGGTCAGGCGCCCGTCGGCCGCATTCTCCGCCACCAGCCGGTCCAGGCCCGGCTCGTAGATGGGGATGCGACCGGCCTTCAGGGCCTCGATCTTGCTGGGTTCCGTGTCAACGACACAGACATCCACGCCGAATTCGGCGAAGCAGGCACCGGAGACGAGGCCGACGTAACCGGCCCCGATCATGGCAACGCGCATGTGTGATCCGTCTCAGACGTAGCGTGGCAGGAAGGCACGCACGGCATCGGCCAGATCTGGGCGATCCAGCGCGAAGGCAATCTGGGCTTCCAGATAGCCGGTCTTGTCGCCGCAATCGAAGCGGCGGCCCTCGTAGCGCAGCCCGTGGAAGGGCTGGGTCGGGATCAGCTTGGCCATGGCATCGGTCAGCTGCACCTCGCCGCCCGCGCCCTTTTCCATCAGCGCCAGGAAGGGCACGACCTCGGGCATCAGCACGTAGCGGCCGATGACGGTGAGGTTGGAGGGCGCCTTGTCGATCGGCGGCTTCTCCACCAGGCCCTTCACGGACACCAGGCGGCCCTTGTCCTCCTGGATGTCCAGCACGCCATACTTGTTGACGCGCTCCATCGGCACTTCCTCGACGGCCACCACGTTGCCGCCGGTTTCCATGTAGGCATCGGCCAGCTGCTTGGTGCAGCTCACCTTGCACTGCATCAGGTCGTCCGGCAGCAGGATGGCGAAGGGATCGTCGCCGATGAAGGAGCGGGCGCACCAGATGGCATGGCCCAGGCCCATCGGCACCTGCTGGCGCACGGTGGTGATGGAGCCGGGCTGCACGGACTGGTCCCGCAGCGCGTCCAGCTCCTTCTGCTTGCCGCGTTCCAGCAGGGTGCGCTCAAGCTCGTAGGCCACGTCGAAATGCTCGACGATGGCGGTCTTGCCGCGGCCGGTGACGAAGCAGAACTGCTCGATGCCCGCCTCGCGCGCCTCGTCCACGGCATACTGGATCAGCGGCTTGTCGACGACCGGCAGCATCTCCTTGGCCAGGGCCTTGGTGGCGGGCAGGAAGCGAGTGCCAAGGCCGGCAACGGGCAATACAGCCTTCTTCAGCGGTTTCAACACCGGTGCAAGTTCCTCTTCTTCACTGTCGCGTCGCCGATATAGCGCGTCTGGATGGCGGAATCGTGGCCTTGGCGCAGCATTGCCATGGGGGCGGGGAAGCGGCAATTGCCGGACCCCGGCCGGTAACACGCTAATGTAGAGAAATTTTCGAGAAAAAGCGCGGAGCCTGTGCTTCGCATCATGGGCGCGGCTTCAGCAGCAGATCACGCGCCTGATTCAGCCGCGCGGCCCGCCACGCATCGCCGCCATGGTCCGGATGCGCCTGCCGCATCAGCCGGCGGTGCGCGGCCCGGATCTGCGCGGGCGTGGCGCCTTCCGGCAGTTCCAGCACCGCCAGGGCCTCGGCGCGATCCATGCCGGCGCCGGGCGAGGCCTGGCGCCAGCCGGGGGCGGCACGGTCCAGCCAGGCTTCCAGCAGCGGCACGCTCTCAGGGTCCTCGACATGGCACTGGGCCAGCAGGGCGAGGCAATCCTCCAGCGGCATCTCCCCCAGTTCCCGCCCCGCGAAGGGGCCGGTGCGGACACGGCCGGAGAGGGTGCCGCTGGCCTGGTCCAGCCGCATCGCCAGGGTGGGGGTCTCCAGGGTGGACACGCCCTGGTCCGGCGGCGCGGCACCGAAGCGGCGGCGGCCCAGCCAGCGCCGCACCGCCGGCAGCAGGAGCGGCATCAGCGGCAGCATCAGCCCCAGGGCCTGGGGCAGCCTGCGGGTCAGCAGCAGCAGCGCCACGCCGGCCAGCAGCATCCCAATCAGGAACCACAGGGCGCCCCGCTTCACCTGCGCCACGCTGGCCGTGGCGAGGGCCCGCAGCAGCACCCATCCCAGCAGCAGGACGCCAATGGCGCCGGCCAGCCAGATCATCGGCCGGGCTTGGCCACGGGGGGCGGCAGCTGCGCCATCAGCGCGCGGGCGGCGGGGCTGCCGAGCCGCGCCAGCGCCTCCGCGCCGCCGGAGGCATAGGCGCCCACGGCCCGCAGCAGGCTCCGCAGCGCGGCGGCGCTGCCGGCATCGAAGGGCGCATAGGCGCCGCCGGAAAGCTTGGCCAATTGCTTCAGGGTGCTGGCGGCGCGGCTGTCATGCCCTTCCTGGAACACGAAGGCCGGGGTGCCGCGCAGGCCGAGCTGCCCGGCCTGATGGCAGAGCGGGTCTGGCGGCTCCTCCACCGCATCGCCGACGAAGACCAGGGCATGCAGCCGCTCCCGCGCCGCCTCCCGCAGCGCATGGTCCAGCACCTTGCCGATCTGCGTCTGGCCGCCGAGGCACTGCACGCGCGCCATTCGCTCCGCCAGCGCGGCGCTGTCGGCCAGGAAGGGGGTGGCGGCGAATTCGCCGAAGCCGCGGTAATAGGCGAGGCTGACCTCCAGCCCGCCATGCGCGGCGGCGGCCTGGAACATCTCGGTCTGCAAGTGGCAGGCCATGTCCCAGCCCGGCTGGCGACTGGCGGTGGCATCCACGGCGAAGATCAGCCGGCCCGGGCGATGCACGGCGGGGCGCAGCGCCGGCACGGTGGCTGCCTTGTCCAGGAAGGCGGCAACGGCGGCCGAGGCTGGGCGGGTCGGAAGCTGGGCCATGGAAGCAAGATGGCCTGCGGGGGCGGCGGCTTCCAGGGGCCGGGGCGGAAGGCCGGAGGAATGAATTCCCCCGGACCCCCTTCTTTTTTCTGCCAGCTGGGCCTGGAGGGCACGGTGCCCTCCAGGCCACGCCTCAGTTGCCCTGGCTGTTGGCGGCCTGGGTCACGGCCAGGGCCGTCAGGTTGGCGATGCCGCGCGCGGTGACGCTGGGCACCAGCACATGGATCGGCTTGCGCATGCCCAGCAGCACCGGGCCGATCTGCAAGCCGTCGCCCGTGGCCTTCACCAGGCTGTAGGCGATGTTGGCGGCATCCAGGTTCGGGAAGACCAGCAGGTTGGCACCCTCGGTCAGCGGGCTGTCATGCACCGCCTTCTCCCGCACCGCCTGCACCAGGGCGGCATCGGCATGCATCTCGCCATCCACTTCCAGATCCGGCGCCTGGGCGCGGATCAGGCGCAGCGCCTCCCGCATCTTGCGGGCGGAAGGCGCCTGGCTGGCGCCGAAGTTGGAATGCGACAGCAGCGCCGCCTTGGGGTGCATGCCGAAGGCACGGACCTGCTCGGCGGCCAGGATCGTCATCTCCGCGATCTGCTCGGCCGTGGGCTCCACCAGCAGATGGGTATCGACAAAGAACAGCGTGCCGGCGGGCAGGATCACGCCCGTCATGGCATAGACGCGGTCCACGTCCTCCCGCTTGCCGATGACGCTATAGGCCTGGTGCCACTGGCGCATCCATTCGCCGAGGCCGCCGGTCAGCGCGGCATCCACCTGGCCGGTCTCCAGCAGCAGGGCGGCGGCGGTGGAGGGGCGGGTGCGCACCCAGCGCTCACAGCTGTCCACCGGCACGCCGCGCCGGGCCACCTTGCGGCGGAAGACCTCGATCAACGGCCCGATCACCTCCGTGTCGTGGGCGGGATCGACCACCTTCACGGATTCTTCGAGATCCATCCGCAGGCCCATCGCGCGCACCTTGGCGGCGATCACCTCGCGCCGGCCGACCAGCACCGGCTCGGCAATCTCGTCGTCCAGCACGGTCTGCACGGCGCGCAGCACGCGCTCGTCCTCGCCCTCGGAATAGACCACGCGGCGCGGCTGCTTCTTGGCGGCGAAGACCACCGGGCGCATCAGGTCGCCGGAGCGGTAGACGAAGCGCTCCAGCACCTCCTTGTAAGCGGCGAAATCCGCGATCGGCCGGGTGGCGACGCCGGATTCCATCGCGGCGCGGGCCACGGCGGGGGCGATCTCCAGGATCAGGCGCGGGTCGAAGGGCTTGGGGATGATGTAGTCGGGGCCGAAGGTCGGCGCGGCGCCGCCATAGGCCGCCGCCACCACCTCGCTGGCCTCAATGCGGGCGAGGCGGGCGATGGCCTCCACCGCCGCCACCTTCATCTCCTCGTTGATCGTGGTGGCGCCGGCATCCAGCGCGCCACGGAAGATGAAGGGGAAGCAGAGGACGTTGTTGACCTGGTTGGGATAGTCGCTGCGCCCGGTGGCCACGATGGCATCCGGGCGCACGGCGCGCACCGCCTCGGGCAGGATCTCGGGCTCGGGATTGGCGAGCGCCAGCACCAGCGGGCGCTCGGCCAGCAGCGGCAGCCATTCCGGCTTCAGCACGCGCGGGGCGGAAAGGCCCAGGAAGACATCGGCGCCGGGCAGCACGTCCTGCAGGGTGCGGGCCTCGGTCTCCCGCGCATAGCGATCCTTGTAGGGGTCCATCAGCTCGTTGCGGCCGATATGGACGACGCCCTTGATGTCGGTGACCGTGATGTTCTCGCGCTTCGCGCCCATCGCCACCAGCAGGTCGAGGCAGGCCAGGGCCGCCGCGCCGCCGCCAGAGGTGACGATCTTCACGTCCTCCAGCCGCTTGCCCTGCACCAGCAGCCCGTTGCGCACCGCGCTGGCCACGATGATGGCGGTGCCGTGCTGGTCGTCATGGAAGACCGGGATCTTCATCCGCTCCCGCAGCGTGCGCTCGATCTCGAAGCACTCGGGGGCCTTGATGTCTTCCAGGTTGATGGCGCCGAAGGAAGGCTCCAGCACCGCCACGGCCTCAATGAACTTCTGCGGGTCGCGCTCCTCGACCTCCAGGTCGATCGAGTCGATGCCGGCGAACTTCTTGAAGAGGACGGCCTTGCCTTCCATCACCGGCTTGGAAGCCAGCGCGCCGATGGCGCCGAGGCCGAGCACGGCGGTGCCATTGGTGATAACCGCGACCATGTTGCCGCGCGTTGTCATCTCATAGGCGGCGGCGGGATCGGCGGAGATGGCCTCGCAGGCGGCGGCGACGCCGGGGGAATAGGCCAACGCGAGATCGCGCTGGGTAGCCATACGCTTGGTGGGCTCGATGCTGAGCTTCCCGGGCCGCGGCAGCCGGTGATAGTCGAGCGCGGCTTTTCGGAAGTCTTCGTCCATCGGGGCACCTTCTGGGGCCCCGGAACCGGGATCGTAGCGGGGCTAACTAAAGCAGGGAAAATGCGGCCAAGAAGATTCGAACTTCCACGGGGTTGCCCCCACCAGCACCTCAAGCTGACGCGTCTACCATTCCGCCATGGCCGCATACGGGTTAGTCATCGGTAGGCGGCGGGCTATACCCCAGCTTTCCTCCCGCATCAACAACCCGACCGAGCATGACCGACGATATTCTTGCACCAGCCCCCTCAAATGCCGCCAAACCGCTGGAATGGCGTGTCGAGGAAGGGCTGACCGACTACCCCGTGGCGCTGGCGGAGATGGAATCGCGCATCGCCGCCATCCGTGCCGGCGAGGCCGCCGAGCGCGTCTGGCTGGTGGAGCACCCGCCCACCTATACCGCCGGCACCTCCGCCACGCCGGAAGGGCTGACCGAGGCGCGCTTCCCTACCTTCCATGCCGGGCGCGGCGGGCAATGGACCTATCACGGCCCCGGCCAGCGCACGGCCTATGTCATGCTGGACCTGACGCGCCCGCACGGCAGCGTGCCGGCCCGCGACATCCGCGCCTATGTGCAGGCGCTGGAGGAATGGATGATCCGCACGCTGGAGCGCTTCAATGTGCGCGGCGAGCGGCGGGACGGGCGCGTCGGCATCTGGGTGGCGGACCCGAAGCGCGGTGGCGAATCCAAGATCGGCGCCATCGGCGTGCGCGTCACGCGCTGGGTGAGCTGGCACGGCATCGCGCTGAACGTGGAGCCGGACCTCTCCCACTTCGGCGGCATCGTGCCCTGCGGCATCCGCGAGCATGGCGTCACCAGCCTCTGGGACCTCGGCATCACCGCCACCATGGAGGAGGTGGATGCCGCGCTGCGCGCCTGCTGGGAGGAAGTCTTCGGCGCCGGCTGAGGCCGGGCGGGTTTGCCCGCCGGGCAGGGGCCGTGCATCCTGCCGGCAGGAAACCCATGAAAGGTCCGGGACACAGGATGAGCGACTCCCGCTACGACGCCGCCGCGATGCGCGGCTTCGCCACCGATCTCTTCGCCGCTGCCGGCCTGGCGCCGGACAAGGCCGCCACGGTGGCGGAAGTGCTGGTGGAGGCCGACCTGCTCGGCCATGTCACCCATGGCCTGGCGCTGGTGCCGAAATATCTCGACGATGTCGCCAAGGGCTTCCTGGCCAAGGATGGCGAGCCGGAGGTGCTCTCCGACCGTGGCGCCAGCCTGGCCTGGAACGGCCGCGGGCTGCCCGGCGGCTGGCTGGTGTTCAAGGCGCTGGACCTGGCCTTCGAGCGGGTCGCGCAATACGGCACCGTCTCGGTCGCCATCGCGGAAAGCCACCATATCGGCTGCCTCGCCGTGTATCCGCTGCGCGCCGCCGAGCGCGGGCTGATGGCCATCGTGCACAGCAGCGCGCCCAACAATGCTTCCGTCGCGCCCTTCGGCGCCAAGCAGGGCGTGCTCTCGCCCGACCCGGTCTCGGCCGGCTGGCCCACCAGCGGCGACCCGGTGGTGCTGGATATCAGCGCCTCCATCACCACCGCCAACCTCAGCCAGCGCATGGCCAAGGAAGGCGCCAAGTTCCCGCATAACTGGCTGATGGATGCCGAGGGCAACCCGTCCAACGACCCGGCGGTGCTGACCGAGGGCGGCACCATCCTGCCCACCGGCGGCATGGACCATGGCCAGAAGGGCTATGCGCAGGCGCTGATGACCGAGGCGCTGACCCAGGGCCTGTCCGGCCATGGCCGCATCGAGGGCACGGTGGGCATGCGCGCCGCGCTCTTCATCCAGGTGCTGGACCCCTCGGCCTTCGCCGGGCTGGATGCCTTCCGCCGCCAGACCGGCCATACCGCCGCGCTCTGCCGCGCCGCGGCACCACGCCCGGGCATGCCGCCGGTGCGGGTGCCGGGCCAGAAGGGGCTGGCGCTGAAGCGCGAGGCGCAGGCGAAGGGCGTGCCGCTGGCCGCGCGCATCACCGGCCCCTTGCAGGAACTGGGCGCGCAATACGGCCTGACCCTGCCGCAGCCGCTGGGCTGAAACGCGACAAGGGCCCGCTGCCGAAAGGCGGTGGGCCCGGGGATCGTGCGAATTTTGATGGAGAGAACCGGATGGTGGGCGCGACAGGGATTGAACCTGTGACCTTCCCCGTGTCAGGGGGACGCTCTCCCGCTGAGCTACGCGCCCATCCGGTAGGGCGCCGTCTCTAGCCCGACTGTGATGGGGTGGCAAGGGGGGGATCGGCAGGAATCGTCATGCCGGGCCGGTGACAGCGACGGAAGGCTATGGCTTGATATGTCCAGCACGATGGACCTCCCGCTTTCGGTCATTGCCGAGGAAGACCGCCCCGGCCCTGTTCTGCTTTCCCGCCCGTCCCGCCAGACGGCGCCGCTGGTCTTTGCCTCACCGCATTCCGGCCGCTTCTACCCGCCCGAATTCCTGGCCGAGAGCCGGCTGGACCCGCTCTCCGTCCGCCGTTCCGAGGACAGCTTCGTGGAGGAGCTGTTCAGCGCGGCGCCCGAGCATGGCGCGCCGCTGCTGGCCGCCACCTTCCCGCGTGTCTATTGCGATGCCAACCGCGAGGCCTGGGAGCTGGACCCGGCCATGTTCGACGGGCCGCTGCCGCCCTGGGTGAACACCGCCAGCCCACGCGTGGGCGCCGGGCTGGGCACCGTGGCGCGCATCGTCGCCTCGGGGGAGCCGGTGTACCGGCACCGCCTGTCCTTTCCGGCCGTCGAGGCGCGCATCCAGCGCTGCTGGCACCCTTATCACGCGGCGCTGAGCCGGCTGATCGCCGAAACCAAGGAGCGCTTTGGCTGCTGCCTGGTGATCGACTGCCATTCCATGCCGACCCACCCGCTGCACGGGATCAGCGCGCCGGACATGGTGCTGGGCGATGCGCATGGCACCGCCTGCGCCCCCCGCGCCGTGCGGCTGGTGGAGGAAACGCTGGGCGCCCTCGGCTACCGGGTGAAGCGCAACGACCCCTATGCCGGCGGCTATGTCACCCGCCACTACGGCCGCCCGCGGGAGCGGGTGCATGTGCTGCAGATCGAGCTGGCGCGCGGCCTCTACATGAACGAGGCCACCATCGAGCGCCTGCCCGAAATGGCGCGGCTGCGGGAGGATTTGACGCTGCTGATCGCGCGCCTCGCGGGCACCGACTGGAGCATCCTGCGCGGCTGAGACTTCCCCTCCAGGCGGAGAGAAGGGCATGACGGCACCGCCTTCCCTGGCACTGGCCCTGCGGTCCATGGCCTTCAACAATGCCTGGGCCAACCACCGCCTGCTGACAGCCTGCGCCGGGCTGAGCCAGGCGGAATTCGAGGCGGAGCGGGTGGGGTTCTTTCCCTCCATCCAGGCCACGCTGAACCACATCCTGATCGTGGACCGCTTCTATGTGGATGCCATGGAAGGTGGCACGCTCGGCCCCGCCGCTTTCACGCAGCCGGTTCCCTGTCGCACCCTGGCGGAACTGCGCCCGGCCCAGGCGGCGGTGGACCGCCGGCTGATCGCCTTCTGCGAGGCGCTGGGAGAGGAAGGGGCGGCGCGAATCGTCGCGGTGCATCGCGGCAGCTATGTGCAGCGGGAAAGGGCGGACCGGCTGCTGCTGCATCTGTTCCAGCACCAGGTGCATCACCGGGGCCAGGCGCATGTCATGCTGAGCGGCACCTCGGTGAAGCCGCCGCAACTCGATGAATTTTTCCCGGAAGGTGAGGCGCCGCTGCGGGCCGCGGAGTTCGTGGAACTCGGCTGGACCGAGGCAGGGATCTGGGGCCGCTGAGGCAACACCCAGGCGCATGGGCAAAAAAAAGGCGGTGCCGAAGCACCGCCGAGTTTAGGGAGGAAACGTCCAAGAAAGACAACAACGCAGTGCGTTGCTGCGAGAAGGAACTTACGCGTCAGGTCGTTCGTGTGCAAGTGGTTTATCGCGCTGCAACACAAAATCCCGATGCGTGGAACGCAAGGCTGGATGCGGATTGTGCATACCAATTCGCGTGTTCCAGGGGTTGAACGCAAACAAGGCCCGCACGATGCGGGCCTTGTGTATTTTTTGCCTTCACAGATCAGTGCGGCCAATGCCGCAGGGTCTTCAGGCCGCCAGGGCGTCCTCGGCTTCCAGCACGCCGGCCACCGCATGCACCACGGAGGCGATGCGGACGGCGGCCTGGACCTGCTCCGTGGACACGCCGCCGTGCTTCACCACCTTCTCGTGGCTTTCCATGCACATGCCGCAGCCATTGATCGCGGAGACCGCCAGGGACCACAACTCGAAATCGACCTTTTCGACGCCCGGCTTGCCGATCACGTTCATGCGCAGCTTGGCGGGCAGGGTGGCGTAGTCGCCGCCCACCAGGTGCACGAAGCGGTAATAGACATTGTTCATGCCCATGATGGCCGCGGCGGCCTTGGCGGCGGTCAGCGCCTCGGGCGACAGCTTCGGGCCGAACTCGGCGACCATGGCCTTGATCACCTCGGCATTGCGGCTGGCGATGGCGCTGGCCACGAAGGTGCCGGCGAGCTTCTGCTGGTCCAGCACCGGCTCGGTGGACAGGCTGCCCAGGTTGAGCTTCAGGTCCTTGGCATATTCAGGCAGGCGGTTGCGCAGGGCTTCCAGCGACATGCGAAGATCTTCTCCGGTCTCGGGGGACTTCAGGTTGTTGCGGTGGGCGGAGCCGGCCGTGCGGGGGGGGGGGGGGGGGGGGGGGGGGGGGGGGGGGGGGGGGGGGGGGGGGGGGGGGGGGGGGGGGGGGGGGGGGGGGACGGCCGGTTCGGCGCACCGCGCCCCACCCATTGGGACGATGGGCTCATGGGGCGCGATACTGACGCCGGCGGGGAGGAGAAAACCCCGCCGGCGTTGCGTTTCAGGCTGCCGGGATCAGGCGGCCTGGAACAGTTCCTGCGGCTTCAGGGTGTCGGTGCCCTTGTTCCAGTTGCAGGGGCAGAGCTCGTCGGTCTGCAGCGCGTCCAGCACGCGCACCACTTCCTGCGGGTTGCGGCCGACGTTCAGGCCGTTCACCGAAGCCCACTGGATCGTGCCCTCGGGGTCGACGATGAAGGTGGCGCGCAGAGCCACGCCCTCGTTCTTGTCGAGGATGCCGAGCGCGGAGGAGAGCTCGCGCTTGGTGTCCGCCAGCATGGCGATCGGCAGGTCGCGGATGTCGTTGTTGTGGACGCGCCAGTTCAGGTGCACGAACTCGCTGTCCGTGGAGGCGCCGTAGAGCACCGCGTCACGGTCCTCGAACTCGCCCTTCAGCTTGCCGAAGGCCGCGATCTCGGTCGGGCAGATGAAGGTGAAGTCCTTGGGCCAGAAGAAGACGATCTTCCACTTGCCGGCGTCGGACTCGTTGGTGATCTCGGTGAAGGACTTGCCCGGGCCTTCCAGGCCCTCGGGGCCACCCTTCACGGCGGTCAGCTTAAAGGACGGAAACTTGTCGCCAACGGTCAGCATGCGGTGATCCCTAGTTCTGATGGCTCAGGAACGGCGGCCCAGCTCAAGCTGCTTCCGCCGGCGGCCTAGTTATGGTGTGCAGTGCACACCTGTGCCAATGAATTGTTTTCGACAAAACGATTGGCTCAATCGATGACTCCGCTGCCCAGCCCGCAACAGCTCCGTTATCTGGTGGCCCTGGCCGATCTCGGTCATTTCGGCCGCGCGGCGGTGGCCTGCGCGGTGACGCAATCGACCCTCTCCGCCGGCATCATCGCGCTGGAACGCCAGTTGGACGCCGCGATCCTGGAGCGCGGGCCGGCCAAGCGCCCGGTCTTCACCCCGCTGGGGCTGGAACTGGTGGGGCGGGCGCGGGCGGCGCTGGCGGCGCTCTCGGCGGTGGCGGAAACCGCCTCGGCGGCGCGGGACCCGCTGACCGGGCCGCTGCGACTCGGCATCATCCCCACCATCGGGCCCTTTCTGCTGCCGCGGCTGATGCCGGCGCTGCGCCGCGCCTTTCCCCGCCTGCGCCTCTGGCTGCGGGAGGACCTGACCGCGCGGCTGGCCGAGGACCTGCAGGGCGGCCGGCTGGATCTGCTGCTGCTGGCGCTGCCCGCCGCGTTGCCGGACCTGGAAACCCTGCGGATCGCCGAGGACCCCTTCCTGGCGGCCCTGCCGCAGCAGCACCGCCTGTTGCAGCAAGCGCGGATCCCGCTTTCCGCCATGGGGGGCGAGCGGATGCTGCTGCTGGAGGACGGCCATTGCCTGCGGGACCAGGCGTTGTCCGCCTGCGGCCTGCCGGGGGCGGGGGTGGATGGCGCCTTTGCCGCCACCAGCCTGCATACCCTGGTGCAGATGGTGGCCGGCGGGCTGGGCGTGACGCTGCTGCCCCGGCTGGCGGTGGCGGGCGGGGTGCTGGCCGGCACCTCCGTGGTGCTGCGGCCGGTCGAGGCGCCGCCGGGGCAGGTGACGGGCCGCAGCCTGGGGCTGGCTTGGCGCGCCCGCTCCCCCCGCGCGGCGGAGTTCCGCAGCCTGGCGCCGGTGATCAGCGAGGCCGTGGCGGCCTGCCTGATGCAGGACCGTCATGACAAGATGGTAACCTGAGCGGCGCCGCCGCGTTTTCCATCCGGCATACAGGAATGGAGAAGCAGCATGGCAGGTGGCATCGGCCGCATCGCGCGGGCCCTGGTGAATGGCGCGGTGGCGCGGCAGAAATACCGGGCGATGCATCGCGCTGGCCTGGGCGGCTGGAAGGGCGACCTGCTGCGGGTGGTCGGCAGGATGGCCGGCGATGCCTGGCGCCGCCGGCAGGGACCCTCGGCGCCCCCCCCCGCCACCCCGTCCGCGCGGCTGAGTCGCGGCGGCATGGCGGGAGAATGGCCTTCAATGGTTGACTCTCGCCGCTGCGGCCCCTAAAGCCCGCCCCCTCGCGACGAGGTTGGCCATGAAAATCCGTAACAGCTTGAAGTCCGCCAAGACGCGCGACAAGAACTGCGTGGTGGTCCGCCGCCGCGGTCGCTTGTACGTGCTGAACAAGAAGAACCCCCGCATGAAGGTCCGCCAGGGCTGATTGCGGGCCCTCCGCCCCTCGCGGGCGGAGGTCTTCGGCAGAAAAGCGGCGCCATGGGGTTTCCCCGCGGCGCCCTTTTTGCGTGCGCGCTTGTCTGCGCCGGGGCGCGGCGCCATCCTTCCATCCAAAGACGCAGGATGGAACGCCATGATCGCATTGCCCGTACCGGACCCGGCCGTGCTTGCCCGCCGGGGCGAGATCCTGGCGGCGCTGCGCACCATCGTGCCCGGCGGCGCGCGCGGGGAAGGGGTGATCGGCGACCCCATCCGCCTGAAGCCCTATGAGACGGACGGGCTTTCCGCCTATCGCCAGCCGCCGCTCGCCGTGGTGCTGCCCGAGACCACGGAGCAGGTGGCGGCGGTGCTGCGCTATTGCTACCAGAACAACATCCGCATCGTGCCGCGCGGCGCCGGCACCAGCCTCTCCGGCGGCGCCCTGCCGCTGGAGGATGGCGTGGTGATCGGCCTGATGCGCATGAACCGCATCCTGGAGGTGGATTACGCCGACCGTTTCGCCGTGGTGCAGGCGGGGGTGACGAATATCGGCATCACCCAGGCGGTGGCGGGCGAGAATTTCTTCTATGCGCCGGACCCGTCCTCGCAGCTCGCCTGCATGATCGGCGGCAATGTCATGATGAATTCGGGCGGGGCGCATTGCCTGAAATACGGCGTCACCGCCAACAACCTGCTGGGCGTGAAGCTGGTGACGATCGAGGGCGAGGTGATCGACATCGGCGGCACCCATCTCGATTCCGCCGGCTATGACTGGCTGGGGCTGATCACCGGCAGCGAGGGGCAGCTCGGCATCGTCACCGAGGTCACGGTGCGCATCCTGCGCGCGGCCGAGGGCGCGCGGGCCATGCTGGGCGCCTTCCGCTCCAACGAGGTGGCGGGGCAGGTGGTGGATGCCATCATCGCCAGCGGCATCATTCCCGTGGCGCTGGAATTCATGGACCGGCCCGCCATCCATGCCTGCGAGGCTTTTGCGCACGCCGGCTACCCGCTGGATGCCGAGGCCATGCTGATCATCGAGGTCGAGGGCAATGCCGCCGAGCAGGACTTCCTGCTCGGCAAGCTGAAGGAGATCTGCGCGCGCTTCGACCCGATCTCGCTGCGCGTGGCGGAGACGGCGGAGGAATCGCTGGCCATCTGGAAGGGCCGCAAGGGTGCCTTCGGCGCGGTGGGGCGGATCAGCCCGGATTACCTCTGCATGGACGGCACCATCCCCACCGGGGAATTGCCGAATGTGCTGCGCCGGATGGGTGAGATGTCGGACAGCTATGGGCTGAAGGTGGCCAATATCTTCCATGCGGGCGATGGCAATCTGCACCCGCTGATCATGTTCGACGCCAATGACCCGGAAAGCTTCCGCAAGGCCGAGGCCTTCGGCGCCGATATCCTGAAGCTCTGCGTCGAGGTCGGCGGCTGCCTGACCGGCGAGCATGGCGTGGGCGTCGAGAAGCGCGACCTGATGCCGGTGCAGTTCACCGAACAGGAGCTGGACCAGCAGCGCCGCATCAAATCCGCCTTCGACCCTGGCTGGCTGCTGAACCCGGCCAAGGTGTTTCCGCTGGCCGGCAACCCGGCGCTGTCCCGTTGAGCGGGCTGCTCTGCCCGGCCGATGAGGCGGGCGTGGTGGAGGCGGTGCGCGCGGCGTCGGCCGATCGCGCGCCGCTGGCGGTGGAAGGCAATGGCACCAAGCGCGCCAGCCTGCGGCCGGTGCAGGCGGCGCGGGGGCTTTCCACCCGCGCGCTGGCCGGCATCACGCTCTACAAGCCGCAGGAGATGGTGCTCAGCGCCCGCGCCGGCACGCCGATCCCGGAGATCGAGGCCGCCCTGGCCGAGCGCGGCCAGATGCTGATCGGCGAGCCGCCGGATTTCTCCGCGCTGATGGGCACCACGGCCCCCGCGACCCTGGGCGGCATCGTCGGCGCCAATCTCACCGGCCCGCGCCGCATCTTTGCGAGTGGCGCCACGCGGGACCACGTGCTGGGCGTGCGCGCCGTGACCGGCCATGCCGAGGTGGTGCGCTCCGGCGGCCGGGTCCACAAGGACGTCACGGGGCTGGACCTGCGCAAGCTGCTGGCCGGCAGCCATGGCACCCTGGGCATCCTGACCGAGATCACCCTGAAGGTGCTGCCCCGCGCCGAGACGCAGGCCACCCTGGCCATTGCCGTCGATTCGCTGGCGCAGGGCGTGGCGGTGCTTTCCGCCGGGCTGGGCAGCCCCTTCGGCGTCACCGGCGCGGCGCTGCTGCCGGAAGGCGATGCGGAACACGGCCTGTCCGGCCCCACCGCCCTGCTGCGGCTGGAGGATTTCTTCGAGTTTCTGCCGCACCGGAGCAGCGCCCTGCGCGCCCTGCTGGAGCGCTTCGGCACGCTGAGGGTGCTGGAAGCGGAGGCCTCGGCGGCGCTGTGGCGCGCGGTGCGGGACGCCGCGCCGCTGGGGCCGGTTGGGGAGGAGGAGGCGGTCTGGCGCCTTTCCGTCCGCCCGCAGGCCGGGCCGGCGGTGGCGGCGGCGCTGCGGGATGCCTTCGGCGCCCGGCTGCTGCTGGACTGGGGCGGCGGGCTGGTCTGGACCGCCGGCCCGGCGACCGCTGCGGCGCATGAGGCGGTGATGCGCGCGGCGCGGGAGGCGCACGGTACCTTCACGCTCTTTCGCGCGCCCGATGCGCTGCGCGCCAGTGTGGCCGTGCTGCCGGAGGAACCGGCGCCGCTGGCCGCCATCGCCGCGCGGGTCAAGGCAGCGATGGACCCCGCCGGCGTGCTGAACCCAGGCCGGATGCGCGCCGGGGCCTGAGCGGCGGAACACGGCAGCCCCGCCGGCTTCATGCCGCCGCCCGGCTTCTGGGGGGAGGCGGGGCGGGGGCCGGACCGGCGGGGTGCCTGCCGCGCTGCCGCGGCGCGGTGCAGCCTGCGAGGGTGCCGGGGCACCGGCAGGGCGGGAAACAGGCGGGATCATGGCGGCATCGCCGGCCGCCGGCATGGGCTTGCATCGGCGCTGGCCGCCCCGCAGGCTGTCGGCACAGGGAGAGAACAGGGATGCAGACCAGCTTCAGCCCCGAGCAGCTCAAGGACCCCGATACGCGGGAGTCCAACACCATCCTGCGCACCTGCGTGCATTGCGGCTTCTGCACCGCCACCTGCCCCACCTTCGTGCTGCTGGGCGATGAGCTGGATAGCCCCCGGGGGCGCATCTACCTGATCAAGGACATGCTGGAGGGTGGCAAGCCTGCCACACCCGAGGTGGTGAAGCATGTGGACCGCTGCCTCTCCTGCCTTTCCTGCATGACCACCTGTCCCTCGGGCGTGAACTACATGCACCTGGTGGACCACGCGCGGACCTATATCGAGCAGACCTATACCCGCCCCTGGCCGGAGCGGATGCTGCGCCGGGCGCTGGGCCTGCTGCTGCCCTATCCGGGGCGCTTCCGGCTGGCGCTGCGCGCCGCCATGCTGGCGCGGCCTTTGCGCGGGCTGGTGCCGGGTGAATCGATGCTGGCGCAGCGGCTGCGCGCCATGCTCTCCCTGGCCCCCGCCGCGCTGCCCGATGCCGGCCATGCCCCGGCGCCAAAGGTGCACCGGGCGGAAGGCGCCCGGCGCGGCCGCGTGGCGCTGCTGACCGGCTGCGCCCAGACGGTGCTGGCGCCTTCCATCAACGCCGCCACCATCCGCCTGCTGACCCGCATGGGCGTGGAAGTGGTGGTGGCGGAGGGGCAGGGCTGCTGCGGCGCGCTGAACCACCACATGGGCCAGCACGACCCCGCCATGGCCCTGGCCGCCGCCAATATCGACGCCTGGACGCGCGAGATGGCGGGGGAGGGGCTGGATGCCATCGTGGTCAATGCCTCCGGCTGCGGCACCACGGTGAAGGACTATGGCTTCATGTTCCGCGAGACGCCGCGCGCCGCCCAGGCGGCGGCGGTGGCGGGGCTGGCGCGCGATGTCTCGGAAGTGCTGCTGCAATTCGGCTATGAGCCGGCGCGGGAGGCGCCGGGCATCACCGTCGCCTATCACGCCGCCTGCAGCCTGCAGCATGGCCAGAAGATCACGGGCGTGCCGAAGCAACTGCTCTCCCGCGCCGGCTTCACGCTGCGGGAACCGGCGGAGGGGCATCTCTGCTGCGGCTCCGCCGGCACCTACAACCTGATGCAGCCCGCCATCGCCGGCCAGTTGCGGGAACGGAAGCTGGAGAACCTGCGCCGCACCGGCGCCACCGTGGTGGCCAGCGGCAATATCGGTTGCCTGACGCAACTGGGCGGCGCTGGTGGCATGCCGGTGGTGCACACGGTGGAATTGCTGGACTGGATGGCCGGCGGGCCGCGGCCAGAGGCATTGCCCTCGGCACCGGAGCAAAAAATCGTGGAATCGATGGCGGGATGATGCAACGAAACAGCGGATGACGCGTTGTGGTGTCGCATTGTCGGGACCCTGCCATGGTCACACGCACCGTCGTCCGCCCTGTGTTCATCAGCGCCGACCAGGAGATCCTGGGCGAATACAAGGCACCGGGCGTTGCCATCGCGCCAGCGCCAGAGGATGCCGGCAAGCTTCGCATCACCGCGCCAGACGAGGCGGCCGCCGATGCGGCCGAGATCTGGCTGGCTGAACTCGATTCGGCGGGGCATTAGCCATGCTCGAAACACTCACCCTCGAGACCTATGACCTCGACCGCTTCGTCCTGGCACAGGAGCCGGTGATGGCGGCGGTGCGGCGGGAGTTGCGGCAGGGAAGGAAGCGCAGCCACTGGATGTGGTTCGTCTTTCCGCAGCTCGCCGGCCTGGGCCAGAGCGAGATGTCGCGCCGCTACGCCATCGGCTCGCTGGAGGAAGCGCGCGCCTATCTGAACCATCCGGTGCTGGGCGCGCGGCTGCTGGAATGCACCGCCCTGGCCAATGACGTGCAGGGCCGCAGCGCCTATGAGCTCTTCGGCAGCCCGGACGACATGAAGTTCCAGTCCTCCATGACGCTCTTCGCCCTGGCGCGGCCGCGGGAGCGCCTCTTCCGCCAGGCGCTGGACCGCTTCTATGCCGGCACGCCGGACCACGCGACGTTGATCGCCCTCTGCGGCGGCTAGGTCAGGAAGCGCCGGCTTCCTCGCCCACGCGCTCCCGCAAGGGCGCGAAGACGCGTAGCGCGCCGGGGCGGATGGCGTAGCGCAGCGGCGGGCGCATTGGCACCACTTCCCCATCCACCGAGACGCGCATCCAGGCGGAGCGGGAGCGGATCTCCACTGCCGTCACGATATGGCTCTCGAAATCCCGCTCGTGCCGCAACTGGCCCAGCATGGCATGGGCGGCCACCTTCAGCAGGCCCCAGGGGCGGCGGTTCCGCACAATGAACATGCTGAGCTTGCCATCGTCCAGCACCGCCCGGGTGCCGGGCCGCGGCAGGCTGACCTCATAGGCATTGTTGCCGATGAACAGCAGCGGCGTGCGGTAGCGCCGCACCCAGCGCCCGTTCTCGCCCTCGGCCACCACCTGCACGCGGCGCAGCGGGTAGCGCAGCACCACCCGGCAGAAGGCCAGGGACATGGCCGGCCATTTGCCCCAGCCGGCGCGGCGGCGCTGCCGGTCCCGGTCCGCCACCATCGAGGCGTAAAGGCCGATGGAGGAATTGTTGACGAAGACGCGCCCATTGACCTCGGCCACATCCACCGTGCGCAGCTGCCGGGCGGCAATGACGCCCACCGCGCCTGGGATGTCCTGCGGCAGGCCCAGGTCCTTGGCGAAATGGTTCAGCGTGCCCAGCGGCAGCACCCCGAAGGCGCGGCCGCTGCCGGCCATGACGCCGGCCATCAGCCCGATGGTGCCATCGCCGCCGCCCGCCACCACGGCATCGTAGTGCCGGCCGGGGCCGGTGCGCTCCAGCGCCTGCCGCGCCGCGGCCTCCAGCGCATCGCCGGGCAGCAGCCGGATATCGGCTTCCAGCCCGTGGCTTTCGAAGGCTTCTCGCAGCTCCGGCTCCAGGTCGCGGCCCAATACGGAGCCACCACCGGCATTCACCAGCACGCAAAGCCGCAGCGGCGGATTCTCCACGGACAGAGTGTTCAGGTCTGCTTCGCGATGATCCCGTTGAGCGTGCGGCAGGCGGCCACCACCGCCAGCAGCCACAGCCCCTGCACGATCAGGCCGGAAGGTGTCAGCACATACCCGCTGGCCACCAGTTGCTTGGGGAAGGACTGCACCATGGGCTGGATCTCGGGCGGGATGGGCAGGGCGGCGACGACCTGCCCCAGCGCCCACCAGAGGCCGCCCAGCATCAGCAGCAGCGGCGCCACCACCTCGGCCACCAGCTCGACAAAGGTCAGGCCGAAGGTGACGAGACCCCAGAAGGCGACGCCAAGGCCACGCAGCACCAGCCAGAGCCAGCGGTGGCCAGCCTCGCGACGATCATGGAACTGGTATTCGTCATGGGCCGACAAGCCGGACATGGCGGAAGTCTCCGGGCACGGTTTGTAGCTGACTGCATAGACGATGCTGCCCGCCAGCACACCCCGAGAATTGCGGAGCCAAGAAAAAGGGGCATGGACCACGAGGCCCATACCCCCTTTCATTACGGTATTCTTGCCGCCGGTTCAGTTCGGCTGCTGGATCGCCGAGAGCCTCCAGGCGCCGCCGCCCTGGCGGGCGAAGGTCCAGAGCTCGGCCACCGTCTGGCGCTGCTGCGGGTCGCCTTCCACCACCTGGCCGGTGCCGAGGTCGCGCGTCACGTCGATCAGCGAGAAGCGCATGGCGACGGTGGCGTATTCGGTGTTGCCCTCGCGCCAGGCCTCGGAAAGGTCCCCCTGCTCCAGCCGCACGTCACGCGTCTCATTGGCCCAGTTGCGGGCCGCGAGGTCGCGCAGGTCGCCGGCGAAGTAGCCGGCCATCTCCGGCGTGGTGAGGCGGGAAAGGGCAGCCTCGTCCCGACGGGACCAGGCCTCGTTCACCTCGCGCAGCAGGCGCTCGAAGGCCTGGAAATCGGCCTGGCCGACCTGCACCGGGGTGCCGGTGGGCGCACGGCCGCCGCCCATGCCGCCGGGGCCGCGCATGTCCTGCATCTGCCGCGCATAGGAGCCAGCCGCCGCTGCCGCCGGCTTGGCACCGGGAACGGCGCCAGGGCGCGGGCCGCCGGCCATGGCGTGCTGGGTGCGGCCGCGCAGCTTGCGCATCACGAAGCGCACCAGCCAGACCACCAGCACCACCTGCAGGATCAGCCCCAGGATGCCGCCGATGCCGTGGATGCCGCCGAACAGGCCATTGCCGAAGAGCAGCCCGCCCAGGCCGACGCCGATCAGGCCGCCCATCATGCCGGCCATGAAGCCGCCGCCGAAGAAGCCACCGGGGCGCGCCGCGCCGGCCGCGCCGGCCATGCCGGGGCTGGCCGGGGTGGCGGGCCGGGTTTCCGGCGTCGTGGTGCGGTCGAAGGGCCGTGCGGTGCTGTTCGGAATCGTGCGCGTGGCGGGCGGCGGGCTGTAGGACCGCGAGCCGCGGCTGCCCGAGCTGAAGCCACCGCCTGGCCGTGCCTCCGCCAGGGCGGGACCCAGCGCGAGGGCCAGAACGGCCAGGGCGGCCAGGTACCTGGCGGAACGTTGCATCGTTTCTCTCCTGCGTGTCATCATTTGGACAGGAATATAGGTGGCCTGAACCCCGCCGCCAATGCAGAACGGGGCCCTTCCTGTTCATGAATGCCGCCGGAGCCGCTTTGTTGCGCCCTCAGCCCAGGCAGCCGAGCAGGGCAGCGCGGATATCGGCCTGGGTATAGGGCTTCTTCACCACGGCGGAGCGTTGGAACCGCTCGGGAAAGGCGCTGGCCTCGCCATAGCCGGTGGCGAAGACATAGGGGATGCCGCGCGCGCTCAGCGCATCGGCAACCGGGAAGCTGGTTTCCCGCCCCAGGTTCATGTCCAGCAGTGCCACATCGGGCGGGGTGCGGGCGATGATCTGCAAGGCCGCCTGCACGGAGGAGGCGACATCCACCTCCGCCGCGCCCAGGCGGCGGAGCTGGTCCTCGGCATCCATGGCGATCAGCAGGTTGTCCTCGACCAGCATGACGCGGCGGCCCAGCGGGCCGGCTTCCTCCTCGGCCGGGCGCGGGGCGGGGAGCGGCTCGTCCTGGCGCGGGGCGGCGGCGTCATGCACCTGGGCGGCGGGCAGCACGAAGCGCGCCTGGAGGCCGCCGAGCGCGTAGCGCAGCTCGGCCTCGCCACCGAGGTCATGCGGCACCGCGCGCTCGATGATGGTGGTGCCGAAGCCCTTGCGGCTGGGCGCCTGCACCGGCGGGCCGCCTTCCTCGTTCCAGAGGATCTCCAGGTCGCCCCCCTCCAGCCGGTGCCAGCCGATGCGGACGGTGCCGTGCCGGTCGCAGAGCGCGCCGTATTTCACGGCATTGGTCATCATCTCATGGATGACCAGCGCCATGGTGGTATGGGCATTGGGCTCCAGCAGTACCGGCGGGCCGGAGAGGATGACGCGGTCGGCGCGGTGCTCCAGATAGGCCGCCGCCTCGGCCAGCACGAGGTCGGCCAGCGGCGCCGGCTGCCACTTGTCGGCGGTGATCTGGTCATGCGCGCGGGCCAGGGCCTGGATGCGGCCGCCGATCATGGTGGCGAAATCCTCCACCGAGGAGGCATTGCCCTGGCTCTGCTTCACCAGGCCGCGGATCAGGCCCAGGATGTTGCGCACGCGGTGGTTCAGCTCGGCGATCAGGATCTCCTGCCGCTCCTGCGCCACGCGCCGCTCCCGCTCCGCCAGGTCCGAGAGCTGCAGCACCACTTCCAGCAGCGTCACGCGCAGCCGCTCGGCGGTCTGCATGTCGGTCTCGGTCCAGGGGGCGCTGTGGCCGTCCACCATCTCCCGCCAGGCGGCGAAGCTCTTGCGCGGGGCGATCCGGACGCCGTCCGGGCCCATCGTGACCGGCTTGTTGGGGTCGCCCGCCCAGGTCACGGCATGGGAGACCTGCCGGCGGAAGAAGACGAGGTAGTCGCGCGGCCCGCGCGAGAGCGGGATGGCCAGCAGCCCCGCCGCGCGGTCGGCGAAGGCGCGGGCGGGCTCGAAGACCTCGCCCAGCCGGTGGGTGGCATAGATGGTGCCGGAGGCGGCGCGGTTGAGGAAGCGCACCAGGGCGGCGAAATCCTCGGTGCCCGGCGTGCTGCCGCGCAGCGCCGTGCCATGGGCGGACCAGAGGCCGACGCCGTCGCAGGGCAGCACCTCGGCCAGCATCTCCAGGAAATCGGCCAGGCTGCGGCTGCCCGGGCGCATGGCGCCGAGCGAGGCCATCAGCCGGTTGTGCACCTTGTTGGCCGCGGTCTCCCGCGCCTGGTCCATCTCCCGCTCCCGGCTCTCCAGTTGCAGGGAGAGCACCTGGGCGAAGAGCTCGGCGGCGGTCCGGCGCTCGAAGGGCACGCGCAGCGGCTCGGTATGGTGGCAGGCGATCAGGCCCCAGAGCTTGCCCTTGCGCAGCACCGAGATCGACATGGAGGCGGCCACCCCCATGTTGCGCAGGTATTCGACATGGGTGGGCGAGACCGAGCGCAGCACGCTGAGCGAGAGGTCCAGCGGCTGCCCGCCCGCGTCGCGCTGCGGCAGGATGGCCACCGGCTCGGCCCCCGTGTCGCCGATCAGCCGCAGCCAGTTGCGCTCATAGAGCAGCCGGGCCTGCTTCGGGATGTCGGAGGCCGGGAAGCGCAGCCCCATGAAGGAATCGACAAAGGAGGCGGCCGATTCCGCGATCACCTCGCCGGTGCCGTCATGGTGGAAGCGGTAGAGCATGACGCGGGAGAAGCCGGTGAGGCCCCGGATCTGCCGCACCGCTTCCTTGCACAGCGCCTCGAAGCCCTCCGCCTGCTGCAGGCGGGTGATCATGGAGCGCACGGTGGTGGCGGCTTCCAGCGCGTCTTCCAGGTCCGAGGGCTCGGCCTCGATGACGATCTGTTCCCCGGCCATGTGCACGGCGAGGTCGAAGGGCGCGCCGCCCTCGCGCAGCGGCAGGCCGAAGAGCCGCTCCAGCGCATTGGGGCCGCGCAGCAGGTGCAGGCGGCCGCCGATCTCGTGCAGCACCTCACGCGTGAAGAGGTCGGGGAGCAGCGTGCCCAGCAGCGCCTCGGGCGGGCGGCCGAGATACTGCGCCACATTCGCCGAAACGCGCTGGATGCGCCAATCGGGGGAGGTGGCGATCAGGAAGCCGATGGGCTGGATGGCACCCAGCAGGTGGATCGGCTCGCGGTCGCAATTGGTGAGGTCGAAGGCCTCGCCGGGAGAGGAATCCGGCAGCAGGGTGGAAGCGTCAGGCATGCAGCAGTGGTTCCTCGGCCTGCTCAGCGGCCAGGGCGGCGTGGAAGCAGGCAAAGGCGGCCAGCGCACCTTCCACCGCCCCGTGCCAGAGGGCAGGGTCGGCGAGCTGCTGTTCCAACTGTGCCAGGAAGGCGGGCCAGGAGGCCTTATGGCCGAGATAGGCGGTGGCGGCTGAGGCGCAAGTGTCGCCCGCCGCCTGCACCTGCCGCAGCAGCATGCCGTTGCCGAAGCGGGAGCCTTCCAGCACATAGGCCGCCCCCAGCACCGCCGCCGGGCCGGCCGGCGGAGCGAAGTGCAGGGCAGAGGGCACGGCGATGCCCAGCACCGTGAGGTCGGCCTCCAGGGCGGCGCGGCGGGCGCGTCCCGGCCAGTCCGGCAGCAGGCTGGCGATGCCGGCGGCCTCCAGCCCCTGTTCCACCGCCGGCAGGGCGCGGGCATGGGCGCGCAGGAAGCGGCGGTAGCCCTGCGGCGTTTCCAGCGGGAAGGCGCTGCCCAGCGCATCCACGGCCTCGTGCCGCGCAGCCGTGGCCTGGCGCAGATGCCAGCGGATGCCCTGTTGCTGCTTGCCGTCCTGCTGCTGCATCAATCGCTACGCCCCGTGAACACTTGTGGTGCGGGCGGCGGTGGCGCGGCCCAGCCTCCACTTATGCCAAAAGGGGAGAAAGCCGAACACGTACGACCTTCAATTCTTGCGCGCGGCGGGGGGCACAGGCGGGGCGGCCCTGGCAAGCGGCGGCCCGGCGCACAATCTGTGGCCGAGCCGTTCCTTTGCCCCACAGGACTTCCGCCATGGACCAACCCCACACGCAGGCCCGCCCCCCGGCGCCCGACTGGCGCCCGGAAGGCTGCCGGCGCGTCGCCCTGGTGTTGCAGGGCGGCGGCGCGCTGGGCGCCTTCCAGGCCGGGGTCTTCGAGGGGCTGCAGGAGGCCGGGATCGGGCTGGACTGGATCGCCGGCGTCTCGATCGGCGCGGCGAATGGCGCGCTGATCGCCGGCAACCCGCCGGAGCGGCGCCTCGCCGCCCTGCACGAGTTCTGGGACACCATCACCACGGAGCGGCTCTGGCCCTATGGGCTGGACCTGCCGGAGGTGCTGGATGCCGGGGACTGGATGCGGCAATGGCGGCACGAGGCCTCGGCGGCGCTGACCATGCTGCAGGGCCAGCCCGGCTTCTTCACGCCCAATGTGCCGAACCCCTGGCTCTCCGCCCCCGGCTCCCGGACCGCCACGGCCTTCTACGACAGCGCGCCTTTGCGGGAGACGCTGCGGCGGCTGGTGGACTGGGGGCGGCTGAACAACGGCGACATCCGCTTCTCGGTGGGCGCGGTGAATGTGGGCAGCGGCAATTTCGCCTATTTCGACACGGCCACCACGCGCATCGGGGCGGAGCATGTGATGGCCTCCGGCGCCCTGCCGCCGGCGCTGCCCATGGTGCGGGTGGGCGGGCAGCACTACTGGGATGGCGGGCTGGTCTCCAACACGCCGCTGGCGCATCTGCTGGAGAATCTGGGGGAGCGGAACACCCTGGCCTTCCAGGTGGACCTCTTCAGCGCGCGCGGCGCCGTGCCGCGCGCCATGCCCGGGGTGCTGTCCCGGCAGAAGGACATCCAGTACAGCAGCCGCACCCGGCTGGTGACCGATGCCTATCGCCGCATCCGCGCGCTGGAGCTGGAACTGCGCCGCGCCCTGGCCCTGGTGCCGGAGGAGCGGCTGGACGAGGGCCAACGGGCCCTGAGGCAGCGGCTGGAGCGGCTGCCGGAGGTGGTGATCCTGCACCTGATCTACCGCCAGCAGGCGCATGAGGGGCAGGCGAAGGACTATGAATTCTCCACCGGCGCGATGCGCGAGCACTGGCGCGCCGGGCTGGAGGATACCCGCGCGACGCTGCGGCACGGCCACTGGCTGGCCATGCCGCCGCCCGGCAGCGGCATCCAGGTGCATGACCTCCACCGGCCCTGAGGGGCCGGGACGCATGGCGGCCCTGCGGCAACCGCCCCGCCGGGGCCAGCATTCCACTTCCGTGGCGGCTTCTTTTTCGCGGCTTCGCTCTGCCGGCCGCACCATCCTTCTGGACACCCTATGGCCCTGCTGCTGAACATCCTGTGGAACATCCCTGGCCTGGGCTTCATCCCGGCGCTGATGTGGCTGGCCGCCGCGCTGGTGATGGCGCTGACCATCATCGGCCTGCCCTGGGCGCGCGCCTGCCTGATGCTGGCCGGCTACAGCCTGCTGCCCTTCGGCAACACCATCGTCACCGCCGAGGAACTGACCGGCCGCCCCACCCTCAGCAACGGGCCGCTAGGCTGGCTGGCCAATATCCTGTGGTTCCTGCTGGCCGGCATCTGGCTCTGCATCGCGCATCTGACCCTGGCGGCGGCGGCGGCGGTCACCATCATCGGCCTGCCTTTCGCCTGGGCGCATCTGAAGCTGGCGGCGGCCTCGCTGGCGCCGGTGGGCAAGCGCGTGGTGCCCAATGAGGTGGGCGACGCCATTGCCCGCAGCCGTGGGCAGGCGGGGCTGGACCGGACACGGGGCTGACCATGCGCGAGACCGATGTGCTGGTGGTGGGCGCCGGCGCCGCGGGCATCGCGGCCGCCCGCGCGCTGGGGCAGGCCGGGCTGCGCTGCCAGGTGCTGGAGGCGCGCGCCCGCCCCGGCGGCCGCGCCGCCACCGACACCGCCACGCTGGGCGCGCCCTTCGACCTCGGCGCCACCTGGCTGCACGCGGCCGGCCGCAACCCCCTGCGCCCGCTGGCCGAGGCGCTGGGCATGGCGCCCTTCGACCATGGCAGCGCCCGTGAATCCGTCTGCTTCGATGCCGGCCGCCGCGTCGGGCCGGAGGACATGGCGGCCTATGACGCCACCTGGGAAGGCTTCCATGCCCGGCTGGCCGCCCTGACGCCCCAGCCGGGGGAAAGCGCCGCCGCCCTGGCCGCCCGCGCCGGCTTCGGCCCCGGCCGCTGGGACGCCACCGTGATGCACTGGGAAGGCCCGGTGATCTGCGCCACGCCCCTGGCCGGGATGGATGCGCGGGACTACCTCGATACCCTGCTGGAACGGCCCGACCTCCTGCTGCCGGAAGGCGCCGGCACCCTGCTGGCGCGGCTGGCCCAGGGCCTGCCCATTGCCTGTGGCGCGGTGGTGGAGCGGCTGGACTGGTCCGGCCCCCGCGTGGTGGCGGAAGGCCCCTTCGGCCGGCTGGAGGCGGCGGCGGCCATCGTCACTGTGCCCACCGCCGTGCTGGCCGCAGGCGCGATCCGCTTCACGCCCGAACTGCCGCCGGACACCGCCCAGGCCATCCATGACCTGCCGCTGGGGCTGCTGACCAAGATCGGCCTGCGTGCCGCCGGGGCGGACCGGCTGGACCTGCCGCCCTTCGCCGGCATCGAGCGCCGGGTGGAGCGGGAAGAGGAAGCGGCGCTGACCGCCATCGCCTGGCCCTTCGGCCATGACCACCTGATGGGTTTCGTGGGTGGCCCGGCGGCCTGGGAACTGGCCGGGGCGGGGCCGGAGGCCACGGTGGACTTCGCCCTGGCCGAGCTGGCGAAGAACTTCGGCGCCCGCGCCGCGGCGGCGCTGCGGCGGGACGGCGCGCTGGTCAGCGACTGGGCGCGCGACCCTTTCTCGCGCGGCGCCTACAGCCATGCGCGGCCCGGGCGAGCCACGGCGCGCGGCATCCTGGCGGCGCCGCTGGCGGGCGGGCGGCTCTGCTTCGCCGGCGAGGCCTGCCACTCCAGCTTGGCCGCCACCCTGGGCGGCGCCTGGGAAACCGGCGAGGCCGCCGCCGCCCATGCCATCCGTTCCCTGCGTGACAAAGAACCACAGCCGCTGACACCGGCCCTGGCTTGGCGCTATGCCGCCCCCGCAACGGATGCACCCCCACTGACCGGGACGACTGATGAGCGATGACGCCGAGGCGCCGGGCTTCGCGCGCGATGGAAACCGGCTGGCACTGCACGGCGCCCTGACCACCGAGCGGATCGGCGACCTGTGGAACCCGCTGCTGAAGGCGGCGCGGGGCGTGGCGGTGGTGGACCTGTCGCGCGTTTCCGCGCTGGATACCAGCGGCGCCGCCCTGGTGCTGGCCGCCGGTGGCGAGGCCGCGCGGCTGGAAGGGGCGGGGCAGGGCGTCTCGGCGGTGCTGGAACGCGCCCGCGATGCCCTGGCCGCGCCGCGCCCCAGGCCAGCCGCGCGGCGGCTGCCCTTCGTGGCGTCGCTGGGTGCCTGGACCGTCGGGCATGGCAGGACGCTGCGCGACGGGCTGGGCTTCCTGGGGGAGGCGCTGGTGCTCTCCCTCGCCGTGCTGCGCCACCCGCGCCGGCTGCGCCTGAACGACCTGCTCCGCCACGTGGATGAGGCCGGGCTGCGCGCCTTTCCGCTGACCATCCTGCTGGGCACGCTGATCGGCGTGATCCTGGCCTTCCAGTCCTCGGCCTCTCTCAGCGCCTTCGGTGCGCAGTCCTATATTCCCGCCATGGTGGGCGTGATCATGGCGCGCGAGCTGGGGCCGCTGATCGCCGCCGTGATCCTGGCGGGCCGCACCGGTTCCGCCTATGCCGCCGAACTCGGCACCATGACGGTGAACGAGGAGGTGGACGCCCTGCGCGTGATGGGCGTGGAGCCGGTGGCCATGCTGGTGCTGCCGCGGCTGATCGCCGGCATGCTGGTGATGCCGGTGCTGACGCTGGTGATGAACCTGTCGGGCTTCGTGGGCATGGGCATCATCATGAACATGCTGGGCTATTCCGTGCCGCTGGTGACTTCCCAGCTGCAGCAGTGGGTGACGCTGGGCACGCTGGGCGGCGGGCTGCTCAAGGCCGCCGTCTTCGGGCTGGTGATCGCCGGTATCGGCTGCCGCGCCGGGCTTTCCGCCGGGCGCGGGCCGCGCGCGGTGGGCGACGCGGCAACGGCGGCGGTGGTGGGCGGCATCGTCGCCACCGTGCTGCTGGACGGCATCTTCGCCGTGCTCTTCTTCCGGATGTCCTGGTGATGGCGGATTATCCCGAGGTCCTCGGCCTCCAGACCCGCAGCCTGCGCGAGCCTGTGGTGGAGGCCGAGGGCATCGCCATGGCCTTCGGCACCAACACGCTCTTCCGCGACGTCACTTTCCAGGTGGAGCGGGGCGAAGTCTTCGTGATCCTCGGTGGCTCCGGCTGCGGCAAGTCCACGCTGCTGAAGCTGCTGATCGGCCTCTACCAGCCTACCGCCGGGCAAAGCCGCATCCTGGGCCAGAACCTGCAAGCCAGCACCGGGCGGAAGCGGCAGGCGCTGCTGGCGAAGCTGGGGGTCATGTGGCAGTCCGGCGCGCTCTTCGGCTCCATGACGCTGCTGGAGAATATCATGCTACCGCTGGAAGAGCATACCACCCTGCCGCCGCAGGCGCGGGAGGAGGTGGCGCGGGTGAAGCTCGGCCTCGTCGGCCTCTCGGACGCCGCCGACCGGCTGCCGGGCGAGATTTCCGGCGGCATGGCCAAGCGCGCCGGCATCGCCCGCGCCATGGCGCTGGACCCGCCGGTGCTGTTCCTCGACGAGCCTTCCGCCGGGCTCGACCCCATCACCTCCGCCGGGCTGGACCAGCTGATCAAGGACCTGGCCCGCGACCTCGGCACCACCTTCGTGGTGGTGACGCACGAATTGCAGAGCATCCTCGCCATCGGCGACCGCTGCATCATGCTCGACAAGGAAGCCAAGGGCATGATCGCCGAGGGCGACCCGCGCGAATTGCGCGACCACGCGACGCACCCCACGGTGCGCGCCTTCTTCCGCCGGGAGGCGATCTGACACCATGCCTAGTTCCCGCAGGCTCTATGTGCGCGTCGGCGCCTTGCTTCTGGTCGGCCTCGCCCTGGGCCTCGGCTTCCTGTTCTTCCTGACCGCCGGCCAGGTCGGCAAGTCCGCCGAGATCTTCGAGACCTATTTCGACGAAAGCGTCACGGGCCTGGAGCCCGGCGCGCCGGTGCGCTACCGCGGCGTGCGCATCGGGCAGGTGACGGAGATCGGGCTGGTGAATGCCGCATACGACCTCGACAACCGCTCCCAGGCGGCGGCCGCCTTCCAGCTGGTGTTTGTGCGCATGGCGTTGGACCCCAAGCGCACCATGTTGTCGAATGCGGAGGCGGCGCAGCGCGCGGTGCAGAACGGGCTGCGCGCCCGCCTGTCGAGCCAGGGCCTGACCGGCGTGTCCTATATCGAGTTGGATTTCGTCGACCCCGAGCGCTTCCCGCCGCGCACGGTGCCCTGGACACCGGCCTATCCCGTGATCCCCTCCATGCCCTCCACGGTGGCGCAGGTGCAGGACGCGGCGGAGCAGGTACTTTCCCGCATCCAGAACGCGCCGATCGAGGAGATCCTGAGCAACATCGCCGCGCTGACCGGGACATTGAACGGCCAGGCCAGCAACGGCGACCTGGCGCGCACGCTGCACGAGGCGGCCGAGACCATGACGGCGCTGCGCCAGGCGGTGGCCGATGCCGATATCGCCGGCACCATGCGCGACGTGCGCAGCGTCGCCACCAACCTCAACGACCTCACCGGCGGGCCGGAAGCCAAGCGCGCCCTGACCAGCATCGCCGCCGCCGCCGAAGGGCTGCGCACCGCCGCGTCCCAGCTGCCCGCCGCCATCCAGAGCCTGGAGCGCACCGCGCGCTCGGCCCGCGGCGTGACGCAGGACACCAATGCCGACCTCGCGCCCATCCTGCGCGACCTGCGCGCGGTGGCCAGCAACCTGCGCGACACCACGGAATTGCTGCGTCGGGCCCCCGGCGCCGCCATCCTCGGCGCCCCGCCGCCGCCGCCCCGCCGTTGAGAGAGGTTTCCCCCCGATGAAGCGACGCGCCCTGCTGCTGGCATTCCCCCTGACGGCGACGCTGGCCGCCTGTGGCAGCGTGTTGCCCGACCGCCCTTACGTGGAGGTGAAGCGCTTTCCCCTGACCGTGACGCGGCCGCAGGGGACATCCGGGCGCGGCCGCCGCGTGCTGGAGGTGCGGCTGATGCGCGCGGCGCCGGGGATGGAAGCGCGCGGGCTGCGCTCCCTGCGGCCCGATGGCACGGAAAACGTCGATTACTATGCCGAATGGATCGCACCGCCGGCCGAGCTGGCGGAGGAAGGGCTGCGCCGCTGGCTGTCCGGCTCCGGCCTGTTCAGCGGCGTGGTGTCGCAGGGCAGCCGGGCACGGCCCGATTTCGTGCTGGAATGCGAGCTGACGGAACTGGTGGCCGACCTTGGCCGGCGGGAGGCGCGGGCCGGGATATCCGGCGTGCTGCTGCGCAACCGGGACGGCGATGTGCAGGTGCTGCGGCAAATGTCCGTCACCGGCACCGCGCCACTGCCCGCGCCCGAGGGCAAGGACGCCACCCTGCCGCCGGAGGTGCTGGCCGCCGCCATGAACCAGGCTTTCATCGCCGCCTTGAGTAAGCTGGAGCAGAACATCGCCCCGCTGGTGCGTTAGAGGTCCGGCTTTTCGGCATTCCTGCCCGGATGATGGAGAGCATTAACCTCTCCCTTACCTTTGTCGCGTTAGTCTCAAAAACAGAGACAAACAACCGTCGATGCCTGGAAATCGGGACGGCGGTGGACGCGGCAAAGGTGCGAGGCCATGACGACCAGCGTCGACCCCTGGGATGAGATCTGGGACGCCTACGAGGCACGGCGGGCCGCCACCCCCACCGTGAATTCACTGCCGCCCTTGCAGACGGCGGAGCCGAGGCGCCCGCATGGCTGGCTGAAGCCGCTGCTGGCAGTAGCAGCCTTCGGCCTGGGCTGCGCCGCCGGTTCCGCCTGGCCGGTGCTGAACCTCTACGGGCTGGTGCTGCGGCAGGACGTGCCGGCGCTGCTGCGGCAACTGGACCTCCCGGCGGCAGGCGATGGGCTGCGGGAAGAACTGCGGATGCATGCTGGGCTGCGGGGGCCCGCCGCCAATGGCGCGGAACGGCTGCTCGCTGGCATGGCTGAGGACATGGCCGCCGCCCTGGTGCGGCCCGCTGCCCTGGAGCAGGTGCTGCTGGCCCACGGCGCGCCGCCGCTGCAACTGGTGGGATGGGGCGGCACGGTGGTGGAACTGGCGCTGCGGGAGGGGGCGGGCGGCTTCCGCCTCGAACTGGTCTGGACCGGGCAGAGCTGGCGGGCGGCAAAGGCGGAGCTGCTGCGGCCAGCGGGTGCCGCGCCCCTGGGGCTTCAGGCCGCCTTGCCCCTGGCGCGGCCGCCCGGCTGATCGCCCCGGCTTGCCGGCGGCGCCCTTGGGCGATAATCCGGCTCCGACATAGCAGGGGATATCCGAGGGCATGGCGACCGACCTGGAGATCGCACGCGCGGCGACACTGCGCCCGATCCGCGAGATCGCCGAGAAGGCCGGAATCCCGGAGGACGCGCTGGAACCCTATGGCCGCTACAAGGCCAAGGTCTCGCTGGATTTCGTGAATGCCCAGAAGGGTCGCCCGGATGGTGCCCTGGTGCTGGTGACCGGCATCAACCCCACCGCCGCCGGCGAGGGCAAGACCACCACCACGGTGGGCCTGGGCGATGCGCTGAACAGCCTCGGCACCCGTGCCATGATCGCGCTGCGCGAGCCCTCGCTCGGCCCCTGCTTCGGCGTGAAGGGCGGCGCCACGGGCGGCGGCCATGCCCAGGTGCTGCCGATGGAGGAGATCAACCTCCATTTCACCGGCGACTTCCACGCCATCACCAGCGCCAACAACCTGCTGGCCGCCATGGTGGACAACCACCTCTACTGGGGCAACGAGCTGGGGCTGGATGCCCGCCGCATCGTCTGGCGCCGCGCCGTGGACATGAACGACCGCGCGCTGCGTTCCATCAACGCGGCGCTGGGCGGCGTGCCCAATGGCTTCCCGCGTGAGGACGGCTTTGACATCACCGTGGCCTCCGAGGTCATGGCGGTCTTCTGCCTGGCCAAGGACCTGGCGGACCTGCAGGCCCGGCTGGGGCGCATCATCGTCGGCTATACGCGGGATGGCCGCGCCATCACGGCGCGGGACCTGAAGGCGGATGGCGCCATGGCGGCGCTGCTGCGGGACGCGCTGGCGCCTAACCTGGTGCAGACGCTGGAAGGCTCCCCCGCCCTGGTGCATGGCGGGCCCTTCGCGAATATCGCCCATGGCTGCAACAGCGTGATCGCGACGAAGCTGGCGCTGAAGCTGGCCGATGTGGTGGTGACGGAAGCGGGCTTCGGCGCGGATCTCGGTGCCGAGAAGTTCCTGGACATCAAGTGCCGCGCGGCGGGGCTGGCGCCCAAGGCCTGCGTGGTGGTGGCGACCACCCGCGCCCTGAAGCTGCATGGCGGCGTGGCCAAATCGGCGCTGGGCACCGAGGATGTGGCGGCCGTCACCCGCGGCATCAGCAACCTGCGCCGCCATGTGCAGAACATGCAGAAATTCGGCCTGCCCGTGGTGGTGGCGCTGAACAAGTTCACCGGCGATACCGAGGCCGAGATCGCGGCGGTGCGGGAGGCGATGCGCCCGCTGGGCACCAAGGTCATCCTCTGCACCCATTGGGCCGATGGCGCGGCGGGTACCGCCGACCTCGCCCGCGCGGTGCTGGAGCTGATCGAGGGCGGCACCGCCAGCTTCGAGCCGCTCTACCAGAGCCATGTCTCCCTGGCCGGCAAGATCGAGACGGTGGCGCGGGAGATCTACCACGCCGCCTCCGTCTCCATCCCGCCGCCGGTGGCCGCCAAGCTGAAGCGCTTCGAGGATGCGGGCTTCGGCGACGTGCCGGTCTGCATCGCCAAGACGCAGTATTCCTTCTCCGCCGACCCCACGCTGCTGGGCGCGCCGGAAGGGCATGTGCTGCCGCTGCGCGACGTGCGGCTTTCCGCCGGCGCCGGCTTCGTGGTGGCCATCGCGGGCGAGATCATGACCATGCCTGGCCTGCCGCGCCGCCCGGCGGCGGAGGGCATCGGGCTGGATGCCGAAGGCCGCATCGAAGGGCTGTTCTGAGCCGCCATGGTGGCGCTGGACCCCGGTGCGCTGCTGCGGCAGGGGCTGGCCCGCCACCAGTCCGGCGACCTGCCGGGCGCCGAACGCCTCTACCGGCAGGTGCTGGCGCTGCGGCCGGATGACGGCAATGCGCTGAACCTGCTGGGGCAGATCGCCCGCGCGCGGGGCGACCTGCCGGAAGCCCTGCGGCTGATCGGGCAGGCGGTGGCGCGCAACCCCGGGGCGCCGGTCTTCCTGGCCGCCCATGGCGCCGCCCTGGCCGAGGCCGGGCAATTGCCGGAGGCCGAGGCCGCCCTGCGCGCCGCACTCGCCGCCCGGCCGGGGGATGCCGTCAGCCTGCGCAACCTGGGGCAGGTGCTGAGCAGCCAGGGCCGGGTGGGGGAGGCGCTGGCGCCGCTGCGGCAGGCGGTGGCCTTGCTGCCGGCTTCCGGCCCCGCGCATCTCGCCCTGGCCCATGCCTGCCGCGAGGCCGGGCTGCGCGAGGAAGCCGCCGCCCACGCCGCCCGCGCCGCCGCCGACCCCGCCATCGCGGAACAGGCGCGCTTCCTGCAGGCCGCGCTGGGTGCCGCGCCGCCGCCGGACCGCGCCCCCGCCGGCTATGTGCGCGACCTGTTCGACCAATACGCGCCGCGCTTCGATGCCGACCTGACCGGCCGCCTGGGCTACCGCACCCCCGCCATGCTGGCGGAGATGCTGCGGGAGGCGGGCGTGGCCGCGGATGCCAGCCGCGCGGTGCTGGACCTCGGCTGCGGCACCGGCCTCTCGGGGGAGGCGCTGCGCCCCTTCGCGCGGCTGCTGGAGGGCGTGGACCTTTCGCCGCGCATGCTGGTGGCGGCGCGGGCGCGGGGCATCTACGACGCGCTGCACGAGGCCGACCTGCTGGATGTGCTGCCGGCCCGCCCCGGCCACTGGGGCCTCGTGGCGGCGGCGGATGTGCTGAACTACCTGGGCGACCTTTCCGCCGTGCTGCCCGCCATGGCGGCGGCGCTTACGCAGGGCGGGCTGGCCGCCTTCAGCCTGGAGAAGGGCGAGGAAGCCCCCTGCGCCCTGGGCCCCGACCTGCGCTACCGCCACCATCCTGGCCATCTGCGCGCCCTGGCCGCCACCGCCGGGCTGAAGATCGTGGCGGAGCGGGAGGCCGGGCTGCGCCAGGAGAAGGGCGCGCCGGTGGCCGGGCTGCTCTGGCTGCTGCGCCGGGGCTGAGGGCGGCGGGCGCGCCCCGCTTCGTCATCATCCATTAACACCAACCGGCCAGATTGCGGGCAGGCCGCATCGCGCGGCAGCGCCCGGGCCGCATCGCCCGCCGGGGGAAGCCCAGCCGGAGCCCGACTCGAACCGCAGACGGAGAGCACCATCGACCCCGCATGAAGGGCGGCCGGCCCCGTGCCGCCGCCGGAAGGCCCGAACCGCATCATGACCACTCTTGTCCTTGAAATGCGCCAAGGCGATCTGCTGATCGTCAACGGCGCCCCCATCCGCTTCCGCAACCGTGCCCGTATCGAGCTGGCGGGCCGCGCCCGCTTCCTTTTCGGCAAGCAGATCCTGACCGCCGAGGCCGCCACCACCCCGGCGCGGCGCATCTATTTCGCCTTGCAGACCGCCTATGTCGGGCCGGAGCCCGAGCGTGCCGGCGGCATGGAACTGGCGCGCGGGCTGGTGGAGGATTTCCTGGGCTCGGATGCGAGCGAGGCCGCCAAGGCCCTGATTCAAAAAGCGATGAGCTTCGCGGAAGCCGATGACAGCTATCAGGCCTTGAAGCTGGTGCGGCGCGTGATGCAGCAGGAGGATGCCAATCCTTCGGCGCTGGTGCTGATGGACGCCTTGTAAGCCCGCCGGCCAATCGAAACTTGAACGCCCATTCAGATGAGCCTATAAAAACGACGGGACGAGTTGCGACAGATTCTCATCTGACTCGCAACGCAGGAGAATACTGGATGGGCAACGACTTCAGCCACATCACGCGCCGGTGCGAGCGGGCAGTGGTGACGGCCTACCGCGAGTTGCGCGAAACCGGGAATGACGATCTCTCGTCCTTCCGGGCCTGCACGGCGTTGTACCGCATCCATCATCCGGAGGCCTCGGTGAATGAGGCGCGCCGGTTGGTCTCCGAATGGATCGATCATCATCTGGTGCGTGGCGAGACCAGCCCGACCAATGGCTGCGAATGCCCCTGAGGGCTGCTGCCAGCACCCTGTGAAAAAGGCCGCTCCCCGGGGGAGCGGCCTTTTCGCTTTGAGGGGAAAGGGCGCCTCAGCGGCGCCCGACCTCGGGATTGAAGCGGATGCCGGGCCGCGCCAGCCCGCCCGCGATGCCTACCGGCGTGCCATCCGCGCGCCAGCAGGCGGCGCCTTCCAGCAGGCCATCGGCCAGGAAGCGGATGGCGCCCATGCCGCCGCCGATATGCTTCGGCCGCGCCACCATATGGCCGCGCGCCACCAGCCCGGCCTCGGCCTCGGCCGAGATCGCCGGCTCCAGTTCCAGCGTATGGCCCTGGGTCCAGATGCGCGGCGCTTCCACCGCTTCCTGCAGCGACATGCCGTGGTCGATCAGGTTGATGATAGCCTGCATGGCGGAGCCGAAGATGCGCAGGCCCCCCGGCAGCCCCAGCGCGAAGGCCGGCCTGCCATCCTTCAGCACGATGGATGGCGCCATGGAGGTGAAGACCCGCTTGCCCGGCTCCACGGAGAGCGCCTTGTTCGGGTGCGGGTCGAAGTTGAACATGTAGTTGTTGGCGATCAGCCCGGTGCCGGGGATGGAGAAGCGTGCGCCGAACAGGCTGTTGATGGTCTGGGTGGTGGCGACGATGTTGCCCAGCGAATCCGCCACGGTGACATGGGTGGTATTGGCCGACTCGGCGGGCGGGATGCCCGGCGCCCAGTCCTGCGCCCGGTCCAGCCGCAGCAGGGCGCGGCGTTCCTCGGCGTAATCCTTGGAAATCAGTTTCTCGACCGGGACATTGATGAAGGCCGGGTCGGCGGTGGCGACGGCGCGGTCGGCGAAGGCCAGCTTCAGGGCCTCGGCCAGCAGGTGGATGGTCTCGGCCGAGCCGGAGCCGAGGCGGGCGATGTCGAAGCCCTCCAGCACATTCAGCATCTGCGTCATGTGCACGCCGGAGGAAGCCGGCGGCGGCGGCGCCAGCACCTCGAAGCCGCGGTAGCTGCCGCGGATCGGCTGGCGTTCGATCACCTCGAAGGCTTCCAGGTCGGCCATGGTGATCAGGCCGCCGGAGGCCGCCATATGCGCCGCCAGCGCCCGGCCGATCTCGCCGCCATAGAGCGCCTTGGGGCCTTCCGCCGCGATCAGCTTCAGGGACTCGGCCAGCGCCGGCTGGCGCAGCCGGCTGCCCACCGCCGGGATGTCGCCGCCCGGCAGGAAGGTGGCGGCGAGGCCGGGGTCCTGCGCCAGCTCCTTCGCGCCATCGGCAATGGCGCCGGCCAGGTAGTCGGTGACGCGGAAGCCCTCGGCGGCGGCGCGGATGGCGGGGCGCAGCACTTCTTCGAGTGGCATGGTGCCGTGCTCGGCCAGGGCCTTGCACCAGCCGGCCAGGGCGCCGGGCACGGCCATGGCCAGCGGGCCGATATTGTTCTCGCGGTCCACCGTCTCCTGATAGTCGGGCAGGGTGTCGCTGACGGTGCGGTACATGTCGCCGCGCGCGGCGCCAGGGGCGGTGGAAAGCCCGTCCAGCACCAGGTGGCGGCCATCGGCCAGCCGGAGATGCGCCACGCCGCCGCCCAGCGGCCCCACCATCATTGGCTCCACCACCGTGAGCGTGAACAGCGCGGCGATCGCGGCATCGATGGCATTGCCGCCGGCCAGCAGCATCTCCGCCCCCGCCGCCGAGGCCACCGGATGATTGGTCACCACCATGCCCTTGCTGCCCTGGGCCGGCTGCTTCTCGCAGGTAAAGGGGCTGCCGGCGCGGTCGGTCCAGGCGGTCATGCGGTGCATCCTCACTGTTATCGGGTGCGGCACGTTCCTGCGATGCGGCGGGATTGTCCAGCCGCACAGGAAGCTGAAAGGCCGGTGGCGAAAACCGGCCCGGCCCGGCTGGCATTCGGCGCGCAACTGCGGCAGAGACAGGGCCACATGATTTTTCGGGGGCGAGTTCACGTGCGGCAGGGCAGCGGCATCATCCATCGGCATCCGGTTTCCGCGCCCGTGTCCCGGGGCCAGGCACGATGAGCGCCGGCACCTTGCCCGCGCTGCTGGAAGGGCTGGCCGCCGCGCGGCCGGATGCCGCCGCGCTGGTCTCGCTGAGCCGCCCGCCGCTGGGCCGCGCCGCCTTCGCTGCCCAGGCCCGCCGCGTGGCGGAAGGGCTGGCGCGGCAGGGTGTCGGGCCGGGCGACCGCGTGGCGCTGCTGCTGCCCAACCGCCCGGAATTCCTGGTGCTGCTGCTGGCCCTGGCGCGGCTCGGCGCCACCGCCGTGCCGCTGGACCCCCGCCTGGGGGTGGAGGAGATCGCGACCCTGCTCTCCCGCGCCCGCGCGGTGGCCGTGGCGGTGGGCTGGGGCGGCGATGGCGCGCTGCCGCGGCGCCTGCAGGCGGCGCTGGCCTTGGCGCGCGCTCCGCTGCGCTGCGTGATCGGGCTGGATGCCGGCGGCGTGGACCGGCTGGACGGCCTGCCCGTGCTGCCCTGGAAGGCGCTGGACGCCATGCCGGAGCATGAGGCGGTGCTGGCCACCGCCGATTCGGTGATCCTGGCCCTGCCGGCCGGCGAGGCGCGGCTGGCGCTGCATGCCCAGGGTTCCGTGCTCAACCATGCCGCGGCGGTGGCGCGGGCGCTGGAGCTGGGCGAGGATTCCGCCGTGCTGCCGGCCCTGCCGCTGGCCTGCCCGGACGGGCTGGCGCTGGCCCTGGCCGCGCTTTCCGCCGGCGGCCGCCTGTTGTGCCAGGAGGAGGCAGGCCCGGCCGCCGCCGATGCCCTGGCCCGTGCCCATGGCGCCACGCATCTGCTGGCGGCGCCCGCCGATCTGGCGGCGCTGTCCGCCCAGGCGGCGCGGCGCCCTTATGCCGCGCTGCGCTTCGCCGGCAGCCCCGGCGCCGCCGAGGCCCCCGGCCTGCCGCTGCGCGAAACCTGGGGCATCGCCGAGACCCAGGGCCTCTTTGCCCTGCATGATGGAACCGGCTTCCGCCCCGTCCATCCCGCCAGCCTGCGGCTGGAAGGGGACGTGCTGGAAATCCAGGCTCCCAGCCTGCTCTCCGGCTATTGCGGGGAAGCCGAGGCACTGACGCCCGATGGCTTCCTGCGCACCGGCCAGCCCGCCGGGCTGGCGGGGGAAGCCTTCATCCCCAGCGGCCCGCGCCCGGACGGCTGCTTCCACCGCGACGGCCTGGTGGTGACACCGGCGGCGCTGGTCCGCTTCCTGGCCCGCCAGCCCGGCGTGGAGGAAGCGGCGGTGGGCGCCGGGCCGGATGGCGCGCTGGTGGGCTTCATCCGCCCGCTGCCCGATGCCGCGCCGGATGCTGCGGCATTGCTGGAAGCCTGCCGCGAGGCCCTGGCAGTATCCGGCCAGCCCGCCCGCATCGAAGTGGTCGCGGAACTGCCGGCAGACCCGGCGGCGGCGGCCACCGCGCTGCTCGGCGCATGAGGGGGGCGTCCCTGCCGCCCATGGTCAGCCACCGGGCAGCGGCGTAACCTTTTGGACGTGTCGCAGGAAACTTCGCCTCCCGAATCCGTCGTGCCTCCGGCCCGGAATCCCGATCCCCGCTTGGTCGCGGCCATCGTGGCCAGCGCGCTCTTCATGCAGAACCTGGACAGCACGGTGGTGGCCACCGCCCTGCCGGCCATGGCGCGCGACCTGCACGAGGACCCGCTGGTGATGGGCGTCGCCATCACCTCCTACCTGGTGGCGCTGACGGTCTTCATCCCGCTCTCGGGCTGGATGGCGGACCGCTTCGGGGCCAAGCAGGTCTTCATGGCGGCCATCGCCACCTTCACCACCGCCTCGGTCTTCTGCGGCCTGTCCCAGGGGTTGGCGGAAATGGTGGCGTCGCGGGTGCTGCAGGGGCTGGGCGGCGCCATGATGGTGCCGGTGGGCCGGCTGCTGCTGCTGCGCCGGATCAAGAAGGACGAATTGCTCACCGTCACCACCTGGCTTTCCATGCCCGCCCTGCTGGGGCCGGTGATGGGCCCGCCGGTGGGAGGCTTGCTGACCGATCTGGTCTCCTGGCGCGCCGTCTTCTGGATCAACGTGCCGGTGGGGATGCTGGGGCTGCTGCTGGTCTGGCGCATCATTCCGCCGCTGCCCCGCATCATCCCGCCGCCGCCAGATGTGCCGGGGCTGGCCCTGGTGGGCGGCGCCCTGGCCGCCCTGATGTTCGCTTTCGAGACGTTGGGGCGCGGGCTGGTGCCCAACTGGGTGGCGCTGGGCATGCTGGGGCTGGGCGTGGTGCTGACGACGCTGGCGGTGCGGCATTGCCTGCGAGTGCGCAACCCGGCGCTGGATTTCTCCCTGTTCGCCATCCCGGCCTTCAGCGTCACCGTGATCGCCGGCACGGTGTTCCGCGTCGGCGCCAGCATGGTGCCCTTTCTGGTGCCGCTGTCGCTGCAACTGGGCTTCGGCGCCAGCGCGGCGCAGAGCGGCATGATCAGCTTCGCCACCGCGCTCGGCGCCTTCGCGATGAAGCCGATGGCGCAGACGGCGCTGCGCTGGGTCGGCTTCCGCAACGTGCTGGTCTGGAACGCGGTGATCGCCGGCCTGATGGTGATGGCCTGCGCCGCCTTCCGGCCGGGCTGGCCCATCCCGGTGATCTTCAGCGTGCTGCTGGTGGGCGGGCTGTTCCGCTCCCTGCATTTCACCACCACCAATACGCTGGCCTATGCCGACGTGCCGCAGCCCAAGCTTTCCGCGGCCACCAGCTTCTACGGCACGGCGCAGCAACTGCCCGGCGCGGTGGGCGTGGCGCTGGCGGCGGCGGCACTGCAGGTCAGCGTGGCCGTGGCCGGGCGCCCGGCCGTCACCATGGCGGATTTCTCCGTGGGCTTCCTGCTGGGCGGGCTGCTGATGCTGATCTCCGGCCCCATGTCCATGCGCCTGCCGCCCGAGGCGGGCGAGGGCGTGGTGGCCGGCCGCCGGCGTAGCTGACCAGTCGGCACGGCCGCCGCGCCGCCAGGGGCCATGAGGGCAGGCCGAAAGCAGTTCCCCTGACGCATCCGGGGCTGCCCGCTTCAGCAGGCAGCCCCGATATCGCGTGGCCAGGAGGCGGGGCGAGAGCCTCCGCCCGTATCGGGAGATTACTCGGCCGGCGCCATCGCCTCCTCCGCCGGGCTGCGGCGGGTGAAGCGGCGGGACAGGCCCTCGAAGAACAGGAAGAGCACCGGCGTGACGAAGAGCGTCAGCGCCTGGGACACCGCGAGGCCGCCCAGCACCGCCAGGCCCAGCGGCTGGCGCAACTCGGCCGCCGTGCCCCAGCCGGCGGCGATGGGCACGATGCCGGCGGCGGCGGCCAGTGTCGTCATCATGATCGGGCGGAAGCGGACAATGGAGGCATAGTGGACGGCGGTGCGCGGGTCGTCGCCCGCCTTCATCCGCTCGATCGCCACGTCCACCACCATGATGGCGTTCTTTTTCACCAGCCCGATCAGCAGCAGCACACCGATGACGGCGATCACCGAAAGGTCGAGGTCGAAGAGCCAGAGCGTGGCCAGCGCCCCCACCGCCGCCGCCGGCAGGCCGGAGAGGATGGTGAGCGGATGCACCAGCGATTCGTAGAGCACGCCCAGCACCACATACATGATCAGGATGGCCGCGATCAGCAGCGCGCCCTGGCCGGCCAGGGCCTGCTGGAAGATCTGCGCCGTGCCGGCATAGCCGGAGACGATGGTGGGCGGCAGGCCCATCTCCTTCTCCATCGCGGCAATGGCATTGGTGGCATCGCCCAGCGCCACGCCGGGGGCGGTGTTGAAGCCGATGGTCACCGCCGGAAGCTGGCCCTGATGCGCCACCGTCAGCGGCCCCACGGTGCGGGAAAGCGTCGCGATGCCTGCCAGCGGCACCAGCCGCCCGGTATTGGAGCGGAGATAGATCTTGGACAGCCCGCTCTCATCCTGCTGGTCGCGCGGCAGGGCTTCCAGGATAACGGAATAGCTGTCCGAAGCGCCGAAGATGGTGGAGATCTGCCGCGCGCCGAAGGCCGAGTAGAGCGCCTGCCGCACCTGATCCACCGAGACGCCGAGCGAGGCCGCGCGGTCGCGGTCCACGTTCACGGACATGATGGGCGCATGGAGCTGCAGGTCGGTGTTCACGTCCTGAAGCTGCGGCAGCTTGCGCAGCGCGCCTTCCAGCCGCTGGGACCAGTCGTAGAGCTCGTCCTGCCGCAGCCCTTGCAGCGTGTACTGGTACAGGGTGCGGGACTGGCGGGCGCCGAAGTTCAGGTTCTGGATCGGGTTGAGGAAGACGCGCATGCCCGGTTGCCCGGCGGTCTGCCGGCGCAGTTCCTGCAGCACTTCCACCACCGGCCCGCGCTCGGCGCGTGGCTTGAGCTGCACGAACATGCGGCCCTGGTTGATGGCCTGTGTGCCGCCGCCGACGCCGAGCGATGAATTCACCATCTCCACCGCCGGATGGCGGTTGAGGATCTCGGCCACGCGCGCCTGCCGGACGCCCATATCCTCGAAGGAGGTATCCTGCGGCCCTTCGGTGGAGACGCTGATGAGGCCGGTATCCTCGATCGGGAAGAAGCCCTTGGGAATGATCACGGCCAGCCAGACCGACAGGCCGACCGAGGCGAAGAAGGCCAGCCAGACCACCGCGCGGAAGCGCAGCGACAGGTCCAGCATCCGGCCATAGCCGCCCTCCACCGCGCGGAAGCCGCGCTCCAGGAAGGCGTCGAAGCGGCTGGGCTTGCTATGAGCGGGCAGGCGGCTGGCCATCAGCGGCGTCAGGGTGAGGGAGACGACGCAGGAGCAGATGACGGCCAGCGACACCGTGGCCGCGAAGGCATTGAAGACGCGCCCCACCACGCCGCCCATCAGCAGGATCGGCAGGAAGACCGCGATCAGCGAGAGGGTGATGGAGATGATGGTGAAGCCCACTTCCTTCGCGCCGCGGATGGCGGCGGCGAAGGGCTTCATGCCTTCCTCCATGTGCCGGACGATGGCTTCCAGCATCACGATGGCATCGTCCACCACCAGGCCCACGGCCAGGGTCAGGCCCAGCATGGTGATGTTGTCGATGCCGTAGCCCAGCCCGTACATGACGCCGAAGGTGCCGGCCAGCGAGATGGGCACCGCGATGCCGGGGATGATGGTGGCCGAGAGCTTCCGCAGGAACAGGAAGATCACCAGCACCACCAGCCCGATGGCGATCATCAGGTGGTGCTGCACGTCATGCACCGCGTCGCGGATGGAGACGGAGCGGTCCAGCATCACCGTCAGCTCGGCGCCCGGCGGCAGGGCGGCGGCGAGGGCGGGGAGCGCCTTCTTCACGCCATCCACCACCTCCACCGTATTGGCGTCCGGCTGCCGTTGCACGGCCAGGGTCAGGCCGCGGGAGCCGTTGTTCCAGGCGGCGCGGCGGTTGTCCTCCACCCCGTCTTCCACCTTCGCCACGTCCTGCACGCGGATGGGCGCATTGGGCCGGCCGCCGATCACCAGCTTGCCGAATTCGGCGGCGTCCTGGAGCTGGTCGTTTGCGCGCAGCGTCAATTGCTGGCGTGGGCCGCCCAGCGTGCCGACCGGCGTATTGCCATTGGCGGCGGCGATAGCGCGCTGCGCCTCGTCAAAGCCGAAGCCCATGGCGGCCACCCGGTCTGGGTCCAACTGCACGCGCACGGCGTATTTCTGCTCACCGAAGGTCAGCACCTGCGCCACGCCCGGGATGCGCGAGAGGGCAGGGGAGATGATGACCGAGGCAATCTCGTTCAGTCGGTAGAGCGGCACGTCGCCGCCGCGCAGGTTCAGCAGCACCACCGGCGCATCGGCCGGGTTGGATTTGCGGAAGGAGGGCGGGTTGGTCATCTCCGATGGCAATCGCCGCTGGGCGCGGGAGAGGGCGGATTGCACGTCCAGCGCCGCCGCGTCGATGTTGCGGCCCAGCACGAATTGCAGCGTGAGCTGCAGGGTGCCCTGGCCGCTGATCGAGCTCATCTGGTCGATGCCGGCGATGGTGGAGAATTCACGCTCCAGCGGCAGCGCCACCGAATTGGCCATGGTCTCCGGACTGGCACCGGGAAAGGTGGCGGAGACGGAGATGACCGGAAAATCCACCCGAGGGATGGCCGCCACCGGCATCTGGAAATAGGCGACAATGCCGCCGAGCACGGCGGCCATGGCCAGAAGCCCTGTCATCACCGGACGGCGGATGCAGAGTTCGGAGAGATGCATGGGGCGGGGGCCTCAGCTCTGCGGACGCGTTCCGGCGGTACGGCCGCCGCCGGGAGCATTGTTGGGCCCGCGCTCCATGACCCGGGCACCGTCCGAGAGGATCTGCGCCCCCTCGATCACCACCTTGTCGCCAGCCTGGATCTCGGCGGCCAGCACGGCGCGGCCATTCACCACGCGCTTCAACTCAACCGCCTTGCGGCGGGCATGGTTCTCGGCATCCACCACATAAACGAAGCGGCCATCGGCGCCGGTCTGCACCGCCTGCACCGGCACGCTCAGCGCATCGGCCTCCACGCGCGGCACCAGCACCACGTTCACGTATTGCCCGGGCCAGAGCTGGTTCTCCGGATTGGCGAAGCGCGCCTTGAGGGAAACGGTGCCGGAGGTGGTGTCCACCTGGCTGTCCACGAAGACCAGCTTGCCCTCGGCCGGCTTGTGGAGGTCGCCCGGCGCGCGGGCGGTGACACTGGGCTGGCCCCTGGCCATGGCTTCCATGATCTCGGGCAGCCAGCGTTCGGGCACCGAGAACTGCACCTGGATCGGGTCGGTCTGGGTGATGGTGGCCAGCACCGTGCCCTCGCTGCCACGCACCAGGTTGCCCGCATCGACCGGCAGGGCACCCAGGCGGCCATCGGCCTCGGCGCGGATGGTGGCGTAGTCGATGGTCAGGCGCGTCTGGGCCATCTGGGCCTCGGTCGCCTTCAGGTTGGCATCGGCGGCCGCGGCATCGGCCGCCGCCTGCTCGAAGCGCTGGGTAGCGGCGAAGCCTTCGCCGCGCAGGGAGGCGTAGCGGGTGGCATCGGCGCGGGCGCGGGTGGCCAGGGCACGGTCCCGTGCCAGCTGCGCTTCCTGCTGCGCCAGCTGCGCCTCCGCCATGCGCGAATCGAGCGTGAAAAGCACCTGGCCGCGCGTCACGCGCTGGCCTTCCTGCACATGCACCTCGCGGATCTGGCCATCGACACGGCTGCGCACCGCCACGGTGGCCTCGGCCACCACATTGCCATTCGCGGTGATTTCCAGCGGCACCGCGCCGCGCAGGGCGGGGCTGGTGACCACCGGGAGGCCCTGCTGTGCCCCCTGCTGGGCCAGCAGGGGAAGCGGGTGCAGGAAAAGGCCAGCGGCAGCGAGGCCAGCCAGCATGGGAAACAACGCGCGCGGTGCCTTCATGCACTAGCGCATTAAGGCCCGTTCGCGTTGTGGCATAGCGGACGTTACGTTGTGTTACAATTTTCGGGCGGCATAAAACGCAACCCACTGAAGCGGAAGCTTCAGCAGGGCCCAACGCAACAGACGTGACGCAGAAGCGACGAAACCGCGGCTGGCGGGCCATGGGCCCGCCCCGCGGTCATCGGCAGTCAGTTCCGCCGGCAAGCCGGCGGCGGGACTTAGAAGCCCTCGCGCTCCAGGCGCTTGCGCTCAACCTTGCGGGCGCGGCGGACGGCCTCGGCGGCCTCACGGGCGCGGCGCTCGGACGGCTTCTCATAGTGCCGGCGCAGCTTCATCTCACGGAAGACGCCTTCACGCTGCAGCTTCTTCTTGAGGGCCTTCAGGGCCTGATCGATATTGTTATCCCGAACGACGACCTGCACGCTGTGCGGTATCCTCTTTGCCTGAGTCCGGCAGCCGATGAATGCCGGAATGAATAAGAATGCACGTAGCACGGGGCGCCCGGGCAAGCCGGGTCCGTGCAAGCGCGCCGTGTTAGCACGGGCCATGGCCGAAGGAAAAGCCCTTCCCCGCATTGCAGCCACAACCAATTCCAGCGAAACCCATTCTTTAGGTTGCAACCGCCCTTTCAGCCCCATGGTGCCCCATGTCCCTCCTGAAGATCGCCCGCATGGGCCACCCCGTCCTGCTGCGCCGCGCGGATGAGGTGAAGGACCCGCATGACCCGGAGATCCGCCGCCTGATCACCGACATGGCCGAGACCATGCTCGATATCGGCGGGCTTGGGCTGGCGGCGCCGCAGGTCTATGTGCCGCTGCGCCTGTTTGTCTGGCGCAACGGCGACGACGTGGCCGCGCTGATCAATCCGGAAATCGCGCTTCTGGGCCCTGCCGAAGCCGTGGGCTGGGAGGGATGCCTGTCCATCCCCGGCTTGCGCGGCGCCGTGCCGCGGGCCGAGCGCGTGTCCTTCCGGGGCCTGGACCTGGACGGCGACATGGTGGAAGGCGAGGCCGAGGGCATGCTGGCGCGCGTGATGCAGCATGAATACGACCACCTGAACGGCGTGCTCTATCCCATGCGCATGAACGACTTCAGCCTCTTCGGCTTCAATGAGGAACTGGCCCGCGCCGCCGGCGGCGAGGCCGCCATCCGCACCGGCCGCGCGGCGGAGCCCCGCCCGGAAGCCGCCACATGACCGCCACGCTAGAACGCAGCGCCGAGCGCGATGCCGCGCTGCGCGCCGCCCTGCCACATGTGCCGGCGCTGGGTTGGACCAGGGCCGCGATGCGGGCGGGGCTGGCGGATATCGGGGAACCGGCGGAGGCGGCCGAATGGCTCTTCCCGCGCGGTGCCACCGGCATGGTGGAGGCTTTCAGCGACCTGGCGGACCGTGAGGCCATCGAGGCCGCCGGGGCGCTGGAGACGCTGCGCACCGGCCCACGCATCCGCGCCCTGCTGGCCGCCCGGCTGCGCTGGCTGGAGCCCTGGCGGGAGGCCGAGCGCCGCGCCGTGGGGCTGCTGGCGCTGCCCTGGAATGCCGGCATCGCCGCCCGTGTCGCCGGCCGCACCGCCGATACGCTGTGGCGGGCGGCGGGCGATACCTCCACGGACCTGTCCCGCCATACCCGTCGGCTGACGCTGGCGGGCATCCATGTGGCGACGCTGGCCTTCTGGCTGCGGCAGCCGGAGCCGCCCATGGAGGAGGTCCTTGCCTTTCTGGACCGGCGGCTGGCGGATCTGGCCCGCCTGCAGCGCCGGCCTGCCCCGCGAAGTTGAAGCTTGATCTTGACCAGTGGCTGCAAGTCACTGTGTGCGTGGAACTTTGCAGGCTACAGCAAGTCTTCGCAAGAGCCGGTCTGATGGTGTAGAAGCGGCGCGGGGGAGTTCTTTCCGCCTTCCGCTCGCAACCTTTGGGGGATTCCGGTCGCGATGAAGTTTGTTCGTATCCTGGCCGCTGGCTTCGCTGCCGCCGTGGTGGCCACGCCCGTGCTGGCCGATAGCTGCCTGCAGCCGACCGAGCGCACCGCCATGGAAGTGCGCGCGCTGCAGAGCCAGCTGATGGTGGCCGCCCTGGCCTGCAACAAGACCGACCAGTACAATGCCTTCGTGACGCGCTATCAGCGCGACCTGGGCGATGCCTACAAGTCCGTGACCTCGCACTTCAAGCGCGTCCACGGCAATGTGCAGGGCCAGAAGCAGCTCGACATCTACATCACGCAGCTGGCCAATGCGCAGTCCCAGGACGGCATCGACCAGGGCTCCTTCTTCTGCACCAATGTGGCGCCGCTGTTCCAGCAGGCGCTGGCGCAGCAGGGTAGCCTGACGACGCTGGCCTCGCTCTCCACCCAGAGCAATCTGGTGATCCCCTACGGCCTGGACACCTGCTCCGGTGCCACGGCGGCCTCGGCGCCGGCCAGCACCAAGGCGGCGGCTCCGGCCCGGCGCGCCAGCCGGGCGCGTACCGCCAGCCGCTGAGCGGACCGGCTTCACCGACCAGGATCAAGGGCGCCGCGAGGCGCCCTTTTTTCTTGCCCATGCCGCGCTAGGCGGAGGGCCCAAACGAAAAGGGGCGCCTTGCGGCACCCCTTCCGTAACCCAGCCTCGGCCGGGCGGCGAACCGCCCGGCTGATCGGCCTGCGGGATTAGCGCAGGACGATCTCGACGCGGCGGTTCTGCGGCTCGCGCACGCCGTCGGCCGTGGCGACCAGCGGACGGCTCTCGCCGAAGGCCTGCACGGTGATGGCGGAGCGCTGGATGCCCTGGCGGGTCAGCTCGGCGGCGACGGCGTCGGCGCGGCGCTGCGACAGGCGCTGGTTGTACTGCGGCGAGCCCGAGCGGTCGGCATGGCCGGCCACTTCGATGCGCGTCGCCTGCACGCGGTTGGCGTTCTGGGCGGCCTCGGCGATGATCTGGCGGGCGCGGTCCGTCAGGTCAGCGCGGTCGAAGTCGAAGAACACCAGGTAGGTGCGGGCCGGGGCCGGAGCGGCGGCCGGAGCGACCTCAACCACCGGAGCCGGGGCAACCGGACGCGGCGCGTTGAAGGCGTAGCGCAGGCCGACGAAGGCGGAGTGGTTGTAGTTCTCCGTCTCGAACTTCTGGCGGATCGCCGGGCCGTTCAGCTCGCGGGAAGAACCGGTCACCTTCGGGTCCAGCGTGCCGAAGAAGCGGTATTCGGCGGTCACCGCCAGGCCGGGAACGGCCGTGATCGGGAAGGCCACACCGGCGATGCCCTGGAAGGCGAAGTTGCCGTCCTTGTCGTCGATGTTGAAGGAGCGGCCGTTGCCACCCGCGGGGGTGTAGAAGCGGCTGCCGACGTTGTCGTAGTCGGTCCAGGCGTAACCGACGCCACCACCGATATACGGGGTCACGGGCACGGGCAGGGCCAGCGGCAGGTCGAACAGGACGTTGGCCATCGCGCCGTAGGTGCGGACGGTGCCGCTGATGCCGGGCAGACGGCCGCCGATGCCGGCCTTGATCTGGTCCACATCGCCCTGGCGATAGTTGCCTTCGATCTCGGCGCGCAGGCCGTTGCCGAAGCCGTAACCGACGCTGAGGACGCCGCCGAAGCCCGCATCGAACTCGATGCTGGCCTTGCGCTGCGCGCCGGTCACGCCGGCGGCGAAGTTGCGGTCCGACGTGACGTCGGCGTTCATGCTCTGGTTGAAGCCAGCACCGGCGCCGACATAAACGCCGGTGATCGGCTGGGCCTGCGCGGCGAGCGGCAGAGCCAGCACCGTGGCAGCCAGAAGCGCCTTCTTGAAGTTCATCGTATTTTCTCCTCGATCCACCAGAGGCGTTCGCAGCGCTCAGCCTTCCGAATGGAACCGGCGCGGCGTGGACGAAGAGTTAGCATTCATTCTAAAGCGCCGCAGTATGCCCCACACTGTTTCCCAGGCGATGTGGCGGGAAAGACACAGGCTGTGTGGGGCATTTTGGTCACAGCTTTGAGAGAAGCTCCGCTTCCGCTTCCCGGGCCAGTGTTCCCAGGGGGAACAGGCGGTTTGCATGGCCCATTTTGCGCCCCGGACGGGCCGCCGCCTTGCCGTAGAGGTGCACCGAAACATCGCCTTCGGCATGCAGATGCGGCAGCCGTGCCATGCCCTCCGGCCCCACCAGGTTGCGCATCACGGCATCCGAATGGCGCGTCACGGCGCCCAGCGGCAGGCCGGCCACGGCGCGGATATGTTGATGGAACTGGCTGAACTGGCAGGCGTCCTGCGTCCAGTGCCCGGAATTATGCGGACGCGGGGCGATCTCGTTGCCCAGCAGGCCGCCATCGGGCAGCAGGAAGAACTCAACGGCCAGCACGCCCACGAGGTCCAGCGCCGAAGCGACATGGGCGGCATGGGCGCGGGCGGCCTCGGCTACCGTGGCCGGCACACGGGCGGGGGCGAAGGACAGGTCGAGGATGTGGTGGCGGTGCTGGTTCTCCACCGCGTCATAGACCGCCGTGCTGCCGTCCAGGCCACGGGCGGCCACCGCCGAGAGTTCCTGGGTGAAGGGCACGAAGGCTTCCAGGATCAGCGGCTTGGGGGACAGCCGCTCCCAGGCCGGGGCGAGGTCCTCGGGCGTGCGCAGCACCGCCTGGCCGCGCCCGTCATAGCCCAGGCGGGTCGTCTTCAGCACCGCCGGCAGGCCGATGCGGGCCACGGCCTCATGCAGCTCCGACTCGGTGGTCACGGCGGCCCAGGGCGCCACCGGCACGCCGGCCGACCTGAAGAAGGTCTTTTCCAGCAGGCGGTCCTGGCAGACCGCCAGGGCCTTGGGGCCGGGGCGGCAGGGCACCAGGGGGGAGAGCACCTCCAGCGTCCGGGCCGGCACATTCTCGAATTCGAAGGTCACCACGTCCACGGTGGCGGCGAAGGCGGCCAGGGCGGCCTCGTCCTCGTAATCCGCCACGGTGCGCGCGGCGGAGACCAGCATGCCCGGCTCGTCATTCGTGGGCGCGTAGATGTGGCAGCGGTAGCCCAGCTCGGCCGCCGCCAGCGCCGACATGCGGCCGAGCTGGCCGCCGCCCAGGATGCCGATGGTGCTGTTGGGGGGGAGGGGCGTGCTCATTCCGGTGTCTCCGCCACGGATTCCGTCTGCTCGTCACGGAAGCGCTCCAGCCGGATGGCCAGCGCGGCGTCGGTGGTGGCCAGCATGGCGGTGGCCAGCAGCGCGGCATTGACGGCGCCGGCGCGGCCGATGGCCAGCGTGCCCACCGGCACGCCGGCCGGCATCTGGGCGATGGAGAGCAGGCTGTCCATACCCTTCAGCGCGTGGCTCTCCACCGGCACGCCCAGCACCGGCAGGCGCGTCAGGGCGGCGACCATGCCCGGCAGGTGGGCGGCGCCGCCGGCGCCGGCGATGATGGCGCGCAGGCCTCGACCGGCGGCGGCCTGCGCGTAGTCGAACATGCGCTGCGGCGTGCGGTGGGCCGAGACCACCTTGCATTCATGCGGGACGCCCAGCTTGGCCAGGGTCTCCGAGGCATGGCGCATGGTTTCCCAGTCGGAGCGGCTGCCCATGATGATGCCGACCAGCGGCGCGGAGTCGGGGGTGGGGCTGTCGGTCACGCGGCATCCTGCAGCAGGGGGTGCGCGGCGGGCCGCGCCTGGGCGGCGGCTGTGCCGCGCCCGGGCCGGATTGTCCAGCGGGAATAAGCCCCGGGGCGGCCGTGCCGTGCCGGAGTCGGACCCTCAGGCGATGATGTCGGGCACGAGGCGGCTTTCCAGCCAGGCGATCTCGTCCTTCAACTTCAATTTACGTTTCTTCAGCCTTTGCAGCTGAAGCAGGTCCACAGGGCCGTCTTCCAGCCGCGCAACCACGGTATCCAGGTCGCGATGCTCGCTGCGAAGCTCGTGCAGACGGCGGAGAAGGCTGTCTCGGTCGGCCAGCATCAGGCGTCATTACTCGGCGGTTAGGAGTCGCATCGGAGGAAGGAAAGGCCATATCATGCTGGCGCGCGGTCGCACAGCGCACTGTCGCGGGCGGGGCTGATTCCCCGCGCGGGTCAGGGTTGCGGCGCCGCCGCGTCTCCCTGGGGCCTCTGGTTCCCGCGGCTGCCAGAATGGCGGCGGGGAGAGACCCCCGCGGAGTGGTATCACCAGCGTGGAGGATAAAGCGTGAGCATAACGCACCAGCCCCGCCTCAACAGCCTGCAGGACCGTCATGCGAGCCTGGACCGGCAGCTTGCCCAGGAAGGGCAGCGCCCGGCCCCGGACGCCGGGACCATCACGCGCCTCAAACGTGAGAAACTGCGCCTGAAAGAGGAGATGGAGCGGCTGCGCGCCGCACGCTAAGGCGTACAAGATCCTCACGCCCCGCGGTGCCATTGGCGCCGCGGGGTTTTTTGTGCCCGGCTACCGCGGGCTCAGAAGGAGGCTTCCTCGCCCTCCTCGGGCGCGGGCGGCGGCGGGGCGGCGGGGTTGCCGCCGGCGGCGATCACGGCGGCATTCAGGTCGGATTGCGAGCAGAGGCCCAGGATCACCGGGTCACGCGGCTTGATATTGGCGCTGTTCCAGTGCGTGCGGTCCCGCACCTTGGCGATGGTGTCCTTGGTGGTGCCCAGCAGCTTGCCGATCTGCGCTTCCGTCAGCTGCGGGAAGTTGCGCAGCAGGAAGGCGATGGCATCCGGGCGGTCGTTGCGCTTGGACACCGGGGTATAGCGGGCGCCCTTGCCCCGGCCCTTGGGCTGCGGCACGGCGGAGGGCATCAGCCGCAGCCGGGCGTTCTTGTCCGCCTCGCAGCGCTGGATCTCTTCCCGGGTGAGCTGGCTGTTCTGCACGGGGTCGTAACCCACGATGCCCTGTGCCACCTCGCCATCCGCGATCGCCTGCACCTCGAGCGGGTGCATGCCGACGAAGTCGGCGATCTGTTCGAAGGACAGGGATGTCTTCTCGATGAGCCACACGGCGGTGGCCTTCGGCATCAGCGGCAGGGTCATCGGAAACCTTATCGGGTCGGGGTGGGCGGGTGCGCGAACCGCCCCCGAAGCACGTTACGTTGGACCTGCATATAGAGAGCACGGAAGGGAGGGTCAAAGGTTCGGCAGCGCCTGGGCGGCTGGCGCGTTCAATCCTGAGCGCCATATCCACGGTTGGGAAGGCAGCAGGAGAGGCAGAGCATGATCACACGCAAGGTCGCCACGGTGTTCGGCGGGGCCGGCTTCATCGGGCGGCAGGTGGTGCAGCGGCTGGCGCGGCTGGACTATGTGGTGCGTGTGGTCGGCCGCAACCCGGAGGCGATGCGGCCGCTCATGACGGCGGGGCAGGTGGGCCAGGTGGTGCCCCTGGCCGCCGACCTGCGGCAGGACGCCGCCCTGGCCCGCGCGGTGGCCGAGGCCGACTGGGTGGTCAACCTCGTAGGCATCCTGGCCGAGGGGAAGCGCGGCGATTTCCAGCGCCTGCACGGGGAACTGCCGGGGCGGATCGGCCAGGTGGCGGCCATGGCCCGGGTAGGGCGGCTGGTGCATGTCTCGGCCATCGGCGCCGATAGCAGCGGCCCCAGCGATTACGCCCGCAGCAAGGCGGCGGGGGAGGCGGCACTGCGGGCGGCCTTTCCGCGCGCCACCATCCTGCGCCCTTCCATCGTCTTCGGGCCGGATGACAGCTTCTTCAACCGCTTCGGCGCCATGGCGCGGCTGATGCCGGTGCTGCCGGTGATCCGGGGCGGCACGAAATTCCAGCCGGTTTATGTGGGCGACGTGGCGGATGCGGTGCTGGCCAGCCTGACGCGCGACGATACCGAGGGCCGTGTCTATGAGCTGGGCGGGCCGCGCGTCGCCAGCTTCCGGGAATTGATGGCGCTGGTGCTGGACGCCACCGGCCGGCGCAGGCGGCTGGTCGAGATCCCGGACGCGCTGGCACGGCTGCTGGCACATCTGCCCGGCGGGCCGCTGACGGCGGACCAGCTGGCGCAGCTCGGGCGCGACAATGTGGTATCCCCCGGCGCGGATGGGCTGGCGGCGCTGGGCATCACGCCCAAGGCGATGGAATCGGTGGTGCCCGAATATCTGTCCCGCTTCCGGCACGGGGGACAGCACCAGGGCATGGACCTTAAGTCCGCTTCGGACATTTATCGTAAGATCAGGTGACGCCTTCTGCGTAACCTTGCACGGCAACGGATTTTTTAGGTCAGCATGACTGTCTAAATGGCCAAAATGTGCTGGCACCTGCTGTGCGGGCGTGCTTATCCTGCTCTCAGGACGGTGAACGCCCGCCCGCCGGTGCCTGCGCGGCCTGCCAGCCAAGCTCACCCGGCGCCTGATTAAACAACACGCCTGTTTTTTTCTTCCTGCCCGGGGAGCCCTTCGCCATGGCCGAACGCATGCTGCAATTCGTGCGCCTGTCCCAACAGACGCCGGACAAGCGCGACGCGGCCGAGCGACGCACCGATTTCGGCGAGATCTACCAGCGCTTCAGCGCGGAGCGCGCCAGCGAGCAGGCCAGCCGCTGCTCCCAGTGCGGCGTGCCCTTCTGCTCCGTGCATTGCCCGCTGAACCAGAACATCCCGGACTGGCTGAAGCTGACGGCCGAGGGCCGGCTGCAGGAAGCGCATGAGGTCAACGCCGCCACCAATACCTTCCCCGAGATCTGCGGCCGCGTCTGCCCGCAGGACCGGCTCTGTGAAGGCAATTGCGTGATCGAGAAGGGCTTCGAGAGCGTCACCATCGGCGCGGTGGAGCGCTACATCAACGACACCGCCTGGGAGATGGGCTGGGTCAAGCCGCCGACGCCCTCGCGGGAGCTGGCGCATTCCGTCGGCATCATCGGCGCGGGGCCCGCGGGCCTGGCGGCGGCGGAGCAGCTGCGCAAGCGCGGCTGGCAGGTCACGGTCTATGACCGTTATGACCGCGTCGGCGGGCTGATGATCTACGGCATCCCCAACTTCAAGCTGGAGAAGGAAGTGGTGCTCCGCCGCGCCGAGCAGTTCGCCGCCGGCGGTATCAACTTCGTGCTCAACTGCGCCATCGGCCGCGACGTCACGCTCGATGAGCTGCGCGCGAAGCACGACGCCGTGCTGATCGCCACCGGCGTCTACAAGGCGCGCGACATCGGCGGCGAGGGGGCCGATCTCTCCGGCATCGTGCCGGCGCTGGAATACCTCACCGCCTCCAACCGCGAGGGCCTGGGCGACGATGTGCCGGACTTCGCCAGCGGCGCGCTGAACGCGGCGGGCAAGCGGGTGGTCGTGATCGGCGGCGGCGACACCGCCATGGACTGCGTGCGCACCGCCATCCGCCAGGGCGCGGCCAGCGTCACCTGCCTCTACCGCCGCGACAAGGCCAACATGCCCGGCTCGATGCGCGAGGTGAAGAACGCGGAGGAGGAGGGCGTGACCTTCTCCTGGCTCTCCGCGCCCGAGGGCTTCGTGGGCGAGAACGGCGCCGTCACCGGCGTGCGCGCGGTGAAGATGCATCTGGGCCTGCCCGATGCCACCGGCCGCCAGCAGGTGGAGCGGATCGCCGGCAGCGAGTTCACCGAGCCCGCCGACCTGGTGATCAAGGCCCTGGGCTTCGACCCTGAGGACCTGCCCGCGATGTTTGGTGCGCCGGAGCTCGCGGTCTCCCGCTGGGGCACGGTGCAGGTGGACCGCCGCAGCATGATGACCAAGCTGCCCGGCGTCTTCGCTGCCGGCGACATCGTGCGCGGCGCCTCCCTGGTGGTCTGGGGCATCCGCGACGGCCGCGATGCCGCCGACCAGATCGAGAAATACGTGCTGGCCAAGGCGGTGACGCCGGCCCTGGCGGCCGAGTGATGCGCGCGCTTCGCATCGCCCTGCTGGGCGCCTCGCTGCTGGCCGCCGCGCCTGTGCTGGCGCAGCAGGCCCCGCCCGCCGCGCCGGGCGCCACGGCCGAGAGCCGCGCCGCCGCGCGGGACCTGCTGGTGGCGCTGGATTCCGCCAAGCAGGCCGAGCAGGTCATGAGCATGGTCTCGCAGCAGATCGTGGCGGCGCTGGCGCAGGCCAGCGGCAAGCCCGCCGCCGAGGTGCAGCAGATCGTGGACGAGGTGCTGATGCCCGAGTTCCGCGCCCGCCTGCCCGAGATGACCGATTTCACGACCGAGCTCTGGGCCAGCCAGATGACGGCGGCGGAGCTGCGCGAGCTGAAGGCCTTCTACGAGACGCCGCTTGGCCGGCGCCTGCAGGCCGTGACGCCGGCGGTGGCCGCCGGTGCCGCCGCCTTTGGCATGAAATGGGGCCAGGATGTCGGCATGAGCGCGCTTGCCAAGCACCGCGACACGCTGCGCGCCCGCGGCCTGAAGATCTGATTTTTTCTCGTTCCCGCCTGCCCGAAGGGAAACGCGCCTTGACCGACCTCACCGAAACCGGCGCCGCTTTCGCCGAGACCTTTGCCCGCAACGCCGCGCTGCTCAGCAGCGCCGCGCATGTGGACGTGACCGAGCATGATGCCTGCGGCGTCGGCCTGGTGGCCGCGCTGGACGGCAAGCCGCGCCGCGACGTGGTGCAGGCCGGCATCGACGCGCTGAAGGCGGTCTGGCACCGCGGCGCCGTGGATGCCGATGGCAAGACCGGCGACGGCGCCGGCATCCATATCGAGATCCCGCAGGACTTCTTCGCGGAAGTGGTGGAGCGCGGCGGCGACCGCCTGCGCCCCGGCCGCATCGCGGTGGGCATGGTCTTCATGCCCAAGACCGACCTGGGCGCGCAGGAGCGCTGCCGCCAGATCGTCGAGACGGAGATCCTGAACGCCGGCTACAACATCTATGGCTGGCGGCAGGTGCCGATCGACGTCTCCTGCATCGGCGAGAAGGCCAATGCGACGCGGCCCGAGATCGAGCAGATCCTGATCTGGGACCCCGAGCAGCGCGACGCCGCGACCTGCGAGCGGGACATGTATGTGATCCGCCGCCGGATCGAGAAGCAGGCCATCATGGCCCAGGTGCCGGAGCTGTACCTGTGCAGCCTCTCCGGCCGCTCGATGATCTACAAGGGCATGTTCCTGGCGGAGAACCTGACGGACTTCTACCCGGACCTGAAGGACGAGCGCTTCGTCAGCCGCTTCGCCATCTATCACCAGCGCTATTCCACCAATACCTTCCCGACCTGGCGCCTGGCCCAGCCCTTCCGGATGCTGGCGCATAACGGCGAGATCAACACCGTCCACGGCAACATCAACTGGATGAAGTCGCACGAGACGCGGCTGTCTCATCCGCTGCTCGATTCCTACATGGAGGACATCAAGCCGGTGGTGCAGGCGGGCGGCTCCGACACCGCCACGCTGGACAATGTCTTCGAGCTGCTGGTGCGCGCCGGCCGCGACGCGCCCATGGCCAAGGCGATGCTGATCCCGGAGAGCATCGGCAGCAACGCCACCATGCCGCGCGAGCACCAGGATCTCTTCCTGTATTGCAACGCCGTGATGGAGCCCTGGGACGGCCCCGCCGCCATTGCCGCGACCGATGGCCGCTGGGCGGTGGCGGGCCTCGACCGCAACGGCCTGCGCCCGATGCGCTACACCATCACAGCCGACAAGCTGCTGATCGTCGGCAGCGAGACCGGCATGGTGAAGGTGCGGGAGGACGAGGTGCTGGCCAAGGGGCGCCTTGGCCCGGGGCAGAGCATCGCCGTCGATCTCGACACCCAGACCTTCTACAACGAGAACCAGGTCAAGGATCTTCTTGCTGCCCGCAAGCCCTTTGGCGACTGGGTGAAGCGCACCACCAAGATCGACGGCATCGTCCGCAACGACGTGGACGAGACCCCCTCGCTGGAAGGCGAGGCGCTGCGCCGCCGCCAGCTGGCCATGGGCTTCACGCTGGAGGACCTGGAAAGCATCCTGCACCCGATGGTGGAGGATGGGCAGGAGCCGATCGGCTCCATGGGTGATGACACGCCCGTGGCGGTGCTGTCGCAGCACTACCGTGGCCTGCACCACTTCTTCCGCCAGATGTTCGCGCAGGTGACCAACCCGCCGATCGACAGCCTGCGCGAGACGCGGGTGATGACGATCAAGACGCGCCTCGGCAACCTGGGCAATATCCTCGACGAGGACCCCAGCCAGTGCGAGATGTTGCAGCTGGAAAGCCCCTTCCTCTCGAATGCCGAATTCGAGGCGATGCGCGGCTACATGGGCGACACCGCCTGCACGGTGGATTGCACCTTCCCCGTGGCGGATGGCGAGGCCGGCCTGCGCCGCGCGCTGGAGCGCATCCGGCATGAGGCGGAGGAGGGCGTGCGCTCCGGCTGCGCCCACGTCATTCTGACCGACGAGGCCTCCGGCCCCGAGCGCGCCGTGATCCCGATGATCCTGGCCGTGGGCGCGGTGCATACGCACCTCGTCAAGAACTCGCTGCGCACCTTCACCAGCCTGAACGTGCGGGCGGCGGAATGCATGGACGTGCATTACTTCGCCGTGCTGATCGGCGCCGGCGCCACCACGGTGAATGCCTATCTGGCGCAGGAAAGCATCGCGGACCGGCACCGCCGCGGGCTGTTCGGCCAGATGTCGCTGAAGGACTGCGTCGCGCGCTACCGCAAGGCCATCGACAAGGGCCTGCTGAAGACCATGTCCAAGATGGGCATTTCTGTTCTGTCTTCCTATCGCGGCGGCATGAACTTCGAGGCCATCGGGCTGTCGCGCGCGCTGGTGGCGGAGTTCTTCCCCGGCACGCAGTCCCGCATCTCCGGTATCGGCCTTTCGGGCATCGCGCGCCGCGTGCTGGCGATGCACCAGAAGGGCTGGGGCGCGGAAGCGGCGGTGCTGCCGGTGGGCGGGCTCTATAAGCTGCGCCGCCGGGGCGAGGCGCATGCCTTCGAGGCCAACCTGATCCACATGCTGCAGCATGCGGTGGAGACGGACAGCTACCAGACCTTCAAGCGTTACTCGGACCAGGTGCGGAAGCTGCCGCCCGTGGCGCTGCGCGACCTGCTGGACTTCCGCTTCGAGGGGCATCAGCCCATCGCGATCGAAGAGGTCGAGAGCATCACCGAGATCCGCAAGCGCCTGATCGCGCCCGGCATCTCGCTCGGCGCGCTGAGCCCCGAGGCGCATGAGACGCTGTCGATCGCCATGAACCGCATCGGCGCGCGTTCCGACAGCGGCGAGGGCGGCGAGGACCCGGAGCGTGCCAAGCCGCGCGCCAATGGCGACAATGCCAATTCCGCCATCAAGCAGATCGCCTCGGGCCGTTTCGGCGTCACCGCCGAATACCTGAACAACTGCCGCGAGATCGAGATCAAGGTGGCCCAGGGCGCCAAGCCCGGCGAGGGCGGGCAGTTGCCCGGCTTCAAGGTCACCGGCCTGATCGCCAAGCTGCGGCACGCGACGCCGGGCGTGATGCTGATCTCGCCGCCGCCGCATCACGACATCTATTCGATCGAGGATCTGGCGCAGCTCATCTACGACCTGAAGCAGATCAACCCGGATGCGACCGTCTGCGTGAAGCTGGTGTCGCGTTCCGGCATCGGCACCATCGCGGCGGGCGTGGCGAAGGCCAAGGCGGATGCCATTCTGGTGTCAGGTCATAACGGCGGCACGGGTGCCTCCCCGGTGTCCTCCATCAAGTACGCTGGCCTGCCCTGGGAGATGGGGCTTTCCGAATCCCATCAGGTGCTGCTGCTGAACCGGCTGCGCCACCGCATCAAGCTGCGCACCGACGGCGGCCTCAAGACCGGGCGCGACGTGGTGATGGCGGCCATGCTGGGCGCCGAGGAATTCGGCATCGGCACGGCGTCCCTGGTGGCCATGGGCTGCATCATGGTGCGGCAGTGCCACAGCAACACCTGCCCCGTGGGCGTCTGCTCGCAGGACGAGGAGCTGCGCAAGAAGTTCACCGGCACGCCGGAGAAGGTCATCAACCTCTTCTCCTTCGTCGCCGAGGAAGTGCGCGAGATCCTGGCGCAGCTCGGCTTCCGCAGGCTGGAGGACATCATCGGCCGCACCGACCTGCTGAAGCAGGTGTCGCGCGGTTCCGAGGACCTGGACGACCTCGACCTCAACCCGCTGCTGGTGCAGGCGGATGCCGGGCCCTTCCCGCGCTACTGCACGCTGGAAGGCCGCAACGAGGTGCCAGAGACGCTGGACGCGGACATGATCCGCGACGCGGCTTCGCTCTTCGAGCGGGGCGAGAAGATGCAGCTCGCCTACAATATCCGGAACACGCACCGCGCCATCGGCACCAAGATCAGCAGCAAGATCACCCGCAAGTTCGGCATGAGCGGCCTGCAGCCGGGCCACCTGACGGTGCGGCTGCGCGGCTCCGCCGGCCAGTCCCTCGGCGCCTTCGCGGTGCGCGGGCTGAAGCTGGAAGTGCTGGGCGATGCCAATGACTATGTGGGCAAGGGCCTTTCGGGCGGCACCATCGTCATCCGCCCGGCACCATCCTCGACGCTGGTCTGGAACGAGAACGCCATCATCGGCAATACCTGCCTCTATGGTGCGACGGCGGGCGAGCTCTTCGCGGCCGGCCAGGCGGGCGAGCGCTTCGCGGTGCGCAATTCCGGCGCCACCACGGTGGTGGAGGGCTGCGGCTCCAACGGCTGCGAATACATGACCGGCGGCGTGGCGGTGATCCTGGGCAGCGTGGGCGACAACTTCGGCGCCGGCTTCACCGGCGGCCAGGCCTTCGTCTACGACCCCGAGGGCACCTTCGAGCGGCGGGTCAACCCCGACACGCTGCTGTGGCGCCGCCTGTCTTCCCCCCATTGGGAAGGGATGCTGCAGGAACTGGTGGCGCGGCATGCCGCCGAAACCGGTTCCCGCCTCGCGGCACAGCTGCTGAACGACTGGCACGCGGTGCGCGGGCGCTTCTGGCACGTGGTGCCGAAGGAATACGCCCGCTACCTGCCGCAGCCGATGGAGGATGTTGTCCTGGCGGCGGAATAACCGCCGCTAGCGGGAGCGTAACAATCCTGCTGAAACCTCACGTTCAGGTGAGGGCAAGCTAGCGGAGGGGCGGCGTGCATGCGATAAGCGCCGCCCCTCCGTCGTCTGGCATAACCGCATGCGCATCCTCTACCACCTTCCCTTGTCTCCCTATGCCCGGAAGGTGCGCCTCGCGCTGAACGAGAAGCGCATTCCCTTCGAGCTTCGTGTGGAGCGGGTGTGGGAGCGCCGCGACGAGTTCATGGACATGAACCCGGCCGGCACCGTGCCGGTGCTGGCCGAGGAGAACGGCCTGGTCCTGGCCGACAGTTATGCCATCTGCGAGTATCTGGACGAGGCCTATCCCGAGCTGCCCCTGCTGGGCCGCACGCTGGCGGAGCGTGCCGAGGTGCGGCGCCTCGTGTCCTGGTTCGATGGCAAGTTCGCGCGGGAAGTGACGGCGAACCTCTATTACGAAAAGCAGATGAAGCGCCTGATGGGCCGGGGCAACCCCGATGCCGCGGCGCTGCGCGCGGGCTATGCCAACCTGAAGCCGCACCTGGATTACCTGGGCTGGCTGGCCGAGACGCGACTGTGGCTCGCCGGCAACTTCCTGTCCCTGGCGGACCTGACGGCGGCGGCGCATCTCTCGGCGCTGGATTACATCGGCGATATCGACTGGACCGTGAACGACGCCGCCAAGGACTGGTACGCGCGCGTGAAGTCCCGCCCCGGCTTCCGGCCCTTGCTGGCCGACCGTGTCAGCGGCGTGAACCCGCCGCCGCATTACGCCGACCTGGATTTCTGAGCACCACCTGCGGCCAGGGAAATGAATTCCCCCGGGCCCCCATCTTCTATTTTCGAATTTCGGGTGCCGCCTCTGGCAGCCCCGCTTTCCGCCTCACCAACTTGAAGAAGAAAGAAGGGGTCCAGGGGAATTCATTCCCCTGGCCTTTCTTCTGCCCGGCCTTCAGCGCCGCCTTGGCCCCGCCTCGTTCAGCGCCAGGTTCTGCCGTGCCAGATCGGCCGCCGCGCTGTCCGGGGCGGCTTCCACGGTGCGTTGCCAGTCCCGGCGGGCGCCGGCGGTGTCGCCCTTCAATTGCTTCAGGATGCCGCGTTCCAGCAGGGCCTCGGGGTGGCCGGGGTCGCGGGCCAGGGCGGATTCTACGTCGTCCATCGCATCCGTCTGCCGGTCCAGGTGGCGCAGGGCGGCGGCGCGGAAAACCAGTGTATCGGGCCGGCCGGGTTCCAGCTTCAGGGCGTAGTTGAGGTCCAGCAGCGCCTCGTCGTAGCGGCCCAGACTGGCGGCGGCCAAGGCGCGGTCCACCAGCAGCGCCGGGTCTTCCGGGGACAGCGTCAGGGCCATGGTGCTGGCGCCATAGGCGCGGCCGGGCTGGTTGGCCATGGTCCAGGCCTGTACTGCCTGGGCATAGACCGCCGCGCGGGCGGCATTGCCGGCCTTGGATTCGGAGGCCAGGCGCTCCAGCCGGCCGGCGGCGCGCTCGGGCTCGCCCAGGGCCAGTTGCGCCAGGGCAGTGCAGTGGCGGGCGCCTTCGCCGCCGCCATGCTGTTCCCAGGCTTCGGCCATGGCCAGGGCGTCTTCCGGCTCGGTGCGCAGCAGGGTCAGGCAGGTGTCGTATTCGGGGCTGTCGGTCAGGCGCGGCGGTTCGGGCGGCAGCGGCAGGCTGTTGCCGGGCGGCATCTCGGCCGGTGAGGCCGGGGCGGCCTGGGCCTCTGGCGGCGGGGCGGGGCGGGGCTCGGCGGCCTCGGTCAGGGTGGTGGAATGGAGCCAGAACACGGCGCCGGCACCAGTGACGGTCAGCAATGCGGCGGCGGACATGCCCAGCGCCATTTTGCGCCAGAGGGACCGCGCATGAGCTTGCGGGGGGGCTCGCATGGGCAGCAGTCTAGCCGCGTGCCGCAATCCACGCCACATGCAGGGCATGACAGCACGTTTGCTCATCCTCGGACTTGGCTATGCGGGCCAGGCTATCGCGGCGGAGGCCCTGCGCGCGGGCTTTCACGTTTCCGGCACCAGCCGGAATCCGGAGCATGCCGTGGCGCCGGAAGGGGTGGCCCTGCTGCGCTTCACGGAGGCCGGGCCGGCCATCGCCGCTGCCACGCATCTGGTGGCCACCGCCGCGCCGGGGGAGGAGGGCGACCCGGTGCTGGCCGCCCATGCCGGGGCCATCGCCGGGGCCAGGGATCTGCGCTGGGTGGGGTATCTTTCCACCACCGGGGTCTATGGCGACCGGGATGGCGGCTGGGTGGACGAGCGGACGCCCCCGGCGCCGGGGCAGGAGCGGTCCCGCCGCCGCCTGGCCGCCGAGCAGGCCTGGGCGGCGGCGCTGGGCGGGCGCTGCGCGCTGGACCTGTTCCGCACCGCCGGCATCTATGGCCCCGGCCGCAGCGCGCTGGACGAGGTGCGGAGCGGCCGCGCCCGCCGCGTGCTGCGCCCCGGCCACAGCTTCAGCCGCATCCATGTGGAGGATATCGCCCGCGCCGTGGTGGCCGCCGCCAGCGGCCCGCAGGGCACGGCGCCGCGCGTGCTGCACCTGGCCGATGACACGCCGGCCGAAAGCGCCGCCGTGACGGAGGAAGCCGCCCGCCTGCTGGGTGCCCCGCTGCCCCCGGCGGTGCCCTTCGAGGAAGCCTGGAAAGGCATGTCGCCGATGGGCCGGGGCTTCTGGGCGGAGAACCGCCGGGTGCGATCGGCGGCCACCCAGGCCGCGCTGGGGTTAAGTTGGCGCTATCCCGGCTTCCGGGAGGGGCTGGCTGCCATCCTGCGTGCCGAGCAGGCTGGTGAGGGTCTGCTCCAGCAATAGCAGGTCCTGCGGGCGGGAGAGGCGGTGGTCGCCGTCCTTCACCAGCAGGATGCGGACATCCTCGGTGCCGAGATGCGCTGCGAGGTCGGTGGCGGTCTGCCAGGGCACCTCGGCATCGCGCATGCCCTGCAGCAGCCGCACCGGGCCGGCGAAGGGCAGGGGCTGGCCGAAGACCGACTGCGCCCGGCCATCCTCCAGCAGCTTCGCGGTGATGGGCACCGGGTCGCCATAGGGATTGGGCTCGTGGAAGAACCCGTCGCGCGCCAGGGCGGCGCGGTTGGCCTCGGTCAGCGCCGGTTCCATCAGGCGGGAGGTGAAGTCCGGCGCGGCGGCGATGCCGACCAGTGCCCGCACCCGCGCGCCCCATTGCCGCGCCAGCAGCAGCGCGATCCAGCCGCCCATGGAGGAACCGACCAGCACCAGCGGCCCCGGCGCCCGCTGCCCGATCACCAGGGCCGCGTCCGCCGCCCAGGTGCCGATGCAGCCTTGCTCGAAGACGCCGCCGCTGGTGCCATGGCCGGAATAATCCAGCCGCAGGAAGGCCTGCCCGCGCGCGGCGCAGATGTCGCGCAGCGCCAGGGCCTTGGTGCCTTCCATGTCCGAGCGGAAGCCGCCCAGGAAGACCACGGTGGGGCCGCGCCCGGGCAGCGAGGCCCAGGCCAGTTCCACGCCGTCGCCCCGGTCCAGCCGGCCGGTCTCCTCCGCCATCATGCGCGCGGCAGCCCCCGCTGGCGCAGATTGGCCATCAGCGCGCCGATGCCGAAGCGCCAGGGTGGGCAGAGGTCCGTCCGCTCCACCGTGTTGCAGAGGGCGCCGAGGCGCGGGCTGGCGATATGCACCACGTCGCCATACTTGTGGGTGAAGCCCATGCCCGGCTCGCCGCGGTCCTGCGCCGGGGAGAAGGGGGTGCCGAGAAACAGCGCCGCGCCATCGGGGTACTGGTGGTGTGGGCCGATCATCTGCGCCACGAGGTCCGTCGGGTCGCGGCTGATGGCGCCGACCTTGCCGGATTCGGAGAGGCGGAAGCCATCCGTGCCCTCGATGGTCAGGGTGGTCTCGGCCTGCCGGATGTCCTCAAGCGTAAAACCCTCGTCGAAGAGGCGGATGGCGGGGCCGATGGCGCAGGCGGCGTTGTTGTCCTTGGCGCGGCCCAGCAGCAGGGCGGAGCGGCCCTCCACGTCGCGCAGGTTCACGTCATTGCCCAGCGCGGCGCCCAGGATGCGGCCCTGCGAATCCACCGCCAGCACCACCTCGGGCTCCGGATTGTTCCAGGCGCTGTCGGGATGCACGCCGATCTTGGCGCCGGAGCCGACGGAGGAGAGCGGCTGGCCCTTGGTGAAAACCTCGGCATCCGGGCCGATGCCCACTTCCAGGTACTGGCTCCACCAGCCGCGCTCGACCAGGTTCTGCTTCAGCGCCATGGCTTCCGGGCTGCCGGGGCGCAGGCTGGTCAGGTCGTCGCCGATGATGCCGCGCACCTCGGCCCGCACCGACTCGGCCTGGCTGGCATCGCCGCGGCAGCGCTCCTCGATCACGCGCTCCAGCATAGAGCGGACGTAGGTGACGCCGCAGGCTTTCAGCGCCTGCAGGTCGAAGGGGGAGAGCAGGCGGCCGTCGGCCAGCAGGGCCTGTACGTCCAGCGCCAGCTTCTCGCCGCGGGCGCGGATGGCGGCGGCGGGATGCGGGTCGTTCAGCCAGGCGCTGACGGTGCCGTAGGCGGGCGTCATGTCGAAGACTTCGCCCTTGGCGAGAGCGATGGCCATCGGCCCATCCTCGCCCTGGATGCGCAGCGCGAAGTGGCCTTCGCGCCAATCCTGCGGCCAAGCGGTTTCAAGCGGCATCGGCATTTCCCCTCGAAGGATTTTCTCCGTGGTAGCGCGATCCGGCCGCCACGGCCATCCACCGGCACGGCGTGTGGCGCGGGCGGCGCGCGGGGCTGGGCTGACATTCCCGTGCCAGGGCGCTAATGCGGCGCCCATGCCAGATCAAAGCCCCGCCGTGCTGCAGGTGCTGCCCGCGCTCAATGCGGGCGGGGTGGAACGCGGCACCATCGAAATCGCCGAGGCCCTGGCCGCCGCCGGCTTCCGCCCCTTCGTCGCCTCCGCCGGCGGCCGCATGGTGGCGGAACTGGAAGCGCGCGGCGGCCGGCACGTGACGCTGCCGCTGGACCAGAAATCCCCCGGGGCGCTGCTGCGGCAGGCCGGCGCCCTGGCGGCTCTGGTGCGGGCGGAGCGGATCGGCATCCTGCATGCCCGCAGCCGCTTTCCCGCCTGGGCGGCGCTGATGGCGGCGCGGCGAACCGGCGCGCATTTCGTCACCACCTATCACGGCACCTATAACGAGGGCTTCCCCGGCAAGCGGCTCTACAATTCCGTCATGGCGCGGGGGGAGCGGGTGATCGCCATCAGCCAGTTCATCGCCACCCTGCTGCGAGAGCGGCATGGCACGGACCCGGCGCGCATCCGCGTCATTCCGCGCGGGGTGGACATGCGGCGCTTCGACCCCGCCACGGTGCCCGAGGCGCGGGTGGCGGCGCTGCGGGCGGCCTGGGGCGTGCCGGAAGGGCGGCCGGTGCTGCTGCTGCCGGGGCGCATCTCGCGCTGGAAGGGGCAGGAGGTGCTGCTGCGCGCCCTGGCCATGCTGCCGGCGCCGCGCCCCTTCGCAATCCTGGTCGGCGACGAGGGGCGCGGGGCTTTCGCCGCCGAATTGCGGCAGCAGATCGTGGCGCTGGGGCTGGGCGGCGATGTCGCCATGCCCGGCCATTGCGACGACCTGCCCGCCGCCTTCCGCCTCGCCGACCTGGCGCTGCACTGCTCCACCGATGCCGAGGCCTTCGGCCGCACCATCGTGGAAGCCCAGGCGATGGAATGCCCGGTCATCGCCTCCGACCTCGGCGCCCCGCGCGAGACGGTGCTGGAAGGCGAGACCGGCTGGCGCACCCCGCCGGGCGATGCGCCGGCGCTGGCCGCCGCCATCACCCGCGCCCTGGCCCTGCCGGCGGCGGAATGCGCCCGCATCGGCGCCCAGGGCCGTGCCATGGTGCTGGAGCACTACACCACCGCCGCCATGCAGCGGGCCACCCTCTCGGTGTATCGGGAATTGCTGTGAGCGAGCGCATCCTCGTCATCAAGCTGGCGGCGCTGGGCGATGTGGTGCAGGCCTTCACGCCCTTCGCCGCTATTCGCGCGCACCATCCCGGCGCCCATATCACGCTGCTGACCACGGCGCCCTTCGCGCCGCTGCTGCGCCGCGCCCCCTGGTTCGACGAGATCTGGGACGATGGCCGCCCGGACTGGTCCGATCTGCGCGCCGTGGCGCGGCTGGCCTGGCGGCTGCGGCGGGCGGGCTTTGGCAGGGTCTACGACCTGCAGACCTCCTCCCGTTCCTCCCGCTATCGCTGGTTCACGGGGCGGGCGGCCTGGTCAGGAGTGGAAAGCCACCACCGGGTGAACCCGAACCGGAATGCGCTGCATACGCTGGAGCGGCAGCGGGAACAGCTTGCTATCGCCGGCATTCGCGACTTTCCGCCGCCGGCCTTGGACTGGCTGGATGACCCCCTGGCGGATTTCAACCTGCCGCCGTGCTTCGTGCTGCTGGTGCCGGGGGCCTCGCCTGGGCGGCCGGGCAAGCGCTGGCCGGTGGCGCGCTTCGCCGAGCTGGCGATGCGGCTGCAGGCGCCCCCCGTGGTGCTGGGCGGCCCCGCCGAGGCGCCGCTGGCCGCCGAGATCCTGCGCGCCCGGCCGGATGGGCTGGACCTGACCGGCCGCACCAGCCTGGCGCAGATCGGCGCCCTGGCGCGGCGGGCGGCGGCGGCCATCGGCAATGACACCGGCCCCACGCATCTGGCCGCCGCCGCCGGCTGCCCGACGCTGACGGTCTTCGGCGGCGACAGCGACCCGGCCCTGGCCGCGCCGCGCGGGCCGGTCTCGGCCTGGGTGCGGCAGGTGCCGCTCTCGGCGCTGACGGTGGAGCAGGTGCTGGCCAAGCTGGCCACGCTGAAGCGCCCGGCCTAGCCCAGCGCCAGCCGCAGCAGCCCAGCCGGGACCATGCTCAGCGCGATGGGCAGGGAGGCCAGGATGCTGCGCCGGATCTCCGCCGGGGTGCTGCCGCCCCTCCCTCACCAGGCGGGGGGCTGTGCATGGTGGCGGCATCATGAAGCAGGGGACAATATTCTTGCATCCTCTGCCGGCCTGCCGGGGAAGGTCCTGCCTTTCATGCCAGCCAGGTCGTGAAGCGGTTGCTGAAACTGCCCCGCCGGGGCTGACATGGGATGGGGGAGTACCATTGCCGGGTGCTCCCCCTCTTTTACGCGGTGCTCAGTTCGGCCGCACGGCCGTCAGTTCCCGCATCTTCCGCACCTGATCGGCCGTCACGGCGGGCGCAGCATTGCCCCAGGCATTGCGGATATAGGTCGCCACATCCGCCACCTGCTGGTCGTTCAGGCGCCAGCCCAGCGACGGCATGGAAGGCGCCGTGACCGAGAGCGGCGTGGCGGCCGATTGCGCGCCCTGCAGGATCACCCGCAGCACGCCAGTCGGGTCGCCCTGCTGCACCAACTGGTTGTTGGCCAGGCGCGGGAACATGCGGGAGACGCCGCTGCCGTCGGCGACATGGCAGGCCTTGCAGGTATCGGCATAGATCGCCTCGCCCGTGCGCATGCGCGAGTCATCGGCGGCCAGGGGCGTGGTGTTGCCCGAGGTAGTCGCCGCCCGCCCATTCTCCCGCAGATAGACCGCGATGGCCTTGAGGTCGGCATCGGTCATCTGGCTGGTGGAATAGGCGACCACCTCGGCCATCGGGCCGCTGGCGGCGGCGCGGTCGTTGCGGCCGGTGCGGAGATAGGCGATCAGTTCCTCCTCCGACCAGTCACCCAGGCCCAGGCGCTTGTCCATGGTCAGGTTGGGCGCGAACCAGCCTTGCAGCGTGGCGCCCTGCAGCAGCTCGCTGTCCTTGTCGCCGCCCATGATGTTGCGCGGCGTGTGGCAGAGGCCGCAATGCGCCGGGCCTTCCACCAAGAAAGCGCCGCGGTTGTATTCCGGCGACTTCTGCGGGTCCGGGCGGAACTCGCCAGGCTCGAAGTTCAGCATGTTCCAGCCGGCCATCAACATGCGGATGTTGAAGGGGAAGGGCAGGGTGTCGCGATCCACCCGGTTGTGCACCGGCGGCAGCGCCTGAAGATAGGCGAAGATCGCGTCATTGTCGGCCCGCGAGATCTTGGTGAAGTCCGGATAAGGGAAGGCGGGGTAGAGATGCGTGCCGTCCGGCCGCTTGCCCTCATGCATGGCGCGGTGGAAATCCTCCGCGCTCCAGAGCCCCAGGCCGGTTTCCTCGTCCGGCGTGATGTTCGGCACCGAGATCTTGCCGAAGGGCGTTTCCAGCAGGTGTCCGCCGGACATTGACTTGCCATCGGCGCCGATGTGGCAGGCCATGCAGTCGCCGGCGATGGCGAGGTACTTGCCGCGCTCCACCTCGGTGAAATTGTCGGGGTCCGCCTTGGCGCTGTTGGCGCCCAGCACGGAAGCGGCCAGCAGCGTGGCCGCGAGAAGGGCGCGCCGCATCATGCCTGCACCAGCGGCTGGCCGGGGTTCTTGAGATACTGGTTCTTGATGGCGTCCAGCGCCCAGTAGGTCAGCGCGCCCACCGTGCCCGTCGGGTTGTAGCCGGCATTCTGCGGAAACAGGCAGGCGCCGGAGACGAAGAGATTCGGCACGTCCCAGTGCTGCGTGTAGCGGTTGACCACGCCATCCTCCGGCGTCTTGCTCATCACCGCGCCGCCGGTGTTGTGCGTGGTCTGGTAGGGCACGACGTTCCAGGTGGCCGCCTTGCCGCCCTTCACCATCTGCTTGGCGCCCATGGCCTGCATGATCTCGGCCGTGCGCTCCACGATGAAGCGCGACATCTTCAGCTCGTTCTCCTTGAACTCGAAGGTGATGCGCGACAGCGGCCGCCCGAGCCGGTCCTTGTAGGTGGGGTCGAGGTCCATATAGACATCGCGGTAGGAATAGGAACTGCCCTGGCTGCCCACCGTGGTGACATGGCCATAGGTCTCGGCCGTCGCCTTCTTCCATTCGGCACCCCAGCGCGGCGTGCCCGGCGGCGTCGGCCGGCTGGTGATGGGGCGGCCATTGGTGGTGGTGCAGTTCAGGTTGGCGCCGCCGATGAAGCCCAGCGGCCCATGGTCGAAGACATCGCCGTTGAAGTCGTCGGCCATCATGCCGAGCGAGCCGGCGCCGGCGAAGGGATTGAAGTAGACATCCTTGTCGAAATAGCCCGTGGTGCCGGCATTGGTCTGGTAGGCATAGTTGCGCCCCAGCGTGCCCTTGCCGGTCTGCGGGTCGTATTGCGTGCCGAGGCCCGAGAGCATCAGCAGCCGCACGTTGAAGATGCCATAGGCGCAGAGCAGCACCATCTCCGCCGGCTGTTCCCATTCCCGCCCGGCGGAATCAACGTAGGTGACGCCGGTGGCCATCTTGCCGTCCGGCGTGGTGTTGACCTTGGTCACCTCGCAGAGCGTGCGGGCCTCGAAATTCGGCTGGCGCACCAGCGCCGGCAGCACGCAGGTCTGTGGCGAGGACTTGGAATAGTTGGCGCAGCCGAACCACTCGCAGAAGCCGCAATAGGTGCAGGGCGCCATGCGGACGCCGTAGGGGTTGGTATAGGCCTCGGAGATATTGCCCGATGGCAGCGGGAAGGGATGCAGGCCCAGATCCGTCGCCGCCTTCTGGAACATGGTCTGCGCCAGGTTCATCTTCAGCGGCTTGGTCGGATACTCATCCGAGCGCCAGCCCTCGAAGGGATTGCCGCCGGGCTGGATCACACCCTTCAGGTTGCCGGCCTTGCCGGAGATGCCGCAGACCTTCTCGAAGAAATCGTAATGCGGCTCCAGCTCGTCATAGGAGACGGGCCAGTCCTGGATGGTGCAATCCTCGGGAATGAAACCGGCGCCGTAGCGGCCCGTCAGATGGCTGCGCAGCTCGAAGTCACTCGGCATGAAGCGCCAGGTATGGCCGTTCCAGTGCACGCCCGCGCCGCCCACGCCATTGCCCGGCAGGTAGGAGCCGTATTTGCGGATGGGCAGCGCCACCTGGTCCAGCTTGTTGCGCGCGGTCTGCGTATCCTGCGCCGGGCGCAGGAAGATATCCTGGCGGATGGCGTAGCGCAGCTCGTCCGGCGCGGTGCCGATGTTGTAGTCGGCGGCGGTGTCGCGCCAGGGGCCGCGCTCGATGGCGACGACATCCAGGCCCTGCTTGGCCAGTTCCAGCGCCATGATCGAGCCGGTCCAGCCCAGCCCGACGATGACGACATCCTTCTTGGGCAGGCGGGTCATGCGGGGCGTCCATTCCATTCGGGGCGGCCGATGATCGAGACCGGCGGCAGGGTGTATTTCTGGCCGGGCTTCTCCAGCACATCCCGGAAGTCGTAGCGGGTGCCGGGGAAGCCGATCATCTTCCAGCCGGCCATGTCGCGGTTGCCGCCATAGGCGGGGTCCGCGAAATAGCCCTCCATGGTGTTCTGCAGCACGATGTCGAAGAACATCTTCGCGTCGAACAGCGGCGCCTTGAAATTGGCGAAGGCGACCTCGCCCTTCTCCAGCGACACCAGCAGCGTGTCCCGCTGCGTGGCATCGAGCTGCTCGAAGCGCTTGCCGCCGAACTGCTGCGCGACATGCGCGTTCAGCGCCGCGATGCCGTTGCGGTACTGGTCGCGCGGCACCATCGGCGACTGGATGCCCTGGAAGGGCAGCGGCTTCTCCGCGAAGGGCGGCCGCATGTAGTACCACTCGTAGCTGCCCCAGGGGCCGGCGAGCTGGCGGTCGATGAAGACGGTGCAGCCGGCATCCTTGCCGCTGGGACCATGCTCGTCGGCGGGAATCAGACGCTCGACGATGGCATCCAGCGTCGCCGCCTCCTCCGCCGTCAGGTAGTGCCAGCCGCCGGGGCGGGCGATGTCGGGGGGATAGGCTTCATTCGGCGTCCAGGGCAGCCGGCCTGTGATCTCCCGGCCAATGGCCGTGGAGGTCAGGCCGACCAGCGCCGTCGCGGCGAGCAACTGGCGGCGGGTGGAGGAGGGCATCACCGTTCCTTGCTTCAGGGTGCAGGACCGGTCCGGCGCTCCGCCGGAACATGACGCGCTGGGAGAGCGGGCACTTCAGGACAGGCGGATCAACGGGCAGGCGGCCCAGGCAAACCCGAACCTTCCCGTGCCGCCAAGAGCCTCAGGCCAGAGATGGAGTTAATTTTACTATAAATGGATGTATTTTAAGGAAAAGTTCCTCAGGCTGGAACCGGCACCCGCTGCGCCAGCGGGTCCAGCAGCGCCTCGATCGCCAGCGGCTCTTCCCATTGCAGGCGCACCGTCAGCACCTTCACCCGGCTGCGGAAGGCGGGCGGGATGCGCACGAAATCCTTGGCGGTGGTGATGGGGATGGCGCGCAGCCGGTCGGCCTCGGCCAGCAACTCGCGCAGGTCGCCGGCATCGAAGGGGTAGTGGTCGGCATAGGGCATGCGCCCGGCGATTACCGCGCCCACCTCCTGCAAGGAATTGAAGAACTTGCGCGGATTGGCGATGCCGCAGAAGGCGAAAACCGGCTGGCCCGCCAGCACCTCGGATTCCGGCCCCGGCACCAGCCGGGCGCGCAGCACCGGCAGGTTGGGCGGCAGTTGCGCCTGCACGTTGCTTTCGTCCTTGCCGATCAGCACGGCGGCACGGCAGCGGGCGGCGGCGGCGGCCACCGGCTCCCGCAACGGACCGGCGGGGATGATGCGGCCATTGCCGAAGCCGTAGTTGCCGTCCACCACCAGCAGCGAGAGGTCCTTGACCAGCCCCGGGTTCTGCAGCCCGTCATCCATCACCAGGGCCTGGGCACCGCCGGCAATGGCGGCGCGGGCACCGGCCTGGCGGTCTCCGGCCACCCAGGTGGGGCGGATGCTGGCCAGCAGCAGCGCCTCGTCCCCCACGGCCTTGCTGTCGTGCTTGTCGGGGTCCACCAGCGCGGGGCCCTTCAGGGTGCCGCCGTAGCCGCGGGTCAGGAAATGCGCGGCCACGCCGCGGTTGGACAGGCGCTGGCCGATATCCAGCGCCACGGTGGTCTTGCCGGCGCCGCCGGCGCTGGCATTGCCGCAGCAGATGACGGGCACCGGGGCCTGCCAGCCAGGCTTGGCCACCCGGCGCGCGGTCGCGGCGGCATAGATCGCGGCGATTGGCGAGAGCAGCAAGGGCGCAATTCCCCCGCCGCCCCCGCTCCAGAAGTCGGGGGCACGCATCAGCCCTGAACCATCCTTTCCCATTCTAGGCCTCTGGCGCGAGGCCGGGGCCGGAGGGCAGCAAACCCAGAATCGCCTCTGCCAGTTCATCCGGCAGGTGGGCGGCATTATCGGCGATCGTCGCCGCGGCGCGCGCCATTCCGGACGCCCGCTCCGGATTCGTTAGCACGTCCGTCGCGGTTTCTGCCAGCGTCACCGCATCACCCACGCGCAGGGCGCCGCCGGCGGCCAGAAGGTCGTCCGCCACTTCGCGGAAGTGGCTCGTATCGGGACCCAGCAGCACCGGGCTGCCCAGCCGCGCCGGCTCCAGCGGGTTATGCCCGCCCTTGGGCACCAGGGAGCCGCCGATCAGCGTGACGCCCAGCCCCGCCGGCGCCAGGCGGAAGAACAACCCCATCTCGCCCAGCGTATCGGCGACATAGACCTCGACACCGGCCTCGGGCAGCCCGCCCTCGCTGCGCAGGGCCGTGGGCAGCGGGGCGGCCAGGGCGGCGATCTCCGGCCCCCGCTGCGGGTGGCGGGGGGCGATGACCGTCAGCAGGCCCGGCAGGCGCGGCGCCATGGCGCGATGCGCCGCGATCACCACCGCGTCCTCCCCCGGATGCGTGCTGGCGGCCAGCAGCACCGGGCGGCGGCCCAGGATGGCGCGCATCCGCGCCAGTTCCGCCACCTCCACCGGCAGGGGGGCGGCGGCGGCCTTCAGGTTGCCGCGGCAGATGGCGCCGGAGGCACCCAGGGCGCGCAGCCGGGCGGCGTCATCCTCGCTCTGCGCCATCACCAGCGCGAAATGGCCCAGCAGGTCCCGCGCCAGCCCCGGTGCCCAGCGCCCCCAGGCCGCCGCCGAGCGCGGCGAGATGCGGGCATTGACCAGGGCGGCCGGGATGCCGCGTGCCGCCAGCGCATAGGTGCGGTTGGGCCAGATCTCGCTTTCGGCGATGGCCACGGCATCCGGCCGCCAGCCATCCAGGAAGCGGTCGATCCAGCGCGGTACGTCCAGCGGCGCGAAGCGGTGGATGACGCGCGCCGCCACCGCGGCGGGCAGCCGGCGCTTCAGCAGGGCGGCGGAGGTGACGGTGCCGGTGGTCACCAGCAGATGCAGCGCCGGCTGCCGCGCCACCAGGGCCTCCATCAGCGGCACCAGGGACAGGCTTTCGCCCACGCTGGCCGCATGCAGCCAGATCAGCAGACCCTGCGGCCGGGCGGCGCCGAAGCCCTTCCGCTCCCGCAGCCGGGGCGCCAGTTCCTTGCCCTGGGCGGCGCGGCGGCGCAGCAGCGGCGGCAGCACCGGCCCCGCGAGCGTGCCCGCCAGCCGGCTCAGCCACTGGCCCCAGTTCATACGCGGCGGCTCTCCGGCGCCGTGCGGCCGGCGGCCCAGGCATCGGCGGTGCCGCAGGCCTCGGTCAGCGCCGCGCCGATGGCGGCCAGCGCCGCGTCATCCGCCGTTTCCACCCTGATGGCGGGGCCGCAGACCAGCACGCCGCGCGCGAAGGGCAGGGGCAGCATCATGCGGTCCCAACTCGGCAGCAGGCGGTGGCGCGTGGTGGCGGCGGCCGTCGGCACCACCGGCACCTTGGCGAAGGCGGCCAGCTGCGCCACGCCTTCCGCCGGCACCCGGCGCGGGCCGCGCGGGCCATCCGGCGTGATGGCCACCGGGCTGCCGCCGCGCAGCACGCGCGTCAGCGACCGCAGCGCCGCGGCACCGCCGCGCGAGGTGGAGCCATGGATCATCACAAGTCGGAAGCGCGCCACGATCTCGCCGATGAAGCGGCCGTCGCGGTGGCGGGAGACCAGCACATGCGGCTGCCAATGCGCGGCCCCGGGGAAGGCCTTGGCCACGGTGGTCCAGAGCATCGGCATCATCGGCAGGCGTTCATGCCAGAAGGCGACGATGATGGGGGCGCCGCTCTCGGCATAGGGGCGCATGTGCTCCTCGCCGATCAGGGACCAGCGGGTGGTGCGGTAGCAGAAGGCGAGATAGCGGCCGATCAGTCCCGCCAGGAAGGCCTGGGTGGCGGGGTGGCGGATCAGCGCGCGGAACATGGGTGCAGGATCATGGGAATGCGCGCCCTAGCACGGCTGCGGCCGCGGCGGAACTGAAGGCACCTTGAGCACAGCATGAAGTCATTAGCGGAGCCCTGGTGGGATGGCGGTGTCGGCCGGGGCAGGTAATCTGCATCGCAACATGCCGAATCGCCTCTCCTTCCTCCGCGCGCCGCCATCTCCCTCCTGGCGCGGGGCGGGTGCGTATCTGCTGTGCTACGGGCTGGCGGCGCTGGGCGGGCTGGCCTTCTTTTCCCTGCACACGCCGCTGCCCTGGCTGCTGGGGGCATTGGCCTTCGTGGCGCTGGGGCGGCTGTCCGGGCTGCCGGTGCAGGCCAGCCAGCCGCTGCGCAACGGCGGCATGCTGGTGGTGGGCTGCGCGCTGGGGCTGTTCTTCACCCCCGAGGCGTCCGGGCATATCGCGCAGCATGGGCTGCTGGTGGTGGCCAGTGCCTTGCTGACCCTGGCCCTGGGCGTGCTGCTGTCGCCGCTGCTGGGACGGCTGGCGCGGATGGACAAGGCCAGTGCCCTCTTCGGCTCCATCCCGGGTGGCGTGGCGGAGATGAGCCTGATCGGCGAGGCCTATGGCGCCCGCCCCACGGCGGTGGCCATCGCGCAGCTGCTGCGCGTGGTGGGGGTGGTGGTGCTGGTGCCCACCGCCTTCGCGCTGCTGGGGGTGCGGGGCGGCGCGGCCCTGGCCGGAAATGCGGTGGCGCAGGATTTCCGCCTGGGCGGCTTCGCGCTGCTGCTGGCCGCCGGGGCGGTGGCAGCGGTGGTGCTGCAGCGCATCGGCATGCGCAATTCCTGGATGCTGGGCGGGCTGCTGGTCAGCGTCGGGCTCACCGCCACGGGCAACAGCGTCACCGGCATTCCCGTGGTGCTGACGGCGGCGGCGCAGGTGCTGCTGGGCGCCCAGCTCGGCGTGCAGTTCGAGCGCGCGGCCTTTCTCGGCGGCGGGCGGCTGATGGCGGGGGCCATGCTGCATGTGCTGCTGCTGACCGGCCTCTGCACCCTGCTGGGGCTGGCGCTGGGCCATGCCTTCGGGCTGGACCCGGCGACCATGGTGCTGGCCACCGCGCCCGGCGGCGTGGCCGAGATGTCCATCACCGCCAAGACGCTGCTGCTGGAAGTGCCGGTGGTGGTAGCCTTCCACCTGGTGCGGATCTTCCTGACCATGGCGCTGGTACAGCCGGCCAGTATCATGCTGCGGCGGGTGGGCTTCCTCTAGGGCGGAGCCCGGCGAGGCGGCCTCAGGGCCGCCAGGCGCGGTGATAGGGATGCCCGGCGCGGATGGCCTGGGCGCGGTAGAGCTGCTCGGCCAGCAGCCCCCGCACCAGGAAATGCGGCCAGGTCAGCCGGCCCAGGGAGAGCTTGTGCTCCGCCCGCGCCAGCACCGAGGGGTCCAGCCCCTCGGCCCCGCCGATGACGAAAGCGACCACCCGGCCGCTTTCCTCCCATTTCGCGGTCAGCGCGGCCAGTTCCTCGCTGTCCGGCGTGGCGCCGCCGAGGTCCATGGCCACGGCCAGCGCGCCTTCCGGCAGCGCCGCCAGCAGCGCCGCGCCTTCCCGCCGCCGGATCTCGGCGGCGGAGCCGCGCGCTTCCGGAATCTCCTTCACGGTCAGCGGCGGGCGCAGGCGGGCATTGTGCTGCGCGAAGAGCGCCGCCTCCGGCCCCGGCTTCAGCCGGCCCACGGCCAGCAGAAGGGGGGCGCGGCTCACTCCTCGATCACGTCGTCGCCGAGGTCATCGCTCAGGTCGTCCTCGCCCATGTCCGCGCCGGAGACATGGTCCTCGTCCTCGACCTGCATGCTCTCGTCGTCGAGGTCGATGCCGGTGCGGCCCATGTCGGCGGCGATCTCGGCGGCATCCTCCTCGCTCAGCGGCGGCATAGTGGTGTCGTCATCGCCCAACGGGCCATCCACCGGGCTATCGGGGCCCCACATCTTCTCCAGCCGGTAGTTGGCGCGCGCTTCCGGGCGGAAGAGGTGCACCACCAGGTCGCCGGCATCCAGCAGCACCCAGTCGGGCGAGCTTTCGGTGCGGATGCGCTTGATGCCCAGCTCGCCCAGCGCCTTGTCCACATGCGTGGCCATCGCCTGGATCTGCCGCTCCACCAGGCCTGTGGCGATCACCATGCGGTCGGCGAAGGTGGCGCGGGTGGCGACATCCAGCACCACGATGTCCTCGGCCTTGTCATCCTCCAGGCTGGTCACGGCGGCCAGCACCAGGCGGTCGATCTCGGGCGGCGAGAGCTTCTTGCGCGGCGCGGCCGGCTTGGCGGTGCGGACCGGGGTGGCCTTGGCGGCGGTGGCGCGGGCCGACTTCGGCGCCGGGGGCACGGCTGCCTTGCGCGGCGCGGCGGCCTTAGGGGCAGCGGCGCGGGCCGGCTTGGCCGCCGGGCGCGCGGCGGCGGCGGGCTTGGCGCTGCGGCTGGCCGCCGGTCGGGCGGCGGTGGCGCGGCTGCCGGTGGCCTTGGCGGCGGTCGCGCGGGCCGGAGCCTTGCTGGCGGCAGCGCGGGCGGGCGCCGCCTTGCTGGCGGTGGCGGTGGCGGTGCGGGCCGCGGGGGCCTTGGCCGCCCGCGCGGGCTTGGCGGTGGTGCTGCTGCGCGTGCTGGCCTTCGGCGCGGCGGAGCGGGCGGAGGCCGCGCGGGCCGGCTTCGCGGCGGCGCTGCGGGTGGCGGCCGGCTTGGCGCCAGCCGTGCGGGCAGGGGCCTTGGAAGCGGCGGCGGCGGTCTTGCTGGCGGCCACGGCGCGGGCGGCCTTGGGCACGGCGGTTTCGCGTGCCGGGCGGGCGGCGGCGCTGGCGGCGGGCTTGCGCGCCGGTGCCTTGGCGGCGGCGGCCGGCTTGGCGGTGCGCAGCGTGGCGGCCTTGCCGGGGACGCGGGCGGTGGTGGTGGCAACCGGCTTGCGGCTGGGCTTGCTGCCGGCGGGCGGCTTGGTGGGGGTGCGGGCCATGGGGCGTCCTCTAGTCTCTTGTGTCGGCGTTTACGCGATTTGCGATCTGTATGGCGCGGGATGGCGGTTGCCCGCCAGCATCGATTCCCTGGACCTTCTCCCCAGGGGCGTTCAAGGCTGCGCGCGCGCGGATGGCGGTGGCACTGGCGCTGTTCTCCCGCGCCGGCACCAGGGTCCAGGCCGGGCCGTGTTTCGGCATCTGGCCCGGGCGTTTCTGGCGGAAGCGGCGCAGCCGGCGCGCGGCCTGGCCGGCCAGCGCCTTGCGAGTCCAGCCCGGGCGGGGCAGCACCGCCACCGGCGTTTGCGCCACCAGCGCCTGCCATTGCCGCCAGCGCGGCAACTGCCACAGGTTGTCGGCGCCGATGATCCAGACGAAGCGGGCCAGCGGAAAGCGCGTGGCAAGCTTCGCCAGGGTCCGGGCGCTATAGCGCTCGCCCAGCGCTGCCTCGATGCCGGTGGCCAGGATGCGCGGCGGCTGCGCCATGCGCCGGGCGGAGGCCAGGCGCTCGGCGAAGGGCGCCATGCCCCTGGCCGGCTTCAGCGGATTGCCGGGCGAGACCATCATCCAGACCTGGTCCAGCCGCAGCGCCCGCAGCGCCATCCGGGCCACATGCTGGTGCCCTTCATGCGCCGGGTTGAAGCTGCCGCCCAGCAGGCCGATGCGCAGGCGGCGCCGGTCGCCGAAGCGGGCCGGCTCGAAGGGCGGGCGCAAAGGCTCAGGACGCGATGCGGAAGAGCGGCATGGCGCTATGCACGCGTCTGGCCGGTGCCGATGACGTGGTAGCGATAGGTGCAGAGCTGTTCCAGCGCCACCGGGCCGCGCGCATGCAGCCGCCCCGTGGCAATGCCGATCTCGGCCCCGAAGCCGAATTCGCCGCCATCGCAGAACTGGGTGGAGGCATTCCACATGCCCACCGCCGAATCGAGCCCGTTGAGAAAGGCGGCGGCGACCTCGGCATCCTCGGTGACGATGGCTTCCGTATGCTCGCTGCCATAGCGGCGGATATGCGCCAGGGCGCTCTCCACCCCGTCCACCACCTTGATGGAGAGGATGGAATCCAGCCATTCCGTGGCGAAATCCGCTTCGGTGGCCACGGGCAGGGCGGGCAGGATGGAGCGCGCCCGCTCATCCGCCTTGAAGGAACAGCCCAGCGCCGCGAGGTCCTCCACCAGCAGCGGCAGCAGTTCCGGCGCGATGGCGGCGTCGATCAGCAGCGTCTCGGTGGCGCCGCAGACGCCGGTGCGGCGCATCTTGGCATTCGCCAGCAGCCTGCGCGCCATGCCGTGGTCGGCGCGGGCATGGATATAGGTGTGGCAAAGGCCCTCGGCATGGGCCAGCACGGGCACCCGCGCTTCCTCCATCACCCGCGTCACCAGCCCCTTGCCGCCGCGCGGGATGATCAGGTCGATCAGCCCCGCCGCGCGCAACATGGCGCCCACGAAGGCGCGGTCCTGGGTGGGGGCGATCTGCACGGCGGCTTCCGGCAGGTCGGCGGCGCGGAGCCCTTCGGCCATGCAGGCATGGATGGCGGCGCTGCTGCGCGCGCCCTCAGTGCCGCCGCGCAGCAGCACGGCCGAGCCCGCCTTGAGGCAGAGCGCGGCGGCATCGGCGGTCACGTTGGGGCGGCTTTCATAGATCATGCCGACCACGCCCAGCGGCTGCGCCACGCGGCGGAAGACCAGCCCGTTGGGGCGCGTCCATTCCGCCAGCACGCGGCCCACGGGGTCGGGCAGGGCGGCGACTTCCTCCAGGCCCTTGGCCATGGCCTCGATGCGGGCGGGGTTCAGCACCAGCCGGTCGCGGAAGGCGGCGGTCAGGCCGGGCGCGGCTTCCAGGTCGGCGGCATTGGCGGCCAGGATGGCCTCCTGCCGCGCGCGGATGGCGCTGGCGGCCGCCAGCAGGGCCTGGTCCTTCGCCGGTCGCCCGGCGCGCGCGAGCTGGCCGGCGGCCGCGCGGGCGGCGCGGGCGGCATCTTCAAGCTGGCGGGCGATGGGATCGGCGAGGGCGTTCACGGCCGTTCTTCCTGTTCCAGGGAGTGGTTACAGCAGCACCAGGTCGTCACGGTGGACGATCTCGTCCCGCCCGCGCCAGCCCAATATGGTCTCGATTTCCTCTGAGCGCCGGCCGGCGATCTGCCGCGCGGCCTCGGAATCATAGGCGGAAAGGCCGCGGGCCACCTCATGCCCGCCCTCGTCCTGCACGGCGACCGGGTCGCCGCGATGGAAGGCGCCTTCCACCGCGCGCACGCCGGCCGGCAGCAGCGAGGAACCGCCGCGCAGCGCACCGGCCGCCCCGGCATCCACCCGCAGCACGCCCAGCGGCGCGAGGGAGCCGGCGATCCAGCGCTTGCGGGCCGAGCGGCCCTCCGGCGTCGGCAGGAACCAGGTGCAGCGGGCGCCATCGCGCAGCGCCTGCAGTGGATTGTCCCGCTGCCCCAGGGCAATGGCCATGGCGGTGCCGGCACCGGTGGCGATGCGGGCCGCGATCAGCTTGGTGCGCATGCCGCCGGAGGAATAGCCGGGCGGCGGCTCGCCACCCATGGCCATGATGTCGTCCGTCAGGCGCTCGATCACCGGCAGGTGCTTGGCCTCTGGGTCGCGGCGCGGATCGGCGGTGTAGAGGCCGTCGATATCCGAGAGCAGCACCAGAACGTCGGCCTGGATCATCTCCGCCACGCGGGCGGCCAGACGGTCATTGTCGCCGAAGCGGATCTCGGCCGTGGCGACGGTGTCGTTCTCGTTGATGACGGGGACGCAGCCGAGGTCCAGCAGCGTGCCCAGCGTCGCGCGGGCATTGAGGTAGCGGCGACGGTCCTCGCTATCCTCCAGCGTCAGCAGCAGCTGCGCGGCATTCAGGTCATGCGCGGAAAGCGCCGCCTGCCAGGCGCCGGCCAGCCGGATCTGCCCCACCGCCGCCGCCGCCTGCTTCTCCTCCAGCCGCAGCTTGCGCTTGGTCAGGCCCAGCGCCTGCCGGGCCAGGGAGATGGCGCCGGAGGAGACCACCACAACCTCGGCCCCGCCTGCCCGCAACGCGGCAATGTCGGTGGCGACGGAGGCAAGCCAGGCTTCGCGGGGGGAGGCCGTGTCCGGGTCCACCACCAGAGCAGATCCGATCTTCACCACGATGCGCCGCGCGGTGGAGAGGGAAGGGATCATGCCTCGGTCGCCTCCTCGCGGGCACGATAGACGGTATCGGCCAGCAGGCGCAGCGTCTCGGGCACGCCTTCGCCGGTGACGCCGCTGATCAGGCGCACGGGGCGGCCGGTGGCGCGCTCCAGCGCCTTCACACGACTGGCGCGGGCCTGGGGCGTCATGGCATCGGTCTTGTTCAGCGCCAGGATCTCGGGCTTGTCGGCCAGGCCGCCGCCATATTCCTCCAGCTCCGCCCGCACGGTCTCATAGGCGCGCACGGGGTCGGCCTGGCTGCCGTCGATCAGGTGCAGCAGCACGGCGCAGCGTTCCACATGGCCCAGGAAGCGGGTGCCGAGCCCGGCGCCTTCCGCCGCGCCCTCGATCAGGCCGGGGATATCGGCCAGCACGAATTCCTCGGTGGCATTCAGCCGCACGACGCCGAGCTGCGGGTTCAGCGTGGTGAAGGGATAGTCCGCGATCTTCGGCTTGGCGGCGCTGGAGGCGGCCAGGAAGGTGGACTTGCCGGCATTGGGCAGCCCCACCAGCCCGGCATCGGCGATCAGCTTCAGCCGCAGCCAGATCCAGCGTTCCTCGCCCGGCCAGCCCTTGTCGGCGCGGCGGGGGGCACGGTTGGTGCTGGTCTTGAAATGGGCATTGCCATGGCCGCCGTCGCCGCCGGTGCAGATGGTGGCCCGCTGGCCCACCTGCGTCATGTCGGCCAGGACGGTTTCCTTGTCCTCGGCCAGGATAACGGTGCCGACGGGCACCTTCAGCGTCACGTCGTCGGAGCCCGCGCCGGTGCGGTCGGAACCCGCGCCGTTGCCGCCCTTGCGGGCCTTGAAATGCTGCGAATAGCGGAAGTCGATCAGCGTGTTCAGGCCTTCGACGGCCTCCACGATGATGTCGCCGCCCTTGCCGCCATTGCCGCCATCCGGGCCACCGTATTCGATGAACCTTTCGCGGCGGAAGGCGACGACACCGTCGCCTCCGTCGCCGGCTTTCACCCAGATCTTGGCTTCGTCGAGGAACTTCATGGTCTGAGCTTGGTCCGGTAGGGAGGGCTGAACGCAAAAACGGGGGCCGCGAGGCCCCCGTTGCGTCAGTCGTGTCGGGTCGTCGCGGGCGCGAGGTTACTCGGCGGCCTGCGGCAGCGGCTCGACGGAAACATGGACGCGGCCTTCGGCGCGGCGGGTGAACTTCACCTTGCCTTCGATGGCGGCGTGGATGGAGTGGGTACGGCCGCAGAGCACGTTGTCACCCGGAACCATCTTCGTGCCGCGCTGCGTCACGATGATGTTGCCGGCGAGCACATGCTCACCACCGAACTTCTTGACGCCGAGGCGCTTGCCGGCGGAGTCGCGACCGTTGCGGGAGGAACCGCCAGCCTTTTTGTGAGCCATGAGGAGTGTCTCCTGCTAGAGCCGGTTCAGGCCGCGTTGATGGCCGAGATGCGCAGCACGGTCTGGTGCTGGCGGTGGCCGTTCTTGCGGCGGCTATTCTGCCGGCGGCGCTTCTTGAAGATGATGACCTTGTCGCCGCGGGTCTGGTCGACCACCGTGGCGGTCACGGTCGCGCCAGCGATGGTGGGCGCGCCCACCGTCAAGCCGGCCTCGCCACCGATGGCCAGCACGTCCTGGAAGGTCACGGTCGCGCCGGCTTCGGCATCGAGCTTCTCGACGGTCAGCACGGCATCGGGGGTGACGCGGTACTGCTTGCCGCCGGTGCGGATCACTGCGTAGGTCATGGTTCGCCCTGAAGCTCTAGCCTGTCCTGGCCTGGTAAAGAAAAAATGGTTCTGAACGGCCGGACAACGGCCGCCGGCGAAACGCGGTTCCGCCGGAGAGGAGGGGCGTATAACGCTGCGCGGGCTGGAGAGTCAACGCCGGGGTGGGAGATTCCTGCGCCATCCTGTCGCGCCGGCTGTTGCGCGATCCGCCGCCGCCCCCTATACCGCCGCCCACTTGCTCGACCAAGCAACCCCTGCGGAGAGGTGGCAGAGTGGTCGATCGCGTCGGTCTCGAAAACCGAAGTACTCGCAAGGGTACCGTGGGTTCGAATCCCACCCTCTCCGCCATTTCCCTAAAACACGTCTGCTGGTGATCTTCGGCGGAAGCTGAGGATGGCGCCTTAGCCGTCATGTTCTTTCCGTGCCGCGCCGCCCCATCCTTGAGGAATGCCCGCCTTGCCCCGCCGGCGGCCCTGCGGAGGCGACTTCGGATCACATTCCCCGAAGCGTGGCGCTTTGTTCACCCTCGCGCGCTGCAAAGCCTTTATGTTCGGCTTAGTAATGAAACCGCAATCTGGGGGTCATGCTGATGTCGAGCTTAGTGGCTGCCATCCAGAATCTGCTGAACCCGCTCTGGGTTCTGATGGGCGAGAGAACCTGGACCTGCGTCATCGCCCTGGGTCTCCTGGCGCTCGTCATGGCGCTTGTCGGCTTGCCGGTCCCGGCGGCCTTCATGGCGGCTGTGATGGCCATTCTCCTCATGTGGAAGGCGGAGCATCCTTCCATAGGCAGCTAAGGCGAAAGCCAGATGGGCATAGGAGAGCCGTGTACTGCAGGATGGTGGCGGTGCGCGGCTGCATATCTGCCAGCGGGACTGCTTTCCCCGCCTCAACCCGCCACGGCCTGGACGGCATAGGCCAGTGCCGCCCAGAAGCCGACCGAGAGGGCAAGAGCCACCATGATGCCGGTGGCCGCGGAAAGGTCGGAGCGGGGCTGAGGAACGGCTTCCTCGCCGCTGAACTGTGCTGATGTGGCATGGGCCATGAGAGCGCCTCCTGGTGACGTGTCTCAGCATGGCGAACAAAGCCTACTGCATCATGAATGGGGAACAGAAAATGGCGCCCGCCCGGTAGCCTGCCGGCGCATTGCCCGAGCGGGTTTTTCCCGTTCCAGCAAGCGGCTTGGGCGTGGCTTTGTGAGCCTGCGCGCCCTGCCTTGCTCATAGATGGCAAAATTGTGACGCCGGCGCTGCAACTCTCAACCAGCCGTTTCATTGGAAGGATGAATGTCATCCCTGACGAAGTCGTTAGTGGCGCCAGGCAGCGGTGACGTTACGCTATCCGGATAACGGCGGCCGCTATGGACACGCCGGATAAAGGGGGAGAAACAACGATATGGACGACAAGGATCGCAAGACGCGCACGCATGCCGGCGTGGACACGTCTTCCGACATGCCCCAGGTCATGCCACTCTGGGATCCGAACCTGATCTGGGACGAGGGTGGCTGGCCTGTCGGCTGTGTTGATGGGGCGGATGCCCGCCAGCCGGAGAAGGCGGCGTCTTAAACAGCGCGCCGCTCTCTTTCGCCCGGGCGGGGAGGGCGGCGGCTAGGCCGCCTCGCTCTTCGCGGCCGGACTGCTGAACCCTTGCGGATGTGCCGCCCGCCAAGCCCAGGCGGTGCGGATGATGTCTTCCAGAGATTCATGCCGGGGCTGCCAGCCGGTTTCTTCCCGCAATCGCTGATTGGAAGCCACCAGCACCGCCGGGTCACCAGGACGGCGCGCGCCCTCGCGGTAGGGCACCTTGCGGCCACTCACCCGCTGCACCGTCTCGATCACCTCGCGCACGGAATAGCCGTTGCCGTTGCCGACATTGTAGCGGACGCTCGGCCGCTCATTCAGTACGTCCAGCACCCGCAGATGCGCATCCGCCAGATCGGTGACATGCACGTAGTCGCGGATGCAAGTGCCGTCCGGCGTGTCGTAATCGGTACCGAAGACCGTCAGCTCCGGCCCCAGGCCCAGCGCCGCGTTGATGGCCAGCGGGATCAGGTGGGTTTCGGGGTTGTGGTCCTCGCCCAGCCGGCCCTGCGGGTCGGCGCCGGCGGCGTTGAAGTAGCGCAGGCTGGCCGTGCGCAGCCCATGGACCCGCTCCGCCCACTTCAGGCCGGTCTCGGCCATCAGCTTGGATTCACCATAGGCCGAGACCGGCGCGATCTCCGCGTTCTCGTCGATCGGGATGTATTTCGGAAAGCCGAAGAGGGCCGCGGTGGAAGAGAGCACGAAGCGCATGCAGCCGGCCTTCACCGCCGCTTCCGCCAGCCACAGGGTGTTGGACAGGTTCTCGGCCATGTAGCGCATGGGCTCGCGCATGCTTTCGCCGACCAGGGACAGCGCGGCGAAATGTAGCACGCCGTCAAACTTGTGGCTGGCGAAGACCTCCTTCACCTGCTTCCGGTCCGAGAGGTCGGCGACCACGAGTTCCACCCCAGGAGGCACGGCTTCCCGGTGACCCTGGCGCAGGTCATCCAGCACGACGACCTCCTCGCCGCGCTCGCGCAGCGCGAGGACGGTGTGGCTTCCAACGTAGCCAGCACCCCCAGTGATCAGAAACCGTGACATTCGATGCTCCTAGGAATTTGTCGTGATGATCTCATGCTTTTCCCTGCCATGCACTCCTTTGGCGAATTATGCTGGGAAAAGGCAAAGATCATGGTTGTTCTGCTCAGTGAAACAGTGAGGGGGAATTCCTGCACCACTTCCGACATCAAATTGATTTGGATTAGTTACTGCGCCTTGATCAGATCTTGATGAAGTTATGATAGCCTGATGGAAGGTCCGTTTCATGGAAAAGGGCGAAGACTTGGGCGAGAATATGGCGTTCACATGATGACACATGGAAAATAGCGCTGTCGAAATGAACGATATTCGAATCCACCCGCCATGTTTCAGCATCAGACACAAAAATTTTACATTAAATACAAACAATGCTGGTCTGGCCCCGACCAGCGGAAAGGTTTGAGGCTATCGTGAGATCCCTGCAGGTCCAGCGCATCCTGCTGGTTTTACCGTCCGAGGATGTCGGTGGGACGGAGTTGCACACTGCCGCGCTGGCCCATGCTCTGCAGCAGCAGGGAATGGAGGCCATCCTGTCCTGCGACCCCGCGCTGTCGGGCCGCCTGCGGCCATCCTTCCCGGACCTGAACTTCCACGAGGCCCCGGTCAGCTGGATAGCGAAGGATGGCGCCGCGGCCGCGAGCGCGGCGCAGGCGGCGGAGGTCGCGACACTGCTGGAGGCATTGCGGCCGGATGCGGTGGTGCTGGCGCTGCCCTGGCCCAATTTCGGCCTCGGCGCCCTGCGGGCGGTGGCCGAGGCGCGGCTGCCGCTGATGGTGGTCTCCCACCTCGCGCCCGCCTCCGGCCGGCTGAGCGGCATGGACGCCATGCCCTGGCCGCTGACCCAGGCGGGCCTGGCATGGATCGCGGTGTCCGAACCCGTGGCCCGGCGCACCGAGCAGCTCTTCGACATGCCGCCTGGCATCCTGCGCGTCATTCCCAACGGCGTCGATCTGCCGCCCGCGCCGCCGCTGGGAGAGGAAGCGCGGCTACGCGCCGCGCTGCGGGCTGAACTGGACGTGGCGCCCGAAACGCCGGTGGCGCTGTTCGCCGGGCGGCTTGAGGAAGCCAAGGGCGCGGACCGGCTGCCGGAGATCGCGGCCGCCTTCCACGCGGCCTGTGGCGGCGTGGTGGCCTGCGCCGGCCGGGGCTCCTGGCGCGTGCGGCTTTCCGGCCTGGGCAAGGGGCCGCTGCGCCTGCTGGGCTATCGCCAGGACGTGGACCGGCTGCTGCTGGCTTCCGATGCGCTGCTGCTGCCCTCACGCATCGAAGGGCTGCCGCTGATCTATCTGGAAGCCGCCATGCGCCGCCGGCCGGTGGTGGCCAGCCATGCCGCGCTGGCCTGCTTCGGCCCGCTGGCCGCCGAGCGCGCGCTGCTGGTGCCTGATGACGACCTGCCTGGCTATGCGCGGATGCTGGAGCAGGCGGTGTGGCGCGAACCGTCCGCGCAGGTGCGGGCGGTGGTGGAGGAAGCCTGGTACCAGGCCAGCACGCACGACCGCGCCGCCATGTACGAGGCCTATCTCAGCGCGCTGCGCGGCCTGTGCGCCCTGAGCCCGGCCTGAGGCCGGGCTCAGGGGGCCTGGTGCAGCTCCACCGCCTGTTCCGCCGCCGGGTCGTCCTGGTGCGTGAACAGCAGGCGGCGGCCGGCCTCGGCGATCTGCTCCGCCGCGGTCAGCCAGATGGCCTTGCGTGAGACGGCCTGAGGTTGCTGTGCCAGGCCGGCCGCCACGAGGGCCGGCAGCAATTCCAGCAGCGCGGCGACCAACTGGCCGTCCCGCGACATCCGCCGTGCTGCCAGGCGGGCCATGTCATCCGGCCCGAAATCGAAGCAGGGGCCCTGAAGATCGGACCGGCTGCCCGGCCAAGCCTCGAAGACCCTGGGCCAGCCGGGGGCCTGGCGGATTTCGATCGCGGCATCGGCCTCGCCATCGGCGCTGAGCCGGAAGCGCAGTTCCGGCCAGCGGTGCGGCCCGTGGGAGAGGCCCTGCACCATCACCTCCAGTGACGGCGGCCCTGCGTCGCTATGGTGGCTGCGCAGCGCCACATGGTCGAAGCGCGGCGGCGCCTGCAGCGGCACCGCTTCCACGGCGGGCGGGGCATGGGTGGACTTGTCCGCCTCGCCGCCGGTCCGCAGGGCCGAGATGGCACGCAACTCGATGGCGCAGGGTGCCTCCCGCTGTGGCTGCGGCGTGGAAACGCCCGCCACCACCTGCACCGCCTGATCCACCGTCTCCGGCAGGCGCAGCGTGATGACGCAGCGGCCGTTCTGGTCGAAATTGCGCCAGCCGGAGGCACGGGTGCCCGGCAGGTCCAGCGCCGGGTCGTCCAGGCTTTCCAGCCGCGCCGGGTCGCGCAGCCATATGGCGGCCCTTGCCTGCGCCGCCATGCCGGCCAGCAGCCGAAGCTCCACCTGCACCACGTCCAGGCCAGCGACCCGGATGGCGGGTGGCGCCAGCAGGGTGGTGGTGTTCTCCTCCAGCACCGCGACGGGGCGCGGCACCTCCTGGCCCAGGCCGACCGCGCGGGCCCGCCCCTCGATCACCACTGTGCGGGACCATTCGGCCTCCGGCATCAGATAGGGCAGGCCGGCATCCGGCAGGCTGGTGCCGGTGTCGTCCCAGCGCCAGTGGCGCGCCAGCACGAAGCGGCTGCCGGGTTCGGCGGTCCAAATCCGCAGCGCCAGGGCGCGGTCCGTCTCGCCGGCCTGGCCTTCCAGCACTTGCAGGGCCGTTTCGCCGCCGCTGGTCAGATCCTCCAGCGAGAGAGAGAGCTGGTCATCCTCGCCCAGCTCGGCCGCGATCTCGATCAAGGCCGTCTCGCGCAGCGAGGGCGCGGGGGCAGGCAGGTCCAGGGTCACCCAGCCCGGCTCCAGCGCGGGGCCCGGCAGCAGCCAGCTCCCCAGCACCCGCCCGCTTTCGGCCGCCACCAGCCGCACCCGCAGCAGCGCTTCCGGGCCGCAGGCGGCGGTGGGCAGATGAATGGCAAGGGCCGCGATGTCCCTCACGGCCAGGCCGGGGCGCTGGCGCAGCCGCAGGCGGCGGTGAACCGGCTGCACCGCCAGCGCGGCGGGAAGGGCGGAGAGCGCCGGGCGCAGCTTGGCCGGCGGGCGGTTGCCGAGGGTGCGCAGCACCGAGCCCATGGCGATCCGCGTATCCTCGTAATCGATGCGGGTGGCGGCCAGCGCCCGGTGCAATTCGCCCATCCGCGCCCGCGTGCCGTCCAGGGCGCGCAGCAACAACGCGGTCAGGGGCCGCAGCGCCGCAGTGGCGTCAGCGGCCTCGATCACGGCGGGCGAGACGTCGGAAACATCCCGCGCCCAGGCGCTGACCGGCCGCGCCGCTTCCGCATCGGGCGCGACGATGGCCAGGAGGCCGGGCATGGCCAGGGTCAGCGGCATCAGCCCGGCTTCCGGCGCCAGCGTCTCCCGGTGCAGCACAAGGCCTGCGGGCGTGGTGCTGGCGTGCCAGAGCGTCAGCCCTTCCAGCGCCAGTTGCGCGGCCTCCGCCACCTCTTCCAGCACGATCAGCGACGGTGCGCCGCTCAGCGCCTGCTGCAGCTCAGTGCGCGCAATCAGCACCGGCGTCATGCCTTCTTCTCCGTGATTGTCTCCAGGTGGCGCAGGAAGTTGCCCATGTTGGCGGCCCAGGTCGCGGCGCCGGTGCGCGCCGCCGCCTGCTGGCTGACCGCGTTCAGTTGCCCGCGGTCCTGCGCGAGGCGGTCGAGGATGCGGATGAAGGCATCGACGACCTCGCGCTCCGATGTATCGGCGGTGACAAGGAAGCCATCCTCGCCATCCGTGATGATCTCCGCCACGGCGCCGACATCGGTGGCGATCACGGTGCAGCCCATGCGCTGCGCTTCCAGGATGGTCAGCGGCACGCCTTCGAAGCGGGACGGCAGCACCACCACATCGGCCCAGCCGTAGAGCCAGTCCAGTTCATCGGGATGCGTCACCGCCGGCTCCGGCGAGATACCTGTCCCGGCCAGTTCCATCGCGGCGTCGCCCACCACCGCCTTGCCGACGACGCGCCACTCGATGGGGTGGCCCTGGCTGCGCAGGATCATCTGCGCCAGCCGGTCGATGCCCTTCTGCTCGTCCAGCCGGCCCAGGAACAGCGCCCGCAGCGGCCCCTGCCGCTCCGGTCGCAGCGCCATGATGCGGCGACGGCGGCCTTCGCTGGCCGGATAGGAAGGGGCATTGGGGATGACGTGCAGCTTCTCCTGCGGCACCGCCTGGCCGACGCACCAGTCCCGCAACTGCCGGGAGATCACCACGAAGCCGTCATAGGCATGCTCATAGGCCAGGGCGATATGCGGGTTGCCCATCGGCTGGCCAAGCTGGCTGCGCTCCACCAGATGCAGGCCCAGGAAGGTCTTCACGCCCTGCCGCCGGAGCGCCGCCACCAAGCCGTGGCCGGCGATCGAATGGGTGTTCAGCACCGCCGCCATGGTGCAGAGCAGGCCCAGGGCGTTCATGGTGTGGCCCTGCTGGTTGAAGGCCGAGGTGCCGCTGCCGAGGTGCAGGTTGTTCCAGTCCGCCGCTTCCTCGCCCCTGCCGGTGAGGAAGTTGACGCTGTGGAAGATGCCGCGCTGCTCCGCGCTCAGCTGCGCCGTCTGCACGGCGGTGATGAAGAGATGCGGCCGCCAGCCTGCATCCTTCAGCACCGCCGCATAGTTCAGCACCACCTTCTCGACACCGCCAAAGGCGCAGAGCGGCAGCAGGAAGCCGATGTCCCGCCGGTCGTCCGGCGCCAGGAAGGGCATGACGGCGCCGAGGCCGTTCAGCAGCATGTAGCTTTCGGTGGCGCTGGTGCGGTAGCGCCGCGCATCCTCCCGCCACTCGGTGGGGCGGGGGGACCGCCGCTGCATCCCGCCGCGCCAGCGATCGGCGACATCCAGCATCATGCCGGAGACATGCCAGTCCGGCGGCGGCGGTATCTGGCCGACGGAGGCGGGCAGGGTGACGCGGATGAGCCCCAGCCTCGGGGCCGGATGGTCGGACTCGATGGAGCTGAACCAGCTGGGGGAGGGGTCGCGGGCCACGGCGCGCAGCAGCTCGCTGTTGCTGAACACCATGGGCGCGGCCCGCACCCGCGCGCCATCGGCTGACTGGCCGAAGAGCGGCTCCAGCCCCAGGTGCTCCTCCTCGGATACCACCGTCTCGACCACGATGACATGGTGGTCGGCCAGCATGAGCTGTGCCATCCAGAAGAGGCCGGGCAGAAGCCTGGCCTCCTCCAGCCGTTGCAGCGCCGGGGTGGAGTTGAAGCAGCAGAAGCTGGGGAAATGCTGCGCCTTGGGCTGCTGCGCGCAGGTGATGAATACCTCGTCGCAGGCTTCGGGCGGCACCTCGCGGCCCTGGCCGGGGCGTGGGTCCACCGTCAGGCGGGCGGCCTCGTCCAGGCCGGTGAAGATGGCGAAGCGGGGCACCTCGCGCTGCTCCAGCGCCAGCAGGGCTGTCGGGCGCAGCTCCTTCGCGTGCTTCTGGCGCATGTAGGAGAGGATGCTGTCCCGCAGGCGCTCGGAGCCCGTCAGCATGCTTTCCGCCCGGCGGCGGTACTGGAAGCCCGAATGCGGGACATGGCGGCCGATGAAGCCGTGGCGGGCGCAGTTCAGCCAGAACTCCCAGTCCTCGAAGCCCTGGCGCATGGCTTCGTCGAAGCGCAGGCCACGCTCGAAGACGGCGCGGCGGGCGAGGCTGCCGGCCTCGCAGTAATTCTCGACGAGGTGCAGGAAATGCGAGTATTCGCCGCGCACCGCGAAGTTCATCTCGAACCCGAACATGTCGATGTCGGGATAGGCCCAGCCGACCTCCGGGGGAGAGGCCGCCAGCACGTCCCAGGCGCGCTGGAGGAAGTCCGGGTGCAGGCGGTTGTCGGCATCCAGGAAGTAAAGCGCCCGGCATTCCGGCCAGGCGGCCAGTGCGAAGTCGATGCCGGTGTTGCGCGCGGCGCTGAGGCCGCCGTTGCGCCGCCGCAGGTAGAAGACGCGGCCGGGGTGGCGGCGGGCGAAGGCCATGCCGGCCTCGCGCGTCCCGGGCATCGGGCAGCCGTCATCGACGACCACGGCGGCGATCTTCAGTTCGCTTCGCTGCGCCAGGACCGAGGCGATGGCTTCCGGCAGGAAACCGGGTTGCTTGAAGGCTGGAATGATGACTGCGATGTCGCAGTGTGAAGTCCAGGCCTCGGGACCCGCAAGTGAACCGGCCTCTTGCTCAAGATATGCAGCAGTCACCCCGAACCTCCATGAGCGTGGCCAGCCGGTGCGGTGCTCGCCGGGTATAAGGCGTTCGTTTCCATGATTGTTATGTTTTGTAGAAAGCAGGCGGCCATCAACATGGCGGGGCCAGGTCCCATGGCTTTCCGGCGCCGCAAGTTCCCTGAAGGGCGAAGACACGTCAAGGCTGACATCACCCGCTGCCCGACGCTGCGGCACGGGCGGGAGGTGCCGTGCCGGGCGCATGGTATCCATTCCTGCGCCATGAGGCTGGCATGCGCCTCTGCGGGTATGGCCGATGACGGTTGCGTGATGTGGAACAAGCGCTTAGAAGCGGCCCGCCCCCGCGATCTCCGGGTGGCGCGGTGGCCGGCGGAGGCGCTGGCCGTGGCTTCCCTGCCGCGCAGGGCGGCCGGTACCGCTTGCTTGTTGCCATGCCAGAGCCGACATGGCATGCGGCCCCCTTAGCCTGACAGGCGGAGACTATCCTTTCCATGACGCCCAATCCTGTCGTCGAAATCGGCTCCGCCCGGTTCGGCAACGACCTGCCGATCTCCGTGATCGCCGGCCCCTGCCAGTTGGAAAGCCGGGCGCATGCGCTGGAGATGGCCTCCGCCCTGAAGGAGATTTCCGGGCGGCTCGGGATCGGGCTGGTCTACAAGACCTCCTTCGACAAGGCCAACCGCACCAGCGCCCGGGCGCAGCGCGGCCTGGGGCTGGAGAAGTCGCTGCCGATCTTCGCGGAGATCCGCGAGAGCCTGGGCCTGCCCGTGCTGACCGATGTGCATGACGCGCATCAATGCGCCGAGGTGGCGCAGGCCGTGGACGTGCTGCAGATCCCCGCCTTCCTGTGCCGCCAGACCGACCTGCTGCTGGCCGCCGCCGCCACCGGGCGCGTGGTGAATGTCAAGAAGGGCCAGTTCCTGGCGCCCTGGGACATGGGCAATGTGGTGGAGAAGATCGTCGGCGCCGGCAATCCGAACGTGATGCTGACCGAGCGCGGCACGTCCTTCGGCTACAATACCCTGATCTCCGACTTCCGCGGCCTGCCCATCATGGCCGGCACCGGCGCGCCGGTGATCTTCGATGCCACCCATTCCGTGCAGCAGCCCGGCGCCATGGGCGGCAGCAGCGGTGGGCAGCGGGAATTCGTGCCCGTGCTGGCGCGCGCCGCCGTGGCGGTGGGCACAGCCGGCCTCTTCATCGAGACGCATGAGGACCCGGACCACGCGCCGTCCGACGGCCCCAACATGGTGCCGCTGCGGCAGTTCGAGGGGCTGCTGCGGGACCTGATGGCGCTGGACCAGTTGAGCAAGGCGCAGCAGCGGGCGGCGCATCTGGAAGCCGTGGCGTGAAGCCCGTTGTTCTGGTGCCGTCCCGGCTGGCCGCCACCCGCCTGCCCAACAAGCCGCTGGCCGACCTGAACGGCGAGCCGATGATCGTGGCTGTCTGGCGCCGCGCCGTGGAAGCCGATGTCGCCCCCGTCTGGGTCGCGACCGACACCCCCGCCATCGCCGAGGCGGTGCGGGCCGCCGGCGGCCAGGCGGTGCTGACGGCGCCGGAGCATCCCTCCGGCTCCGACCGCGTCTTCGAGGCGCTGGGCCGGATCGACCCCGATGGCCGCTTCGATGCCGTCATCAACGTGCAGGGCGACCTGCCGACCGTGGAACCCGCCACCATCCGCGCCGCCGCCCGGCCGCTGGAGGATGCGGAGGTCGCCATCGGCACCGCCGTCGCCCTCATCCACCGGGAGGAGGAGCGAGTGGCGTCCAGCGTCGTGAAGATGGTGGGTACGCCGCTGGGTGGCGGCCGCTTCCGCGCGCTGTACTTCACCCGCGCCCAGGCGCCCTGGGGGGAGGGGCCGCTGTACCATCACATCGGCCTCTACGCCTGGCGCCGCGCGGCCCTGGCGCGCTTCGTCGGCCTGCCGCCTTCGCCGCTGGAACTGCGGGAGAAGCTGGAGCAGCTTCGCGCGCTGGAAGCCGGCATGCGGATCGACGCCATGGAAGTGGCGGAGGTGCCGCTGGGCGTCGATACCCCTGCCGACCTGGAGCGTGCGCGGGAGATCCTGGCTGGCCGGGGCGCCGCCGCCTGATCCTGGCGGCCGAGCCCCGCCCTTGAACCCTTGCAGGAGTGCCAGCATGGCCTTTGCCGAGAGCCCCCTGGATACCCGCGCCCCCGTTGTCGCCGCCCGGCGCACGGTGGAGCTGGAGATGCAAGGCCTCACCGCCCTGCGCGATGCCCTGGACAATGGCCTGGGCGAGGCCTTCGAGGCCGCGGTGGCCGCCGTCCGCAAGGTGCAGGCGCAGAACGGGCGGCTGATCGTCACCGGCATGGGCAAGTCGGGCCATGTGGGGCGCAAGATCGCGGCGACGCTGGCCTCCACCGGCACGCCTGCCTATTTCGTCCATCCCGGCGAGGCCAGCCACGGCGACCTCGGCATGATCCGGGACGAGGATGCGGTGCTGGCGCTCTCCTGGTCCGGGGAGGCGCCGGAGCTTTCGGATATCATCGCCTTCTGCAAGCGCTTCGATATCCCGCTGATCGCCATCACCTCCCGCCCCGAGAGCGCGCTGGGCACGGCGGCGGACCTGCCGCTGTTTCTGCCGGCCATGCCGGAAGCTTGCCCCAATGGGCTGGCGCCCACCACCTCCACCACCATGCAGCTCGCCATGGGCGATGCGCTGGCGGTGGCGCTGCTCTCCATGCAGGGTTTCTCGGCGCAGGACTTCCGCCGCTTCCACCCGGGCGGCAAGCTCGGCTCCAAGCTGCGCAAGGCGCGGGACCTGATGCACAAGGGCGCCGCCATTCCGCTGGTCTCCCAGGGCGTGCCGCTGTCCCAGGCCATCGTGGAGATGACCTCGAAGCGCTTCGGCGTCACTGGCGTGACGGATGAGGCGGGGCGGCTGGCCGGCGTCATCACCGACGGCGACCTGCGCCGCGCCTTTGCCAGCCGCTTCGAGGACCGCCCGGTGTCCGAGGTGATGACGCGCACGCCGCGCAGCGTCGCCCCCGACATGCTGGCCACCGAGATCCTGGGCGACATGAACGAGGCCGGCATCACCACGCTCTTCGTGGTGGAGGATGGCCGCCCGGTCGGCATCGTGCATATCCACGACCTGCTGCGCAGCGGCGTGGCCTGAGGCGCTAGTCCTCCAGCGCGCGAAGGCTGATGGCGGAAAGCGCCAGCGACAGCGGCCGGTCATCGGTGCCGCCGCGCTGGCGCGGGCTTTCGGCGCGGATGCTGTCGATATCCAGCCGCAGCGTGCCGAGATGCGCCATGGGCCCCGCCGAGAGGCGGGCGGAGAGGGTGGTGCGGCCATCGGCGCCCTGCAGCAGCAGGGTCGGCACCCAGGGGCCTCCATCCAGCGACAGGCGCACCTCTTCCAGCACCTCGGGCACGAAGGCGGAATGCACCCGCAGCGTCACCTCCACCCGACGCCCCAGCGGCGGCAGGAAGACCGTTGCAATGGGGCGCGGCCCGATCCAGCGGAAGGGGATGCCGTCTTCCGAGAGCTCGGCGGGGTAGAAGCCGGCCTGGACAAGATCGGCATCGCAGATCAGGGTCTCGCGGCCGGGGCCTGGCCCCTTCGGTTCTGTCTCCACGCCTCGCTGCGCTCCTGTCCGGCCGGCGCCATTCTAGAAGGGGCAACCCGCCATGGAAACGCCGCCGCCCTCCTTCGCGGAACTGGGCCTGCGCCTGCGGATCGACCTGCTGCGCACCCTGGCCGCCCCCGCCCGCGCCTGGATCAATGCCCCGCCGCTGGAGATGCCCGGCCGCCCGCCGCGCCTGCCCGCCACCACGCCGGAGCGCGACACGCCCTGGGAAGGGCGCGGCCCGCGCGAATGGCGCGTCTATACCCGGCGGCAGCAGGACCCGCGCATGCCCTTCCTGCTGCGCGCCGTGCTGCCGGATTCACGGCCCTATGACCGGCTGATCGACGGCGCCTTCCAGGTCTTCCTCAACCGCCTGCCGGACCCCGCCGGGCGGGCCGATTACACCGATGCGCTGGACCGTGGCGCGCTGGATGCCGGGGTGGTGCTGCGCGCCATCGCCAATTCGCCCGAGGCCCGGACGCGGCAGGAAGAGGTGCGGCTGCTCTCCGCACCCGTGCCTTGAGAGGGCGCTGCGCATGAGCCCCTTGCCCGGCCTGCTGCTGTTGGCGGCGCCCGAGGACGACCTCCGCCCACTGGTGGAGGCGCTCTCCCCCCATTGGTCCGTCACCATCTGCATCCCGCGCGCGCTGTGGCGCTATGCCGGCCCCGGTGCCGCTCTGGCGGAACTGCGCCGGCAGGCACGGGCGACGGCGCTGGTGCTGCATCTTTCCGCCGATGGCGCGGCGGCCCTGGCCGGCCTGGAAGGGCTGGTGGAGGTCTATGCCCCCGCCGACCTCGCCCTGTGCCATCTCTCGCCCGCCGAGCGGACCGACCCCGAGGCCTGGGAAGCGCTCTGGCGGCGGGAGCGCGACCTCGCCCGCCGCGCCCGGCTGCTGGCGGTGCCGGCGGAGGAGGTGGGGCGCAAGCTGCAACTGCTCTACGGCGTGCCGGCGGAACGGCTGCGGGAAGTGCCCCGCGCCGCCCTGCCGCGCCTGCTGTCGGCGCTGCCCCCGCCCGCGCCGGCCGAGGGCGCGCCGCCGGGCTTCACCCTGGCCCTGAACGACTACCCCGTGATCGAGAAGCACACCGGCGGCGCCGTGCGCGTGCGGCACGGGCTGGCGGCGCTGGGGGAGGAGACGGTGCTGCTCTCCCTCGGCAATGTGGGCGCCACGGCCTTCGTGGCGCCGAACGTATTGCAGGTCTCCGTGCCCAAGGACCGGGGGCAGCGCGCCGTCGAGGCCGACCTGCGCACCCTGGCCGATTCCGGGCTGGAGGACATCGTTTCCGCCATGCATGCGGCCAGCCACCCGACACTGCTGGCGGTGGCGGCGGACCTCTCCCGCCGCGCACGGGTGGCGGTGTTCGAGCATTGCTACCTGGCGCCGCTGCTGGATGCCATGCGCGCCGCCGCCCCTGGCCTGCCGGTGGTTTATGACGCCCATAATGTCGAGGCGCGGCTGAAGCGCGAGATCCTGGCCGGCCACCCCGCCGGGGCACCGCTCTGCGGCTTTGTCGAGGAAGTGGAGCGCCGCCTGCTGGCCGCCGCCGACCTGGTGCTCTGTTGCAGCGAGGCCGATGCCGCGCATTTCGGCCCCGCCGCCCGGCAGGTGGTGTTGATGCCGCATGGCGTCATCCCGGCGGCGCCCGCCACGCCACCGGCAGGGGAGCCGCCGCGCCTGGGCTTCCTCGGCTCCTCACACCCGCCCAATGTGGCCGCCGCCCGCTTCATCGTGGAGGAACTGGCACCCCGGTTGCCGGAGGCGGTGTTCGAGCTGGTGGGCAGCGTCTGCGCCGCCGTCTCCTCCAGCCTGCCCAATGTGCTGCTGCGCGGCGTGGTGTCGGAGGAGGAGAAGGCCGCCACGCTGGGCCGCTGGTCGGCCGCGCTGAACCCGGTGGAAAGCGGCAGCGGTGCCAGCCTGAAACTGGCCGATTACCTCGCCCATGGCCTGCCCACGGTGAATACCCCGCATGCCGCGCGCGGCTTCGCGGCGGTGGCGGCGGGCGCCGGGCTGGTGCTGCCGCTGGAAGGCTTCGCGGCCGAACTGTCGCGCCTGCTGCGGCAGCCGGAGGCGCTGCGCGGCCTCGCCGCCCGTGCGCGGGAGGCGGCGGCGGCGCAGGGCTGGTCCGCCACCGCGCGCCCGGCGCGGGAAGCCATCGCCGCCCTGGCCGCCGCCCGCGCGCCCACGCCGCCCGCGCCGCCGCTGCTGGCCCTGGATGAGGCGGCGGCCCTGGCCTGGCGCCATCACCCCGGCTTCGGCCGCATCGACCTTCTGCCGGAAGCCGATGCGGTGCCGCGGCCGCTGCTGGCCGACCGGCTCCTGGCCCCCGCCATCGCGGCTGGCGCGGAACCCGCCACGGCGCCGCGCCGCCCTTGCCTGGCCTATGGCATCGGGCCAGGCGGCCATCCGGTGGCGGCCGAGTGGGGCCTGTTGCTGCCCGCCGGCAGCCGCCGTCTGGGGCTGGAACTGGAGGCGGAAGCGCCGCTTTCCCTGCGGCTGCGCTGCGGCCCGGCCGGGCAGCCCGATGCCGCCGCCACCTTGCTGGAAGCGCCGGTGGAGGGTTCGCTGCGGCTGGGCCTGCCCTTGCCGGACGTGGAGGGGCCCTTGCTGCTGCAAGGCAGCGTGGCGGGGCCGGCGGCGCTGCGCCTGCGTTCCGCCGGGCTGCTGCTGCCCGAGCCCTGGCCGATCGACCTTTCCGCCGGGGCCGGGCCCATGGCGGCGCCGCGCGCGCGCTGGCTGTCCCGCCACGCCGGCCACTACGCGGCGCTGGCACCCACGCGGGGCGATACGCCGCTGCCGCCGGGCCTGCCGCCCTTCGCGCCCGTTACCGATGCCATGACGCTGGCCCCGGCGGCCGCCCTGCTGGCCGAGGCCGCTTCCGCCCGCCATGCCGTGGCCGCCCGCATGGCGCTGGGGCTGGAACAGCCTTTCCTGCTGGTGGTGGGGGAGGCGCGGCCCTGGGATGCCGCGCTCTGCCCCGGCGCCAGTGCCGTGCGCTACGCGGATGGCGAGGCCAGCCACCAGGATGCCGATGGCATCGACCGCCGCGTGCCGATGCCCGTGGCGGCGCTGCTGCTGTCACGCGACCCGCCCTGCCGCCACCTGCTGCTGGGCGCGGTGCCGGAGCCGTTGCGGGACGGGCTGGCAGCCCTGGCGGCGATGGCAGGGGTACCATTCTCGGCGCAATAGCCACCTGGGACAGCCGCCGCTCTGGCGGTTATGAAGGAATGCGGGCCATGACTGTTCCCGCCATGCCCGAACCGGAAAGTTGTCCCTGATGACCGATACCTTCGCGCTCGCCATCCATGGCGGCGCCGGCACCATCCGCCGCGATTCCATGACCCCCGAGGCCGAGGCGCAATACCATGCCGGGCTGCGCGACAGCCTGCGCGCCGGCCATGCCGTGCTGGCGGCCGGCGGCACGGCGATCGATGCCGTGACGGCGGCGGTGATGTCGCTGGAGGACAACCCGCTGTTCAACGCCGGGCGCGGCGCCGTCTTCACCCGCGCGGGCGTGCAGGAGATGGACGCGGCGGTGATGCGCGGCGAGGACCGGGCGGCCGGTGCCGTCGCCGGCATCATGGGCCCGCGCAACCCGGTGCAGGCGGCGCGCGCGGTGATGGAACGCTCCGAGCATGTGCTGCTGGTGGGGGAGGGCGCGCTGGAATTCTGCCGCGCCCAGGGCGTGACCTTCGCGCCGGAGGAATACTTCTACACCGAGCGCCGCTGGCAGACCCTGAAGGACGAATTGGCCCGCCAGGCCTCCGCCGCCGCCGACACGCGCGACGACGAGGCCAAGCACGGCACCGTCGGCGCCGTGGCGCGCGACCGGTTCGGCAATGTGGCCGCCGCGACCTCGACGGGCGGCATGACGGCGAAGCTGCCGGGCCGCGTGGGCGACAGCCCGGTCTTCGGCGCCGGCACCTGGGCGGAGAACGAGACCTGCGCCATCTCTGCCACCGGCCATGGCGAATACTTCATCCGCTGGGCCGCCGCGCATGATATCGCGTCGCGCATGCGCTACCGCGGCGACACGCTGGAGGTCGCGGCGGAAACGGTGGTGGAGGAACTGGGCAAGATCGGCGGCTCCGGCGGCTTGATCGCCATCGATGCCGCCGGTCGCGTCTCGCTGCCCTTCAACAGCAGCGGCATGTATCGCGGCACCATCGCCGCCGATGGCGTGGCCTGGACCGGCATCCACCGCGAGGCGCTGCAGAAGGGCTGAGGCGCCCTCAGGCGTAGTGGCAGGCCGCCTCCCAACCCGGGGAGAGCGGCCGCAGCGCCGGGCGCTCCGCAACGCAGCGTTCCGTGGCCTTCGGGCAGCGGGCGTGGAAGGGGCAGCCCGGCGGCGGACGCAGGGGAGACGGCAATTCCCCTTTGATCGGCTTGAAGCTGACAGAATCCGCGTCCAGCGTCAGCTTCGGCACGCTGTCCAGCAAAGCCTGGGTATAGGGGTGGCGCGGCGCGGCATAGACCTGCGCCGCCGGCCCGATCTCCACGATGCGGCCGAGATACATGATGGCGACGCGGTCGCAGAGATGCCGCACCACCGCCAGGTCATGGCTGATGAAGAGCATGGTCAGCCGCAGCTCCCGCCGCAGCTTCAGGAAGAGATTGACGATCTGCGCCTGGATGGAAACATCCAAGGAGGCCACAGGCTCGTCGCAGACCAGCACATCCGGCTGCATGGCCAGCGCACGGGCGATGGCGATGCGCTGGCGCTGCCCACCGGACATCTGGTGCGGGAAGCGGTCGGCGTAGTCGCGCGGCAGCCCGACCTGTTCCAGCCAGCGCGCCACATAATCCCGCGACGCCGCCTGGGTGGTCAGGCCATGCGCCACGGGCCCTTCCGCGATGGCTTGGCCCACGCGCATGCGCGGGTCCAGCGAGGCGAAGGGGTCCTGGAAGACCATCTGCACGCGCGTGGTGGCCTTGTGCCCATGCGCCATGGGCGACTGGCCGCCGATGCGCGCGGTGCCGCTGCTGGGCGCGTGGATGCCGGCCACGACCCGGCCCAACGTCGATTTGCCGCAGCCGGATTCCCCCACCAGCCCCAGCGCCTCACCGGCTTGGAGCGAGAGGTCCACATCCTGCACCGCGCGCAGCCGCGTGGGCCCTTCGCCACGGCCCAGCGCCATGTTGATGCGCTGCGACAGCGTGGCGCGCCTGCCGAAGACCTTGCTGACGCCTTCAAGAGAAACCAGCGGCGTCATGCCAGGGCCTCCACGAGCGGATGATGGCAACGGAAGCCGCGCCCGCCTTCCCAGGTGATCTCGGGCGAGACCTGGGCGCAGGTGGCGGTGCCGGCGGGGCAGCGCGAGGCAAAGGGACAGCCCGGCGGCAGGCCGAGCAGCGAGGGCGTGGAGCCCGGGATCTGCCGCAGATCCTGCCCCGGCTCGGCCTGGGAGGGCAGGGAATCCAGCAGCCCGCGCGTGTAATGGTGGCGCGGGGCGGAGAGCACGGTGCCGGTGGGCCCGGTTTCCACCATGCGGCCCGCGTACATCACCGCCATCTTGCCGGCGAGGGAGGAGACGGTGGCGAGGTCATGGCTGATCCAGATCAGCGCCGTGCCGCTGTCCCGCACCAGATCCTTCATTTCCGCCAGGATCTGCGCCTGGATGGAGACATCGAGCGCCGTGGTCGGCTCATCCGCCACGATCACGGCGGGGCGGTGCAGCAGGGCGATGGCCAGCGCCACGCGCTGCCGCATGCCGCCGGAGAATTCATGCGGATAGGAATCCAGCCTGCGCGCCGCATCGGGAATGCCGACGCGGGAGAGCACATCGACGCAGCGGGCGGTGGCGGCGGCATCCGACATGCGCTCATGCGCCGCCAGCGCCAGCCGCATCTGCCGGCGCACCGTCAGCACCGGGTTCAGCGTCATCGCCGGGTCCTGGAAGACCATCGACATGGTCTTGCCGCGGATGCGCCGAAGCTCCGCCTGCGGCAGCCCGACCAGTTCCTGCCCGTTCAGCTTGACGGAACCCGCGACGATGCGCCCCGGCGCATCCACCAGCCCCAGCAGCGAGAAACCGGTGATGCTTTTGCCGGAGCCGGATTCCCCCACCAGCCCCATCACCTCGCCAGGGTTGAGCGTGAAGGAAATGCCGTCCACCGCCTTCACCACGCCGGCGCGGGTGAAGAAATGCGTGACGAGGTCGCGGACTTCGAGAAGGGGTGCGCTCATCGCCGCAGCCTCGGGTTCAACTGGTCGCGGATCTGGTCGCCGACGAGGTTGATGGCGATGATCAGCACGATCAGCGCCACGCCGGGATAGATGGAAATCCAGTAGCGGCCGGAAAGCATGTACTGGAAGCCGTTGGAGATCAGCATGCCCAGCGAAGGCTCCGTCGGCGGCAGCCCGACGCCGAGGAAGGAGAGCGTGGCTTCCAGTGAAATGGCGCTGGCCACCTGCACCGTGCCCACCACCAGCAGCGGCGCCATGCAATTGGGCAGGATATGGCGCAGCACCACGGTGCGGCCGGGCAGGGGGGTGGAGAGCGCGGCTTCCACGTAATCCTTCTGCCGTTCCGCCACGGCGGCGCCATGCGCGGTGCGAGCGAAATAGGCGTATTGCGCCGCCACCAGCGCGGCGGTCAGCGGCCAGCGCCCCTGGCCCAGCAGCGCCGCCAGCACAAAGGCCAGCAGGATGGCGGGGAAGGAAAGCTGCAGGTCGACGACGCGCATCAGCACCGCCTCCACCCGCCCGCCGAGATAGGCGGCGGTGGTGCCGATGGTGGCGCCCAGCGCGAAGGCGATGGCCCCCGCCACCAGCCCCATCTGCAAGGAGATGCGCAGCCCGTAGAGAATGGCGGAAAGCAGGTCGCGCCCCTGGGCATCGGTGCCCAGCAGATGCGTATAGCCCTGGGTGCCGACATAGCCGGGCGGGCGGCGGGCGTCGCGCAGCGTCAGGCTGGCGAGGTCATAGGGGTCCTGCGGCGCCACCAGCGGCGCCAGCAGCGCCAGCAGCACGATGGCCAGCACGATGATGGCGGCGACCAGCGCCACCTTGTTCTCGGCGAATTCGCTGAAGAAGCGGCGGAGGTTCGGATTCAGCGTCACGCGTTGCGCCCCCGGCGGATGCGCGGGTCCAGCGCCGCGTAGGCGAGGTCCACCAGCAGGTTGATGGTGATGAAAAGCAGCGCCACCAGCACGAGGTAGGCGACCATCACGGGCCGGTCCAGCGAGCCGATGGATTCGATGATCAGCTTGCCCAGCCCTGGCCAGGAGAAAATGGTTTCCGTCACCACCGCGAAGGCCAGCGTGGAGCCGAATTCCAGCCCGAACACCGTGACGATGGGCACCAGGATCAGCCGCAGCACATGGTGCCGCAGCACGCCCCATTCCGAGATGCCGGCGGCGCGGGCGAACTTCACCGTGTCCGACAGCATGATCTCCCGCGTGCCGGAGCGCGCGAGGCGGATCATCATCGAGAGCTTGAACAGCGCCAGGTTCAGCGCCGGCAGCAGCAGGAACTTCCAGCCGTCGGCGGTCAGAAAGCTCCATTCCAGGCCAAAGACCGTGGCGGTTTCACCCCGCCCGCCGGCCGGCAGCCAGCCGAGCGTGACGGCGAAGGTGAGGATCAGCACCAATCCGATCCAGAAGGTGGGCACCGAAAAGCCCAGCACGGAGAAAGCCATGATGAAGCGCGACAGCGGCGCATCCGGCCGGTAGCCGGCATACATGCCAAGCGGCACGCCGATCAGGGTGGCGCTGATCACCGCGATCAGCGTCAGTTCCAGCGTCGCCGGCAGGCGCGACAGGATGAGCTGCATCACCGGGATGTTGTAGACGAAGGAGGAACCGAGATCCCCCTGCAGCAGGCGGCCGAGGAAGCGCAGGTACTGCTCCCAGATCGGCCGGTCGAAGCCGTAGAAGGCGATGGCCTGGGCGCGGATATCCTGCGTCGCATCCGGCGCCAGCATGACGTCGATCGGGTTGCCGATGGCGAAGACGCCCAGGAAGACCAGCATTGACATGGCCAGCATCACGGCCAGTGCCTGGATGATGCGGCTGGAGATGAAGCCCAGCATCTCAGTCCCAATCCCCGCTGATCGCCGCACGCGTTTCGGCTACTGCAACATCCCAGATCGCCAGCATCTCGGCATCCTCGCGTTGGTAGCACCCGTGGAAATTGCCGTCGCCCAGGATCTCCCGCCGGATGGCGGGATTGACGCGGGCCATGCGTTCCAGCGCCGCGCGGGGTTTTATGCCTTCCGGCTGCGGCCGGCCCGGCAGGCGCGTCCAGGGGAAGTTCTCCATCCAGGAGGCATGGGAGGCTTCCGGGTCCGTCTGGCGCACCTTCTCCAGCGTCAGCGGCGCACGCCACCAGTCATGCAGCTTCAGTTGCGCATCGGCCCGCTGCCCCAGCCATTCCGTGAAGAAGCCGGCGACGGGGCTGTTGCCGCCATGGCCATTGACCACCACGATGCGGCGGAAGCCGCCGCGGTAGAGGCTTTCCAGGATATCGCCCAGCACGGCGGCATAGGTCGTCATGCGCAGGGACACCGTGCCGGGATAGGCGGCGAAGCCGGGCACCATGCCATAGGGCAGCACGGGAAAGACCGGCACGCCCAGCGGCTCGGCGGCTTCGGCGGCGACGCGCTCCGCCAGGATCATGTCGGTGCAGAGGCTGAGATAGGCGTGCTGCTCGGTGCTGCCGATCGGCAGCACGCAGCGGTCGTCCCGTGCCGCCTGCGCCTCCATCTCCATCCAGTTCATCGCGGCGACGCGCATGCCGAAAGCTGCTCTCCGGACAGGGTGAAATAGTTCCGTCTGGAACTTGTTCCTGAGATTGACGGCTGATTTGCCGTAGTGTCAAGTTCCAGATGGAACGATCTCCCGCGTGGCGTCGCGCTGCGCGAGGTCCGGGACAGCTTGGAATACGCAGAGTGAAACTGGCCTTCAAGGACGACACCGCCACCATGCCGGAGGAGGCCGCAGGCCTGCCGCCCCTGCTGGCGGTGCAGCTCTGGCAGAACCCTTGCTGGCTGTCCTTCCGCGTCAATTTCATTGCCGCCGGCTTCAACCGCCATGTCTACTCCGCCATCGAGCTGCGGCATGGGCTGAAGCGGCCGGAAGTGGTGGTGATCTATGCGCTGCGGCTGAAGGACGGGCTGACGGCGACGGAGATCAGCCTCTCCTCCGCCTTCCCCAAGAACACCATCAGCCGTGCCATCCAGGTGCTGCTGCGCCGCAAGCTGGTGCGGCGCGCCACCGATTCCCAGGACCGACGCAGCTTCGTGCTGCGCCTGACCGCCGCCGGGCGCTCCATCGTGGATGAGGCGATCCCGCCGATGGTGGAGCGGGAGCAGGCCATGCTGGCTGCCCTGAGCCCTGCCGAGCAGCATATGCTGCACGCGCTGCTGACCAAGATTGTGGTGGCCTCCCCGCAATGGAACGAGGCCTGCGAGAACGAGGAAGCATCATGACGATCCGCTCCAACTGGCTCACCCGCGGCGCGCTTGCGGGCTGGATGGCGGCCCTGCCGCTGATGGCGCTCTCCCCCGCCGCGATGGCGGATACGCTGACGGTGGGCGTGCGCGCCGGGCCGCTCTCCATCGACCCGCATTTCACCGCCAGCGCCGTCAGCGCCGAGGCGCTGAAGCATGTCTTCGACACGCTGGTGGTCTCCGGCAACGACCTGGAGCTGAAGCCGGGGCTGGCGGAAAGCTGGACCGCGATCGACGACACCACCTGGGAATTCAAGCTGCGCCGCGGCGTGAAGTTCCATGACGGCTCCGACTTCACCGCCGAGGACGTGAAGTTCTCGATCGAGCGCATCCCCAAGGTCACCGGCCCCAACCCGGCGACGATCTATGTGCGGCGCGTGAAGGAAACGGTGATCGTCGATCCCCACACCATCCGCGTCACCACCAACGGCCCCGCGCCGACGCTGCCGAATGACTTCGTGCGGCTCTTCGTGGTCTCCCACAAGGCGGCCAAGGATTTCTCGACGCGCGAGACGGCGAATGAGGGCTTCAACACCGGCAAGGCCGCCATCGGCACCGGCCCCTATCGCTTCGTGTCCTGGACGCCGAAGGAGCAGATGGTCCTGGAGCGTTTCGATGGCTACTGGGGCGGCCAGGAGCCCTGGGAGCGGGTGATCCGCAAGGAGCTGCCGAACGACACCACCCGCGTGGCGCAGCTCAAGGCGGGGCAGGTGGACATCATCTCCCGCGCCCCGGCCGCCGATGTGCCGACGCTGGAGCGTGACCCGAAGCTCGCCATCACGCGCACCGACAGCGCCTATATGTTCTACGTCGATTTCGATTTCCGCCCTTCCACGCCCACCATCACGGCGCGCAACGGCTCGGCGCTAAACGCCAACCCCTTCCGGGACGCGCGGGTGCGGGAGGCCATCGACCTGGCCATCGACCGCGAGACCCTGGCCGAGATCGCCATGGAAGGCATGGGCAAGCCGGCGACGCAGCTCGTGACGCCGAATATCTTCGGCTACAACAAGAGCCTGCCGGTGACGACGCCGAATGTGCAGCGCGCGCGCGCCCTGCTGAAGGAGGCGGGCTTCGAGAACGGCTTCCGCGTGCCCTTCAACTTCACCAATGACGGCCTGCCGGGCGACCGCGCCGTGGGCACCTCCATCTCGCAGATGCTGGCCGCCATCGGCATCGACGCGCAGGCCAATGCGCAGCCCGGCGCCGTCTGGGCCCCGGCGCGCACGCGCGGCGAATTCTCCTTCTACCAGGCGGGCTGGGGCACGCTGACGGGCGAGGCGAATTACACGCTCTCATCCCTGGTGCATACCAATGACCCGGCGACCAAGCTCGGCGCCTTCAACATGCGTGGCTACAGCAACCCGGAACTGGACAAGATCATCGAGGCCGCCGGCGCCGAGATGGACGAGGCCAAGCGCCGCGCGCTGCTGGAGCAGGCGGCGGCCATCGTGGCGAAGGAGCGTCCCTCCCTGCCCATCGCCGGCATCGTCACCGCCTGGGCCATGCGCAAGGACCGCGTGACCATCGTCCCGCGCGCGGATGAGGACACGCTGGCGATGAACATCCGCCCGGTGAAGCGCTGAGCCATGCCGGCGGCTGGGGCGCGCGGCCCGCGCCCCAGCCCGGTCGCCGGTGGGCGGCCTACGGCATCACCAGCCCGCCACCCTCATAGGCGCGGTTGATGGGATCATTGTAGTCCACAGGCGGCGCGGCCATCGCCATGCCGCCTGTGGAGGCAAGGGACGTGACCAGCCCGCCGCCCTCGTAGGCGCGGTTGACCGGGTCATTGTAGTCCGTGGCCGGCGGTGCCGCCGCCATTCCGGCCAGCCGGGTCCGCGCCCCGCCATAAGGCTCGCCGAGGCGGGCGGAAATGCTGGCCATGTAGTTCTCTGTCTCGTCCGGCAGGATCTTGGCGCCGATCTGGTACAGCGCCACGCGCTCCGGCCCGGCATTATAGGCAGCCAGGAACAGCGGCGACCCGAATCGGTCGTACATGTCCCGCAGATAGGCAGTGCCGGCGAGAATGTTGTCACGCGGTTCATAAGGGTCCGCACCCAGGCCAAAGCGCGCGCGCAGGCGGTCATAGGTAGCGGGCATCACCTGCATCAGCCCCATGGCGCCTACCGGAGAGGTGATCAGGGAGCCATCACCGAAGGTCAGCCTGCCGCCGGATTCCTGCCGCATCACTTCCCGCACCCAGCGCTCCGGCACGCCGAAGCGGCTGGCGGCTTCCTGGATATATGGGCCCCAGGGGTCGTTCGGTGTTCCGGGAACCACGTACTGATGGCTGGCCTGCGCCAGGTAGCTGCGGGCCTCGGCGCGGGAGGCATTGACGTCGTAGCCATAATCGCCGCTGCCGTCATAGCCCCGGCGGCCGTCCCAGGCCGGCCCGGCGTCCGGCAGGGCGCAGCCCGACAAAAGTCCCAGCAAGAGCAACGGCATTCCCGCGCGTCGCAGCATCGCACCATCCCCCCGTTCCACCCCGCCCTTGATAGCCCGCCGGGCCGGCGCGGGGCAGGGGTCTTGCCGGGGCGCCGCCAAGCGTGAAGGACGTTGTGGCGGCTCCCGGTCGCTCTCAGGCCGCCTTGACGCCCAAGAGGAAGGCATGGACCACCGCTCCGACTGCCGGGAGATGTCGCGCGCTGCTTGCAACAGCATCTGGCGCGCATCGTCATTGCTGGCGCTGGTGGCGGCGCCGCGCGTTCTGCGTCTGCTGCAACAGGACATCCTTCGCCGCGAATCGAGCCTGCAGCCAGCCAGGGCCGCCACGGCGCATGTCAGGGCCGGAAGCGCTCCGAACCGGCACTCACGCGCTGGCCGGTTTTGAATCGGCTCAGGTTCATCGGTCATCTCCGGCCGCGGGCCGTTGCGGGTTCGGGGCGTGGTCGAAACGTCTTACGAAACCGTTGGGGGCTGGCCGGAATCCTGCGGCCCCAGGCTGTCGCGGATGGCCTGCAGCAGCGTGTCGTCGGCCAGCGGCTTGGCCAGCACATGCCGGATGCCGAGGCGCTCGGCGCGCTGTTGCAGCCCCGGGTCCGGGCTGCCGGCGATCAGCAGGATGGGCGCCGCGATGCCCAGCGCCCGCGCCTGCCGCGCCAGGTCCAGCCCGTTGCGGTCGGGCAGGCGGTAGTCCAGCACCAGGCAGGCGATGTCCTCTCCCGGCGCGGCGCGCAGGAACTCGGGCGCCGAGGCATAGCCGCGCGCGGCACGGCCATCGGCCTCCAGCAGGAAGCGCAGCGCGTCGCAGACATCCGGGTCGTCATCGACGATCACGACATGGCTTCCGGCGGTGGGCATGGCAGGCGGCGTCCTGGGGCAGGGGTGGGGCGGGCCGGGGCCCGCCGTATCATCCATAACGTTCCTGGCGGCGAAGGGTCTTGACCTGCCTCAAGCCTTCCCGGTGGCGACAAGGACCTGCCGCACCAGATGCGACAGGCTCTGCGCCTCCATCTTCTCCATCACCCGGGCGCGGTGGACCTCGACGGTGCGCGGGCTCATGCCCAGGTCCTGGGCAATGGACTTGTTGGCCTGCCCGGCCACCAGCCCGTCCAGCACCTCGTGTTCCCGCGGCGTCAGGCTGTCCAGGCGGCGGCGGATGTCGTCCTGCTGGCGCGTTTCCGCTTCCCGCGCCCGGCCGGCTTCCAGCGCGCCGCGCACGGCGGCCAGCAGCGCTTCCTCGGCGAAGGGCTTTTCCAGGAAGTCCATGGCGCCGGCCTTCAGGGCGCGCACCGCCACCGGCACGTCGCCATGGCCGGTCATGAAGATGAGCTGCACGGGAATGCCGCGCTGCGCCAGCTCCTGTTGCAGCGCCAGCCCGTCCATCTCGGGCATCCGCACGTCGCTGACGACGCAGGCGCCGGGGGCGGCGACGCGCAGGAAGTCGGCCGCCGATTCATGCAGCACCACCTCATGCCCGGCGGAGGCCAGCAGCAGGCCCAGGGAATCCCGCACCGCCTCGTCGTCGTCGATCACATGGACCGGGGCTTCGGGATTCATGGCGCCACCTCCTCTTCCTCCAGGCCCAGCAGCGTGAAGCGGAAGACCGTGCCGCCGCCGGGGTTGGCCTCGGCCCAGATGCGGCCGCCATGCGCCTCGATGATCGAGCGGCAGATGGAAAGCCCGACGCCCATGCCGCCGCGCTTGGTGGTGACGAAGGGGCGGAAGAGCTGCGCCTCCACCTCCGGCGCCAGGCCGGTGCCGGTATCGGAAACCGAAACCTCGACCATGTCGCCCGCCCGTCGCGCCGTGACGGCCACTTCCTGCCGCGCCAGGCTGTCTACCGCCTCGATGGCATTGCGGATCAGGTTCAGCAGCACCTGCTGCACCTGGATCTTGTCCACCAGCACCAACCCGCAGTCCGGCGCCACATGCAGCGTGGCGGTGGCGCCGCGCTGGCGGGCGCCGATGAAGGCCAGGGCGGTGGCTTCCTCCACCAGCGCGGTCAGCGGCTCGCCCTGCTTCTCGCTTTCCCCGGTGGCGACGAACTCGCGCAGGCGGCGGATGATCTCGCCGGCCCGCAGCGCCTGGTCGGCGGCCTTGCCCATGGCCTCGCCCACACGTGCCGGCTGGTTGCCGGCGGCGAAAAGACGCTGCGCGGCGCTGAGGTAATTCGTCACGGCGGTCAGCGGCTGGTTCAGTTCATGCGCCAGCGTCGTCGCCATCTGGCCCAGCGCGCTGAGGCGGGAGACATGCAGCAGCTCCGCCTGCAATTCCTGCATCTCCTCCTGCGTGCGCTGGCGGTCGGTCAGGTCGCGGATGAAGCCGGTGTAGAGGCGCGCGCCGGCGCGCCGCACCTCGCCCACCGCCAGTTCCAGCGGAAAGGTGCTGCCGTCCCGCCGCTGGCCGGTCACAGTGCGGCCGATGCCGATGATCCGCCGCTCCCGCGTGCGGGCATAGCGGGCGAGATAGCCGTCATGCGCCTGCCGGTGCGGGGAGGGCATCAGCAGGCTGACATTGCGGCCGCAGACCTCGGCGGAAGCGAAGCCGAAGATGCGCTCGGCGGCGGCCGAGAAGGCGCGGATGATGCCGTGCTCGTCGATCACGATCATGCCGTCCGGCACGGTGTCGAGGATGGAGCGTACATGCGCGTCCTGCTCGTCCGGCGCCGGCGGGTCCTCCAGGCGCGACAGCACGCCCAGCAGGTGCAGCGGCGCTTCCTCCGGCCAGCCGGTGCCGGCCAGGCGCAGCCGCAGCGTGGCGCCGCCAGCCACGTCCAGGCTGAGGGCGGTGTCCCAGGCGCCGCCGGTGTCGCGCGCATGGCGCAGCGTGGCACCCACGGGGGTGCGCTGGTTCTCCGGCAGCAGGGACAGGAAGCCCTCCAGCCCCGGCTGTTCCGCCGGCGGGCCGAAGAGCAGCGCCAGCGGGCCGGAGAGCCGCACGCGGTCCGCCCGCGTGTCCCAGGAAAAGGCGCCAAGGCCGGCGGCCTCGACCGTCAGCCGCCAGGCGGTGTCGTCGAGCGGCGTGGTCATGGACAGGCGAAGACCGGAATGCGGCCCATACGTAGAATCCCGGATGGGGAAGACCCGAATAGTCGGAAGCTGTGGCGGCGCGCATTCTCCGCCACACGAGATGCCAGGGGGTTAACCAATGCTGCCGCGCGATGCAACGATCGGGGTCCGGACCGCCGGGATGCCGCTGCCCGCCATGGCCGGAATGGGCCTGGCCGGGATGGCGCTGGTCGGCACCACCGTGACGCTGCGTCGCGACCAGAGCCTCTTCCTGGCGGGCGATGCCGCCAGCCATGTCTACCGCGTGATGGCCGGCTGCGTCCGCAGCTTGGCGCTGATGCCCGATGGCCGCCGCCAGGTGGCCGAGTTCCACCTGCCCGGCGACCTGCTGGGCCTGGATGGGCGGGAGGCGCATCTGCTTTCGGCCGAGGCGGTGGGCGATGCCATCCTGCTGCGCTTCCCCCGCCGGCAGTTGGAGGCCGAGGCGGTGCGCGACCCCGCCGCCGCCCGCGGCCTCTACGACCTCGCCTGCCGCAGCCTGGAGACGGCGCAGCGCCGCTTGATGGTGCTGGGCCGCAAGACGGCGGCGGAGCGGCTGGCCTCCTTCCTGCTGGAGATGGCCGAGCGCACCGGCGGCGACCGTCGCTTCGACCTGCCGATGTCGCGCCAGGACATCGCCGACCACCTGGGCCTGACCATCGAGACCGTCAGCCGCGTCTTCAGCCAGTTCCGCCGCAAGGGGCTGATCGCGCTGCCGACCGCGCAGCGTGTGGAACTGCGGGACCATGACGCGGTAGAAGCAGCAAGCGGTGATTGCGCCGCCTGAAGGAGAGGGGCCATGTCGCTGCTGATCCGACTGCTGCTGGTCGTCGCCACCGCCATCACCGGGGTGCTGGTGGCGGCGGATGCGCCAGGTTTCGCGATCATCACCGGCATGGTCGCGGTGGCGCTGATCGCCGCCGTGGTGCTGGCCCTGGCGCTGCTGTCCTGGCTGCGGAACCGGGATTCGGTTTGAAAGCAGGCGGCGGAGTGAGCGGGCCGGCGGTATGATCCAACCTGGCCGCATCATGACCCAGAACCTCCCCCTTGCCCCCTCCGCCACCGAACTGGACCCGCGCTGGGCCCGGCTGGTGGCGCGCGACGCGGCCGCCGATGGCGGCTTCGTCTATTCCGTGCGCAGCACCGGGATCTATTGCCATCCCTCCTGCGCCGCCCGCCGCCCGGGCCCCGCCCAGGTGCGCTTCCATGCCACAGCCGCCGAGGCCGAGGCCGCCGGCTTCCGCCCCTGCCGCCGCTGCCGCGCCGACCTGCCGCCGCCGCGCCAGCGCCAGGCCGCCGTGGTGGCCGAGGCCTGCCGCCGCCTGGATGCCGCCGAGGACGTGCCGGACCTGCCGGCCCTGGCGCGGGAGCTGGGCCTCAGCCCTTCCCATTTCCACCGCCTCTTCCGCGCCGTCACCGGCCTGACGCCCGGCGCCTATGCCGCTGCTGCCCGCGCCCGCCGGCTGCGGGAGGAACTGCCCGCCGCGCGCACCGTGACCGAGGCGATCTATGCTGCCGGCTATGGCTCCAACAGCCGGGTCTATGAAAGCGCCGATGCGCTGCTGGGCATGACGCCCACCGCCTGGCGCGCCGGCGGGGCCGATTCCACCATCCGCTTCGCCATCGGCGAATGTGCCCTGGGCAGCATCCTGGTGGCGCGCAGCCAGAAAGGTGTCTGCGCCATTCTGCTGGGCGATGAGCCGGAAGCCCTGCTGCGGGAACTGCAGGACCGCTTCCCCCGCGCCACCCTGGTCGGCGGCGATGCCGGCTTCGAGGCGCTGGTGGCCCAGGTAGTGGGCTTCGTCGAGGCACCCGGTACCGGCCTGGACCTGCCGCTGGACCTGCGCGGCACCGCCTTCCAGCACCGTGTCTGGCAGGCGCTGAAAGAGATCCCGCCCGGCGGCACCGCCAGCTATGCCGAGATCGCCGCCCGCATCGGCCAGCCGGGCGCGGCGCGCGCGGTGGCCTCGGCCTGCGCCGCCAATGCCCTGGCGGTGGCGATTCCCTGCCACCGGGTGGTGCGGGGGGATGGCGCGCTGTCGGGCTACCGCTGGGGTGTGGCGCGCAAGCGGGCGCTGCTGGCGCGGGAAGCGGCGGGCGGCTGAAGCCTGGCCACCTTCCTGCCCGGGAAAACAGGGTCTAGAACCTTCGCATAAGCAGCGAAGAGGTCACGTCCCATGTCCCGCACGCATCGCATCGCCGTCGTCCCTGGCGACGGCATCGGCAAGGAAACGGTGCCGGAGGGCCTGCGCGTCCTGGATGCCGCCGCCCGCCGCTTCGGCTTCGACCTGAAGCTGGATCACTACGACTGGTCCTGCGAGACCTACCAGAAGACCGGCCGCATGATGCCGGAAGACGGCCTGGAGCAACTGGCGCAGAACGACAGCATCTTCCTTGGCGCCGTGGGCTGGCCGGGGGTGCCGGACCACATCTCCCTCTGGGGCCTGCTGATCCCGATCCGCCGCAGCTTCGACCAGTATATCAGCTTGCGCCCCTGCAAGCTGATGCCGGGCACCAAGTCGCCCCTGGCCAACCGTGGCCCCGCCGATATCGACTTCTACGTGGTGCGCGAGAACACCGAGGGTGAATATTCCTCCTCGGGCGGCCGCATGTTCCCGGGCACGGAACGCGAATTCGTCACCCAGGACAGCGTCTTCACCCGCCACGGTGTGGACCGCGTGCTGAAATACGCCTTCGAGCTGGCGCAGACCCGCCCGCGCAAGAAGGTGACCAGCGCCACCAAGTCCAACGGCATCACCTTCACCATGCCCTACTGGGACGAGCGCTTCGCCGAGATGGCGAAGAACTATCCCGGCATCGCCACCGACCAGTTCCATATCGACATCCTCTGCGCCCATTTCGTGCAGCACCCGGACTGGTTCGACGTGGTGGTCGGCTCCAACCTGTTCGGCGACATCCTCTCCGACCTCGGGCCGGCGGTGGCGGGCTCCATCGGCATCGCGCCTTCCGCCAACATCAACCCTGAGAAGAAGCACCCGAGCATGTTCGAGCCGGTGCATGGCTCCGCGCCCGATATCGCCGGCAAGCATATCTGCAACCCGATCGGCCAGATCTGGTCTGGCGCCATGATGCTGGAGCATCTGGGCGAGAAGGAAGCCGCCGACGCCATCCTGCGCGCCATTGAGAAGCTGCTGGCCGAAGGCGGCCCGCGCACCCGCGACCTGGGCGGCCAGGCTGGCACCGCGGATGTGGGCCGCGCCCTGGCGGAAGCGGTGGCCAACGGGGCCTGAGCGATATGGGGAACGGGGTGGACGATCCACCCTGTTCCCGGCTGCCTCCGATGGCGCCGCCACCGCGCGAGCCGTCGGAAGCCATGGCTTGTTCAGCCTTGTCCGCATGCAGCGGGGTCCTGAGCCGGCGCCCCTGGGCCTGGTGCCGCAATACAATCCTGGCGATCGCCTGACCCGATCGGGCTAATCCCGAATTGCGTTCTCCTGCCAGCAACAAGCCGGCGCGCAACGCACGATTGCATCTATAGTAATCGGGAGGCTGTGGCGCTCTGTTGCACACGGCTTCGGGAGGGAAAAACAATGCCAGACAAATCTGGCCGCGAAGTCGCAGTGGAAAAAAAGTGCCTGATACTGGCAAGTGGCTCAAGATTGCAGTACCGGACGCTCCGATGTGCGGCGGAATATTTTGGCTCAGTTTACGTTCTAGGATCCAATGAGGCGCGCCCGCTCAGCAGTTCACGCGCCTGCAAGGCCTTCTTCGAAGCGCCGGTCCGCAAGGACAACTTTCAGGATCTGGCGCCCGATCTCATTAACACGATCTGCGCAGACCTGCGGATCGACTACATCCTGCCCAGCGACAGCATCACGACACGCTACCTGACAACAACCAGGGACCATCTCGAACCACGTTGCTTCCCGGTGCCATCCACGGCGGTCTTCGACATTCTGGACAACAAGTTTCTGTTCTCGGAACTGTGCAGGGAACTGGAGCTTCCTTATCCCCGCAGCCATCTTGCCGCGGACGCGGCGGCGCTCACCGCGCTGGCGGAAGCGGGGCAGATCAAGCCGCCAGCGGTGGCGAAGCCCCTCAACAGAGATGGCAGCTCCGGCGTGACGAAGCTGGTGTGGAACTCGGCTGCCGAGCTTTCAAGGCAGGTCGAATACCGCCCCATTCTTGTCCAGGACTACATCTGCGGCACCGATGTCAGCGCCTTCTTCCTCTGCCAGGGCGGCACGGACCTCCCCTGGGTCATCTACCGCAAGGACAACGAGAAGACCGAGTTCCTCGACATGCCGCCGGTCCTGGAGGCCTGCAGGAAGATCAACAGGCATTTCAGCTACGACGGCGTGCTGGGCTTCGACATCCGCGTCTGCCCTGATGGTTCCTTCTACTTTCTCGAGTGCAATCCACGCTTCTGGTACAACATGCATCTCGCGCAGCTCGCGGGGCTGAACTTCGTCGCGCTGGGCTTCGAGAACAGCAACCGCGACGGTCCCGCGCTCAACATCAGGGATGTGTCCGTGGCGCATCTGCGGGCCGTGCCCCGGAAGGTCGCGACGCATTGGGCATTGGACAGGCTGGACTGGAAGATCCTGCGCTACTTTGGCTCCGACCTTGTCTCGAACCTGTGGCTGTTGCAGCAGCGGTTGAGCAAGGCGGGCCGGATGGCGGATGGGCATCATCTCTGACCCTGGCTCGCCGGCCCGGGAGGAATGGCTGCCTCCCGTGGCGGAGGCCGGTCCTGGCAGGCTTCAGCCCGCCTGCCAGGACAGCCGCCGCAGCAGCCATTCCCGATAGGCCAGCACCCCGTCCGGCGAGGGAAACAGCGCCGACATGGCGGTGCGCGCCTCCGCCCCCACCAGGGCGGGCGCGGTGTTCTCCGGCGATTCCTTGGCCTCGTCCTCCTGCCAGCGCAGCGCAGCGCGGCGCCACACTGCCACGAGGTCGGCCGAGGTCAGGGCCGGCAGCACCAGCGCCGCGCGCAGCCGCAGCGCCGCGAAGCCGGCCTGGGCGGCGGCGACCTGAGCCGGGCGGGCCTGGGTCGCCGCCTCGGCCAGCGGCGGCAGGCCGGGAATGTCGCGGCGGCCCGGCGTTTCCAACTCCCGCCAGGGAGTGAGGCCGATGCGGGCGACGCGCAGCATGGGGGAGGGGGTGGCGATGACCAGCGCATCCACTTCCCCCCGCGCCAGCGCCTGCTCCGCCGCCAGGGCGCTCATGCCGAAGACCGGAGTGGCGGGATAGCCGATCAGGTCCAGGCCCAGCAGGGCCGCGGCTTCCGGCGCATCCGGCCCGGGCAGCGCCAGGCGCAACGGGCGGGCGGCGTTGGGGGCCGGCATGGGTCCGCGCCCGGCCAGGATCGCTCCCTGCCAGGAGGCGCAGAGCGGCAGCCAGCCCTCCACCGGGTAGCGGGCCCGGCTTTCCCCGATCAGCCGCGCATGGGCAGCCGAGCCCGGCAGCACCAGTAGGATGCGCCCGTCGGCGCCTTCCAGCGTGGCGAAGCGGTTGGCGGCAGTGACGCCATCGGGGCCGCCGATGGTGGTGCTGTGCAACGCCACCGCATGCGGCAGGCCGCGCACCAGCCCGGCCGCCACCTTGGCGGCCCAGATGGCGGCGGGCCCGCCCTCGGGGCCCGGTAGCAGCAGGGTAGCGGTATCGGCCGTCAGCCTCTGTGCACGGGCGGCGGGGGCGCCCAGCAACGCGGCGGCCAGGGCGGGCAGGGCGCGGCGGGGCATGGGCGGGACATGCCCAGCCCTCGCGGCGGAAAGAAGGCCGTGGCGGGGCGGCGCGCCAGGTGCGGCGCTGCCTAGGTCATAGGCAGCTTCTGCCTGCCGGAGTTGCGGAATCCGGAACCGCCCGCGCATCTTCAGGAATCGTAGGCCGCCAGGGCCTCGAAGGGCGCCTCGAGCCGGGCGCGGCCGTTCAGGAAGGTCAGCTCGATCATGGCGGCGGCCAGCGGCACCTCGGCCCCGGCTTCCTGCAGCAGGCGGATGCCGGCGGCCATGGTGCCGCCGGTGGCCAGAAGGTCGTCCAGCAGCACCACGCGGTCGCCCTTCTTCACGGCATCGGCCTGAATCTCCAGCCGGTCGGTGCCGTATTCCAGGGCATAGTTGTAGCCGATGGTGGCGCCGGGCAGCTTGCGCGGCTTGCGCAGCAGGATGAAGCCCAGGCCCAGCTCCAGCGCCAGCGGCGCCGCCAGCACGAAGCCACGGCTCTCGATGCCGGCCAGCGCCGTCGGCTTATAGGGGCGCACCAGGTCGGCGAGCATCTTGATGGCGGCGTGGAAGGCCGGGCCATCCCGCAGCAGCGTGCAGATGTCGTAGAACAGGATGCCGGGCTTCGGAAAATCCGGTACGGCACGGATATGCGCCTTCAGGTCGAAGGACCCATCAGCGAGAGACCCTCGGGCAGGGGTCGGTCCGGTGTCGGGCATCCACGATCCTCTAGGCTTAAGCGGGGCAGGCAGCCCTTTCGGGCGGGGGGCGGAGACTAAGGCGGCGGGCCCGCCGCCGCAACGCATGGTCGCCCTGCGCCGTTATAGGCCCTTGGCGCCAAGCCTGCCGCCTGCCAAGAGGCTGCCATGTCGCGCACCTCCATCGCCCTGCTGATCGGTTCCATCGGACTGCTGCTCTATCTCGTCCTCGTGCTCTGGATCGGAGACTGGGTGCAGGGCCTGCACTGGGCCCTGCAGGTGCCTTATTTCGTGGTGACCGGCTTCATCTGGGTCTTTCCCATCCGTTCGCTGATCTATTGGGCGGCCGGCATCCGCCGCTGAAGCGGCGCCGGGCACCGGGGTCAGAAGATCTTGCTCAGCGTCACCATGGCGCGGGCCTCGCAGAACTTGGCGCCGCCGAAGCATTCCCGCTTGGACAGGCTGGTATCGTAATAACCCACCGCCAGGGTGATGCCGGCCACAATCTCGCGCGAGGCCACGATCTGCCAGTTGGCGTAATCCGGCGCGCCATAGCGGCGGTTGCGCTCGATCCACTGATAGCCAAGGCGGCCGGAAAGGGTGAAGCCCGCCGGCAGCGAGACATCCGCGCCGCCTTCCAGGTAGAAGGCGTGGCCGCTCTCGAAATAGAAGTTGGGGGACCAGGCGGCGGTGCCCACCAGCTTCAGCGGCGCCACCGTGTAGCTCGCCTTGGCGATGGCCTCGACATAGTTGAAGTCGTAGCTGCCCGGCGCGGCGTGGTAGCCGGGGTAGGTGTAGTAGATGCCGCCGAGATCGAAGGTGGCAGCGCCCGCCTCGAAGCGGTAGCCGGCTGACAGGTCCAGCTCCTGCCGCGCATCGGTGCCAGGGAAGGCCACGTTGGTGGCGAAGGCGCCGAGATAGAACCCGCTGGAATGTTGCAGGTCCACCGTGCCCTGGATGGCCGGGCGGTTGCGGGTCTGGGAAATGCCACGGAACAGGTAGTCGCTGCTCAGCACCGGCGTGACGGTCAGCGTCAGGCCGCTGTCGCCCAGCGGCATCTGCGCGGCGGCGGGCATGGCCATGGCGGCACAAAGGAGGCCCAGGCAGGCAGGCACGGCGGCGGCCAGGGATGGCTTCATGGGCGGATTTCCTTCCCCCGGGGCCTTGTGCCCCTGCGGGTGCCGGAACCTAAGCAACAACCATGCAACGATCCGGGCCAGGGCCCTGTTCCCGCTCCGGGGCGGGCTGAATGTTCCGCGGCTGCCCCGCCGCCCGCCCACAGGCCATGAAAAAACCCCGCCTCCTGCTCCCTCTTTCGAGGGGAGGAGACGGGGCTTACCCATCCGGACCGATTTGGTCGGAGCGAGAGGATTCGAACCTCCGGCCCCTGCGTCCCGAACACAGTGCTCTACCAGGCTGAGCTACGCTCCGCCGTTCCGTCTGGGTAGGCGCGGCGTATATCGCCCCTGCGCGTGCTCGGCAAGTGGGGGTGCGACGAATTCCTGCAATGCGCGAGCCTGGCGCTTCGTGGCAGGCTCACAGCGGCCGCCGCTTCCCCTGGCGGCCGTGAAGGACGGAGACGCGCTGCATGAAGCGACTGTTGCTGCCGGTGGGCCTTCTGGCCCTGGCCCTGGGTGCCGCCGGTTCCGGTGGCGCCTGGGCGCAGGCGGATGTGGTGGGCCAGCGGAAGGAGGAGATGAAGCGCTCCGGCGCGCATCTGGAGGCCATCAAGAAAATCATGGATGCGGGGGAGGCCGTGGGCCCCGTCGCGCCGCGCGCGCAGGAGATGCACGGCTATTTCGCCACCCTGCCCACGCTCTTCCCGGCGGGCAGCACCGAGAACAGCAAGGCGCGGCCGGAAGTCTGGTCGGACCGCGCGGGCTTCGAGAAGGCGGCCTCCAATGCCAGCGAGGCCACCGCCAAGCTCGCGGCCGCGGCCGGCAGCGGCGACAGGGACGCGACGGCGGCGGCCTTCCGGGAAGTCGGCGCCTCCTGCGGCGCCTGCCACCGCAACTACCGCGCGCGCTGAGGCGGCTCGGGCGGGCCTCACCCCAGGCGGGCGAGGCCCCAGACCGCCACCGCCACCACCGCCCCCCAGCCCAGTGCCCGGGTAGGCGGGGCAAGGCGCGGCGCGTGGCGGGCGATATCGGCGGGCAGCCGCTTCACCCCTGTCACCATCGGCCGCACCAGGTCCTGGCGCTTCAGCAGGGCGTAGAGCAGCACCGCCAGGACATGCAGGCCGACGGCCACCAGGATCAGGTTGAAGTTGAAAGCATGGATGGCGGTGGCGCGGTCGCTGGTCTCGCCCGAGACATGCGGGGCGAGGGGGCCGTGGGTCAGGATCTGGTCATCGGCCATCAACCCGGTGCCGGCCTGCAGCAGCAGCAGCGCCAGCATCACCAGCACCATCCAGCCACCGGCGGCATTGTGGCCCATCTCGGTATCGGCCTCCCGCCGTGTCATGTGGCGCAGATGCGCCAGCGCCGCGACCGGCGAGCGCAGGAAGCGGGTGAAGCGTGCGGTGTCCGAGCCCCAGAGTCCCCAGCCGATGCGGAACAGCAGCAGCCCCAGCGTCAGCTCCCCGCTGAGCACATGCAGGTCCATCCGCCCTGTCTCCACCGACCACCAGGAGAGTGCCAGCAGCGCCACGAGCCCCCAGTGCACCAGGCGGATCCAGGGATCCCAGATCTTCACGCGCTGAAGGGAGCGGTCAGGCATGGCGACATCCTTGCCACAGGAGGGAGCGGATTCGCGCATGGAAGCACGGATCGTGCCATCAGGCTTGCTCCGGCTGCTCCAAGCGCCCATTCTTAACGAACCTTAAAGGCAATATTGCGTAGCTATGACCGATCGCATGCGGATGGGCCTTGCGCTGGGTGGGCTGGCCAGCGTGGCCGCCGTCGCCGGCGGCCTATGGTGGCAGGAACGACGGGCTGTGCAGCCTGCCGCGCCCCCCGCTGCGCAGTTGCAGCCCGCCCTGGCCGTGCTGCCGCCCCCCATTGTGCCGGAAGCGCCGGGTGCCACGGAAGCCGGGCCCCGCTTCGATGTCGCGCGTATTGGCGCCAAGGGCGCCGCCGTGGTGGCCGGCCGCGCCGCCCCCGGTGCCGAGGTGGTGCTGCATGACCGGGAGCAGGAACTGGGCCGCGCCCGCGCCGATTCCCGTGGCGAATTCGTCATCCTGCCGTCCGAGCCGCTGGCCCCCGGCGCGCATGAGCTGTCGCTCCGGTCACGCGATGCGCAGGGGCGCGAGCGCATCGGCGAGGAATCGGTCGTGGTGATGGTGCCGGAGGCCGCGGCCACCGCCGCGCCGGTCGCCGTGCTGCTGCCGCAGACCGCTGCGCCGCGCCTGCTGCAGGGCGGCACGCCGGCGGGCGACGGGCGCCTGGGGCTTGATATCGTCGATTACGATGAAGGCGGCGCCATGCGCTTCTCCGGCACCGCGCCGGCGGGCGGCACCGTGCGTGTCTATGTGGACCAGCGCCATGCCGGCGATGCCACCGCCGACCAGACCGGCCGCTGGGTGCTGCGGCCCGAGCCGGTGCCGGCGCCGGGGCGGCATGTGCTGCGGCTCGACCAGGTCGGGCCGCGCGGCAGGGTGGCGGCGCGGCTGGAACTGCCCTTCCAGCGCGATGCCGGCACCACGCCCTCCCTGGCGGCGGACCGCATCGTGGTGCAGCCGGGCAACAATCTGTGGCGCATCGCCCGCGCAACCTATGGCCGGGGCATTCGCTACACGGTCATCCAGCGTGCCAATTCCGATCAGATCCGCGACCCGGCCCTGATCTACCCAGGTCAGATTTTTACGCTTCCCGCCCCCTGATCCGGGGTCTGCCGGTTGTCCGGGGGCCTGCCCCGGACCATAACCAACGGTATCATGGCGCTTATCGAGAGCATCAAGCTGGTCGTTGCCAAGCCGCATCCGGTTGGCAAGCCTTTCATTATCGGCGGCATCGTGGTGGCGGTGGCGGGCGGCATTGCCGTGGGCACCTGGCTGTTCTGGCTGGCCGTGGCCTTCACCGCCTTCTGCTTCTACTTCTTCCGCGACCCCGAACGCGTCGTGCCGATGCGCCCCGGCGTCATCGTCGCGCCGGCCGATGGCCGCGTGACCATGGTCAGCCCGGCGGTGCCGCCGGAGGACCTGGGCCTCGGCCCCAATCCGCGCTGGCGGGTGGCGATCTTCCTCTCGGTCGCCGATGTTCACGTCAACCGCAGCCCCTATGAGGGCGTTGTGACCCGCGTGGCCTATCGCCCGGGGAAATTTCTCAATGCCAGCCTGGACAAGGCGAGTGTGGACAACGAGCGCAACGGCATCGCCCTGCGCCTGCCGGACGGAAAGGACCTGGGCGTGGTGCAGATCGCCGGCCTGATCGCCCGCCGCATCGTCTGCCAGGTGAAGGAGGGCGACCGCCTGGAGCGCGGCGAGCGCTTCGGCATCATCCGCTTCGGCAGCCGCACCGACCTCTACCTGCCGGAGGGCGTCCGCCCGCTGGTCGCCGAGCACCAGCTCATGATCGGCGGCGAGACGGTGATCGCCGAGATGGGCCGTGAAGACTCGCACCAGCCGGTGCTGCACACCGATACGGGATTCTGATGCCGAACGCTGCCCCTGGGGAACATACCGCAGAACCTCGCCGCCGCTTCCGCTTCGCGCCACGGCGGCGCCCCCGCTTCCAGGGGCAGTCCTTCAACAAGCTGATCCCGAATATCATGACCATGCTCGGCCTTTGCGCCGGGCTCATGGCCATGCGCTTCGCGCTCGATGAGCGCTGGGCCCCGGCGGCGGCCCTGATCATCGGCGCCGCCGTGATCGACGGGCTGGACGGCCGCCTGGCGCGGCTGCTGAAGGCCACCAGCCGCTTCGGCGCCGAATTCGACAGCCTGGCCGACTTCCTGTCCTTCGGCGTGGCGCCGGCCATGGTGCTCTACATGTGGACCATGGATTCCTGGCGCGGCATCGGTTTCGTGCCCTGCGTGCTGTTTGCCGTCTGCATGTCGCTGCGCCTGGCACGCTTCAACGCGGCGCTGGATGTCGGACTGGCGCCGAAGCCCGCCTATGCGCAGAGCTTCTTCACCGGCGTCCCGGCCCCGGCGGGCGCGGGCCTGGCGCTGTTCCCGATGTTCCTGTCCCTGGCCTTCGAGGGCTGGGGCTGGCACGGCATGGCGCATGGCGTGCGGCACCCCGCCTTTGTCGGCCTGCTGCTGGTCGTGGTGGCGCTGATGCTGGTCTCCACCCTGCCCACCTGGTCCTTCAAGAACTTCAAGGTGCGGCGGGAGGTGGTGCTGCCGCTGCTGATCTCGGTGGGCGCCTATGCCGCGCTGCTGGTGGGCGAGCCCTGGGCCGCCCTGGCGGCGGCGGGGCTGATCTATATCGGCATGCTGCCCTTCTCGGTGGTCTCCTATATCCGCCTGAAGCGGGAGGCGGAGGCGCTGCGCGAGCCTGTGCCGGCTCCTGACGCTCCCGCCGCCGGAGCTCCCTAGCAGGTACCCAGGCTGCCGGCGCGGGCGGACACATCCTGTTGAGGTCCGCCGCCTAGCCGCGCCAACCGGAAGCAGCCAGAATGCGCCGCCAATGCCAGTCAGGACGATTCCATCAACAGGCTGTCATGCGCCTTCCAGCTTCCGCGAGCTTCCCGCCGCCGCCGCCCGCCAATGATCGCACCGGCCTTGTTCATTGGCCGGCGGATCTGCTGGCGCATGCCCCGGCGCGCCGGCGGTACGCGCCATCGGCATCGCTGCTGGACCACCTGCCGCTTCTGGCCCTGCTGGCGCTGGTCCTCTGGGCCACCGGGTTCCGCTTCTAGTGCGGCCGGTGGGACAGGCGGCTTGCGGCGCATGAACCCGCTGCCGGGTTTTTCGGCATGATCCCCTGGATGCTGTCCGGCCTGCTGGCCTTTCTCGCGCTGCTGGCGGCCCTGGGTGCCGCCGGGCGGGCGAGGGCGGTGCAGGGCGGTGTCGCCCTGGCCTCCGCCGGCTTCGTGCTGCTGGGGCTGGCGGCGCTGTGGCAGGGCGGCACCGTGCCGGTGCTGCTGCCCTTCGGCCCACCCTGGGCGCCGCTCAGCCGGGGGCCGGACGGGCTTTCCGCCTGGTTCCTGATGCTGCTGGGCCTGGCCGGGCTGCCGGCCGCCCTGGCCGGCTGGGCCGCCGCCGACCAGGCGCCGCGCCGGCTGATGCTCTGGCCACTGCTGCTGGCCGGGCTGGCCCTGGCGCTGAGCGCCGCCGATGCCTTCGGCCTGCTGCTCGGCTTCGCCCTGGCGGCGTTGACGGCGCATGCCCTGCTCTCGGCCGAGGGCGCCTGGGTCACCAACCCCCGCCTGGGGCGGCTGGACCTGCTGGCCACGCTGTTGTCCGTCACCGCGCTGGCGGTGGCGGTGGGGCTGCTGACCGGCCTCTCGGGCGACCTGTCCTTTGCCGGCCTGCGCGCCGCCCCGCCGGAAGCTGGGCAGGCCGCCGCCATTCTGCTGCTGGTGCTGCCCGCTGCTGCCGCCCGTGCCGCGCTGCCGCTGCTGGCGCCGCTGCCGCCGGGGCCGGCGCTGCTGCTGGTGGGTGGTGCCATGCCGCCGATGGCCATCTACCTGCTGGCCCGGTTGCTGCTGGACCTCGGCGGGCCGGCGCAGCCGCTGTGGTGGGGCACGCCCCTGCTGGCGGGCGGTGCCCTGCTGGCCCTGGCCGGGGCTCTGCGCGCGCTGCGGCAAGCCGAGTTGTCGCCGCTGCTGGGCGGCGTGGCGCTGGCGCATCTTGGGCTGGTGGGGGCCGGGCTCGGCCTCGCCGCCGCGCTGCGGGCCGCCGATCTGGCGCCCCTGGCGGCCATGGCGGCCGGCGCAGCGCTGCTGCACCTGCCGGCCCAGGCGCTGTTCCTGGCGCTGCTCTGGCTGTCGGCGGGCGAGGTCGCCCTGGGCGCCGGTGCGCGACACCTCGACCGCTTGGGTGGCCTGATCCATGTCATGCCGATCCTGGCCTGGGTCAGCCTCGCCGGGGCCGCCGCCGCCGCCCTGCTGCCGCCCTTCGCGGGCTTCGCGGGGGGCTGGCTGCTGCTGCAGGCGCTGTTTTCCGCCTGGCGCGCCGGGCCGCTGGGCTTCCAGTTGCTGACGGCCGGGGCGGTGGCGCTGCTGGGGCTGGCCATGGCCAGCCTCGCCGCGGCGCTGCTGCGCTTCTGGGGTCTCTGCTTCCTGGGCCGCCCGCGTGCCCCCCGCACCCTGGGTGCGGCCGAGGTCGCGCCCCTGCCGCGCGCGCTGCTGCTGGCGCTGCTGCTGCTGTCCACGCTGCTGGGGCTGCTGCCGGGCCCGCTGCTGCGCCTGGCCGAGCCGGCCCTGCTTCTGCTCACCGGCCATGGCGGCGGGCCGGAACTCGGCGGCCTCATCAGCACCAGCGCCGGGCCCCTGGCGGCGGATTACGCGCCGCTGGGCCTGGGCCTGCTGCTGGCGCTGCTGCTGGCCCTGGCCGCCGGGGCGATGCGCCATGCCTCGCCGCACCCGTCGGTATCGGCGCCGCCCTGGGACGACGGCTTCATGGCCCCGCCGCCCCACCTGCCTTTCGGCGACCCAGCCACCCAGCCCGATGCCGCTGGCCTCGCCACGCCGATGCGCCCGCTGCTGCCACGCTGGCCCGGGCTGCCTGGCGCCGTCCGGCTGCCCGGGCGCCCGCGCTGGCGCCTGCGGCCGGCGCGGCGCGGCACCGCCCGCCGGGCGCTGCGCTTCAGCCTGGGCGCCGTGGTGATGGTGCTGCTGCTGCTGGCCTGGCTGGGGGGCGGCGCATGACCTTCGCCGGAATTCTTGCCCAGGTGCTGCATCTGGCGCTGATGCTGCTGGCGGCGGTGCTGCTGCCCGGCCTGCTGCGCCTGCTGCGCGCCCGCCTCCAGGGTCGGCACGGGCCCAGCCTCTGGCAGCCGGCGCGGGACTGGCTGCGGCTGCTGCGCAAGCAGCCGGTGCTGGCGGACCATGCCTCGCCGGTCTCCTCCGCGGCGCCTTACCTGGGCTTCGCGGCGGTGCTGGCGGCGGCGGCTCTGGTGCCGGGCTTCATGCATGGCATGGCCCTGGCGCCGATGTCGGACCTCGTGGTGCTGGCCGGGCTGCTGCTGCTGGCCCGCGCCGCCGAGGCCCTGGCCTCGCTGGATGCCGGCACCGCCGCCGGTGGCCGCGCCGCCGCCCGCGCCATGGGGCAGGACGGCTTCGCCCTGCCGGCGCTGCTGCTGGCCACCATGGGCTTCGCGGTGCTGACCGGCACCACCGCCCCCGATGCCATCGGCGCCACCCTGCAGGAAGCCGCCCTGGGCCCGCGCCTCGCCCTGGCGCTGCTGCTGCCGGCGCTGCTGGCCGTGGCGCTGGCTGGCACCGGGCAGCTCTCCAGCGGCTCTCCGGTGCCGGAGGCGTCCGGCAGGCACCTCGCGCTGTGGGAAATGCAGCGGGCGCTGCGGCTGGTGCTCTGGGTGGCGCTGCTGGCGGGGCTCTTCGTGCCCTTTGGCACCGCCTTCCCGGATGCCGGGCCGGGCGGCTGGCTGATGGCGCTGCTGTTCTGGTGCGCCAAGCTGCTGCTGTTGACGGTGGTTCTGGCCCTGGCCGAGGCCAATCTGGCCCGGCTGCGGGAGCGCCGCATGGCGGAACTGATGGGCGCCGCCGCCCTGGTGGCGCTGCTGGGCGTCGCCTGGCTGTTTCTTTCGGCGGGGGTGGCATGAACCTGACGGAGCTGCCAGCCAACCTGGTGCCGCTGCTGGGGGGTGGGGTGCTGCTGCTCTCCTTCGCGCTGGTGCTGCGGCGGCGCGTGGTGGCCGCCATCGACGCGCTGGCGATGCAGGGCGTGCTGCTGGCCCTGGTGGCGCTCTGCCATGCCTGGGCACGGCAGGCGCCCTCCCTCACGCTGGTCGCCGTGCTGCTGATGGCCGGGCAGGGGGTGCTGCTGCCCCTCGCCCTGCGGGAATGGGTGCGGCGCCAGGGCCTGCGGTGGGAACCCGCGGCCGCCCCGGTGCACCGGCCGCTGGGCGGGCTTTCCGCCGCCGTGGCGCTGGTGCTGCTGGCCGTGCTGGCGCTGCGCCCGGTGACCGAGGGCACCGCCTCAGTGCTGCGGCAGGACCTGGTGCTCTCCCTTTCGGTGCTGCTGGTGGGGCTGCTGGTCATGGCGGCGCGGCGCGGCCCGCTGGGGCAGGCCATCGGCCTGGCCTGTGCCATGAACGGCGCCCTGCTGGCGGCCCTGGCGGTTCCGGAGCTGCCCTTGCTGCCGGCTTTGGCCGTGGTGGCCATGGCGGTGCCCTTTGGCGTGGTGGCGGGCTTCCTGACCCTGCGGCCGCAGGTGAACAGGGACCCCACATGATTCCCTGGCTGCCCGATGCGCCGCCTGGCTGGCTTCTGCCGGTCCTCGCGCCCGCGCTGCTGCCCTGGCTGCCGGTGCTGGTGCCGCTGCTCGGGGCGCTGGCCCTGGCCGCCATATCCGATGCCCGCATCGGCGCGCGGGTCAGTGTCGCGGTGGCGGCGCTGACCCTGCCGCTGGCCGCGCTGCTGCTGGCCGTGCCGGCCGAGGGCGCCGGGCTGCTGCGGCCCGATGCGCTGAACCTCTGCCTGCTGCTGCCAGCAGCGGTGGTGGGGCTCAGCGGCGCCATCGCCACCACGGCCCTGCCGCTGCCGGAAGGCGCTGGCCGCGCCTGGAACGCCGGCTATCAGGCGGTGCTGGGGCTGACGCATCTGGCGCTGCTGGCGGATGACGCGCTGCTGATGTGGATGGCGCTGGCCCTGGCGGGGCCAGTGCTGGCGCTGCTGGTGGGCCTCCGCCACGGCGCCGCCGCGCTCTCCGCCGCCTGGAAGGCGGTGCTGCTGCTGAGTTCCGGGGCCGCGCTGGCGCTGCTCGGCACCCTGGCCTTCGCCATGGCCGCCCAGGTCCTGGGCGGGGAGGCCGCGCTCTCCTTCGAAACCCTGCTGCGGGTGGGGCGGGAGGTCGAATCCGGCCCGCTGCTGCTGGGCTTCGTGCTGATGCTGGTGGGCTATGGCATCCAGGCGGGGCTGGTGCCGCTGCATCTCTGGCGCACCGATGCCCAGGCCGAGGCGCCGACGCCGCTGATCGTCATTCCCATCGCGCTGCTGGGGCAGGCGGCGCTGCATGCGCTGCTGCGCGCCAAGGCCGTGGTGGCGCTGAACCCGGCCTGGATGCCGCCCGGCGCGCCGCTGCTGCTGGCCGGGCTGGCGGGCATGGCGCTGGCGGCCCTGGCGCTGTGGCGCGCGCGGGATGCCGGGCGCTTCCTGGCCGCCCTGGCGCTGGGCCAGACCGGGCTGGCGGCCTTTGCCTTCGGGCTGGGCGGGCCGGCGGTGATGGCAGGGCTGATGCAGATGGCCGGCGCGCTGCTGGCCCTGGCCGCCGCCGCCTATGGGTTGGGCCGGGCCTCGCGGCTGCGCGGGGCGGGCGCCATGGCGGCGCTGTCCGGCCTCGCGGCCAGCGATGCGCGGCTGGGCTGGGCGCTGGCGGCGGCGCTGGGCGCGCTGGCCGGGCTGCCACCGCTGGCGCAGTTCATGGCCGGCTTCCTGCTGGTGCAGCAGACGGTGGCGCGCCTGCCCTGGCTCGCGCTGCCGCTGGGCGCCGGGCTGGTGCTGCTGGCCCTCGCGACCCTGGCGCGGCTGCGATGGCTGTGCTTCGGGCCGCCACCGGCGCGTGGCGTGCCGGCCGGCCCCGGCACTGGACAAACGGTGTTCCTGCTGATGCTGCTGCACCTGCTGGGCCTGCTGGCCCTGGGCCTGTTCCTGCCAGCCCCGCTGGCCGCCCTGCTGGCCGAAGCCGCGCAGGTGGCGGGATGAGCGCCGCCAGCCGCCTGATCCGCACCGCGCCCGAGGCCGCGCCGGGCCACCACTGGCTGGATGCCGCCGGCTGGGCTGCGCTGCCCGCCGCCCTGGCCGCCGATCCGGCGCTGGAATTCTGGGGTCTCTGGGCCGAGCCAGGCCGGGTGCATGCCGCCTTCCGCGACGGCATCTCACTCCTGCTGGCCAGCCTGGAGGTGCCGGAAGGGCGCTACCCAGCGCTTTCTCCCGCCCGCCCCGCCGCCGCCTGGTTCGAGCGTATGGTGGCCGATCTCTGGGGCCTGGCGGCGGAAGGCGGCACCGATTCGCGCCCCTGGCTGGACCATGGCCGCTGGCCCGCCACCGCGCCGCTCTCCGACCACCCCGGCCACCAGACGGGCGAACCGCCGCAGCCTGTCTTCCTGCCGCTGGAAGGGCAGGGGCTGCACCAGTATCCGCTGGGCCCCATCCTGCCCGGCGCCGGCCCCGGCCATTGGCGCGCCCATGTGCGGGGCGAGGCGGTGCACCGGCTGGAGGCCCGGCTGGGCTATGGCCACCGTGGCCTGCTGGGGCTGATGCGCGGCAAGTCGCCCCGCGCGGCGGCCCGGCTGGTGGCGCGGCTCTCCGCTGAGGCCACCGTGGCGCATGGCTGGGCCTTCGCCCAGGCCGCCGAAGCTGCCGCCGGCATTGAGGCACCGCCGCGCGCTGTGCTGCTGCGGCTGGTGCTGGCGGAATGGGAGCGGCTGGCCTGCCACCTCTCCGACTGGGGCGGTACCATGGGCGCCATCGGGCTCGAATGGGCCCAGGTCCGTTGCGCCATGTTGCGGGAGAAGCTGCTGCGCGCCCATGAAGCCGCCTTCGGCCAGCGCCTGCCGCTGGATCTGGTGCTGCCCGGCGGCCTGGCCTCCGACCTGACGCCGGAAGGGGCGGAAGCCCTGCTGGCCGCCCTGGCGGCCCTGGAAGAAGACCTGCCCACCTTGCAGGCGGTGCAGGACGAACATGCCGGGGCGCAGGACCGGCTGCGCGGCATCGGCGGCGTGTCCCCCGCCCGGGTGGCGGCGCTGGCGGCGGGCGGCGTGGCCGGCCGTGCAGGCGGGCGCAATTTCGATGCGCGGCGGGACATGCCCTACCAGCCCTATCCCGGCTTCAGCCTCGCCATCCCCACCGCCAGCAGCGGCGATGCCGAGGCCCGCCTGCGGCTGCGGCTGCGCGAATTGCCGGAAAGTCTGGGCCTGATCCGCGCCGCCCTGGCGCGGCTGGAGCCCGGCCCGGTGCTGGTGCCGCTGCCGGTGGGCGCGGGGGAAGGCGTGGGCGTTGTGGAAGGGCCGCGTGGCGAGGTGCTGCACTGGCTGGCGCTGGACGAGGCCGGGTTGATCCGCGCCGCCTTCGCCCGCGATCCCGGCTGGATGCATGTGCCGCTGCTGGAAGCCGCGGTGCCCGGCACCACGCTGGGCGACCTGCCGCTGGTGCGCGCCTCGCTCAACCCCTCCACCAGCGGGATGGACCTGTGACCCCGCGATCAGGAGGCTGAACCCGATGCTCTGGCCCCGCCTCGCGCGCATCATGCTGCGCCCGCCCGCCGCCGATGCCGTGCCGCCGCCGCATCCCGAGACCGTCGCCGCCCTGGCGGCGCGTGTGGAAGCCGCCGCCCAGGCCCGGCTCGGCCGCAGCCTGGCCGTCCTGCTGCTGGACAGCGGCGGCTCCGGCGGCTGCATGCTGGAGGCACGCGCCCTGGCGGCGCCTGCCTATGACCTGGAGCGATTCGGCCTGCGCTTCGTGGATTCGCCGCGGCAGGCGGATGTGCTGCTGGTGACCGGCGCCGCCGCCCGCAACATGAGCGAGGCCCTGGCCCGCGCCTGGACCGCGACGCCGGAGCCGAAATGGGTGGTGGCGGTGGGCGATTGCGCCGGCGGCGCCGGCCCCTTCGCCGGCTGCTATGCCGTGGAGGAAGGCGGCGTCGGTGCCGTGCTGCCGCTGGACCTGATGGTGCCGGGCTGCCCGCCCTCGCCGGCGCTGATCCTGGAAGGACTGCTGGCGCTCCTGGAAGCCCAGGCGGACTGAAGCCGATGCCGGCCAGGCGGCGGTGCCTGGCCGGATGGGGATGCCGTCAGTTGCCGGAGGAAGGCAGGCCCGCGAAGGTGTTGCAGGCCGCCAGCTCGCCCCGCTCCAGCCCGGTGCGGAACCACTTCACGCGGTCGGCCGAGGAGCCATGGGTGAAGCTTTCCGGCCGCACCCGCTGCCCGGCCTGCTGCTGCAGCCGGTCGTCACCCACAGCGGCGGCGGCATTGATGCCTTCCTCGATGTCGCCCTGCTCCAGGATGCGGCGGGCGTCATTGGCCTGCTTGGCCCAGACGCCGGCGAAGCAATCCGCCTGCAGCTCGATCCGCACCTGCATGGCATTGGCATCGGTGCCGCCGGGGCGGTCCTCGATGCGTTCGGCCAGGCGCAGGATACCAAGCTGGTTCTGCACGTGGTGGCCGACCTCATGGGCGATGATATAGGCGGCCGCGAAGTCGCCCCGCGCCCCCAGGCGGTTCTGCAGCGCCGCCATGAAGTCCAGGTCGATGTAAACCCTGCGGTCGTTGGGGCAGTAGAAGGGCCCCACCTGCGCTTGCGCGCCGCCGCAGCCGGACTGGGTGGCATCGGAATACAGCACCAGCACCGGCGGCTCATACTGCCGGCCAAGCTGGCGGAACTGCCCGTTCCAGACCTGCTCCGTCTCGCCCAGCACCTGGGCGGCGAAGCGGCGGCCCTCGTCGGTGCTATAGGGCGCCTGCCGCTGCTGCGTCTGTTGCTGCTGCGTGGTGGGCGCGGTGCCGGACCCGTCCCCCAGGATCATGGAGGGATCGACGCCCAGGAAAAGGCAGAGCAGCAGGATCGCCACGCCGCCGATACCGCCCACCGCGATGCCGCCGCCGCGCCGGCCGCCAAAGCCGCCCGGGAGGCCGCCGCGCTGCCCGCGCCGGTCCTCGACATTGTTGCTCTCTGGCCCATCCAGCCGCATGACTCGTACTCCCTGCCGCAACGGCTGGCTTATCCATAGGAAAAACGCCCTGGACGAGACGCCGGTTGCGCATGGCGGCCGCGCGTAAAAAAGGGCCGGCCGGATTGCTCCAGCCGGCCCCAGGGGTCAGCCTCCAGAGGAGGCGACCGATCGGCGACTCACCTGCCGGGAAGAGGCGGCCGCCGAATCTCGTGCCGTCAGCCGGGCTGCGCCGCGCGGCGGGCGCGGTGCGCCTGTGTCACGTGGCGGCGGTGCTGGGTCCGGGCGGCATGCTGCCGCGCGGTGGCATGGTGCGGCCTGGCGCTCTGCTGCGTGGTGGCCCGGGCCGGGGACGTGGCGGCCGCGGCGGGAGCGGCGGACCAGGCCAGCGGAGCCGAAACAACAAGGGCGGCAAGCAGAAAACGGATCATGGACGGTTTTCCTGTGGGCAGCGGCTTCAAGCCGCCAGCCTCGCCGCCACCATGCGGGGTAGCGCATCACGCCGGCATGGGCCTGCGCTGAAATAAAGGTAATCTGTTGCGGAATCAGATCAGGCAGAGCAGCTGCAGCTCCCGCCGCAGGGCTTCCGGCAGGGCCTCGATGCCGCTGGCGGCGGCGCCGGCGGTGATGTCGGGCGGCACGGCCTCGCCCTGCAGGTAGCGCCAGCCCTGGAAGGGCTTCATGCGCCGCGCCTCCACCGGCACCAGTTCCGGGTCCAGGATCAGCGCGGCATGCGGGGTGCCGTCGTTGCCCGGCATGGTCTGGATATCCAGCAGCCGCTGGCGGACGCAGAGCAGCCCGGCCACCACCCAGTAGATGGAGCCGCCGTCCAGCAGTTCCTCCACTCGCTTGGGCATCATGCGGGTCAGGTGGCGCAGCGGCGGGTCGGATTCGATGCGGCGGGACTGAAGGGCGCGCAGCGTCGCCACGTCCTTGGGCCCGACGGAAAGTTTGATGAGGTGCAGCACAGCGCGCATCTGTCGCCGCCGCGCCCCCGCCGCAAGGGGTGGCGTTTACCGGATCTTCATGGCGCCCGGTGAGGATGCCCGCGATTTGCGGGGGATATCCATGCGCTTTTTCCTGAACCTGTCGGTTGGCATGAAGCTGGCGCTTTCGGCTTTGCTGGCGATGCTGCTGCTGGGTGGCCAGGCGCTGCGCACCCAGGCGCGCATGGGGGAGGTGATGGCGCGGGATGCCGAGCAGCGCGCCGCCTCGGAAGCCAGCGGGGCGCTGCATGCCGCCCTGACCGGTGCCTTGCAGGCCGAGCTGCTGGGCCTGGGCGCCGCCACCGCCCAGACGCCGGAAGCCGCCGCCGCCGCCGCCGCCGCGACCACCGCGCGGCTGCGGGAGGTGCGGGAGCAGGTGGACCGCGCCGCCGCCCTGGCGCGCGCCCCCGAGGTGCGGGAGATGATCGCGGCGGCGGCGCCGCTGGCCCAGCGCTATGCCGCCGAGCTGGACGAGGCCATGGCCGCCCGCCAGCGCCTGCTGGCGCTGCGCGATGGCCGCTTCTTCCCTGCCCAGGGGGAATTCGATCAGCGCTTCGACGCCGTGCTGAACAATCTGGCCTTCGAGGTGCCCTCGGCCGAGGCGCAGGCGCAGATGCGGGAGCGGCTGATGGCCTACCAGGGCGCGGTGAACGAGACCCGCACCGCCCTCCAGCGCTTCCTGGCGACGGAGGAGGTGGCGCAGAACCGCCGCGCCAAGCGCGCCGTGGCCCAGGCCCGCGTGCATGGGCGCGGGCTGCGGGCCGGCCAGATGTCGGAGCAGTTCGGCCAGGACCTGGAGCGGCTGCTGGCGCAGGGCGAGGTCATCGCCGCCACCGCGCAGGAGCTGATCACGGCCATGGAGGCGGCGGCGGCGCTGCGGGCGGAGCGCGTGGTGCCCGCGCGGGCGGCGCTGGAATCGGCCATGGCGCGGGCTTCGGAACGGATGGCCGGCAACGTGGCGCTGGGCATGGCGGCCACCCGGGTCGCCATCGAGGATGTGCGGAACGAGGCGCTGTTGGCCGCGGCGGCGACGGTGCTGATGCTGCTGCTGGCGGCCTGGGCCACGGCGCGTGTGGTGGGGGCGCCGCTGGGGCGGCTGGCGGCGGTGCTGCAGCGTATCGCCGGCGGCGATGCCGCCGTGCCGGTGCCGGACCGTGCCCGGCATGACGAGATCGGCCGCATCGCCGAGGCGGTGGAGGCGCTGCGCGCCACGGTGGGCGCCGCCTTCGCGCAGAAGCAGATGATCGAGCAGATGCCGGTGGGCGTGATGCGCGCCGACCCGGCCCGGGGCTTCCGCATCGACTACATGAATGCCGAGATGCACCGCATCTTGGACAGCGTGCCGCATGTGCTGCCCTGCCCGCCGGCGGAGGTGCTGGGGCAGAGCCTGGACATCTTCCACCGCGACCCGGCGCACCAGCGCGCCTTGCTCTCCGACCCCAGCCGGCTGCCGCACCATGCCCGCATCCGCGTGGCGGGGGAGGTGATGGACCTCACCGTCTCCGCCATCCGTGGCGGCGACGGTGCATATATCGGCCCCATGCTGGTGTGGAAGATGGCCACCGAGCAGGCCCGGCTGGCGGATACCTTCGAGGCCGAGATGGGCAGCGCCGTAGACAGCGTGTCCGACCGCACCGGGGAATTGCAGGCGGCTGCCCGCCGGCTGGCGGAGGCGGCGGAAACCTCCGGGCGCGAGGCCTCGCTGGTGGCTGAGGCCGCCGGGCGCGCCGATGCCGATGTGCAGGCCGTGGCTGCCGCGGCGGAGGAGATGGCGGCCTCGGTGGCCGAGATCACCCGGCGGGTGGGCGAGTCGGCTTCCGTCGCCAGCCGGGCGGTGCAGGAGGCGCAGGCGGCCAATGGCACCATGCGCGGCCTGTCCGACAGCGCGGCGCGAATCGGCGATGTGGTGCGGCTGATCGGCGACATCGCGGGTCAGACCAATCTGCTGGCGCTGAATGCCACGATCGAGGCGGCGCGGGCGGGGGAGGCGGGCAAGGGCTTCGCCGTGGTGGCCAGCGAGGTGAAGACGCTGGCCAGCCAGACCGCCAGGGCCACCGAGGAGATCGCCGGCCAGATCGCCGGCATGCAGGCTTCCACCGAGCGGGTGGTGGAGGCGATCCAGGGCATCGGCAGCACGGTGGAACAGACGGCGGAGATCGCGACCGCCATTGCCGCCGCCGTCGAGCAGCAGGGCCACGCCACGCAAGAGATCGCCCGCAGCGCGGCGCAGGTGGCCGAGGCGACGGGCGTGGTGACGCAGCGCATCGGCGTGGTGCGGCAGGTGGCGTCGGAGACGGGGCAGGCGGCGGGCGGCATGCTGGGTGCCGTGGAGTCGCTGGCGGGGCAGGCTGGCGTGTTGCGGGACCGCTCCGGCCGTTTCCTCGACGCCATCCGCGCCTGAGGCCGCGCTTGCGGGCGCGCCGGCATCGGCGCTAGTGCAAGCCGGTTTTTGCCCGGAACGGGAAAAGGAAAGCGGATCATGGGCTATCGGGTCGCGGTCGTCGGCGCCACCGGTAATGTGGGGCGCGAGATGCTCAAGACCCTCGCGGAGCGGGCCTTCCCGGTCAGCGAGGTCATCGCGCTCGCTTCCGGCCGCTCGGCCGGCCAGGAGATCTCCTTCGGCGAGAAGAAGGTTCTGAAGGTGCAGAACCTGGAGAAGTTCGACTTCAAGGGTGTCGATATCGCCCTCTTCTCGCCCGGCGCCGCGATCTCGGCCGTGCATGCGCCGCGCGCGGCGGCGGCGGGCTGCGTGGTGATCGACAATACCTCCCAGTTCCGCATGGACGCGGATGTGCCGCTGGTGGTGCCGGAAGTGAACCCGCATGCGCTGAAGGGCTTCCGCAAGCGCCGCATCATCGCCAATCCGAACTGCTCCACCATCCAGATGGTGTTGGCGCTGAAGCCGCTGCACGATGTCGCGCGCATCAAGCGCGTGGTGGTCGCCACCTACCAGTCGGTCTCCGGCGCGGGGAAGGAGGCGATGGACGAGCTCTTCACCCAGACGCGCGGCATCTATGTGAATGACGCGGCCACGCCCGAGGTCTTCACCAAGCCCATCGCCTTCAACTGCATCCCGCATATCGACAAGTTCATGGACGACGGCTTCACCAAGGAAGAGTGGAAGATGGCCGTCGAGACCCGCAAGATCCTCGACCCCGATATCCAGGTCTCGGCCACCGCCGTGCGCGTGCCGGCCTTTATCGGCCATGGCGAGGCGGTGAACGTGGAGTTCGAGAGCGGGATCACGCTGGAGCAGGCCTTTGACGCCCTGCGCGGCGCGCCGGGCCTGACCGTGCTCGACCGGCGCGAGGACGGCGGCTACGCCACCCAGGTGGACGTGGCGGGCGAGGACCCGGTCTTTGTCTCCCGCCTGCGGGTGGACCCCACCGTGCCGCATGGCCTGGCCTTCTGGTGCGTCGGCGACAACCTGCGAAAAGGCGCCGCGCTGAATGCCGTGCAGATCGCCGAGGAACTGGTCCGTCAGGGGCTGTTGGTTTCGGAATCGGCTTAAACCAAGGGTTTAGTCCTCACGAAACTGTGTACAAATGGGGCGCTATGGCCACGGTAGCGCCCCATTTTGGTCCGGCATCCCGGCGAGGTTTGCAGCGTTGAGATGACCACACGGTAAGGAAGGACCAAGTCTCATGCGGTTCAACATCGGCAAGCTTGGCGCTGCGGCGGCTCTGACCCTGGCTCTTGGTACGGCGGCCTGCAGTGATCCTTATAGCCCCGGCCAGCGTGCCGTGGGCGGTGGTCTGCTGGGTGCGGGCGCCGGCGCCGGCGTGGCCGGGCTGACGGGCGGCAATGTGGGCACCGGTGCACTGATCGGTGGCGCCCTGGGTGCCGTCGGTGGCGCCGTCACCACCCCGGACCGGGGCGGTTATGGCCATAACGGCGGCTACGGGCACCGTGGCGGCTATCGCCGCTACTAAGCACGCGCCTGGAACGTGAGAAGGCCGGCAGGGCGGTGCCCTGCCGGCCTTTTTCATGCCTGCACTGAGAATTGCTGGGGTAAATCCACCCCCAATCTGCCCGGGGGCGCGTTGACGCTGCATGGCGCCGCACCATAAAACGGGTGCAAGCCGTTCCGACGCCGCCGCCGCTGCCCCGGCGGTGCGCCGGACGTTGCATTGACATTCGCGGAGCGGGACCGGTCCATGCCCATTATCAAAGACGCGCGCGAGACCCTGATGGTCGGCCGCCGCACCGACGGCACGCGCGTGAACCGCCCTCTGTCGCCGCATCTGCAGGTCTATGACCTGATGCAGATGACCTCTGGCATGTCCGTGCTGAGCCGGAACACCGGCATCGCCTGGACCCTGGGCCTGGTCTTCCTGGTCTGGTGGCTGGTGGCCGCGGCGGCTGGCCCTGAGGCCTTTGCCCGTGTGCAGTGGTTCTTCAGTTCTTTCCTGGGCATCCTGGTCCTGGCTGGCCTGACGGCTGTTGCCTGGTTCCACACCTTCGCCGGCCTGCGTCACCTCTACTGGGACTTCGGCCACGGCTATCATCTGCCTGAGGTCATGAAGACCGGCTGGGCCGCCATCATCGCCTCCGGCGTGATGACGGTGCTGACCTGGCTTGTTGCCCTGATCTCCTGGTAAGCGCGGAGCTCCCGACATGACCGAACAGCACGGCACCGTGCGGCTGCAATCCTCGCTGGCGCGGGTGCGCGGCATGGGCTCCGCCAAGGGCGGCACGCATCACTGGTGGATGCAGCGCGTCACTTCCATCGCGCTGCTGCCGCTGACCATCTGGTTCGTCTTCGCGGTGGCCGGCCATACCGGCTCCACCCATGCCGAGATGGTGACCTGGATGGCGCGCCCGCTGAACGCGGTGCTCCTCCTGTCCTTTGTCCTGATCTCCTTCCACCATGCCGCCGCCGGCATGCAGGTGATCATCGAGGACTATGTGCGCGGCGAGATGCGCATGTTCCTGATCCTGGCGGTGAAGGCCGCTTGCTGGATACTGGCGCTGGTCTCTGCGCTGGCGGTGCTGCGGATCGCGATCTGACGCTGCCTGGCCGGCCCCTGCCGGCCAGTCTTGTTGTATCTGAGGAAGACGGCGGCGCCACTCCGGCACGCACCGTCGCCATGAAGTAACGAACGGATCGGGACGATGAACGCGATCACCATGCCCTCCTCGGGCGCCTACCGCATTGTGGACCACACCTATGACGTCGTCGTCGTCGGTGCCGGCGGTGCGGGCCTGCGCGCCACCTTCGGCATGGGCGCCGCCGGGCTGAAGACGGCCTGCATCACCAAGGTCTTCCCCACCCGCAGCCACACCGTGGCGGCGCAGGGCGGCGTCGGCGCCTCCCTCGGCAACATGGGCGAGGACAACTGGCGCTGGCACATGTACGACACCGTCAAGGGGTCGGACTGGCTGGGCGACCAGGACGCCATTGAATACATGTGCCGCGAGGCCGTGCCGGCGATCATCGAGCTGGAGCACTTCGGCGTGCCCTTCTCGCGCACCGAGGATGGCAAGATCTACCAGCGGCCCTTCGGCGGCCACATGCAGAACTACGGCAAGACCCCGGCCATGCGCGCCTGCGCCGCGGCCGACCGCACGGGCCATGCCATCCTGCACACCCTGTACCAGCAGAGCCTGAAGCATAACTGCGAATTTTTCGTGGAATACTTCGCGCTCGACCTGATCATGGACGAGGAAGGCGCCTGCCGCGGCGTCATGGCCTGGAACCTGGAGGATGGCACCATCCACCGCTTCCGCGCCCAGACGGTGGTGATGGCGACCGGCGGCTATGGCCGCGCCTATTTCTCCTGCACCTCCGCCCATACCTGCACGGGCGATGGCGGCGGCATGGTGCTGCGCGCCGGCCTGCCGCTGCAGGACAACGAGTTCGTGCAGTTCCACCCGACCGGCATCTACGGCTCCGGCTGCCTCGTGACCGAGGGCGCGCGCGGCGAGGGCGGCTACCTGACGAATTCCGAGGGCGAGCGCTTCATGGAGCGCTATGCGCCCACGGCCAAGGACTTGGCCTCGCGCGACGTCGTGTCCCGCGCCATGTCGATGGAGATCCGTGAGGGCCGTGGCGTCGGCCCGCACAAGGACCACATCCACCTGCATCTGGAGCACCTGGGCGCCGAGCTGCTGCACGAGCGCCTGCCGGGCATTTCCGAGACGGCGAAGATCTTCGCCGGCGTGGACGTGACCAAGGAGCCGATCCCGATGCTGCCGACCGTCCACTACAACATGGGCGGCATCCCGACGAACATCCATTGCGAGGTGCTGAACGCCACCGGCACCGACCAGGACCGCGTGGTTCCTGGCCTGATGGCGGTGGGCGAGGCGGCTTCCGTCTCCGTCCACGGCGCCAATCGCCTGGGCACCAACTCGCTGCTCGACCTCGTGGTCTTCGGCCGCGCCGCCGCGATCCGCGCCGCCGAGACCCTGAAGCCCGGTGCCACCCAGGCGCCGCTGCCGCCCAAGGCGGGCGAGATGGCGCTGGAGCGCCTGGACCGCGTGCGGCACGCCAAGGGCAACACCTCGGTGGCCGAGCTGCGCCTGAACATGCAGCGCACCATGCAGACCCACGCCGCCGTGTTCCGCACCTCCGACCTGCTGAAGGAAGGCTGCGAGAAGATGGCGAAGGTGGCCGATGGCTACAGCGACATCCGCATCGCCGACCGCTCGCTGATCTGGAACAGCGACCTGATGGAAGCGATGGAGCTGGACAACCTGATCGGCAATGCGCTGACCACGGTGGTGGGCGGCGAGGCGCGGCACGAGAGCCGCGGCGCCCATGCCCATGAGGATTATCCGGAGCGCGACGACGCGAACTGGATGAAGCACACGCTGGCCCGTGTGGATGACAAGTACAAGGTCAGCCTTGACTATCGTGACGTGAAGATGCGCACCCTCACCAACGAGGTGCAGGTCTTCCCGCCCAAGCCGCGCGTGTACTGAGGAAGGAGCGGGACCATGGCGACTTTCACGCTGCCGAAGAACAGCACCATCCAGACCGGCAAGACCTACAAGGCCGAGCCGGGCGCGAAGAACGTCAAGTCGTTCAAGATCTACCGCTGGGACCCGGATACGGGTGAGAACCCGCGCTACGACACTTACGAGCTCGACCTCGACAAGTGCGGCCCGATGGTTCTCGACGCGCTGATCAAGATCAAGAACGAGACCGACACCACGCTGACCTTCCGGCGCTCCTGCCGCGAGGGCATCTGCGGCTCCTGTGCGATGAACATCGACGGGATGAACACGCTGGCCTGCCTCAAGCCCATCGAGGACGTGAAGAAGGCCGACGTGCGCATCACCCCGCTGCCGCATATGCCGGTGGTGAAGGACCTGGTGCCGGACCTGTCGCAGATCTACGCGCAGCTCCGCTCCATCGAGCCCTGGCTGAAGTCCGACACGGCCCCGCCGCCGGACAGCGAGCGGCTGCAGTCCAAGGAAGAGCGCGCCAAGCTGGACGGGCTGTGGGAGTGCATCCTGTGCTTCTGCTGCTCCACCTCCTGCCCCTCCTACTGGTGGAACGGCGACCGCTACCTCGGCCCGGCCGTGCTGCTGCAGGCCTACCGCTGGATCGCCGACAGCCGCGACGAGCGGACCGGGGAGCGCCTGGACAACCTGGAGGACCCCTTCCGGCTGTACCGCTGCCACACCATCATGAACTGCACGGCGACCTGCCCGAAGGGCCTGAACCCGGCGCAGGCCATCGGCAACATCAAGCAGATGATGGTCGAGCGGCAGGGCTGAGCCGCCCTCCGCCCGACATGGAAACGGCCCGCCGGGGATACCCGGCGGGCCGTTTTCCGTTTCGCCCGCCCGCGGGTCAGGAACTGCTGACGAAGTTGCCACCGAGTTCGCCCGGCTCCGGCGTCTCCTGCAGCATCGAAAGCGTGGCCTCGCGGTTCACCAAGGTGGTGATCTTGCCGTCCTGGATATCGGCAACGGCGGCCACTGGCAGGTAGTGGTGCTTGCCGTCCTGCGAATCGCCGCGTGTCAGCTTGATGAAATCGCCTTCCAGCCCGTCCACGGTGCCAACATGGGTGCCGCAGGAGCCGACGATCTCGGCATGCTCCTTGATCATGGACTTGTCGGTCATGAGATTCTCCGCTCCTCGATTCTTCTGTCGGTGGAACGGTGTTTGGTCGTGAAGGTGGCATCACGGCCCTGCGAGGCTTGGCAATATAACCTTGCCTTGCAACCATTTACCGAGCGTTCCTTAACCTTCATGGTTGTCCTGGGCGCTTCAAGCGGGTATGCCGCACTGCGATGGACGGCTTGACAACGCCCGTGGGTGACGCGCCCACCTCCACCGGACCGCTGCCGCTTTACCGTGCCCGCGTCGCCTCTGGCGTCTTGCGGGCCGATCCTGCGCAGCTGAAGGCGGCCGAAACCCTGCAGGAACTGTGGGGCCGGCTGCGCGGCTACGACCCGAAGCCGCGGCCTGTTGCGGCCAAGGAGAGTTCCGGCGGCTTCATGGGCCGCCTTTTCGGCCGCAAGGCGGCCGAGGCGCCATCCGCCCAGGCACCGGTCGGTCTCTACATGGTCGGCGAGGTCGGGCGCGGGAAGTCCATGCTGATGGACCTCTTCTTCGATTGCGCCGACGTGCCGCGCAAGCTGCGCATCCACTTCCACCAGTTCATGCAGGACTGCCACCGGCGCATCCACGCCTACCGGAAGCAGCATGGCAACGCGGCGGACCCGATCCCGCCGCTGGCGCAGATCATCGCGGAAGACGCGGCGCTGCTCTGCTTCGACGAATTCCAGGTGCATGACATCACCGATGCCATGATCCTGGGCCGGCTGTTCGAGGCGCTCTTCGCCCGGGGCGTGGTGGTGGTCGCCACCTCCAACACGGCGCCGGACGACCTCTTCAAGGGCCGGCCGGGGCGGGACGCCTTCCTGCCCTTCATCGCGCTGATCAAGACCAAGGTGGCGGTGCTGCACCTGCAATCCGCCCAGGATTACCGCCGCGACCGCATCCAGGCGCTGCCGACCTGGCATGTGCCGGCCGATGCGCGGGCCGAGCGGGCGCTGGACGAGGCCTTCCACGAGTTGACCGGCCAGCGCCACGGCCAGCCGCGCAAGCTGGACGTGCTGGGCCGGCAGGTGGAGGTGCCGCAGGCGGTGGGGGAGGTCGCGCGGGCGGATTTCGACGCGCTCTGCGGCAAGCCGCTGGGCCCGGCCGATTACCTCGCGCTGTCCACCGCCTTCCATACGCTGATCCTGGATGGCGTGCCGCGGCTGGGCCCGGACAATTTCGACCGGGCGCGCCGCTTCATCACGCTGGTGGACACGCTTTACGAACGGCGCTGCAAGCTGGTGGCCTCGGCCGCCGCGGTGCCGGACCAGCTTTATGAGCGGGGGGAGAATGCGGCGATGTTTCAGCGCACCGCCTCCCGTCTCGTGGAGATGCAGAGCCAGGATTATCTGCGCTTGCCGCACCTGGACTGATGCATGAGGAGGGCGGCTGCGGGAGGGGGAAAGCCCGCAGTCGTCTTGGGGATCGACAATTGGGGGAGTTTTGACGATGCGTACCATCACGCTGTGCCTGCTGGGGCTTTTCGCCCTGGCACTGTCCGCGCCTGTCTCGGCCGAGGCCTCCAGCACGCGCTCCGGCCCGCGCGCCGGCGCCAAGGTGGTGAAGCCCACCGCCCGCGCCGCCGCGCCGGCCCGCACTGCCGCCACCGCCACGCGTCGCCAGGTCGCCGTGACCCGCGCCGCGCCGGCCCGGCAGACCGCCCGCGCCACCACCAGCCGCCAGACCGCCAAGGCCGGCGGTCGCGTCGGGGCCGTCCAGCGCAGCCAGGGTCCTGTGGTGGCCCAGCGCTCCAACATGACGGCGCGGGGCGCCCGCCTGACGTCCTGGACCGCCGGCCTGCCGGCCGCCAGCGGCGAGCAGCGCGACTGCCCCGTCGGCACCATGTCCACCCTGGCACGCGGACACGACGACGTTATCCGCTGCATGCCGCTGTAACATGGCTGGCCCGGCTTCCGGCCGGGCCACAGCTTTGCGGGCCATAAGCGCCGCCTTTTCCAGGGTTTGACCCGGCAGTTCTCGCTGCACCGCACCGAATCGCCCCGCCCCCCGCCTTGTCGGAGCGGACGGGCGGGAGTAGGACACGGGCGCGAGATACCGGATTTCTGTATCCAACCCCCCGGGAAGGAACTGCTCATGGCCCGCAAGAAAATTGCGCTGATCGGCGCTGGCAACATTGGTGGCACGCTGGCCCACCTGATCGGCCTCAAGGAGCTTGGCGACGTCGTGATGTTCGACGTCTTCGGCGGCGTCGCCGCCGGCAAGGCACTGGACATCATGCAGTCCAGCCCGGTCGATGGCTTCGATTGCAAGCTGAGCGGCGGCAGCGACTATGCCGCCATCGCGGGCGCGGACGTCATCATCGTCACCGCCGGCTTCCCCCGCATGCCGGGCATGAGCCGCGACGACCTGCTGACCAAGAACGCCGGCGTGATGGGCCAGGTGGCCGAGGGCATCAAGCAGTACGCGCCCGACGCCTTCGTGATCTGCATCACCAACCCGCTGGACGTTATGGTCTGGGCGCTGCAGCAGAAGTCCGGCCTGCCGGCCAACAAGGTCGTCGGCATGGCCGGCGTGCTGGACAGCGCGCGCTTCCGCACCTTCCTGGCCGAGGAATTCAATGTCTCGGTCGAGGACGTGACGGCCTTCGTGCTGGGCGGCCATGGCGATACCATGGTGCCGCTGACGCGTTACTCCACCGTCGCCGGCATCCCGGTGCCGGACCTGATCAAGATGGGCTGGACGACGCAGGAGAAGATCGACGCGATCGTGGCGCGCACCGCCAATGGCGGCGGCGAGATCGTGAAGCTGCTGGAGAAGGGTTCCGCCTTCTACGCCCCCGCAGCCTCGGCCGTGGCGATGGCGGAGAGCTACCTGAAGGACAAGAAGCGCGTCCTGCCCTGCGCCGTGATGCTGAACGGCGAGTATGGCATGGATAACTTCTATGTCGGCGTGCCTGTCGTGATCGGCGAGAAGGGCGTGGAGCGGATCGTCGAGGTGGAGTTCACCGCCGAGGAGAAGGCCGCCTTCGACAAGTCCTGCGACGCGGTGAAGAAGCTGGTCGAAGACTTCAAGAAGCTCGGCGTCTGACACGCCTCTGGCCGGGGCTGCGGTCCCGGCCATTTCCTTCGACCGGCTCCGGCCGTCCAGCTCCAGTAAAAGGGTGAGCGGATGAATATTCACGAATACCAGGGCAAGGAGCTGCTGAAGCGCTACGGCGTTGCGGTGCTCGACGGCTATGTCGCCTGGAATGCCGCCGAGGCGGAAGAGGCGGCCAAGAAGCTGCCCGGCCCCGTCTATGTGGTGAAGTCGCAGATCCATGCCGGCGGCCGCGGCGCCGGCCGCTTCAAGGAAGATCCGAACGGCAAGGGCGGCGTGCGCGTCGTCAAGTCCGTCGCGGACGTGAAGGCGGCCGCCGAGGCGATGATCGGCAAGACGCTGGTGACCAAGCAGACCGGCGAGGCCGGCAAGCAGGTCTCCCGCGTCTACGTGGAAGACGGCTGCGACATCAAGCGCGAGCTGTACCTGTCCCTGTTGGTGGACCGTGACTCCTCCCGCATCGTGATCATGGCGTCCACCGAGGGCGGCATGGAGATCGAGGAAGTCGCCGAGCACAACCCGGAGAAGATCCTCAAGGCCATCGTCGATCCGGCCTCGGGCGTCTCGGGCTTCCATTGCCGCAAGCTGGCCTTCGGGCTGGGCCTGGAAGGCAAGCAGGTCGCGTCCTTCACCAAGTTCGTGACGGCCATGTACAAGGCCTTCGTCGAGCTGGACTGCGCCATCGTCGAGATCAACCCGCTGGTCGTGACCGGCGCGGGCGAGATCGTGGCGCTGGATGCCAAGGTGTCCTTCGACGACAACGCGCTGTTCCGCCACAAGGACCTCGAGGCCCTGCGCGATGACAGCGAGATGGACCCGAAGGAGCTGGACGCCGCCAAGAACGACCTGAACTACGTCGCGCTCGATGGCGAGATCGGCTGCATGGTGAACGGCGCGGGCCTCGCGATGGCCACCATGGACATCATCAAGCTCTATGGCTCCTCGCCCGCGAACTTCCTCGATGTCGGCGGCACGGCCACGGCCGAGCGCGTGACCGAGGCCTTCCGCATCATCACCTCCGACAGCAACGTCAAGGCGATCCTGGTCAACATCTTCGGCGGCATCGCCAAGTGCGACATGATCGCCAATGGTGTCGTGGCCGCGGCCAAGAACCTGACGCTGTCCGTGCCGCTGGTTGTGCGCCTGGAAGGCACCAACGTTGAACTGGGCAAGAAGATCCTGGCCGAGAGCGGCCTGAAGATCATCCCGGCCGACAACCTGGCCGACGCCGCCGAGAAGGTGGTCGCTGCCGTGAAGGGAGCCAAGTAAGATGGCCATCCTCGTCGACGCCAATACGAAGGTGATGACCCAGGGCTTCACCGGCTCTCAGGGCACCTTCCACGCCGAGCAGGGCATCGCCTACGGCTCCAAGTATGTGGGCGGCGTGACGCCGGGCAAGGGTGGCCAGACCCACCTGAACCTGCCGGTGTTCAACACCGTCGCCGAGTGCGTGGAAGCGACGGGCGCCAATGCCTCCGTCATCTACGTGCCGCCGCCGTTCGCCGCCGACAGCATCCTGGAGGCGATCGACGCCGAGGTGCCGCTGATCATCTGCATCACCGAGGGCATCCCGGTGCTGGACATGGTCAAGGTCAAGCGCGCGCTCTCCGGCAGCAAGTCCCGCCTGGTCGGGCCGAACTGCCCGGGCGTGATCACGCCGGGCGCCTGCAAGATCGGCATCATGCCGGGCCATATCCACAAGCCGGGCTCCGTCGGCATCGTGTCCCGCTCGGGCACGCTGACCTATGAGGCCGTGGCCCAGACCACGGCGGCCGGCCTCGGCCAGTCCACCTGCGTCGGCATCGGCGGTGACCCGGTGAAGGGCATGGACTTCACGGAAGTGCTGGAGATGTTCCTGGCCGACCCCGAGACCAAGCAGATCGTGATGATCGGCGAGATCGGCGGCCAGAGCGAGATCCAGGCGGCCGAGTTCCTGGCGCGCGAGAACAAGAAGGGCTCCAAGAACTATAAGCCTGTGGTTGGCTTCATCGCTGGTGCGACCGCCCCTCCGGGCCGCCGCATGGGCCATGCGGGCGCCGTGATCTCGGGCGGCAAGGACACGGCCGAGGCCAAGATGTCCGCGATGCGCGAGGCCGGCATCTACGTGGCCGACAGCCCGGCTGCCCTGGGCTCGACCATGCTGAAGGCTATCGCGGGCTGATGCGCCCGGCGGCGCGACAAGGTGACCAGCCCCAACGCCGACCCATGATCTGGGTCGCGCGATCCGGGTGGCTGCCATTTCGCCGCCATACATTCTATGTTCATGCACGCCGTCCCTATATCAGGGGCGGCGCTGCATTTTGTGACGTCCGTAGTTAAGGAAAGCCACGCCGCACCGGAACGGGGCGGGGTGAGGAGGAACTGATGGCCGGTATCGACATCCTGGCGAGTGCGATGACGGGGGCGAATGCCGCCTTCCTCGCCGATCTCTACGCCCGCTGGGTGGATCAGCCGGACAGCGTGGACCCGTCCTTTCAGGAGCTGTTCGCGGCCCTGAACGACGATGCGCGCGCTGTGGTGCAAAACGCCACCGGCGCTTCCTGGGCCCCGCGTCCGCGTGGCGGCTTCGCGCCCGAGCCCGAGGCGCCGAAGGCCGATCCCAAGAAGGGCGGCAAGCCCGCCGCCGCGCCGGCCGCCGACCCGGCCGCCGCGCGTCAGCAGGTGCTGGATTCGATCCGCGCCCTGATGCTGATCCGCGCCTATCGCGTGCGCGGGCACCTGGAGGCGCAGCTCGACCCGCTGCACCTGACCCAGCCCAAGGCGCATCCGGAGCTGGACCCGAAGACCTACGGCTTCACCGATGCCGACCTGGACCGGCCGATCTTCATCGACCGCGTGTTGGGCAAGGAGCAGGCGACGCTGCGCGAGATCATCACGATCTGCCGCGCCAGCTACTGCGGCTCCATCGGCGTCGAGTTCATGCATATCCAGGACCCGGAGCAGAAGTCCTGGATCCAGCAGAAGATCGAAGGCGCGCCCTGGGCGCAGGCTTTCGACGCCGCGGGCAAGCGCAAGATCCTGCAGCAGCTGACCGAGGCCGAGGGCTTCGAAGCCTTCTGCGCCCGCAAGTATGTCGGCACCAAGCGCTTCGGCCTTGAGGGCGGCGAGGTCACCATCCCGGCCGTGCAGACCGTGATCGAGACCGCGGCCGATGCCGGCGTGAACGAGATCGTGATCGGCATGGCCCATCGTGGCCGCCTGAACACGCTGGTGAACGTGGTGAAGAAGCCCTTCACCCGCGTCTTCGCCGAGTTCAAGGGCGTCTCCGCCAACCCGGACGACGTGCAGGGCTCGGGCGACGTGAAGTACCACCTGGGTACCTCCACCGACCTGGAGATCAACGGCCGCCAGGTCCACCTGTCGCTGCAGCCCAACCCCTCGCACCTCGAGGTCGTGGACCCGGTGGTGGTGGGCAAGGTGCGCGCGCGCCAGGATATGGCGGGCGACACCAAGGGCCGCCGCTCCGTCATGGGCATCCTGCTGCATGGCGATGCCGCCTTCGCCGGCCAGGGCGTGGTCTATGAGACGCTCGCGATGAGCCAGCTCATCGGCTACCGCACCGGCGGCACGGTGCATGTGGTGACCAACAACCAGATCGGCTTCACCACCGTCCCGGCCCATGCCTATTCCGGCCTCTATTGCACGGACGTGGCCAAGTCGGTGCAGGCGCCGATCCTGCACGTGAACGGCGACGACCCGGAGGCCGTGGTCTTCTGCGCCCGCATGGCGGCCGAATACCGCATGAAGTTCGGCGCCGACATCGTGCTGGACGTGGTCTGCTACCGCCGCCACGGTCATAACGAGACGGACGAGCCGGCCTTCACGCAGCCGATCATGTATGCCCGCATCAAGGAAACCAAGACGACCCGCACCCTCTACGCGGAGCGTCTGGCCCAGAGCGGCGCCGTGCCGGCCGCCGACAGCAAGTCCATGCTGGAAGCCTTCAATGCCCAGCTGGAGGATGCCTACCAGGCCGCCCAGACCTTCAAGCCCAACAAGGCCGACTGGCTGGAAGGCCACTGGTCCGGGCTGAAGGCCGCCGGCTCCTCCGAGGAGGAGAAGGAAGACGGCACCGCCGTGGCGCTGGACACCCTGCGCGAGGTGGGCGCCGCCCTGAGCCGCGTGCCCGAGGGCTTCAACGCCAATAGCAAGATCGTCCGCCAGCTCGAGGCGAAGAAGAACGCCATCGAGAGCGGCGAGGGCATCGACTGGGCAACCGGCGAGGCGCTGGCCTTCGGCTCCCTGCTGGTGGAAGGCCACCGCATCCGCCTCTCCGGCGAGGATGTGCAGCGCGGCACCTTCAGCCACCGCCATGCCGTGCTGGTCGACCAGCAGAGCCAGGCGGAATACATGCCGCTGAACAACATCCGCGACGGCCAGGCGCGGATGGAAGCCTTCAATTCGCTGCTGAGCGAAATGGGCGTGCTGGGCTTCGACTACGGCTACACGCTGGCTGACCCGAACACGCTGACCCTGTGGGAAGGCCAGTTCGGCGACTTCGCCAATGGCGCGCAGGTGGTGATCGACCAGTTCATCGCCTCCGCCGAGACGAAGTGGCTGCGCATGTCCGGCCTCGTGATGCTGCTGCCGCATGGCTATGAAGGGCAGGGGCCGGAGCATTCCTCCGCCCGCCTGGAGCGCTACCTGCAGCTCTGCGCCGAGAACAACATGGCGGTCTGCAACTTCACGACCCCGGCCAACTACTTCCACGCCCTGCGCCGGCAGCTGAAGCGGAACTACCGCAAGCCGCTGATCGTGATGACGCCGAAGTCGCTGCTGCGCCACAAGCTGGCCGTCAGCAGCCTGGCCGACTTCGCCCCCGGCAGCACCTTCCAGACCGTGATCCCGGAAGTGGATGCCATCGCGGCGCCGGACCAGGTGAAGCGCGTCGTGATCTGCACCGGCAAGGTCTATTACGACCTGCTGCAGGAGCGCCGCGACAAGAAGCTGAACGAGGTGGCGATCATCCGCCTGGAGCAGATGTACCCCTTCCCCAAGAACACGCTGGCGCGGGTCCTGGGCGAGTACAAGAACGCCGAGATCATCTGGTGCCAGGAAGAGCCCGAGAACATGGGTGCCTGGACCTTCGTGGACCGGCGGATCGAGAAGGTGCTGAAGGATCTGGGCGTGAAGTCCAAGCGCCCGGTCTATGTGGGGCGTGAGGAAGCGGCCAGCCCCGCCACCGGCTCGGCCAAGGTCCATCAGCAGCAGCAGGAAGCCCTGGTGCGCGAAGCGCTCGGTCTGTCCTAAAGTTAACTTCGAGCACGCACCGGTAGAGAGGCGTTTAGAATGACTGAGATCCTGGTCCCCACTCTGGGCGAGAGCGTTTCCACGGCCACCGTGGCGCGCTGGATGAAGAAGGCCGGCGAATCCGTGGCTGCCGACGAGCCGCTGGTGGAGCTGGAGACCGACAAGGTGACGGTGGAGGTGAACGCCCCCGCCGCTGGCGTGCTGGAGGCGATCGCCGCCGATGAGGGCGCCGAGGTGGAGCCGGGCGCGCTGCTCGGCACCATCTCCGCCGGCGAGGGCAAGGTGTCCCCCAAGGCCACCGAGGTGCCGGGCACCGAGAAGGCGCCGGCGCCGAAGGCTTCCGGCGCCACCGCCGGCAACCCGGCCAATGCGCCCAAGGTCGAGGAGCCGCGCACGGTTTCCGGCCCCGTCTCCGTCCCGGGTGGTGGCCATGCGCCGCTGCCGGCGGCCGCCAAGATGATGGCCGAGAACAACGTCTCCGCCGATCAGATCGGCGCGGGCACGGCCAAGGACGGCCGCATCAGCAAGGGCGACGTGCAGGACTTCCTGGCCCGCCCGGCCGCGGCCCCCGCTGCCAAGCCGGCCGCCAAGGCGCCGCGCGCCCTGGAAGGCGGCGAGGAGCGGGTGAAGATGACCCGCCTGCGCAAGACCATCGCCAACCGGCTGAAGGAGGCGCAGAACACCGCCGCCATGCTGACCACCTTCAACGAGGTGGACATGTCGGCCGTGATGTCGCTGCGCAGCGAGTACAAGGACGCCTTCGAGAAGAAGCTCGGCACCAAGCTCGGCTTCATGTCCTTCTTCGTGAAGGCCTGCGTGGCCGCGCTGAAGGAATACCCGGCGGTCAATGCCGAGATCGACGGCGACGACATCGTCTACAAGAACTTCGTGCACATGGGCATCGCCGTCGGCGGCCCGAACGGCCTGGTCGTGCCGGTGCTGCGCAACGCGGACCAGATGTCCTTCGCGGATATCGAGAAGTCGATCGCCGGCTTCGGCCGCAAGGCGCGTGACGGCCAGCTGAAGCTGGAGGAACTCTCCGGCGGCAGCTTCACCATCACCAATGGCGGCATCTACGGCTCGCTGCTTTCCACGCCGATCCTGAACCCGCCGCAGTCGGGCATCCTGGGCATGCACTCCATCAAGGAGCGCGCGATGGTGGTGAACGGCAAGATCGAGGTCCGCCCGATGATGTATCTGGCGCTGTCCTACGACCACCGCATCGTCGACGGGAAGGAAGCGGTCTCCTTCCTGGTGCGCGTGAAGGAGAGCCTGGAAGACCCGCGCCGGCTGCTGCTGGACCTCTAAGCCTCAGCAACGGCCCGAACGGGGCGGCGAGGATCGCGGAAACGCGGTCCTCGCCGCTTTTTTTTGTCCGGTCGCCAAGCTGCCCCGGCACCAAGAATTCCATTGCAAAAACGATACGGAGTGCTACGCTCAGGATATCTCAAAAATACGAAAAAGCTGGAATTTAAGGCGGAACGCCTCGTATCTGGCGCTGGGGGAGTTGAAGCTGGATGGCTCACCGGAAGACGATCCTTTTCGTGCATTTCGGCGAAAACTGGATCCGGGGCAGCGAACGTGTCCTCCTCGACCTCATGGCCGGTCTCGACCAGCGCCGCTTCCGCGCCCTCTTGTGGTGCAATGCGGAGGCCATCGCTGCGGAAGCCCGCCGCATCGGCGTGCAGTCCGTCATCTCACCCATGGCCTATTTCCTGGACTATTCCTCGCCGCGCCCCAGCCCCATGGCCTTCCTGCGCCTGGTGCGCGAAGGCATTCGCCTCATCCGGCAAGAGAATGTGGCGATGGTCCATGCCAATGGCGCGGCGCCGTGCCAGTGGATGGCGCCGGCGGCCCGCATGGCCGGGGTGCCGCTGCTGGCGCATCTGCACGCTCCCTACCACAAGCGTTCGCGCTACGTGACGCTGCTGCACATGGCGAGCCGCGTTGTCGGCGCGTCGCGGCACGTGCTGCAGGGGCTGGGGGAGGACGGGCTGGCGGCGAGCCGGCTGCGGGTCGTGATGAACGGCATCGACGAGGCCCGCCTTGCCGGGCCCGACCGGGGCTTCCGGCAGGCCCTCGGCATCTCTCCGGACGACTTCGTGATCCTTTCGGTGGGCTCCCTGATCCGGCGCAAGGGCCATGACCGGCTGATCGCCGCCCTGACCCGCATGCGGACCAGCAGCCCGGCGCGTCTGGTGATCGTCGGGGAAGGGGAGGATCGTGGGGCGCTGGAAGAGACTGCCCGCCATCTCGGCCTGCAAGGCAGGGTCCACTTCCTGGGGGGCAGGCCCGCGCTGGCGGCAACCTACCAGGATGCCGACTGCTTCGCGCTGGCTTCGCGGGTGGAAGCCTTCGGGCTGGTGCTGGCCGAAGCCGCAGTTTGTGGCCTCCCCTGCGTGGCGGTGGCCACCGGCGGCATCCCCGAGGTGGTGCAGGATGGCCGGACCGGCCTGCTGGTGCATGAGACGGAGGAGGAGGGTATCATAGCCTCCCTGGCCCGAAACCTGGACCAACTGGCGGAGGATGCGACGATGCGGGCCACCATGGGAAGGGCCGGGCAGCAGGCGGTATCGCAGAGCTTCTCCGTTGAGCGGATGGTGGGCGAGTTCGAGGCACTCTACGGGGAGGTCATCGCGGCACCGGCCGGACATGGCTGGCGTGGCGTGGCCCTGGACCCTTACCTGCGGGCCGCGTCCTACTGGCCGCGCCGCCGGTCCCGGGCTTCGGCCTGACAGGAGCCGGAGGCCCGCCTTGCTGGCGCGGCCTTGGGCATGTTGCGTTTGATCATGCTTGCGCAGCGGCCCGCGCATGGCTTTTCGCACCGCACAAAGCCCTTGGCCCCCTTGCTCCTGCGACGCGACCGGGCCAGTTTCCGGCAACCGTTAGTCAAGCAGGAACCCTGACTCATGTCCGAGAGCTTCGACGTCATTGTCATCGGTGCCGGCCCCGGTGGCTATGTCTGCGCCATCCGCGCCGCCCAGCTCGGGCTGAAGGTCGCCTGCGTCGAGAAGCGCGACACGCTCGGCGGCACCTGCCTGAACGTGGGCTGCATCCCCTCCAAGGCGCTGCTGCAGTCCTCCGAGGCTTTCGAGGAGACGCAGCACAAGTTCGCCGACCACGGCATCCTGGTGGATGGGGTGAAGCTGGACCTGTCCCGCATGCTGGCCCGCAAGGGCGAGGTCGTTGGTGCGAACGTGAAGGGCGTCGAGTTCCTCTTCAAGAAGAACAAGGTCACCTGGCTGAAGGGCGAGGGCAAGATCACCGCCCCCGGCACCGTCGAGGTCGCCGGCCAGTCCTACAGCACCAAGAACATCGTCATCGCCACCGGCTCCGACAGCATGCCGCTGAAGGGCGTCGAGGTGGATGAGAAGCAGATCGTCACCTCCACCGGCGCGCTGGAGCTGGAGAAGGTGCCGGGCCACCTCGTGGTCATCGGCGGCGGCGTCATCGGCCTGGAGCTGGGCTCCGTCTGGCGCCGCCTGGGCGCCGAGGTGACGGTGGTGGAATTCCTCGACCGCATCACGCCGACCATGGACAACGAGGTGTCCAAGCAGTTCGAGCGCGTGCTGACCAAGCAGGGCTTCAAGTTCAAGCTGAAGTCCAAGGTCACCGCCGCCGCCAAGACCGCCGAGGGCGTGACCCTGACGGTGGAGCCCGCCGCCGGCGGCGCCGCCGAGGAGCTGAAGGCCGATGTGGTGCTGCTGGCCATCGGCCGCCGCGCCTACACGGATGGCCTCGGCCTGGACACCGTGGGCGTGGAGCGTGACGAGCGCGGCCGGGTGAAGACCGACCACCACTTCCGCACCAATGTTCCCGGCATCTATGCCATCGGCGACGTGATCGTCGGCCCCATGCTGGCCCACAAGGCCGAGGACGAGGGCGTGGCCCTGGCCGAGCAGCTGGTGGGCCAGGCCGGCCACGTGAACTACGGCGTCATCCCGAGCATCGTCTACACCTGGCCGGAAGTGGCCTCGGTGGGCGAGACGGAGGAGGAGCTGAAGGCCCGCGGCCAGGAATACAAGTCCGGCAAGTTCCCCTTCATGGCCAATGGCCGTGCCCGCGCGATGGGCGACACCGATGGCTTCGTGAAGATCCTGGCGGACAAGAAGACCGACCGCGTGCTGGGCTGCCATATCCTGGGCCCGGATGCCGGCACGCTGATCGCGGAAGTGGCGATTGCCATGGAATTCGGCGCCAGCGCCGAGGACGTGGCTCGCACCTGCCATGCCCACCCGACGCTGAACGAGGCGGTGAAGGAAGCGGCGCTCGCCGTGGACGGGCGCGCGCTGCATATCTGACCGGACAGGCCAGGGGCGCTGCCCCTGGACCCCGCTGGGGTGACAGTGTCACCCCAGACCCCGCCATCTGTTTTCGGCAGGTGGTTCCGCTGGAGGTCATGGACCTCCAGCGACGGAGGCCGCCGTCCAGGCGGCCTTTTTCATTGATGGCGGCGCTGCTGCGTCAGCTAAAAAATTCGAAGCGGGGTCCGGGGTGGACTTTCCACCCCGGCGGGAGTGTCCAGAGAGGGCAGGGCCCTCTTTGGCCCCGGCCGCTTCATTCGCTGCGCGGATGCGCCTTCTGCCAGGTCTCCAGCAGCCGCACCGCATCCACGCTGGTATAGCGCTGGGTGGTGGAGAGGCTGGCATGCCCCAGCAGCTCCTGGATGGCACGCAGGTCAGCCCCCGCGCCCAGCAGATGGGTGGCGAAGGAATGCCGCAGTGCATGCGGGGTGGTGTGTTCCGGCAGGCCGGCGAGGCGGCGGTAATCCCGCAGCGCCTTCTGGGCGATGGCCGGGTCCAGCCGCCCGCCGCGCGCGCCGAGAAACAGCGGCGCCTCGGGCAGGGGGCCGCCACGTGCCGTGAGATAGGCGGAGATGGCCGCCTCCACGGCCGGCAGCACCGGCACCAGCCGTTCCTTGCCGCCCTTGCCGCGCACCCGCAGGCCGGTGCCGGCGCGGGGAGCATCCCGCACATCCAGCGCCAGCGCCTCCGAGATGCGCAGGCCGCAGCCATAGAGCAGGGTGAAGAGCGCCTGGTCCCGCAACGACAGCAGGTTGGAATTCTCGACGCTGCCGACTTCCGCGATGACGTCGCGGGCCTCGGCTTCGCGCAGGGCGCGGGGGGCGGGGGGCTTCAGGCGCGGACCACGCAGCCCGGCGATGGCATCGGGCGAGACGCCATGCCGCTTCGCCAGGAAACGCATGAAGCTGCGCACCGCCGCCAGCTTGCGGGCGCGGGTGCTGGCGCTGTCGCCCTTCTCGGCACGGAAGGCCAGGAAGGAGCGTAGGTCGGCCGGGCGCAGGGCACCAAGGGATTTCAGGTCCGGCTCGGCGCCCAGGTGGCGGCTGAGGAAGCCCAGCAGGTCGGCCAGGTCGGCGCCATAGGCTTCCAGGGTGTGCGGGCTGGCGCGGCGTTCCTTTTCCAGCCAGTCCAGGAAGGCGGCGCGTGCTTCCAGCCCGGTCATGGCTGGCGCGACAGCGCGGCGGCCAGGGCGGCGGCCAGGAAGCGCAGGGGCGGCGCGGCGCTGCCACGGGGCAGGGCAGCCGCCTGCCGGGCGCCCAGCACCAGCATGGCGGGCGCGCCGGGCAGCGGCAGGCGGGCCAGGGCGTCCCGGGTGATCAGCGCGGCGGCCTCCCCATGCAGCAGCGCGGCATCGGAAGGGTCGTCGCGCAACAGGGTGTCGCGGCCGGTGGGCAGCAGCGCCTGCACCGTGCCGGGCGGCAGGCTGCGGCGGTGCGGCGCGGGCGCGCCCTCATCGGCCAGGGCGCAATGGTCCATGCCGAGCAGCGCGGGCCATTCCTGGGACACGGCCTCGGCGGCATCAGGGGCGGCGATCAGCGCCACCACGGCGCGCTGGGCGCGGTGCACGAAGCTTTCCTCGGCGCGGGCGCTGGCGGCGAGGTCGCGGTTGGCCGCGCGCTCGGCATCCAGCATGGCGGCCATGTGGTCGGCCAACCCTTCGCCATGGATGCGGCGGGGCGGCGTGAGCAGCCGGTAGAGGTCCGGCCGCTCCGCCAGGAAGGAAGGGTTGGCGCGCAACCAGGCGGCAACCCGGTCGGCGCCGTCCTTGCTCACAGGATGCTCTGGCCCGTCTTCTTCCAGTCCGCCAGGAAGGCTTCCAGGCCCCGGTCGGTCAGCGGGTGCTTGATCAGCTGGCGGATCACGGCGGGCGGCAGGGTGGCGACGCCGGCGCCGATCTTGGCCGCCTGGGCCAAGTGCAGCGGGTGGCGGATGGAAGCCACCAGCACCTCGGTCTTGATGGCCGGGTAGTTGTCGTAGATCGTGACGATGTCCTCGATCAGCTGCATGCCGTCCTGCGCCAGGTCGTCCAGCCGGCCAACGAAGGGCGAGATGTAGGTGGCACCCGCCTTGGCCGCCAGCAGCGCCTGGGTGGCGGTGAAGCAGAGGGTCACGTTGACCGGGGTGCCTTCATCGGAGAGCGTGCGGCAGGTGCGCAGGCCGGCTTCCGTCAGCGGCACCTTGACCGCGACGTTGCTGGCGATGTTGCGCAGGAAGCGGCCTTCGGCCAGCATGCCCTCATAGTCCGTGGCCGTGACCTCGGCGGAGACATGGCCGGGGGTCACGGTGCAGATCTCGGCGATGACCTCGGCCATCTTGCGGCCGGACTTGGCAATCAGCGAGGGATTGGTGGTGACACCATCGACCATGCCAAGTTCAGCAAGCGCGCGGATTTCGGATACCTCGGCGGTATCCACAAAGAACTTCATGAAGCTTGTTCCTGGCGAAAGCGGTGCCGGGGCACCACTTATGTGTGACTGTGTTTCCGGAATTGCAGAATAACCGATGAGTGGCGGAAGACGAAGGGGCACGGCATCCCCGGCCCTGCCGCTGGCCCCGGCGCGGGCGCGCCTGCGGGTGCTGCTGCCGCTACCCCTGGCCGGCGCCTATGACTACGGCGTGCCGGCCGGCATGGTGCCGCCGCCGCCCGGCAGCTTCGTGCAGGTGCCGCTGAGCGGGCGCGAAATGATCGGCGTGGTCTGGGACGGCGAGGCCGACCCGGACCTGCCCGAGCGCAAGCTGCGCGACATCACCCATCTGCTGGACGTGCCGCCGATGACGGCCAGCTTGCGGAAATTCGTGGATTGGGTGGCCGCCTATACCGTCAGCCCGCCCGGCGCGGTGCTGCGCATGGCCATGAGCAGCCCTTCCGCACTGGAGCCGCCGATGGCCAAGGCGGGCTGGCGTGCCTCGGCGGCGGGGCGGGCGGCGCTGGCGCGCGGCACCGGCCTCACCGGCGCCCGGCAGCGGGTGCTGGAGACGCTGGAAGGTGAGTTGGACGGAGAGGCGCATCTGGCCGCCACCATCGCGCAGCGGGCGGGGGTTTCCTCCGGCGTGCTGCGCGGCATGGCGGATGCGGGGCTGCTGGAGCCGGCGCTGATCGAGCGCGCTGTGGAATTCCCCCGCCCGGACCTGAAGCGCGGCGGCCCTGAGCTGGGCGAGGAACAGCGGGTGGCCGGGCAGGCGCTGCGGGAGGCCGTGGCAAAGAAGCAGTTCGGCGTCACGCTGCTCTCCGGCGTCACTGGCTCCGGCAAGACGGAGGTCTATCTGGAGGCCGTGGCAGAGTGCCTGGCCCAGGGGCGGCAAGCGCTGGTGCTGCTGCCGGAGATCGCGCTCTCCGCCCAGTGGCTGGAGCGATTCGAGGCCCGCTTCGGCTGCCAGCCGGCGCTGTGGCATTCCGAACTCGGCTCCAAGCGCCGCCGCGACACCTGGCGGGCGCTGGCGGAGGGGCGGGTGCAGGCGCTGGTGGGGGCACGTTCGGCGCTGTTCCTGCCGTTCCCCGACCTCGGCCTGATCGTGGTGGATGAGGAACACGAGACCGCCTTCAAGCAGGAGGAGGGCGTGGTCTACCACGCCCGCGACATGGCGGTGGTCCGTGCCCGGCTGAACGAGGCCGCCTGCGTGCTGGTCTCCGCCACGCCGAGCCTGGAGACGCTGACCAATGCCGAGACCGGCCGCTACGCGGCGCTGGACCTGCCGGTGCGCCATGGCGGCGCGACGCTGCCCAGCGTGGTGGCCATCGACCAGCGGGTGACGCCGCCGGAGCGTGGGCGCTTCCTGTCCCCGCCGCTGGTGCAGGCGATCCGGGACGCGATCGGGCGGGGGGAGCAGGCCATGCTCTTCCTGAACCGCCGCGGCTATGCGCCGCTGACGCTCTGCCGCACCTGTGGCCACCGCATGCGCTGCCCCAATTGCACCGCCTGGCTGGTGGAGCACCGCATCCAGAAGCGGCTGCAATGCCACCATTGCGGCCATGCCGAGCCCATCCCGCCCGCCTGCCCCGAATGCGGCGCCGAGGGCAGCCTGACGCCCCTCGGCCCCGGGGTGGAGCGGGTGCAGGAGGAGGCGGCGGAGCTGTTCCCCGATGCCCGCCGGCTGGTCATGGCCAGCGACACCCTGCCGGGCCCGGCGGCGGCGGCCGAGGCCGCGCGTGCCATCCAGGCGCGGGAGGTGGACCTGATCATCGGCACCCAGATCGTCGCCAAGGGATGGCATTTTCCCCATCTGACACTGGTGGGGGTGGTGGATGCCGATCTGGGCCTGGCAGGCGGGGACCTGCGCGCCGCCGAGCGCACGGTGCAGTTGCTGCATCAGGTGGCCGGCCGTGCCGGGCGCGCCGAGGCGCCGGGGCAGGTGCTGCTGCAATCCTGGAACCCGGACCACCCGGTGATGCAGGCGCTGATCTCCGGCGATCTCGCCGGCTTCATGGCCGCCGAGGCCGACCAGCGCCGCCCTGGCCACTGGCCGCCCTTCGGCCGCCTCGCCGCGCTGATCGTCTCCGCCGAGGATGAGCGGGAGGCCGACACCATTGCCCGCGACCTGGGAATCGAGGCGCCGGGCGGCGATGGGGTGGAGGTGCTGGGCCCGGCGCCCGCGCCGCTTTCCATGCTGCGCGGCCGCCACCGGCGCCGGCTGTTGATCAAGGTGCGGCGGGACGTGCCGGTGCAGCCTATCCTGCGGGAGTGGTTATCACGGGTCCGTGTACCGGCTTCCGTGAAGGTGCAGGTGGATGTGGACCCGGTGAGCTTCCTCTAGCCGGCTCCGCATACCCGGATGCCCCGAAAGTGACCCTATTTTGAACCTGCGGTAACGAATCCCGTCCCAGCCGGTTGCCGCCTTGTGACGGGCTGTGTTAATCCCCGCCCGCCGCGACGGAAGATCCTCCGGGCGCGTCATGATTGCTGCCCGACGGGGTGAAAGCCCTCAAAGGTGGCCCGAAAGCAAGAAACGGGATTGTCCGTGGCCTCCGAAGCGCCGACCGCCTCGCCGAACACGTCACCCACCGTTGGCCATGCCAGCGGCCTCGCCCAGCGCTACGCGCTCGCGCTGCTGGAACTCGCCAAGGAAAAGAAGGAGATCGACCGCGTCGCGGCCGATCTCGACCGGCTCTTCGTGCTCTGGCGCGACGATGCCACCTTCCGCTCCTTTGTCGAGGACCCGCGGCTGGATGCCGTCGCCCAGCGCCGTGGCGCCTTCGCCATCCTGGAGAGGGCCGGCATCGCCGGTGAGGTCCGCAACCTGGTGGGTGTTCTGATCGCCAACCGCCGCCTGGGCCATCTGGCCGAGGTCGCCACCGCCTTCGGGGCGCTGCTGGCAGAGCAGCGCGGTCAGCAGACCGCCGAGGTCGCCACCGCTCATCCGCTGACCGACGTCCAGCGCACGCAGCTGACTGCGCGCCTGACCGAGGCCGGCTATTCCAATGTCAAGCTGGTCGAGCGCACCGACCCCTCCCTGCTGGGTGGCCTGGTGGTGCGTATCGGTTCCCGGCTGTTTGACAGCTCGATCAAGTCCAAGCTGCAGCGCATGCAGTATGCCATGAAGGGGGCCGCCTGATGGATATCCGTCCCGCCGAGATCTCGGAGATCCTGAAGCAACAGATCGCCGGCTTCGACGCCGATGCGAATGTTGCCGAAGTCGGCACCGTCTTGACCGTGGGCGACGGCATTGCCCGCGTCTACGGCCTGCAGAACGTGATGGCCGGTGAGCTGGTGGAGTTCCCCTCCGCCGGCCTCAAGGGCATGGCGCTGAACCTCGAGACCGACAATGTCGGTGTCGTGATCTTCGGCGATGACAAGAACATCAAGGAAGGCGACACCGTCCAGCGGACGGGCGACATCGTCTCCGTGCCGACCGGCCGTGGCCTGCTCGGCCGCGTGGTCGATGGCCTGGGCAACCCGATCGACGGCAAGGGCCCGCTGGTCGACGTGACCCAGCAGCTGGTCGAGGTGAAGGCGCCGGGCATCATCCCGCGCAAGTCCGTGCATGAGCCGATGCAGACCGGCATCAAGGCGATCGACGCCCTGATCCCGATCGGCCGTGGCCAGCGCGAGCTGATCATCGGTGACCGCCAGACCGGCAAGACGGCGGTGATCATCGACACGATCATCAACCAGAAGCCGATCAACCAGGGCACGGACGAGAGCAAGAAGCTCTACACGATCTACGTCGCCATTGGTCAGAAGCGCTCCACCGTCGCGCAGCTTGTGCGCACGCTGGAAGAGAACGGCGCGCTGGAATACTCCATCATCGTCGCGGCCACCGCTTCCGACCCGGCGCCGATGCAGTTCCTGGCGCCCTACACCGGCTGCGCCATGGGCGAGTATTTCCGCGACAACGGCATGCACGCCGTCATCTTCTACGACGATCTGTCGAAGCAGGCTGTGGCCTACCGCCAGATGTCGCTGCTGCTGCGCCGTCCGCCGGGCCGCGAGGCTTACCCGGGCGACGTCTTCTACCTGCACTCCCGCCTGCTGGAGCGCGCGGCCAAGATGGGCGAGGCCGCCGGCCTTGGCTCGCTGACCGCGCTGCCGGTGATCGAGACCCAGGCGGGCGACGTCTCCGCCTATATCCCGACCAACGTGATCTCCATCACGGACGGCCAGATCTTCCTGGAAACCGAGCTGTTCTATAAGGGCATCCGCCCCGCCGTGAACGTCGGTCTCTCGGTGTCCCGCGTCGGCTCCGCCGCCCAGATCAAGGCGATGAAGCAGGTCGCCGGCAAGATCAAGCTGGAGCTGGCCCAGTACCGCGAGATGGCGGCCTTCGCCCAGTTCGCTTCCGACCTCGACGCCTCCACCCAGGCCCTGCTGGCCCGTGGCGCGCGCCTGACGGAGCTGCTGAAGCAGCCGCAGTTCCAGCCCGTGCCCGTCGAGGAGCAGGTCGTGTCCCTGTTCGCCGGCACGCGCGGCTATCTGGACAAGCTGCCCGTGAACAAGGTGGGCCCCTTCGAGCGCCAGATGCTCTCCCAGCTCCGTGCTTCCAAGCCGGAGATCCTGGCGGGCATCCGGGACAAGAAGGAGCTGACCAAGGACAACGAAGCCGCGCTGGTGTCCTTCCTGGACAGCTTCGCCAAGTCCTTCTCCTGACGGGAGGCTAGGGGAGCGAACCCATGGCCAACCTGAAGGACCTGCGGGCACGCATCAACAGCGTGAAGTCCACCCGCAAGATCACCCAGGCGATGAAGATGGTCGCGGCGGCGAAGCTCCGCCGCGCCCAGCAGCAGGCCGAGGCCGCGCGCCCCTATGCCGAGCGCATGGAGCGGATGCTGGGCTCGCTCGGCGGCGCCGTCGTCGGCAACCCGGACGCGCCGAAGCTGCTGGTCGGCACCGGCCGCGATGCCGTGCACCTGCTGGTCGTCGTCACCGCCGATCGCGGCCTCGCGGGCGCGTTCAACACCAATGTGGCCCGCTTCGCGCGCAACCACATCCGGGAGCTGGAAGCCCAGGGCAAGACGGTGAAGGTCATCACCGTCGGCCGCAAGGGCGCCACCTACCTGAAGCGCGAGCTGGCGAGCCGGGTGATCGAAGAGATCAACTATGTCGGCAAGAAGCGCGTGGGATTCGAGGAGGCCGATACCCTGGCCACCCGCATCACCGCGATGCTGGAAGCCGGCGAGTTCGATGTCTGCACGCTCATCTACAACCGCTTCCGCAGCGTCATCGCCCAGGTGCCGTCGGCGCAGCAGCTGATCCCGACCGTGCTGCCCGAGGCGGCGCCGGCGGGCGGCGAGGCGCAGGCCCAGGCCTGGTATGAATATGAGCCGGACGAGGCCACCATCCTGGCCCAGATCCTGCCCAAGAATCTCGCCATCCAGATCTATCGCGCCCTGCTGGAAAACTCTGCCGGCTTCTTCGGCAGCCAGATGAACGCGATGGACAACGCGACCCGCAACGCGGGCGAGATGATCAACAAGCTGACCCTGACTTACAACCGCACGCGTCAGGCCAACATCACCAGCGAGCTGATTGAGATCATCTCCGGTGCCGAGGCTCTCTGAGGGAAACACCGCCATGAAGAACAACGTTGGCAAGGTTACGCAGGTTCTCGGCGCCGTCGTGGACGTGCAGTTCCCCGAAGAGCTGCCCGGCATGCAGAACGCGCTGCAGGTGAAGATCGGCGACCGCACCCTGGTGCTGGAAGTCGCGCAGCACCTGGGCGAGCGGACCGTCCGCACCATCGCCATGGACACCACGGACGGCCTGGTCCGCGGTTCCGAGGTTGTCGACACCGGCAAGGGCATCTCCGTGCCGGTCGGTGAGGGCACGCTGGGCCGCATCCTGAACGTCATCGGCGAGCCGATCGACGAGCGTGGCCCGGTGCCGCACGAGAAGTCCTACACGATCCACCGCGCCGCCCCTCCCTTCGAGGACCAGGCGACCTCGGCCGAGATCCTGGTCACCGGCATCAAGGTCGTCGACCTGCTGGCCCCCTACCTGAAGGGCGGCAAGATCGGCCTCTTCGGCGGCGCCGGCGTCGGCAAGACCGTGACCATTCAGGAACTGATCAACAACATCGCCAAGGGCCATGGCGGCGTGTCGGTCTTCGCCGGCGTGGGTGAGCGTACCCGCGAGGGCAACGACCTGTACCACGAAATGGTCGATGCCGGCGTCATCAAGCTGAACGAGAACGACACCGCCGGTTCCAAGGTGGCGCTCGTCTATGGCCAGATGAACGAGCCGCCGGGTGCCCGTGCCCGCGTCGCGCTCTCCGGCCTGTCCATGGCGGAATACTTCCGCGATGAGCAGGGCCAGGACGTGCTCTTCTTCATCGACAACATCTTCCGCTTCACGCAGGCGGGCGCCGAGGTCTCGGCTCTGCTGGGCCGCATCCCCTCCGCCGTGGGTTACCAGCCGACGCTGGCCACCGACATGGGCGCGCTGCAGGAGCGGATCACGTCGACCAAGAAGGGCTCGATCACGTCCGTGCAGGCCATCTACGTGCCCGCCGACGATCTGACCGACCCGGCGCCGGCCACGTCCTTCGCCCACTTGGACGCCACGACCGTGCTCAACCGCTCGATCGCCGAGCTGGGCATCTTCCCGGCCGTGGACCCGCTGGACTCCACCTCGCGTGCGCTCGACCCGCGCATCATCGGCGAGGAGCACTACAACACGGCGCGCGACGTGCAGCGCATCCTGCAGACCTACAAGTCGCTGCAGGACATCATCGCCATCCTGGGCATGGATGAGCTGTCGGAAGAGGACAAGCTGATCGTGGCGCGCGCGCGCAAGATCCAGCGCTTCCTGTCCCAGCCCTTCCATGTGGCCGAGGTCTTCACGGGCACCCCGGGCGTCTTCGTGAAGATCGAGGACACCGTGCGCTCCTTCGCCGGCATCTGCCGTGGTGACTACGACCACCTGCCGGAAGCCGCCTTCTACATGGTCGGCACCATTGAGGACGCGGTGAAGAAGGCCGAGACCCTCAAGGCCGCGGCCTGAGGATCTGAGGGGAGAGACTGACCCATGGCGACCTTCGACCTTGAGCTGGTGAGCCCGGAGAAGCTGCTGCTCTCCCGCCCCGTCGAGATGGCGATCATCCCGGCGGCCGAGGGCGACATGGGCGTGCTGCCCGGCCATTCCCCGATGATCGTCGCCCTGAAGGGCGGCGTCATCGAGGTGCGCGAGGCCGGGAAGCAGCCGGAGCGGCTCTTCGTGGCCGGCGGCTTCGCCGAGATCACGCCGACCCGCATGACCGTGCTGGCCGATGAGGCGACGCCGGTGGCCGAACTCTCCCGCGCCCAGGCCGAGACCCGGATGCGGGAGGCGCAGGCCGCCTATGAGGCTGCCGCCGCCAGCGGCACCCCCGAAGCGCGCGAGGCGGCGATGGACCGCTACCTGGCCACCCGTAAGATGGTGGATGTCGCCGGCGCGGCCTGAGACTGACCGGCGGGGTTGTTACCCCGCCTCTCTTGCAAACCGGACGCCGCATGCAGAACATGACTGCATGCGGCGTTCGTCGTTTTCCGTTCCTGATTCAGAAGGTTATCGAGGACCATGAAGCACTGGCACATCGAGCAGGTGGCCTGGGACCGCTTCGATCCGTCCAAGATCGACCCCGGCATCATCCCGCTGGTGAAGGCGGCTGCCATGGTCGAGAAGAATGGCGTGGACTACGCGAAGTACCTCAATGGCGTCTTCGTCGATGACCCCGACTTCCGCCAGGCCGCCGACAACTGGGCGGTGGAGGAGGTGCAGCACGGCGACGCGCTGGGGAAGTGGGCCATGCTGGCCGACCCCACCTGGAACTTCGACGAATCCTTCGAGCGCTACCGCAATGGCTACAAGATCGACATCAATGCCGATGCCTCGATCCGCGGCAGCCGCACGGGCGAGCTGATCGCCCGCTGCATGGTGGAGATCGGCACTTCCTCCTACTACACCGCGCTGGGCGAACAGACTGAGGAGCCGGTGCTGAAGGAGGTCTGCAAGCTGATCGCGGCGGACGAGTACCGGCACTTCAAGCTCTTCTACGACCACATGAAGCGCTACCTGGCGCGGGAGAAGCTGTCTTTCCTGCAGCGCCTGCGCGTGGCCGCCGGCCGCATCGGCGAGTCCGAGGATGACGAGCTGGCCTTCGCCTTCCACTGCGGCAACGATGCCGTGGGCGTGCCTTACGATCACAATCGTTGCATTGCAGGCTATATGTCTCGCGCTATGGGTTATTACCGGTACCACCACATCGAGCGCGGCATGGGCATGATGTTCAAGACGATCGGCCTGCAACCCCGGGGGCGGCTTTCCGGCATCGCCGCCAAGGGCGCCTGGCGGCTGCTCTGCTGGCGGCGGGACAAGTTCCAGCGGGAGACGGGCGTGGCCAACGAGAACGCCCGGCGCCCGCAGCAGGCAGCCGCCTGAGGCGCCACCTGACACGCCGGGGGCTGATGCTGGCCCCTGGCGCCCTGGCCCTGCCGGCTGGCGCCCTGGCGCAGCAGGCGCAGCCCGGCCTGGGCGAGCTGGCACGGGCCAGTGGCGTCACCTTCGGGGCCGCCGTGCAGGGCGGCCTGCTGCGGCAGGATGCCGATTACGCGGTGGCCTTCGCGCGGGAAGCGGCCATCGTGGTGCCGGAATACGAAGGAAAGTGGGGCACCCTGCAGCCGCAGGAAGGCCGCTTCAACAGCGCGGCGCTGGATACCATCCTGGCCTGGGGCCGGCGGGCGGGCCGCCCGGTGCGGGGCCATGCGCTGATCTGGCACCAGGACATGCCGGACTGGACCAGGCAGGCGCTTGCCGAGGGCCCGGACCGCGCGGGGGCCGTCATGGCCGCCCATATCGGCACCATCCTTGAGCATACCCAGCCGCAGATCCGTGACTGGGATGTGGTGAACGAGGTGGTGGCCGACCCGCCGGGCAGCGATACGCCGCAGGCGAGCGGCGAGTTGCGGGATACGCCCTGGCTGCGGGCACTCGGCCCATCCTACATCGAGACCGCGCTGAAGCTGGCGCGGGAGGCCGACCCGACGCTGCGGCTGACGCTGAACGAATACGGCATCGAGGAAGACACCCCCGCCGCCGCCGAGAAGCGCCGCCGCCTGCTGGCGCTGGTGCGGGACCTGGTGGGCCGCAAGGTGCCGCTGGATGCGGTCGGCCTGCAGGCGCATCTGCAGCTCGTCAAGCCCTTCAACCCGGCGGTGCTGAGCGGCTTCATCAAGGAATTGCAGGCGCTCGGCCTCGCCGTGCTGATCACCGAGATGGATATCCGCGAGGGCGGGGAGGTGCCGCAGGACATCGCCGCGCGCGACGCGCTGGTGGCCGAACGGGCCTATGCCTTCGTCTCCACGGCGGTGGGGGCGGGGGTGCGGACGGTGCTGACCTGGGGCCTGTCCGACAAGTATTCCTGGCTGGCGACCGATCCGGATGTCGCCATGCCGGACAAGCGGCCGCACCGTGGCCTGCCGCTGGATGCCGAATGGAAGCGCAAGCCGATGTGGGACGCGCTGGCCCGTGCCCTGACCGGGCGCTGATGCGTATGGCGCGGCGGCGGCGCCGGCCCTAGTGTGCCGCCACCATGCGCTATCTCTCCACGCGGGGCGAGGCCCCGGTTCGCGAATTCGAAGATGTCCTGCTGGCGGGGCTCGCCGAGGATGGCGGGCTGTTCCTGCCCGAGACCTGGCCGGAGCTTTCCGCCGAGGAATGGCGCGCCCTGCGCGGCCTGCCTTATGCGGAGCTCTCGGCCAGGCTGATGGCGCTGTTCACCGCGCCGGCGATTTCCGAGGCCGAGCTGCTGACCATGACCCGCGCCGCCTATGCCGGCTTCGGCCATGCCGCCACGGCGCCGCTGGTGCAGATCGAGCCCGGCATCTTCTCGCTGGAACTGTTCCATGGGCCGACGCTGGCCTTCAAGGACATGGCGATGCAGCTGCTGGGGCGGCTCTTCGACCATGTGCTGGCCAAGCGCGGGCAGCGCGTGACCATTGTCGGCGCCACCTCCGGCGACACCGGCAGCGCCGCCATCGAGGCCTGCCGCGACCGCGCGGCGGTGGATATGGTCATTCTGCACCCCGAGGGCCGCACCAGCGCGGTGCAGCGGCGGCAGATGACCACCGTGCTCTCCCCCAATATCCGCAACATCGCCGTCCAGGGCTCCTTCGACGATTGCCAGGACCTGGTGAAGGCGATGTTCAACGACGCGCCTTTCCGCAACGAGATGAAGCTCTCGGCGGTGAATTCCATCAACTGGGCGCGCATCGCGGCGCAGATCCCCTATTACGCCTATGCCGCCCTGGCGCTGGGCGCGCCGGACCGGCCGGTGGCCTTCTCCGTCCCCACCGGCAATTTCGGCAATGTGCTGGCTGCCTGGGTCGCCCGCCGCATGGGCCTGCCGATCGAACGGCTGATCGTCGGCGCCAACCGCAACGACATCCTGGCGCGCTTCATCACCTCCAATGACATGTCGGCCCGGCCGGTGGAGCCCAGCCTGTCCCCCAGCATGGATATCCAGGTCTCCTCGAATTTCGAGCGCCTGCTGTTCGAGCTGCTGGGCCGCGACGCCAAGGCCACCGCCGAGACCATGACCCGCTTCCGTGCCGAGGGCCGCATGCCGGTGCCCGATGCCGCCTGGAAGCAGGCGACAGAGCTGTTCCACGGCTTCACCCTCTCGGACGAGGGGACGCTGGAGGAAATCCGCCGGCTTTACGCCGAGAGCGCCTATCTGGCGGACCCGCATACCGCCATCGGCACCGCCGCCGCCCGGGCGATGCGCCCCGCCGATGCCGGCATCCCGGTGGTGGTGGCGGCCACGGCGCATCCGGCCAAGTTCCCGGATGCGGTGGAGAAGGCCACCGGCTTCCGCCCCGCGCTGCCGCCCCGCATGGCGGACCTGCATGAGCGGGAGGAGCGCTTCGAGGTGCTGCCGGCGGATCTGGAGGCCATCGAGACCGTGGTGCGCGGCCACGCGCGCCGCAACGCCGCTTGAGGCTTGCGCCCTGGCGTGAAGAAGGCCGGCCGGAGCGATCCGGGCCGGCCTTTTTTCATGGCGCCTCAGGCCGCCGTCGGCTGCGCCGGGGTCCGCTTCCGGTAGCCCGCCGCGAGCAGCGCCACGGCGCCGAAGCCCATCAGCGACAGTGCCGAGGGTTCCGGCACCGTGGTGACCACCGTGCCGTTGAAGTCGCAGCCATTGCCGGTGCAGGCGCCCAGGGCCGCCGTGAAATTGCCCGAGAAGAGATTGCCATCGGTGCTGGACCGGAAGCCGAAGCCGAGGCCGCTGGCATTCAGGAAGCCGCCGGGCGTGCCGCCGGCGCTGCTGGTCAGGGAGCCCAGCACGCTGGTGCCGGCCGGCAGGCCGCTGCCCGCCAGCAGGTCCGCCAGGGTCAGGGAGACGGTGCCGAGGCCGGGGGTGGAGAAGAAGAAGCTGGCATCCACCAGCCCGGTGTTCACGGTGGAGACGGCGCCGCCGGCGCTGAGGCTGTGGGACAGGTTCAGGCCATCGGCATAGGCCTGGTCCGTCACGGTCAGCGTGCCGCCCAGCGTCACGCCGCCCGCCGGGCTGCCGCCGGTCTGTTGGAAGTTCAGGACCACATCGGCCGAGGCCGGCGTGCTCGCCAGTGCCAGAACGATACCGGCCAGAAGGCCGCCCGCGCGGAGCATCTTCATTCCGTTCAATCCTCACCTGCGGCTGGATTGCCGCGGAAAGGACGGAAAGCAGAAAACATGCCATGCAAGTTTTTTACTTGCATTCCAGGTAATTATGGAATTTCGCAACCGAAACGAAGTCTTGGTTGTTAAGTTTGCCGACGCCGGCGCACGGTGGCGCGCCATGGCCTTCTGGCAGGGCTGCCCGGCTTGGGGTCGCAGACTTCGCCTCGTGGCCCTACATTGGGTTACAGCAACACAGAATCCGCCCGCCGTGCCACCATTCGGCGGGCCACACGGGAATTTCCGAATGTCTGAAGCGGTGCGCCTGACGCGCCTTCCGAATGGCCTGACCGTCGTCTCCGAGACGATGCCGCGGGTCGAGACCGTCTCCATCGGCGCCTATGTCCATGCCGGCACGCGGGACGAGACGGCGGCGGAGAACGGCGTCTCCCACTTCCTCGAGCACATGGCCTTCAAGGGCACCGCCAAGCGCGACGCCGCCGCCATCGCGCGGGAGATCGAGAATGTCGGCGGGCATCTCAACGCCTATACGGCGCGGGAGAACACCGCCTACTACGCCAAGGTGCTGAAGGAGGACATGCCGCTGGCCGCCGATATCCTCGGCGACATCCTGACGCATTCCACCTTCATCCCGGAGGAGCTGGAGCGCGAGCGCGGCGTCATCCTGCAGGAGATCGGGCAGGCCAACGACACGCCCGACGACATCGTCTTCGACCATTTCCAGGCCACCGCTTTCCCGGACCAGCCGATGGGCCGCCCGACGCTGGGCACCGAGGAGGTGATCGCCAAGATGCCGCGCGAGGCCCTGATGGGCTATATGCGCCACCACTACGGCCCCAGCCGCATGGTGGTCGCCGCCGCCGGCGCGCTGGAGCATGACGACCTTGTCGCCCAGGTGAAGCAGCACTTCGCGGACCTGCCAACCGTGGACCCCGCCCTGGGCGAGCCCGCCCGCTATACCGGCGGCGAGTTCCGCGAGGAGCGGGACCTCGACCAGGTGCATGTGGTGCTGGGCTTCGAGGGTCCGGCGGTGGCCACCAAGTGGCACTACCCCACCATGCTGCTCTCCACCCTGCTGGGCGGCGGCATGTCCTCCCGCCTGTTCCAGGAGATCCGGGAGAAGCGCGGGCTGGTGTATTCGATCTATTCCTTCGCTCAGCCCTTCCGCGACGGCGGCGTCTTCTCGATCTATGCCGGCACGGGCGAGGACCAGGCGGCCGAGCTGGTGCCGGTGACGCTGGAGGAACTGCGCCGCGTGCAGCACGACGTCACGCTGGACGAGCTGGACCGTGCCAAGGCGCAGCTCCGCGCTTCCGTGCTGATGTCGCTGGAATCCACCGGCAGCCGCTGCGAGCAGCTCGCGCGCCAGCTTCAGGTGCATGGCCGCATCATCACGCCGGACGAGACCAAGGCGAAGATCGCAGCCGTGACCATCGAGGACGTGCAGGCGGCGGCGGCGATGATCTTCCGCTCCCGCCCGACGCTGGCGGCGCTGGGCCCCGCCGGCAAGGTGCCGGGCCTGTCCAGCGTGGTGGAGAAGCTGGCGGCATGAACCGTCTGGAGATGCTCGACGCCCTGGTCGCCGCCGCGCGCGCGGCGGGGGCGGATGCGGCGGATGCGCTGCTGGTGCAGGGAACCTCGCTCTCGGTCAGCCGCCGGCTGGGGGCGGTCGAGCATCTCGAAAGGGCCGAGGGCTTCGACCTCGGCCTGCGGGTCTTCGTGGGGAAGCGGCAGGCGATCGTTTCCTCCACCGATCCGGACCGCGCCGGCTTCACGGGCCTGGCGGAACGCGCCGTGGCCATGGCCCGCGCGGTGCCGGAGGACCGTTTCTCCGGCCTGCCGGAGGCGATGCCGGTGCCGGCACGTGACCTCGACCTCGACGACCCCGCCGAGCCCGGTGCCGAGGACCTGCTGGCCCGCGCCGCCGCCGCCGAGGAAGCGGCGCTGGCCACCCTCGGCGTCACCAACAGCAATGGCGCCGAGGCGGGCTTCCACCGCTCCCGCATCGCCATCCTGGGGTCCAACGGCTTCGCGGGCGAATATGCCCGCTCCAGCCATTCCGTGTCCGTCTCCGCCGTGGCAGGGGAGGGCACGGCGATGGAGCGCGACTACGACCACAGCGTCGCCGTGCATCTGGCCGACCTGGAGGATGCCGCCAGCCTCGGCCGCAGCGCCGGGGAACGCGCGGTGCGGCGGCTGAACCCGACCCGCCCGGCCTCCCGCCGCCTGACGGTGATCTATGACCCGCGCGTGGCGGGCTCGCTGCTCGGGCATCTGACGGCGGCGCTGAATGGTGCGGCCGTGGCGCGCGGCACCTCCTTCCTGCGCGACCGCATGGGGGAGCGCGTGCTGGCCGCCGGCCTGACGGTGCGGGACGACCCGCTGCGCCGCCGTGGCCTCCGCTCCCGCCCCTTCGATGGCGAGGGGATGCCCGGCGAGGGCTTGGCGCTGGTGGAGGATGGCGTGCTGCGGAGCTGGGTGCTGGACTGGCGCTCCGCCCGGCAGCTCGGGCTGCGCTCCACCGGCCATGCCAGCCGGGGCATTTCCGGCCCGCCTTCGCCCGCCACCACCAACCTGTGGCTGGAACCCGGCACCGTGTCCCCCGCCGCGCTGATGAGCGATGTGGAGGAAGGCTTCTATGTCACCGAGATGATGGGCAGCAGCGTCAATGCCGTCACCGGCGACTACAGCCGTGGCGCCTCGGGCTTCATGATCCGCCGGGGGGAACTGGCGGAAGCGGCGGCCGGCGTCACCATCGCCGGCAACCTGAAGGAGATGTTCCTCCACATGGCGGCGGCGGATGACCTGCGGTTCCGCCGCGGTGTCGATGCGCCGACGCTGCGCGTGGACGGCATGACGCTGGCCGGCGCCTGAGGGCGCTGGCGGCAATCCTCACGGTTACGTGATTTCAGCCTTGCTGAATGGTTAACGCCCGGGAATGATGTTGTCGCCGTGCCCAAGGCGCGGCGCAACGTCGCCAGAAGGGAAGACGCCGGGCATGTGGCTGACGCGATTGAGTCAGGGGCTGGCCAGCCTTGGCCTGCGGCCGAAGCCGAAGCGGCCGCTCTACCGGCCTGTCCCCGATGGCACCCCGCGCCGGGGCTTCGCCGAGGACCGCGCGCAGATCGAGCTTCACGACCCGGAATTGATGCAGTCCAGCCCGCGCCGGCGGGGCCGGGCGATCTGGACCGGCGGTTCCTCCCGCCGCCTGGAGGAAGGGGAGGACCTGCCCTTCGCCAGCACCGGCCCGCATGGCCACCGCAGCCGGATGCGTGAGAAGCTGCTGGAACGCGGCCCCGGCGCGCTGGCGGATTACGAGCTGCTGGAGATGCTGCTCTTCTTTGCCTTCAAGAAGGGCGACACCAAGCCGCTCGCGAAGGCGCTGATCAACCGCTACGGCTCCTTCGCCAATGTGCTGACGGCGCCGCAGAAGGACCTGCTGGAAACGCCGGGCCTGGGCGAGCACAGCGTGACGGCCATCAAGCTGGTGCAGGATGCCGCGCTGCGGCTGGCGCGGGCGGAGGTGATGGAGAAGCCCGTCCTGAACAACTGGGACCGGCTGATGGACTACCTGAACGCGGCGCTCGCGCGCGAGAAGATCGAGCAGTTCCGCATCCTCTTCCTGGATTCCAAGAATCGGCTGATTGCGGACGAGGCGCAGGCGCGCGGCACCGTCAACCACACGCCCGTCTACCCGCGTGAGGTGGTCAAGCGCGCGCTGGAGCTGCATGCCACGGCGCTGATCCTGGTCCACAACCACCCCAGCGGCGACCCGACGCCCTCCCGCGCCGATATCGACATGACGGGCGAGATCATGGCGGCCGGCGCCGTGCTGTCCGTGGTGGTGCATGACCACCTGATCATCGGCAACGGGCGCCACCTGTCCTTCAGGCGGGAAGGGCTCTTGCAGGGGCATTAGCCGGGCGCCGGAACAAAAAAAGGGAGTGAGGCGGACCGCCGCAGCGGAGAACGGCTTTCCCCCGTGTTTTCGCTTCCTCTAGGCTTCCTTCGCAGAAACGACGGTCCAGCAAGGCCGCGCGAGGGAAATGTTCACCATGGATATCACGCCGGAGCCGCAGGCCCTCCTTCAGACCGAAAGCCCGGCGCGGCGCCTCGCCCTGCTCAAGGCGCTGGAGCGGAAGCTGCTCTGGCTCTCGGCCTGGACCATCCACCATGCCAACCATATCCGCCCCAACCGCGATGGGCTGAAGGTGGGCGGGCACCAGGCTTCCTCCGCTTCCTGTGTGTCCATCATGGCGGCGCTGTATTTCGGCATCCTGCGGCCGCAGGACCGGGTGGCGGTGAAGCCGCATGCGGGGCCGGTCTTCCATGCCGTGAATTACCTGCTGGGGCGGCAACAGCGGGAGAAGCTGGCGACGCTGCGGCAGTTCGGCGGCATCCAGCCCTATCCGAGCCGGGTGAAGGACGGAGCGGAGGTGGATTTCTCCACCGGCTCCGTCGGCCTCGGCGTGGCCATGACCAGCTTCGCCAGCCTGGTGCAGGACTATGTCCACCTGCACAAGCTGGGGCGGGAAGGCATGCCGCGCGGCCGCCACGTCGCCATCGTGGGCGATGCCGAGCTGGACGAGGGCAATATCTACGAGGCCCTGCTGGAGGGCTGGAAGCACGATGTGCGCGATGTCTGGTGGGTGGTGGACTACAACCGCCAGAGCCTGGACAGCGTGGTGCCCGACCGCCTCTTCGGCCGCATCGAGGGGCTGTTCCGCGACATGGGCTGGAATGTCGTCACCCTGAAATACGGCCGCAAGCTGCAGGCCGCCTTCGCCCGGCCGGGCGGGGAGGCGCTGCGCCGCTGGATCGACGACTGCCCCAACAGCCTCTACTCCGCGCTGACCTTCCAGGGCGGTGCCGCCTGGCGGCGGGCGCTGCTGGCGGAGCTGGGGCGGGACGAGGGCTTCCGCGCCATCATCGACCCGCTGGACGACGAGGAACTCGGCGCCCTGATGACCAACCTTGCCGGGCATGACGTGGAGACGCTGGAGGAAGCCTTCCGCGACCAGGATGCCGCCGGGGACCAGCCCACCTGCTTCATCGCTTATACCGTGAAGGGCATGGGCCTGCCCTTCGCCGGGCACAAGGACAACCATGCCGGGCTGATGACCAGGGAGCAGATGGAGGCCTTCCGGCAAGGCATGCGCATCCGCCCTGGCCATGAATGGGACCGCTTCGAGGGCTTGGACCTGCCGGAAGCGGAACTGGAGGCCTTCCTGCACGCGGTGCCCTTCGCCAGCCCGCTGACGCCGGAAGGCCGCAGCCTTTCCGCCCCCGTCGTGCCGGTGCCGGCCAGCCTGCCGGTGCCGCGCGTGCCGGAAGGCCGCACCCTCTCCACCCAATCTGCCTTCGGGGAATTGCTGGCCGGGATCGGCCGGGGCGGGGAGGCGGAAGCGCTGGCCGAGCGCATCGTCACCACCAGCCCGGACGTGACGGTTTCCACCAATCTCGGCCCCTGGGTGAACCGGCGCGGTGTCTTCGACCGCCACCTGAAGAACGATGTCTTCCGCGATGCCAAGCTGGCCAGCGCCCAGCGCTGGGGCATGTCGCCGGAGGGGCAGCATATCGAGCTGGGCATCGCCGAGCAGAACCTGTTTCTGCTGCTGGGCGCGCTCGGACTCGCGGACCGGATGCATGGCGGGCGGCTGCTGCCGGTGGGTACGGTCTATGATCCCTTCGTCAACCGCGGCCTCGATGCGCTGATCTATGCCTGCTACCAGGATGCGCGCTTCCTGCTGGTCTCCACCCCCTCCGGCCTGACGCTGGCGCCCGAGGGCGGGCAGCACCAGAGCTTCAACACGCCCCTGATCGGCATGGCGCAGGACCGGCTGGCCAGCTACGAGCCCGCCCATGCGGATGAACTGGCCATCCTGCTGCGCTGGGCCTTCGAGCATATGCAGAAGCCGGATGGCTCGGCGGTCTGGCTGCGGCTCTCCACCCGTGGTCTGGCGCAGCCGGAGCGGAAGCTGGACCCGGCGGCGGTGATCGCCGGCGGCTATTGGGCCGTGCCGCCGGCGCCGGGCGCACGCATCGCCATCGCCTACCAGGGGCCGGTGGCGCCGGAAGCCATGGCGGCCTTCGAGGAACTGCGGGCCGAGGAACCGGGCGCGGGCCTGCTGGCCGTCACCAGCCCGGACCGGCTGCATGCCGGCTGGCTGGCCTCGCGGCGGCAGGCGCGGCAGGGACCCGGCGCGGCGCCCTCGCATATCGAGCAACTGCTGGCGCCGCTGGCGCCGGGGGCGGCCATTGTCTCGGTGCTGGATGGCCATCCGGCGGCGCATGGCTGGCTGGGTGCGGTGCGGGGCCAGCGGGTGGTGCCGCTGGGCGTGGACCGCTTCGGCCAGTCGGGCGACATCCCCGACCTGTACCGGGAATACGCCCTGGACGAGAGCGCCATCCTCGACGCCTGCGCCCAGGCCCTGCTGGGCGGCTGAACGGCGGCGGTCAGCTCATCCGGGCTGGCCGCACCACCACTTCCAGGTATTCCGAAGGCAGCACCAGGCCCGGGCCGTCATCGAGCTGGCAGCGGGCGATCAGCTCGCCGATGCCTTCCTCCAGCGCCGCCTGCTTCTCGGCATCCAGGGCCAGGAAGGCCTTGTGGACCGGGCCGTAATAGGTGCGGAAGACCTCGATCCAATGCTCCGCCGAGCGGTAGCGGAAGTTGAAGCGCCGCGTGGCGCTGGTGATGGTGGCGCGGGGGAAGAGCTCGTTCAGCCTTCCCTCCGTGCCCCAGAGGGCCGGGGAGCGGACACCGGCCGGCGGCGGCAGGAAGCGGCCCAGCAACTGGAACAACCGGCCCACGAAGCTGCCTGGCGTCCAGTTGGCCAGGCCGATCCGCCCGCCCGGGCGGCAGACGCGGGCCATTTCCGCCGCCGCCTTCTCCTGGTCCGGGGTGAACATGACGCCGAAGGTGGAGAGCACCACGTCGAAGCTGGCATCGGGGAAGGGCAGGGCCTCGGCATCGGCGGTCTGCACCTGCATGGGCAGGTGGTCCGCCTCGGCGCGGAGGCGGGCACGCTCCAGCAGGGCTGGCACGTAGTCGGTGCAGGTCACCTCGGCGAAGCGGCGCGCGGCGGCGAGGCTGGCATTGCCATTGCCGCCCGCGACATCGAGCACCCGCTCTCCGCTGCGCAGGTCAACCGCCTCGCAGAGCTGCTCGCCGACGATCTGCAGGGTGACGCCAATGACCGCGTAGTCGCCCGAGGCCCAGTTGGCCTGCTGCCGTTGCTTGAGGGCGGTGAAGTCGGGTGGCGAGGAAGGCGTGGAGACATTCATGGCACGGCTCCCGCTTCGATTGACTATTGTTAATGTTTGCGCGCGGGATCGGCCAAAGGGAATTCAAACCCGCGTTCACGCGGGCGGCACGGGCGGCGGTGCCTGCCGCCGTCCGTGCCAGAAGCTTGCGTGGACGTTCAGCCCCGGCGGAAGAAGGCCGAAAGCCGCTCCATCGCCTGCTCGGCCAGCCCCGGGGAGATGGCGAAGCAGAGCCGCAGCTTGCCGTCGGGGTCGTCGCCAAAGGCGGTGCCGGGGGCGAGGCCGACCTTGGCCTCCCGCAGGATGCGGATGGCCAGGGCGCGGCTGTCGGTTTCCCCGTCCACCGAGAACATCAGGTAGAAGGAGCCTTCCGGCGGCTGGAGGCGGATGCCCGGGATGGCGCCCAGCCCCTCGCAGAAGATCCGCCGGCTTTCCCGGCAGCGGGCCACCATGGTGCGGATGAAGTCGTCGCCCTGGTCCAGCGCCGCGATGCAGGCATACTGGATAAAGGTCGGGATGGAGGTGGTGTTGTATTGGCAGAGGCTGGCGAAGGTGCCGCTCAGCCCTTCCGGCACCACGATCCAGCCGGCGCGCCAGCCCGTCATCGCCCAGTTCTTGGAGAAGGTGTTGGTGACCAGCAGCTTCTCGTCCGGCTCGCAGAGCTCCAGGAAAGAGGGCGCGATGGCGTTGCCGTAGGTGAAGTGGTTGTAGACCTCGTCCGACAGCAGCCAGAGGTCGCGGGCGCGCACCAGGTCGCGCAGCGCGATCATCTCACCCTTGGGCATCACCCAGCCGGTGGGGTTGGAGGGCGAGCAGATCGCCACCATCCGGGTGCGGGGGGTGATGGCGGCCTCGATATCCGCCAGCTCCAGGCTGAAGCCGCCATCGGCGCCGCGGCGCAGCGGCACCGTGACCGGCACGGCGCCGCAGACATTCACGGTGGCGGCCAGGTTGGGCCAGTGCGGGCCGGGGATGATGACCTCGTCGCCCGGGCTCAGCGTCGCCTGCATGGCCTGCATGATGGCATTCATGCCGCCGGCGGTGATGGCGAAGCGGTCCGGCGCCACCTCCACGCCCCAGTGGCGCTGGTGGTAGTCGGCCAGCGCCTGGCGCAGCCGGGGCAGGCCCTGGGAATAGGTGTAGCGGGTCTGGCCGGCCCGCATGGCGGCCTCGGCGGCCTCCACCACGAAGGGCGGCGTCGGCAGGTCGCCCTCGCCGATCCAGAGCTTGATGACCTCGGGATCTTCCCGCGCCATGTCGGCGATCTCGGCGATCTGGTTCACCGACATGCCGCGCATGCGCGGCGGCAGGGCCTCGTATGGCGAGGTGAGGGCGGGGGTTTCGGCGGTGTCGCTCATGCGGACCTCGGGCAGGACAGGTCGATGCATGACGGGGCCGCCGCGCCGCCGCAAGGGGTGAAGCCCTTTCAATGCCGGCCCCGCTGCGCTAAACGCGCCGGCTCATACGACTTGCCGGCGTCGAGCGCGCGGGCGTGGTGGAATTGGCAGACACGCTGGATTTAGGTTCCAGTGGCGCAAGCCGTGGGGGTTCAAGTCCCTCCGCCCGCACCATCAACGCCGCCGGCGGCTTTCATTAGACTGGTTTCAGGAGCAGGTGTGGCGACGATGCAGGTGACCGAACAGGCAGCCGAGGGGCTGAAGCGGGGCTTTTCCGTGGTGGTTCCGGCGGCGGATATCGCCGTGGCGCGCGACAAGCGCTTGGCCGCGCTGTCCAAGGACCTCCGCCTTCCGGGCTTCCGCCCGGGTAAGGTGCCGTCTTCCGTGGTGAAGCAGCGCTTCGGCGCGGCGGTGATGGGTGAGGTGCTGGACGAGCAGGTGCAGTCCGCCGCCCGTTCCGTGATCGAGGAGCGCGGCCTGCGCCCCGCGATGCAGCCCAAGATCGACAACCTGAAGTTCGAGGAAGGCTCCGACCTGGAGTTCACCATCGAGCTGGAGCAGCTGCCCGAGATCCCGCTGCCCGATTTCTCCGGCATCGAGCTGGAGAAGCCGGTGACCAAGGTGGGTGACGAGGAAGTCACCAAGGCCATCGAGGGCATCGCCTCCCGCAACCGCCAGATGGAAGACGTGACGGAAACCCGCCCCGCCGCCCAGGGCGACGTGGTGGTGACCGATTTCGAGGGTCGCCTGGTCGATGAGAGCGCCGAGGGTGGCCTGGCCGAGCCCTTCCAGGGCGGCACGGGCACCGACATGCCGGTCGAGATCGGCGGCGCCGGCTTCATCCCCGGCTTCGCCGAGGGTCTGGAAGGCATCAATGTCGGCGAGACCCGCGACGTGCGCGTGACCTTCCCGGCCGATTACGGCGCCGCCGAGCTGGCCGGCAAGGAAGCCGTGTTCAAGCTGACCGCCAAGAAGCTGCAGAAGCCGGCCGCCGCCCAGGTGGACGACGACTTCGCCAAGAAGCTGGGCCTGGCCGACCTGGCCGAGCTGAAGACCCGCATCAGCGAGTCGCTGCAGCAGGAATACGACCAGATCTCCCGCCTCAACGTGAAGCGGAAGCTGCTGGACGCGCTCTCCGCCCAGGCTTCCTTCGAAGTGCCGCAGGGCATGGTGGACGCCGAGTTCGCCCAGATCTGGCAGCGCGTCGAGGCCGACCAGAAGGCCGGCCGCCTGGATGACGAGGACAAGGGCAAGGACGAGGACACGCTGAAGTCCGAGTACCGCGCCATTGCCGAGCGCCGCATCCGCCTGGGCCTGCTGCTGTCCGAGATCGGCCGCAGCAACAACATCCAGGTGAGCAACGAAGAACTGTCCAACGCCATGCGCCAGGAGGCCCAGCGCTATCCGGGCCAGGAGCGGCAGGTGATCGAGTTCTTCCAGAAGAACCCGCAGGCCATCGAGAACCTGCGCGCCCCGCTCTTCGAGGAGAAGGTGGTGGACTTCATGCTGGAGCTGGCCAAGGTCACCGAGAAGGAAGTGCCCGCGGGCGAGCTTTCGGCCGAGCCGGAAACGGCGGCGGCCTGAGCTGAGCGGCCCCGGCCCAGCCGGGGAAGGACATGGCGATCGGGCCGGGGGCGGGAAACCGTTCCCGGCCCGTCGTCACTTCTGGGGCTCCCCCCTCTTTCCCCGCCGGGCTGGCTGTCCCATGTTAACCCTTGACGGTTAGAGTAACGGCGGCGGGGACCGGCGCGGCTGCCAGGGGCAAGGGGCACCTGGGCGGCCCGGTGCCGGTGCCGCCGGGAGAGGATAGACGCATGCGTGACCGCGATCCGGTCGAGGTCTACAACAACACGCTGGTTCCCATGGTCATCGAGCAGACGGCCCGGGGCGAGCGTTCCTTCGACATCTATTCGCGCCTGCTGAAGGAGCGGATCATCTTTCTGACGGGGCCGATCTTCGATCAGGTCTCGGCGCTGGTCTGCGCCCAGCTGCTGTTCCTGGAAAGCGAGAATCCCAGCAAGGACATCGCCTTCTATATCAACAGCCCCGGCGGCGTGGTGACGGCCGGCCTCGCGATGTACGACACCATGCAGTACATCCGGGCCCCGGTTTCCACCGTCTGCCTCGGCATGGCGGCCTCCGCCGGCTCCCTGCTGCTGACGGCGGGCGAGAAGGGCAAGCGCTTCGCCCTTCCGAACAGCCAGGTGATGATCCACCAGCCTTCCGGCGGTGCCCAGGGTCAGGCGACCGACATCGCCATCCAGGCGCGCGAGATCCTCAAGACGCGCGAGCGCCTGAACAAGATCTACGTGCACCACACCGGCCAGCCGCTGGAGGAGATCGAGCGGAACATGGAGCGCGATACCTACCTCTCCGCCGAGGAGGCCCGGGCTTTCGGCCTCATCGACCAGGTGGTGGAGCAGCGTCCGGCCGCCGTGGCCCCGGCGGCCGAGGCCCCCAAGGCCTGACCAGCGGCCACCGGCCCGGCACGGGCCGGCCGGTGGCCGCTCCACTTCCCCCTGGATGACAGGGGGGCTACAGTCCCGTGTAGGTCCGCCGATCCTTCCCCGGCGGGTCAGGAGCGTTCATGAGCAAGTCCGGCGACTCGAAGAACACCCTGTACTGCTCGTTCTGCGGCAAGTCGCAGCACGAGGTGCGCAAGCTCATCGCCGGCCCAACGGTCTTCATCTGCGACGAGTGCGTCGAGCTCTGCATGGATATCATCCGTGAGGAGCACAAGACGCATCTGGTGAAGTCGCGTGACGGGGTGCCGACGCCGCGTGAGATTTCCAAGGTGCTGGATGACTATGTGATCGGGCAGGAGCACGCCAAGAAGGTGCTCGCTGTCGCGGTTCATAATCATTACAAGCGCCTGGCGCATGGTGCCAAGGCTGGCGAGGTTGAGATCGCCAAGTCCAACATCATGCTGGTCGGCCCCACCGGCTCGGGCAAGACGCTGCTGGCGCAGACGCTGGCGCGGATTCTCGACGTGCCCTTCACCATGGCCGACGCCACCACGCTGACCGAGGCGGGCTATGTCGGCGAGGATGTCGAGAACATCATCCTCAAGCTGCTGCAGGCCGCCGATTACAACGTGGAGCGGGCGCAGCGCGGCATCGTCTATATCGACGAGGTCGACAAGATCAGCCGCAAGTCCGACAACCCCTCCATCACCCGTGATGTGAGCGGCGAGGGCGTGCAGCAGGCGCTGCTGAAGATCATGGAAGGCACCGTTGCCTCCGTGCCGCCGCAGGGCGGGCGCAAGCATCCGCAGCAGGAATTCCTGCAGGTCGATACCTCGAACATCCTGTTCATCGTGGGCGGGGCCTTTGCGGGCCTTGAGAAGATCATCGCCGCCAAGGGCAAGGGCTCCGGTATCGGCTACGGCGCCGAGGTCCGCGGGCCGGATGAGCGCCGCGCCGGTGCCATCCTGCGCGAGGTGGAGCCCGAGGATCTGCTGAAGTTCGGCCTGATCCCGGAATTCATCGGCCGTCTGCCGGTCATCGCCACGCTCGAGGATCTCGACGAGAAGGCGCTGATCGAGATCCTGACCAAGCCGAAGAATGCCCTGCTGAAGCAGTACCAGCGGCTGTTCGAGATGGAGGCCACCAAGCTCTCCTTCACGGATGACGCGCTGAAGTCGGTGGCGAACCGCGCGATCCAGCGCAAGACGGGCGCGCGCGGCCTGCGCTCGATCATGGAAAGCATCCTTCTCGGCACGATGTACGATCTGCCGGGCCTGGAGGATGTGAACGAGGTTGTGGTGAACAAGGAGGTGGCTGAAGGCCGTGCCGCCCCGTTGTTCATCTATGGTGAACGGGCGGCGGAGCAGTCTTCCGCTTGAGCCGGGGTTCCGGCGTCCGGCGCAGGGCTGGCCAGCGATGGCTTGCCCTGCGCGGTCACCGGCCCCATCTCCCGGAAGAACCCGTGGCGACGGGGCCGTGCCGAAACCGGGCGACCCCGTGCCGACTGTCCTGAGTGAGGTCCCCAATGGCGGATAAGAATCCGGAACTGCTGAGCGGCGAGCTGCTGCCTGTGCTGCCGCTGCGCGACATCGTTGTCTTCCCCCACATGATCGTGCCCCTCTTTGTCGGGCGCGAGAAGAGCGTGCGGGCCCTGGAAGCGGTGATGCGCGACGACAAGCAGATCCTGCTGGTTGCCCAGAAGAATGCTGCCCAGGACGATCCTGGGGCGAGTGACCTGTATGAAGTCGGCACCGTCTCCACGGTGCTGCAGCTGCTGAAGCTGCCCGATGGCACGGTCAAGGTGCTGGTCGAGGGCGGGCGCCGTGCCCGCGTGACCGGCTTCAAGGAGACCGACCAGTATTTCGAGGCCTTCGCCACCCCGATCGACGAGACGGTGGGCGAGGCGCCGGAGCTGGAGGCGCTCTCCCGCACCGTGGTCAGCCAGTTCGAGCAGTATATCAAGCTCAACAAGAAGATCGCGCCGGAGGTGCTGGTCTCGATCAACCAGATCGACGACCCGGCCAAGCTGGCGGATACGGTGGCGAGCCACCTGAACCTTAAGATCAGCGAGAAGCAGGAGCTGCTGGACACCGCCAGTGTCTCGGCCCGGCTTGAGCGTGTCTTCGCGCATATGGAAAGCGAGATCGGCGTTCTCCAGGTGGAGAAGCGCATCCGGAACCGCGTGAAGCGGCAGATGGAGAAGACCCAGCGCGAATACTATCTGAATGAGCAGATGAAGGCCATTCAGAAGGAGCTGGGCGAAGGCGAGGACGGCAAGGACGAGGCCGCCGAGCTGGAGGAGCGCATCAAGGCCACCAAGCTCTCCCCCGAGGCGCGCGACAAGGCCATGGCCGAGCTGAAGAAGCTGCGGACCATGTCGCCGATGAGCGCCGAGGCGACGGTGGTGCGCAACTACCTCGACTGGATCCTGTCGATCCCTTGGAAGAAGAAGTCCAAGGTCAAGAACGACCTGATCAAGGCCGAGGAGGTCCTGGACGCCGACCACTACGGTCTGGACAAGATCAAGGAGCGTATCCTGGAATATCTGGCGGTGCAGTCGCGCTCGCCGAAGATCCGGGGTCCGATCCTGTGCCTGGTCGGCCCTCCGGGCGTCGGCAAGACCTCGCTGGGCAAGAGCATCGCCAAGGCGACCAACCGCAACTTCGTGCGGATGAGTCTGGGCGGCGTGCGGGACGAGGCCGAGGTGCGTGGCCACCGGCGGACCTATATCGGCTCCATGCCGGGCAAGGTCATCCAGGGCATGAAGAAGGCCAAGACCAGCAACCCGCTGTTCCTGCTGGACGAGATCGACAAGCTCGGCGCCGACTGGCGCGGCGACCCGTCCTCCGCGCTGCTGGAGGTGCTGGACCCCGAGCAGAACTCGACCTTCGCCGACCACTACCTGGAGGTGGATTACGACCTCTCGGACGTGATGTTCGTGACGACCGCCAACAGCCTGCGCATGCCGCAGCCGCTGCTGGACCGCATGGAGATCATCCGCATCCCCGGCTACACCGAGGATGAGAAGGTGCAGATCGCCCGTCGCCACCTGCTGCCCAAGGTCACTGAGGCCAATGGGCTGAAGGAAGGCGAGTGGAGCGTCTCCGACGATGCGCTGCTGGACCTGGTGCGCTACTACACGCGTGAGGCCGGCGTCCGGAACCTGGAGCGTGAGGTCGGCGGTCTGGCTCGCAAGGCCGTCAAGGAGATCGTCTCCAAGAAGGCCAAGAAGGTCGCGATCACCCGCAAGAACCTCGACAAGTATGCCGGGGTGCGGAAGTTCTCCTTCGGCGAGACCGAGGCCGAAGACATGGTGGGTGTCGTCACCGGTCTGGCCTGGACCGAGGTGGGTGGCGAGATCCTGACCATCGAGGCGGTCATGGTGCCGGGCAAGGGCAAGGTGCAGACCACCGGCAAGCTGGGCGACGTGATGCAGGAAAGCGTCTCGGCCGCACTCAGCTATGTGCGGAGCCGCGCCATCTCCTTCGGCATCAAGCCGACGACCTTCGACCGGCGCGACATCCACGTGCACGTGCCGGAAGGTGCGACGCCCAAGGATGGTCCTTCCGCCGGCATCGCGATGGCGACCTCCATCGTATCGGTGCTGACGGGCATTCCGGTCCGCAAGGATGTGGCCATGACGGGTGAGATCACCCTGCGCGGGCGCGTGCTGCCGATCGGCGGGTTGAAGGAGAAGCTGCTGGCCGCCCTGCGCGCCGGCATCACCACCGCCTTCATCCCGAAGGACAACGAGAAGGATCTGGCCGAGATCCCGGACAACGTGAAGAAGGCCATCAAGATCATTCCCGTCGCCCATGTGGACGAGGTGATCGGTCAGGCCCTGGTGCGGAAGCCGGAGCCGATCGACTGGGTGGAGCCGGAGGAAGTGCCCGCGGCCGCGACCCAGCCGGCCGCCAGCCCGGCCGCGCTGCCGCACTGATCCTCTGCGCCGGGGCGGGTTCATCCCGCCCCGGTGTGGCTTCCGCGCCAAAGCCTCGCAGAATTCCAGGCCCGCCATAGCCTGGCGTTGACGCGGCAAAATCCCGCTGCCTAGTGTCGGCCCAACGCGAGCCTGACGGTTCGCCGCGACACGGTAAGGGATAGCCCAGTGAACAAGCAGGATCTGGTGGCGGTGGTCGCCGAAACCGGTGAACTCTCCAAGGCCCGCGCGAGCGAGGTGCTGGACGCCGTTTTCGACGCCATCACCGGGGCCTTGAAGAACAAGGAAGAGGTTCGCCTGGTGGGTTTCGGTACCTTTGCCATTTCGCGCCGCAAGGCAGGCAAGGGCCGCAATCCGCGCACTGGCGAGGAAATCGAGATTGCAGCGACCACCACGGTGCGCTTCAAGCCTGGCAAGGGCCTGAAGGACGAGGTGGCCTGACCAAGGGTTTTGGGCGCTTAGCTCAGCGGTAGAGCGCCTCGTTTACACCGAGGATGCCGGGGGTTCGAATCCCTCAGCGCCCATACCGAATACGTCTGCGGAACGTTCGCAAAAAAGCGATTTAGGTCCGTTGACAGAGTGGGGCAGGGGCCGTATTTCCCCCTCCACGCCGCAAGCGGGTGTAGCTCAGTTGGTTAGAGCGCCGGCCTGTCACGCCGGAGGTCGCGGGTTCGAGCCCCGTCACTCGCGCCACTGCGGTGCAATTCGAAAGCGCTGCCCTGGGTTTCCAGGGCGGCGCTTTTCGCCTTTCACCTGTCTGCTTTTCAATGTTTCGCAATGCGTCGCAGCCTATGGCGAAGGAAGCGGGGCGGGAGTAATGTCCGCCCCGACGTTGCGCTGCGGGGATACCCGACAGCGCATTTTGGCCATGCGCTCCCCTGCACATGGCCTGATGGGCCCCCTGGCCCGAGGGACGGATGCATCATGACCCAGCCCCTGCTGGCGAACTATTTCCCGATCCTGGTCTTCCTGGCGATCGCGGCTGGCATTTCCATCGCGATGGTGGGCGGCAGCATTCTGGCCGCGCGGCAGAAGCCCTATGCGGAGAAACTCTCGACCTACGAATGCGGCTTCGAGCCTTTCGAGGACACGCGTCACCGCTTTGACGTGCGGTTCTACCTGGTCGCGATCCTGTTCATCATCTTCGACCTGGAAGTGGCCTTCCTGTTCCCCTGGGCGGTGACGCTGGGGCAGATCGGCTGGACGGGCTTCCTGTCCATGATGGGTTTCCTCGGCGTGCTGACGGTGGGCTTCATCTATGAGTGGCGCAAGGGCGCCCTGGACTGGGAGTAAGCCACGATGAACAGCATCAATGATCAGGTCGCGTGGAACCAGCAGGCCCTGCCGCCCGGCCCCGCGCAGGACGCCGTGATCAACAGCGTGACCGGCGAGATCGAGGACAAGGGCTTCGTCGTCGCCAACATCGACAAGATCGTGAACTGGGCGCGCACGGGCAGCCTGTGGCCGATGACCTTCGGCCTGGCCTGCTGCGCGGTGCCGATGATCCACGCCTATATGGCGCGCTATGACCTCGACCGCTTCGGCGTCATCCCGCGCGGCTCGCCGCGGCAGTCGGACGTGATGATCGTGGCTGGCACGCTGACCAACAAGATGGCCCCCGCGCTGCGCAAGGTCTACGACCAGATGGCCGAGCCGCGCTACGTCATCTCCATGGGCAGCTGCGCCAATGGCGGCGGCTATTATCACTACAGCTACAGCGTGGTGCGCGGTTGCGACCGCATCGTGCCGGTGGACGTTTATGTCCCAGGCTGCCCGCCCACGGCCGAGGCGCTGGTCTACGGCATCATGCAGCTGCAGAAGAAGATCCGCCGGACGGGGAGCATCCTCCGTGGCTGAAGACATTTCCACTGAAGTGGCCCAGCCCGCGCCGCTTTCGCCGCTGGAACAGCTTGTCGCCGATATCCAGGCCTCGGTGCCGCAGGGCGTCATCTCGCGCGGCCGCGTGCAGCGTGGGGCGGAAGCCGAGATCTTCGCCGCGCGCGAGGCGCTGCCGGCCCTGATGACCATGCTGCGGGACGATCCGCGCTTTGCCTTCGAGCAATGCGTGGATCTTTGCGGTGTCGATCGTCCGGCGCAGGCTGAGCGGTTCGAGGTGGTCTACAACCTGCTCTCGCTCTCGCTGAACCACCGGGTGCGGGTGATCGTCACCACCGACGCCGAAACGCCTGTGCCCAGCGTCTCCGCCATCTGGCCCTGCGCCACCTGGTACGAGCGCGAGGCCTGGGACATGTACGGCATCATCTTCGAGGGCCAGAGCGACCTGCGCCGCATCCTGACGGATTACGGCTTCGAGGGGCATCCGCTGCGCAAGGACTTCCCGCTGACCGGCTTTGTCGAGGTCCGCTACGACCCCGAGCGGCAAGCGGTGGTCTATGAGCCCGTCAAGCTGCAGCAGGATTTCCGCAACTTCGATTTCCTCTCGCCCTGGGAAGGCATGACCACGCTGCCCGGCGACGAGAAGGTGCATCTGAACCGGATCGCCAGCGAATGAGCGCGAGCACCAACGAGATGCCGGCCTCGACCGAGACGCGTACGGTCGAGATCGACAACCACACGATCAACTTCGGCCCGCAGCATCCGGCGGCGCATGGCGTGCTGCGCCTGATCCTGGAACTGAAGGGTGAGGTGGTGGAGCGTGCCGATCCGCATATCGGCCTGCTGCACCGTGGCACCGAGAAGCTGATCGAGTACAAGACCTACCTGCAGGCGCTGCCGTATTTCGACCGCCTCGACTACGTGGCCCCGATGGCGCAGGAGCATGCCTTCGCGCTGGCTACGGAGCGGCTGCTGGGTATCGAGGCGCCGATCCGCGCCCAGTTCATCCGCGTGATGTTCGCGGAAATTAGCCGCATCCTGAACCACATCCTGAACATCACGACCTATGCGCTGGACGTGGGCGCGACCACGCCGTCGCTCTGGGGCTTCGAGCAGCGCGAAATCCTGCTCGAGATCTACGAGGCGGCGAGCGGCTCGCACTACCACGCCAACTACGTGCGCCCGGGCGGCGTGGCCAAGGACATCCCGGCCGGCCTGCTGGAGAAGATCTCCCGCTGGGCGGACCAGTTTCCGAAGTTTGTCGATGACATCGAGCGCCTGCTGACGGGCAACCGCATCTTCAAGCAGCGCACGGTCGATATCGGCATCATGACGACGGAACAGGCGATGGAATGGGGCTTCTCCGGCCCCTGCCTGCGCGCCTCCGGCGCCGCCTGGGACCTGCGCCGCAGCCAGCCCTACGACATCTACGACCAGCTCGACTTCGAGATTCCGGTCGGCAGCCATGGCGACTGCTACGAGCGCTACCTTGTCCGCGTGGCGGAAATGCGTGAGAGCCACAAGATGATCCGCCAGTGCATCCAGCAGATGCCGGGCGGGCCCGTCAAAATCCAGGACAACAAGATCACGCCGCCGAAGCGCGGCGAGATGAAGCGGTCCATGGAAGCGCTGATTCATCACTTCAAGCTCTACACCGAGGGCTACCACGTGCCGGAAGGCAGCACCTACACGGTGGTGGAAGCGCCCAAGGGCGAGTTCGGCTGCTACCTGGTAGCCGACGGCACCAACAAGCCTTACCGCTGCAAGATCCGCGCGCCCGGCTTCGCGCATCTGCAGGCCATGGACGTGCTGACCAAGGGCCACATGCTGGCCGACGCCGTGTCCGTCATCGGCAGCCTCGATATCGTGTTCGGAGAGATCGACCGGTGAGCGATCCGCATCATCAGGAAGTCACCCACTTCGCCTTCGATGCGGAGAGTGAGGCGCAGATCGCCAAGATCATCGCCCGCTATCCGGAAGGGAAGCAGGCCAGCGCGGTGATCCCGCTGCTGTATGTCGCGCAGAAGCAGATGGGCCGCCTGACCGGCAGCGCCTGGGTGCCGCGCGTGGCGATGGATGCGGTGGCGGTCAAGCTCGGCATGGCGCCGATCCGCGTCTACGAGGTCGCCACCTTCTATTTCATGTTCAACACCAAGCCGATGGGCCGCTTCCATCTGCAGGTCTGCGGCACGACGCCCTGCTGGCTGCGCGGCTCGGACGAGGTGCTGCGCGCCTGCAAGGATGCCGGCCACCTCAAGGGCTATGGCGACACCAGCGAGGACGGGCTCTTCACGCTCTCCGAGGTGGAATGCCTCGGTGCCTGCGTGAATGCGCCGATCCTGCAGGTGGATGACGACTACTACGAGGACCTCGATTACGCCCGCACCGTCGAGCTGATCGAGTCCCTGAAGCGTGGCGAGCGGCCGAAGCCGGGCAGCACCATCGGGCGCCAGACCAGCGCGCCGGAGGGTGGCCCGACCGTGCTGCTGGACATCCCGTTGAAGGAACCGGCCATCGTGGTTGGCCGGAAGGGGGAGGCGTAACCATGGCGCTGAGCGACAAGGACCGCATCTTCACCAACCTCTACGGGTTGCATCCCTGGAACCTGAGGGAGGCGATGCGCCGCGGGAACTGGGACGGCACGGCGGCGATCATCGCCAAGGGCCGGGACTGGATCATCGAGGAGCTGAAGCAGTCCGGCCTGCGTGGCCGTGGCGGCGCCGGCTTCCCGACCGGCATGAAGTGGAGCTTCATGCCCAAGTCCTCGCCGGACGGGCGTCCTTCCTACCTCGTCGTGAACTGCGATGAGTCGGAGCCCGGCACCTGCAAGGACCGCGACATCATCCGCCACGATCCGCACACGCTGATCGAGGGCTGCCTGATCGCGGGCGTCGGCATGGGGGCCCATGCCGGCTACATCTATGTGCGCGGCGAGTATTTCAACGAGCACGTGGTGCTGCAGGCCGCGATCGACGAGGCCTATGAGGCCGGCCTGCTGGGCAAGAACGCCGCCGGCACGGGCTGGGATTTCGATCTCTACGTCCATCGCGGCGCGGGCGCCTATATCTGCGGCGAAGAAACGGCGCTGATCGAGAGCCTCGAAGGCAAGAAGGGCATGCCCCGCCTGAAGCCGCCTTTCCCGGCGGCGGTGGGCCTCTACGGCTGCCCGACGACCGTGAACAATGTCGAGACCATCGCCGTGGTGCCGGAGATCCTGCGCCGCGGTGCCTCCTGGTTCGCCTCCTTCGGCCGCCCGAAGAACAGCGGCACCAAGGTCTTCTGCATCCAGGGCCATGTGAACAAGCCCTGCAACGTGGAAGCCGAGATGAGCATCCCGATGCGGGAGCTGATCGAGCGCTATGCCGGTGGCGTGCGCGGCGGCTGGGACAACCTGCTGGCCGTGATCCCCGGTGGTTCCTCGACCCCGCTGCTGCCGAAATCCATCTGCGACGACGTGCTGATGGACTTCGATGCGCTGCGCGAGCACAAGTCGGGCCTCGGCACCGCCGCCGTCATCGTCATGGACAAGTCCACGGACCTGATCAAGGCGATCGCGCGGCTGGCGCAGTTCTACAAGCATGAGAGCTGCGGCCAGTGCACCCCGTGCCGCGAGGGCATGGGCTGGCAGAAGCGCCTGATGGACCGCATGGTCGAGGGGCGCGCGGACGTGGCCGAGATCGACGTGCTGGAAAGCGTCACGCGGCAGATCGAGGGCCACACCATCTGCGCCCTCGCCGATGGCGGCGTCTGGCCGGTGCAGGGTCTGATCCGGCACTTCCGGCCGATGATGGAAGAGCGTATCGCGGCCTACCACGCGAAGAAGACCGGCGGCGCCATGCCGCTGGCGGCGGAGTAACGCCATGGCCAAGGTAACGATTGACGGGATCGAGGTGGAGGTGCCCAACGGCGCCTCCGTGCTGCAGGCCTGCGAGGCCGCCGGCAAGGAAATTCCGCGCTTCTGCTATCATGAGCGGCTGTCGGTGGCCGGCAACTGCCGCATGTGCCTCGTCGAGGTGGAGAAGGCGCCGAAGCCGGTGGCTTCCTGCGCCTATCCGGTGGCGGACGGCATGAAGGTCTTCACGGACAGCCCGATGGTCCGGAATGCCCGCCGCAACGTCATGGAATTCCTGCTGATCAACCACCCGCTGGATTGCCCGATCTGCGACCAGGGCGGCGAGTGCGACCTGCAGGACCAGGCTGTGGCCTATGGCCGCGATGCCAGCCGCTACCGCGAGGGCAAGCGGGCGGTGAAGGACAAGTACCTGGGCCCGCTGGTCAAGACGATCATGACCCGCTGCATCCAGTGCACCCGCTGCGTGCGCTTCGCGACCGAGGTCGCCGGCGTGCCGGAGCTGGGCGCGACGGGCCGCGGCGAGGACATGCAGATCGGCACCTATGTCGAGAAGGCGCTGACCACGGAGCTTTCGGGCAACCTGATCGACGTCTGCCCGGTGGGCGCGCTGACCAGCCGGCCCTATGCCTTTGTGGCCCGGCCCTGGGAGCTGCGGTCGGCCGACAGCATCGACGTGCTGGACGCGCAGGGCGTGAATATCCGCGTCGATACCCGTGGCCCGGAAGTGCTGCGCATCCTGCCGCGCACCAATGAGGACGTGAACGAGGAGTGGATGGCCGACCGTGGCCGCTTCTCCTTCGACGGCCTGAAGCGCAAGCGGCTGGACCGCCCCTGGATCCGCCAGGACGGCAAGCTGCGCCCGGCCAGCTGGCAGGAAGCGCTGGAGCACATCGCCGCCAAGCTGAAGGGCCTGCCGGGCGACCGCATCGGCGCCGTGGCCGGCGACCTGGTGGATGCCGAAAGCGCCTTCGCGCTGAAGTCCCTGATGGCGGCCCTGGGTTCGCGGAACCTGGACTGCCGCCAGGACGGCGCCAGGATCGACGGCACGCGGCGCGAGCACTACCTGTTCAATTCCGGCATCGCCGGGATCGACGAGGCGGATGCGCTGCTGATCATCGGCAGCAACCCGCGCAAGGAAGCGCCGGTGCTGAACGCCCGCATCCGCAAGAAGTGGGCCTCCGGCACGCTGGCGGTGGCGCATATCGGCCCGCGCGACATCGAGCTGACCTATAACGCCGAGCATCTGGGCGAGGGGGCTTCCGCCCTCAACGCCCTGCTGGACGGCAGCCACGCCTTCGCCAAGCTGCTGTCCGAGGCCAAGCGGCCGATGATCATCCTCGGCCGTGGCGCGGTGGCGCGCGAGGATGGCGCGGCGGTGCTGGCGGCGGCCTGGGCGCTGGCCAATCAGGTCGGCGCGCTGACGCCGGAATGGAACGGCTTCAACATGCTGCACCTCTTCGGTGGGCAGGTTGGCGCGCTCGATGCCGGCTTCCTGCCGGGCGAGGGCGGCCAGGACCTGGCCGGCATGCTGAGCGGCGGCGTGGATGCGCTGTGGCTGCTGGGCGCGGACGGGTTCGAGCCCGGCTTTATCGCCCCCGGCACCTTCGTGGTCTACCAGGGCCATCACGGCGACCGCGCGGCCTCCCGCGCCGATGTCATCCTGCCCGGTGCGGCTTACACCGAGAAGGAAGGCACCTACGTCAACACCGAGGGGCGCGTGCAGCGCGGCCGCCTGGCCATCTTCCCGCCCGGTGAGGCGAAGGAAGACTGGCGCATCATCCGCGCGGCGGGTGCGGCGCTGGGCGTGGACCTGCCCTTCAACACGCTGGAAGACGTCCGGGCCGGCATGGTCGCGGCCAACCCGGTCTTCGGGCTGGTGGATGGCCGCATCGCCGGTGGCGTCACGAATACCCGTGGCCCGCAGGCTGGCGGCACCCTGAGCGATGTGGCCTTCAAGCCGGCGATCACCGACTACTGGCTGGCGGACAGCATCAGCCGCGCCTCCGAGGTGATGGCCGAGTGCAGCCGCATCTACAACGCGCCCCCGTTGGCGCAGGCGGCGGAGTAAGGACCGATGGAAGCCTTCCTCAATTCCTCCATCGGCATCCTGGCCATCACGGTCGCCCAGACCCTGGCGGTGCTGGTGCCGCTGCTGATCGCCGTCGCCTACATGACCTATGCCGAGCGCAAGATCATGGCGGCAATGCAGATGCGCATCGGCCCCAACGTGGTGGGGCCCTTCGGCCTGCTGCAGCCCTTCGCGGATGCCGCGAAGATGCTGATGAAGGAAACGATCATTCCTTCCGGCGCCAACCGGGCGCTGTTCATCTTCGCGCCGATGCTCACCTTCATCCTGGCGATGATCGCCTGGGCGGTGATCCCGGTGAACGAGGGCTGGGCCATCGCCGACATCAATGTCGGCATTCTCTACCTCTTCGCCATCAGCTCGCTGGGTGTCTACGGCATCATCATCGCGGGCTGGGCGTCGAACTCGAAGTATGCCTTCCTGGGCGCGCTGCGCTCGGCGGCGCAGATGGTGTCCTACGAAGTCTCGATGGGCTTCGTGATCGTGACGGTGCTGCTCTGCGTCGGTTCGCTGAACCTGACGCAGATCGTGCTGGCGCAGAAGACGGTGTGGTTCTTCATCCCGCTCTTCCCGATGTTCATCATCTTCTTCATCTCGACCCTGGCCGAGACCAACCGCCCGCCCTTCGACCTGGCGGAAGGCGAGTCCGAGCTGGTGGCCGGCTTCATGGTGGAATATTCCTCCATGACCTACGCCCTGTTCTTCCTGGGCGAATACGCCAACATGTTCCTGATGTCGGCGATGACGACCACCCTGTTCCTGGGTGGCTGGCTGCCGCCGGTGGACATGGCGCCCTTCAACTGGGTGCCGGGGCCGCTCTGGTTCATCCTGAAGGTGTGCCTCTGCATGTTCACCTTCGTCTGGGTGCGCGCGACCTTCCCGCGCTACCGCTATGACCAGTTGATGCGCCTGGGCTGGAAGGTCTTCCTGCCGATCAGCCTGGTGTGGCTGGTGCTGACGGCCTTCGTGCTGAAGCTCGCCGGGTGGCTGCCGGCATGATCGTGGAAATTCTGAACACAGGACGCGCGGGCTGCCCCCGCGCGGCGAGGTGAGAGATGGCGACGCTGGACCGCGCGGCCTACAGCCTGCTGCTGACCGAACTGGTCTCCGGCATGGCGCTGACGCTGAAGTACTTCTTCTCGCGCAAGGCCACGATCAAGTACCCGAACGAGAAGCTGCCGCTCTCCCCGCGCTTCAAGGGTGAGCATGCGCTGCGCCGCTACCCCAACGGGGAAGAGCGCTGCATCGCCTGCAAGCTGTGCGAGGCCGTCTGCCCCGCGCTGGCCATCACCATCGAGGCCGAGCCGCGCGAGGACGGCAGCCGCCGCACCACGCGCTACGACATCGACATGACGAAGTGCATCTATTGCGGCATGTGCGAGGAAGCCTGCCCGGTGGATGCGATCGTCGAGGGGCCGAACCTCGAATTCTCCACCGAGACGCGCGAAGAGCTGCTCTACAACAAGGACAAGCTCCTCGCGAACGGCGACCGGTGGGAGCCCGAGCTGGCGAAGCGTCTGGAACTGGACGCCCCCTACCGCTGACCGCAGGGCGGGAAGGGGTGGCCGCGCCTTCCTGCCGATAGAACCCTCGCGGCCCCGCCCCCCTGCTCGGGGCGGCTCTCTGTTTTTCTGGAACGGTGCCATGACGCTGCAACAGCGCGGGGGTGGGGTGCGATGATCGCAACGCTTGCCTTCTATGTCTTCGCGTTCATCCTGATCGCCAGCGCGGTCATGGTGGTGACCAGCCGCAACCCCGTCCACAGCGTGCTGTACCTGATCCTGGCCTTCATGAACGCCGCCGCGCTGTTCCTGATCGCGGGCGCAGAGTTCCTGGCGATGATCCTGGCCATCGTCTATGTCGGCGCGGTCGCGGTGCTCTTCCTCTTCGTCGTCATGATGCTGGACATCGACTTCGCGGAGCTGCGCGCCGGCTTCCAGCGCTACCTGCCCTTCGGCGCCATCATCGGCGGCATCCTGTTCCTGGAGCTGCTGTTTGTCTTCGGCTCCTGGCAGTTCGCCGAGGATGCGGGCTCGCTGCGGCTGAACGCCATGCCCGCCGCCACGGATGGCGTGACCAATACCGAGGCGATCGGCCGCATCCTGTATACGGACTACATCTTCCTCTTCCAGGGCTCGGGCCTGATCCTGCTGGTGGCCATGATCGGCGCCATCGTGCTGACGCTGCGCGAGAAGGCGCCGAACAGCCGCCGCCAGAACATCGCCGTGCAGGTGGCGCGCGCCGAGGCCGTGCCGCTGGAGAACATCCCGGCCCGCACGGGCCTGGGCACCCTGGGCATCAAGCGCCGGCCGCTGCCGGAAGCGGAGAAGCCCAAGGCGGTGGCGCATGACGACCACGGTCACCATGGCGGGGGGCACCACTGAGATGAGCATCGGTCTCGGGCACTACCTGACGGTCAGTGCCATTCTTTTCGTCCTCGGCATCCTGGGCATCTTCCTTAACCGGAAGAACGTCATCGTTATCCTGATGTCGATCGAGCTGCTCCTGCTGGCGGTGAACCTGAACTTCGTGGCCTTCTCCGCCGCGCTGCAGGACATGACGGGGCAGATCTTCACCATGTTCGTGCTGACGGTCGCGGCCGCCGAGGCGGCGATCGGCCTGGCCATCCTGGTGATCTACTTCCGCAACCGCGGCAGCATCGCGGTGGACGACGTGTCCACGCTGAAGGGCTAGGCGCATGTATCTCGGTGCCATCTTCTTTCCGCTGATCGGCTCGCTGATCACCGGCCTTTTCGGCCGGCTGATCGGCGACAAGCCGGCGCAGTGGATCGGCGTCTTCTTCATGGCGCTCTCCGCCATCTGCGGCGCCGTCAACTTCTTCAACGTGGCGCTCGGCCATGCGCCGGTGATGGTCGATCTGGGCACCTGGATCGATGTCGGCGGGCTGCAGGTCTCCTGGGCGCTGCGCTACGACACGATCGCCGCGGCGATGGTGGCCATGGTCACGCTGATCTCGACCATGATCCACATCTATTCCGTGGGCTACATGTCCCACGACGCGACGCCGACGCGCTTCTTCTCCTACCTCTCGCTCTTCACCTTCATGATGCTCATGCTGGTGACGGCCGATAACCTGGCGCAGCTCTTCTTCGGCTGGGAAGGCATCGGCCTCGCGAGCTACCTGCTCATCGGCTACTGGTACGAGCGGGAAAGCGCCAACCGCGCGGCGATGAAGGCCTTCATCGTGAACCGCGTGGGCGACCTGTTCTTCATGATGGGCATGGCGCTGACCTTCTGGACCTTCGGCACCATCGAGTTCGACGGCATCTTCCAGGGTGTCGCGGCGGCGCAGGACAAGACCATCGGCGGCATCCCGGCCATCGAGCTGATCGCCTTCCTGCTCTTCGGCGGCGCCATGGGCAAGTCGGCGCAGATCGGCCTGCACACCTGGCTGCCGGACGCCATGGAGGGCCCGACGCCGGTTTCCGCGCTGATCCATGCGGCGACGCTGGTGACGGCGGGCGTCTTCCTGATGGCGCGCATGTCGCCCGTCATCGAATACGCGCCGAACGCGCTGGGCTTCATCACCTTCATCGGCGCCACGACAGCCTTCTTCGCGGCGACGATCGGCTGCGTGCAGAACGACATCAAGCGCGTCATCGCTTATTCGACCTGCTCGCAGCTCGGCTACATGTTCTTCGCGGTGGGCGTCGGCGCCTATCAGGGCGCCATCTTCCACCTCATCACCCACGCCTTCTTCAAGGCGCTGCTCTTCCTGTCGGCCGGCTCCGTGATCCACGCGATGTCGGACGAGCAGGACATCCGCAAGATGGGCGGCATCTGGCGCAAGATCCCGCTGACCTACGCCATGTTCTGGATCGGCAGCCTGGCGCTGGCGGGCATCCCCTTCTTCGCCGGCTATTATTCCAAGGACTTCGTGCTGGAGGCGGCCTATGCCGGCCATGGCTGGACCGCGAGCTACGCCTTCGTCATGGGCATGATCGCGGCGCTGCTGACGGCCTTCTATTCCTGGCGCCTGATCATCATGACCTTCCACGGCAAGCCGCGCGCCGACCATCACGTGATGGAGCATGTGCACGAGAGCCCGGCGGTCATGACCCTGCCGCTGATCGTGCTCGCCATCGGCGCGCTCTTCTCCGGTGCGCTGCTGGCCGACTACTTCGTGGGCCACGACTGGCTGGCCTTCTGGAACGGCTCCATCGTCAACCAGCCCAACAACCACATCATGCATGACGCGCATGAGGTGCCGAGCTGGGTGCCGCTGGCACCGACCGTGGCCGGCGTGGTCGGCATCGCGGTGGGCTACATCTTCTATATGTTCGTCCCCGCCATCCCGGGCCGGCTGGCCGCCAGCTTCCCGGGCCTGTACCGCTTCCTGCTGAACAAGTGGTATTTCGACGAGCTGTATGACGCCATCTTCGTGCAGCCCGCCCGCAAGCTCGCCTTCTGGCTGTGGAAGGTGGGCGATGCCAAGGTGATCGACGGCATGCCCAATGGCGCCGCCGCCCTGACCGCGAGTGCGGCGGGCCGGGTGACGCGTTTCCAGAACGGGCGCGTGGCGAACTACGCCTTCACCATGATCATCGGGCTCGTCCTCTTCGTCAGCATCTTCCTGTTCGGGATCGGCCGATGAACGCCGCAGGCTTTCCCCTGCTCTCGCTGCTCACCTTCCTGCCGTTGGTGGGCGCGGGCATCCTCCTCTTCATCCGGGGGGAGGAGGCGGTCGTCGCCTCCAACGCCCGCTGGACCGCGCTCTGGACCAGCCTGATCGTCTTCGGGCTGTCGCTGATCCTGTGGTTCAGCTTCGACAAGACCACCGCGGACTATCAGTTCGTCGAGCAGATGACCTGGATGCCGGAATTCGGCCTGGGCTATCACCTGGGCGTGGACGGCATCTCGGTGCTGTTCGTGCTGCTCTCGACCCTGCTGACGCCGATCTGCATCCTGGCCTCCTGGGAGTCGGTACAGACCCGGGTGCGCGAATACATGATCGCGTTCCTGGTGCTCGAGACGATGATGATCGGCATGTTCGCCTCGCTCGACATGCTGATGTTCTACATCTTCTTCGAGGGCGTGCTGGTGCCGATGTTCCTCATCATCGGTGTCTGGGGCGGCGCGCGGCGCGTCTATGCCGCCTACAAGCTTTTCCTCTACACGCTGCTCGGCTCGCTGCTGATGCTTCTGGCGATCCTGACGCTCTGGTACATGGCAGGCACCACCTCCATTCCCGAGCTGATGAAGCTGCAGATCCCGCGCAACATGCAGATCTGGATGTTCCTGGCCTTCTTCGCCTCCTTCGCCGTGAAGGTGCCGATGTGGCCGGTGCACACCTGGCTGCCGGACGCGCACGTCGAGGCGCCGACGGCGGGCTCGGTCATCCTGGCCGGCGTGCTGCTGAAGATGGGCGGCTACGGCTTCCTGCGCTTCTCCGTGCCGCTGCTGCCGGAAGCGACGGAATGGTTCGCGCCGCTGATCTTCGCGCTCTCCGTCATCGCCGTCATCTACACCTCGCTGGTGGCGATGGCGCAGGAGGACATGAAGAAGCTGATCGCCTATTCGTCCGTGGCCCATATGGGCATCGTGACGCTGGGCATCTTCGTGATGAACCACCAGGGCCTGTCCGGCGCCATCTTCCAGATGCTGTCGCATGGCATCGTCTCGGGCGCGCTCTTCCTTTGCGTCGGCGTGGTCTATGACCGCGTCCATTCGCGCGAGATCAATCGCTACGGCGGCGTGGCCAAGGTCATGCCGGTCTATGCGGTGCTCTTCATGGGCTTCACCATGGCTTCCGTTGCCCTGCCGGGCACGGCGGGCTTCCCGGGTGAGTTCCTGGTGCTGGTCGGCGCCTGGCAGGTGAACCCCTGGGTCGCCTTCTTCGCCGGCTTCTCCATGATCCTGGGTGCCTGCTACATGCTGTGGCTCTACCGCCGCGTGCTGTTCGGCCGCATCACCAAGGACGAGATCAAGCACCTGCTGGACCTCTCCCCGCGTGAGTGGCTGACCTTCGCCCCGCTGGTGGTGCTGACGCTGTGGATGGGCCTTTACCCGTCCTCCTTTACCTCTTTCTTCGATGCCAGCGTCACGGCGCTGCTGGCGCGGCATGAAGCCGCGCTGGCCCTGCCGCGTCTGGCGGGGATGTGACCATGGATAGCTGGACCCTCATCCTCCCCGAACTGGTGCTGGCCGTGGCCGGCCTGCTGGTGCTCGTCGCCGGCGTGATCCCGAAGCGGGACACCAGCTACGCCGTGAACATGGCCGTGCTGGGCGCCTTCCTGCTGGCGGCCGTGCTGGTGATGATGCAGCCGGAAGGCACCGCCTATGCCGGCCAGTATGTCGCGGACAGCTTCACCAAGTTCACCAAGCTGCTGGTGATCGCCGGCGCGGCGCTGGGCCTGCTGCTGGCGCTGGACTGGAACGTCAAGCAGAACCTGGCGAAGTTCGAATACCCGGTGCTGCTGCTGCTGAGCACGGTGGGCATGATGATCATGCTCTCCGCCAACGACCTGATGGCGCTCTACATCGGGCTGGAACTGCTTTCGCTCTCGCTCTACGTCATCGCCGCCTTCGACCGCGACAATGCGCGCTCGACGGAAGCGGGCCTCAAGTACTTCGTGCTGGGCGCCCTGGCCTCGGGCCTGCTGCTCTATGGTTCCAGCCTGATCTACGGCTTCACCGGCTCCACCAATTTCGACCGCATCGCGGACGCGGTGGCGGCGACCGAGGGCGTGCCCTTCGGCCTGGTGGTGGGCCTGGTCTTCGTGCTGGCGGCGCTGGCCTTCAAGGTCTCCGCCGTGCCCTTCCACATGTGGACGCCGGATGTCTACGAAGGCGCGCCGACCCCGGTGACGGCCTTCTTCGCCTCCGCGCCCAAGGTGGCGGCCATCGGGCTGCTCACCCGCGTCGCCGCCGGGCCTTTCGGGGACCTCGCGGACCAGTGGCAGCAGGTGATCATCCTCTGCTCGCTGGGCTCGATGATCCTGGGCTCCCTGGCCGCCATCGGCCAGAAGAACATCAAGCGCCTGATGGCCTATTCCTCCATCGGCCATGTCGGCTACGCGCTGATGGGCCTGGCGGTGGGCAGCGGCCTGGGCGTGCGCGCCCTGCTGCTCTACATGGCCATCTACCTCTTCACCAATGTCGGCGCCTTCGCCGTGCTGGCGGCCATGCGCCGCCAGGGCCGGTCGCTGGAAGGCGTGGATGACCTCGCCGGCGTCGGCCGCACCGACCCGGCCATGGCCCTGGCGATGACCATCTTCATGTTCTCCATGGCCGGCATCCCGCCCATGGCGGGCTTCTTCGGCAAGTACTTCGTCATCGGCGCTGCCATCCAGGGTGGCTACATGACGCTGGCCGTGGTGGGCGTGCTGACCTCGGCCATCTCGGCCTACTACTACCTGCGCGTCATCAAGGTGATGTGGTTCGACAATGGCGTGGGCGCGCTGGACGCGCGGCCGGCCAGCCTGTCTGTCGTTATGGCGGGCACGGGCCTCTTCACCGTGTTCTTCTTCGCCTTCCCGGCGCCCTTCCTGGCCGCCGCCCAGGCTGCGGTCGCGGCGCTGGTTGGGTGACGACGGCTGCTGGATGGCGGCTCGCCATCCATGAGGAACTGGCCAGCACGCAGGATGTCGTGCTGGCCGCCGCCGAAGCCGGCGAGCCCGAGCGGCTCGCCGTGCTGGCCCGCCGGCAGAGTGCCGGGCGGGGCACCCAGGGCCGGGCATGGTCCTCGCCTTCGGGCAATCTCTTTCTGTCCTTGCTGCTGCGCCCCGCGGGGCCGGCGCGCGCCCTGCCGCAGTGGAGCCTGCTGGCAGGCGTGGCCCTGGCCGATGCCGCGGCCGCCGTGCTGCCGCCGGGCACGGACCTGCGCCTGAAATGGCCCAACGACCTGCTGCTGGGCGGCGCCAAATGCGCCGGCATCCTCTGCCAGGGCGGGGTGGATGCGGCGGGCGGTATCGGCTGGGTCGTCTTCGGCATCGGCGTCAACCTGGCCGTGGCGCCGGCGTTGCCGGACCGCCCCACCGCCAGCCTCGCCCGGCCCGGCGCCGTGCCGCCGGAGCCGGTAGCTTTCGCCCAGGGCCTGATGGCGGCGGTGGACCTCTGGCGTGGCCGGGGGCTGGAGGCGGTGCGCGCCGCCTGGCTGGCCCGCGGCCCGGTGCTGGATACGCCGCTGCTGCTGCGCCAGGGCGGCACCGCGCGCGAGGGGCGCTTCGCCGGGCTGGACCAGGATGGCCGCCTGCTGCTGGCCACGCCTTCCGGCGTGGTGCCGGTGGCGGCCGGGGAACTCCTGGGCTGAATGCGCGGCGCATTTGCCGTGGCTGCAACGGGCCACCCGGCCCACGGGTTAACAACAGCCCCCAAGGGAGGGGAATGCATGCTGCTCGCCATTGATGCAGGCAATACCAACGTGGTCTTCGCCATTCACGACGGCACGGAATGGCGTGGCCGCTGGCGCATCGCCACCCGCGCCGACCGCACCAGCGACGAATACGCGGTCTGGCTGCTGGCGCTGCTGGGCCATGTCGGTATCCGCCCCGTCGAGATCGAGCGCTGCGTCATCGGCACCGTGGTGCCCGCCGCCCTCTACAACCTGCGCCGCCTGTGCCGCGAATGGTTCTCGGCCGAGCCGCTGGTGGCGCGGGCGCCGCTGGACTGGGGCTTCCCCATCCGTGTGGACAACCCCGAGGAAGTGGGCGCCGACCGCCTGCTGAACGCCCTGGCCGCGCATTACCACTACAAGGGCCCCCTGGTGGTGATCGATTTCGGCACCGCCACGACCTTCGACGTGGTGGACAAGGACGGCGGCTACCTGGGCGGCATCATTGCCCCCGGCATCAGCCTCTCGATCGAGGCGCTGCACCGCGCGGCCGCCCGGCTGCCGCGCATCGGCATCGGCCGTCCCCAATCCGTGATCGGCCGCTCCACCGTTCCGGCGATGCAATCGGGCATCTTCTGGGGCTATGTGGGTCTGGTGGAAGGTATCGTGAACCGGATCCGCGCGGAATACGGCGCGCCCCTCAAGGCTATCGGCACTGGCGGCCTGGCGCCCCTGCTGGCTGAGGGCACACCGGTGATGGATTTTACCGATCCCGATATCACCCTTGAAGGGCTCCGCCTGTTGGCGGATCGCAATCCCATCCCCATTTTCCATCGTACCAGTTTGCCCGATATCCGGGCCGAAACCGATTGAGATGTGCCGTGGAAGCCGTGCCCGTACTGAGGCGCACCCGCAGCCGCTCCGCCCAGACCGTAAGAATCGATTAACTCTGACTGTGAGACTCAATGACCCTGATCACTGGTGACCTAGCCTTCATCCCGCTTGGCGGGGCGGGGGAGATAGGCATGAATCTCAATGCCTACCGCTGCGACGGACAGTATCTGGCCATCGACTGCGGCATCGGCTTCGGCGGCAACGACAATCCTGAAGCCGAGGTGATGACCCCCGACCCCGCCTGGCTCGCGCAGCGGCGCGACAAGCTGGTGGGTCTTGTCATCACCCATGCGCATGAGGACCATATCGGCGCCGTCGCGCATCTCTGGCCGCAGCTCCGCTGCCCCGTCTATGCCGGACCCTTCGCGGCCTCGGTGCTGCGGCGGAAGCTGGCGGAAGCCAATCTGCTGCACCAGGTGCCGCTGCACACCATCCCGCTCGGCGGCCGCTTCCAGCTCGGGCCCTTTGACCTGAGCTTCATCCGCGTCACCCATTCGGTGCCGGAATCCCAGTCCATCGCCATCCGCACGCCCTATGGCACCGTGCTGCATACCGGCGACTGGAAGTTGGACCCCGAGCCGCTGATCGGCGAGCCGGCCGACCTCGATGCCTTCGCCAAGCTGGGGCAGGAAGGCGTGCTGGCCATGGTCTGCGACAGCACCAATGCCATGGTGGAAGGCCATTCCGGCTCCGAGGCCGAGGTGCGCCGCAACCTGGTGCCGCTGCTGCGGCCGCTGAAGGGGCGCGTGGCCATCACCTGCTTCGCCACCAATGTGGCGCGCGTGGAATCCATCGCGCTGGCGGCCAAGCAGGTCGGGCGGCGCGTGGCGCTCTTCGGCCGCAGCCTGCGCAATGCCGAGGCTTCGGCGCGCGAATGCGGCTATCTGCAGAACGTGCCGCCCTTCATCTCCGAGGATGAGGCGGACGACCTGCCGGACAACGAACTGCTGATCATCTGCACCGGCAGCCAGGGCGAGCAGCGCTCGGCCATGGCCAAGATCGCCGCAGACACGCATCCGCGCATCTCGCTGGGCGAGGGCGATACGGTCATCTTCTCCTCCCGCATGATCCCGGGCAACGAGAAGGCCGTGCTGCGCATGCAGGACGAGCTGGCGCGCGGCGGCTGCCACGTGATGACGGCGGAGGACCATGTGGTCCATGTCACCGGCCACGCCTGCCGCGACGAGATCCGCAAGCTCTACTCGCTGGTGAAGCCGCGCTTCGCGGTGCCGGTGCATGGCGAATGGCGCCACCTGCAGGAACACGCCGCCCTGGCGCGCGAGATGGGCAGCACCCCGGTGCTGGTCGAGGATGGCGACATGCTGCGCCTCGCCCCGCTCAGCGCCAATGAGATGCCGGATGTGGTGGAAGGCGTGCCGACCGGCCGCCTGGTGGTGGATGGCGAGCGCCTGCTGCCGCTGGAAGGCCCCGTGCTGGGCGCGCGCCGCAAGATGCTCTTCAACGGCATCGTCGTCGCCTCGCTGGCCGTGGACGGCAATGGCCGCGTGCTGGGCACCCCCAAGGTTTCCGCCCCCGGCCTGTTCGATCACACCGATCATGAACCCGAGCAGATCGCGGCCGATCTGGCGCGCAGCGTGACGGAACTACCGGCCAATCTGCGGGCCGAGGACGATACGCTGCGCGAGGCGGCGCGGGCCGCGTTGCGCAAGGCGCTGGGCCGCCGGCTGCGCAAGCGCCCCAGCGTCGAGGTGCATCTGCTGCGGGTGTAGGCCCGCTCAGCCCAGCCCTGGTGGGGCGCTGCCGGCCAGCAGCCCCACCAGCGCCGCCTGCCGCGGCAGGCCGGTCTTGGTCAGCACGGCAGCGATATGCTTGCGCACCGTCTCGACCGAGATGTTCAGGCCGCGCGCCAGTTCCTCCGCCGTGCGGCCAGCGGCGATCCCATGCGCCACCCGGGCCTCGGCCGGGGTGAGGTCGAAAAGCCGCTGGATGACCTCGGCGGCCACCACGGTGCCATGCTGAACCGGCGTCAGCACCAGCATTGCCATGGCGCTGGTGAAGACATCCCGCGCCTTGCCCCGGATCGGCACCAGATGCGCCACCATGGGCGGCCGTTCCTCCGTAGCAGGCAGGGGGATGGAACGGGGGAGGCCCGGGGCCTCGCTGCGCATGGCCAGCAAGGCGCTGGCAAGGGCCAGGTCGGCCAGCCGGTCGCTGATCACCAGGCGTTCCTGCCGGTCCTGCAGCACGCCAGGAACCAGTTCCGCCATCAACGTATTCATCGCCAGGCTGCGCCCGGAGGCGGAGAGCACGGCAGCCGGTGACCCGAGCAGTTCCAGCGCCGAGACGGCGGCAGTGGTGCGCTCCAGCCGCAGTCGTGTCGACAGCAGCGCGGCGCGCGCCAGATGCGGCCGCAGGATGTCCAGCTTGGCGATCACCTCGTTGGGGACAGGCCCGGCCTCGCGGTCACGCTCGATGGTGACCATCAGCCGGTCGCCGGCAGGCGGGATGATCAGCGCGGCGGCACACCAGCCCAGGCCGTGCCGGTGCAGGAACTCATGGTGGTGCAGGCTGGTCGCCAGTTCCTCCGGCGTGAAGAGATGCTGGTCGCCCAGGAAGCCGGCGTGGTTCTGCGCCACCCAGCGCGTGATCCGGTTGTTGTGCGCCATGGCGCCGGTTCGGATGGAGTCCTGCACCACCTCCGTCATGGAGGGGGAGTGCAGGAAGCGGGCCGGGCCTTGCCCGATATTGTACATGACGGTGCCGCGCGCCTCGGCCAGCGCGCTCAGCGCCTCGAACACCCGCTGCCATCCGGACGGGTCCAGCGCAGCGTCGTAGATCAGGTCCGTCAGCCGCTCCATGCCCTGCTCCTACATGGTTGGCAGCACCGGCGCGGGGTCCAGCGCGGTGGACAACCAGCTCAGCCCAAGATGAAGGTGCGGCCCGGTTACCCGTCCGGTGGCGCCGACAGCCCCAATCCGTTGTCCCTGCTGCACGGCCTCGCCTTCGCGCACGTCGATGGCGGAGAGATGGGCGTACAGGGTCGTAACGCCGTGGCCGTGGTCCAGGATCACCGTGTTTCCCGTGAAATAAAGCGGCATGGCCAGCAGCACGCGGCCGCCGCCCATGGCCGCCACCGGCGTGCCGGTGGGGGCGGCGATATCCAGGCCCAGATGCGGCGCGCGGGGCTCGCCGTTCAGGATGCGCTGGCTGCCATAGACGCCGCTGATGCGGGCGCGGGCGGGCCAGATGAAGGGCTCGGCGAAGAAGGGAAGGTCGCTGTTCACCGCCCGCACCGCCGCCAGCCGCTTGCGCTCGGCATTGATGCGGACGAGCTGCTGCGCGTTGGGGGAAACCATGGCCTGCGGCAGGCCGGTCAGCCGCTGCACATCCCAGTCCCGCTTCGCGATGGCCAGCTCGCGCGTCTCGGTGGCACCGCCGAGGGCGGTGGCGGCCAGCCGCGCCTGCGGCCCGGCATCGCGGCCGAAGCCGATGGCGAAGCGGCCATCCGGCGCCACCTGCACCGGCTTGCCGTCCAACGTCACGCGGCTGCCCGGCGCCACGCGCCCCAGCGCCAGCCCGCCCTGGTTGAGGCCATCTGGCCCGATCTCCAGCGCAGGGGTGGCGGCGACGGCGGTGCGGGGCGCGGCCACCGGCTGGGCGCAGGAGGGCAGGGCAGCCAGCAAGGCCGGCAGAAGCAGGAACTGTCGGCGGGCGGTCACAGCAAGGATCCTTGTTCGGGGTTGGGGGCAGGCCGGGCGCGCTTCGGCGGCGGCGGTGGCGGCATGCCATCGGCGGTGGCGCCCAGCGTGCCATCCTGCAGCGTGATGGCCAGCCTCGCGCCGGGTGCCACGGCTGCGGCGGCGGTGACGGGATGCCCTTCCTCCGTCCGCACCAGGGCAAAACCGCGCGCCAGCACCCCCTGATAGGAAGCGCCTTCCAGCCGGGCGCCGAGGCCGGAAAGATGCAGCCGCGCCTCCCGTAACCGGGCCGCCATGCCGGCGGCGGGGTCCGGCAGCCGGGCCAGCCGGGCATGGCGCTGGTCCACCATGCGGCGCAAGGCGGCGGCGGCGTCCGGGATGCGGGCCAGGGTCGTATGGCCCTGCTGCGTCAGCCGGTGCAGCGCGCCCGTGGCCCGGGTTTCCAGTTGCGCCAGGGCGTGGCGGTGCCCGGCCAGGGTTTCGCGTGGATGCGGCAGGCGCGGGGCGACGGCATCCAGCGCGGCACGCTTGCGGTGCAGCAGCGCCACCGGGGCCAGGCCCAGCCGCTCCGCGCGGTCGTCCAGCCGCTGGCGGGCGGCGCCGACCAACCCAGGCAGGTCCGGCATCCGGGCTTCCACGCGGGACAGGCGCAGCCGGGCATGGTTCAGCGTGGCCTGGCCGCAGGAGAGCAGGCGGGCGGAGGTCTGGTCCAGCATCGCCATCAGCTCCGCCCGCGCCGGCACCGCCAGCTCGGCGGCGGCGGTGGGGGTGGGGGCGCGGCGGTCGGCGGCGAAGTCGATCAGCGTGGTATCCGTCTCATGCCCCACCGCCGAGATCAGCGGGATGGGGCAATTGGCGGCGGCGCGGACCACGATCTCCTCGTTGAAGGCCATCAGGTCCTCCAGGCTGCCGCCGCCGCGCGCGACGATGATGACATCGGGGCGCGGCAGGTGCGGCGGCAGGCGGGAGAAGCCCTCGATGGCGGCGGCGATCTGCTCCGCCGCCCCCTGGCCCTGCACCGGCACCGGCCAGAGCAGGATATGGCTGGGGAAGCGCCGGGCCACCGTGGTGCGGATATCCTGGATCACCGCGCCCTTCTCGGAGGATACCACGCCGATGACGCGCGGCAGCCGGGGCAGGGGGCGCTTGCGGGCCTCGTCGAACAGCCCCTCGGCGCCCAGCTTCTTGCGCAGGGCCTCGACGCGGGCCAGCAGCGCGCCCTCTCCGGCATAGTCCAGCCGGTCGATGATGAGCTGGTAGTCCGAGCGCTCGCCATAGGCGGAGACCTTGCCGGTGGCGATGACCTCCACCCCGTTCTCTGGCTTCAGGGTGAGGCGCGGCACGGCGAAGCGCCAAATGATGGCGCGGATCTTCGCGCCCTCGTCCTTCAGCGCCATGTAGATATGGCCGGAAGGATAGGCCTTCAGCTCGGTGATCTCGCCCCTGACCCGGACGCGGCCGAACTCCCCTTCCAGGGTACGCTTGATGGCACCGCTGATCTCGGAGACGGTGAACTCGGGGGTATTGCTGCGCGGCGGCGCTTCGGCGTCGGTATCCATCGTTTCCCAGTATGATGCGACGGCGGGCGGCTGGCGAGTTCCGGCAGCAGTCACAGATCGAGGACCGGCCAGCCGGTGTCATCAGGGCTGACGGAGGCGCCCGGCCATGCTAGCGGCTGCCCCCGGATGCCGAGAGGGGTTTTGCTGCGATGAAGGTGCTTCTGGTGGGCGGCGGCGGCCGCGAACATGCCCTGGCCTGGGCGCTCTCGGCTTCGCCCCTGCTGACCAAGCTCTGGTGCGCCCCCGGCAATGCCGGCATCGCCGAGCTGGCCGAATGCGTGGCCATCGGCGCGGAGGATGTGCCGGCGCTGGTGGATTTCGCGAAGCGGAACGCGGTGGACCTGGTGGTGGTGGGGCCGGAGGCGCCGCTGACGCTGGGCCTGGCCGATGCCTGCGCGGAGGCCGGGCTGCGCTGCTTCGGCCCCTCCGCCGCCGCCGCGAAGCTGGAGGGCAGCAAGACCTTCACGCGGGAGGTGACCACCGCCGCCGGCGTGCCCGGCGCCGAATGGGCGCAGTTCGAGGATGCCGAGGCCGCCCGCGCCTATCTGCGCCAGAAGGGCGCGCCCATCGTGGTGAAGGCCGATGGCCTCGCCGCCGGTAAGGGCGTGGTGGTGGCGCAGACGGTGGAGGAGGCCGAGGCCGCCATCGCCGATATCATGGAAAGCCGCGTCCATGGCGAGGCCGGCGCGCGCATCCTGCTGGAAGAATGCCTGCTGGGGCAGGAGGTCTCCTTCTTCGCGCTCTGCGACGGCACCACGGCGCTGCCCATGGCCGCCGCCCAGGACCACAAGCGGGTCGGTGACGGCGATACCGGCCCCAATACCGGCGGCATGGGCGCCTATTCCCCACCGCCCGCCTTCACCCCGGCGCTGGAAGCCGAGGTGATGGATCGTATCGTGCGTCCTTCGCTGGCGGAAATGGCGAAGCGCGGCACGCCCTTCCGCGGCGTGCTCTTTGTCGGCCTGATGCTGACCGAGGCCGGGCCGAAGCTGATCGAGTTCAATGTCCGCTTCGGCGACCCGGAATGCCAGGTGCTGATGCTGCGCCTGCAATCGGACCTGCTGGCCGCCCTGGTCGCCGCCTGCGACGGGGAACTGAACCGCTTCTCCCTCCGCTGGTCCAATGAGGCCGCGATGGTGGTGGTGATGGCCGCCCGGGGCTATCCCGGCAGCTATGTGAAGAACACCGTGATCGAGGGGCTGGAGGATGCCGCCCGCATCCCTGGCGCCCAGGTCTTCCATGCCGGCACGGCACGGCGGGAGGATGGCGCGCTGGTTTCCACCGGCGGGCGGGTGCTGGGCGTGGCCGGCACCGGCGCCTCCCTGCAACAGGCGCGCGACGCCGCCTATGCCGCCGTGGATGCCATCCGCTGGCCGGAAGGCTTCTGCCGCCGCGACATCGGCTGGCGCGCGCTTTAGCCCGATCCTCGTCTCCCGCCCCGAAAAGGGGCGGGGGGTGGAGCAACGGGATGGACGTTCAGCCGCAGCAGGAGGGCGTGGCCGAAGCCGCGCCCGCGTATTCATCGTGGCGGCGGACCCAGCTCATGGTGCCTTCCTCGTTGCGGCCCCTGGGGGTGCGGTCCATCAGCATGAAGGTGGTCAGCATGTCCTCGTTGCCACGGGCATAGGAGGAATGGGTGCGGAAGACCGCGCCCGCCTCGTCCCGCACGAAGACGCTGAGGCCGTGCAACTCGTCATGCGCCTCGGCCGAGGGGGTCATGCGGAAGTTGTAGAAGACCTGGCCGCTGGCCAGCTCCTCCGGCGTGAAGGTGGCCTGGTGGTCATGGTTGAAGTCGCTGCCGAAGGAGGACACCCAGGGAAAGCGCCAGCCCATGCGGGCGCGATAGGCCTCGATCTCCGCCAGCGGTGCGCGGGAGACGGCGGCAAAGCTGACATCCCGGCTGTTCAGATGCGCCACGGTGCCGTCGAAATGATCCGCCAGGAAGGAACAGCCGACGCAGCCGGCCTCCCAGCCCGGCGCCAGCATGAAATGGTAGACGATGAGCTGGCTGCGGCCGCCGAACAGGCCGGCGAGGTCCGTGGGCCCCTGCGGCGTCTCGAAGCGGTAAGGCTTGTCCACCCGCAGCCAGGGCAGGGCGCGGCGCTCGGCCAGCACCTGGTCGCGCAGGCGGGTCAGCTCCTTCTCGCGCCGCAGATGCGCCGCCTGGGCGGCGTGCCATTCTTCGCGGGAAACAACGGCATGAGGGATCATGGGCACGGTCCTCCTCGCTTTATGGTTTGATATCAACCTTTTCGGCGTGGCGGCGCGCTTCCTGGTGCTCCGTCAGAACAGGGAGAGCTGCTTTGCCTCGCCCGGCCGGTCCGGCACGTTGAAGAGGTCGGACCGCAAGCCTTCCGGGCCGGTATGGCCTTGCTGGGTGCGGTCCAGCCCCAGCCGCTTCACCGCCACCTGGAAGCGGCGGTTGAGCATCTCGGCATATGGGCCGCTGCCGGTCTGGCGCTGGCCGAAGCGGCTGTCATAGGTCTCGCCGCCCCGGGTCTGGCGTACCAGGGCGATCACCTTGGCGGCGCGCTCGGGCATGTGCTGGTGCAGCCAGGCCTCGAAGATCTCGCCCAGCTCCAACGGCAGGCGCAGCAGCACATAGCCGGCACGGTCGGCGCCCTGGCTGGCGGCGCGTTCCAGGATGCGCTCCAGCTCCATGTCGTTCACCGCCGGGATCATCGGCGCCGCCAGCACCGCCACCGGGATGCCGGCCTCCGCCAGCCGCGCGATGGCATCGAGCCGCCGCTCGGGGGTGGAGGCGCGCGGCTCCAGGCTCCGCGCCAGCTTGGCATCCAGCGTGGTGACGGAGAGGCAGACCCGCGCCAGCCCGCGCGCCGCCATGCGGGAGAGGATGTCGATATCCCGCAGCACACCAGCGGATTTCGTGACCACCGTGACGGGGTGGCTGAACTGTTCCAGCACTTCCAGCACCGCGCGGGTCAGCTTCAGCGTCCGCTCCACCGGCTGGTAGGGGTCGGTATTGGAGCCCAGCGCCACCGGCGCGGCGGTGTAGCCCGGCTTGCGCAGCGCCGCTTCCAGCAGTTCCGCGATCTGCGGCTTGAACAGCAGCTTGGTTTCGAAATCCAGGCCGGGCGAGAAGCCGAGATAGGCATGCGTCGGCCGCGCGAAGCAATAGACGCAGCCATGCTCGCAGCCCCGGTAAGGGTTGATGGAGCGGTCGAAGCCGATGTCGGGCGACTTGTTCCAGGCCAGCGCCGTGCGGCTGCTGTCGCGGATCAGGGTGGTGGCGAGCGGCGGCAGGTCGGCCGCCTCGTCTTCCAGGGTGTCCCAGCCATCGTCGAAGGCCACGGTGTTGTGGCGGTCGAAGCGGATGGCGGGATTGGTGATGGCGCCCCGCCCCTTGCGCGCACCGGGCAACAGGGCGGAGGCGTCGTGGAAGCTGCCTTCCGGCATGCCGCGTTCCCCGTTCGTTCGGGCCGATCCTGGCGCCGGCGGGGGGCGGGAGTCAAGAACATCGACAGAACGATTGGTTAATGGCCTGTCCGCTGATTCCAGATCACATCAGGAACATCGGCCTGGCCGGCTCAGGCGCCGGCCTTCAGGTGCTCCTGCAGGCGCGGCATCAGCTCCACCAAGTTGCAGGGCTTGTGGCGGATGTCGAGCTGGAAGCGCAGGATATCGTCCCACCCGTCCCGCACCGCGCCGGAGGAGCCGGGCAGGGCGAACAGGTAGGTGCCGCCCGCCACGCCGCCGATGGCGCGGGACTGGATCGTGCTGGTGCCGATCTTCTGGTAGCTGAGCATGCGGAACAGCTCCCCGAAGCCGGTGATCTCCTTTTCCAGCACGCGGGAGAAGGCCTCGGGCGTCACGTCGCGGCCGGTGATGCCGGTGCCGCCGGTGGTGATGCCGACATCCACCTCCGGGTCCGCCACCCAGCGGCGCAGCACGGCCTCGATGGCATCGGCCTCGTCCCGCACGATGCGGCGGGAATGCACCGTGTGCCCGGCCGCCGCCACGCGGTCCGCCAGCAGCTGGCCGGACTTGTCGGTGGACAGGTCGCGGGTGTCGGACACCGTCAGGATGGCGATGTTGACGGGCAGGAAGGTCAGGCTCTCGTCGATCGGCATGGGGGGCTCGCTCCTAGGGGCAGGCGTCCCAGTTCACCCGGTTCCGTCCCGCGCGCTTGGCGGCATAGAGGCAGGCATCGGCGGCGGAAATCAAGGCCTCCGCCTCTGGGTGCCGGGTGCTGCTGGCGATGCCGGCGCTGAAGGTGACGCCGAAGGGGCCCTGGGCGCCATCGAAGGGCGTGGCGGAGAAACGCTCGCGGATGCGGCTCATCAGCGAGGCGGCGGCGGCGGGCGGGGTGCCCAGCAGTAGGGCGGCGAATTCCTCCCCGCCGTAGCGGCCCACCACATCGGTACGGCGCAGGTGCTTCTGCAGGCTGCGCGCCAGGCCGCGGATCACCCGGTCCCCCACCAGGTGGCCATGGTTGTCGTTGACCGACTTGAAGTGGTCGAGGTCGATGATGGCGAGGCAGAGCTCGGTCTTGTCGCGCCGGGCGCGCTCCAGCTCCAGCGCCAGCCGCTCCTTGAAGCGGGCGTGGTTCAGCAGGCCGGTCAGGCTGTCGCTTTCCATCACGGCGCGCAGCGAGCGCGCGCGCTCCGCCCGCAGCCGCACCAGCGTCACCAGCCGGTCGAGGTCCACGGGCTTGGGGATGAAGTCGTCGCCGCCCAGCCGCCGGGCCAGGATCTGCCGCCCGGTATCCTGCTCGGCCGAGAGGAAGACGATGGGCACCGACAGATGCCGCCGGGTCTGGCGGATCACCCGCGCCAGCTCGATGCCATCCACGCCCGGCATCTGCACATCCATCAGGATCAGGTCCGGCTGGGCGGCGGAAAGGGCATCGATGGCGCGGGAAGGGTCGCTGACCAGCGTCACCACCATGCCGGCGCGGCGCAGTGCCAGGGCATAGGCCTCGGCCAGCAGCGGGTCGTCGTCCACCACCAGGATGGAATAGCGCGCATCCCCGCCCTGGCCGGCGAAATGGTCCAGCCAGTCCGCCAGCTCGTTCACCTCCAGCGGCTTGGCCACCACGGCGGCGACGCCGGCACGGGCGGCGGCCAGGCGGACCGGGAAGCTGCCCTGCTCGGCCAGCAGGATCACCGGGCAGCGGCCGGACAGCGCGGCGCAGATCTCCAGCGCGTCGGGCAGGCTGTCATCCACCACGGCGGCGGTCAGCCGGCGCTGCGGCTCGGCGGCCAGCCCCGCCAGCCCCGCCACCTGCTCCAGCGGATAGCCCAGGTTGCCCACCACGGCGGAAAGCGCCGCCATCTCCGGCGGCAGGGCGAAGAGGAAGATGGCCTCGGCCCCTTCCTGCTCCCGCGCCACGGTGGCCTCGGCCTGCGGCGCGCCGCGCGCGGTGGGGCCGGCCATCCAGGCCTCGTGCACCGCCTGCACCAGCTGCGTGGTCTGGCCGATCTGCTCGGCACGGTCGGCGCCGCCATCGCCCAGGCCCATCAGCATCACTTCCAGCGGGGCGGCGGCGGCGGAGATGGCGGGAAAGTCGAAGGTGCCGCCGGCGCCGGCCAGCCGGTGCGCGGCGGCGGCCAGGCTGCGGGCGCCCTGCCGCGCATCCTCGTCCCAGGCGGGGCGGGCGGCCAGGCTGGCCCAGCCGGCCACCACCTCGTCCACCCGCTCGCCCAGCCTCTGCACACCCTCGGCGCGCAGGCGGCGCAGCGCGTCGCGGATCTCGTCCTGGGCGGCGTCAGCCATTGCGGCGCTCCCAGATGCCGCGCACCGAGGCCGCCAGGGTCATCGGGTCGAAGGGCTTGGAGATCACGTCCAGGCTGCCCAGTTCGCGGTAGCGGCTGACCTCCTGCGGCTGCACCTTGGCGGTCATGAAGACGGCCGGCACATCGGCGATCTCCGGCAGCTCCCGCAGCCGGGCCAGGGTGGTGGGGCCGTCCATGCCCGGCATCATCACGTCCAGCAGCAGCAGCTGCGGCGCGAAGGCCACCGCCTTCGCCAGCGCTTCCTCGCCCGAGGCGCAGGGCTCCACGGTGAACTTGCCCACCATCTTCAACGCGAAGGTGGCCACCTTCCGCACATCGGCATCGTCCTCGACATAGAGGATGCGGCTCAGCGGCATATCGCTCAAGGCTGGTTCTCCCGGGATGCCGCCTGCGGCACCGGCTTGGGCGGCAGGCTCTCGATCAGGTGGCGGATGGTGTCGTGCAACTCGTGGTTGGCCGTGCGGCTCTTGACCAGGGAGGCCGCGACATGGCGCGCCGTGGCGGGGTCGTAGTCGCTGGCCGAGAAGATCAGCACCGGCGGCGGCTTCGGCAGGTTGCGCATCTCGGCCAGCAGGTCCAGGCCGCTGCCATCCGGCAGGCCGACATCGACGATCACCAGCGCGAAATTATGGTCGCGCGACAGGATGGTCCGCGCATCCGTCAGGCTGCGGGCGGCGATCATCTCCGCCTCGTCGCCCATCACGGCCGAGACAACGCGCAGGATGTCCTGGTCATCCTCCACATGCAGGATGCGGGCGGGGCGGTCGGAGGCGTGCAGCGCCTGCCGCAGCGCCTCCCGCAGCCGGAACTGGTCGATCGGCTTGTCCAGCCAGTCCACCACGCCCACGGCATCGCCATTGAGCTGCACCTTGCCGCGTTCGGCGGTGGCGGAGATCACGATCACGGGCAGCGCCCGGCCATCCGGCCGCTGGCGCAGGCGGCGGAAGAGTGAAAGCCCGTCCTCGTCCGGCAGCATCAGGTCCAGCGTCATGGCGTCGAAATGGGCGCGGTCCAGGCTCTCGAAAGCCTCGGCGGCATTCTGCGCCACCTCGCTGTCCCAGCCATGCTGGCCCAGGATGCGGCTGAGCAGCAGCGCCACGTCGGCATCATCCTCCACCACCAGCGCACGGCGGCGGCCCTGGCCATAGGCAGAGGCCTCGGCCGCCGGCAGGCGCGTCAGGCGCTCCGCCAGGCGGGGCAGGGTGAACCAGAAGGTGGTGCCGCCATCGGCGGCATCCTCGAAGCCGATGGCGCCGGCATGGTGCTCCACGATGGCCTTGCTGATGGACAGGCCAAGGCCGGTGCCGCCCTTCTGCCGCACATCCGAGGAATCCGCCTGCGCGAAGCGCTGGAAGATGCGGTCGTGGAACTCGGGCGGGATGCCCTTGCCGTGGTCGCGCACGCAGAAGGTGACGCTGCCGGCATCCGAGGCCAGCGAGACTTCCACCGTGCTGCCCTGGGGCGAGAACTTGGCGGCATTGGAGAGCAGATTGGCCAGCACCTGCTGGATGCGGGCGGCATCGGCGTAGACGGCGGCATCCCCCGCCTCCTCCACCTGCAGCGCGAAGCCGACGCCGAACTGGGAGCCATAGGCCCGGTTGGCCTCCACCGCCTGTTCCAGCAGGCGGCGGGCATCCTGCCGCTCCCGCCGGAATTCCAGGCGGCCGCTCTCGATCTTCTCCATGTCGAGAATGTCGTTGACCAGCAGCACCAGCCGCTCGCTGTTGTTGTGCGCGATCTCCAGCAGCTCGCGCACCTCTTCCGACAGCTCGCCGGCCACGCCCCCCACCACCAGCCCCAGCGAGGCGCGGATGGAGGTCAGCGGCGTGCGCAGTTCATGGCTGACGGTGGAGACGAATTCGCTTTTCAGCTGTTCCAGCCGCCGCCGCTCCGTCACGTCGCGCAGCACGCAGACCGAGGCGTTGCCCTCGGCGTCCACATAGCCGCCCACCGAGATCTCGGCGGGGAAGCTGCTGCCATCCGGGCGCAGCGCCGTCACCTCGCCGGAGCGTGCGCCATAAGCCGGCACGAAATCCTGGATGGGGCGGCCGACCATCTCCGCGGCGGGCAGGTCGAACTGCTGGCTGGCGGCGACATTGGCCATCGCGATCTCGTTGCGCGAATCCACCAGCAGGATCGGGTCGCGCGCATGGTCCAGGATGGAGCGCAGCCGCCGCTGGCTTTCCGTCAGGGCGGCGTGGGCGGCCTCGATTGCGTGCTGGGAGCGTTCCAGCGCCTGGTAACGCTCCACGCTGCCGCGCAGGTAGCGATGGAGCGCCAGCAGCGCGAGCCCGCCGGAAGTCAGGGCAAGGGCCAGTAGCCCGCCGAAGAGCCAGGTCAGCCGCCCCACCGTGGTGCTGGCTTCCTGGGTGCGGGAGGCGAGCAGGGCGCGCTCATGCGCGATCATCTCGTCGCACATCTGTTGCAGCCTGCGCCTCGCCTGCCCGGCTTCACGCACCAGTTCGGTCAGGTCCTGCTGCGCGCCCTGGCGCTGCTCCTCCACCGAGTGCTGCAACTGCATCACCAGGCGGTCCAGCGCATCCTCGAAGGCGGCGGCGCGCCGGCTCTGCACCGGGCTGTCCGCGACCATCTGGCGCAGGTTGGTGGTCAGGTTGCGGGTACGCTCCAGCGCCGCGTCAAGATTAGGGTTCTCCCCGCTGCCCGTGGTCAGCACCTGGTTCCGCTCGCCGACCGACTCCATCACGCCGGCCCGGGCTTCCAGCAGCGTCTCGATCACCGCATGGGTATGGCTGACCATGTTCCGCTGGGTGACGCCATCGGCGAGAACCCACCAGCAAGTCGCGCCGCCCACCACCAGGCCCAGCAACAGCGTGAGAGCGCCTGCCAGGGTGACAGCGCGTATTCTGGCATAGCGTCTTGCCATGATTCACGGACCTCGTGTGGCAAGGCCCCGGGCGCGGAAATGCGCTGAGGGTCTCGGTCGAGCGCCGGACTATGCACGATCGATTTTACGGTGCAACCAAGGAGAATGTTGCACTGTGGGTTTATAATTTAACGCGCAACGAAATCTTCCTGGCATAACAGGAACCCGCCGACATGGCCGGCGGGTTCCTGCCTGGTCAGCGGGCAGCGGTGCGGCGCAGCCCTGGTGGATCGGCGCGGCCATTGCCGGCCGTCATCATGCGCGTGCCGAAGCCTTCGCCCTGCGGGTGAAAGCGCGGAAAATCGCCACGCGCCAGCGCATCGAGGCTGGGGGCGGGAAGGCCCAGCCGGCTGGCATAGATCCAGGAATAAGCCAGGACGCGCTGCACGTAAGCCCGTGTCTCGCCCACCGGGATGGCCTCGATGAACAGGAAGGGGTCGTCGCGATGCGCCGCTGCCGGCGCCCAGCGCGCCAGATTGCCGGGGCCATTGTTATAGGCGGCCAGCACGCGGATCAGGTCGCCATCCACCACATCATGCGTCACCAGCATGTGAAGGTAACGCTGCGCCACATCCAGCGAGAACGAAGGATCGTTCAGCCGGCCGATGCCGTTGCCGCGCAGGCTGGAGTCGCCGACCACATAGGCCGCCGTCGCCGGCATGATCTGCATCAGGCCCCGCGCGCCGGCCGGGGAAACGGCGCGGGCATCGAAGCGCGATTCCTGCAAGGCCAGCGCATAGACCAGCGCCGGGTCCACGCTGAAGCCGCCGGAGGGCTTCAGCGGCGGCATGGGGAAGCGGTCGTAGTCGCGCGGGCGGCCGTCGGTGGTCTGGGCCAGCGCCGCCACCTGGGCGGTGAGGTCGGTCAGCCCGGCATCCCGCGCCACGGCCAGCATGGCGCCGGACAGGCTGGGATTGTTCTGCGCGATGGGCCAGAGGCGGCGCAACTCGGCTTCCGCCCTGTCCCGCTGGCCGATCTGCAGCAGCGCCAGGGCACGCCAGCCGGCGGCGGTCTCGGCCAGGGCGACGCCCTCGGCCTCGCCGGTCACCTCGCGGTCCCAGGCGAAGCCGGGGGCGAGGCCCAGCACGCGCCGGGCGATCAGGCCATAGAAGGTGCGCGGCTCCTGCGCCGCCTGGAGCATCCAGGGGACATAAAGCTGCGGCCGGCGTGTGCGGACCGCCGCGCGCGCCGTCCAGAAGGCGGCGGCGGCGCGCAGGGCGGGCGGACCGATCTCGGCACGCGCCGCGGCCTCGAAATGCGCCAGGGCACGGTCAGGGCGGCCCAGGCCCCAGGCGGAGAGCCCGGCCACGAAGGCGGGATGGGCGATGTTGGGGTTCTGCTTGGCCACCTCGGCGGCGAGGCGAAAGGCATCCTCGTCCCGCGCCTGGTGGAAGAGCGCCAGCGCCACCTCGCCCTGCAGCAGCGCGGCATAGGTGCCACTGGCGCCGCGGCTGATGGTCGCCAGGGCGCCATCGACATCGCCATCCGAGGCGCGCGAGCGAACGGTGCGGTCCAGCCGGGCATCGCGCTGCACGGTGCGGCTGCCGGGGTCGCTTTCCTCCGGCACTGTCTCGGCGTCGGCGGCCAGGGAATTGTCCGGCGGGGCCGGCGGCTGCGGCGCGCCCTGCGGCAGGCGGCGGCGCAGCAGCGCATGGACCTGGACGGCTTCCGGATGGTCGGAATACTCGGCCAGCCAGCTCGACAGCTCGGGCAGGGAGGGTTCCGGCCCGCCCGGGCGCAGCCAACGGTCGGCCAGGACATGGCCCATCAGCCGGCGGTCATCCAGACGCTCGGCCTCACGAGTGGCAGTGGCAAAATCTCCCCGCGCCTGAGACTCGAACACCCGCGCAAGGCGCGCGGCGTCCGAGGGGGCCAGAACCTGCGGCAGCCCCGCCACTCCGTTACGGAGGGAAGGTCTGGGCAGGCTCATCGCCCGTTCGACGGGGGCGGTCTCTCCGGCCCCTTTCGCCACAGCCGGCGCCTGAACGCCGAAAGTGGACGTCGCTGCGACACCGAGGCCCAGAAGGGCATGACGGGCGCGGCGCAGGGCCATGGGGTAGATCGCTTGCATGGCGGTGAAGGCGATACCGGCCTTCTACCATGCGGGGCAACTCCGATTACCGGGATAAATCCATGTATCGAGACGGAGGGCAGGATTAACAGCAGTTTCGGGGCCGAAGTTTCGTCACTTTTTGTTTAGTCTTGTCGCGCCGCACCATGAGAGCCCGATTCGATGCTGCGGCGCAACAACAGCAGGTCGGCCCAGGAGTCGCGCTTGGCCGCCGGATTCCGGAGCAGATAGGCCGGGTGCCAGGTGGGCAGGGCGGGCAGGGTGCCGGCATCGGTCGGCAGGTCATGCCAGCGGCCGCGCAGGCGGGTGATGCCGTCCTTCACCCTTAGCAGCGACTTGGCGGAGACACCCCCCAGCAGCACCAGCCGCTGCGGCCGCGCCAGGGCGATGTGGCGCAGCACGAAGGGCAGGAAGAGCGTGATCTCGGCATCCGTGGGGGTGCGGTTGCCGGGCGGGCGCCACGGCAAGATATTGCTGATGTAAAAGCTGTTTTGCATTTCTGGTGCATGGCGGTCGAGGCCAATGCTTGCCAGCATGCGGTCCAGCAACTGGCCGGACACGCCGACGAAGGGCCTGCCCTGGCGGTCCTCGTCGGCGCCGGGGGCCTCGCCCAGCAGCATGATGGGCGCGCCAGGCTGGCCATCGGCGAAGACCAGGTTGGTCGCCGTCTCGCGCAGCGGCGTGTCCACCTGCGCCATGGCCTCCCGCAGCGCCTCCAGGCTGTGGGCGCCGGCGGCGAGGCTGGCGGCGGTGGCGGCGGCGGGCAGGGGCAGCACGGCGGCGGCGCGGCGCGGGCGGACGGCGGGCGCCTGGGGGGCGGAGGGCTGTGGCGCCGCGGCGGGCAGGGCGGCTGGCGGCGGCGGCGCGGCCAGGCGGTCCAGCGGCAGGTCCGCCAGGGCCTCGTCGGCGCCCCAGTCCAGTTGCAGGCGCAGCGCCGCCAGCAGGGCGGCGGTCTCGGCTTCCGCTGGGCTGGGCGGGGCGGGGGTCATGGGTGGCATATCGGCCGGCCTGCGGGGTTTGCGCAAGGGTTCCGCAGGGCCCTTGATCCGGCTAAGCCGGGGCGGGCGGGATACTGAGAATACAATTCAAGAGGGACAGAGAATGACCGAGCGGGAGAGTATGGAATTCGACGTGCTGATCGTCGGCGCGGGCCCGGCCGGGCTGGCGGCGGCGATCCGCCTGAAGCAGATATCTCCCGACATGGCGGTCTGCGTGGTGGAGAAGGGCTCCGAAGTGGGCGCCCACACGCTGTCCGGCGCGGTGCTGGAGCCGCGCGCGATGGACGAGCTGCTGCCGGACTGGCGGGAAGACCCGCCGGCGCTTACCACCCCGGCGGGCGAGGACAGCTTCCTGTACCTGACGGCGACCAAGGCGCATAAGCTGCCGACGCCGCCGCATATGCACAACCACGGCAACTACATCGTCTCCCTCGGCAATGTCTGCCGCTGGCTGGGCGCCAAGGCCGAGGCGCTGGGCGTCGAGATCTATCCGGGCTTCGCGGCCTCCGAGACCATCGTCGAGGATGGCCGGGTGCGCGGCGTCGTCGCCGGCGTCATGGGCATCACGCGGGAGGGCGAGGAAGGCCCGAACTTCCAGCCCGGCATGGAGCTGCGCGCCACCTACACGCTGTTCGGCGAGGGCTGCCGCGGCTCGCTGACCAAGAAGCTGATGGCGCAGTACAACCTGCGCGAGGGCGCGCAGCCGCAGACCTATGGCCTCGGCATCAAGGAGCTGTGGGAAATCCCGAAGGAGAAGCACACCCCCGGCAAGGTGCTGCATTCCACCGGCTGGCCGCTGCAATCCGACACCTATGGCGGCTCCTGGCTCTACATGTTCGGGGAGAACCTGGTCTCGATCGGCTTCGTGGTGGGGCTGGATTATCCCAATACCTGGCTCTCGCCCTTCGATGAGTTCCAGCGCCTCAAGACCCATCCGGCCTTCCGCGCTATCCTGGAGGGCGGCAAGCGCGTGGCCTATGGCGCCCGCGCGCTGAACGAGGGCGGCTTCCAGTCCATCCCGAAGCTGGTCTTCCCCGGCGGTGCGCTGATCGGGGATTCGGCGGGCTTCCTGAACGTGCCCAAGATCAAGGGCACCCATACCGCCATGAAGAGCGGCATGCTGGCCGCCGAGGCCGCCGCCGCCGCCCTGGCCCAGGGCCCGGAGGAAGCGCCGGCGGTGCTGGATGCCTATCCGGCCGCGCTGCGCGAGAGCTGGGTCTGGCCGGAGCTGCAGGAGGTGCGCAACATCCGCCCCGGCTTCGCCAAGTGGGGCTTCTGGGGCGGCATGCTGAACGCGGCGGTGGAGACTTATGTGTTCCGCGGCAAGGCGCCCTGGACCCTGGCGCACCACACCGACCACAAGGCCACCAAGCCGGCGGACCAGTGCCAGAAGATCAGCTACCCCAAGCCGGATGGCGTGCTGACCTTCGACCGGCTGTCCTCCGTCTTCCTCTCCAACACCAACCACGAGGAAGACCAGCCGGCGCATCTGAAGCTGCGCGACCCCTCGCTCTGGAAGCCGGTGAACTGGGACCGCTTCCGCTCGCCCGAGAGCCGCTACTGCCCGGCGGCGGTCTATGAGGCCGTGGGGGCGGAGGAAGGCGATCCGCGCCTGGTGATCAACGCGCAGAACTGCGTCCACTGCAAGACCTGCGACATCAAGGACCCGGACCAGAACATCGACTGGTGCACGCCGGAAGGCGCGGGCGGCCCCAACTACATCGGCGGCATGTAGCGCCTCAGGGCCAGGCGGTCTCCGGCTGGCCGCGGGCGGCGACATGGCGTCGCTCCTGCGCCCGGCGGTCTGCGAAGGCCTCGCTGGTATTCGTGGCGAAGCCGGCCTGACCGGCCAGTGCCATCCCCGGCCCATGCAGCAGAGGGGCAGGGGAGGCATGGAGGCCCCGGGCGGTGCCGCCAGGGCCTTCCGCCCGGCCGCTGGGGTTGGTGAAGATGACCTGGTCCAGCCGGCAGGCATCCACCTCCATCTTCTCCTCCGCCTGCCCGCCCTCGTATTCCACCTTGATGTCGAGGACGCAGTCCTTGGCGGCGGGTGAGACGCGCACCTGCTCCCCCGGCCCCACCCGCGTGCCGCCCAGGATGTCGTTGCCCCAGTCCGAGAGGCGGGAGGGCGAAACGTAGGCATGCTCGATGGCCAGGCCGGCCTGGTTGACCAGCCAGAAGCGGTTCTGCGCCAGGGCCGGGGTGGCGGACAGGCCGGTCAGCAGCGTCAGGGCCAGCAGAAGCGGTCGCATGAGGTCCTCCGTTGCACGGCATGGCGGAGTCTCCGCCATCATCCTGAAGCATGAACGCGGCGGCACCGTATCATAGTGTTTCCGGCCCCGCGCGGCGCATGAGCGCCAGCGGGGAGGCGCGGCTTCATTCCAGCGGGCGCGCGTGCGTGGGGCGTTCCCAGCCGCCGGGAATTGGCTCTAACCTGCGGGCCATGCTCGCTCTCATCCCTTCCCGCCGCGCCGCGCTGCTGGCTCTGGCCCTGCTGTCCGGCACCGCGGCCGGCGGGCTGCCCTGGCCGGGCGCCTCCGCCGCCCCCGCGCCCGCCTCAGCCCCGGCCACCGGGGAGGCCGGGCTGCGCCCGACCGCCAGCGGCGCCTATCTGGCCGGCCGCTTCGCCAGCAACGAATCCGACACGGCCGCCGCCGCCAACTGGCTGCTGGAGGCGCTGCGCCTGGCGCCGGACGAGCCCGAGGTGATCAACCGCGCCTTCCTGGCCACCGTGCTGGATGGCCGGCCCGAGGCCGTGCGGGTGGCGCGGCGAATGCCGGACAGCGAGGTGGCGGCGCTGCTGCTGGCCGGCGCCGACGCCATGGCCGGCCGCTGGGAACGCGCCGAGACGCGGCTGCGCGGCATGGCCCGCCAGGGGGCCGGGCAGGTGTTGCAGCCGCTGCTGCTGGCCTGGGCCCAGGCCGGGCGCGGCAATACCGATGCCGCCCTGGCGACGCTGAAGCCGACGGTCGAGGGCTCTCGCCTCAGCGGCATCGCGGCGCTGCACGCGGCCATGATCGCCGACCTCGGCAACAAGCCGAAGGAAGCCGACCGGCTGATCCGCGTGGCGCTGGCCAATACGCCGGAGGTGAACCTGCGGCTGGTGCAGATCGCCGCTGGCATCCTGGGCCGCGCCGGCAAGGAGGCCGAGGCGATGAAGCTGGTGGAAAGCATCTCCACCGGCACCGACGACCTCGCCATGCTGGGCACCCCTTCCGTCCGCCGCCGCATCCTGCAGGAGCGCGCTGTGGCCTCCGCCGTGGAAGGCATGGCGGAAGCCGAGCTGGCCCTGGCCGCCGCGCTGCGCGGGCAGGGCGGGCCGGAACTGGCGCTGCTGCTGGCGCGCCTGTCGCTGCGCCTGCGGCCGGATTTCGCCCCCGCCATGCTGGTGGCCGCCGAGTCCCTGGCCGGCGAGAAACATGCCGCAGCCGCCCTGGCGGTGCTGGGGGAAGTGGCGCCGGACGACCCGCTGCTGCCCCTGGTGACGCTGCGCCGCGCCACCCTGCTGGACCAGCTGGACCGGCCCGAGGAAGCCATGGCCACCCTGGCCAGCCTGGCCCAGGCGCGGCCCGAATCGCCGCAACCCATGGCGAGGCTGGGTGACCTGCTGCGCGCACGGCAACGCTATGCCGAGGCGGTGGAAGCCTATGACACCGCCATCGCCCGCGCCGGGGAAATGGGGCCGAATGGCTGGCCGCTGCTCTATGCCCGCGGCATTTCCCTGGAGCGTTCCAACCAGTGGCCGCGCGCCGAGGCCGATTTCAAGCGCGCGCTGACGCTGGCGCCGGAGCAGCCCTATGTCCTGAACTACCTCGGCTATAGCTGGGTGGAGCGGGGCGAGAACCTGACCGAGGCGCGGCAGATGCTGGAGCGCGCCATGGCGCTGCGGCCGGAGGACGGCAATATCGCCGACAGCCTGGGCTGGGCGCTGTTCAAGCTGGGCGACCTGCCCGGGGCCACCAAATGGCTGGAAAAGGCGGTGGAGCTGGAGTCGCGCAATTCCACCATCAACGACCACCTGGGCGACGTTTACTGGGCCACCGGCCGGCAGAGCGAGGCCGTGTACCAGTGGCGTCGCGCCCTGATCTCCGACCCCGAGCCGGATGAAGGGCCGCGCATCGAGGCCAAGCTGCGCGAGCGCCAGCCGAACCCCGCCCAGCCTTGACCCGCCAGCCTTGAACAGCCTCTCCCTGGCCGGGTGGGAAGCCGCCCCGGCGAAAGTGAACCTCTATCTGCATGTCACCGGGCGGCGGGCGGACGGCTACCATCTGCTCGATTCCCTGGTGGCCTTCGCCGGCGCCGGCGACCGGCTGCGGCTGGAGCCGGCCGGGGCGCTGACCCTGACGCTGGAAGGCACGGAGGGCGCCGCCCTGGCCGCCGAGCCGGATAACCTGGTGCTGCGCGCCGCGCGCCTGCTGGCCGAGGCCGCCGGCATCGCCCCCACCGGGCTGCTGCGGCTGGAGAAGAACCTGCCGGTAGCTTCCGGCATTGGCGGCGGCTCGGCCGATGCGGCGGCGGCGCTGCGGCTGCTGGACCGCGCCTGGGGGCTGAACACCGCGCCGCAAACCCTGGCGGAGCTGGCCGCCCGCCTGGGAGCGGATGTGCCGGTCTGCCTGGAGAACCGCGCGAGGCGGATGCAGGGCGTGGGCGAGATCCTTTCCGCCGCGCCGGCCATGCCGGAATGCGGCATCGTGCTGGCCAATCCGCGCCTGCCGCTGCCCACCCCGGCGGTGTTCCGCGCGCGCCAGGGCGATTTCACGCCGCCCGCCGCGCTGCCGGACGGGTGGGCCGATGCCGGTGCCATGGCCCGCAGCCTCGCCGCCTGCCGCAACGACCTGGAAGCTGCCGCCATCGGCCTCTGCCCCCCGGTGGCGGAGGTGCTGGCGGCGCTGGCGGCTTTGCCCGGCTGCCTGCTGGCACGGATGAGCGGCTCCGGCGCCACCTGCTTCGCGCTGTTTCCGGATGCCGAAAGTGCAAAAAGCGCGGCGGCGATGCTGCCGGAAGCATGGTGGCGGTGGGGAGGGGGCTTTACGAATCCCCCTTGGCCCGCCTATTCAGCGCTGGCCGGTGGGGCGTAGCCAAGCGGTAAGGCAGCGGTTTTTGGTACCGCCATTCCCAGGTTCGAATCCTGGCGCCCCAACCACCCGGTTTTCCTGACAAGCAGCCGGCCAGACTTCCACCATCAGGCGGATGCCTGGTGGCCTGTGCCGGTCATGGCTTGACGCCGCCAGCGGGGCGCCCTTCGCGCCACCCTGGTGGCCGGGGCTGGTGGTCAGGCCGCGTCCCGGCGCGGCGGCTCACGGCCTTCGCGGGCCTGATGCGCGTAGATCAGGTCGATCAGGTCCGTCGCGGCGGCATCGACGCTGGCGGTCGTGCTCGCCATCAGGGTGGCGGTCAGGACCAGTTCCGATCCGTCACGCCGCCGCCGGCGGGTGAGAACCGCGAAGCGGGAGCCCAGGCGCTGCTTCAGTTCCTCGGCCGCCGCTTCCACGGCGACGTCGTCGGCACCCTGCAGCGTCACGCGGATGCCAGTCTGGCGGTTGTCCATCTCCAAGCCCCCCATGATGTCTGCGCCGACTGTGTCCGTCGCCGGGCCCCGCCGCCAGGGCGGAAAAGCGGGGATTACGGGGGAACCTGGGGATGACCGGGTGCGGGGGCCGTTATCCTGGGCCTTCGCACCGCCCGCCACCCCTCAGGCGGCGCGCACCTGGCCGACGAAGCTGGTCACCTCGCCGGTCAGCTGTTCGGACTGGCGCGACAGTTCCCCGGCGGCGGCCAGGACCTGGGAAGCGGCGGCGCCGGTGTCATTGGCATTGCGGCTGACCGCGCCGATGTTGCGCGACACCGCATCCGTCGCCTCCGCCGTGCGCTGCACCGTGCGGGCGATCTCGCCCGTTGCGGCGCTCTGCTCCTCCACCGCCGCCGCGATGGTGGTGGTGATGGTGCTCATGTCGTCGATGGCGGCGGTGATGCCCTGGATGGCGTTCACCGCCTCCTGCGTCGCGGCCTGGATCTGGCCGATCTGGGCGCTGATCTCCTCCGTCGCCTTGCTGGTCTGCTGCGCCAGGCTCTTCACCTCGCTGGCCACCACGGCGAAGCCCTTGCCGGCCTCGCCCGCCCGCGCCGCCTCGATGGTGGCATTCAGCGCCAGCAGGTTGGTCTGGCCGGCGATGGAGGTGATCAGGCCCACCACCTCGCCGATCTTGCTGGCGCCCTCGGCCAGGGCGCGCACCGTCACATCCGTCTGGCGCGCCCGTTCCACCGCCATGCCGGCCACGCCGGAAGCCTGCGTCACCTGCCGGTTGATCTCGCCGATGGAGGCGCTCAGTTCCTCCGCCGCCGCCGCCACGGTCTGCACGCCGCCGCCGGCGAGCGATGCGGCATTGGTCACCTCGCCGGCCTGGGCATTGGTTTGCTGCGCGGTGGCGGACATGCTGCGGGCCGTGGCTTCCAGCTCCGTCGAGGCGGAGGACAGGATGCCCACCATATTGCCCACGCGGCTTTCGAAGTCGCGTACCAGCTTGTCCACCTGCGCGGCACGCTGCTCGCGCCCGGTGCGGCTGGCTTCCTGCTCGGCGCTCAGGCGGTCGGCGGCGATCATGCTGTCCTTGAAGACCTGCACCGCCGCCGCCATGCCGCCGATCTCGTCGCTCCGGTCGGTGCCGGGGACCGGCGCCGCCAGGTCTCGCTCCGCCAGCCGGCGCATCGCCGCCGTCATCGCCAGGACCGGCGCCGCGACGCCGCGCACCACCGCCATGCCCGTGGCGATGCTGAGCAGCGCCGCCAGCAGCATCGCCGCCACGATCCAGAGTTGCGCGGAGGCGCCCAGCTCCTGCCCATGCAGGCCGGCGGCCTTGCCGCCCGTCATCTGGAAGTTCCGCGCCGCCTCGATGGCATCGCGCAATCCGCCCAGCGCCGCGCTGGCGGGGCCGAAGAGCATCTCGGTCGCCCGCGCTTGCTCACCAGCCCGCACGGCCGCCACCATCTGGCGAGAAACATCCTGGTACTGGCGCCAGGCGCTATCCACGGCGGCGGCGAGCCGGCTTTCCTGACCAGGCAAGATCATCGGCCGGTATTCGGCCAGCGCCGCCTCGACCAGCCGGGTGCTCTCCTCCACCAGCCTGACCGAGTCGGCGACCTTGTCGCCCTGCCGCAGCAGCATCTGCGACTCCCGCGCGCGCAGCTTCTCGAATTCCATCGCGAGGTCGCCGAGCACGGTGCTGGAAGGCAGCCAATTGGTGGCGACATCCGCCGCGGCGGCATTCACATCGCCCAGGCGGAGCACGGCGAAGCTGCCGAGGCCGATGGCGCAGAGCATCACCAGCGAGAAGGCTGCCAGGATCTTGTTGCGGATGCTGAGGTGCAAAAGGAATTGGAACATGGTGGACCCAAGAAGCTGGAAAGCCGCAGCTTAGGTCGCGGGGATTAATGCCTCCTCTACGCGGCACAACAGGCGCCGGAGGACATCGGCCCAGGCCAGGGAAGGCGGCTGCCCGCCCTGGTCTCAGGCTGAGGTGATGATGGCCTTGATGCGGTTGGCCAGGGCTTCCATCGAAAAAGGCTTGGTCAGCACATGCGTGTTCGGCTCGAGCATGCCATTGCCCAGCACCGCGCTCTCGGCATAGCCGGTGATGAAGAGCACTTTCAGGGCCGGGCGGGTCTGCCGGGCCACATCGGCCATCTGGCGGCCATTCACATGGCCGGGCAGGCCAATATCGGTGATCAGCAGGTCGACGGGCACGTCCGACTGCAGCACCTTCAGCCCCGATGCACCATCGGCGGCCTCGATGGCGACATAGCCGAGTTCCTCCAGCACCTCGGCCACCAGCATCCGCACGGTGAGCTCGTCATCCACCACCAGCACCGTCTGCTCCGCCTCGGCGCGCGGGAGGCTGACCCTGCGGGGCGGCGGGGTGGCCTCATCGGCCTCGCCCAGGTGGCGGGGCAGGAAGATGGTGACGGCGGTGCCGCGCCCGACCTCGGACCGGATGCGTACCTGCCCGCCGGACTGCTTGGCGAAGCCATAGATCATGGACAGGCCCAGCCCGGTGCCCTGGCCGGTGGGCTTGGTGGTGAAGAAGGGGTCGAAGGCGCGCTCGGCCACATCGGGCGGCATGCCGGTGCCGGTATCGGCGACGGCAACCGCCACATACTCGCCGGGCTCCAGGTCATGCTGCCGCGCGGCGGCGCCTTCAAGCCGGATATTGGATGTCTCGATGGTCAGCCGCCCGCCATCCGGCATCGCGTCCCGTGCATTGATGCACAGGTTCAGGATGGCGTTCTCCAGCTGATTGGGGTCGCAGAGCGTCAGCCAGAGGCCCGGCGCCAGCACCGTCTCCAACTGGATGCCCGGGCCGACAGTGCGCTGGACCATGTCCACCATGTCGGCTGCCAGCTTGTTGGGCCTGGTGGGCTTGGGGTCCAGCGTCTGGCGCCGCGCGAAGGCCAGCAGCCGGTGCGTCAGGGCCGCCGCGCGGTTGGCCGCGCCCTGGGCCGAATTGATGTAGCGGTCGAGATCGTCGAGCCGCCCTTGGGACACACGCGCCTTCAGCAGTTCCAGGCTGCCGCTGATGCCGGTCAGCAGGTTGTTGAAGTCATGCGCCAGCCCGCCGGTGAGCTGGCCGACGGCCTCCATCTTCTGCGCCTGGAACAACAGCTCGCGCGACTGCTCGAGCTGCTGCTGCGCCTCGCGCCGCTCGGTCAGGTCGCGGGTGATCTTGGCGAAGCCCACCAGCGTGCCTTCGTCATAGATCGCGTCGATCACCACGCTGGCCCAGAAGCGCGTGCCGTCCTTGCGGCAGCGCCAGCCCTCGGCCTCGTAGCGGCCCTGGCTGCGTGCCGTCTCCAGCGCCCTCCAGGGCAGGCCGCTCTCGATGTCCTCGGGCGTATAGAAGCGGGAGAAATGCTGGCCGACGATATCCGCCAGCGTATAGCCCTTGATGCGTTCGGCGCCCGCGTTCCAGTTGCTGACCCGCCCATTGGTGTCCAGCATGTAGATCGCGTAATCCGTTACGCCTTCCACCAGAAGGCGGAAGCGCCTTTCGCTTTCCATGGCCACCAGCTGCGCCTTGCGCTGCTCGGTCATGTCGCGCGTGATCTTGGCGAAGCCGATGAGCTGGCCGTCCTGGTAGATGGCGTCGATCACCACCATCGCCCAGAAGCGGGTGCCATCCTTGCGCATCCGCCAGGCCTCGGCGGAAAAGCGCCCGGTTTCGGTGGCCGTCTTCAGGGCCTTCGCGGGCAGGCCGGCGGCGCGGTCTTCCTCCACATAGAAGCGGGAGAAATGCTCACCGATGATCTCATCGGCCGTGTAGCCCTTGATATGCTCCGCGCCGGAGTTCCAGCTCATCACATGCCCGCTCCGGTCGAGCATGAAGATGGCGTAGTCGACCACGCTCCGGATCAGCAGTTCATAGGTACTGGTGGTCAGGGACACCTTGGCTCTTTTCCTTCGGCCCCTTTGGTTCAAGGGCGCTGAATGCGGTTCTCGCGGCGTGTAAAGGTTGGGGCGGCGAAGATCACCCGCCGCCACCCTTGCACAAGATGCCTTCCCGCACCCTGCGCTTCAAACCTTCGAAATTCATGTGGATCATCGGCAATGCGTCCAGCCGCATCATCCTGATCGCGCAAACCGGAACGCGTCGGATACGGCGCCATCTTAGGTTGAACAGGGCGGGCGCGGCAATCGCCACATGACTGTGCGGTGCCGCGCGCGGGCCGCATTGCTCCCACCGGCAAGGGCAGGCGGCGCGTCACGCCGCGCTGCTGCCGGCCCGGGGGTGTTCCAGAAAGAAGCGCAGCATCTCGGCCGAGGCATCGGGGCCGAGCGGATCGGTATAGGACCCGGCGCTGCTGCCGCCGGACCAGGCATGCCCGCCGCCATGCACCAGCCACTGCTCCAGCACCGCACGACCCTGGCTGTCACGGTGGATGGTGCGGCGATAGGCATGGCCACCCGGCACCTGGCCCTGCTGCACCTCCTGGCTCAGCCCGCCAAGGTCGGATTGCGCGATGACTTGGTCGCCGTTGCGAGGATGCACCGTGGTGTCGCGGTCGGCATGGAAGACGATGGTGGGCACCGCGCCGCGCGCCTGCGCCATCCTGCCCGCCGCGCCCTGCCGCATGGCCGACAGCGCCGAGGGAAGGTCGCGCGCCGCGCCGCAGGCGAGGCCGGAATGCACCCCGGCGGCGGCATAGAGGTCAGGATAAGCGGAGGCCATAATCGCCGCCGCCGCGCCGCCGGCGGAAAGGCCCGCGACATAGACGCGGTTCGGGTCGACCGGCTGTTCACGCATGACCTGCCGCGTGATGCCGGCGATCAGCGCCGGCTCCCCCTGTTCCCGCGACTGGTCGCCGGGGCGGAACCAGTTCCAGCATTTCTGCGCATTCGCGGCGGGCGTCTGCGCGGGGTAGGCAACCAGGAAGCCATGCTCCTCGGCCAGGGCGTTCATGCGGGTGCCGGCGGCGAAATCATCCGGCGACTGCGTGCAGCCATGCAGCATCACCACCAGCGGCGCCGGTGTCGCCATCTGGCTGGGGATGTAGAGCTTGTAGGTGCAACGGCCGGCGGCGCCGCTGAAGGAGGCTTCCAGGAACTGCGCGCCGGCTGGCAAGGGCAGTTCCGGCCGCGTGCCGGGCTTGAGGCCCCATGCCGGCCGCGGGTGGGAGGGCGCCCAGCGGGCCTTCGGCCGGGCGGTGGCATCGGGCGATGCTTGCGGCGCCGGAAGCCGGGGCAGCCCGGGCTGGGGTACGGGCCCTGCGGCAGTGGTGGCGGGTGCATTCCCACCCAGGCGCTGCCGCAGCAGCACCATCGCCTCTGTCAGCCGGCCAGCGCGGGTGAGGCGGGTGGCCTCGAGCATGTCAGGCAGCAGCGAGGCGTTCATTCGGAAATCTCCAGGGCCGGTGGGCCCGTGTCAGGGAAGCAGGAAAAGCGGCAAGGCGTGCTCAGTGGATGCGGCCGGCCAGGGCGGCCTTAACCGCCGCGCTGGCCTGCAAGGCGCCAAGAACGGAAATCGAGGCAATGGCCGCCCGTGCCAGGTCGGGGGAAACATCCTCAGTGATGCTGACCAGCCCCAGGACGCGGATCTCAAGCTGCTGGCCTGCCGCCAGCGCCGCTTCCAGATCCGCGCGGCTGAAGCGCCGCAGGCCGAGGTCGAACTGCTTGCGGGCGACGGATTGCCGGGTGGCCTCGGCATGGCGCTCGATCTGGTTGCGGATAGCGGTGCGGATCAGGTCGGTGCGATTGGCGTAGAAGCCTTCCCGTACCAGCAGGTCGATATGGCCGAGGTCCACGTAGCCGAGATTGATTGTGATCTTCTCGCTCTCGCTTCCCGGCTTTGGCCCCGGTTCCCGCAATTCGCCAGCCACCGTTGCCATCCCTTCACCATCCGTGTGGATGGTAGATGGCCCCTTGGGTGCTGCAATCAAGCCATCTCAGCCAATGACCGCTAAACTAAACGGGGGGCAGGGTGGGCTCAGCGGCTCCTCGCGCCCCACATCAGGCGCCACCTCGGTCGGTAACGGCCCGCTTCATGGAGCGTTGCGCCAGAAGGAAACGGGGGCTCTGCCAGGGCGTTGCCATGGCATGAATGGAGCGCAAGCAACCATGACCCGTCACGATCTCTTGCCATCGGTTCTCGCGGACCAGGACCCAGAGCCCGCGGTGCCCGCGACGCCAACGCCCGAGCTACCCGGCCTGCCGCCTACCACGCCGGAGACACCACAGCCCACATCGCCGCCCGGTGCGCCGCCGGAACTGCCCGGCCTGCCGCCTTCCATCCCGGAGCCGCAGGGGCCAGGGCCGGAGACGCCCATGCCGTCCCAGCCGGCGGAAGTGCCGTCCATCAGCCCACCAGGGCCACAGATGCCGCAGCCGGTGGCCTGAACCATCGCAGGCGGGGCAGGAGAAAAAGCCCGCCCCGCCGGCCTTCAGGCGAGGCCGAGTTCCTTCAGCACGCTTTCGGTATCCGCCTGGTCCTTGGCGACGAAGGCCGCGAAGTCCTGGCCGGTGAGGAAGGCATCGTCCCAGCCGCGCGTCTTCAGGAGTTCCGCCCAGGCGGGGGTGGCGTGCAGCGCGGTGACGAAATCCACCAGTGTGCGCTGGCTGGCGGCGGGCACGCCCGGTGCCGCGAAGATGCCGCGCCAGTTGGTGGTGGTGACGTCGTAGCCGCTTTCCCGCAGCGTCGGCACATCCGGGTGCAGGCGGCGCGTGCCGCTGGTGGCCAGGGCGCGCACCCGGCCGGCGGCCATCTGCTCCGAGAATTCGCTCCAGCCCGCCACGGCGGCCTTCACCTGCGCCCCGATCACCGCCGATTGCGTGGCGCCGCCGCCGGGGAAGGAGACGAATTGCGCCTCCAGCGCCTTCCGTCCCAGCGCCTTGAACAGCAGGCAGAGCACGACGTGGTCCACCGTGCCGCCGCCGGCGCCGGCGATGGGAATGCCGCGCGGCTCGGCCCGCAGGGCTTCCGCGAATTGCCGGATGTCGCGGAACTCGCTGTTGGCGGGCACCACGATCACGGCGGCTTCCTCGGTCAGCCGCGCCACCGGCACCACGTCCTTCAGGCTGACTGGCGACTTGCTGGCGATGGCGGAGCCGACGACGCTGGAGCCCGCCACCAGCAGGCTGTCCGCCTTGCCGCGCCGCTGCGTCACGAAGCGCGCCAGACCGACGGTGCCGGCGCCGCCCGGCAGGTTCTCGAACTGGAAGCGGCCGACCAGCCCGGCCTGGGTGGCGACATGCTCGATGGCCCGCCCCAGCCCGTCCCAGCCGCCGCCGGGCGCGGCGGGGACCAGGATGTTCAGGCCGGGCAGGGCCTCGGCGGCGCCGGCCGGGCGCGGGAGCGGCAGGAATGGCAGCGCGGCGGCGGCGGCGATCAGGCTGCGGCGGTTCATGTTGGACGTTCCTTGTTGTTGCGCGCGGGCCGCCCCTTGCCGGTCTGTCGCCGGCATGACGGGGCGGCCGGTGTGTTCATCCGGGAAAGAGCACCCTGCCTTCCATCAGGCGGCGGGCGGTGCGGTAGACCACGGCTTCCTCGGCCAGCAGCGCGCCGCCCTCCAGCCGTGTGCGCGCCGTGACGGGCAGGATGCCGGAAGGATGCGCGACGCGGAGATCCTCCTCCGCTCCGCGCGGCCGGGCCAGGCGTCGCACCAGGCTGCCCGGCACCCGCGCCGCGACAGCGAGGCACATGGCGCCGGTCAGCGGCGTTGCCTTGTGCGGTTGCCCGGCGGAGATCATGCGCGCCAGGATATCCATGGACGCGGCGGGCAGGGTGTTGCCATCGCCCGCCGGAGCATCCCGCGGCGGCGCCAGCAGCGCGACCTGGGGCAGGTTCCGCAGGCGCGCGCGGGCTTCCTCGATATCCCGCACCAGCCCCATCGCCAGGGCGGCGGCGGCGCGGATATCCTCGAACTGCGCCAGCCGCTCCGGCGTGCTCAGCGCTGCCGGGCTCTCGGTGCCGGAAAGCCCCAGCGCCTCGGCGGCGACAAAGACCACCGGATTGGCGGCATCCACCATCGAGGCATCGATGAGGCCCAGCCCCGGAACGTCCAACCGGTCCAGCGCCCGGCCCGTCGGCAGCAATTGCCCGGTGGCGGCACCACCGGGGTGCAGGAAGGCCAGGCGGATGGGCGCGGCGGTGCCGGCGATGCCCTGCAGGGCGAAGTCGCCGCGCGGCGCCAGCCGGCCATCCTCCAGCGGAAAGCGCGCGACGATGATCTTGCCGGTATTGGTGTTGTGGATGCGCACCGTGGCTTCATCGCCGCTGGCCGGCACCAGCCCTTCCTCCACCGCGAAGGGCCCGACGGCGGAGGAGATATTGCCGCAATTGCCGCGATAGCCGACCACCGGCGCATCCACCTGCACCTGGGCGAAGGTGTAGTCCACATCAGCATCGTCCCGCGTCGGCGGGCCGATGACGGCGATCTTGGAGAGCGAGGAGATGCCGCCGCCCATGCCGTCGAGCTGCCGCCCGTTCGGGTCGGGACTGCCGAGGGCGCCAAGGAAGATCGGGTCCCATTCCGCCTGGGCCGCCGGCAGGTCGCGGCGGTGGAAGAACAGGGCGCGGCTGGTGCCGCCGCGCATGTAGACAGCGGGAAGACCGCGCAGGCTCATGCCGCCTGTTCCTGTGCCGAGAGGTTGCGCAACATGAAGGGCAGGATGCCGCCCGCGCGCCAGACACGCGCGTCGTAGCGGCTGTCGAGGCGGCAGAGCAGGGGCAGGATCTCCGCCCGCCCATCGGTGCGGCGCAGCGTGGCGCGCAGTATGGCGCCGGGCTGGGCCTGATGCTCCAGCTCCTCGATCTCGAACAGCTCGGAACCATCCAGCCCCAGCGTCAGCCGCGTCGTGCCGCCGGTGAATTCCAGCGGCAGCACGCCCATGCTGACGAGGTTGGAGCGGTGGATGCGCTCGAAGCTTTCTGCCACCACCGCGCGCACGCCCAGCAGCGCCGGGCCCTTCGCCGCCCAGTCGCGGGAGGAGCCGGTGCCGTATTCCCGCCCCGCCACCACCACCAGCGGCACGCCCTCGGCCTTGTAGCGCGTGGCGGCGTCGAAGATCGTCATGGCCTCGCCGCTGGGCATGTGGCGTGTGAAGCCGCCTTCCTGGCCGGGCACCATCTCGTTCCGCAGGCGGATATTGGCGAAGGTGCCGCGCATCATCACCTCATGATTCGCGCGGCGGGCGCCATAGGCATTGAACTCGCCGGGCGAGACCTGTTGTTCCGCCAGGAAGCTTCCGGCCGGGGATTGCTGCGGGATGGCGGAAACCGGGGAGATGTGGTCGGTGGTGATGCTGTCTCCCAACAGCAGCAGCATTCGCGCGCCGGAAAGGGAGGGCGGCGGCGGCTCGCCCTGTGGCAGCGCGTCGAAATAGGGCGGGCGGCGGATATAGGTGCTGCCCGGCATCCAGGCGAAGCGCGTGTCGCCGCCGGCGGGCAGGCCGCGCCAGGCATCATCGGCCTGGAAGAGCGGCGCATATTCCTGCCGGTAGAGCTCGGGCGAGATGGCATCGCGCAGCACCGCCTCGATCTCGCCGGCACTGGGCCAGAGGTCGCGCAGGAAGACATCGCGGCCCTCGCGGTCCTGGCCGATGGGTTCCGTCGTCAGGTCGCGCGTCACGCGCCCGGCCAGGGCATGCGCCACCACCAGCGGCGGCGACATCAGGTAGCCGGCGCGGGCCAGCGGGTGGATGCGCCCCTCGAAGTTGCGGTTGCCGGAGAGCACGGCGCAGGCCACCAGGTCGTGTTCCTTGATGCGCACCGAAACATCCTCCGCCAGCGCACCGGAATTGCCGCCGCAGGTGCCGCAGCCGAAGCCGGTGAGGTGGAAGCCCAGCGCATCCAGGCTGCGCTGCAGGCCGCTGGCCTCCAGGTAGCGCGCCACGACGCGGGAGCCGGGGGTGAGGGAGGTCTTCACCCATGGCGGCACCGCCATGCCGCGCGCCACGGCCTTCTGCGCCAGCAGCCCGGCGCCCACCATCAGCGCGGGGTTGGAGGTATTGGTGCAGGAGGTGATGGCCGCGATCACCACCGCGCCATCTCCAAAACCGTCCTGCCAGCCATGCCCGGCGTCACGTTTGGTGAAGTTGCCGAGGCTTTCGGGAATGTTGGCCAGCGGCACGCGGTCCTGCGGCCGGCGCGGGCCGGCGACGCTGGGCTTGACCTCGGACAGGTCGAATTCCACCAGGGTGGCGAAGCGTGGCTCCGGCGCGCCCGGCTCTCGCCAAAGTCCCTGCGCGCGGCAATAGCTTTCCACCAGCGCCACCTGATCTGCCGCGCGGCCGGTGTCGCGCAGGTAGTCCAGCGTCACCCGGTCCACCGGGAAGAAGCCGCAGGTGGAGCCGTATTCCGGCGCCATGTTGGCGATGGTGGCGCGGTCCGCCAGCGTCAGCGCGCCATCCAGCGCCGGGCCGGTGAACTCGACGAATTTCTCCACCACCCCCAGGGCGCGCAGCCGCTGCGTCAGGGTCAGCACCAGGTCGGTGGCGGTGGCGCCGGGGGGCAGGGTGCCGGTCAGCCGCACGCCCACCACCTGCGGCAGGCGGAAGACCAGCGGCTGGCCCAGCATGGCGGCCTCGCCCTCGATACCGCCGACGCCCCAGCCCAGCACGCCTAGCGCATTGACCATGGTTGTGTGGATGTCGGTGCCCACCAGCGTATCCGGGTAGGCGAGCGTCCGCCCACCCTCCTGCCGTGTCCAGACCACCTGGGCCACGTGTTCCAGGTTCACTTGGTGCAGGATGCCGCCGCCGGGCGGGGCCACGCGGAAATTGCCGAAGGCATCCTGCGCCCAGCGCAGGAAGCTGTAGCGCTCGGCATTGCGGCGGTATTCGTTGGCGACATTGCGCGCCATGGCATCGGGCGTGCCGGCATGGTCCACGATCAGCGAGTGGTCCACGATCACATCCACCGGGATCACCGGGTTCACCTTGCGGGCATCGCCGCCGCGCGCGGCGAAGGCATCGCGCATGGCGGCAAGGTCCACCATGCCGGGCACGCCGGTGAAATCCTGCATCAGCACCCGCGCCGGGCGGAAGGCGATGTCGCCGGGCGGCGTCTCGCCCTTGGCGGCGGCCAGCAGGGCGTCGATGTCGCGCTGCGTCACCGTGTCGTCGTCATAATGCCGCAGCAGGTTTTCCAGCAGCACGCGCAGGCTGAAGGGCAGGGCATGCAGCGTGGCCTCGCCGACGCTGCCGGGGAGGTCGATGCAGTCGAAGACCTGCTCGCCCAGGCGCAGGCTGCTGTGGCGGATCATTCCGGAAGTTCCTCGGCAGGAGAAGGGTTCTTGGCCGCCACGGCATCGAGCAGCGGCGCCAGCGCGGCATAGGAGGCGGTGACATGCCGCCGCATCTGCCATTCGGCCATGTCGGGGTCGCGGTCGGCGATGGCATCGAGGATGCGGCGATGTTCCACCACCGCGCGCCGCCCGCGCCCCGCCACCTTGCGAAGCTGGGAGCGGTAAAGGCGCAACTGCTGGTACAGCTCGCCGCAGAGCAGCCCATCCAGCAGGGCATTGCCGGCGGCGCGGGCGATGGCGACGTGGAAATCCTGGTCCATGGCGCCCAGGGCATTGGGTGCGTCGTCGCCGGTGGCGGCGATGCTGGCCTCCTGCCGCGCCAGGATATCGCGCAGCCGGGCGAGGTCGTCCTCCCGCATCGCCAGGGCGGCGCCGCGCGCGGCCATGCCTTCCAACGCCTCCCGCACCCCATAGATCTGCCGGAAGGTATCGGTGGAAAGCGTCACCACCCGCGCGCCCAGGCGCGGCATTCGCTCCACCAGCCGGCGTTCCTGCAAGCGGTTCAGCGCCTCCCGCAGCGGACCACGGCTGACGCCGTACTGGCGCGCCAGCACCGGCTCGCTGAGCTTGCTGCCCAGCGGGATCTCACCCTGGATGATGGCCTCGCCGAGCCGCTGGAACAGCGACTGCGCCAGCGCGCCTTCCGTCAGCGCATCAGCACTGATGTCGACATCTTGCTGCATCGGGGCGCCAGGGAAGCATGGAAGCGCCCGATAATCCAGCCGAAAGGCAGGAAGATGTCGACAACATCTCAGCCGGGCAGATGCGCCGGCATATTGTCCAGCAGCCGCACCTCACCCAGGCGAGCGGCGGCCAGGAGCCGTGCCTCACCGGCCTGGCCGGCGGGCCAGGGGCTCATGCTGGTGGGCTCCACAAGGGCCAGGTAATCGGGCGTGAAGCCATCCGCCCGCAGCGCCGCGGTCGCGGCTGCCAGGGTGTCCTCCGGCGGCGCGCCTGCGGCCATGGCCGCGATGGCATCCCGCATCCGCCGCGCCAGCACCGGCGTCAGCGCCCGCTCGGCCGGCGAGAGGCGGATGTTGCGGGAGGAGAAGGCCAGCCCATCCGCCTCCCGCACTGTGGAATGGCCGACGATCCGCACGCGCAGGTCCAGGTCCGCCACCATGCGCCCCACCACCTGGAGCTGCTGCCAGTCCTTTTCGCCAAACACCGCCACATCGGCGCCCGTCTGGTTGAAGAGCTTGGCACAGACGGTGGCAACGCCGCGGAAGTGCCCCGGCCGCGCCGCGCCCTCGAAGCCCGCCGAGGGGCCGCCTACCTCGATCACCGTGGCGGCGCCGGGCGGGTACATGACCTCCACCGGCGGCAGCCAGACCAGGTCGCAGCCCGCACCCTCCAGCTTCCGCAGGTCCCCGGCCTCGTCGCGCGGGTAGCGGGACAGGTCCTCGTTGGGATTGAACTGCAGTGGATTGACGAAAATGGAGACGGCCACGGCATCGGCATGCCGCCGTGCCTCCTCCACCAGGGAGAGGTGGCCGTGGTGCAGCGCCCCCATGGTGGGCACCAGCCCGATGCGCCGCCCGCCGCTCCGCAGCGAGGCCAGCGCCTCATTCAGTTCCGACAGGTTTCGCGCGATCTTCATGGCGCGCGCTCTGCCCGAGGATTCACCCGGGTGCAAGCCCGCCGCCGGCTGTCAGGACACTGGCAGGCCGATCAGCCGTGCCGCTTCCATCGCGGCCTCGCGGGATGGCGGCAGGATCGGGCGCTGGCCGTGGCTGAGCAGGATCACGCTGACCACGCGCGCGATCCATTCCACATGCATCTCGCGCGCCACCCAGAACCATTCGTCCGGCTGCCCGGCGGCGGTGGCGGCCTCCGCACGGGCGCGGGCCAGCAGCGACTCCAGTTGCTGCGCCATCCGCTCCCCCCGCATCGCCTCCCGGCATTCGCAGACAGCCTGGGAGGCACCCTCGAAGGACAGAGTCGCCTGGGGGCCACGGCGGCGCATCCGGGCTTCTTCCAGCGTGTCATCCAGCAGGATGTTGAGGAAATCCCTGATCAGCACCGCCGCCTCCGACCCGTCATGACTCAGCCTGGAGATGGCGGCGGCCGGCTTCAAGCGGAAGAAGCGTTGTTGCCGGCCTCGTGACGTGGGTTCAGGCGGCCAGCACCGCCTCGACGATGCGCTGCACCTCCAGCGCCTCCCGCAGCGTCGCCAGCCCCTGGGGCTCGCCGCGCGTCAGGGCGGCCAGCTTGTCCATCTGGCCGCGCAGCGTCATCGGGCGCATCCGGTCGTTGGGAATGGCGTCGGGGGCCATGTGCCAGGTGCCGTCGGCGCCCAGCCGTTCCGCGAGCGACCAGTTGCGCAGCCGGATGCTGCCGCCGGCGGCGGTGAGGGTCCAGCCATTCGCCTCATCCTCGGCGATCCGCCCGACGCTGCCGGACAGGCGCACGGGAATGCCCCCGGCCGTCAGCTCGGCCTGGATGGCGGTCTCGGACAGGTCGCCGCCGGGGAACTCCGCCTTGGCGGAGAGCAGCTGCATCGGCCCCATCTGCCGGCGCGTCAGGAACAGGAAATGCGACAGCACCTCCCGCGTGAAGCCGCCCTCGGCGCGGCGGGAGAGCCAGGTGGAGGCATCCTGCTGCCAGCCGCGCGGCCAGCGGGCGAAATGCGCCTCCACCTCCAGCCGCTGCGGCGCGCCGATCTCCTGCCGCCAGGCGGCGATCTGCGCCACGGCGGGGGAGGAGGCCATGGGAAAGTTCACCCCGGCCCGCGCGCCCTGCGCCTCGGCTTCCGCCACGAAGGCCTCGGCCTCGACCAGGTCGGTGGCCAGCGGCTTTTCCAGCAGCACGGCCTTGCCGGCGGCGATGGCGGCGCGCGCCAGCGGCACGTGGGCGGCGGGCGGCGCCGCGATGTAGAGCGTGTCGCAGCCCGCGATCACCGTCGCCGCATCCGGTGCCATGCGCAGGTCCGGATCGATAGCGGCCAGCCGCGCGGCCGCTTCCGGCGAGGGGTCCCAGATGCCGGACAGGCGGAAGGCCGGGTGCGGCAGCGCCTGCCGTAGCAGCCTTTCGCCCATGATGCCGAAGCCGATGATGCCGAGGGCGAGCGCCGCCATGGAAACCTCATATCCACAATCGGCGGCAAACTAGGGCGCGGGCGGCGGGCGGGCCAGCCCCGGCGGCGCGGGCGCATTGCGGCGGGGGCGGCAAGCCGGGCATGATCCGGCGCATGTATGCCGACCCGCACCACCTTTCCAGCATCGTCGCCGCCTTCCTGCTGGCCTTCCCAGCACTCTTCTCCATTGTCAATCCGCTCAGCGGCGCGCTGATCTTCAACCACGTGATGGAGGAGCGCGGGCTGGCGGAGCGCAACCGGCTGGCGCGCCGGGTGGGCTTCTATTCCCTGATCGTGCTGCTGGTCTCGCTCTGGGGCGGCGCCTATGTGCTGAATTTCTTCGGCATCTCGCTGGGCGCGCTGCGCCTTGCCGGCGGGCTGGTGGTGGCGGTGCGCGCCTGGAGCCTGCTGAACGCGCCGGAGGAACACGAGGCCCGCAAGGAACAGCAGGCCGCGCCCGCCGGGGATGCCGAGGACGTGGCCTTCTTTCCCCTGACGCTGCCCTTCACCACCGGGCCGGGCAGCATCGCGGTGGCCATCGCCCTGGGCTCCACCCGGCCCCGCGCGGGGGAGCCGGGGCAATGGACCTTCCTGCTGGGCGTGACGGCGGCGGCGGTGGCGATGGCCGCCTGCGTCTGGATCTTCTACAGCTCCGCCAGCCGGCTGGTGGCGCTGCTGGGGCGGGATGGTGCGCGGGTGGTGAACCGGCTGGCGGCCTTTCTGCTGCTCTGCATCGGCGTGCAGATCGCCGTCAGCGGCGTGCAGGATGTGCTGACGCCCATCATCCACGGCGCCGTCTCGTCGCGCTGAGGGCGCCGGATGAGCGTCCGGCAGCCCCGCCGCGCCGCGCGCATCCCGCTCTTCCCGGCGGGCGGCGGGGCCATTCCCGCCTATGACCTTTACGGGGAGCCGCAGGCCCGCGCCTCGCTGGACCCGGTGCATCTGGAGGCGCTCTATACCCGCAGCCAGCGGCATGACTGGAGCATCCGCCCGCACCGCCACCGCAACCTGCATCAGGTCTTCTGGGTCCAGCAGGGCGGCGGCATCGTGCAGGGGGAGCGGCGGCGCTTCACCTTCACCGCGCCCTTCCTGCTGCTGCTGCCGGCGGGGGAGGTGCATGGCTTCCGCTACGACCAGCCCAGCAGCGGCTATGTGCTGACGCTGACGGATGCCTTCCTGGCCACCTGCCGCGGACTGATGCAGGAGTCCTGGCAGCCGCGCGAGAGCATCGCGCTGAACCTGCGCCAGCCTGACCCGCTGCGTCGCGCGCTGGATGCCGCCTTTGCGCAACTGGAACGCGACTTCCGCTGGAGCGGCCCCGGGCGGGGCGCGGCGGTGGCGGGGCATGTGCTCGTGGTCCTGTCGCTGCTGCAGCGGGCGGCGGCGGCCGAGGCCTCGGCGCGCCAGCCGCGCTCACCGCAGGCGGAGCTGGTGGCGCGCTTCCGCCGGCACCTGGAGGACCATTTCGTCGAACATGCCGGGCTGGCCGAGCATTGCCTGAAGCTGGGCGTCACGCCCAGCACGCTGACGCGGGCCTGCCGCGCCGTGACGGGACATTCGCCGCTGGAACTGGTGCATGAAAGGCTGCTGCTGGAGGCACGGCGGATGCTCAGCTACAGCTCACTGAGCATCTCGCAGGTGGCCTATGCGCTGGGCTTCGAGCCCACCTATTTCTCGCGCTTCTTCACGCGGCGCGAAGGCATCTCCCCCCTGGCCTTCCAGCGCGCGGCGCGGGGGGAGGATGTCAGCTCAGCAGATGCACCAGCCAGAGGCTGATGCCGGGGAAGACCATGCAGAGCGCCAGCCGCACCAGATCCGTCGCCAGGAAGGGCATGACGCCGCGATAGGTGCGGGCGATGGGAATATCCGGCGCCAGGGATGAGACCACGAAGACATTCAGCCCGATCGGCGGCGCCGTCAGCCCGATGCCCACCACGATCAGCACCAGGATGCCGAACCAGATGGCGGTGTCAGTGCTGTCCATGCCAAAATCCAGCGCCGTGATGACGGGAAAGAACACCGGCAGGGTCAGCAGGATCATCGCCAGCTCATCCATCACGGCGCCCAGCGCGATATAGGCCAGCAGCATCGCCGCCAGCACGCCATAGGGCGGGAAGCCCTGGTCCGTGATCCACATGGCCAGCAGGTCCGGCGCCTGGGACAGCGCCAGGAAGGCATTGAAGACCTCGGCGCCCAGCAGGATCACGAAGATCATGGCGCTGGTCTCGGCACTGGCGCGGATGCTGCCCAGGATGCCGCGCCAGCCCAGGGAGCCGCGCGCGACGCCCACCACCAGTGTTGCGATGACGCCGACGGCGGCGCTTTCCGTCGGCGTGAAGATGCCGCCATAGATGCCGCCGACCACAACGATCGCGATCAGCAGCACCGGCAGCACCGCCACCAGCGCGGCACGGCGCTCGGCGGCGGGCAGGGGCGGGGAGACGGGTGCCAGCGCCGGCCGCAGCTTCGTCACCACCGCCACGGCCAGCAGGTAGAAGCAGACCGCGATCAACCCCGGCACCAGCGCCGCCATGAAGAGCTTGGCAATGTTCTGCTCGGTGCTGATTCCGTAAACCACGAGGATCACACTGGGTGGAATCAGAACGCCCAGTGTGCCGCCCACCGCGATGGCGCCGGTGGAAAGCCCGGGGTCGTAGCCGAAGCGCCGCAGCTCCGGCAGCGCCGCGCGGCCCATGGTGGCCGTGGTGGCGACGGAGGAACCGCAGACCGCGCCGAAGGCGGCGCAGGCGCCGATCACCGCCATGGCCAGCCCGCCGCGCCGCCGGCCGATCACCGCATGGGCGGCGGTGAAAAGATCCCGCGCCAGCCCGCCACGTTCGGCAAGGCTGCCCATCAGGATGAACAGCGGAATAACCGAGAGCGTGTAATTGGCGAAGAGATGCCAGGGCGTGGTCTTGAGGTAGTTCAGCAGCGGGTCGAGCCCGACGATGTGGTGGTAGCCGGCGGCGCCGGTGATCAGCATGGCGATGCCGATCGGTGCCCGCAGCGCGATCAGCACCAGCATGACGGCAAAGCCGGTGCCGGCCAGGACGAATTCCGGCGCCATCAGCCACGCCCCCGCAGCAGCCAGCCACACCAGCACAGCGCCACCACGGCCGTGGCGGCAAGGCAGGCGGCACCGATGCCGACGGCCCACCAGGTGGAAAGCCCCAGCACCATGGTGGTGGTGCCGGAGCGCATCGTCTCCAGCGCGCCCTGGGCCATGCGCTCCGCCAGCACCAGCAGGATCACGGTCCAGACCAGCATCCAGACGGCATCGATGCCGCGGTTGACGCGCGCCGGCAGCCAGGTGGTGGCGGTATCCACCAGGATGTTGGAACGTGCCAGCGTGCCATAGGCCAGGAAGCCGAAGGCGCCGAGGCCGGAGCCGATCGAGACCAGCTCGAAATCCCCGGCGATGGGCTGCCCCAGCAGCCAGCGGCAGAGCACGCTGGCCGTGGTCAGCCCCGCCGTGGCCAGCAGCACGACGCCGGCGGCCATGGCGAGGGCGGTGGCAAGGCGCTGCACCGGGCCATCGGGCACCGGCTCGGCCGGCGCGCTCACCCGGCCGCCGCGGCGTGCTGGGCAATCAGCGCCCGCGCCGAGGCTAGCAGCGCCGCGCCGTCGATGTTCTTTTCCTTCATGCTGTTCAGCCAGGAATCGACAACAGGCTGCGTCGCCTCCATCCAGCGCTTCTTCTCGGCCTCGCTGATGGCGCTGATCTGGTTGCCGCGGCGGCGCACCATCTCCTCCACCACGCGGGCCTGGTCGTCGTAAGGCGCGGCGGCGGCGAGGGCGGCGGGCATGCCGCTGTTGTCGTCGATCACCTTGCGCAGCTCGGCGGGCATGGATTCGTATTTGGCCTTGTTCATCGCAAGGATGTTGGTGGCACTGTAGAAGGTGGGCGTGCCGGGGATGGCGGTGTGGAAGCGCACCATTTCCTGCAGCTTGATGCTGGGCACCACTTCCCAGGGCACCACGGCGCCATCCAGCACGCGCTGGCTCAGCGCCTCCGGCACCTGCGGCACCGGCATGCCGATGGGGGCGGCGCCCAGCGCGCGCAAAGCCTCCCCGGCCAGGCGGGTGGGGAAGCGCAGCTTCAGCCCGCGCAGGTCCTCCATGGTGGCCACGGCGCGGTTGGCATGGATCAGGCCGCCGTCATGCGCCCAGACGGCGATGGGGTGAACCTCCCGCAGTTCCTCGGCCAGGTGCTGCTTGGCAAAGGCCTGCAGGGCGCGGGAATTCACCGAGGCCCGCGTATCGGCCACGAAGGGCAGCTCAAAGGCTTCCATGCGCGGGAAGCGGTTGGGCGTGTAGCCGGGCAGGGTCCAGATCAGGTCGGCCACGCCGTCGCGGGCCTGGTCGTAGAGCTGCGGCGGGGCTCCGCCGAGCTGCATGGAGGGAAAGACCTGGACCTTGATCCGGTTGTCCGATTCCTTTTCCACCTTCCGCGCCCAGGGCGTCAGGAAATAGCGCGGCACATTGCCGACCGGCGGCAGGAAATGGTGCATGCGCAGCGTCACCTCCTGCGCCCGCGCATCGGAGGGCCGCAGCAGCGCCGGCGCGGCCAGGAGGGCAGGCGCGGCATGCAGCAGGTTTCTGCGTCGGATCATGGCGTGGTCTCTCCCCGTCAGCGTGTTCTTCTGGCCGTCGCGATGCGCGGGGCCCGTGGCAGATCCACCATGGCGGGCGGCGGCGCATCCGGTGGCCAGGGACAGGGCCGGTGCCATTCCGACAGGGCGGCCTGCGCGGCGCGCGATTCGGGAGGATAGATGATTTCCGCCGCCTGCCTATGGCGGCGTGCGACGCGCGCGCGGAAACGCGCGCGCGCCGGGCTTCAGTGGCTGAAGCCCGGCGCGGTGCAGGAAGCGGCGGCGCCCGGAAGCCCCGGGCAGCGCGTCAGTCAGCGGGCGGCGAGGGAACTGTTGGCGCTGCCGACGGGAAGGTAGGCGACATCGCCCTCGGAGCCGCCGGTGAAGACGGGGATGCCGACGGCCCGGCGGGCGAAGCTGGGATCCTCGTGGATGATGCGCAGGCTGCGGTTGTTGCCTTCGAGGCGGACAAAGCCACCGCCGACGATGTTGCCGGCATAGCCGGCGGCGTATTCGACGGCGAAGCTCTCACCCTGGTTGATGACGGCCAGCGGCGCGGCGGAAGCGGCGGCGGAGGCGGCACCGAGGAGGGCGGTGGCGGCGAGCAGGGTGCGGAGAGCGTACATGGTGGTGATCCTTGGCTTTGGCCGGTTGACCCGGAGGTGCCGGGCTGTTGAGGAGTAGATACGCCGCGATTGCATCGCGCGCGACTATTCATTCGGTATGCCTGCCACGCGGAAACAGAGTGGGCGATAAAATCGCTTACGATACAGTTTGGCGCCGCTCGCTCTCAGGCGCCTCCTTGCATGAGGAGCGGATCGCACGGAGCATCGCCCCAGCAAGCGAAAGGATGGCGCGATGACCTGGTCGATCCTGGCCCATGACCCTGCCACGGGTGCCTTCGGCGTGACGGTGGCCACCTGCGCCTTCGCCGTGGGGGCCTCCTGCCCTTACCTGCGGGCGGGGGTGGGGGCGGTATCCACCCAGTCCTTCACCAACCGCTACCTCGGCCCTGCGGTGCTGGATGCCATGGAGCGCGGCCTGCCGCCGGATGCCGCCATCGAATCCGCCCTGGCCGGGGATGCCAACAGTGCCTACCGGCAAATCCATGCGATCGACCGCCACGGGCGCAGCGCCGCCTGGACCGGGCAGAGCTGCGTCATCTGGGCCGGTTCACAGGCCGCGCCGGGCTTCAGCGTCGCGGGGAACATGCTGGCGGGGCCAGAGGTGGTCACGCAGACCCTGGCCAGCCTTGTTGCACCCGCCAGCCTGCCGCTGCCGGAGCGCATGATGCTGGCGATGGAAGCCGGTCAGGCCGCCGGCGGCGACCGCCGCGGCCGGCAATCCGCCGCCATGAAGCTGGTTACCACGGAAGATTTCCCCGACCTCGACCTGCGGGTGGACGACCATGCCGATCCGCTGGCGGAACTGCGCCGGCTGATGGGCCTGTGGCAGCGCGAACGCGCGCCGTCCCTGGCCACGGGGCCGCGCAAGGCGGACCCTTCCGGCACCATCGACCGCGCGGCCATCCAGGCGGGATGGCAGGCGCGGGGGCTGGAGCTGCGCTTCGGCGACTGAAACACCAGGCTCCCTGGCTAACTGCTGATCCGGGCGCGGCGCTCAGGGGCAGGCGGGATCTCCAGGACCCCGCCCGGTCTTCTCAGACGTCTTGCAGCTTCTGCCGCGCACGCCGCAGCAGCCAGCCGGACAGGCCCGGCGCCTTGCCGATGGCATCCTGCAGTGCCGTCAGCTTCGCCTCGGCCTTGGAGCGCGCGACGGTGGCCTCCACCGCCTGGCCGCGCGCGACCTGGCGCCCTTCCTCCAGCTCCGCCAGCCGGCGGGCCAGGAAAGCATCGGCGCCGCTCTGCTCGACCTGGCGCAGCGCCGCGCGGGCTTCGGCCAGCTCACGGCGAAGCTGCGCGTTCTCGGCTTCCAGCTGCGCCGCGCGGCGGGTGCCGCCCTTGCCGGATTTCTGCGGTTGGCGGCGGCTCACGAGCGGCGGCCCCGGAACCCCGGGCCGGCCTTGCGATGGTCCATCGTGATGATGCTGGCTGGTCCGGTCACACTGACATCCTGAACAATTTGAGAGTTTGCTAGGCCCCGGAGCGCATTCCGAGTAGGGTGGGCCGCATGATCCCTCATAAAAGCGATGGCTTCAACGACCGGCTGGCTACGGCTGCCAAGGCGAAGGAGGACATGCTGGAACGTTTCCGCGCACGTCCGTCACCCAATGACCCTGCGATGCTGGAGCAGCAGGCTGCCCGCAAGGCCGTCGCGGAAGCCCGCGACGCGCGCAATGCCGCCCGCAAGATGGCGCGTGACGCCGAAGCCGCCCGCCTGAAGGCCGAAAAGGCCGCCGAGGCCGAGCAGCGCAAGATCCAGGCCGCCCAGGAGGCCGCCGAGGCCGAGGCCGCCGCCCAGCGTGCCGCCGCCCTGCCGGCCCTTCAGAAGGCCGCGCGCGACGCCCGCTACGCCGCCCGCAAGGCCCGCCAGCGCTAAGCGCTGCCGGAGCCGTTCGGCCAGCCGCACCTTGGTGACGGCTGGCGGAACCGCGGCGCTTAGCGCCGCGCCTTTCCTTTCTGCAGCTCCCGCTCCACCGCGCCTCTTTCGCTGGAGCCAGCGCGGCGGATGATTTCCCGGATAATGGCGGGCGAGACACGGTGCCGCTTGGCCATGTAGGCCACTTCCGCCTCAAGCTCGGCGCTGTCTGTCGGGCTGGCGCTTTCGGCCTTCGCCTTGTTCTGTATCACTGATGTATTCCTGCGATGAGGTCCCGCCATGGGGCGGGGCCGGTTCAGCCTGCCGGCCGGAGTGGCCAGGCAGGAAAGCACGCTGCGCCTGTCGCTGATGGTCCCGCCGCCCTGCCGGCCGGAACGGCGCCTCAGTCCCGCCGCCGCCCCTTCATGCGCGCGAAGACCATCAGAACCACGCCCAGCGTAATAACGCCGAAAGTGGCGGGTGAGGTGCTGACCGCGTCAAGAATGGCCGACGGAACCCAGATCAGGGAGTCGAGCACCACCCGGGGCACCCACAGCAACGCATCCCAGCCCACGGCATAGGCGGCGATGCCGAGCGCGACCAGAAAGACGCCAAGGGACCAGAGCCTTCCCGGCATCAGCTTCTCCTTACATCGGGCGCGCCGGACATTCTGGCGCAGGACGGCCGGGCTCGCGATGCCCATCTCCGCATGGCAGCCGCCGGCCACGCCGCACGTCTGGCCGGCGGGTGGCGCCGGCTGGCAGGGAAGCACTGAAAGCCTGGGGGAAGTGGCGGACCCGAATGGATTCGAACCATCGGCCTTTGCCTTCGGAGGGCAACGCTCTATCCAGCTGAGCTACGGGTCCTCGCCAGGACCTCCCTTTAGCGGGTTGTGCCGCCGGGGGGAAGCCCCCCGGCGCAGAAGCCTGCGCGGTTCAGGCGGCCAGGGCGGCTTCCACCGCGCTGGCGGTGGCGAAGAGCGCGGCATCGCCGTCGTGGGCGCCGGTCAGCATCAGGCCCACGGGCGCCTCGCCGGGCGCGTGGCAGGGCAGGCTGATGGAGCAGCGGTCCAGGAAGTTGAAGGCGGCGGTGTTGCGCAGCAGCAGCAGGTTGATGCGGTTGTATTCCGCCTCATCCTCCACGGCCGATACGGCGGGCGGCGTCAGGGCGGTGGTGGGGCAGAGCACGGCGTCGTAAGGCGCGGTGCGCTGGGCGGCGGCGGCGATGATGCGGGCGCGTTCCGCCTGCAGGGCAATATAATCCGCCGCGCTCATCGCCGCGCCCTTGCGGATGCGGGCCAGGATGCGCGGGTCGTATTGCGCGGCGGCCTTTTCCAGCAGCGGGCGGTGCCAGGCGTAGGACTCCGCCGCCGCGAAGCCGCCGGTGGCATTGGCGACCGGGATATCCGCCAGCTCCGGCAGGGCGAAATGCTCGATATGCGCGCCGGCGGCCTGCAGCTTCGCCACCGCGCGCTCGAAGGCCGCGATCACGGCGGGCTCCACGCCGTCGAACAGGAAGGTCTTGTCCGGAATGCCGAAGCGCAGCCCGGCCACGGGGCGCGGCGCGGGCGGGGTGGCGCTCTCGGCGCCGGCCATCAGCGTATGCAGCGCGGCGCAGCAGCCCACCGTATTCGCCAGGGGCCCGATGCTGTCGAGGCTGAAGGACAGCGGTAGCACCCCATCCAGCGGCACCCGCTTTGCGGTGGGCTTGTAGCCGACGATGCCGCAGAGCGCCGCCGGCACCCGGCAGGAACCGCCGGTATCCGAGCCCAGTCCGGCGAAGCCCATCCCGTCGGCCACCGCCACCGCGGCGCCGGAGGAGGAGCCGCCCGGCAGCCGCCCCGTGGCGCGGTCGTAGGGGGAGAGCGGGGTGCCGTAATGCGGGTTCACGCCCAGGCCGCTGAAGGCGAATTCCACCATGTTGGTGCGCCCGAGCACCACGAAGCCGGCGCGCTGCAGCCGTGCCACCACCGGCGCGGTGGCCTTGGCCGGCGGCGCGCCGCGCAGCGCGATGGAGCCGGCCAGCGTCGGCACGCCTTCCTGGTCGAAGAGGTCCTTGACCGAGATCGGGATGCCCGCCCAGGGGCTTGGCGCCCGGCCGGCGGCGCGCAGCGCGTCCACGGCGCGGGCGCTGGCCAGTGCCTGCTCCGCCTGCACCGCCACGAAGGCACGGGAACCCTCGCCGGCCGGGTCGGCGATGCGTGCCAGCGCGGCCTCGGTCAGCGCCTGCGCGGTGGTGCGCCCGGCGGCGAGGTCGGCGGCGGCGGCGGCGAGGGAGGGGGTGGCATCAGGCATGGCGGCGGCGGTCCTCGGAATCGGGCGGGGCGGCGATGCTGCGGCGGGTGCCGCGCTATCGCAACCCCATGCGGCCCCGGTCTTGTTCGTCGCCCGTGCCATGGGCAAGCTGCGGGGCAGGGAAGGCCATCGGGGCGAGTCCGGCCTGTGCCATGCGCCGGCGGCCACTGCCGCCCCGCCGCGCCTGTCCCATCAGCACCAAGGATTCCGAGTTCGATGTCCAAGAAATCCAAGCCCGTCCTGCTCACCGGCGCTTCCGGCAACCTGGGCCGGATGCTGGCGCGGGAGCTGGCGGCGCAGGGCTATACGCTGCGCCTGACCGACCTCACCCCCTTCCCGGACCAGGTGCCGGAGGGCGCGAGCTTCACCAAGGCCGACCTGAACGACGGCGTCACGATCCTGCAGCTGGCGGAGGGCTGCCAGGCCATCCTGCATTTCGGCGGCGCTTCCACCGACCAGCCCTTCGAGGTGGTGCTAGGCCCCAATCTGCGCGGCCTCTACCACATCTACGAGGCGGCGCGGCGGGAAGGCGCACGGGTGCTCTTCGCTTCCTCCAACCATTCCATCGGCTTCCATGAGCGTCCGCAGGGCAACCAGGCGAAGCTGGAAGCCGATTGCGAGTTCCGCCCGGACAGCTTCTACGGCCTCTCGAAGGCCTATGGGGAGCTGATGGGCCGCCTCTACTGGGACAAGCACGGGGTGGAGAACCTCAATGTCCGCATCGGCTCCTCCTTCCCCGAGCCGGTGGATGCGCGGATGCTGGCCACCTGGCTGTCCTATGCCGACCTCGCGCGGCTCTGCATCGCCTTCGTGGAGGCGCCCAAGGTCGGGCATGCCGTGGTCTGGGGCGCCAGCAACAACGCGGCGTCCTACTGGGGCGGCGACCACCGCGACCGCATCGGCTGGCAGCCCCAGGACAGCGCCGATGCCTTCGCGGCCAAGGTGGGCCAGATCACCTCCGGCAACCCGGTGACCGAGCGCTACCAGGGCGGCGGCTATACCGCCGTCGGCTACAGCCGCGACGGCTTCAGCCCGCGCGATGCCTTCACGCTGGAGGATTGATGCTGGACCTGCAAGCCGGCCCCTGGCGGGCCGCGCTGCTGCCGGAGCAGGGGGCCGCCTTCGCGCATCTGGAGCATGAGGGCCGCCCGGTGCTGCGGCCGCTGGAAGGGGGCGCCAGCCCCCTGACCGGCAAGGCCGGCGCCTTCTGGATGCTGCCCTGGACCAACCGGCTGGACGGCGGCCGCTTCCCCTGCGCCGGGGAGGTCTACCACTTCCCGATCGCGGAGGCCGCCGGCAACGCGCTGCACGGCCTGGGCCGCGAAGCGCCCTGGGCGGTGGAGGAAGCCGGCCCCGCCCATGCCGTGCTGACGCAGCGGCTGCGCCACGCGCCCTTCGACTACGCGGCGCGGCTGGAGGTGTCGCTCGACCCCGAGGGCCTGTCCCTGATGCTGCGGCTGGAGCACCGGGGTGCGGAACCCTGCCCGATGGGCATGGGCTGGCACCCCTGGTTCCTGCGCCTGCCCGGCAGCGCGCCGCGCCTGGCCGCCACGCACCGCATGGTCACGGACGAGCGCAGCCTGCCGATCCGGGCCGAGCCCAGCGACGGCATCCCCGCAGGCGACACCGGTTGGATGGGCACCGACCAGCATTTCGCGGGCTGGGACGGCACGGCGGTGCTGCAAAGGCCGGACCTGACGGTGACGCTGCGGGCGGAAGGGGACTGGGCCCACAACCTGCAATTCTATGCCCCCGACCACCTGTCGGTGGTGTGCCTGGAGCCGGTGAGCCATGTGCCGGACGTGATCAATCGCCCCACCCTGGCGGCCTTTGGCGCCATGCGCGTGCTGGCCACCGGGCAGGCGCTGGAAGGCCGCGTGCGATTGCGCGTGGGCTGAGCCTTTTCGGCCGGCGCGCGGCGGTCCATGCTGCGCACCATGCCGAAAGCACTCGTCCTCGGGGCCGGGATCATGGGCCTCTGCACTGCCTGGGGCCTCTCGCGCGCCGGCTGGTCTGTCACGGTGCTGGAACAGGACGCGGTGCCCAACCCGCGCGGCGCCAGCGTGGACGACCACCGGCTGATCCGCCACGCCTACGGCGCCCAGCGCGGCTATATGCGCATGGTGGACGACGCCTTCCGCGCCTGGGACCTGCTGTGGTCCGAACTGGGCGAGAGCTTCTACCACCCCACCGGTGTGCTGGCCCTGGCCAGCGGCACCGCCGGCTGGCTGGGGGAAAGCCGCGCCGCCCTGGCCACCGATGGCCATGGCTTCGAGGACCTCGACCCCGCCGCCATCCCCGCCCGCTATCCCATGCTGCACCCGGCGGGCATCGGCGCCGCCCTGGCCATGCCAGAAGGCGGCGTGCTGCTGGCGCGCCCTATCGTCGCCGCCCTGGCCCGGCATCTTCAGGCGCGCGGCGTGGCCTTCGAACGCGGGCGGGCTGTGGGGCTGGACCCCGCCCGGGCCTCCCTGCAACTGGAGGCCGGCGGGGTACGGCAGGCCGACCTGCTGGTGGTCGCCGCCGGCCCCTGGGCGCCGCGCCTGCTGCCGGGGCTGGCGGGGCGGGTGGTGGCCTCCCGCCAGATCGTCGTCTACCTGGAGCCACCGGCGGCGCACCGCGCGCTCTGGGCCCGGGCGCCGATGCTGCTGGATCTGTCGGAGGAAGGCGGCTTCTACGCGGTGCCCCCGGTGGCGGGCACGCCGCTGAAGATCGGCGACCATCGCTTCAGCCGCCAGGGCGATGCCGAAGCGGACCCGCGCGAGGCCAGCGCCGCCGAGGCCGAGGCCATCCTGGCCCTGGCCCGCCCGCGCCTGGCGGAGGCCGGCGGCTACCAGGTGCTGGCCGCCCGCGCCTGCTACTACGACGTGGAGGATGCCGAGCGCTTCGTGGCGGAGCCACTGGGGCCGCATGCCTGGGTCATGAGCGGCTTTTCCGGCCATGGCTTCAAGTTCGGCGCGGTGCTGGGGCTGGCCATGGCCGCCGCAGCCGGCGATGCAGCCCTGGCTGCCGCTCTGCCGCGCTGGGCCGCCGGGGAGGCGCCGCCACCGCACGGCCTGCTGCCGGCAATGTGCCAAATGTTAACCTGAGGATTATTGTTGAGACGCTTCCTCGCCAGACGGCCGCCCGCAGGCTAGATTGCCGCTGCGAGCGACGAGGAGTGGAATGAGGCGTCTGTTGCTGGGTTCGGTTCTGGGGATGGCTGCGCCCGGCATGGCCTGGGCGATCACCCCGGACGGCGCCATATCCGACTGCGCCCGCCCGGCCTCCCGTGCCGAGCGGGTGATCTGCACCGACCCGGACCTGATGGCGGCGGACCGTGGCCTGGCCGGATTGGCCGCGCAGCTTCGCCAGCGGATGCCTGATTCCGCAGCCGCCGCGGCGGCGCAGATCGACTGGGTGCGGCGGCGCGACCGGATGTGCGCTCCTGGCATGACGCCGGATTGCCTCCAGATCGCCTATGCCGAGCGGGAGGCCTGGATTCGCGCCCGCCTGCTGATGCTGCCGCCGCCCCCGCCACCCATGGCCGCCGCGCCGGAGCCTCCGCCGGCCCCCAGACCGCAGCAGCCCGGCCCGGTTCCGCCACCGGCGGTGCCGGCTCTCGCCACGGCCCCGGGAGTGCCCTTCGCCCTGAGCCTTGCCGGCGCGCCCTGCGGCGCCGTGAGCAGCAATGCTCTGCGGGTCATGGGCTGGTCGGTGGGGGATTCTCCCTTTGGGCTGCCGCTGGAGCAATGGTCGAAGCCGGATTTCACCGCCCTGGCCCGCCGCTCCGCCGAATGCCAGGCGGAGAATGGCGACAGCCCGCGCAACGTGCAGGCCATGGGCACGGTGCTGGAACGCCTGCGGGCCGTGGCACGGGACCGACCGGCCGCCCCCGCTGCATCACAACCTGCGGTAGCAGCGCCGCCGCCACGCGCCACGCTGCCGCAGAGCCTACCCCCCGCCGCCCCGGCGCCCGCCCGCCCGGCGGAAGGCGGGGAGGGGCCGCAGGCCGCGCTAAACTGCGCTGACCCGGCGCTGCTGCAGGATGTGTCCTTCACCTTCCAGGCAACGCCAGGGCTGTCGGCCGGCGCCCGCGTCCAGCGCCTGAGCAATCCGCGCCCCTATAACGACGTCATCATGGAAGCCTATAGCGCCACGCCGGCGCTGCGCGCCGAATACCAGCGGTTGCGGCCTTACATGGTGCCGGTGCCGCAATGCCTGGTGAATGCCGAGACCAGCCTGGGGGAAGTCGTGCTTTCCTACCGCCTGTATGTCGAGGGCGGGCGCCCGCTGGTCGAAGTGCAGCGGGTGCCATAACAGAAAGGGCGGCCGAAGCCGCCCTTCCGGGATCATTCCTGCTGTTGCAGCGGTTTGCGCGGCCGGCCAGGGAAGACATCGATCGGTCCGCCCAGGTTGCCCGCCAGTTCGTTCATGTCGCCGGGCTGCGGTTCGCCCGGCGGGATCGGCTCCTGGATGGTGCCGCTGGCGGTGTCATCCGCATCGCGTTCCGCATCCTTCTTGGCTTCGGCCATGATGCCCTCTCAGGACTTGGTGCGGGGGTCGTGGGTATGGTGCTCGTCCCGCTCGCCGCCGCCGCCGGAGATGCGGCTGTCGCGGCTATTGGTCGGGGAGCCCGGCGTCGGGCCGCTGTTGTCGCCGCCACCCTTTTTGCCGGTGGCCATGGACTTTTCCGGATGCTCGCGGTTCTGGTGGCTGCTGCCGGGGCCACCCACGCGCTCGACCTGATCGGGATTCTTGTGCGACATGCCTGGGCCCTCCTCAGCGGTCCTGCTGGTAGCCCTGGTGGGTCGTGTTCTGCTTGATATCGCCGCTGCGGCCCTGCTTGGGGTCGCGGTCCAGGGTCTCGGCCTTGATATTCGACTTCTTCGGGTCCTGGGTCGGGCCCCCGTGCTTCGGCTGGTTCGCCGGCGGAACCGGCGGCATATGCGCGTGCGTCATGGACTTCTCCTTCTTCCGGTGCGGCGGGGCGTTGCCCGTGCCGCTCTGAAGAAAGAACCAGCCTGAGGGGCAGGGGGTTGCAGTTGGGACCCCTCACGAAAAAGGCCGCCCGGGGGGCGGCCTTTCCGGCAGGCTCAGTCGCGGCCGACCACGATGTCCGGCGCATCCTCGGCCTTCATGCCGACGATGTGGTAGCCGCTGTCCACGTGATGCACCTCGCCGGTGACGCCGGCGCCGAGGTCCGAGAGCAGGTAGAGCGCCGAACCTCCCACATCCTCGATGGTGGTGTTGCGCTTCAGCGGCGCGTTGTACTGGTTCCACTTCAGGATGTAGCGGAAGTCGCCGATGCCGCTGGCCGCGAGCGTCTTGATCGGGCCGGCGGAGATGGCGTTCACGCGGATGCCGCGCGCGCCCACGTCCACCGCCATGTAGCGCACGCTGGCTTCCAGCGCCGCCTTGGCCACGCCCATGACGTTGTAATGCGGCGTCACGCGCTCGGCGCCCAGGTAGCTCAGGGTCAGCAGGCTGCCGCCCTCGCTCATCAGCGCGGCGGCGCGCTTGGAGACGGAAACGAAGGAGAAGCAGGAGATGTCCAGCGCCTGCAGGAAGGCCGCGCGCGGCGTGTCCATGTAGCGGCCGCGCAGGAACTGCTTGTCGGCGAAGCCGATGGCATGGACCAGGAAGTCCAGCTTGCCCCAGCGCTTCTCCAGCGTCTCGAAGACAGAGTCGATGCTGGCCTCGTCCGTCACGTCGCAGGGCAGCACGATGTCGCTGCCCAGGCTCTCGGCCAGCGGGCGGACGCGCTTCTCCAGCGCCTCGCCCTGGTAGGTGAAGGCGATCTCCGCCCCCTGGGCGGCCACGGCGCGGGCGATGCCCCAGGCGATCGAGCGGTCATTCGCCACGCCCATGATCAGGCCCCGCTTGCCAGCCATCAGGTTGCCCTTGGCGGGTTCAGGGGTGTTGGATTGCGCGGCAGGTTCCATGTTCAGGCAGGACCGGTTCTGTTGGATGGGACAGCGAAGGTAGGGCGCCGGAGATGTCCGGGGTCCGGCGGCAGGGCGTTGCAAGGGTTAAGGCGTGGTGGCACACCCCCGTCCCGCCGGCAAGAGGAAGCAGGGACAGGAGCAGATGAGCGTACCGACACCCGACGCCGACCCTTTCGCGATCTTCACCGCCTGGATGGCCGAGGCCGAGGCCTCGGAACCCAATGATCCCAACGCCATGTGCCTGGCGACCAGCACGCCGGACGGCTGGCCCAGCGCCCGCATGGTGCTGCTGAAGGGGCTGGACCCCCGTGGCTTCGTGTTCTTCACGAACCATGAAAGCCGCAAGGGGGGCCAGCTTCTGGCCAATCCCCGCGCCGCGCTGAACTTCCACTGGAAGAAGCTGCGCCGCGCCGTGCGGGTGGAGGGCACCGTGGAACAGGTGACGGCGGCGGAGTCCGACGAATACTACGCCACCCGCCCGCGCCGCTCCCGCATCGGGGCCTGGGCCTCGCGGCAGTCGAGCCCGCTGGGCAGCCGGGAGGAGCTGGAGGCGGCGGTGGCCGAGGTGGAGGCCCGCTACCTGGATGACGCGGTGCCGCGCCCGTCGCACTGGGGCGGCTTCCGCGTGCTGCCGCAGCGCATCGAGTTCTGGCGCGACATGCCCTTCCGCCTCCATGACCGCCGCGTCTTCCATGCCCAGCCGGGCGGCGGCTGGCGCTCCGAGACGCTCTATCCCTGAGATGGGCCCTGACATGGGCTGCGCCCCCGCGCCGGGGCGCAGCCCATGCTGGCGCAGCACCCCACGACTGCGTTATTCTGTGCAATCCGCAAAGGGTTTCCGTTCATGCTGACTCGCCGTTCGCTGCTGCTTGCCTCCAGCGCCGCCGCCGTCCTGCCGGGCGCGCTGGCCGCCCCCTCCGCCCGGGCCCAGACGCCCAAGGACGTGCTGGTCTTCGCGAAGCAGATCGACGACATCATCTCGCTCGACCCGCATGAGGCCTTCGAATACACGGCCTCCGAGATCGCGGGGAATGTCTACCAGAAGCTGGTGACGACGCCGAACAGCAACCCCTCTGAGATCCGTGGCGAGCTGGCCGAGAAGTGGGCTGTCTCGGACGGCAACAAGACCTTCACCTTCACCCTGAAGGACGGCCCCAAGTTCGCCTCCGGCAAGCCCGTGACGGCTGAGGACGTGGCCTTCTCGCTTTCCCGCGCCGTGATCCTGAACAAGTCGCCGGCCTTCATCATCAACCAGTTCGGCTTCACCAAGGACAACGTGGCCGAGCGCATCCGCGCCACCGACGCCAAGACCCTGGTGCTGACGACCGCCGAGCCGACCGCGCCCTCCTTCCTGCTCTACTGCCTCTCGGCGGCGGTGGGCAGCGTGGTGGAGAAGGCGGTGGTGACGGCCAATGCCAAGGGCGATGACCTGGGCAATGCCTGGCTGAAGCAGAATTCCGCCGGCTCGGGCTCCTATATGGTCCGCCAGTGGAAGGCCAGCGACAACGTCATGCTGGACGCCAACCCGCATGCGGTCGAGCCGCCGAAGATGAAGCGCATCATCATGCGCCATGTGGCGGACCCCTCGGCGCAGCTGCTGGGCCTGCAGAAGGGCGACTTCGACATCGTGCGCAACCTGGTGGCCGACCAGATCGCCTCGGTGGAGAAGGACAGGAACTTCACGGCGCAATACGCCCGCAAGGCGAGCCTGATGTATCTCAGCCTGAACCAGAAGAACCCCAACCTGGCGAAGCCCGAGGTGCGGCAGGCGATCAAGATGGCGATCGACTATGCCGCCATCCAGAAGAACATCGTGCCCACCACCTACGCGGTGCACCAGGCCTTCCTGCCGGATGGCCTGCCGGGTGCGCTGACCGACAAGCCCTTCCAGAAGAACGTGGCCGAGGCCAAGGCGCTGCTGGCCAAGGCCGGCCTGGCCGACGGCTTCGAGCTGTCCTTCGACTACTTCTCCGGCGCGCCGACCTCCGACATCGCGCAGGCGGTGCAGGCCAACCTCGCCGAGATCGGCATCCGCCTGAAGATGTCGCCGGGCGAGCAGCGCGCGGTCATCACCAAGACCCGTGCCCGCACGCATGACATCGCCATGGTGCGCTGGGGCTCCGACTACTTCGACCCCAACAGCAATGCCGAGGCCTTCTCCATCAACACCGAGAATGGCGACGAGGCCCGCAACAAGACCCTGGCCTGGCGCGCGAGCTGGCTGATCCCCGAACTCTCCGCCAAGACCCTGGAAGCGCAGAAGCAGACGGACGCCGAGACGCGCGCCCAGATGTACCTGGATATCCAGAAGGAGCACCAGCAGACCTCGCCCTTCGTGATCATGCTGCAGGAGATCGAGGTCTCCGTCTCCCGCGCCGCGGTGAAGGGCTTCGACATGGGGCCGATGAACGACCGGCACTCCTACACCAACATCACCAAGGCCTGAGTATTCACTGAATGCGATCCGATGGGGAACTTCAGGCGGAACTGCTGCCGCCTGAAGCCGAGCCGCCCGCCGCGCCCCCGCCTGCTTCCGGGGTAGCGCGTCGGGCCCGTCCTTCCGCCGCGTGGCTCCGGCTGCGCGGCACCCTCTCCACCCTGGCCAGCGTGCCCATCACGCTGTTCGGGCTGGCGGTGGTCACCTTCTTCATCGGACGCGTGGTGCCGATCGACCCGGTGCTGGCCATTGTCGGCGACCGGGCGCCGGCGGATGTGGTGGAGCGCGCGCGGCTCGACCTCGGGCTGGACCAGCCGCTCTACGTGCAGTTCTGGCGCTACCTGGGGCAGATCTTCTCGGGCGACCTCGGCCGCTCGGTGATGACCTCCAACCCCGTCACCCAGGATATCGCCCGCTTCTTCCCGGCGACCTTCGAGCTGGCGACGGTGGCCATCATCATCGCCGTGCTGATCGGTGTGCCGCTGGGCGTCTGGGCGGCGACGCGGCAGGGCAAGTTCGTCGACCAGGCGGTGCGGCTCTTCTGCCTCGCCGGGCATTCCCTGCCGGTCTTCGTGCTGGGCCTGCTTTCGCTGCTGCTCTTCTACGCCAAGCTGGGCTGGGTGCCCGGCCCCGGGCGGCAGAGCATCTTCTTCGAAGGCATGGTGGAGGAACGCACCGGCATCCTGACGGTGGACAGCCTGCTGGCCGGCGACTGGGGCGCCTTCAACGACGCGCTCTACCACCTGATCCAGCCGGCGGGCGTGCTGGCCTTCTTCTCGCTGGCCTATATCGCCCGCATGACGCGCGCATTCATGCTGGCGGAGCTGCGCAGCGAATACGTCACCACCGCGCGCGCCAAGGGGCTTTCCTCGGCCCGCATCGTCTGGCGGCATGCCTTCGGCAATATCATGGTGCCGCTCGTCACCGTGCTGGCCATGACCTATGCCGGGTTGCTGGAAGGCGCGGTGCTGACCGAGACGATCTTCTCCTGGCCCGGCCTCGGCCAGTACCTGACCGTGTCGCTGCTGAATGCCGACATGAACGCGGTGCTGGGCGCCACCCTGGCGGTGGGGCTGATCTATGTGGTGCTGAACCTGCTGGCGGACATGCTCTACCGGCTGCTCGACCCGCGGGTGAAATAAGATGAGCGAAGCGACCATGAGCCGCCGTGAATGGCTGCTCTCCGACACGCCCACCTCCCGCGCCCAGGCCAAGTGGGGCCGGCGCTACCAGACCTGGCTGGCCTTCCGCCGCAACGGGCTGGCGGTGGCGGGCCTGTTCATCGTGCTGGCCATGCTGGTGCTGGCCATCTTCGCGCCGCTGCTGGCGACGCATGACCCCGGCGTGCAGGTGCTGGCCGACCGGTTGCAGCCGCCTTCCGCCGCCCATTGGCTGGGCACGGATGAACTGGGGCGCGACACCTATTCCCGCGTGCTCTACGGCGGCCGCGTGACGCTGGGCATGGTGGTGGCCGTGGTCATCCTGGTGGCGCCGCTGGGGCTGATCGTCGGCTGCGTCGCGGGTTATGCCGGCGGCATCGTCGACAAGATCCTGATGCGCGTCACGGATGTCTTCCTGGCCTTCCCGCGCCTGATCCTGGCGCTCGCCTTCGTGGCGGCCATGAAGCCGGGCGTGGAAAGCGCCGTGGTCGCCATCGCGCTGACCGCCTGGCCGCCTTATGCGCGGCTGGCGCGGGCGGAGACGCTGACCATCCGCAACGCCGATTATATCGCGGCCGTGCGCATCACCGGGGCCTCGCCCTGGCGCGTCATCCTGCGCCACGTGACGCCGATGTGCCTGCCGTCCCTGACGGTGCGCGTGACGCTGGACATGTCCTCCATCATCCTCACCGCCGCCGGCCTCGGCTTCCTCGGCCTCGGCGCGCAGCCGCCGATCCCCGAATGGGGCACCATGATCGCCACCGCCCGCCGCTTCATCCTGGAGCAATGGTGGGTGCCGGTGATCCCGGGCATCGCCATCTTCATGGCGAGCCTCGCTTTCAACCTGCTGGGCGATGGCCTGCGCGACGTGCTGGACCCGAAGCAGCGATGAACAAGCCTCTCGTAGAAATCCAGAACCTGCGGGTCGATTTCCCCACTGCCTCGGGCAGCTTCAACCCGGCGGTGCGCGGCGTCTCCATGTCCCTGGGGCGGGAGAAGCTGGGCATCGTGGGGGAAAGCGGCTCCGGCAAATCCGTCACCGGCCGGGCGCTGATGCGCCTGTTGCCGGAACCGGCGCGGGTGCGGGCGGACAAGCTGGTCTTCGACGGCATCGACGTGCTGGCGGCCCGCGAGCGGCAGATGCGCCGCCTGCGCGGCGGCCGCATCGGCCTGATCCTGCAGGACCCGAAATACAGCCTGAACCCGGTGATGACGATCGGCCACCAGATCGCCGAAGCCTGGGGCACCCACAACAAGGGCGGCCGGCGGGAAGCGCGGGAGGCCGCGCTGAACCTGCTGGAACAGGTCCGCATCCGCGACCCGAAGCGCGTGCTGGATGCCTATCCGCACGAGGTCTCGGGCGGCATGGGCCAGCGCGTCATGATCGCGATGATGCTGGCGCCCAACCCGGACATGCTGATCGCGGATGAGCCGACCAGCGCGCTGGATGCCTCCGTGCAGGCCGAGATCCTGAAGCTGATCGAGGACCTCGTTTCCGCGCGCGGCATGGGTCTGATGCTGATCAGCCACGACCTGCCGCTGGTGGCCCGCTTCTGCGACCGCGTGGTGGTGATGTATGCCGGGCAGGTGATGGAAACCCTGCCGGCGCGCGACCTGCACCGTGCCGAGCACCCCTATACCCGCGGGCTGCTGGACTGCATGCCCGCGCTGTCTCAGAAGCGCGCGCGCCTGCCGGTGCTGACCCGCGACCCCAAGTGGCTGGAGCCGCGCACGTGAGCCAGGCGATGATCGAGGCCGGCCGCCTCAACGTCCATTTCGGCGACAACCAGGTCGTCCACAACGTCTCCTTCAGCGTGGCGCCGGGGGAGACCTTCGGGCTGGTGGGCGAGTCCGGTTCCGGCAAATCCACCGTGCTGCGCTGCCTGGCCGGGCTGGTCGATAGCTGGGACGGCACGCTGAGGATCGACGGCCAGCAACTGGGCCACAAGCGGGACCGCGCCTTCTTCCGCAAGGTGCAGATGGTCTTCCAGGACCCCTATGGCTCGCTGCACCCGCGCCAGACGGTGGACCGCATCCTGGCCGAGCCGCTGGCCATCCATGGTGTGCCGGATGCCGAGACGCGCATCACCCGCGCATTGGAGGAGGTGGCGCTGCCGCGCACGGCGCGCTTCCGTTATCCGCACCAGCTTTCCGGCGGGCAGCGGCAGCGCGTGGCCATCGCCCGCGCGCTGATCGCCGATCCTTCCGTGCTGCTGCTGGATGAGCCGACCAGCGCGCTCGACGTTTCCGTGCAGGCGGAGGTGCTGAACCTGCTGGCCGACCTGCGGCAGGCGCGGCAGCTCACCTGTATCCTGGTCTCGCACAACCTGGCGGTGGTGGGGCATCTGTGCGAGCGGCTGGCGGTGATGCAGGGCGGCCGGATCGTCGAGATCCTGTCCGAGCAGCAGCTCCGCGCCGGGCAGGCAACCCATTCCCACACGCGGGACCTGATCGCCCTGTCGCACGAGCTGGAAGGCTGAGGGCGCCGGCCCGCCGATGCTGACGGGCCTCCAACCTGCTGTGGTGCTGGTCAATGCCCTCGACCTGATCGGCACCTTTGTCTTCGCGATCAGCGGGGCGGCGCTGGGCGTGCAGCGGCGCATGGACCTGTTCGGCGTGCTGGTTCTGGCCTTTGTCACGGCGGTCTCCGGCGGCATCCTGCGGGATGTGCTGATCGGCGCGCTGCCGCCGGCCTCCGTCGCAAGCTGGCACAACCTGGCCCTGGCGCTGGTGGCCGGGCTGCTGGTCTTCCAGTTTCATCCCTTGCTGGGCCGGCTGCGGCACCCGGTGCAGTTCTTCGACGCCGCGGGCCTGGGCGTCTTCGCCGTGGCCGGCACGCAGAAGGCCCTCGCCCATGGCATCAACTGGCCCATGGCGGCGGTGCTGGGGATGATCAGCGGCATCGGCGGCGGCATGGCGCGGGACGTGCTGACGGCGGAGGTGCCCACCGTGCTGGTGGCCAATATCTATGCCCTGGCCGCGCTGGCCGGTGCCATGGCGGTGGTGGCCGGCTACCAATTCGGCTGGCCGCCGACCCCGGCGGCGCTGGCCGGGGTCGCGCTCTGTGTCTTCCTGCGCCTGATGGCGCTCTACCGGGGCTGGAAGCTGCCCGTCGCCGGCCCAAAGGGCGGCTGAGCGGGGGCGGCTTTCGCCCGCCGCTCCAGCGCCCAGGAACACAGGAAGATCGCCAGCCCGGCGGCGCTGAGCAGCGCGCCCACCCAGCCGGTGGAGGTCCAGCCATAGCCGGCGGCGATGGCCATGCCGCCCAGCCAGGGGCCCAGCGCATTGGCGATGTTCAGCGCGCTGTGGTTCATGGCGGCGGCCAGGGTCTGGGCTTCCTGCGCCACGTCCATCAGCCGCGTCTGCAGGCCGGCGCCGAGCGCCACGCCGCAGCCGATCAGGAAGACGTTCAGCCCCAGCGCCCAGACATTGCCGGCGGTGACCAGCACCAGCAGGCAGGCAAAGAAGATCCAGAGCAGGATGCCGGCGATGGCGGGCATCAGCGCCCGGTCCGCCACCCAGCCGCCGCCGATATTGCCCACCACCATGCCCAGGCCGAAGACCATCAGCATCAGCGGCAGCACACTGGCCGGGGCGCTGGCCACCTGCACCAGCGTCGGCTCCAGATAGGTATAGACGGCGAACATGCCGCCGAAGCCCACGGCGCCGGTGGCGATGGTCAGCAGCACCTGCGGCTTCCGCAGCGCGCCCAGTTCCTGCAAGGGGCTGGTGGCGGCCGCGGCGGCACCGCCACGCGGGGCAAACAACGCCAGCAGCAGCGCCGTCAGCAGCGCCAGCCCGCCCACCAGGCCAAAGGACGCGCGCCAGCCGAGGAACTGGCCCATCCAATTGGCCAGCGGCACACCGGCCAGGGTCGCCAGCGTCAGCCCCAGCATGACCTGGGCCACCGCGCGGGCGCGCCGGTCCGGCGGCGCCAGGGAGGCCGCCACCAGCGAGGCGATGCCGAAATAAGCCCCATGCGGCAGGCCGGAGACGAAGCGGAAGCCCACCAGCCAGTCGAAGCCGCTGGCGGTGGCGCTGGCGAGATGCCCCAGCGCATAGAGCAGCATCAGCCCGATCAGCAGCAGGTGGCGCGGCAGCCGCGCCGCCAGCACGGCGATGACCGGCGCGCCGACCACGACGCCCAGGGCATAGGCGCTGATCATGTGGCTGCCCTGCGGCAGGCTGACATCCATGTTGCCGGCGATGTTCGGCATCAGGCTCATCACCGCGAATTCGCCGATGCCGATGGCGAAGCCACCCATCGCGAGGGCCAGGATCACCAGCTTGGCGCGGGCGGGCGAAAGCGTGAGGGCACCGCCCGACGCCGTGCCGGGGGAGGGAGAAAACGTCATGGTGGCTGTCCGAAGGAGTTGCTGCAACGCAGCATAACGGGGCCGCACAGGCAACCCGCCGGATCTTCAAGAAACGGGTGAGGCCCTGCGCGGCGCCAGCACCGCCACAGCCAGCCCGATGGCGGACAGCAGCAGCCCGGTGCCGAAGACAGCGGCATGCTGGTCGCCGCTCCAGCGGAACAGCGCCGCCAGCAGGAAGCCGGTGATGGCCTGGGTCAGCGCATAGAGCACCGTGGCCCGCGCCCACAGGATGGCGGAGGCCGGCCCGGCGATCTCCCGCGCACCGGCCAGGGTCACGGCGGTCAGGCCAAGGCCCGCGAAGCCGGACAGCGGCGCCGTCAGCAGCAGCGCCCAGGGCCCCCAGCCCACCGGCACCAGCGCGGCGGCCATGGCCGCCACCTGCAACAGCAGCCAGAGCCGCGCCGCCGGCATGGCGCCGATCCGCCCGGCCGTGGCGCCGCCGCTCAGCGTGCCCGCCACGCCGCCGATGCCGAAGAGCACCCAGAGCAGCCCGGCCAGCGCCGCCCCGGCACCATGGCCGCGCACCGCGAGGTCGGCAGTATAGACCATCGGCGGCACCATCCCGGCCGCCGAGAAGACATAGGCCCCCAGCAGCCACCCGGCCGGGGGCAGAGCCTGGCCGCGCGGCAGCGCCAGGGTCTCCACCGAGGGATTGGGCCAATAGGGGCGGGCGGCCAGCCAGATCAGCGCCACCAGCGCCGCCATGCCGGCCCAGGCCAGGGCGACGCCGCCTTGCAGCAGCAGCGGCACCGCCACGGCGCTCAGCGCCGCGCCGCCGCCGACGCCGGAGGTCAGCACACCCCCAGCCAGCCCGCGCTGCGCCGGCGGCACCACCGCCTGGGCGGCGGGGCCGGAGACCGCCATCAGCACGCCGCCGCCAAAGCCGGCCAGGGCGCGCCAGAAAGCCAGCCAGGCCAGCCCGCCCTGCCAGCCGCAGGCGAGGAAGGAGAGCACCAGCAGCCCCATGCAAAGGTCCAGCGCCCCCGGCACGCCCAGCCACCGCCCCATCCTGCGGCCGAGCATGGCGCCCAGCAGGTAGCCGGCGAAGTTGCAGGCCCCCAGCAGCCCGCCGCCCGCGCCGCCGACCCAGCCGGCCTCCACCATGGCGGGAAACATCGGCACATAGCCGAATCGCGCCAGCCCGATCCCGGACAGCAGGCAGGCGCCCGCGGCCAGGGCGGCAGGGTGGAGCTTGGTTCTGACCATCATGCCATCGGGTCCTGTGCGCGGCGGCGCTGCCGTGGCCTCCAGGCTAGCGACAATGGCGCCGCGGCCAAGCCCAGGGCGGCGCATGGCTGCCCGATGGCGGCGCGGGCCTCGCCAGGCTGTGACCGGGCGGGCCACAACGCTGCGGGGGCTGCGCTCTTATCCCGCAGTCACAGGAGAATGCCGTATGTCCGCATCAGCCCTCACCACGCGCCCAAGGGTGGCGGTTGTCACCGGTGGGACCATGGGAATCGGCCGTGCCACCGCGCAGGCTTTCGCGCGCGCGGGCTGGTCCGTCGCCGTGCTGGCGCGGGGGGAGGAGCGGCTGCAATCCACCCGCGCGGAACTGGAGGACATGGGCGCGCGTGCCCTGGCCATCCCCACCGATGTCGCCGACGCGGCGGCTGTGGATGCGGCGGCGGCACGGATCGAGCGGGAACTTGGCCCCATCGAGGCCTGGGTGAACAATGCCATGGCGACGGTGCTGTCCCCCGCCGCCGAGATCACGCCGGAGGAATACCGCCGCGTCACCGATGTCACCTATCACGGGCAGGTCTTCGGCAGCCTGGCGGCGCTGCGCTACATGAAGCCGCGCAACCGGGGGCGGATCGTGCAGGTCTCCTCCGGCCTCGGGCTGCGGGCGGCGCCGCTGCAATCGGCCTATTGCGGCGCCAAGGCGGCGGTGCAGGGCTTCTCGGATGCCCTGCGGTCGGAACTGCTGCATGACGGCAGCGTGGTGACCATCAGCACCATCTACCTGCCGGCGGTGAACACGCCGCAGTTCCGCATCGCCCGCAACCACACGGGCCAGGCGCAGAACGCGCCGGACCCGGTCTTCGATCCCCGGCTCTGCGCCAATGCCATCCTGGCGGCGGTGGCGTCGGGGCAGCGGGAGGTCTGGGTCGGCCGCTCCACCTGGCAGATGGCGGCGGCGCAGGCCGTGGCGCCCGCCTTCGCGGACTACAAGGCCTCGCAGATGTGGGACGCGCAGCTGGACCCCGCGCGGACGCCGAGGGACCCCGAGGGCAATCTCTTCAAGCCCAGCATCGGCGACCCCGGCGTGGACGGGCCCTTCCTGGAGCGGGTGAACCCGGCGCGGGGGGAATTCGTCACCAGCCGCGCGCGGGACGTGCTGACGCTGGGGCTGGCCGCCCTGGGGCTGGTCGGCCTCGCCGCGCTGGCGGCGCCGGCAGCCCTGGTGGCCTCGTCCCGGCCGCCCCGCCGCCGCCGCTGAGCTAGCCCCGGCTGGTGCCGGTGCCGCTGGTGGCGCCCTGGTCCGGCGCGCCGCCCTGCAGGCCCGGCTCGCCGGGGCGCCATTCCGGCTTCTGGGCCTTCGGGTCAGGCTCCTGCCCCGGGCGGGCGGCGGGGTGGTTGCCGGGCTTCTGGCGGTCCGGGCTGTTCATGACGTCTTCCGCTCAGGGGACATGGCCTTGCTCCAATCCATCTCTTGTTCGGGCAGAACGCCGGGCGGCGCCGGCGGGCTGCAGCGCCGGGCATGACGGTCTTCTTCACCGCCGATACGCATTTCGGCCATGCCGGCGCCCGCGCTCTCTACCGCCGCCCCTTCGCCAGCGTGGCGGAGATGGATGCCGCCATGCTGGCCCGCTGGAATGCCACCGTGCGGCCGGAGGACGAGGTCTGGCACCTGGGCGACTTCGCGCTGAACATGAAGCCGGACGCCATGCGGGGGCTGCTGGAGCGGCTGCACGGGCGGAAGCACCTGATCACCGGCAACAACGATGGCCCCGCCGCCCTGGCCCTGCCGGGCTGGGAGAGCGTGCAGCCCTACTGGGAGATGGAACTGGAGGGCACCGGGCTGGTGCTCTGCCACTATGCCTTCCGCACCTGGCGCAACATGGGCAAGGGCTGGTGGAACCTGCATGGCCATAGTCATGGCCGGCTGAAGCCGCTGCCCCGGCAGGCGGACCTCGGCGTCGATGCCTGGGATTTCCGGCCGGTGACGCTGGCGGAGGTGCAGGCGGCGCGGAGGCGCGGCAGGGCGCCTTCCTAGCGGCCCTGCGCCGCCTTCAGGGCCCGGCGCAGCTTGGCCACGCCAGTGCGGACATAGCCGTCATCGCAAAGGCGGACGCCTTCCTCGGCCAGGGAGCGCGCGGGCTCCTTCTCCGCACCCGGCAGCGGGGCGAGGCGGGCGGCCAGCTCGCGGCAATAGCTCACATCCTGCGGCACGGTCCGCAACGCTTCCGCCGCGGCCGTGCCAGGGAGGCTGGCCAGGAGGGGCAGCAACAGGAACAGGCGTGGCGGCATGGTGCGCATCCTGCCGCCTCCCGCCCTGCCGGGGCGTGTGCGGCGGATGAAGACACAGTCATGCGACCGGCAGGCCGAGACAGACCGTCAGTCCGGGGTAGTCCGGCTGCGTGCCCTGGCCGTCCTCGAACCAGAGCATGCCGCCGTGCAGCTGCACCACCGCCCGCACCAGCGAGATGCCAAGGCCCGAGCCGGGCGTGGCGCGGGCGCTGTCGGCGCGGAAGAAGCGCTCGCCCACCCGCTGGCGGTCTTCCGCGGAAAGGCCGGGGCCCTCATCGGCGACGCGGATCAGCACCGCGTCCTCCTGCATCTCGGCCGAGAGGGTGATGGTGCCGCCGGGGACGGTGAACTTCACCGCATTGTCCAGCAGGTTCGCGATGGCCTGCAGCAGCAGGTCGCGGTCGCCGGTCAGGGGCAGGGACTTGGGCCATTCGGTACGAAGCGTCTGTCCATTCTCTTCCGCCGTGGCGCCATAGAGTTCGGCGGCATCGGCCAGCAGCGGCACCAGGTCCAGCGGCGCGAAGGCGGCGCGGCGGGCGCCGGCCTCTACCTCCGCGATGCGCAGCACGGCCTGGAAGACGCGGGTGACATTGTCGAGGTCGGCGATGCCGCGTTCCAGCGCCCCCTTCAGCGCCGCCGGGTCGTCGGAAGTTTCCAGCGCCTCCTCCAGTCGGGAGCGGGCGCGGGCGATGGGGGTGCGCAGGTCATGCGCGATGGCGTCCGAGACGCCGCGCACCCCCTCCATCAGATGCGCGATGCGGTCCAGCATGGTGTTCATGCTGCGGCCCAGCGCCTCGAATTCATCGTCGCGCCCCGCCAGGGGCACGCGAGGTGAGAGATCGCCGCCGGCGATCAGCGCGGCGGTGGCGGTGGCGGGGATCAGCCGCTCCTCCAGCCAGCGGCGCAGCAGCCAGGCCCCGGCGAAGGCGAAGAGGATGGCGACGCCGGCCGACCATGCCAGCCCCTCGGTCAGCAGGGCGCGCAGGCGCAGCTTCTCGCCCACGTCACGCCCCACCGCGAGATGCGAGCCATCGGGAAGCTGCACCACGTAAAGCCGCGCCTCGCCGGGAATGCCGTCGCGCAGCAGCGTCATGGCATACCACTGGATATCGGTGCGGTAGTCTTCCGGCAGTTGTTCCAGGTTGCCGGCCAGCCGCCGGCCATCGGGGGCGGTCAGCAGGTAGGCGGTCTGGTCCTCGGCATCCAGGGCCAGGCGCTCGCTGATCGCCTCGGCCACGGCGTCGTCGCCGGCCTCGCGCCAGCGTTCGGCCAGGGCCAGGGCATCGGCGCGGATGGCGGCATCGATCTGCCGTTCCAGCGTGCCGGCGGTGCCCCACCAGAGCACGCCGGTAAACGCCAGCCCCGCCAGCAGGAACAGCGTGGCGAAGAGCAGCGCGATGCGGAAGGAGGTGGAGGAGAGTAGCCGCCACAGCGGGCCGGGATGCTGCTGCACCCGTCGCCGCACCGGATGCGGCGGCGGACGGCCGGCGGCGTGGCCCGGCCGCGGATGCGGCGGGGGCGCCATCTCAGGGCTCGGCGCGGATCATGTAGCCGGCGTTGCGCACCGTGTGGATCAGCGGCTTCTCGAAGCCCTTGTCCAGCTTCTGCCGCAGGCGGGAGACATGCACGTCGATGACATTGGTCTGCGGGTCGAAATGGTAGTCCCAGACCTTCTCCAGCAGCATGGTGCGGGTGACCACCTGTCCGGCATGGCGCATCAGGTGCTCCAGCAGCCGGAACTCGCGCGGCTGCACGTCGATCCGCTTGCCGCCGCGCGTGACGGTGCGGGACAGCAGGTCCAACTCCAGATCCGCGATCTTGAGCCGGGTGGCCGGGGCATCGACGGCGGGGCGGCGGCCCAGGGCCTCGACGCGGGCCAGCAGCTCGGCGAAGGCGAAGGGCTTGACCAGATAGTCGTCGCCGCCGGCCTTCAGGCCCTTTACCCGCTCATCGACGCCCGCCAGGGCGGAAAGGAACAGGACGGGGGTGTGGTTGCCCTGGCCGCGCAGGGTCTCGACCAGCCGGACGCCATCGATGCCGCCGGGCAGCATCCGGTCCAGCACCAGAAGGTCGAAATTCTCGCCCGCCGCCATGAACAGGCCCTCGCGGCCGTTCGGCACGTGCTCAACAGTGTGGCCGGCCTCCTGCAGCCCCTTCTTCACGAAGCGGCCGACTTCGGCATCATCCTCCACCAGCAGGATGCGCATGGGTGCTGAACTCCTCGGAACTCACAGCCCGACGCGCTGCGGGGCGCATTGGTTGCGCCGGGCAGGATGGCGCGTCGGGCCAGGCAGCACCAGCCCATAGCGGGCCGGCGCGCGGCAAGCCAGAGCATCGTGGGGGCCGAAAGAAAGCGGGGGCGGCACATCGGGGGAGATGGCCGCCCCCGGCAACAGGCCGCATGAGGGAGGAAATGCGTTACGCCGCAGGGGGGAGCGGCGCCTGTGGGCAGGACCATAGCCGCGCCGGATTACTGAAGGATTGACGGCACCTGTCCTAAAAGAAGGAAAATCCTTTCTGCTGCACGCCCCGCTCGGCCCGCACCACCTTGCGGGCGCCATCCGCGGCGAACTGGCGGCGCTCCCGCACCCCCGGCATGCTGATGCCGCGGCTGCGGCACCAGGCGAAGAACTCCGGCGGGCGCAGCGTGATGCGGATGACGCGGTAGCCCTGGCGCTCATGGTGCAGCACGTCCCGCGCCGCGCCCTCACGCCAGTCGTCATAGCTGTCGCTCATGTCCGGCATGCGCTCGCGCAGCGTATCAAAGCTGGAAGCCTCGTACCACGCAAAGCCCATCACTGGTTTCTCGACCTTCATCGCCGGCCCTCTTGCCTCAAGCGCCGGCGGGGCCGGCGTCATGAGGCAGAGAGTGCCACGGGCAACAGGATCGGAAAACAGGAAACCGTCTCTTTTTTGTGTCTAAGTCACTGAAATATAGTAAATCCGGTCTTAACGCGAGGAGCGCCGCCCGCCCCGCTTCTTGTCCGGCTCATAGCCGCCGCCGCCAGGACCCAGCGGCTTCGGGCGCCATTCCTTCTTGCCCTCGGCCTTGCCGCGGCCACGCGCCGCCGGGCGGCTTTCGGCGCCACGGCGCGGCATGGCCTCCTGCAAGGACCGGCCGGCGATGTTGGGCTCCAGCCCCAGTTCCAGGTTCTCCAGCCGCTTGATCTCGTCGCGAAGCCGGGCGGCAGTCTCGAATTCCAGGTCGGCGGCGGCGGCGCGCATCTGGCGCTCCAGCTCCGCGATGCTGGCGCGCAGGTCCTTGCCGACGAAATGGCTCGGCCCGTCCTCCTCCGCGCCCGTGGGGGCGACGGTGACGTAATCCTGCTCATAGACCGATTGCAGCACGTCGCTGATCTGCCGCTGGATGGTCTGCGGCGTGATGCCGTGCGCGGCGTTATATTCCTCCTGCTTGGCGCGGCGGCGGTTGGTTTCCTCCAGCGCGTTGCGCATGCTGTTGGTCATGCGGTCGGCATAAAGGATCACCCGCCCCTCGGCATTGCGCGCGGCGCGGCCGATGGTCTGGATCAGCGAGGTGGTGGAGCGCAGGAAGCCTTCCTTGTCGGCGTCCAGGATCGCGACCAGCCGGCATTCCGGGATGTCGAGGCCCTCGCGCAGCAGGTTGATGCCGATCAGCACGTCGAAGACACCCTTGCGGAGATCCCGGATGATCTCGATCCGCTCCAGCGTGTCCACGTCGGAATGCAGGTAGCGGACCTTGATGCCCGCCTCCGTCATGTATTCGGTCAGGTCCTCGGCCATGCGCTTGGTCAGGGTCGTGACCAGCACGCGGCCGCCCTGGGCCATGACATCGCGGCACTGTGCCAGCAGGTCGTCCACCTGGCCCTCGACGGGACGGATCTCCACAGGCGGGTCGATCAGACCGGTGGGGCGGATCACCTGCTCGGCGAAGGTGCCGCCGGTGCGCTCCATCTCCCAGGGGCCGGGGGTGGCGGAGACGAAGACCGTATCGGGGCGGAAGCTTTCCCATTCCTCGAATTTCAGCGGCCGGTTGTCCATGCAGGAGGGCAGGCGGAAGCCGAATTCGTTCAGGATGGATTTGCGCGCGAAGTCGCCCCGATACATGCCGCCGATCTGCGGCACCGTCACATGGCTCTCGTCCACGATCAGCAGCGCATTCTCGGGCAGGTATTCAAACAGAGTCGGCGGTGGGTTGCCGGGGCCGCGGCCGGAGAGATAGCGGGAATAGTTCTCGATGCCTTTGCAGGAACCGGTGGTTTCCATCATCTCCAGGTCGAAGGTGGTGCGCTGCTCCAGCCGCTGGGCTTCCAGCAGCTTGCCCTCGGCGTTCAACTCCTCCAGCCGCTGCTTCAGCTCGATGCGGATGTCGCGGATGGCCTGGATCATGGTCGGGCGCGGCGTGACATAGTGGCTGTTGGCGTAGATGGAGACCGCTTCCATCTCGCCGGCGATCTCGCCGGTCAGCGGGTCGAATTCCCGCAACCCGTCGATCTCATCGCCAAACAGGCTGATGCGCCAGGCGCGGTCCTCCAGGTGGGAGGGCCAGATATCGACGCTCTCGCCGCGCACGCGGAAGGTGCCGCGCTGGAAGCCAGCGTCGTTGCGGCGGTACTGCTGCTCCACCAGCGCCTTGATCAGGTGGTCGCGCGAGATGCGGCCGCCGACCTGCAGCTTGACCACCATGTTGGAATACAGCTCGACCGAGCCGATACCGTAGATGCAGGAGACCGAGGCCACGATGACCACGTCGTTCCGCTCCAGCAGCGCCTGGGTGGCGGAATGGCGCATGCGGTCGATCTGCTCGTTGATCTGCGCGTCTTTTTCAATATAGGTGTCGGAACGCGGAACATAGGCTTCCGGCTGGTAGTAGTCGTAGTAGGAGACGAAGTATTCCACCGCGTTCTCGGGGAAGAAGGACTTCATCTCGCCGTAAAGCTGCGCCGCCAGGGTCTTGTTGGGCGCCAGGATCAGCGTCGGCCGCTGCACCTTCTCGATGACCTTGGCCATGGTGAAGGTCTTGCCGGAGCCGGTGACGCCCAGCAGCACCTGGTCCCGCTCACCCTGCTGCAACCCATCCACCAGTTGCGCGATGGCCGTCGGCTGGTCGCCAGCCGGCTCATAAGGCGAGACCACCTTCAGCACCCGGTTTCCCGAGGGGGCGGGGCGCTTCGGCGGAACAAAGGGCGTGGCGGCGGGGATGGTCAGGCTCATGAGGCGGGGGAGCTTCCGGCAAGGAGAGTAGCGCCCATGTGGGGGCAGGCGGGCGACAGTGCCAGGATAACGAACGATTCGTGAACGAGGAAGCAGGCGGGAAGCAGCCACGCAGCCCCTCGGCTTCTCGAGCATCCGTGATTATGGGAAGCTGCGCGCAGCGAAACAGCCGCATAAGCGAGAACCATGCTCAAAGACACCATCGCCCTGCATTTTCCCGAGCGAACCAAGACCTCGCAGGACAAGACCCTGGCCACGGACTATCCTTTTGGCACGGCCAGCGTCACGAGCCACAGCGAATGGTCGCGCAAGACGGAGGAAGGCTTCCGCATCCATGCCGCCGTGGCGGAGGATGCCGTCTCGGCGGTGAGCTGGATGATGCCGGACCCCAAGGCTTCCGCGAAGCTGGAGTTCCAGGCGCAGCTGGCGGTGGCGGAATCCTGCCCGGTCCAGCTCAAGATCGAGGTGCGGCGTCAGAAGCGGGTGGCGGTCAGCCGCAGCTTCGATCTGAACAGCATGGAGCCGACGCCGATTGCGGTCGACATACCCCGCTACAAGAGCCCGCTGGAGATCACCGTCTCTGTCGTCTCCCTCCAGAAGGAGCCGAAGCCGCGCTACGCTGTGGCAGACCTGTCCGAGCCTGTGCTCAAGACCTTCGGCAAGCCGGGCCGTTAAGCCCGCTGAAGGCGGTCGGCTGAAAGACAGCCGGCCGCTTCGCGCCGCCAGTGATGCTCAGGCGGCTTTGCGCGGCCAGGCGGCGATGATGGCGCCGCCCAGGATTATCCCGGTGCCGATTGCCAGGTCCAGGCCCAACGCCTCTCCCAGCCAGAGGGTGGAAAGCACCAGCCCCGCCGCCGGGCTGAGCAGCAGGCCAATGGAGGAGACCACCGCCGGCATCCGCATCTGCACCTGCGCGGAGCACCAGAGCGCCACCGGCCCGACCACCACGCCCAGGAAGGCCAGGGCGGACAGGGCGCGGGCATTCCACTGCCCCAGCGGCTGGGTCAGAGCCAGCGGCAGGGTCAGCAGCGTCGCGAGGCCGAAGCACCAGGGCAGCAGTTCCAGCATCGGGCGGCCGGGCGGGAAGCGGCGCAGCACCACGATGGCACCGGCCCAGCACAGGGCGGCGCCCAGCAGCAGCGCATGGCCCAGCAGCACGGCGGGGGAGGACCAGTCGATGCTCCAGGGGCTGCTCATCACCATGACGCCGCCGAGGCCGAGCAGGGCAGCTAGCCAGCGGCGCGGCGGAATCGCCTCCCGCAGCAGCAGCACCGAGAGCGGCACGACCCAGAGCGTGGTGGCGCAGGAGAGGATGGCGGTGCGCCCCGCCGGTATCCAGGCGACGGCGATATAGCCGAGGGTGAAGAAGCCCGTGATCTGCAACAACCCCAGCGTCAGCAGCGCCGGCCAGTCCGCCCGGCCGGGCCAGCGCAGCCGCCCCAGGGCCAGCATCGCCGCCGCGCAGACCAGGCAGGACAGGCCGATGCGCCCGAACAGCAGCCAGAGCGTCGGCGCGCCTTCGGTGACCGCGAAGCGGGTGAGGGGCCAGCCCGCCCCCATCAGCAGCACGGCCACCACCAGGTTCAGCCAGTCGACCTTCCGGGTGGCCATGCGCGCCGGCATCGCGGCAGGGGAGGGGGAGGTGGCTGACGTCGCGCTCATGGAGCGCGACGGTGGACCCTGCCCGCGATTCGGTCCAACTTACGCTTGCCGTTTTCGCCGGGTTTTATTTCTCGACGAAGGCCTTCTCGATCACGTACTGGCCGGGGCGGCTGTTGGCGCCTTCCTCGAAGCCCATGCCTTCCAGCAGCTCCTTGGTTTCCGCCAGCATCTCCGGGCTGCCGCAGAGCATGATGCGGTCATGCTCGGGCGTGAAGGCGGGCAGGCCGAGGTCGGAGAAGAGCTTGCCGCTGCGGATCAGGTCGGTCACCCGGCCCTGGTTGCGGAAGGGCTCGCGCGTCACGGTCGGGTAATAGACCAGCTTGGGCGCCACCATCTCGCCCAGGAACTCGTCCTGCGGCAGTTCCTTCTCGATGAAGTCCTGGTAGGCCAGCTCCTTCACCTCGCGCACGCCGTGCAGCAGCACGATCTTGTCGAAGCGGTCATAGACCTCCGGCTCGCGGATCAGCGACATGAAGGGCGCGAGGCCGGTGCCGGTGCCGTAGAGCCACAGCGTTTTGCCCGGCAGCAGCGCGTCCGGCACCAGGGTGCCGACCGACTTCTTGCCCACCAGGATCTCGTCGCCCGGGCGGATATGCTGCAGGCGGCTGGTCAGCGGCCCGTCCGGCACCTTGATGGAGAGGAATTCCAGGTGCTCGTCAAAGGGCGCGGAGGCGACGGAATAGGCGCGCACCAGCGGCTTTCCTTCCACCATCAGCCCGATCATGACGAATTGCCCGGCCTGGAAGCGCAGCGTCGGGTTGCGGGTGCAGCGGAAGCTGAACAGGCGGTCCGTCCAGTGATGCACCTGTTCCACCGTTTCGGTGAAATAAGCGGGATGGGCGGCCTTCAGCGGCGGGCGGGTCTCGGCGTTCATGATGGGGAGATGGTCTTTTCCTGTGTGCCAGGCAAGTGAAAGGGCCAAGGGCAGGAAGGCGCCACGGCTTGCCAGGGAGCGCGGTTGCGGCGAGCCTTGGCCCTATCATGAGCATGCCCCCTGACGCCACCCCGCCCTTGGGCCCCGAAGTGGACTCCACCCCCCGCCCGCTGCCCGCCCGCGTGCCGCATCGCGGCGCCTCGGTGACGCTGGAGCCGCTGGGCATCCGCCATGCCGAGGAACTGTGGCAGTCCATGCAGGGGCAGGGGCCGAATGGCGGCACGGAGGAAAGCTGGGCCTATCTGGGCTACGGCCCCTTCGCGGATTTCGCGTCCTTCCGCCGCTTCCTGGGCGGCTTCGCCACCACGCACGACCCCATGGCCTGGGCGGTGCGGCCGCATGTCTCCGGCCTCGCCTCCGGCTGGCTGACGCTGATGGACATCCAGCCCGCCAATGCGGCCATCGAATTGGGACATATCTGGTTCGCGCCACGGATGCAGCGCAGCCGCGCTTCCACCGAGGCGATGTTCCTGCTGATGCGCCATGCCATGGACGACCTGGGCTACCGCCGGCTGGTGTGGAAGTGCAACGCGCTCAATGCTCCCTCCCGCCGTGCTGCTGCGCGGCTGGGCTTCGTCTCTGAGGGCGAGCACCGGGCGCATCTGGTGGTGAAGGGCCGGCGGCGTGACACGGCCTGGTTCTCCATCCTGGACGAGGAATGGCCGAGCCGCCGCGATGCCATCCTGCGCTGGCTCGATGACAGCAATTTCGACCACCGGGGCACCGCCCGCCACAGCCTTACCTTGGCATAATATGACCCGGGTTTAATTTGCGTGCTTCCGGCGCCCGGCCTTATCGGTCGTGCAAAGGAAGCAACGATATGCCCGACTGGCTGCCACCGCATTATTCCGCCTTCGAGGGTACCCGGCTGCTGGCCAAAGGCGAGCTGCCGGAAGTGGCCATGCGCGCCAAGGAGGCGCTGGACGGTGGCGCAGAAGCGCCCGTCCTGATCTTTGACGACCGCACCAGCCGCCTGGTGGAACTGGACCTGCGTGGCCAGCCTGAAGAGGTGCTGCGTCGGCTGGAGCCGCCGCCCCGCCGCCCCGGCCGCCCCAAGCTGGGCGTGGTGGCGCGGGAGGTGACGCTGCTGCCGCGCCACTGGGAATGGCTGAGCCAGCAGCCCGGCGGCGCCTCCGTCGCCCTGCGCAAGCTGGTGGAGGAAGCCCGCCGCACCTACAGCGACACCGACTACAAGCGCATGGCGCAGGAAGCCTGCTACCGCTTCATGCATACCATGGCCGGTGACCGCCCGGGCTTCGAGGAAGCGGTGCGCGCCCTTTATGCCGGCGACCGCGTGCGCTTCGAGCGGCTGACGGAGGTCTGGCCGGAGGATATCGGCCGCCATGCCAGGCAGCTGGCGGAAGGGGCGCTCAACCCGGCAGGGTCTGAAGAGGCTGTGGCGGCCGGCGACTGAATATCGGCCTCAGACCCCGCCGATGAAATGCACGATCTCCAGCCTGTCGCCGTCCACCAGGCTGGTGGCGCCATAGGCGGTGCTGGGCACCATCTCCAGGTTCCGCTCCACCGCCACCTTGCGGCTGTCGAAGCCCAGTGAGCCCAGCAGCACCGCCACCGTGGCTGACGCAGCAATGGCCCGGCTTTCGCCGTTCACCGTGATCGCGATCATCTTCGCCATGGCGCGGAAGATGGGAGAACCCCGCCGCCAGGGCAAGCGCCGCGTCAGGATGCCGGGGCGGCGGCGCCCAGCATCGGCGCCGGGTTGATGGCGGAAGGCAGGGGCAGCGCGGCCGGGACGGCGGCAGGCGCCGGGCTGGCGGCCGCGGCCGCGGGCGGCGGCAGGGACTCGGCCTGCGGGGCGGGCAGGGGGCCGGCGCCCTGCACGGTGCCACCGGCGGGGGGCGTGTGGGTGGGCTCGGCGGCATGGGCACGGGAGGCGGCGGCCTCGGCCGGCGGTTCCGGCGGCACGGTGTAATCCGGCACGATGCGGGCCTGGGCGCCGGCGATCACCAGCACCTTCTGCCCCAGCGCCAGCGCCACCTGGTCCTTCTGCGCCACCGAGACCAGCTCCCCATTGCCCTTGCGGACGATGTATTCAAAGCCGTTGGTATTGCCGATGGCCTTCTCGGACGCGGCGCCGATCAGCCCGCCGAGCAGCCCGCCGCCGATGCCGCCGAAGGCCGAGGTGATGTCGCCGCCGCCGACGCGGGTGCCCACCACGCCGCCCGCCGCCGCGCCGGAGGCGGCGCCGGTGGTGCCATCGGCCGAGATCTGCACCGGGCGCACGCCGACGATCGTGCCCTGCTCCACCTTGTTCGCCTGCTGCATGGCCCGGCTGGCATAGGTGTCGGGCGAATAATCGGACCCGCAGGAGACGAGCCCCGCCATCAGCACGGGGATGAGAAGAAGTCTGGCGCCGGAGAAGGAGTGCAAGGCCGTTGCGTCCGCTGCGGTGGAAAACCGGCCGGAAGGTAGGGACTGCGCCGTCGGCTGTCATCCCATGCCGGTGCCAACCCTGCCCTGCGGCGCAAAAGAGCCGGGCGGGCACCGATTTCCACCCGGGGCAGGGGCAACGATCCGGCGCGGGGCCTGTTCAAACCGGCATCCCCCCAAATCGGAAGGAGCGATCATGCACAAGCTCTCCCCCCAGATGCGTGCCTGTGTGGATGCCTGCCTGAATTGCTACACCGTCTGCCTCTCCGGCTTCGCCGGCCATTGCCTGGAAATGGGCGGTGAGCACACCAAGCCGGACCATGCCCGGCTGATGCTGGCCTGTGCCGAGATCTGCCGCACCTCGGCCCATTTCATGCTGCTGGGCACGCCGCACCACAAGCATACCTGTGCCGAATGCGCCGAGATCTGCACCGAATGCGCCAAGGACTGCGAGCGAGTCGGCGGCATGGAGGATTGCGTCGCCGCCTGCCGCGCCTGCGCCGAAACCTGCCGCGCCATGGCTGCCTGAGACGCGTGGCAGGCATGGCCGTCCGTTCATTCGGGCTGGCCTGACGCAGGGGAAAGACCCGCCGTGGCGGGGGGGACGGGCCCGTGCCGCCGTCGGCGCCGCTTGCGGTGCGGAATTGCACCGTGCTAGGCGGCGCTGAAGTGGAGAAATCCACCGGAAAAGTCCCTGGACGCGCAAAATCGTGAACCCGCCCCTCATCCTGGTGCTGAACGGCCCCAACCTGAACATGCTCGGCACCCGGGAGCCGACGCTGTACGGCACCGAGACGCTCGACGACATCGAGGCGCTCTGCGCCGAGACGGCCGATGCGCTCGACCTGGCGATCGATTTCCGCCAGACCAACATCGAGGGGGAGTTGATCTCCTGGGTGCAGGAGGCGCGCAGCATCGCCTCCGGCATCGTGATCAACCCGGCCGGCTATTCCCATACCTCCATCGCGCTGATGGATGCCCTGCTGGCATCCGACCTGCCGGTGGTGGAGGTGCATCTGACCAATATCCACCGCCGGGAATCCTTCCGGCACCTGTCCTATGTCTCGCGTGCCGCGCAGGGCGTGATCTGCGGGCTGGGGCCCCATGGCTATGCGCTGGCGCTGCGCGGCATCGCCGGCATCCTGGCCCAGGCCGAAGACGCCTGACGCACCGAATACGAGGTAGATGAAGTGAGCGGCATTTCCTTTGACCCGGAGGCCATCCGCGCCCTGGCGCAGATCCTGCGGGAAACCGACCTGAGCGAGATCGAGCTGGCTGACGGCGAGAGCCGCCTCCGCGTGACCCGCGCCATGGCCGCCGCCCCGGTCGTGCAATATGCCGCCGCGCCGGCGCCCGCCCCCGTGGCCGCGCCCGCCGCCGCCGCCCCGGCCGCGACTCCGGCCGCCACCACCGAGATCAGCGCCGCGACCCCGGGCGTCATCACCTCGCCGATGGTGGGCGTCGCCTATCTGGCGCCGGAGCCGGGCGCCACGCCCTTCATCTCCGTGGGTGCCAAGGTCGCCGCCGGCCAGACGGTGATGCTGATCGAGGCGATGAAGACCTTCAACCAGATCAAGGCCCCCAAGGCCGGCACCGTGACCCGCATCCTGGTGGAAAGCGGCGCCCCGGTGGAATACGGCGCCCCCCTGCTGGTGGTCGAGTAAGGCGCATCGCCATGTTCAAGAAGGTGCTGATCGCCAATCGCGGCGAGATCGCGTTGCGCGTCAACCGCGCCTGCCGGGAGATGGGCATCCGCACTGTGGCGGTGCATTCCACCGCCGATGCCACCGCCATGCATGTGCGGCTGGCGGATGAAAGCGTCTGCATCGGCCCGCCGCTGGCCCGCGACAGCTACCTGAACATGGCGGCCATCCTCTCGGCCGCGCATATCACGGGCGCCGAGGCCATCCACCCCGGCTACGGCTTCCTCTCGGAGAATGCCGACTTCGCCGAGATGGTGGAGGCGCATGGGCTGGCCTTCATCGGCCCGACGGCCGAGCATATCCGCATGATGGGCGACAAGATCGCCGCCAAGGACGCGATGCGCTCCCTCGGCGTGCCGCTGGTCCCCGGCAGCGACGGCGCGCTGGGCAGCCTGGAAGAGGCGCGCGAGGTCGCGGAGCGGGTGAAGTACCCCGTGCTGATCAAGGCCGCCGCCGGCGGCGGCGGGCGCGGCATGAAGGTGGCGCTGAGCGCCGATGAGCTGGAGGAGGCCTGGCGCGTCGCCCGCACCGAGGCCAAGGCCGCCTTCGGCAACGACGCCGTCTACCTGGAGAAGTACCTCGACCGCCCGCGGCATATCGAGCTGCAGGTGCTGGCCGACATGTACGGCAACGTGGTGCATTTCGGGGAGCGCGACTGCTCGCTCCAGCGCCGCCACCAGAAGCTGGTCGAGGAAGCGGGTTCCCCCGCCCTGACGCCGGGTGAGCGCGAGGAGATCGGCGCGCAGGTGACGCAGGGCCTTTCCAAGCTCGGCTACCGCAATGCCGGCACGCTGGAATTCCTGTGGCAGGACGGCCAGTTCTCCTTCATCGAGATGAACACCCGCCTGCAGGTGGAGCATCCGGTGACCGAGATGGTCTCGGGCGTCGACCTGGTGAAGGAACAGATCCGCATCGCGGCGGGCGAACCCCTGGGCTATGGCCAGGAGGCCGTGCGCTTCAGCGGCCATGCCATCGAATGCCGCATCACCGCCGAGGACCCGGACACCTTCGTGCCTTCCCCGGGCCGGGTGACCACTTTCCATGCCCCGGGCGGCCTGGGCGTGCGGGTCGATAGCGCGCTCTATTCCGGCTATTCCGTGCCATCCAACTACGACAGCCTGGTCGCCAAGCTGATCGTGCATGGCACCACCCGCGCCGAGGCCATCGCCCGCATGCGCCGGGCGCTGGAGGAAATGGTGGTGGACGGCATCAAGACCACGCTGCCGCTGCACCAGCGCATCATGAACGACCCGCAGTTCCAGAGTGGCGACTACACCATCCACTGGCTGGAACGCTTCGTCGGCCTGAAGGACTGAGCCGGGCGGGAACCCGTGACGGGTTCCCGCCTCGCGCCATCAACTTCACGCTTTCGCCATCGGAAACCGGCATCCCCTGCACAACGTCATTGTTGTGCGGGAGGCGACCTATGCCGTCATCGCGCAGTCGCATGGCTAAACGGGAGCCCTGATGAACGGAGCCACCACCACAGAGCCGCGCGACGACCTGCGCGGCGACGCAACGGAAGCCGACACGCCTCCGGCGGCGGCCGGGTTGCGGCTGGCGGTGCTGAAGCCCTGGCTGCTGCTGGCGGCCGGGCTGATCATGGCGGGCCTGGCCTTCTTCGCGCTCGACCGCCTGTCGGACGAGCTGGACTATGCCGCCGTGGCCAGCGCCCTGGCGGCCAAGAGCAACGCGGTGCTGCTGCTGGCGGTGCTGGCGGCGGCCATCAGCTACACGGCCATGATCGGCTACGACCTTTCGGCGGTGCGGCATGTCGGGCCGCAGCCGCCGGTGCCGCCGCGCATCGCGGCGCTGGCGGCCTTCTGCGGCTTCGCGCTCAGCAACAGCATGGGGGTGGGCGCCTTCACGGGCGGCGCGGTGCGCTGGCGCATCTATGCCGCCGCCGGAGTGAAGCCCAGCCAGATCGCCCGCATCCTGGTCTTCGTCACCGCCAGCTTCTCCACCGGCATCTTCTTCGTGGCCGCCCTGGGCGTGCTGCTGAAGGCCGGGCAGATGCAGGAATGGTTCAACCTGCCGGCGCCGCTGCTGCGCGGGCTGGCGGCGCTTTGCCTGCTGGCCATGGCGGGCATCGCGGTGGTGGGGCGGCTGCGCCGCACGGCGCTGCGGCTCGGCCCCGTCACCTTCCGCGTGCCCAGCCCGAAGCTGGTGCTGGCCCAGGGCGTCATCTCGGTCATCGACCTCGGCTTCGCGGCGGTGGTGCTCTGGCTGCTGCTGCCGGAAGGGGCGGTGGACCTGCCCTCCTTCATCGCGCTCTACGTGGTGGCCATCGCCATCGGCGCGGCCAGCCACCTGCCGGGCGGCATCGGCGTCTTCGATGCCGTGGTGCTGATTGCCTTCCGTGGCAGCGAGGTGCCGCTGGACCAGGTGGCGGCGGCGCTGCTGCTCTACCGCGCCGTGTATTTCGTGCTGCCGCTGATCGTCGCCATCGTGCTGCTGAGCGGCTTCGAGCTGCGCCACCGGGTGCCGGCCCTGAAGGGCGGCGCGCGGGCGCTGCGGGCCTCCACACGGCTGATGCCGCGCTTCCTGGCCGTGCTGGCCTTCGGCGCCGGCGCCGCGCTGGTGCTGGGCGGCATCGCGCCGCCGGTGGATGTCTTCGAGCCCGGCTTCAACCTGCCGGTGCCGCAGCCCTTGTTCGAGGTCTCGCACCTGCTTTCCTCGGTGGGCGGGTTGCTGCTGCTCTTCGTGGCTAATGGGCTGGCGCACCGGCTGGACGGCGCCTGGTGGCTGGCCCTGGTGCTGGCGGCGGGCGGGCTGGTGCTCTCCACCCTGCGCGGCAGTGGCTTTCTGGAGCTTTCGCTGCTGGCCCTGCTGGCGGTGGCGCTGCTGACCTCCCGCCGGCGCTTCGACCGCCGCGCGCGGATGCTGACCCCCAGCCTGAGCCCCGGCTGGTGGCTGGCCGTGGCCTGCGTGGTGGCGGCCGCCACCTGGCTGCTCTTCTTCGCGCACCGGGACGTGGAATATTCCCGCCAGCTCTGGTGGCGCTTCGAGCTGGACGAGAATGCGCCCCGCGCCATGCGCGCCACCCTGGCGATGGTGCTGATCGCCGGCGCCGCCGGCCTCTGGGCGCTGCTGCGCCCGGCCCAGACCCGCGTGGCCCGCCCCACGCCCGAGCAACTGGCCCGCGCCGTGGCGATCGTGGAGGCGCAGGACCGGGCGGATGCCAATCTGGTCCGCATGGGCGACAAGGCGCTGCTGATGTCGCCGGAGGGCGATGCCTTCATCATGTATGGCCGCCGGGGCCGGTCCTGGATCGCGCTCTACGACCCCGTGGGGCCGGCGACGCAGCGGGTGGAACTGGTCTGGCGCTTCGTGGAACTGGCCGATGCCCAGGGCGGCCGCGCCGCCTTCTATCAGGTGCGGCCGGATACGCTGCCGCTCTATATCGATGCCGGCTTGCAGCCGCTGAAGCTGGGGGAGGCCGCCCGCGTCCGCCTCGCGGCCTTCGAGCTGAAGGGCAAGGCCCGGCAGGCCCTGCGCACCGCCGTCAACCGCGCCGAGCGCGAGGGCATCACCTTCGAGGTGCTGCGGCCGGAGGAGGTGCCGCCCGTGCTGCCGGAACTCGCGGAAGTCTCCCGCCTCTGGCTGGAACAGCACAAGGCGCGAGAGAAGGCCTTCTCCCTGGGCGCCTTCGAGCCGAATTACGTCGCCAGCCAGCCGGTGGCGGTGGTGCGTGGGGCGGACCGGCAGGTCATCGCCTTCGCGACGCTGCTGGATACGCCGCATGCGCGCAGCGACATGTCGGTGGACCTGATGCGCCACCGCCCGGACATGCCGCCGGGCACCATGGATTTCCTGTTCACCCGGCTGCTGATGATGGCGAAGGAGCAGGGCTATGCCTTCTTCGACCTCGGCATGGCGCCGCTCTCCGGCCTGGCCGCGCACCGGCTGGCGCCGATTTGGTACCGGCTGGGCGGGCTGGTCTTCCACCGGGGTGAGCGGTTCTACAACTTCCGCGGCCTGCGCGCCTTCAAGGAGAAGTTCGACCCGGTGTGGGAGCCCCGCTACCTCTGCACCGCCGGGGGGCTGGACCCCTGGGTGGTGCTGGCGGATGTGGCCGCCCTGCAATCCGGCGGCCTGCGTGGAGTGATCGGGAAGTGAGCATGATCGAGCGCCGTCTTCTGCTTGCCGGCCTGGGCGCCGGGCTGCTGGCGCGGCCGGCCCTGGCGCAGCGCGATACCTCCCAGTGGCTGGTGGAACTGCCTGCCACCAAGAAGACGCCACGCCCGGATGTCTTCGGCCTGATCCTCTCCGGCGATGGCGGCTGGCGGGATATCGACCGCACGCTGGGGCGGAACTTCCGCAACCGCGGCATGTCGGTGGTGGGCTTCGATTGCCTCAACTGGTTCTGGACCCGCCGCACGCCCGAAGCCGTGGCGGCGGAGCTGGACCGGGTGATCGCGCTCTACGCGCGGAAGTGGAACATCCCGAAGGTAGCCATCATCGGCTATTCCTTTGGCGCCGATATCCTGCCCGGCACCTGGCCCCGGCTGAAGCAGGAGACGCGGGACCGCGTGGCGCTGATTTCCCTTCTGGGCTTCGCCAAGGAAGCGGCCTTCGAGATCCGCGTGGGCGATTTCCTGGGCATGGGGCGCCCCACCGCCGTGCCAACCTTGCCGGACGTGCCCGGCCTGCCGCCCGAACTGGTGCAATGCGTCTATGGCACCGAAGAGGCGGCCAATACCGGCTGCACCGCCTTCGCTTCCCCGCCCGCCGAGGTCATCGGCATCAAGGGCGGGCACCATTTCGACGGCGACTACCGCGCCCTGGCGGACCGCATCTATGCCCGCCTGCCGCCGCCGCCCGCTTAAGCGGCCCGTGGCCCTGGCGCGGGGTGGGCCTCCCGGTCCATGCTAGGCGCCGTGTCCCGCCACACGGTGCAAATCACCCCCGACCTCTTGTTGCGCGCCTATCGCGCCGGCCTCTTCCCGATGGCCGAATCCCGCACGGCCGGCCAGCTCTACTGGCTGGACCCGGAGATGCGCGGCATCCTGCCGCTGCAGGGCTTCCACCTGCCGCGCCGGCTGGCCCGCACGCTGCTCTCCGGCGCCTTCACCGTCACGGCGGATGCCGATTTCGCCCAGACCATCGCGCTCTGCGCCGCCCCGGCGCCGGGGCGGGAGGACAGTTGGATCAACCCGGAGATCGAGCAGCTCTTCAACGCGCTGCATGCCATGGGTGTCGGCCATTCGGTCGAGGTCTGGCAGGAAGGCCGCATGGTGGGCGGCCTTTACGGCGTGGCGCTGGGCGGCGCCTTCTTCGGGGAAAGCATGTTCAGCCGGGCGCGGGATGCTTCCAAGGTCGCGCTGGTGCATCTGGTGGCGCGGCTGCGGCTGGGTGGCTTCACGCTGCTCGATACCCAGTTCATCACCGGGCATCTCAGCCAGTTCGGCGCGGTGGAAATCCCGCGCGCCCTCTACCGCCAGCGGCTGGCCAAGGCGCTGGAACAGCCGGCGCGCTGGCTGCCGGCGCCGGAAGGGCTGGAGGAGGAGTTCCGCGCCCTGCGCGCCCCACTGCCAAAGACAGGGCCCTGAAAACACGAAAAGGCGCCGAAGCGCCTTTTGATGCCACCCGTGGAGGGGAGGGGGCGAACCCCCTCCGCCATCATCAGCGGGAGTAGAACTCGACCACCAGGTTCGGTTCCATCTGCACCGGGTAGGGAACGTCGGCCAGCTTCGGCGCGCGCAGGTAGCGGCCCTTCATCTGGCGGTGGTCCACTTCCATGTACTCCGGCACGTCGCGCTCGCCGGACTGGGCGGCGTCGAGCACGGCCACCAGCTGCTTCGACTTCTCCTTCACCTCGATCACGTCGTTGTCGCGGACCAGGTAGGAGGGGATGTTGACGCGCTTGCCATTGACCGTGATGTGGCCATGGTTCACGAACTGGCGGGCGGCGAAGGGCGTCATCGCCAGCTTCATGCGGTAGATCACCGCATCCAGGCGACGCTCCAGCAGCTCGATCAGGTTCTCGGAGGTGTCGCCCTTACGGCGCACGGCCTCTTCGTAGTACTTGCGGAACTGCTTCTCGCCGATATTGCCGTAGTAGCCCTTCAGCTTCTGCTTGGCCATCAGCTGGATGCCGAAGTCGGTCGGCTTCTGCTTGCGGCGCTGGCCGTGCTGGCCGGGGCCATACTCGCGCTTGCTGATGGGGGACTTCGCACGGCCCCACAGGTTCACGCCGAGGCGGCGATTGATCTTGTACTTGCTTTCCGCGCGCTTCGTCATGCGGCGGGCTCCTTGTTCTGATGCGCCCCGGCCTTGTGGCTGGATGTCGCTGATTGTCCCGGTAGTCCCGAGGCGGGCATGCCAAGGGCGGGGCACAGAACAAGCCTGCACCCGCTTTCCCGGAAGGGAGCCGGCGTTTAGCCGCCGGTCCTGTGGCTTGTCAAACCTGTTGCCGCCGCCTACTGCCGATTCATGGTGACACGCGCACAATTATTGATCCTGGGCCTGACGGCCGGGGTGACGGGCAGCCTGGTGGGTGGGCTGATGCTGGGGATCGGCCTTGGGCTGGTGGTCAACAGCGTGCATGCCGGCTGGATTTTGGTGCTGCCCGCAGCGCCGGTGTCCGGCCTGCTGGGCTATTGGCAGGCCAAGCGGCTGGCGCGTCAGGCCGGGCTGACCGGCTGAGGCGCCCGCGCCGCGCCGGGGGCACGGCCCAGCGCCTTGCCCCAGGCGATGCTGCGCCGCTCCACCAGGTGGTGCAGCGCCCAGGCCAGGACCAGGGCGGCCAGCAGGGCCAGCACCAGGGCAGGGCCATAGCCCAGGCCAAAGCGCAGCATCAGCAGCCGCAGCAGCACGAAGCCCAGGATGGAATGGACGAGGTAGAGCGGGTAGCTGATGCTGGCCAGGTGGTGCAGCACCGCCACCGGCGCCACCCAGCCCCTGGCCAGGAAGCAGAGCGTGAAGATGGCGAGGCCCCAGGCATAGCTGAGGGCCGCCGAATCATAGGTGCCGCCGCGCGGCCCGTACTTCCAGCTCAACAGAAACAACGCCATGCCGAGGGCTGAGCTGCCCAGCAGCGCCATCCACCCCAGGCGCCCCTGCATACGCAGAAAGAACAGCGTGCCCAGCAGCATGAAGGGCAGGAACATTGCCTCCTGCGCCAGGCCCGCCACGGCGAAGCCTGCCCGGCCCGGCAGCAGCGGCATGGCCAGCGCCGCCAGCAGGTTGATGCCCAGCGCCACCACCGCCAGCCCCAGCACGAAGCCGTGGCGCCAGCGCAGCAGCAGCGGCTGCGCGAAGGCGAAGAGCAGGTAGAACTTCAGCTCGATCACCAGCGTCCAGTTGACGAGGTCGAGGTTGCCGATGCCGACAAGGTCGTGCAGCAGCAGCGCATTGGCCAGCACCGCCAGCGGATGCACCCCAGTTGGCTGGCCCCAATAGGCGCAGGAGGCCGCCCGCACCGCCAGCCCGAGGAACAGCGCCGCCAGATAGGTCGGGTAGATCCGCAGCGCCCGCGCCAGCAGGAAGGAGCGGCGGTCATGGTGGCGGAAGGAAAAGGGGATGACGAAGCCGCTGATCAGAAAGAACAGCGCCACCCCCAATGGGCCCGGGTTGAAGGGCAGCAGCTCCAGCATGGTCGCGGCCGGGGGGCGGGGCAGGATATCCCAGGGGGCGCCGGTCACTATGCCGACCACTTCCGGCTCCAGCCAATAGACACCGACCAGATGGCTCAGCACGACCAGCAGCGCCGCGATGCCGCGCAACTGGTCCGCGAAGATCACCTTGCCGCCGGCTGACTCCTGCATCCTGCTCTCCTGCCAGGCGGCGGGGCATGGCAGGAAAGCCGCCGCGGCGCCAGCGCCTTGGTAGCCGGCGGCAGGGCATGAAAAAGGGGAAGGCGCGGGCCTTCCCCTGTTCAGTGGGTGCCGGGCGGCTCAGGCCGCCATCAGCGCCTCGGACTGGCGGCGCACCATGTCCTGGTAAGGACCCGGGCGGCGCATCAGCATCTCGGGCGAGCCGTCCTGCACCACTTGGCCGGCATCCATCACCACGATACGGTCGAAGTTGGACAGGGTGGCCAGCCGGTGCGCCACCGCGATCACGGTGCGGCCTTCCATCAGCCGGTCCAGTGCCACCTGCACCTCGGCCTCGCTTTCGGAGTCGAGGGCGGAGGTCGCCTCGTCCAGCAGCAGGATGGGGGCGTTCTTCAGCAGGGCGCGGGCAATCGCCAGCCGCTGCCGCTGGCCGCCGGAGAGCTTGGCGCCACGGTCGCCGACGATGGTGTCGAAGCCCTCGGGCAGCGCCTCGATGAACTCGCGGCAGCGGGCGGCCTCGGCGGCGGCCAGCACCTCGGCATCCGAGGCATCCGGGCGGGCGTAGCGGATGTTCTCCAGCACCGTGCGGTGGAAGAGCGAGACATCCTGCGGCACGACCGCGATCATCTCCGCCAGGCTTTCCCGCGTCGCCAGGGCGATGTCCTGGCCATCGATGGTCACCTTGCCTTCCTGCGGCGCGGCATGGCGCTGCAGCAGGGTCAGCAGGGTGGACTTGCCGGCGCCGGAGCGGCCGACCACGCCCACCTTCTGCCCGGCCGGGATCTCCAGCTGCATGTGGCGCAGGATCGGCGCGCTGCCAGCGGGGGCGGCGGGGTAGCGGAAGGTGATGTCCTGGAACACCACCTCGCCGCCATGGGGCGCCAGGGTCTTGGCGTTCTGCACGTCCGGCATGTCATGCGCCACCAGCAGGGCGGACAGCGCCTCCCGCATCCGGGCCACGTATTGCGTCAGGTCCACCAGCGCCATCGCGAGGTCGCGGGAGGCATGCAGGATGGTGAAGCCGAGGGTGCAGACCAGCACGATGTCGCCGGTGGTGGCGCGGCCGATCTGCCACAGGTGCACGGCCCAGCCCAGCAGGCAGGCGGTCAGCACGGCGGTGGCGGCGCCATGCACCAGCCGCAGCTTCTCCAGGTAGCGCAGGCTGGCGCGGCGGGCAGAGGTTTCGGCGCCGAGCGCCTGGTCCAGCCGCGCGCCCTCCCGCCCGAAGGCGCCGAAGGCGCGCACCAGGGCGAAGTTCTGCACCACGTCCACCAGCTGGCCATCCACGGCGGCGGCGCGGCCGGCGAAGGTGTCGTGCAGCTTCTCGCCCCGGCGGCCCAGGGTGGCGACGCCGGCGGCCAGGGTGCCGGCGGCGACCACGAGGCAGCCGGCCATGATCGGGTCCACGCTGGCCAGGAAGCCGATGGCCAGCACCACGGCCACGGCGGGCGGCACGGTATGCCAGGTGAAGTTCTGCAGCAGGGTGAAGGCCGCCGTGCCGGTGGCGCTGATGCGGCTGGCCAGGGTGCCGGCGGAGCGGTTGGCGAAATAGCCAGGGGCATGGCCAGCAAGGTGGCGGAACAGCTCGGCCCGCATGGAGGCGGTGGCGCGCGGGAAGCGGTCCGCCGCGATCCAGCCGCCGACGCGCCAGAGCATGTTATCGGCCGTGATGACGCCCGCCAGGATGGCGAAGGCCGTCCAGACGGCGGTGGCGCCGATCTGCGACGGATTGCCGGACAGCGTGTCGATCAGGTGCTTCACCGCGTAATTCGCGCCGACGGAACAGCCGACCGCGCCCAGCACCGCCAGCATGGTGGCGATATGCGAGCCCGCATAAGGCTTCAGGTGGCGGAGCAGGAAGGCCACGGGCCGGTGCGCGTAGCGCAGCACTTCCGGCGCGTCCTGCGGGCGCATGCCGTGGGTGGCGTCCTGCGCCGGGGCGGGCTGTGTCTCGGTAGGCTGCATGGGGAGTCAGCGCCTCCTGGCTCGTATCGCGGTGCACAAAGACGTGAGGTGGCCCGCCTTCGTGGTGATTACGGAGGAAACAACGGCATCACGTCAGAATCGTGGCGATGCTTGCCGAATCCAAACCGCATTCGTCCCCCAGGTTGCGTTCCAGGCCAAACACGACGGAGAACGGAACCCGATGCGTATCGCCCAGATCGCTCCCCTGACGGAAGCCGTGCCGCCGAAGCTGTACGGTGGCACCGAGCGGATCGTCTCCTACCTCACCGAGGGTCTGGTGGAGCTCGGCCACGAGGTCACGCTCTTCGCCAGTGGCGATTCCATCACCTCGGCCACCCTGGCGCCGATGAGCGCCAAGGCGCTGCGGCTCGACCCCTCGGTGCGCGACACCAATGCGCCACTGGCCATGATGCTGGAGACGGTCTACCGCCGCCGGCACGAATTCGACCTGCTGCACTTCCACCTGGACTACCTGCCGTTCTCGCTGTTTTCCCGCGCCAGCACGCCGATGGTGACGACGCTGCACGGGCGGCTGGACCTGCCGGAACTGCAGCCGGTCTTCGACGCCTTCCGCGACGTGCCGGTGGTCTCGATCTCCAACGACCAGCGCAAGCCGCTGCCGCAGGCCAATTTCGTCGGCACCATCTATCATGGCCTGCCGGAGAAGCTGCTGACCCCGCGCACCGACATGACGCCGGGCTACCTGGCCTTCCTGGGCCGCATCGCGCCCGAGAAGCGCTGCGACCGTGCCATCGAGATCGCCATCGCCACCAACACGCCGATCAAGATCGCGGCCAAGGTGGACCGGGTGGATGTCGATTACTACGAGCAGAAGATCCGCCCGCTGATGGCGCATCCGCTGGTCGAGTTCATCGGCGAGATCAACGAGCAGCAGAAGCCCGAGTTCCTGTCCGGCGCCAGCGCGCTGCTGACGCCGATCGACTGGCCCGAGCCCTTCGGCTTGGTGATGATCGAGGCGATGGCCTGCGGCACGCCCGTGATCGCCTTCCGCCATGGCTCGGTACCCGAGGTGGTGGATGACGGCATCACCGGCTTCTCCGTCACCAGCATGGAGGAAGCCGTCGCCGCCGTGGAGCGTGTCAAGGCGCTGCCCCGTGCCGCCGTGCGCGCCCAGTTCGAGAAGCGCTTCACCGCCCGCCGCATGGCCGAGGACTATGTCGCGCTGTACCAGGAACTGGCGCATAGCCGCGCCGCCGAGCTGATGATGGCTGCTGAGTAAGCACACCCTTTCTCGCAGGTATTTTCAGGCCCCGCCGGTTCTCCGGCGGGGTCTTTTCATTCCACTGTGCGGCGCCGCTGTTCGATCAAAACGCGCAAGAAATGAGTGAGATGGATGACGAGAATCCGTGCTCACGGATGCGGCACTGGTAAAGAATATCTCTCTTTCTCGCAGCCTTGTGTGCTAGTTCTCAGGAACTGTCGTGTCCGCGATAGCTGGCATGTTCAGTATCTCAGCAGTGCGGGCGGCCAATGGGCGATACCCTGTCGATCTTCCAAGCCTTTTCCGACCAGCGGAATGCCGCTGACATCCCTCACCGGGGCAGGAAATTCGCAAGGCCCGGAGGCATCCGGCGAAGGCCGTTGAGCCTCGGCAGGGGAGGCAGGACATGAGCCCCCTGGTCGCCAATCCCGCCGGCTGGGTGCTGCGCATGGCGGAGGAAGCCGATGCGCCCGGCATCCTGAGCATCCTCAACGACGTGATCCTGCACACCACCGCCATCTATACCGACCGCACCGAAACGCTGGAGGAGCGGCTGGCCTGGATGCGCAAGCGCTGGGACTGGGGCTATCCGGTGCTGGTGGCCGATTGCATCCAGGGCGGCGGCATCCTGGGCTTCGCCGCCTTCAGCGACTTCCGCAACGGCTGGGACGGCTTCCGCCACACGGTGGAACATTCCGTCCATATCCGTGAGGACGCGCGGGGCCGCGGCATCGGCCAGACCCTGGTGGCGACGCTGATGGAAGAGGCGCGCGGCCTGGGCAAGCACGTGATGGTGGCCTCGATCGACGCCGCCAACCTGCCTTCCATCCGCATGCACGAAAAGCTGGGCTTCAACCGCGTGGCGCTGATGCCGCAGGTGGGCTGCAAGTTCGGCCGCTGGCTGGACATGGTGATGCTGCAGGCGGTGCTGAGCGAGGCGCCGCCGGGCTGAGCGTGCTCAGCCCCGGCGCAGCACCGCCGCCACCTGCCGCGCCAGCTCGGTCTGCCGGAAGGGCTTGCGCAGCACGGGGAAGCCATCGGACTGCATCGCCGGGTCGGCATAGCCGGTCAGCAGCAGCACCGGCATCTCCGGCCAGCGGGCCCGCACCCGGGTTGCCAGCTCGGCGCCGGAGATGCCGGGCATGGCGACATCCGTCACCAGCAGGTCTACCTGCTCCCCGGCTTCCAGCAGCGCCAGGGCGGCGGCGCCATCGGCGGCTTCCAGCGTGCTGTGCCCCAGCTCGTTCAGGAAGGTGGTGGTGATGCCGCGCACGGCGGCATCGTCGTCCACCACCAGCACGCGGCAGGAATGGCAGGCCGGCGCCTGGCCTTCCGGCACCTGGCTGGACGCACCGGACCAGTCGGAGCGGGGCAGATAAACCTCGACCAGCGTGCCCTCGCCCGGCCGGCTGTCCAGCGTCACCGTGCCGCCCGATTGCCGCGCCAGCCCATAGACCATGGACAGGCCCAGCCCGGTGCCCTTGCCCACTTCCTTGGTGGTGAAGAAGGGCTCGAAGGCCTTGGCCATGACCTCCGGCGGCATGCCGGTGCCGGTATCGGCCACGCCGAGCACGACGTAGTCGCCGGGATGCAGGTCCGGCACCTCTTCCTCCGCCACCGAGACATTGCGGGTGGAGAGGGTGATGACGCCGCCATCGGGCATGGCATCGCGGCTGTTGATGCAGAGGTTCAGCAGGCCGAGGGCGAATTGCTCCTGGTCCGCCAGCGCGGGCCAGAGGTGCTCTCCCAGCGCATGGCGCACCGTCACCTGCTCGCCCAGGCTGCGGCTGAGCAGCCCGTCCATTTCCTGCACCATGCGGTTCAGGTCGGCGGGGCGCAGCTGCAATTCCCGCTTGCGGCTGAAGCTCAGCAGCCGGCGCGTCAGGGCCGAGCCGCGCTCGGCGGCGGTGATGGCGGTCTTGAGCAGCATCTCGCCACGCGCGTCATGCGTGCCGGATTGCAGCAGCAGGTCCAGGCTGCCCAGGATGGCCGTCAGCAGGTTGTTGAAGTCATGCGCCACGCCGCCGGCCATGGTGCCCAGGGCCTGCATCTTCTCCGCCTGCCGCAGCCGCTCTTCCAGCATGCGCTGCTCGGTCAGGTCATGCTCGATGGTGGCCAGATGCGTGGCATGGCCGTCGCGGCCCGGAATCGGCAGGCGCTGCACCCGCACCCAGCGGGACCCTGCCTCACCCGCCGCCAGGCCGGTCTGGTCGGTGCCCTGGCCGCTCTGCATCACCTCCTGTTCCGCCATCACCAGGGCGGCGGCGGCCTCGGGCGGCAGCAGCGTGCTTTCCCGCTGGCCCAGCAGGCTCTCGACCGTGCCGCCCAGCGCCTCCGCCTTGGCGGCGTTCAGGCGGATGAAGCGGCCGTTGCGGTCCTTGAAGGACAAGGGGTCCGAGGAAGCGTCGAGCAGGCCCCGCAGCAGCGCGCGCTCGGTTTCCAGCGCACGCGCCAGGCGGTGGCGCTCCATGGCGCTCAGCACCATGCTCCGCAACCCTTCCGGGTCCCAGGGCTTGGGCGCGTAGAAGGCGATGCGGCCCTTGTTCACGGCGCTGATCACCGCGTCCAGCTCGGCATAGCCAGTCAGCAGCAGCGCCTCGGCCTGGCTGATCTCGCGCGCCTGGGCCAGGAAGGCATCGCCGGTCATGCCTGGCATGCGCTGGTCGGAGATGATGACATCCACATCCGGCGCACGCCGAAGGATCTCCAGTCCCTCGGCGCCCGACCGGGCGGCGTGGACACGGAAGTCCTCTTCAAACAGGTCCTCCAGCGCCGTCAGGATCTCCGGCTCGTCATCGACGACGAGAAGGGTTCCCCGGCGCCGGTCGCTCCCCATGGGCTGCGTCATTGTATCCGGCATACTAGGGTTCAGTTCGCACAGGCACGCTGACCGTGAAACAGGCGCCGCCCTCCGGCGCGGCACCAACGGTGATGCTGCCCTCGTGAGCGGCCACCACATTGTAGGCGATGGCGAGGCCAAGGCCAGTCCCCAGCCCCACAGGCTTGGTGGTGAAGAAAGGCTCAAAGACCTTTTCGCGCAATTCCTCCGGCACGCCGGGGCCGCTGTCGCGGATCTCGATGGAATAGCTGCGCCAGTCGCTGCGGGTCGCGATGGTGATGCGGCCCTCGCCGGGAATGGCATCGGCGGCATTGGAGACGAGGTTCATCACGACCTGATTCAACAGCGCGGGCAGGCAGACCAGTTCCTCGGCGCCCTGGAACTCGCGCTGCACCACCACGCGCTCGCCCAGCTTGGGGCTGAGCAGGGTCAGCACCGTCTCCAGCGCCTCCGGCACATTCACCCGCTGGAAGGCGCCATCGTCGCTGCGGGAGAATTTCCGCAGGTTGGCGACAAGGTCCTGGATGCGCGTCAGCCCCAGCGTCATGGAGCCGACGCGGTCGCGGCAGCGGGCGACCAGCGATGCCGTCTCGGCCTCCGGCGGCGTCTGTTCCTCCAGCCGCCGCAGCAGCCGCTCCACCGTGCCCTGATGCGCCAGGATGAAGGCGAGCGGGTTGTTGATCTCATGCGCGATGCCGGCCACCAGCTCGCCCAGCGAGGCCATCTTGGCGGCCTGCACCAGCCGGGTCTGGGTCTCGCGCAGCTGGCGGTTGGCTTCCTCCAGCTCCTCGTTGGCGCGGGAAAGCGCCTCGGCCATGGCGGCCTTGGCCTGGGCGCGCTCGATGGTGAGCGCCCGCTCGCGCGATTCGGCGGCGGCGCGGCGCTCCTCGTCCAGCAGCAGCTTGCGGCGCAGCGCGGCGCGCAGCCGGACGCTCAGCGTCTCCGGCGGCGCCGGGCTCGGGATCAGCTCGTCGGCGCCGGCGGCGAAAAGCTGGCCGGGCAGGGCCTGGGCACCCTCCTGCACCAGTGCCACGATCTGGAAGGACGCGCCGGTCTCGCCCCGGAAGCCATGCAGCGCCGCCACCAGCGCCACGCCATCGAAGCCGGCGGTGGCGGCGTTCAGCAGCACGCCATCCCAGCCGGCGGGGTCCTGCCGCAGGGTGGCCAGGGCGGCCTCCGGGTCGGAGACGACCTCCACCTCATGGCCTTCCCGCGTCAGCTGCGCCATCAGCGCCAGGCGCTGGGTCAGGCTGTCCTCGGCCAGCAGCAGGCGGGTGCGGCGGAAGGCGCTGTCCTGGGTGCTGGCGGGGGCGGGGGCCTCGCCGCCACGGCCGCGCAGCAGGGCGCGGATGCGCAGCAGCAGCAGGTCCTGCCCGGCCGATTTCGCCACATAGGCATCGGCGCCGCTTTCCAGCCCCTGGCGCTCCAGCTCCCGCTCCCGCGCCTCGGTCAGCATCAGCACGGCGATGGCGCGGGTGCGGTGGTTCAGCCGCACGCGGCGCACCAGCTCGTCGCCATTCATGGCGGGCAGGTGGTAATCGGCGATCACCAGGTCCGGCAGGGTGCCGTTCAGCGCTTCCAGCGCCGCCTCGGCCGTGGCGGCGCGCTGGACGGTGAAGCCCTCGCCCTCCAGCAGCCGGCGCATCTGCAGGGCCTGGGTCTCGGAATCCTCGACCAGCAGGATGGCGCCGGTGCTCATGCCTGCGCCTCCCGCCGGCCCAGTTGCGCCAGGCGGGGGCCGATGGCCGGCAGCGGCAGGCTGAGGGAGGAACCGCCCAGCCGCACCGCCGCCGCCGGCATGCCATAGACCACGGCGGTGCTTTCATGCTCGGTGATGGTATAGCCGCCGGCGCGGCGCATCTCGGTCAGGCCCACCGCGCCATCCTCGCCCATGCCGGTCAGCAGCACGCCCAGCGCCCGCTCCCCGGCGGCGGCGGCGACGCTGCGGAACAGGATCGTGGCGGAAGGGCGCTGGCTGGCCAGCGGCTTCTCGCTGGACAGGCGCAGCACGCCCTGGGGGGAGAGCAGCAGGTGCCGGTCCCCCGGTGCGACATAGACACGGCCAGGCTGCGGTACCTCGCCCTCCTGCGCCAGCGCCACTTTCAGTGGTACCAGCCCGTTCAGCCAGCTTGCGAAGCCTTCCATGAAGGCGGCGCCCATGTGCTGCACCAGCAGCACCGGCAGCGGGTAATCGGCCGGCAGCGCCCCCAGCACCTGCGCCAGGGCCGGCGGGCCGCCGGTGGAGGCCGCGATGGCCAGCACCGCCGGCTGCTGCGGCGGCGGCCGCTGCGCCGGCTCGGCCAGCAGGCGCGGGCGGACGGCCAAGGTGCCGCGCTGTCGGATCACCGGCACCTGGCTCATGATGTAGAGCTGGGTGCGGATGGTCTCGGCGATCTGCTCGTGCCCGCCCGTCTCGATGCCCACCGGCTTCTCCACCACCGAGAGCGCGCCGGCCTTCAGCGCGTTCATGGAGATGCCGAAGGTGGAATCCCGCACGCTGTCGGCGATGACGACGATGGGCGTCGGCTGTTCCGCCATGATGCGCCGCGTCGCCTCCAGCCCGTCCATGCCGGGCAGGCGGATATCCATCGAGATCACGTCCGGCCGCACGCGCGGCAGTTCCCGCAGCGCTTCCTCAGCCGAGGCGACGGCGGCGGCTAGCACCAGGCGCGGGTCGCCGGACACGATATGGGCCAGCAGCCGCCGCACCACCGTCGAATCCTCGACGATCATGACGCGGACAGGCGGACGGGTCAGGCTGCCCGAAGGGAAAACAGGATCGGACATGGTCACAGCATCTGGCCGATGGTGGCCAGCAACTCCCGCTGATCGAATTTCTGTTTCGCCAGATAGGCGCCGGCACCCAGGTCCAGCCCCCGCCGGACATCCTCCGGCGCGGCGCGGGAGGTCATCAGGATCACCGGCAGGGGTGCCAGGCGCGGGTCGGTCTTGATGGCCTGCAGCAGCGCGTAGCCGTCCATGCGCGGCATCTCGACATCCGCCACCACCAGGTCCACCACCGCGTCGCCGGAGCGCAGCAGGTTCAGCGCGTCCAGCCCATCGACGCTGAGCAGCACGCGGTAGCCCTGCGCTTCCAGGATGCTCTTCTCCAGCGTCCGGGTGGTGATGGAATCATCCACCACCAGGATGGTGGCGGCGGCGACACGGTCCTCGGCGGCGGCGCCTTCCAGGCCCAGCGTGCCGGCGCCCAGGTGGCCTTCGTCCCGCAGCCAGCGGCCCACCAGCCCTTCCGGGCTCAGCACCAGGGCCGGGGCCTCGCCCTCACGCGGCGCGATGCCGCTGAGCAACTCGGTATCGAGGCCGGGGACATCGAGGCTGTCCACCAGCAGGGTTCTGACATCGCGCGTGGCATTGACGGCCAGCGCGCAGCGGCGGCCACCGCGGCGCAGCAGCACCGCGTTCACATGGCCGGCTTCAACCGGAATGGTGGCCTGGGGCGAGCCAAGCAGGGCGGCAAGGGCGATCACGGGGGCGATAACGTCCTGCCCCCCCGCCGCGATGCGCGTCACGGGCCGACCTTCCACACTTTCCACAGCCGCAACGGGCAGGCGCAGCAGCCGCTCGATGCCATGGCTGGGCAGGCCGTAGGTCTGGCCCTCCGCTTCCACCAGCAGCAGCTTCTGCCGCGCGGCGGAGAAGGGCACCGCGATCTCCACTTCCGTGCCGCCGCCCCGGCGCGGGCGCATCAGCGTGGTGCCGCGCAGCCGCCGCGCCGCCTCCGCCACCACCGAAAGCCCCATGCCGCGGCCGGAGAGCCGGTCCACCGCCGGGGCGGTGGAGAAGCCGGGCTCGAAGACAAGCGACAGCAGGCGGTCCGGCGGCGGCGGCGCGGACCAGGGGGAGCGTTCCGGCAGCAGGCCCTGGCGGATGGCCGTGGCCTCAATGCGCGCGAGGTCCGGGCCGCGCCCGTCATCGGCCACCGTCAGCAGCAGCAGCCCGCCACGGCCCGACAGGCGCAGCGACACCTCGGCGCGTTCCGGCTTGCCCTGGGCGCGGCGCTGCTCTGGCTGCTCGATGCCATGGCTGATGGCGTTGCGCAGCAGGTGCAGCACCGGGTCCTTCAGCGTTTGCAGCACGCGGCGGTCGGCCTGGACATCCATGCCCTCCAGCCGCACCGCCACGTCCTGCCCGGCTTCGCGCGCCAGGTCGCGCGCCATGCGGCCCAAGGGTCCCAGCACCGTCTCGGCCGGCACCAGGGCGATGGCCTCCACCTGCTCCCGCACCCGCTGGGCGGCGGCCTCGGCGGCGAAGGTGCCGGCATGCTGTTCGCGCGCCATGCGGCCGATGCGGCGGGAAAGGCCATCCAGGCCCTGCGCCACCTCGCGCAGCGCCGGGGTGGGGCTGGCGCGCAGCGCCGTCTCCAGCGCCCGGCGCAGGCCGGAGAGCGTTTCTTCCAGGGCCCGCAGTTCCGCCTCGACACCCGCCTGCTGGGTGACTTCCTCGGACAGCGTATGCACCGCGACGGCCAGGGCCTCGATCTGCTCGGCATTCACCCGCAGGTATTCCACCGAGCCGGAGGCGGCGGCGGCCGGCGCCTCGGCCATGGGCGGGGCCTCGGGGGCAGGGGGCGGCACGGGGGCGGGCGCCGGGGGCGGTGGCGGTAGCGCTGCGGGCAGGGCAGGGGCGGCGGCTTCCGGTGCGGCTGGCGGCGCCTCATCCCCCAGCAGCGCGTCCAGTGCCGCCATGGCGGCGACCGGGGCGGGGGCGGCGGGGTCGGAAGCCAGGGCGGCCACATAGCCCTCGATCCCATCCAGCCCGACCTGCACGCCGGCCGCCACGCGCGCGTCCAGCGCCATGACGCCTTCCGCCACGCGGGCCAGCACGGCTTCCAGCCGGTGCGCCACTTCCTCCACCACGGGCAGGTCCACCGCGCGGGCGGCGCCCTTCAGGCTATGGGCACGGCGGAAGATGTCGCGCAGGTCGGCCTGCTCGCCGCGCTCGGCGGCATCCAGCGCGGCGCGGATGGCGCCGAGATGCTCCTTATGCTCGGCATCGAAGGCCGCCAGCAGCTCCCGGCGCAGGTCCGACATGGGCAAGGCCGCGCGCTCCCCGCCTCAGACGCGGTAGCGGTCTGCGAGCGTGACCAGCTGCGCCGACAGGGTCGAGAGATTGGCCGCCGCCGTGTCGAGCTGCCGCGTGCCCGCCGCCGTCTGCTGGCTGGCCTGGCGGATGTTCTGCAGCGCGCCCATCACCTGCTCGATGCCCAGTTGCTGCTGGTTGGTGGAGGCCACGATCTGCTGGAAGGTCTGCACGCTTTCCTGGATGCGTGCGGAGATCTCGCTGATGGTGGTGTGGGTGGTGTCGGTGCGCTCGCGCCCCGCCACCACGCGCTTCACCGCTTCCTCCGTCAGCATGACGGAGGAATTGATGCCGCGCTGGATGTCGCCCAGGATCGAGCGCACCTGGCTGGTCGCCTCCTTGGCCTGGTCCGCCAGCGTCTTCATCTCGGCGGCGACCACGGCGAAGGAACGGCCCTGCTCGCCGGCCGCGGCGGCCTCGATGGCCGCGTTCAGCGCCAGCAGGTGGGAGCGTTCGGAGATGTCGTTGACGGTGGTGATGATCTCGCCGATCGCCTGCGTCTTCTCGCTCAGCGCCACGATGTTGCTGGCCACGGCCTCGGCCTGCTCGCGGATGGAATCCATCGCCCGCACCGTCTCGTCCACTGCCTTGAGGCCGGCGCCGGAGGTCTGCGCGGTGGCCTGGGCGGAAGCGATCACCTCCTGCGCCCGCTTGCCGATCTGGCTGCCGGAATGGGTGATCTCGTCCACCGTGGCGGCGGTTTCCTGCACGGCGGCCAGTTGTTCCTCGACGCTCGCGGCCTGTTCCTGGGTGCTGGCGCGGATCTCGGCGGCGGCGGCGTTCAGGTTCTCGGTGGCGTCGCGGCTCTGGCGCGCCAGCTGGCGCAGGCCATCGACCATGCCATTCAGCGTGATGCCGAGCTGCCCCAGCTCGTCCCGCCCCGTGGCGGCCGGCGGGCCGGACAGGTCGCCGCGCCCCACGCGTTCCACGAATTCCATGAAGGCCGAGAGCGGGTTGACGATGGAGCGGCGGATCAGCACCGCGATGGTCAGCCCCAGCACCACCATGCCGATCAGCGCCAGGACGGTGGAGATGCGGCTTTCCTCATAGACCTCTCCCGTGCGCAGCTGGCCGGCGGCGATGACGGTGTTCAGCGCCTCCTGCGTCCGGCTGATGATCTGGCCCAGCTCGCCGCGATGGCTGGCGATGGCGTTATCGGCATTGACCAGCGCCACCTGGTCATTGGCGCGGATGGCACGGAACTGTTCCTGCGTCTGTTCCCGCAGCTGCCGCAGCGGCAGGGCCGCCTGGTTCAGCAGCTGCGCCACCTGCTGCCAGCCGCCCACCCGCTGGGCGGAGGCGCCGGTGGCGGCGTTGCGATTGGCGGTGGAAAGCATCTCGGCCAGCATGGTGTCGGTGCGGGCGGCTGCCTGCTGCCATTCCTGCGCCAGGTCAGCCTCCGGCGCGCCGCGGCCGAGCTGCTGCAGCAGGTAGCGCGTGACGGCGCGGGAGCGGATCTCCTGCATCGCGCTCTCGGAATTCCGCAGCAGGGAGAGCTGCCGCAGCAGCGCCAGGTCGCGGGAGACGATGGTGTCCGTGACCTGCGTCACGGTGCTGATCTGGTTCAACCCATAGGCGCCGAGCATCACGAGCATGAGCACGAGGGCGGCGAAGCCGAGAAGGATGCGGTTGGCGATGCTCAAGGCGTCATGCTCCGGTGGCAGCGGGGTCGGTGTTGCGGGCGCCGGCCATGAAGGGGCGCAGCAGGCGGTCGAGGTCGATGAGGCCCACCAGGGCATCGCCATTGCCGGCCATGCCGGCGGGGGCCATGGCATGGCCGGCAATGGCGCCATGGCGGGGCGCGGCGGGCTGGCCGGGAGCATCCTGCGCCGCCTCGGCCTCCACCAGCGGCAGGGAATCGGCGGCGCTGAGGGCGCGGTCCACCCGCAGGGCGAAGCGGCGGGGGGCGTGGCGCAGCAGCAGCAGGTGGCCGCCCTGCCGCGCCGCGCCCATGCCCAGCGCCAGCCCGAGGTCCAGCACCACGAAGACCTGCCCGGCGCGGCCATGGAAGCCCAGCATGGCGGCGGGCTGCCCCGGCGCCGGGGTGCAGGGCGCGAAGGGCACCACCTGCGCCACGGAAGCCAGCGGCAGGCCATAGGCCTCGTTGCCCAGGGTGCAGAGCAGCAGCGGCGGGCTGACCGGCCCGCTTTCCCGCACCGCGCCACGCGAGGCGAGGTGGTGGGTGCGCGCGTCCAGGATGCGCGCGGCGCGGGTCTCGCTGCCCTGGGGGAGTGGCAGAATGCGGAGGGGCATGGTTCAGCGCGCCCTGACTGCGGCCGTGGCCGGCGGGTGGAGGTGCATCCGCGCGGCGGCGCGCAGCTCGCCGGCGGTCATGCCATCGCCTTCCGGCAGGGGCGCGTCATCCGGCAGGGCCTGGGCGACGCGGGCGGCCACGGCGATGGCCTTGCGGCCGGGGGCGGTGCGGCCTTCCGCCAGCAGCAGCAGGCCGAGCTGGTAATGCGCCATGGCGAAATCGTCCCGCAGCGCGATGGCGCGGCGGAAGGCGCGCTCGGCCGGTGGGCCTTCGCCGCGGGCACGGGCGATCAGCGCCTCGTAGTAATGCAGGGCGGCATGGGTCGGCTCGGCCTCCAGGCCCTGGCGGCAGGCCAGGCTGGCACCATCGAGGTCGCCCAGGTCGGCGCGGGCGCGGGCGCGGTGCAGTGCTTCCTCGGCTGAGGTGGCGGGAAGGGCGATGGCGGGCGTGGCCGGGGCCGGCTGGCCGGGCGTGGCGCGGGGCAGCGGCGCTTCCGGCACCGCCAGGGGCGCCCAGGGCATGGCGGAGAGCGGCAGCGGTGGCGGGGCTTCCGGCACCGGAGTCTCCGGCACCGGCATCTCCGGCAGGGGCGGCAGGTCCTCGCCGCCCCGGCGCCAGGCGGCGGTGCCGGGCAGCGATACCGGCTCCAGGAACTGCCCATAGGCCGGAGAGGGCTCGGCATGGCCCAGCAGCAGCCAGCCGCCGGGCACCAGCCGCTCCGCCATGGCGTGCACCAGTTGCAGCACCACCTCCGGGTGGAAATAGATCAGCACGTTGCGGCAGAGCACGAGGTCGAACTCGGTCATCTCCAGCGCCGCATCGGGCTTCAGCAGGTCCAGCAGGTTCTGGCGCTGGAAGCGCACCATGGCGCGGTGCTGCGGCCGCAACTGCCAGCCGCGACCGTCGGGGATGGGCACGAAGTCCCGCGCCCGGTCCTCCGGCGGCATGGAGCGCAGCGCCCAGGGGGAGAAGGTGCCGAGCCGGGCGCTGCCCAGCGAGGTCTCGTTCAGGTCGGTGCCCAGCAGGGTGATGCGCCAGTCCGCGATCGCCTCGCCCAGCATCTGCCGCAGCAGGATGGCGACGGAATAAGGCTCCGACCCATTGGCGCAGCCGGCGCTCCAGATGCGCAGGCGCCGGGTGGCGGCGTTGCGGGCCAGGATCTCGGGCAGGATGGTGTTGCGCAGCGCGGCGAACTGCTCAGCGTAGCGGAAGAAGAAGGTCTCGCCGATGGTGATCTCGGCTTCCAGGGCGGCCCATTCGGCCTCGCCCCGCGCCGGGTCCTGCAACAGGTCCAGATAGGCGCCGGTGCCGCGCAGGCCCAGGGCGTGCAGCCGGCGGCGCACCCGGTCCCACAGCAGGTCGTCCTTGTCCTCGTAGTAGAAATGGCCGGTGCGGCGGATCAGCAGCGCCTTCAGCCGCAGGAAGTCGGCATCCGGCAGGAAGCTGGGGCGCGCCTGGGGCAGCGCCATCAGGCCGTCCATTCGTCCAGCCGGGCGGCGGCCTTGCGGGTCAGTTCCTCCAGCCGTGCCTGTTCCTGCGCCAGCAGGATGCGGGCGGGGTCCAGCAGATGCGCCGGGCCTTCCGGCAGGGACAGCTGGGCGATGACGCAGCCGTTCAGGCTGTCCTCGGGCGGCACGGGCTGGCATTGCGCGGCCGCCACCGGGCGCAGGTCCAGCACACGGTCCACCAGCAGGCCGACGCGGCTGCCGGGCAGGGTGTCCTCCGCCACGATGATATGGCGGTAGAGCGGCTCCACCGGCACGGTGCGCGTCAGGCCCAGCAGGTGGCGCAGCGCCAGCACCGGCAAGGCCTCCCCGCCCAGGTTGACGAAGCCGGCCAGGGTGGCGGGCATGGATGGCGGGCGGGACAGGCGCGGCAGCGGCAGCAGTTCCCGCACCGCCCCGCGCGGCAGGGCGCAGCGCAGGCCGGCCAGCGCGAAGATCAGGTAATGCGTTTCCCCGCCTGTCACGGCATCGGGCCGCGCCCTGGGGCTGGCCATCGCCGTGCCATGCGGTTCATCGCGGGTTTCATCAGGCGGTGCGGCCATCGTGGGGCTTCTAACATCGCGGCGGCGGCGGCGCCAATCGGCGGCGTGCTGGACGCCCCGGCGCCCGGCGGCGAGGATCGGCCATGCCTTATGCCCTGCTGCGCCATCTGCCGACCGATATCGCCCCCGGTCTCTGCTACGGGCGGCTGGACCTGCCGCCAGGCGCGGGCGGCGATGCCGGCGGGGCGCTGGCGGTGCTGGAAGGCTTTGCCGCGACGGCCCTGTTCAGCAGCCCGGCGCGGCGCTGCCTGGCCCTGGCGGAACAGGTGGCCGCGCGGACCGGCCTGCCGCTGCGGCCGGATGCCCGCCTGCTGGAACTGGATTTCGGTGCCTGGGAAGGCATGCCCTGGGATGACGTGCCCCGCGCGGCGCTGGATGACTGGGCCGTCGACCCCTGGGGCTTCGCGCCCCCTGGCGGCGAGAGCGGCGCCGCGCTGGTGGCGCGGGTGCGGGATTTCCACGCGGCTTTGCCGCCGGGTGCCATCGTGGTCTCGCATGGCGGGCCGCTGAAGGTGCTGGCGGCGCTGATCGAGCGGCGCGCGGTGGACCTGCTGGCCCCGGCGCCGCCGCTGGGTTCCTGCCGGATCCTGCATGCACCCCGCTTTGCCCCGGCGGCGGAACAAGGCTAATCCTGGCCTCTCAGAAGAAATCCCGGAGGCAGGGCCATGGCGGAGATGAAGCGGATCGGCGGGTTGGCGGTGGCGCCGGCCCTGGCGGCTTTCCTGGAAAGCGAGGCGCTGCCCGGCACCGGTGTCAGCCCCGAGGCTTTCTGGAGCGGCTACGAGGCGATCCTGCGCGATCTCGGCCCCCGCAACGCCGCCCTGCTGGCCGAGCGCGATGCGCTGCAGGCGAAGATCGACGCCTGGCACCGCGAGCACCCGGCCCGCCCGGTGGACCGCGAGGCCTATGCCGCCTTCCTGCGCGAGATCGGCTACCTGCTGCCGGAGCCGGAAGGCGTGGCCGCCGCCACGGCGGATGTGGATGACGAGATCGCCCGCATCGCCGGCCCGCAGCTCGTGGTGCCGGTCAACAATGCCCGCTACGCGCTGAATGCCGGCAATGCCCGCTGGGGCAGCCTCTACGACGCGCTCTACGGCACCGATGCCATCGCCGAGGAAGGCGACCTGGCGCGCGGCAAGGGCTTCAACAAGATGCGCGGCGCCGCCGTGATCGCCAAGGCGCGCGAGGTGCTGGACGCCGCCGTGCCGCTGAAGGACGGCACCTGGGCGGCGGTGACCTCCCTGGCCGTGCGCCACGGCGTGCTGGAGCTGGAAACCGCCGATGGCGAGACCCGGCTGGCCGACCCCACGCAATTCGCCGGCTATGCCGGGGAGCCGATGAGCCCCAGCGCCGTCCTGCTGCGCCACAACGGGCTGCACCTGGAGATCGTGATCAACAAGGATCACCCGATCGGCTGCGATGACCCCGCCGGCATCGCCGACCTGGTGATGGAAGCCGCTGTTTCCACCATCATGGATTGCGAGGACTCCGTCACGGCGGTGGATGCGGAGGACAAGGTCCTCGTCTACCGCAACTGGCTGGGGCTGATGAAGGGGGACCTCGCCGCCACCTTCGGCAAGGAAGGGCGCGAGATGACGCGCCGCCTGAACCCGGACCGCGAATACACCGCGCCGGATGACAGCAAGCTGGTGCTGCATGGCCGCAGCCTGATGCTGGTGCGCAATGTCGGCCACCACATGATGACCGATGCCGTGACGCTGGGCGGGCAGGAAACGCCCGAGACCATCATGGACGCGCTGGTGACGGTGGCCATCGCCATGCACGACATCCGCGGCAAGCGGATGAATTCCCGCAAGGGCAGCGTCTATATCGTGAAGCCGAAGATGCACGGGCCGAAGGAAGTGGCCTGGGCCAATGAACTCTTCGGCCGCGTCGAGGATGTGCTGGGCCTGCCGCGCAACACCGTGAAGCTCGGCATCATGGACGAGGAGCGGCGCACCACGCTGAACCTGCGCGCCTGCATCGCGGAAGCCAAAGACCGTGTCGCCTTCATCAACACCGGCTTCCTCGACCGCACGGGCGACGAGATCCATACCGACATGGAAGCCGGCCCGGTGCTGCGCAAGAACGACATGAAGGGCGCCGCCTGGATCAAGGCCTACGAGGACTGGAACGTCGATTCCGGCCTGGCCTGCGGGCTGCGCGGCCGCGCGCAGATCGGCAAGGGCATGTGGGCGGCGCCGGACAAGATGGCCGATATGCTGGCGCAGAAGTCGGGCCACCCGAAGGCCGGCGCCAATACCGCCTGGGTGCCTTCGCCCACCGCCGCCACGCTGCACGCGCTGCATTACCACGAGGTGGATGTCGCCGCCCGGCAGGCCAAGATCGCCGCCGGCGGCCGCCGCGCCAAGCTGGACGACCTGCTGACCATCCCGCTCTCCGACAGCAACTGGTCGCCGGCCGACGTGCAGGCGGAGCTGGACAACAATGCCCAGGGCATCCTGGGCTATGTGGTGCGCTGGGTGGACCAGGGCGTCGGCTGCTCCAAGGTGCCGGACATCAACAATGTCGGGCTGATGGAGGACCGCGCGACGTTGCGCATCTCCGCCCAGCACATCGCCAACTGGCTGCGCCATGGCGTGGTGAGCCGGGAGCAGGTGGAGGAAACCCTGCGCCGCATGGCCACCGTGGTGGACAGGCAGAATGCGGGCGACGCCGCCTATACGCCCATGGCCCCGGCCTATGACGGCACGGCCTTCCAGGCGGCGCGGGACCTGGTCTTCGAGGGCGCGACGCAGCCCAATGGCTATACCGAGTTCATCCTGACCCGGCGCCGGAAGGAGGCGAAGGCGGCGGCGCGCTAGGCGCCGCCAGCCGGTTGCCGGGCAGGCCCTGGTAAAGGCCCGCCCGGCACGAAGGCGCTAGAGTTGTTCGAGCGGGGGCTGCTCCCCGCCGAACCAGCTCTGCTTCAGCAGGGCGCGGGCTTCCTCCGCGCCGGCGGTGTCGCCCCCGGCCTCGGCGGCCCGCAGCAATCCGGATGCCGCCCAGCCATTGTTGGGTGAACGCCGCAGCGCCTCCCGGAAGGCGGCGGAGGCTTCCCCGGCCTTGCCCTGGGCGAGCAGCGTGGCCCCGAGCGACTGCTGCACCGGATAATACCAGTAGGGCGGCTCCATATAGGGAAGCCCGTCCTGCAAGGCGGCCGCCTCCCTGAACATGGCCACGGCCCCGTCCCAGTCCTTGCGGTTCTGCGCGATGCGCCCGGCAATCACGCGGGAGGCGATATGCAGCATGTCCGGCGCCGGCACGCCGGCGGCGGGCATCGCCTGCATCGCGGGCAGTGCCGCCATGCCGTCGATGGTGGCCGCTTCCGCCAAGGCTTCATCGTGCCGGCCGAGGCGGGCCAGGGCTTCGCCGCGCGCGTAGTGCCAATGGGCGCGCACCAGCGGAAAATCATTGGCTGGCGCGGGCAGGCGCAGGATGCGCTCGGGGTCGGAGAAGCGGGCATGCGCCACAAAGGGCGCCGCCGCGATCGGCTGCGTCCAGGGCACATCCTGCTTGGCGCGGTCGGTGACGATGCCGGCCAGCTTGTCCGCCGCCTCGATGGCCGTGCGGCCATCGCCGCCCATCAGGGCGGAGACCAGCACGAAATGGACGTTATGCGCGTAATAGGCCTGGCTGTAGAGCAGGCTGGCGCCGCCACCAGCGACATAGGCTTCATCGACGGCGGCCGCCTGGCGGTTGGCTTCCAGGCTGTCCCGCCACTGGCCGAGCCGGAACCAGATGTGGCTTGGCATATGCACGATGTGGCCGGTGCCGGGCAGCAGCGCCGCCAGCCGCGCGGCATGCGGCGCCGCCCGCTCCGGCCGGTCCGAAGCCTCGACCATGTGGATGTAGAGATGGATCGCGCCCGGGTGGTCCGGATTGGCCGCGACGGGCATGTCGCTCCGCACGCCCAGCACGCCTTCGATCAGCGCCAGGGTGCGCGGCGTGGCGCCCTTGGCCGTGCGCCCGCCATCCGCCCAATAGTCCCAGGGCGTGAGGTTCATCAGCGCATCGGCATTCAGCAGGGCGATGTCGGCGCTGCGCGGGAAGCGGGCCTGCACCTGCTCCATGGCATCGGCATAGGCCTGGTCCAGCGCCTTGCGGTCCATCCGCGGGTCGGCGGAATAGCGGCGGGAGAGCGCGTCGATCAGCGCCGCATGTTCCGGCGCGCCCTGTGCGGCGGCGCGCCGCCCCTGGTCCAGCACCGCCAGGGCGCGCGGGACCGCATCCGCGTCCATCGGGTAGTTGATATGGGGGCCGAGCGCCCAGGCCTCGCCCCAGAAGCACATGGCGCAGCCGGGGTCGATCTCCTGCGCGGCGCGGAAGGCCCGTACCGCCTCAGCATGGTTGAAGCCCCAGGCCAGCCGGTATCCCTGGTCGAAATAGGCCTGGGCTTCGGGGCTCGCCGCGCCCACCGGCCAGGTCAGGGCGCCAAGATTGGGGTAGAGCGGCGGGCGCGCGTCGCTGGTGGGCGCCGCCGCGCCGCGTGGCAGGTCGCGCGAATAGGGGCCGACCTCGGTCCGCCCTGTCGACGGCCGGGCGCCCGGATGCACATGCACCGGCCCGTGCGGGCCACTGCCGGGTGCCTGGACCAGGTGCCGGTGCGGCATGAGGGCGTCGTCGCCGGCAGCGGCCGCGGATGGGGCCATGGCGAGGCTGGCCAGGGCGATGCCCAGATAAAGTCTGGTGTTCATTGCCGAGTGCTCCTGTGGTGTGCCTGAGCACCCGCAGGCGGATCGCCAAGCGACAGGGGCGGCCGCAGATCCTGAGTAGTCCCGCTGGACCCGAAAGCTCAGCTCCGGGTCAGGCCCGAACAGGCATCAAGCTTGGCGGTCACTGCGTTCTTCCCAAGCGTGGCGCCATTCTAATCGCCCCGCGTGGGCAGGGTGCGACAACTCTTTGTGCTGCCTGAAGCGGGGTGCCGTGCACGGCTAAGCTGTCGCCAGCAGCACCACGCCCGCCGAGATCAGCGCGATGGCGGCGATCTTCTGCAGGCCCAATGCCTCGCCGAAGCCGAAATGCCCGATCATCGCGATGATGACATAGGACGCCGCCGTGCAGGGCAGCGCCACGCTCATCGGCAGCTTGCGCAGCGCGACGATGTAGAGCATCGCCGCGCCGCCGTAGAAGCCAAGCCCGATGATGGTCTGCCAGCGGAAGAGCTGGTGGATGAAGCCGCCCGAGCCCAGCGTGCCCATCTTCAGCAGCACCTGCCCCAGCATGGAGGTGCAGATCGCCGCCGCCAGCACCAGCCAGGAACCCATCATGCGTGCGGCTCCGACGCCACGACGTCCCGCACCACGCCCTGCGGCTTGCCGTTGGCGGAGAGGAAGGCGCGGCCGAGATATTCGCCCATCACGCCCAGGATCAGGAACTGCACGCCCGCCACCAGCAGCGTGATGGTCATCACCGAGGCCCAGCCGGAGGGCGTTTCCTTGGTCATGGCCTCGATGATCGTGAAGATGGCGCCGATCACGCCCAGGATGCCCATGGCGGCGCCCGCGAACATCGCAAGGCGCAACGGCATCAGCGAGAAGTTGGTGGCGAGGTTCAGCCACAGCCGCACCAGCCGGCGCAGCGTGTAGTTGCTGCGGCCTTCCACCCGCGCCAGGTGCAGCACCACGATGCTGTCGATGCGCTGCGTCACCTGCATGATCAGGCCGTCGATATAGGGATAGGGGCCGGTGTATTTCGTCACCTCCCGCACCACCAGCGCCGACATGCAGCGGAAGGAGGAAAGGTAGAGCCCCTTCGGCTTGTCCATCAGCTGGTCCGCCACCCAGTTGGCGAAGCGGGAGCCGAGGTTGCGCCAGCCCTCGTGCCTCTTCTCGGCATAGCGCGTGTAGACAACGTCCCAGTTGCCGAGGCGGGCGTGGTCGTAGAGCTTCAGCACCTCCTCCGGCGGGTTCTGCAGGTCGTCGTCCATGGTGATGACGTAGCGGCCGCGGGCGCGCCGCAGCCCGGTCATGACCGCGTTGTGCTCGCCGAAGTTGCGCGCATGCTCGACATAGACCAGCGGCACCGTGGCGCTGGCGGCCAGCGCGCGGCAGACCTCGGCGCTGTTGTCGGGGCTGCCGTCATTGACCAGCACGATCTCGATGCCGCCTTCCGGCCGCAGGTCGGACAGGGCTGCAACAAGCCGGCCCACCGTGGCGGCGCCGCGATAGACCGGTACGACGATGGACAGGCCGATGGTGGGCGGCGGATGGTCGGGCATGCAGAAAGGGTTCCGCGGGAGGGTGGAAGACGAAAAAGCCTGTCAGGCGGGACGGGTGGCGACAACCAGCACCGACCCGCCTGCCGGGTAATGCAGGCCGAGCCGGGCCAGCGCCGCTTCCGCCCGCGTGGCGGCATGCAGCGTGGCGTCCAACCATGGCGGGAAGGGGGCAACGTCGCTGGCCGCGTCCGGCTGCCGGGACCGCAGCTTGCGCTGCGCCACCATCAGCGGCAGCAGCAGGCTGTTCCAGTAGCGCGTCTCCACCCGCACGAAGCCGGCCTCGCGCAGCAGCGCCCCGGCGCGGGCGGCGGTATAGCGGCGGGCGTTGTGGACGCGCGTGTCATGGGCGCTGCGCAGCCATTCGAAGGCCGGCAGGTTCAGCACCAGCGTGCCACCGGGGGCCAGCACGCGGCGGAATTCCGCCAGGGCGCGCGCCTCCTCCACCCCCGCGTGGCAGAGCACGTCCACGCTGACCACGGCACCGAAGCGGGCATCGGGGAAGGGCAGGGTATTGGCATCCCCCGCCGTGACCAGGGCGCCGGACTTGGCGGCGGCACGGGCGGCGGCGGCGGGGTTGTATTCCAGCCCGGCCAGGGGCTGGCCCGGCAGGGCGGCGGCCAGGCGGCGCAGCAGCCCGCCGGTGCCGCAGCCGGCATCCAGCAGCGGCAGCCCCGGCGGCGCGTGGCGTGCCCGCAGCGCGGCCAGCACCCGGGCGTGGGCGGCGCGGTACCACCACATCCCATCCTCGGCCGCGTCCATCAGGACATATTCGTTGCGTTCCACAGCCTAGCTTGTGGCAGCGCCCGAACTCCGCCGCAATGGTGCTTCATGGCGGTGCGGTGCCCGATTGCGGCGGCTGCCCCTGGATGCCGCCGCGCCGCCGGGCCAGGATGATGGCCGCGCATGAACGATCCTTCCCCCCGCAAGACCCGTGGCTGGCTGGCGCTGCTGCCGGCGCTCTTGCCCGCCCTGCTGTTCCTGGTGCTGGTGGTCTCGCCGCCGCTGAACCAGGACGTGGCCGCCGTGCTGTCCTTCGCAGAGCGGATGGTGGCGGGGGAGGTGCTGTATTCCGACCTGATCGACGTCAATCCGCCGCTGATCTTCCTGCTGAACCTGCCGGCGGCGCTGCTGGCGGCCTGGACGCCGCTGGATGCCGTGCAGGCGCTGTTGCTCCTGCTGCTGATCTTCTGCGGGGTGGTGGGCTGGCTCTGCCACCGGCTGAACCCGCCGCGCGGCGCGGCCGAGGCGGCGATGATGCTGGCGCTGCTGCCGCTGGTGCTGCTGCTGGCCGGCTATGACTTCGGCCAGCGGGAGCAGATCATGGCCGCCGCGGCGCTGCCCTATCTCTTCCTGGCGGAACGGCGGATCGAGGGGGCGGCGGCCGGCCCGCCGGTAAGCCCGCATGTCAGCCTGCCCGGCATCGGCCCGGTGATGACGCCGCCGGGCATGCGCTGGCGGGCCTCGGCCACCCGGCCCGGCTGGGCGGTGGTGGGCGCCACGACCCTGCTGGCCGGGGTCGGCTTCGCGCTGAAGCCGCATTTCCTGGCCGTGCCGGCGCTGGTGGAGGCCGTGGTGCTGCTGGCCGGCGCCCGGCGGCGCGGCTGGGCGGCCTCCTTCCGGGACCCGGTGCCCTGGGGTCTGGCGGGGTTCTGGGTCTTCTACCTGCTGGTGATCTTCCTGGGCTTCCCGGACTACTTCGGCCGGGTGATGCCGCTGGTCTGGGATTTCTACGTGGATCTCGGCGGCACCTCCTGGTGGCAGGTGCTGCTGACGGAGCAACTCTTCACCGCCATGCTGGCCACGGCCTCCCTGGTGGCGATGGCCCTCTGGGCCGGCACGCGCAGCCTGGGCTGGCTGCCGCGCGTCATGGCGGCGGCGGTGCTGGGCGGCTTCCTGGCCGCCCTGGTGCAGCACAAGGGCTGGAGCTACCACGTCGTGCCGGTCTGGATGTGGGGCGGGCTGCTCTGCGGCCTGGCCATGGCGCGCGCCACCGATGCGCTGCTGCCCGCCGGCGCCGCCAGCCGCGTGGCGCCCCTGCTGGCCACCGGCACCTGCATCGCCCTGACCCTGCTGGTGATGCGCGGCGGCGAGGCACCCTGGCGCGAGTTCAACTACCGCAAGGATGCCGTGGGCCAATTGGCCGAGTGGCTGGAGAAGGAGGCGCCGGATGGCCGCCTGCTGGTGCTCTCGCCCGACATCTACCCGGCCTATCCGGCGCTGAACTATGCCGAGAACCAGCCGGTGCTGCGCTTCATGAGCACCTGGCTGCTGCAGGCCGTCTATGCCACCTGCCCGGCGGATGGCGCCCGCTTCCGCGCGCCGGAGCAGATGGGGCCGGCGGAGCGCTACCTCTTCGACGGCGTGGCGCAGGATTTCGCGGAAACGCCGCCGGTGGCCGTGCTGGTGGCGCGGGACGCGCATATCGCCTGGTGCGCCGGGCAGCCCTTCGACATGGTCGCCTATTTCAGCCGCCATCCGCGCTTCGCCGAGACATGGCGCCACTACCGCCAGACCGGCGAGATCGCCGGCTACATGCTGTTCGAACGGGAGGACTGAGCTTGCCCCACTTCCACGGCCGTGCCACGGGGGCGCCGGCCGGTGCCTGACACCGTGGCCACCACCGCCGCGCCCAAGCGGCTGGACAATGCGGCGCGGGGCATCCTCCTGGTGGCTTTCGGTTATGCCATCATCGCCTGCGCCGATGCCGCCGTGAAATGGGCCCTGCCGCAGGTCGGCATCGCCGGCGCCATGCTGTGGCGCGGGGTCTTCGGCGCCGTCACCATGGCGGCGGTGGCGCGGATGCAGGGCACCGGCCTGGGCGGGCTGATGCCGGTGAACGGCCGGCTGGTGGCGACGCGCAGCCTGCTGCACTGCGTCGTCTCCGGCGCCTTCTATGCCGCCTGGTTCCTCGGCATGCCGCTGGCGGACAGCTACGCCGTCTCCTCCGTCTCGCCGTTGGTCATGACGCTGCTGGCCATCCCGCTGCTGGGGGAGCAGGTGGGCTGGCGGCGCTGGACCAGCACGCTGGTGGGCTTCGGCGGCGTGCTGGTGATGCTGCAGCCCGGCGGCGCGCTCTGGCGCTGGGAAGTCGGCGTCATGCTGGTCGCCGTGGCGCTGATGGCGCTGACCCGGCTCTGGACCCGCGTGCTGGGGCGCACGGATACGCCGGCCACCATCACCTTCTGGCTGATGGTGGCGCATATCCCGGTGGGGCTGTTGCTGCTGCCGCTCTTTCCACCGCCTGTCTCGCTTTTTCCCTCCGGCGGCACCATGCTGGTGCTGGCGGCGCTGGGCTGCGGTAATGCGATGGCGCATATGCTCTTCGCCCGCGCCTTCGCCATCGCGCCCGTCTCGGTGCTGGCGCCCTTCGAATACAGCCCGCTGATCTGGAGCCTGCCGATCGGGCTGATGATCTGGGGCGACTGGCCGGCACCCAGCACCTTCGCGGGCGCCGGCATCGTCATCGCCGCCGGCCTCTACAACCTGCACCGGGAAAGGCTGCGCGCCCGGCAGTCGCGGCGGGGGGAAGGGCGGTGAACGCCGTCTCCCCCGCCACGCAGGCGCCGCCCCAACCCAAGGCCGGCGTGCGGCACGACATCCGCCGTGGCGCCACGATGATCCTGCTCTCCACGCTGATGTTCTCCCTGATGGCGGTGCTGGCCAAGCTGATGGGCGGCACCATTCCCTTTCTGGAGATCGTCTTCTTCCGCTCCCTCTTCGCGCTGCCGGTGGTGGTGCTGATGGCCCTGCGCAACCGCGCAACGCTGCGCACGCGGCGCTTCCGCGGCCATCTCGGCCGCGCCTGCACCGGGCAGGCAGCCTCCTGCTGCATGTTCTTCTCGGCCACCGTGCTGCCGCTGGGGGAGCAGCAGGCGCTGACCTATGGCACGCCGATCTTCGCCACCCTCCTGGCCATCCCCTTCCTGGGGGAACGGCCGGGGCCGCATCGCTGGGCGGCGGTGGGCATCGGCTTCCTGGGCATCCTGGTCATCGCGCTGGGGCCGGAGCTGCTGGGGCAGCCGCGCATCGTGCCGCAGGGCGTGGCGGCCTGGGTGATGGCGGCGGGCTATGTCGCCGCCGTCTGCCACGGCATCTTCGCCGCCGGCACCACGCTGCTGGTGCGCCAGCTTTCGGCCACCGAGAGCAGTGCCACCATCGTGCTCTGGCAGTCGCTGCTGATGACGGGCATCAGCGCCGTGGCGCTGCCCTTCTTCTGGGTGACGCCGACAGGCTCCGAATGGCTGCTGCTGGTGGGCGTGGGGCTGGTGGGCGGCATCGGCCAGCTTCTCTCCACCGAGGCCTATGCCAGCGCGCAGGTTTCCTCGCTGGGGCCCTATACCTATACGGCGCTGCTCTGGGCGGCATTGTTCGGCTGGGTGTTCTGGGGCGACGTGCCGGGCGTCACCATGCTGCTGGGCGCGGCGCTGATCGTTACCGCCGGCCTTTATATCCTGCAGCGGGAGATGCGGCGGCGCGCCAGGCCCGCCGCCAACTAAGGCATGCGCGGGGCGGCCGCCAGGCCACCCCGCGCGCGCCGGTCAGAAGGCGGCCGAAAGGCCGAGGCGGAAGCCGCTGAAGCCGTTGTTGCCATCCAGGTAGCTGGCGCTGACACGCAGCGGGACGCTGGTGCCGAAGGTGGCGGAGACGCCGTATTCCTGCCAGGCATCCACCGCCAGGTCGTCGCCCGTCATGCGCGTGTCGATGAAGGAGGCGCCAAGCGTCACCGGCTGGCCCGCCACCTCGCCCGTCGGGCCGGTGAGGGAGACGCCGTTGCGGTAGGACCAGTTCCGCAGCTTGTAGCTGACGCGGAAGTTGCCGTATTCCAGCGGCTCCGTGCGGTAATGGCTGATGCTGTTGCCGATGCCCAGCGTCACGCCGCCACCCAGCGCCACGCGCAGGTCGCTGGTGACGGAGCCGCCATAAGTCTGGCCCACCGAGCTTTCGTCCCAGGACCCGGCGGCGCCCCAGCGGAGGGCGGGCGTCAGCGCCCAGCGCAGGGAGGGGGCGGTGATCACCGGCACCCGCACGCCCAGGGCGCCGGTGCCCTGGTAGGCATTGGAGCCGTCGATGTCGCTCAGCACCAGCGGCACATGCAGGAAGGCCTCCGGCCCGTCCTTGCCATAGGCATAGGAGACGCCAAGGGGGATGCTGTAGTTGGTCACGTCCGACCGGCGCGTGTCCTGGTACTGGCCGGAGAAGCCGATGCCGAAATGCCAGCCGGCGGCGCGGGGCGACATGCCGCCATCATCGCCCGGCAGCATGGTGCCGATCTCGTAATCCGCGATCACCGACTGTCCGAGCAGCGAGGAAGGATTGCCGGCCACCGGGTCCGTCGTGCTCTTGGCGACGACGCCCTTCACCAGTTGCTGGAGGCCCTGCGGGTCCTCGTTGCCGCGTAGGAAGGCTTCCACCAGGTTCTGCGTCGCGGCGGGGCTGCCGGCGTCGAAGACGCGGTTGAAGCCGGCCGCTGGAGAGGAGATCTGCAGCGCCGTGGTGCCGGGGATGGTGTTGAAGGTCACGGGCAGGCCGCGCACCTCCACCACGCCGCTGACCGAGGAGCGGTTGGTGTAGTTCGGCGCGAGGGACAGCAGGCCCTGGCGGTTGAGCAGGCGCAGTGCTTCCTGGCTGTCGCTGAAGCTGCGGTTGTAGGTCTGGCCGTCGACGGTGACGGTCAGGGAATAGGAATCGCTGGCCTGCGCGGCATGTGCGGAGAGCAACAGGATTGTCAGGACCGGGGCGGCCGCACATGCGGCCAGGCGAGCTTGGTGCATCTCCGTATCATGAGCGGAGATCCGTGACGGCGCTCACGAGAAATTGCGAACAATGTAAATAATTCAAGCACCGTGATAATGCGGTAACTCAAGGCTGCTTAGCCGCCCCGGTTACCGCCCTTGGCGCCTGGACAGGCGCCGCTGGATCGTGGCCTCTGCCAGGAGATCCTGCGGGCGGCGGCGCATGAGCATTCCCTTCCTGAAGCAAGACCCCCTGCTGCCCGGCGCGGTGGAGGAACTGGGGCCGCCAGGCGGGCCGCGCATCCGCCGCATCCGCTGCAACAATCCGGGGCCCTTCACCGTCATGGGCACCAACAGCTACCTGCTGGGGGAAGGGGCGGTGACGCTGATCGACCCCGGGCCACGGGACGAGGCGCATCTCGCCGCCCTGCTGGCCACCGTGGCGGGGGAGCGCATCGAGCGCATCCTGGTGACGCATACCCACCGCGACCATACGGGCGGCGTGCCCGCGCTGGTGGCGGCCACCGGCGCCGCCACCCTCGGCTTCGGCCCGCACATGACCCCGCCGGGTGAGGGTGGCGAGGGTGGCGACCATGACTTCCACCCCGACCACCGGCTGCTGGAAGGCGGCGTGGTGGAAGGCGAAGGCTGGCGCCTGACCGCGCTGCATACCCCCGGCCATTGCGCCAACCACCTCTGCTTCGCGCTGGAAGGAGCCCGCATTCTCTTCAGCGGCGACCATGCCATGAGCTGCTCCACCAGCGTGGTGATGCCGCCGGATGGCGACATGGCCTCCTACATGGCGGCGCTGGCGCGGGTGGCGGCGGCGGAATGGGCGCTGCTGCTGCCCGGCCATGGCGCCCCGCTGCCCGGGCCCGGCCCGCTGCTGCACGCCCTGCTGGCGCATCGGTGGGAGCGGGAGGCGCTGGTGCTGGCCGCCCTGCGCCTGCAGCCCGGCGCCACGGCGGAGGCGATGGTGCCGGCGGTCTACGGCAAGCTGGACCCCCGGCTGACCCGCGCCGCCGCCCACAGCCTGCTGGCCCATCTGCTGAAGCTGCGCGCCGAGGGTCGCGCCAGCGGGGACGAGGCCCTGGGCTGGCACATCGCCGGCTGAGGTCGCTGCCGGCCACGCAGCACCGCCATGTGTGAAGAGGGCTGGATTGCCGCCGCCCTGGCGTCTATCCCATCAGCTTCGTCGCCAGCCACGCTCAGAAGGCCCAGGCATGACCGAACCGCCGCTGTTCACCGCCGTTACCCGGGATGTGCGCGTTTCCGTGCGGGCCTTCTACCTGGAAGACCAGTCGAAGCCCGATGAAGCGCATTTCGTCTGGGCCTATCGAGTCACCATCGAGAATGGCGGGCCGGTCACCGTGCAGCTGCTGAAGCGCAGCTGGCTGATCACCGATGCCATGGGCCGCACCCAGAAGGTGCATGGCCCCGGCGTGGTGGGGGAACAGCCGGTGCTGGAGCCGGGCGAGAGCTTCGAATACACTTCCGGCACCCCGCTCTCGACGCCCAGCGGCTTCATGCGCGGCACCTACCACATGGTGGAGCAGGATAGCGGCGAGGCCTTCGATGTCGCCATCCCGGCCTTTAGCCTGGACAGTCCCATGGGCGGCGGGGCGGTGCACTGAAGCCAAGGCCCGGCTTGTCCGGCCGCCGCCATCGCCCATCTTGAACCTCATCTCCTGGAAATCCGGTCCGGCCTCACTTTCCGGACCCAGGCACGGATCATCTGGCAGTGAATATCCAAGTCCCGCCCACCGCGGCTGAAGCCGCCCTGACCACGGAGCCGCGCCCGACGCGGGAGGAAGCCGAGGCCGCCGTCCGCACCCTGCTGCGCTGGGCCGGCGACAACCCGGACCGCGAGGGGCTGGTGGATACCCCGGCCCGCGTGGTGCGCTCCTACGAGGAGTTCTTCTCCGGCTACCACGAGGACCCCGTCGAGCTGCTGGCCCGCTCCTTCGAGGAAACGGACGGCTATGACGAGATGGTGGTGCTGCGCGACATCCGGCTGGAAAGCCATTGCGAGCACCACATGGTGCCCATCATCGGCCGCGCCCATATCGCCTATCTGCCGAAGGGGCGGGTGGTCGGCATCTCCAAGCTGGCCCGCGTGATGGAGATCTATGCCAAGCGCCTGCAGATCCAGGAAAAGCTGACGGCGCAGATCGCGAACACCATCAACGACGTGCTGCAGCCCCTCGGCGTCGCCGTGGTGATCGAGGCGTCCCACCAGTGCATGAGCACGCGCGGCGTGCACAAGCCGGGCGTGAGCATGGTGACCAGCCGCATGCTGGGCGCCTTCCGCAAGAACCCGAGCACGCGGCGGGAATTCATGGCCATCATCGGCGCCCCGCGCGCCGGCGGCCTGGAAGGCTGAGGCGGCGCCGGGCGGTTCAGTCGACCGCCTCGGCCTCCACTTCCACCAGGAAGCGCGGATCGGCCAGCCCGGCCGTCACCATCAGGGTGCTGGTCGGCGCATGCCCGCCGAAGAAGGCATTGCGCGCCTGCCGCCATTCGCCGAGATGCGCGCGGTCCGTCAGCAGCACCAGCACGCGCACCACGTTGTGCGGCCCCATGCCATGCGCGGCCAGCACCGTGCCGAGATTGGCCAGCGCCTGTTGCATCTGCGCCGGAGCGTCCGCCGCCACGCTGCCATCCGGCGCCACGCCGATCTGTCCCGCGATCACCAGCCGCCGCCCGGCGCCCTCGACCAGGGCGGCCTGGGAATAGAAGCCGGCGGGCGCGGGAACGCCCGGCGGGTTGCTGAAGCTGACGCGGCTCACGGCCGCACCGGGGGCGCCAGGTTGGGCGTCAGGTTCGGCGCGAAGCGCGGCGTGCCGGCGGGGGCGGCCGGCATGGCGGGCGCGGCAACCGGTTCCGCTGGCGCGGGGGCGGGGGCCACGGCCTCGGGCGCCGCCGGGCTGCCGCCGAGGCTTTCCTGCTGGATCGGCGTGGCGCTGACGGCACCGGGCTCGCCGGTCATCACCCAGTCCCGCAGGTTGCGGCGGATCTGGAACTCGAATTCGACGTTCAGATCGTCCATCGCCTGCCGCACGATCTGGTCGGCGGCGCGGGCGCGGCTGGCGGGGCCTTCATCGGCCAGGGTGGCGCTGCGGCGCACCTCCGCCTCAGTGAAGCCGACGCGGCGGCCATCGCCGCCCAGGATCTCCACCCGCACATGGATCACGCAGGTCAGCCGCTCGGTCTGCTGCGCGAAAAGGCCGCCGGCGCTGGCGACCTCGCGGATCAGCGTGGCCGAATCGACCATGAAGCGGGCGCGGCCGGTGGTGCCGACCGGCACCAGCCGTTCCCGCCCCATCTGCACCGCCAGCGCGACGGGGGAGAGCGGTGCCGGCGGATCGACGCGCCAGGCCGGGCCGGGGCCCGGCTCCAGCACCTCGATATCCAGCACATTGAGGCGCAGCGGCGTCAGGTAGTCATAGCGGGGCGGGCCCTGCAGCGGCGGCGTGGTGTCGCCGGAAGCGCAGGCCGCTGCCAGGAATGGCAGCAAGAGTGCCGCGCGCCGGCTCGTCATCCTCGGCGTCCTGCTGGCCGTCATCCGGTATTCTCCCCCATGCGCTGCGCTCGGTCAGTGGCGCGAGGCCCCCTTCACCTCATCCCGCGCGAAGCGGAAGGTGGTGTTGCAGAACTCGCAGGTCATGGAGATTTCGCCTGATTGCGTCATCTCGTCCAGATCCTCGTCGCCGAAGCCCTCCAGCACCGAGCTCAGCCGGGCGCGGGAGCAGCGGCAGCCATAGGAAAGCGGGCGCGGCCGGCCGAGCACCAGGCCCTCGGCGTGGAAGAGCCGGTAGAGCAGCTGCTCCGGCGCCAGGCTGTCGTCCAGCATCTCCTCCTCCTTCAGCGTGGAGGCCAGGATCAGGGCGGTTTCCCAGGCATCGTCCTGCTCGGCATCGTTCATCAGGGGGTCGATGCCGCCTTCGCCGGCCACACGCTCCAGGATCAGCGCGGTGCCGCGCCAGCCGGCCGGAGTGTGGCCGGCGGCGAGCCAGACCCGGCTGGCGAGCTGCTCGGAGGTCTCGAAATAATGGCCGGTCATCTCGGCCAGCGTCTCGCCCTCCAGGGCCACGATGCCCTGGTAGCGGTCCATGCCCGGGCCCTGGTCCACCGTGAAGGCCAGGTAGCCGCTGCCCAGCAGGGCGCCGGCCTCGGCATCGGCGCCGTTCAGCAGCGTCAGCTTGTCCTCGTCCACGCGGGCGTAGCCGCGCAGGGTGCCGGAATCGGTGCAATCGGCCAGCAGCATCGGCACGGCGCCGTCGCCCTTGCCCTGCAGGCTGAAGCTGCCGTTGAACTTCAGCGCGGTGGCGAGGCCGGCGGTCAGGGCCAGGGCCTGGGCGGTCAGCTTCTTCACCACATCGGGGTTGTTGTGGCGGGAGAGCAGCGCCTCGGCCAGCTCGCCCAGGCGGATCAGGCGGCCGCGCACGGGCTTGTCGCGCAGGTGGAAGGGCTGCACGCCCTGCGGCACCGTCACATTCGGCACCGGGGGGCGGTCGTGGTCATGCGGGGCGTGGGGCAGGGTCGGGTCGGTCACGCGAAGCCTTATCTCATGCTGAGGCCCAGGGATGCACCACGCGAGGGCCGGCAAGGGCTTCGCGGTGGCGCCGGGCGGTTTGTCGGATGGCGTGGCGCTGGGCCATGCCGGGGGAGGTGCGGGGCCGAGCCCGCACGGTGTCCCGCGCTAGATAGGAAGGATCGCTCCCGGATGCGATGGGGCGAGCAATATCAGGCGCGCGCCCCAGCCCCGTCTTCTTCCATGAGGCGGGAGACAATGGCCCCCCGCACCGGCCGCAGGTGGTTGCCCAGCCGCAGCGCCGCGCCGCGCAGCACCCGCGCCGGCAGCCGGTCGCTGGTATAGAGCAGCGCCGTGGCATTGGTGGCGAGGTAGAGGCCCCGCGTCGCCTGCCGGTGCTCCGCCTCATAGCCCCGCAGCACCGGGCCGGCGGCGAAGTCGCGGCCCTCGGAGAGCGCGGCCTTGATGCGGCGGGCCAGGATATCCTGCCCATGCAGGCCGAAGTTGAAGCCATGGGCGGTGACGGGATGCATGCCCACCGCCGCATCTCCCAGCAGCGCCAGCCGCCGCCCGGTGAAGCGGCGGGCATAGACCGCCACCAGCGGATAGGTGTGGCGGGTGCTGATCAGTTCCATCGCGCCCAGGCGCTCGCGGTAGCGGCGGGTGATCTCGGCACTGAACTCGGCGCCGTCCACCTCCTTCAGCCGGGCGATCTCGTCCGGCGGCAGGGTCAGCACCACGGAAGAAACGTCGCCGTTCAGCGGCAGCATGGCCATGGTCTGGCCGTAGTCGAACCATTCCGTGGCGACATGGTCATGCGGCAGGGTGTGGCGCAGCCGTGCCACCAGCATGGCCTTGCCGAAATCCAGTGTCTCCGCATCGATGCCGGCCAGGCGGCGCAGGGTGGAGAAGCGGCTGTCCGCCGCCACCACCAGCTTGGCGGCGATGCGCTGCCCATCCGCCAGCGCCAGCCGGGCGCCCTCCACATCCGCTTCCATGGCCGTGACACGCTGGCCGGTCAGCAGGGTGGCCTCGGGCGCCAGCGCCTCGAACAGCGCGCGGCGGATGACATGGTTCGGCACCAGCCTGCCCAGCTCCGCCGCCTGCCGCCCCGTGGTGTCGAAGCGCAGCGCGTAGGGGGAGCCGCCGTTCAGCACCCGCGCTTCCCGCAGGGCGGAGGGGATCTCTTCCGGAATGCGGTCCCAGGCACCAAGCTGGCGCAGGATGTCCTGCGAGCGGTGGGTGAGGGCGATCTCCCGCCCGTCGAAGGCAGGCGCGGCCAGGGCCTCGCGCGGCTGCGGCTCCACCACCGCCACGCGCAACCCGGTGCCGGAAAGCGAGCCGGCGAAGGCGAGCCCCACCGGGCCACCCCCAACGATCACGACATCGAATTGCATGGCACGGCCCCCGGACTGGACTGCCTCTCACATAGGCGCGGCGGCAGGTCCTGTCACCCGTATGTGCGGGTAACTTCGCGTCTCTGGACGGGGCCAGAACAGGAAGGGAGAAGAAGGCGGCGGGGCCGCGCGGTGCCCCGCCGATTGTCAGTTGGCGCCGAGCGCCCAGAGCAGCACGCCCTTCTGCGCGTGCAGCCGGTTCTCGGCCTCGTCGAACACCACGCTCTGCGGCCCATCGATCACCTCGGCGGTGATTTCCTCGCCACGATGCGCCGGCAGGCAGTGCATCACCACCGCATCCGGCGCCGCGTGCTGCATCAGCGCCGCGTTGAGCTGGTAGGGGGCGAGCTGGTTGTGACGGGCCGTCGGGCCGCCATCCTTCTCGTCCGACATGCTGACCCAGGTATCCGTCACCACGCAGCGGGCGCCGCGCACGGCGGCCACGGGGTCCGCCGTCAACTCGATGCTGGCGCCCTCCTGCCGCGCCCAGTCCACCAGCTGGGCCGGCGGTGCCAGCTCCGGCGGGGTGGCGAGGCGCAGCGTGAAGCCGAAGCGCGCCGCGGCCTGGATGAAGGAGCGGGCGACGTTGTTGCCATCGCCCAGCCAAGCCACAACCTGCCCGGCGATGGGGCCGCGATGCTCCTCGAAGGTCAGGATGTCGGCCATGAGCTGGCAGGGGTGGGACACGTCCGTCAGGCCGTTGATGACCGGCACGGTGGCGTGTTCCGCCAGTTCCCGCAGCTTCGCCACGCTGTCGGTGCGCAGCATGATGGCATCGACATAGCGGGACAGCACCTTGGCGGTATCCGCCGCCGTCTCGCCACGCCCGAGCTGCATGTCCTTGGAGGAGAGCACGACGGCATGGCCGCCAAGCTGATGGATGCCGACCTCGAAGGAGACGCGGGTGCGGGTGGAGGGCTTCTCGAAGATCAGCGCCACCGTCTTGCCCGCCAGGGGCTTGTCGGCCAGATCGCCGCGCTTGGTGCTGGCGGCGAGGTCCAGCATGCGGCGCAGCGTGGGCGTGTCGAAATCCGACAGTTCCAGAAAGTGACGAGGGGAGGACGTTGCCGCCCCCCCCTGCTTCACTGGCCTGAGGGCCGCGCTCACTTGGCCGGCGCCTTTTCCCGCAGCGCGGCCGCCGCCTTGGTGAAGGCCCGGTCCAGCGCCGCCACGGCCTCGTCCACATGCTCGCGCGTGATGATCAGCGGCGGGGCCACGCGCAGCACGTTCTGCCCGGCGGCGACGGTCAGCAGCCCTTCCGCCACGGCGGCGGCCTGCATGTCGCCATTTGTGATCTCCGGCACGCATTGCAGGCCCAGCAGCAGGCCGGCGCCGCGCACGCCCGTCACCACCTGCGGGTGGCGGGAGACCAGGGCGTTCAGGCTGTCCCACAGATAGCGGGCGGTGCTGTCCACCTGCTGCAGGAAGCCATCGGCCAGGACGACATCCAGCACGGCATTGCCGGCGGCGCAGGCCAGCGGGTTGCCGCCATAGGTGGTGCCATGGGTGCCGGGCTTCAGGTGCTTGGCCACGTGTTCCTTGGCCAGGATGGCGCCCAGCGGGAAGCCGCCGCCGATGCCCTTGGCCGAGGACATGACATCCGGCTCGATCCCGGCCCATTGATGGGCCCAGAGCTTGCCGGAGCGGCCCATGCCGGTCTGCACCTCGTCCAGCGCCAGCAGCAGGCCAAACTCGTCGCAGACGGCCCGCAGTTCCTTGAGGAAGCGCAGGTCGGCCGGGCGCACGCCGCCCTCGCCCTGGATCGGCTCGATCATGATCGCGGCGGTCTGCGGGCCGATGGCGTCCCGCACCGCGTTCATGTTGCCGAAGGGCACGTGGTCGAAGCCCTGCACCGGCGGGCCGAAGCCGGCGAGGTACTTCTCGTTGCCGGTGGCCGAGAGCGTGGCCAGCGTACGGCCGTGGAAGGCGCCCTCGAAGCAGATGGTATGGAACTTCTCCGGGTGGCCGTTCTCGGCATGGTACTTCCGCACCGCCTTGATCATGCCCTCGTTCGCCTCGGCGCCCGAATTGGCGAAGAAGACGCTGTCGGCGAAGCTGGTATCGACCAGCCGCTGCGCCAGGCGCTCGGCCTGCGGCACGCGGTAAAGGTTCGAGGTATGCATCACCTTGGCCGCCTGCTCGGCGATGGTCCGCACGAGATGCGGATGCGCATGGCCGATGGAGGTGGTGGCGATGCCGGAGCCGAAATCCAGGAATCGTCGCCCGTCCGTGGTCCACAGCCAGGCGCCTTCGCCCCGCTCAAAAGCGAGGTCGGCGCGGTTGTAGGTCGGCATCAGGGCGGGGATCACGGTGTCTCAGGCTCCGCATCCCATGGGGGTCGGGCGACGATCGTCCGGCTTCCTGCCACGGGAATTGGGCATGGTGCCGCAAACGGCGCGGCGCGGCAACCGCCTATGGCACGCGGCGTTTCCTGCCAGAGCCGCTCCGGCGGCCTGATAAGGATACGGGAGCACCACGCATGCGGAATTCCATGATCGCCCTGGCCTCGGCGGCGCTGATCGGCCTGGGCGGCATCGCCCAGGCGCAGCCCGCCAATAGCCCAAGCGGCTCGACCACGCCGGCCAATCCCGCGCCCAGCATGAACAACGGCACCGGCAACGCCGGCGCGGCGGCGGGTGCCGATGCCAATAACCCGCCCGGCACCGCCGCCACCCGCCTGCTGGACCGCACGCTGGGCACCAATACCTCCGGCGCCTATCCGCAGAATTCGGACGGCACGCCCAACAACCCGCCGGGCACCGCCGTCGGCCGGGCCGCGGACCGCGCCACCTCGGACAGCAATTCCAACGCGCAGCCGGGCAGCAACCCGCCCGGCACGGCGGCGACCCGCTCGCTGGACCGCGCGGCGGGTACCAATACCTCGGGCGCCTATCCGCAGAACTCGGATGGCACGGCCAACAACCCGCCGGGCACCGCGGCCGGCCGCGCGGCGGACCGGGCGGCGCAGAATGGCGGCACCGATACCGGCGCCCGCAACGGCAGCTCCGGCACCAACCGCCCGCCGGGCACCGCCAGCGCGCCGGGCGACACCACCCGCCCGAACATGACGCCTTCCGCCCCCACGGGCTCCGCCATGGGCCGGGCGACCGAGGGCCAGACCGGCACGCCGCCGGGCAACCGGCCCTCCACGCCGCCCAGTACCTCGCCGCAGAACCAGGGCGGCAGCACCCCGGAGGCCTCCGGCGGCACCACGGTCGCGCCCCGCTAAGCGGGTGAAACCGGGAAAGGGCGGCTCCGGCCGCCCTTTTTCATGCCCTGCGTCAGGCCGGCCTGCGGCGGAACTGCGTCAGGGCGTCGCGGCCGATCACGCCCAGCGCCAGGTCGTCCTGCGGCGGCTGGAACAGCCCGGCACGGGCGTCGCGGAAATGCCGTTCCAGCGACAGGGCACTGGTCAGGCTGAAGCCGCCGGCCACGCGCAGCCCGCTCTCGGTCGCGGCGCAGGCGGCATTGGTGCAGAGGTATTTCGCCGCGGCGATGCGGGCGGGCAGGCTGGGGCGAAGCTCCGGCTGCTCCACCCAGGCATGGGCGGTCTCCAGCAGCAGGGCGCGGGCGGCCAGCAATGCCGCCTGCATCTCACCGATGCGCTGCTGGATATGCACCTGCTCCGCGATGGGACGGCCCAGCGCGGTGGGCACGCGGTTGTTGGCATAGTCGCAGGCCGCCTCCAGCGCCGCCTGCCCGACACCGAGATAGACCGCCGCCACCGTCAGCGACCATGGCCCCAGCCCCGGTGCGCTGGCCTTGCCGCTGGCGGAGCCGGAGGGGGTGCCGATCGGCCGGCGCTCCACCATCAGATGCTCCGGCACGAAGACCTTGTCGTAGAAGACATCGGCATTGCCGCAGCCGCGCAGGCTCAGCGCGTCGTTCCAGGTCTCGACGATCCGCAGGCCGGGGGAGCCGGCGCCGACGATGGCCGTCGCCACCTCGCCATCCGGCGCGGCGCTGCTGGGCGGCAGCACCACTGCGGTGAGGAACCAGCCCAATGCCGGCGCGCCGGTGACGAAGATCTTGTGCCCCTCCACCACCCAGCCGCCCGGTGCCGGCGTGGCGCGGGAGCGCGGCACGCCACCGCGCGAGATGCTGCCCAGCTCCGGTTCCGTGACGCAGCTGTTGATGCCGCCGCCCTGGCGCAGCATGGCCTTGCAGACCTCGGCGAAGACCGCTTCCGGCCACGGGCGCTCCTCCCGCAGCCGGCCCATCACCACGGCGGCCATGGCGGTGATCAGCGCCGTGGCGGCATCGCCGCGCGCCAGCCGCTCCTGCGCCTGCACCATCTCCACCAGCCCGGCCTCGGTGCCGCCGTGGTCGCGCGGCAGCAGCAGGCGCAGGTAGCCTTGCTCATGCAGGTCGCGGTGGTTCTCGTGCGGGAAGCCATGGTCGCCCTGCTGCCGCGCGCGGGCGGCGAAGCGCTGGGCCAGGCTGTCGGCCAGTGCCAGGGCGGAGCAGGGGCCTTCGGTTCGCAGCATCGGCGATGCCTTCGCAACAGCGGGGAGGAGGAGGTCTGGAGCGGCGGGAGAGACACTCTGCCGCAATGATGGACGACCTGACAGAAACGCGCCACCATCCCCGCAAGGGTAAGCGCCATATTTCACGCTTCATAACCGTCATTGACAAAATTCCACTTTGCCGGTTTGTCGTCCGCAACCGAGATAGGGATCAGGCCAATGAGGATTACACGCCGCGAGGCTCTGCTGTCTGGCGCCGGGCTCCTGCTGGCGGGCGCCATGCCCGCGCTGCCCGCCCTTGCCCAGGGTGCCGCCACGCCGCGCAAGGGCGGCGTGTTCACCGTGCACCTGGGCTCGGAGCAGCGCATCCTGAACCCGGCGCTGCGGGCTTCCACCGGCGTCTACATCATCACCAGCAAGATCATCGAGCCGCTGGTGGACCTCGGCGCCTCCGGCAAGCCGGAAGGCGTGCTGGCGACCTCCTGGGAGGCCGCGCCAGATGGCAAGACCATCACCTTCAAGCTGCGGGAAGGCGTGAAGTGGCATGACGGCAAGCCCTTCACCTCGGCTGACGTGGCTTATTCCGCCATGGAACAGTGGAAGGTGCACCTGAACTACGGCACCACGCTGCAGCTCTACCTCGATGCCGTGGAGACGCCGGACGAGCATACGGCCGTCTTCCGTTATTCCCGCCCCATGCCGCTGGACCTGCTGCTGCGCGCGCTCTGCGACCTCGGCTATGTCGTGCCGAAGCATGTCTTCGCCGGCAGCAATGTGCTGGAGAACCCGGCCAATACCGCGCCCATCGGCACCGGCCCCTACAAGTTCGTGGAATACCAGCGCGGCCAGTATGTGATCGCGGAGCGCAACCCGGACTACTGGCGCCAGGGCTTCCCTTATCTCGACCGCATCGTCTGGCGCTTCATCACCGACCGCTCCGCCGCCACGGCGGCGCTGGAGACGGGGGCGGTGCAGCTTTCCGCCTATAACAGCCTGCCGCTGGCGGATATCGACCGGCTGAAGGAAGACGAGCGCTTCGAGGTCTCGACCCGCGGCGTGGAAGCCAACGTCTTCAACAACACGCTGGAATTCAACACGCGGCGCAAGGAGCTGTCCGATGTGCGCGTGCGCCGCGCCATCGTGCATGCCATCGACGTGCCCTTCTTCCTGGAGAATTTCCTCTACGGCCTGGGTAAGCCGGCGACGGGGCCGATCCCCTCCCTGTCCAAGGAATTCTACCCGGCGGACTCCGCCGTGCCCTATCCCTTCGACAAGAAGAAGGCCGAGGCGCTGCTGGACGAGGCCGGCTACAAGCGCGGCGCCGGCGGCATCCGCTTCACGCTGAAGATCGTGCCGATCCAGAATGGCGAGGACGTGCCGCTGCTGGCCACCTTTATTCAGCAGTCGCTGCAGCAGGTGGGCATCCGGGTCGATATCGTGCAGCTCGACATCGCCGGGGCGCTGACGGCCGTCTATCGCGACTGGAACTTCGACCTCGCCACCGGCTGGCACCAGTATCGCGGCGACCCGGCGGTCTCGACCACCGTGTGGTACCGTTCCGGCAGCCCGAAGGGCGCGCCCTGGACCAACCAGTATGGCTGGCAGTCCGAGAAGGTGGATGCGCTGATCGACCAGGCCGCCACCGAGCTGGACCCGGCGAAGCGGAAGGCTCTCTACGCCGATTGGGTGAAGGCGGTGAACGAGGAGATCCCGGTGGCCATGCTGACGGAGCGGCCCTTCTACGCCGCCACCAGCAAGCGCGTGCAGAACCACCATACCTCGCCGCGCTGGGATTCCGGCGACTGGCACGACACCTGGCTGCTGCCGGGCTGATCGGACGATGCGCATCCTGGGCCTTGCCCTGCGCCGGCTGGCGGCCAGCCTGCCGACGCTGCTGCTGATCCTGGTCGGGCTGTTCCTGCTGTTGCAGCTGGCGCCGGGCGATACCGTGGATGCGCTGATGGCGCAGATGGGCGGCGGCGACCCGGCCATGATGGAGCAGCTCCGCTCCTTCTATGGGCTGGACGCGCCGGTGCTGGTGCAGCTCACCCGCTACCTGCTGCGGCTGGTGCAACTGGACCTCGGCTTCTCCGCCATCTACGGCAAGCCGGTTTCGGACGTGATCCTGGAGCGGCTGCCGGTGACCCTGCTGCTGATGGGCACTTCCCTCAGCTTCGCCTTCGCGGCCGGCATGGCGCTGGGCGTGGTGGCGGCGCGGCGGGCGAACCAGTGGCCGGATGCGCTGATCTCGACACTGGGGCTGATCTTCTACGCCACGCCCTCCTTCTGGTTCGGCATGATGGGCGTGGTGGTCTTCGCCATCAAACTTTCCTGGCTGCCCTCCGGCGGCTTCGAGGAGATCGGCTCCGGCAATACCGGCCTGGCGCGGGTGGCGGATATCGCCTGGCATCTGGTGCTGCCGGTGACGACGCTGGCGCTGATCTTCCTCGCCACCTACCTGCGCATCATGCGCGCCTCGATGCTGGAGGTGCTGAGCCTGGATTTCGTGCGCACCGCCCGCGCCAAGGGCCTGAGCCAGACCGGTGTGCTGATGCGCCATGTGCTGCGCAACGCGCTGCTACCGGGGCTGACGCTGATCGGCCTGCAGGCCGGCACCATGCTGGGTGGCTCGGTGGTGGTGGAAAGCGTCTTCAACCTGCCGGGGCTGGGGCGGCTGGCCTATGAATCGGTGGTGCAGCGGGATTTGAACACGCTGCTGGGCATCGTCTTCGTTTCCGCGCTTCTGGTGATCTTCGTGAATTTCGTGGTCGATCTGCTTTACGCCAAGCTCGACCCGCGCATCGTGTCGGGGCGCTGATGGGCTTTCTTCGTCGCTACCTGCGCAGCCCGGCGGCCGTGGTCGGGCTGGTGCTGCTGCTACTGGTCATCGCCATGGCCATCAGCGCACCCTGGGTCTTCCCGCGCGACCCGCTCTCGCTCGCAGGGCGGCCGCTGCAATGGCCGGGCGCCTCGCCGCGCTTCTGGCTGGGCACCGACAATACCGGGCGCGACATCGCGGCGCAGATCTTCCATGGCGCCCGCGTCTCGCTGCTGATCGGGCTGGTAGCCACCGCCATTTCCATCGCCATCGGCATCGTGGTGGGGGCCATCGCCGGCTTCTATGGCGGCTGGGTGGATGATGCGCTGATGCGCGTCACCGAAGCCTTCCAGACCCTGCCGAACTTCATTCTCCTGCTGGTGCTGGTGGCGGTCTTCGGTTCCGACATCACCACCGTCACGGTGGCCATCGGCATCGTTTCCTGGCCGCCTTCCGCGCGGCTGACGCGGGCGGAATTCCTGTCGCTGCGCTCCCGCGAATTCGTGCAGGCCTGCCGCGTGCTGGGCATGGGGGATCTCCGCATCATCTTCCGCGAGATCCTGCCCAATGCCCTGCCGCCCATCATCGTCTATGCCAGCGTCATCATGGCGGTGGCGATCCTGCTGGAAAGCGCGCTGGCCTTCCTGAACCTCTCCGACCCCAATGTGCCCTCCTGGGGCAACCTGATCGGCGCGGGCAAGGGCGTGCTGCGCGTGCAATGGTATGTCTCCGCCATCCCGGGCGTCGCCATCCTGCTGACGGTGCTGGCGGTCTCGCTGGTCGGGCAGGGGCTGAACGACGCATTGAACCCGAGGCTGAAATCCCGATGAGCCTGCTCTCCATCGAGGGGCTGACCGTCGCGCTGCCCAAGGGCGGCGACCGGCCGCACGCGCTATGCGACGTGTCCCTGCATCTGGACCCGAACGAGATCCTCTGTGTCGTGGGTGAAAGCGGCTCCGGCAAATCCATGACCGCCAGCGCCGTGATGGGCCTGCTCCCGGAGGGTGTGCAGGCCGAGGCGGGGCGCATCCTCTTCGAGGGCCGCGACCTGCTGACCATGTCGGAGCCCGAGATGCGCAAGCTGCGCGGCGCCCGCATCGGCATGGTGTTCCAGGAGCCGATGACGGCGCTGAACCCGCTGCGCACCATCGGCAGCCAGATCGCCGAGATGTTCCGCATCCACACCTCGCTCTCCTCGGCCGAGCGGGATGCGCGCGTGCTGGCGCTGCTGGAACAGGTGCGGATTCCGGAACCCGCCTCTGCCGCCAAGGCCTATCCGCACGAGCTTTCCGGCGGCCAGCGGCAGCGGGCGATGATCGCCATGGCCCTGGCGCTGGACCCGGTGCTGCTGATCTGCGACGAGCCGACCACGGCGCTGGACGTGACCACCCAGGCGCAGATCCTGGAACTGATCCGCGATTTGCAGCGGCGCACCGGCACGGCGGTGCTGTTCATCACGCATGACTTCGGCGTGGTGGCCGATATCGCCGACCGCGTGGCGGTGATGCGTTATGGCGAGGTGGTGGAGCAGGGCAGTGCCGCCGAGGTGCTGAACCACCCGCGCCACCCCTATACCCGTGCCCTGGTGGCCGCCGTGCCACCCCTGACGCCGCCCGCCGCCCAGCCGCTGGCCGATGAGCCGGTGCTGCGGGTGGAGCATCTCTCCAAGACCTACCGCAAAGCCGGCTTCTTCGGCCGCAACCGGCGCGTGACCCACGCGGTGCGGGACGTGACGCTGGACCTGCCGCGCGGCGGCACGCTGGGCATCGTGGGGGAAAGCGGCTCCGGCAAGTCCACGCTGGCGCGTTGCATCGTGCGGCTGCTGGACCCGGAGGAAGGCAGCATCCACATCGATGGCCAGGACCGCCTGGCGCTCTCCCGCGCCGAATTGCGGCGGGATGCGCGGCGCATCCAGATGGTCTTCCAGGACCCCTATGCCAGCCTCAACCCGCGCCGCAAGGTGGGGGAGCTGGTGGCGCAGGGGCCGATGGTGCATGGCACGCCGCGCGCCGAAGCCTTCGCGCGGGCGCGGGAGTTGTTCGAGCTGGTGGGGCTGGACCCGGCGGCGCTGGACCGCTTCCCGCATGAATTCTCCGGCGGGCAGCGGCAGCGCATAGGGTTGGCGCGGGCGCTGGCGATGCGGCCGGAAGTGCTGGTGGCGGATGAGCCGGTCTCAGCGCTGGATGTCTCGGTGCAGGCGCAGGTGCTGAAGCTGCTGGCGGAACTGCGGGCGCGGCTGGGCCTGTCGATGATCTTCATCACCCATGACCTGCGCGTGGCGGCGCAGCTTTGCGACCGGATCGCGGTGATGCGGCAGGGCGAGGTGGTGGAACATGGCGCCACCGCCGAGATTTTTGCTGACCCGCGGCACGAATATACCCGCGCGCTCTTCGCGGCGGTGCCGGGGCAGGGGTGGACGCCGCCGGTGGCCTATGGGGCGGAAGCAGTGGCCTGAGGTCGAGGGGGCGCCGCCGGAACCCGTGTTCCGGCGGCGCGTTCCGGTTCAGGCGGCCTGCCGCACCTGTTGGAAGGCCTGGGCGAAGTGGTCCCGCTCGGCCTGCGTCATGTGCAGACCGCGCTTGGTGCGGCGCCACAGCGCGTCGTCCGGCGTGCGCACCCATTCCTGCCGCACCATCCATTCCAGCTCGCGCTCGGTGATGCCGCCGCCTAGTTCCGCGCCGAGGTCGGCGGCGCTCCGGGCATGGCCCAGCACGGCATCCAGCTCCCCGCCATAGCAATGGAACAGGCGGCGCAGCCGCGCCGGCTCCAGGAAGGGATAGCGGCTCGTGGCATCGGCCAGGAAGGCTTCCACCGTCCGGCCACCCAGGTCGCCGCCGGGCAGCGCGGCGCCGGCGGTCCAGGCCGGGCGCGGCTGGCCCAGCGCCTCGCAGAGCTGCGTCGCCGCATCCTCCGCCAGCCGGCGGAAGGTGGTGATCTTGCCGCCGAAGACCGAGAGCAGCGGCGCCGCCGAGCGGTCCATCTTCAGCACATAGTCGCGCGTCACGGCCGAGGGGTTCTCGGCGCCGTCGTCATGCAGCGGGCGGACGCCGGAATAGGTCCAGACAATGTCCTCCGGCGTCACCGGCTTGCGGAACTGGCGGGAGACGGCGCGGCAGAGATAGGCCGCTTCCTCCGGCGTGCAGCGCGGCGGGCCGCTGGCGGGGTCGTGCGGCACGTCGGTGGTGCCGATCAGCGTGAAGCGGCCCTCATAGGGAATCACGAAGACCACACGGCGGTCGTCGTTCTGCAGGATATAGGCCTGGCTGCCCTCGTAGAGCGCCGGCACCACGATATGGCTGCCGCGCACCAGCCGGATGCGGTCCGGCGCCTGCACGCCGGTGTCTTCCAGCGCCTGCATCACCCAGGGGCCGGCGGCATTGGCGATGGCGCGGGCGCGCACCGTCTCCACCCGGCCGTCCTCACCCGTCAGCGTCACGGTCCAGCCATCGGCGGCGCGCTTGGCACTGGTGAAGGCGGTGCGGACGCGGATCTCGGCACCGCGCGCGGCGGCATCCCGCGCGTTCAGCACCACCAGCCGCGCATCCTCCACCCAGGCATCGGAATAGGCGAAGCCATGGGTGGCGGCGCCGTTCAGCGGCGCGCCCCAGGGGTGGCGGCGGAAGTCCAGCGACTCGCTGCCCGGCAGGGTCACGCGCTTGGCCAGATGGTCGTAGAGGAAGAGGCCGGCGCGCAGCATCCAGCGCGGCCGCATGTCCGGCACATGCGGCAGCACGAAGCGCATGGGCCAGACGATATGCGGCGCCAGGCGCAGCAGCACCTCGCGCTCCGCCAGGGCTTCCCGCACCAGCCGGAACTCGTAATGCTCCAGGTAGCGCAGCCCGCCATGCACCAGCTTGGAGGAGGCGGAGGAGGTGGCGCCGCCGAGGTCGCCCCGCTCCACCAGCAGCACGGAGAGGCCGCGCCCCGCCGCGTCGCGCGCGATGCCGGCGCCGTTGGCGCCGCCACCGATGACCAGCAGATCCACGCTGTCGCGCATCAGATCAGCCTCGCCCGGATGCGGGTCACCACGATCTCCGCCAACAGCACCACCGCCAGGATGGCCAGCAGCACGGTGGAAACGCGCTCCCACTGGAAGAAGTTGATGGCGTCGTCGAGCACGAGGCCGATGCCGCCGGCGCCGACCAGCCCCAGCACGGCGCTTTCACGCACGTTGATGTCCCAGCGGAACAGGGCGATGCCCCAGAAGGCCGGCTGCACCTGCGGCCAGACGCCCTTCAGCATCTCCGCGCCCCAGGGGGCGCCGGCGGCGCGCAGCGCCTCCCGCGGGCCGGGGTTGGTTTCCTCCAGCGCCTCGGCCAGCAGCTTGCCGACGAAGCCCACGGAGCGGAAGGCGATGGCGAAGACGCCCGCCGCCGCGCCAGGGCCGAAGATGGCCACGAAGAGCAGCGCCCAGACCAGCGAGTTGACCGAGCGCGAGGCCACCAGCCCGAGCTGCGCCAGCGCGTTGAGCGGCCGGATGGTGCAGATGTTGCGCGCCGCCAGCAGCGCCAGCGGCACGGCCAGCACGAAGCAGAAGACGGTGCCCAGCGTCGCGATATGCAGCGTCTCGATCAGCGCATTGTGCACTTCGGGGTAGTAGTGCGACAGGTCGGGCGGCCACATCCGCAGCAGCATGTCGCCCATCTGTTCCGGCGCATCGGCCAGGAATTCCGGGATGATGTCGATGCTGCGGATGGCCCAGACCACGGCCGCGACGCAGACCAGCCAGACCAGCCAGCGCGAGATGCGCTGGGCCGGCGTGTGGCGCTGCCATTCGCGCCGCAGCGGCGCCACGGGGTCATGAGTGATGCTGTTCATCGCAGGGCGGCCCGGACACGGCCGGAGATGATCTCGGCCAGGAAGATGAGGGCGATGATGGCGAGCAGGATGGCCGCCACGAAGTCATAGTCGAAGCGCTTGAAGGCCGCGAAAAGCGTGCCGCCGATGCCGCCGGCGCCGACGATGCCGACCAGCGTGGAATTCCGCAGGTTGCTGTCGAGCTGGTAGAGGCAGAAGCCGATGAAGCGGGAGGAGACCTGCGGCACCACCGCATAGGCCAGCACCTTCATCACATTGGCGCCGGTGGCGCGGATGGCTTCCACCTGCTTCATCGAGATTTCCTCGATGGCTTCGGCGAAAAGCTTGGCGATGAAGCCGACCGAGGCCACCACCAGCGCCGCCGTGCCCGCCAGCGCGCCGAAGCCGATGGCCTTCACGAAGAGGATGGCGACGATGACGTAGTGCAGCGAACGGCAGACCGCGATCACCGCGCGAACCGGCCCGGCGACCCAGATCGGGGAGAGGTTGCGCGCCGCCAGCACGCCGAGCGGCAGCGAGATCAGGATGCCGATGGCCGAGGCCAGCACCGCGATCTGCAGGCTCTCCAGCATGCCTTCCAGCAGCAGCTGCCAGCGCTCGAAATTCGGCGGCACCATGCGGGCGAGCAGGCGGCCGCCTTCGCCCATGCCATGGGCCACGCGGTCCCAGGTCAGGCCCAGGCGGCTGCTGGCCCAGATGGTATAGGCCGCCAGCACCAGCAGCGCCGCGCGCATCGCCCAGTTGGGGGCGAAGGCGAGGCGGCGGGTCTGGGAGGTGGTGGCGCTCACAGCCAGTCCTCGCCGCCATAGATGGCGCGCAGGTGGTGCTGCTCCAGCTCCTCCGGCGGGCCGTCGAAGATCACGCTGCCGCCGGACATGCCGATGATGCGGCGCGCATAGCGCTTGGCGAGATCCACGTTGTGGATGTTGATGATGACCGGCACGCCCTCCGCCGCCGTCAGGCGGGTGAGCAGCTCCAGCACCTCGACCGCCGTGCGGGGGTCGAGGGAGGAGGTGGGCTCGTCGGCCAGCAGGATCTCGGGGCGCTGCATCAGCGCGCGGGCGATGCCCACGCGCTGGCGCTGGCCGCCGGAGAGCGCATCGGCGCGCCGCGTCGCGTGCTCCGGCAGGCCGACGGCATCCAGCAGCATGAAGGCGCGCTGAATGTCCTCCTCGGGGTACTTGCGCAGCCAGGCGCGCCACAGGGGAACGTAGCCGAGCCTTCCGCTCAGCACGTTCTCCATCACCGTCAGGCGCTCCACCAGGTTGTATTCCTGGAACACCATGCCGATGCGCCGGCGCGCCAGCCGCAGTTCCCGCCCGCGCAGGCCGGTCAGCTCCGCGCCATGCAGGGTGATGGAGCCGCTTGTCGGCTCCACCAGGCGGTTGATGCAGCGGATCAGCGTCGACTTGCCGGTGCCGGAGGGACCGATGATGGCGGTGATCCCCTCGGCCGGCACGGCGACGTCGATGCCCTTCAGCACCGGCTTGCCAGCGGCATATTCCTTCACCAGCCCCTTGATCTGGAGCACGGTGCCGGAGGCCGGCGCAGCGGCGCGGGGCGCAGCGGTCATGGTGGCAGACATCCTGGCTTTTTCCGTTTAGCGCGCCGGGGCCGGCGTGGCGCCGGTGGGTGCGACATGGGTGGGGGCGGCGGGCTGCTGCGCCTGCGCCCGCTTGCGGGCCTCGGCTTCCAGCTCCTTGCGGCTTTCGGCGTCGAAGGCGGCGCGGTTGTAGGGGGCGTTCACCGCATCGGCGACGGCGCGCACGGGGGCCCACTGCTCAGCATAGGTCGCGGGCCAGAAGCGGTCGTTGCCGCCCAGGTCCTTGGCCATCTGCTCCGGGAAGCGATAGTCCAGGAAGCACTGGCGGATCTTCTGGGACAGTTCCGGCTTCAGGTCGCTGGCGACGGCGAAGCCGCTGGTGGGGAAGGGCTCGCTTTCCCAGATGACGCGGAAGTTCTCGCGCTTCACCTGGCCGCGCGCGACCATGCGGGTCCAGACGTCGGAGGCCACCGGCGCGGCATCGTAGTCGCCGGCATTGACGCCCATCACGCTGCGGTCATGGCCACCGGAATAGACAACCTTGTAGTCCTCGTCAGGCTTCAGGCCCAGGGCGGGGAAGAAGGCGCGCGGCGCCAGGTTGCCGGAATTGGAGGTGGCCGAGGTATGCGCCACCTGCTTGCCGCGCAGGTCCGCCAGCGTCTTGTAGGGGCTGTCGGCCCGCACGAGCATGACGACCTTGTAGCTCTCGTAGCCCTGCGCATCGCCCTTCACGGCGAAGGGCACGGCGCCGGCGAGGTTGACGGCGAAGGCCGTCGGGCCGGTGGAGAAGCCCGCCACATGCAGGCGGCCGGAGCGCATCGCCTCGACCTGCGCCGCGTTGGAGGTCACCTGGAAATACACGGCGCGCTTGCCGGTGCATTGCGACAGGTAATCCAGGAAGGGCTTGAACTGGCTGGCATAGAGCGCCGGGTCTTCCACCGGGGTATAGGTGAAGACGATGGTGGAGGGGTCGCGCAGCTTGGACGGGTCGGTCGGCGCATCGGCCACCATGTCGCGGTTGGCGTCGCAATAGGCTTCGTCCAGCGCGCCACGGAAGGCGCAGGCCGCCGCCTGGGCGGCGGCGGGCTGGGTGGCCATGGCGCCCAGGCTCAGGGCCAGCGCGGTGCCAGCGAGAAACAGGGTCTTCATGCGGCGTTTTCCTCTGCAGTGGCGCCCCGCGCCTTCAGCAGCGCTTGGGCGAATTCGGCGAAGCCCGCGCCGCCCTCGGCGCGGGTGATGTAGGCGGGCGGCGTCGCCATGTCGGCCAGGAAGGGCGCGACATTGGCCACGCCGACCGAGCAGGCGACGGCGGCGAAGAGCGGCGCGTCATTGGCGCTGTCGCCGGCGAAGGCGACCGTGTCCCGCACATCGGCGAAGGGCTGGAAGCGGGCGGCGAACAGCGCCTCAATGCCAGCGCGCTTGTCCCAGCCGCCGATCCAGGCATTGACGTGGATGGAGGAGACCTTGGCCTCCGCCCCGCCGGCGCGGAACACCTCGGCAATCCGTTCCGCCGCGTCGAGGCCGAGCGGGCCGGCGTCCTCGCAGAAATCCACCGCCACGTCGAAGAGGCGGAAGGGCTGGTCGGCGGCGATGGCACTGCCGGGAACAACGCGCAGCGCCTCGGCGGCCAGGGCATGCAGCCGGGCCTGGTTGGCCAGCCGCTCGGCCTCCGGCTGCGCCTGCCAGCGCAGCATGCGGCGGGCGCCATGGTCCAGCGCGTACCAGAGCGCCCCGTTCTCGCCCACCACGGCGGCCACCGGCCAGTGGCGCGCGATGGCGTCGCACCAGCCGGCCGGGCGGCCGGTGACGGGCACCACCGCGATGCCGGCATCGTGCAGCGCTTCCAGCGCGGCATAGGCGGCGGCGGGCAGGCGGCCATCCAGCGTCAGGGTGTCGTCGATATCGGTCAGCACCCAGCGCAGCGCGGCGAGCTGGGATGCGGGGGCGGTGGCGAGCGGACGAGGCCGTAGCGAATCTTGTGTCATATACATGTTGCACTTGCCACTTAGCTGTGTGGCAGGTCAAACATGTTTTTACAAATCTGACACAATCAGCCGCAGCCCATGCCGGCCCAGCGCGGCGGCCAACGGAACGGGCGGATGGGCCTCCGTCACAAGGTCGGTGATCTGCTCGGGCGGGCAGATCTGTTCCAGGAAGACCCGGCCGAATTTGGAAGAATCCACCAGCAGGAGCCGGCGCGGCGCCCGCTCCAGCATGGCGCGCTTGACCCAGGCGGCGCGGCTTTCCGCCTCGCAGGGGCCTTCCTCGGTGAGGCCGGAGGCGCCGATCACAGTCATGTCAACATGGAAGCGGCGCAGGAAGGCCGCCGTCTCCGGCCCGTAGAGGCCGCGTTCCACCGCGCTCAGCTCGCCCGGCGCCACCAGCACCCGCAGCGCCTCGCTGGAGCCGGCGATCAAGGCCGCATCAAGGCTGTTGGTCAGCAGCGTGGCGCGCACGCCGCGTGCCGCCAGGGCCCGTGCGAAATGGGTGGTGGTGCTGCCGGCATCCAGCATGATCACCATGCCTTCCTCCACCAGCGCGGCGCCGGCCTGACCGATGCGGGCGCGCTCGGCCACCAGCACCTGCTCGCGTTCCGACAGCCGGGGCTGGCTGGCGGGGTGCGAGACCGAGGCGCCGCCATAGGTCCGCCGCACCATGCCGCGGGCGGACAGATCCTCGATGTCGCGCCGCACCGTCTCGGTGGAGACGCCGAAATCCTCGGCCAGGGTGCTGATGCGGACGGTGGGGTCGGTGGAAAGGGCCTCTAGGATGGCGGCGTGCCGTGCCGCCTTGCCCAGTGCCTTGATGTTGCGTGGAGCCATGGGTTGCAAAGTGCCACATTGATTCGCCGCCGCAAAGCCGATCCGGCGCCAGCTTCAACTCGGGCGTGCAGCAGGCTCCGCACCAAAAGGTGCGGACCATGCGGCATTCCATCCCTGGCCCAACGGAACTATGGATGACGCCTTCTCTGGCCCCGCGAGTTCCGATGTCTGCAGATCAAGCCGCCGCGTCCCAGCTTCCGCACGATGCCCTCGATGGTCTTGGGGACCGTCTGGACCGGGCCGTGCTTGACGTGGCAGCAAAGATGAAGGCGCTGCAGGCCGCGATCGCCGAGCAGACCCAGCGGGCTGACGCCATGCAGCAGCAGGCGGCGGATCTTGAGCTGCAACTCGCCGTCACGGAAGCGAGGCTGGCGGTGGAGATGATGCATGCCGCCGGCCTGGCGGCGCAGGCCTCCCACATGATGGCGGTTGCCATGGAGGCCGGTGTGCCCGCGCTGTCGGAGCTGGTGGATGAACAAGAAGCCAGCGAGGCGGGGAAGAGCCGGCTGGCGCAGATCTATGAGGCTGCCTTCGATGCCAAGGCCGCCGAACTCGGCATCGAGGACCCCGCCCGCTTCCGGGAAGGCTGAAGCATAATTCCGGTACCGCAATAACATTGCTCTATTTAGATCTATAAACCTTTGATTTGTATAAAGTATATCGGAGAGTGAGGTTTTCCACTGCCTCCCACATCCCAACTTCAAGCCAAGGTGTCCCCCCACAACGCTGCTTCGGACATGGTTCCGCAGACCTTCGATCGCTAACACGCTTTCCCACAACCTCGGTCGCCTCCGGCGGTAGACCTGTTGGGGCAACCGCTGGATAGGGTGGACAGCAGACATAGACGCGCAGCACAGCAACTGCCGCTGTGCGCCCATAGCGGCTACCCGGTTGGCGCTGCATCTGCCCACAAAGCGAACATGCGCCTAGATCTCACGGTAGTTTGGGAGAGGTGTAGGTCCTATGAAGATGTGCGTTAATGGCTGAGGACGACCAGACGTGGGCTACATCTCTGATGTAGGGTGGGTGGGCTAAGCCGAGCTGGCCGCCATTGATCAGCCATTCCGCCCAGATCGGCAGATTCTCACACGGCGGATTTTCGCAGACGGCCAAAACTATACAGCGCACTGCTGACCTTCGTACAAGCGTTGTAAAGGTGACGCTCAAGTTCCTGCCTTCGACCAATTCCTTTCATCCGGAAGGCGGCTGCTGTGAAGACAGCTCAGCCAGGAAGACCCGCCGCACGCAGGGCCGCAACATAGCGCTCTGCGAACTCACGACTGCGCCAAGTCGTCAGAATGGTGTCGAGCTTGCGGGTCTGCGGTATGATGCTTTGGAAAGCCGAGACTGCCGCCTGTGCGTCTGCCACCCGTCCGGCCAGCATCAGACTGGCGATCAGCACACGATGCCCTGCCCCCCAGGTGGGTCCCCGTTGCACAGAACGTTCACCCCACGGGATAGCCGCTGCCAGATTGTCTGCAATCAGGTGCGCCATGCCGATGCCGGACATCATGTAGGGCATTTCGGGATCGAGCGGGCTGAGGCGCATAGCCCGCTCGAAGAGCGGGATTGCGCTCTCCGGCAGGCAGGCATGATTGTGAGCCCAAGCCGCGCTGTTGAGGACCTGGGCGGAGTTCGGATTCAGTACCAGGGCGCGTCGGACCGCGGCCAGCCCAGCCTCGAAATCATGCGCGAGATAGCCAATCGCATTGCCGGACAGCCGTAGGGTGCTCGGGTCGTCCCTAGCCTCGGCAAGCGCCTCGCGCGCCATGCGTATTCCTTCCGCCCACTCATCGGGGCCGGACCAGCCTTGGACCTTCCGGTGGATATGGGCCAGCCCGAGTTGACCTTTTGCCAGAGCGAAATTCGGGTCCAGCGCGATGGCTTGGTGAAGCAGGGCAAGTGCGGCATCGCTCCCGGCACGCTCGTTGCTGTAGAAGTGCGGCAAAGCCCGCAGGTAGAGGTCGTAAGCATCAAGGCTGTCGGTCGGCTTCGTGGCCGAGTGCCCGATCTCCGCTGCCTTCAGGTTCGGCTCGATTGCCCCGGCGACCGCCTCCGCCACCCGGTCCTGCAGTTCGAAGATATTCTCCAGGGCGCCATCGAATCGCTCGACCCAGAGGTTATGCGCCGTCCGTGCCTCCGCGAGTTGGGCACTGATGCGCACGCGGCTACCAGCCTTGCGAACGCTACCCTGTAGCACATAGCGTACGCCGAGCTCACGCCCGACCTGCCGCAGGTCCACCGTTCTCCCCTTGTAGGTGAAGGCCGAATTGCGGGCGATCACGAAGAACCAGCGGATCTGGGTCAGCGCCGTGGTCAGCTCCTCGGTCATGCCATCGGCGAAGTAGTCCTGCTCCGCCTCCCCGCTCAGGTTGGCAAAAGGCAGCACCACAAGGGATGGCCAGTTCGGCAACGCCGGAGCGGACCTTCCCTCGAAGAACGCCGCAGCGGCGGCCGGGACACCGGGATGGTCTGCCCACGGCGCCGCAGGTGGCGCGGGCCCGCGGGTGACCTCCGCTTCCAGCAGGTAGCCGCGCCTCGGCATGGTCTGCAGGATCTTCGCACCCTGTTCCCCAAGGGCGCGACGGACCTCCATGATGCACTGGGTGATGTTGTCTTCCGTCACGATCACGTCGGACCAGACCGCCTGCATCAGCTCGTCGCGGGAAACCAGGCGCCCGGCGTTCTCCAGCAGGTAGCGCAGCACATCGAAGGACTTCGGGCGCAGCACCAGGATACTACCGCTCTGCTGTCGGAGGCAGCCGCGGTCCAGGTCCATTTGAAAATCCGCGAACGAGAGCAGGGAAGGCCGTTCGCCTCGCATCGCTCAAGCTCCTCGCCTGCGGTGCCAGCCATGGCACAGGCACTCGCGGGACTATAGCCGAAACTGGAGACAAGTTTCGCCCGCATTTCGTTCCGATCTCAGTACATGACAACCCCAGCCGGGTACCTCTTGGCCACGCCGAGCCTGTAACCACCCTGCAAAACTGCTTCTCGGCGCCCCTGCACGGCGGCTCACATGCCGCCCAACCAAAGTCCGCTTCGCGAAACAACCAAAGTGACCCTGTGACACCGAACCAAGAGGAAACGACCATGACCAAGATCCGGAGCCTTTTCGGCGCCCTGGCCCTGACCATCTCGGCAGGGATGGCGCAGGCGCAGATGCTGACCACCACCGGCAACGGCGAGAGCTTCGCCATGCATTACGGGCCGGGTCATGTCGGCAACATCGTTGGCGGCGGTCCCGTCACGCTGACCGGCGGGGCCCAGGATGGGCTGATCCTGTACCAGGATCCGTCCTTCGCGCAGCGGCGGGCGGGCATCGCCAGGGACATGGGCGGCGAAAGCCCGCTGGTCTACCTGCCGGAAGCTCCGGTATCCACGATGATGACCGCGCGCTGACTGAGTTAGCAGACCTTCCACACGAAGGAGCGCCAGCACTCGCTGGCGCTTGCTTCATGAAACCGGGTGACGCTCTGGCGTGCATCGTCATCTTCACGAGAAGCCAGATCAAGTGCTACCGCAGGCACTCCAAGCCCAGGAAGGTTTCTGTAACTACCTTCATCGCTTCGGGCGGCCATAGAGTCTGCCTCTCCGTTACGGGCCCTGAAGCGGCCTGTCCGCTGTCGGCCATACCACGCTATCCAGATTGTCGTCGGCAAGGTCCGCTTTGGGTCGGGTGCGGCGATAGCCGCTAGGCCGGGGCCGTCGCTGCTCCGGGTGGAGAGCGGACCTAGGCTCAGGACTCCTTGATCCAGAAGAGGACGGTGGCGGCGAGGCAGATGGCGGACATGAAGGTGTGGGCGCAG
>NZ_RFLX01000196.1 GCF_003696345.1 Teichococcus wenyumeiae | reverse complement strand
CCCACCTCGTGGCGCCTCTCCGATGCCCGCACTGTCGACGCAGGTTCCTGCCACCACCCGCCAAAATGCCCAAGTAGTGCTAGATGCTCATCTCTTTATAGAATTTGTCAGCCTGAAGCATCCGAAGACTTGTGAAGTCGGCGTTAAATTGGCCGGACGTCCGGCATGACGTCGAGGACATAGGGTAGCGCCTAGGTGTACGCCTAAGATACTGGATCTGCCTTGCACTGAAGGCATGGCCGCCCGTGATCACCAATGCCTCCACACTGCCGGTCAGAAGCTCCGCTGGTTAGGCGTAAGGTGGAGCCGGATATAACGGTTTCTGCGGTTGCGTGAGTGCATGAAGTCTCCCGCATCCTGCTCTTTAAGTGAGAGCTGCGCATGGCAGAGGGCTACAATGCAGGACGACGACGAGGTGGCGGCCGTCACCTGGACACTTCGAAAAACCTCGCGGCTGAGGCGCGAAGCTGATTCACTGCCGCTGGTCAGCGGAGGCAGTGGCGATGG
>NZ_RFLX01000195.1 GCF_003696345.1 Teichococcus wenyumeiae | reverse complement strand
GCCGCGACAATCATCCACCCGCCGTAGCTTCAGACTCTCACCCTGATTGCCGCGCTGCTCGCACCCAGATTGTCGCGCCATACCGCGGCGGCATCCCGCCGGGCCGATAGGAGGAAACCGATGGTCTGACCGAGGCTGTCGACCGCTCGATACAGGTAGGTCCAGGACCCCTTGACCTTGATGTATGTCTCGTCGACCCGCCAGTAACCGGTGCACGGCCGCAAGTGGCGCCGGACCCGGTGCTCAAGCCTGGAGGCATAGGCCTGCACCCAACGGAACAGGGTCGTACGGTCGACCGCGATGCCCCGGTCCGACAACATGCCCGCGAGATCGCGATAGCTGATCGGAAACACCAGGTACCAGCGCAGTGCTCACGGGATCACCTCGGACGTGAAGTGTCGCCCCTTGAAGAGCCCGGCCTGCCCCATCACCATCATACCAGTCTCAACAAGCTACCCAGCGACGTTCTAGGGTCTGTGACTGGACTGTCTGACTAACCGGTCTGGCTCCGATCCGGTCTCTGGCCGCGCCACCTTGGAAGTTCTCGAGG
>NZ_RFLX01000194.1 GCF_003696345.1 Teichococcus wenyumeiae | reverse complement strand
CGCGACATCCTGGAACGTCTCGTAGCCACCGATATAGATGTCCTCGACCTTCAGCGTCTTCATGAAGCTCTCGGCCTGCGCATTGTGGTACGGATTGCCGACGGAACTCATTGAGCCGCGCAGCCCGGCCTCGGTCAGCGCCCGGCGGTAGGCCTCACTCGCGTATTGCCCGCCCCGATCGGTGTGGAAGATGCATCCGGCCGGAGGATGGCGGGTCTCCACTGCCGATCGTAGAGCCGCCAGCGCCAGGTTGGTGTCGATGGTGCGCGAGATGGCATAGCCGACCACCTTGCGGCTGCAGGCGTCCAAGATGGCAGCCAGGTAGCAGAACCCCGAGGCAAGACGGATGTAGGTGAAGTCGCCGACCCACACTTGGTTGGGCTGGGCCGGGACGATGTTGCGGTACAGATTGGGAAAGACCGGGCTGTCGTGCTGGCTGTTGGTGGTACGCACATGGCGCCGCCGCGGCTTGATGCCCATCCCCTTGGCCCGCATCACACGGGCAACACGCTTATGGTTTATCACGTGGCCGCGGCGCCTGAGTTCATGCGT
>NZ_RFLX01000193.1 GCF_003696345.1 Teichococcus wenyumeiae | reverse complement strand
CCTGGACTACCGCACGCCAGAACAGGCAGAACGACAAGCAGCAAACGTAGCGTAACCCGTCCACGCAAGTCGTGGAGGATCAGATGGGAGTTCTCCGCCCTGTTGTTCAGCCCCTTGTGCTGGCGGTGCTCAACTGAAGGCATCACGTCCTTCTTCGCGGCACCGTAGCTCGCCAGCTTGTCGGTGATCATCACCCGTGGTGGCCGCATCTGCCGCTTCAGCAGCTTCCTGAGGAGCCGCTTGGCAGCTTGCTTATCTCGTCGACTCTGCACCAGCACATCGAGTACCATCCCGGCCTGATCAACGGCACGCCAAAGCCAATGCGTCACACCGTTGATCTTGAGGACGACCTCATCCAAGTGCCACTTGTCACCCGCCTGGGGCAGCCGACGGCGGATCTGGTTGGCAAAAGCCTGGCCGAACTTACGGCCCCACTGCCGCAGTGTTTCATGGCTGACGACGATGCCGCGGAAGGCCAGCATTTCCTCCACCCTCCGCAAGCTGAGGGGAAAGCGGAAATAGAGCCACACCGCCTGGCTGATGATCTCGGCCGGGAAGCGATATCCGGCGAAGCTG
>NZ_RFLX01000192.1 GCF_003696345.1 Teichococcus wenyumeiae | reverse complement strand
CCACGTCCCGCAGGCTCAAGCTGAACACATGGTAGAGCCAGACGGCATGGCTGATGATCTCCGCCGGGAAGCGGTATCCAGGGGCCGGGAAGCGGTATCCAGGGTAGGTGGGACAGTCTGCCGTCATCCCGTCAGATTGCCCTAGCTCAGCTGTTCCGACCACCGCCCATCAACTTGCCAATGCCCTGCGGGCGGTGGCCGCGGCGGCGGAGCGGCGGCTGGGGCCACAGGGCGTGGAGCAGAGCCTCACAGCCAAGGCGGCCGAGGCTGCCGCGCCGTCGCGCGAGGGGCTGGCAGGAGTTGGACGGGCCGTGGCGGCGATGCGGGAGGGGCAGCGGGCGGTGCAGGCGCAGGAGCGCGTCCAGGCACGGTCGCAGGCGGCGGAGCAGCAGCGGCTCGGGATCCGGCGGGGACCGGGGCTGGGCCGCTAGCGGTCACCGCCCAGCGGTACCGGCCTCGGCCACCAGGGCCGAAGCGTCATGCTCCGTCTGCTCCCGTGTGATCGCATCGAAGGCGTCCCAGAACTCCTGCGGCGAGATCGGGTACATCGTCTCGATGTCCATGATGGCCTTGGCCGCCAGCGCGGCGTC
>NZ_RFLX01000191.1 GCF_003696345.1 Teichococcus wenyumeiae | reverse complement strand
GGCATGACCTTCTCCTGATGGAAGGTCCAGCCAGTGTATCAGTTCTGGAGCGCCAAGTGGTCCAGCCGCAGGGGTTCACCCCACCTGCACCATCAAACCCTGGGACTAAACATCTCTGATGTCCGTCCATTCAAGGGGTGGGCGCGCGTCACCAGTCGCCGTGCAGGCGTTGCTCTCGATTCAGAGGCGTTCGGGTGAGGAGGCGGATGACGAGCGACGGTTGATCCAGCTCTGATGCGCGGGTTGGGTACCGCATGACCTTGATCGTCGCGGGGCTTCCTCTGTCTAGTGGCGGGGATCGGTGCGAAGCCTCCCCGTAGTGTCTGCCGAGGGTTCCCCTGACCGCTCCACCTCCTCGCCCGAGCGTCTCGTCTGTTTGGCGACTTCTCCTCTGCTGTCTCTTTGACAGATGCCTCAAGCCGCCACGGTTGGCGGCGCGACCATGCGGCCGATAGCCCAGGCGAACCCCACCATCTCGCGCGCGATCGCCGTCACGACGACCTGTGGTTGGACTTCCCCGGGAGAAGTGGAGAGCGCTGAGGTAAGGTCATGAGAACCTGGAGGGTGCGATGGGAGATCCACGCCAGCGTG
>NZ_RFLX01000190.1 GCF_003696345.1 Teichococcus wenyumeiae | reverse complement strand
GCGGTGATCCTGAGCTTTGCGCCGCTGTTTTTCCAGCGCAGTTGGCGACATGCCGAAGTGCTGCTGATCGGGGCCATTTTGGCGCCCGGCAAACGTACGGTGACCAGCCTGTTGCAGATCAGCGGGCTGGCGCAGGAGCGGCGCTTCGTGAACTATCATCGGGTCCTCAACCGGGCAGTCTGGAGCCCCCGGGCAGCATCGCGTCTTCTGCTGGCGCACCTGATCACGGCCTTTGCACCGGATGGGCCGGTCATTCTGGGCATCGACGACACGATCGAGCGCCGCCGCGGCAAGCGGATTGCGGCAATCGGCATCTACCGGGACCCGGTGCGCTCCAGCCACGGCCACTTTGTGAAGGCTTCCGGCCTGCGTTGGGTCAGCCTGATGCTCTTGGCACCTGTTCCCTGGGCGGGTCGAGTGTGGGCGCTGCCGTTCCTGTCCGCGCTCGCGCCTTCGGAACGGTTCTGTCGCGAACGGGGACAGCGGCACAAGAAGCTCACCGACTGGGCCCGCCAATTGATCCTGCAGGCCCGCCGCTGGCTTCCAGAGCGAGACATCGTGCTGATCGGCGACAACGGCTTTGCTGCCCTGGAACTCTTGGCTGCCCTGACCCGGCACAGGATCACCG
>NZ_RFLX01000019.1 GCF_003696345.1 Teichococcus wenyumeiae | reverse complement strand
GCCGAGGAGGTGAACAGACACGGGTCATTTCTCAGCGAAAACTCTGACCCCTCCCGGGTCAGGTCTCAGCGAAAATCAACACCTCATGGGCTCCACCGCGCTGTCCGGCGGCGGCAACCTCGCCATCACGAATGGGGATGGAGGCATAGTCGGCTACGTCCAGCAGGGCGCGTCGGCCTACTCCGCCTATGACAAGCTGACGAACTTCAACCCCGGCAAGTACATGGCGCCAGGCTACGCCTACAACACCGGTTGGTCCGGCGCGGATAGCGTCCTCAACACGCAGGTGGGCAGCGCGGGCGGCACCATCGGTACCTATGGCGCAGGCGCCCTCGGCATCGCTGGCGGCGCGTACTCGGCGTATACCGGCCTCCAGCGTGGCGGCGTGGGCGGCTACACGCAGGCTGCCGGCGGCGCGGCAACGGCGGGCCTCTCGGCGGCGGCGATGGCCGGTATGGCGGTCCCGGTTTACGGCTGGATCGCGGCGGCTGCCCTGACGGTCCTCGGCGCCCTGCTGCCCGGCCAGAAGCCCTCCGACCGCACTGGCGCGGCGACCTTCTACTCGAACGACCCCGCCAATCCCTCCATCGGCGGCCTCAATGGCGACCGCTACAGCCAGGAGAACCGCGACCAGGCGCGGGCCATTGGCGCGGAGCTGATGAAGATCACGGACCAGATCGGCCAGAAGACCGGACTGGGGCGCTCGGTGGAGACGGCCTACCGGGTGGAGTACGGCGCCCGCGACGGCCTGAATGTGTACCTGGGCACCGACAAGCTCCACGGTGGCGCGGACGAGGAAGGCGTCACTGCGGTGACGCAGGCCTTTGTCTCGCGGATGCTGCAGCAGGCGATGGCGCAGGCGCCGGATGCCAACGTGCGGCAGATCATCGGGGCTACAGGTGTGGCCGACCCGGACAAGACCATCGAGAACCTGGACTGGTACAAGAACACCTGGCAGGTCATGCAGAAGCCTTTGGAGCAGACGCGCTCCGGGCTGGAAGCCTTCGAGGCACAGTTGGAGCAGATCAAGGCTCCGTTCCAGGAAGTGATCGACAAGTCAGCTTCGCTTGGGCTGGCGACGGACGAGTTGGTGAAGCGTCAGCAGGAGGCGGCGGACTATGCGCGCCGCCAGGTGGGCATCGGCTACGACCAGTCGATGTGGCAGGCGCAGGGGCGGGGTTACGTCCAGACCGCGCGCGAGATCCGCACCAACTACGACACCAACGCAGACCTGTACCGGTCGGTCGGGCGTAATGCCGAGGATCTCTATAACGCCCAGGCTTCGCAGTTGCTGGGCTCTCTATCGGTGGATCAGCTCCGCGATGTCGCGCGGGAATTCCGCGGCCTCGACGATGCGATGGCGAACATCGCGGACAGCATGTTGGCATACAAGGAGGCCACGGAGGCCGCGACCGAGGCGCAGCAGAAGGCGATCCAGAACCAGCAGACGCGCTTGGGCTATTGGCAGGCATCCCGCTCGGCCGAGGGGCGCGATTACATCAGCTCCGTCGAGAACGTGCGGACAAACTGGGCTGAGAATGGCGCATCCTATGCGGCGGCCGGCCTCGATCCCGACCGCCTCTACTGGCAGCAGCTTCGCTCTGAACTGAACGGGCTGAGCAACGAACAACTGCGGGATGTGGCGACCTCCTTCCGCGGAGTGGATGACGCGGCGGCCAATCTGGCCGAACAGATGCTGGCGCTGGGCGGCAGCGCTGCGCAGGTCGCGGAGGATCTGGCCAAGCGCCAGCAGGCTGAGCAGACCGTGGCAGGTACGCTGGGCGGCCTGACCGACTTCATCCGGTCGATGCAGACAGACGATAGTTCGCTGCTGTCTCCACAGGCCAAGCTGAGCCTGCTGGAGCGTGACTTCAACCACCTGGGCAGCCGGGCTGCGGCAGGTGATTTCGACGCGATCAGCGAGTTGACCTCGGCCGCTGGCAACTACCGGAACGCGGCGCGGGAATATTACGGGTCGAGCGCAGGCTTCGGCGTGGCACAGGACCGCATCCTGTCTGTGTTCGATAGTGTCGGAAGCATCTCGGCCGACACGCTGACCAATTCGGCCATGGCGAGCATCATGAAGGACAGCACTGAAAAGCTGGGGGACCGCGTGGTGGCGTCGCAGGACGACCTGCGGGCAGAGATCAGGCTGCTCAGGCTGGAGATCAGCGCGTTGGTGGACGACTGATGGCTGCCCAGCCTGACTGGGGCGACCTACCGACCGAGTTCCTGCTGGAGCTTGGTTCGGCGCTGCCGCCCTCCGCAGTACGGTTGCCTGAGCAGAACCAGCTTGGCACCCACCCGCTCGGCGCTCGCCCTCGGCAGAGGGCAGCCACCAGCACCGTCACGACCCTGCGCTACAGCCAGCGTGGGTGGATTGGTGAGCCAAGTGACGGCTCCATGCCGAATGTCGCTTACCCCGCCCGCCTGGTGGAGCCGCCGACCCTGACGCGCTCGATCCGCATCCTGCCGGAGGAGAGCGCGCGGCGGACCTTCCAGGCCGGCGAGGTGCGGCTGGACAACCAAGACGGGCTGCTGGATCAGGTCACCGGCGATTGGACCATGGTCGGCCGCCCCGCGATCCTGCTGCGTGGGCCGCATCGTGAGCCCTTCCGGGCTGCCTATGGCGAGTTCGACCGGATGGCGGAGTTGCGCATCACCGGCGCGGCGCTGTCGGCATCTGGGCGGGTGAGCATCGGCCTGCGCGAGGCGGCGCGTGATCTGGCCGTGCCGGTTACGACGCCATACGCCGGAACCGGCGGGCTGGAAGGCGATGCCGGGCTCAAGGGGCAGATGCGGCCGATGCTATATGGCGCGAAGCGGAACCTGCCCGCCGTCACGCTTCTGGCGACGCAACTGGTCTACCAGTTTTCGGGCCGGGCGCTGTCCAGCATCACCGGCGTGCGGGATGGTGGGGCAGTGCTCGCCTTCGCCGGCAACTATGCCAGCTTTCCCGAGATGATGACCCCGAGCCTGCCCGACAGCACCTATGCCACCTGTCTGGCGCAGGGCCTGATCCGTTTGGCTAGCCCGCCGGCGCGGCAGGTCACCGCAGATGCTGTCGGGGCCGGCGCCGCGACCCATGCTGGCATCGCCCTGGCGCTGCTGACCGGGCCGGGCGGGCTGAGCGGTGACCGGTTCGACACGGCCAGTTTCACGGGGACGATGCCCGGCGGGCTTGCCGGGTTTCTCTTCAAGGGCGGCACGGTCGAAGCCGCTTTGAATGAGGTCACCGGCAGCTGCGCCAGTTGGTGGGGCTCCGACCGAATGGGCAGAATTGTCGCGGGGCGCCTCTTCCGCCCTGAGGCCTTCCCGCCAGACCATGCCCTCGCGCGCTGGATGCTGACCGGCGAGCCGTCCGAGATCGAGGGCACCCCGCCACGCTGGCGGCAGCGGGTGGCCTATCGGGTGCTCGGGCTGGTGCAGAGCGCAACGGACTTGACGGGCGTTGCCGCAGCCAATCCGGCAGCGGTCTCCGCCTACGGCACGGCGCAGCAGATCGAGACCGCGTTCGACGCCTCTGTGCTGGCGTCCTACCCCTCGGCCACCGACCCGGAGCCCTTGGTGAGCGGGTTCGACCTCGCCGTCGATGCCCAGGCAGAGGCCGCCTACCTGATGTCGCTCCATGGGGTCCGCCGCCGCCGCTGGCGGGTGCCGGTCGGCAAGTGGGGCGCTGCCATCAATGTGGGCCAGTCCATCAGCGTGGATCATCCCCGCCTGGCGGGCCGCAACTGGATCGTCACCGGCATGGATGAGACCGGCGACGCCAAAACCTTGACCCTCTGGGGGTAGCATGATCGGCAATTTGGACTGTGTGACCGTCACCAGCACGACGGGCGGCACCGGCGCGGCGCAGATCAGCGCCGTGGTCCCGGGCTACATCGACCCGTCGACGGCGGGCGGCGTGTCGGGGCAGAAATACACCTGGCGCCGGGAGAGCGAAGACGGCCTGAGATGGGAGTTGTTCGTCGGCACGCTGACTGTTGGTAGCCCGGTGACGATCTCGCGCGATCAGGTGGTGAAGACCCACACCGGCGCGGCATCCGCGATCAACTGGGAGGAGGGGCAGACCACCTACATCTCCTCTGTGCCGCTATCGGCCTTCCTTCCGTACCTGGATGAGCGTGGCTTGCTGAACCCGGCGTGGACGACGGTCGGCCTCCAATCGCAACTCCGCTCGTCTACCGCATTGAGCATCGCCAACAGCACGACCAGCAACTTCCCCTGGGACACGAACGACGTGAACACGCTGGGGCTGATCCCCGCGACCCCGCTGGGCATCCTCACGATCCAGGAGGATGGCGTCTACCGGTTCCAGGCGAGCCTGACCTTCGCGCCCAATGTCTCTGGGCAGCGCATCATGAACCTCGTGGTGGGCGGCAATACGGTGCGGAACCAGGCGCGCGGGCGCGGCGATGCGAATGTGGCCACCGTGTTGACTGTTGCGTGGGAGGCGCCCGTGGCGGCCGGCACGCAGGCTCGCATTGACGTTGTGCAGGACAGCGGCGGCGCACTCGATGTCGGCGGCGGCACCCAATCCAACTTCTTCATCACGAGGCTCCGCTGATGGCAACTGCATCTGTTCCGGTATCTCCTGCGGCCGACATGGTGCGGATCGCCACGCTGGCAGGCAACGGCGCCTTCGATGCTCGCAGCTACATGGAGGGGCGCCTCTACGTCGAAGGCGTCACGCAGGCGGCGCTGAATGCGGCGCTGGCTGAGGTGGGTGACGGCGCATCGTCGCGACAGCCGGTGCCGGAGAGCGTCACGCCCCTGCAAGCTCGCAAGGCATTGCGAGCCGCCGGCCTGCTGCCCCAGGTCCAAACTGCCATCGCGGCGGCCGGAGATGAGGCGCAGGAAGAGTGGGATTACGCGCTGGAGGTGCGGCGTGACCATCCGTTGCTCAATGCTGTTGCAGGCGAGCTGGGCCTGGAAAGGCATGACATTGATGCCCTGTTCCGCTCCGCCGCCCTCCTGTGACCGTCAGCCGGAGGTAACGCGATGCCGTCCCTGATCTCCGGACTAAATCTGGCCGATCTGCCAGCAGCCACGATTGAGACAAACAGCGAGGTGCCCGGCCTTGGCGTGCGCTCCCTGCTGACGCCGCGACTGGGTGAAGTCTGGCGCACCGGTTCGGGCACCACCCGCACGCTCTGGCTCGACCTCGGCTCGGCGCAGTGGGTGCGGACTATTGCCCTGTTCGCTCCGCGCGACGGGGTGCTCCCGGAAGCAAGCGCGCAGGTGGATCTGTCTATCTCTGCCGTCGCGAAGGGTGGTGACGAGCTAGGCAAGGCTGGCGACCTGCTCGTGGTGGATGCAGCGGGTCGCGTGACGACCGACATGCAGGGCGCAGACTTCGTGGTGCGCAATGGGCTGCCCTTCAGCCTGCCACGCGGGCTGTGGTGTTGGGTGCTGCCCGAACCTACCAGACTGCGCTTCGTGCAGATCGTCATCACGAGCACGCAGCCCTACCTGCAATTCAGTCGGCTGTGGGTTGGGCCTGCTCTGCTGCCGCTACGTGACCCATCGCCCAATGGCTACGCGCCAGGTGGCATCGACGACAATGCAAGCCTGCCGCGGCGGAATGTCAGGTTTAATCTGGCAACGCTCAGCGAAAGCGAGGCCGACGCACTGGAAACTATCGCCCTTGAAGCCGGAACCCAGCGGCAGGTCTTCGTGGTGCCCCGCATCGAGCGCGCGGATCGCACCGGCTTCTTCGGCAAGTTCACCACCATCCCGATGCCGTCGCCACAGCAGGCATGGAACGAGCGCGGGCGCATCTACGCCGCCGACATCGCCGCGCAGGAGGACCGCTGATGAGCATCACGCTCCCTGTCGAGATCGCCGCCAGCATGAAGCTCGGCGGGCAGTCTTCGCTCAACCGGGTCTATGCTGGAACCAGCCTGCGGGCTGTTGCGACGTTCCTGGACAAGTCCACAGGGCAGCGGGCGGAGGTGTCCGGCGTGACCTTCATGGTCCGTGACCCGAGCGGTGACGAGATCGCGGCGCCTGCGGATGCTGTGATGCGGCTTGCCGCTGGCATCTTCGCCATCGCCCTGGCGGTGGAGATGCCCGGCACCTGGTCTGTCGTGGCGCGCTGCGCCATCCCATCCCACGCTGTTGCAGTGGGCTCGTTCGATGTTTCCGCCCTGCCGGCCAGCAAGCCTCCGGCAGCGGTTCAGTATCTCACGACGGCGGACGAACGGTTCATCATCATGACCGCCGACGGCTCCCTGGTCGTCAAGCCGGCCTAGCAGCGCCTCAGCATCACTGAGCCCATCCGACGCGCGGCAGACACGCCGGCGCGGTCAATCATGCATGGAGGTATGGATGAGCGGTTCTCTCCGCGTTGTCCTCAATGATGCCGTCTTCAGGGCGTCTATTCCTGAGACTGCCAAGCAGCTCGACGATGTGCCGAAGGTGGCGAGGGCCGCCGGCATGGAGGGCGCCCAAGGGCTGGTGAAGGTCATCACCGTCCATGTCCCGGCGTTCACCCTGCCGGCAGAGCCGAGCGGGCTCCAGGCATATACCTGGCCGCTGGATGGCGTCCTGACGATCCCGGCAGCCATGCTGACCACTGCCAACATCGGCTACGTCAGCGGTGTCCTGCAGGTCGGCGACGGTGTGGTTCGTATCGTCCGTGATGACAGCGGGCCGATCCGGGCCGAGGTTCCGGGTCACAACGCCACGCGCGGGCCAGGGGCTCAGATCTCCATCCTGCTCGGGCCGGATGGCTTCGGCGGGGTGGTGCCGTACATCTCCGGCGGCACGGCGAGGCTCGACTGATGCGCGCCATTCAGAGGCTCGCGGCCACGCGCACCACGCCGGAGGACCCGCCGCCGCTGGTCGATCTCGACTTCAGCCAAGGCCCGCTCCCGGCCGGCGCCACCTTCACGCGCGCCGGCGGGCACGAGAGCTATTTCGACGGCCAGGGCTCGCTCGGCGTCGTCTCGGCGTCCAACGTCCCGGCCTTCGACCACTACTACGATGCGGCAAGCGGCGCCTGGCTTCCGGCGGGCATCCCGATCCGGCCGAGCCGCCGCAACCAGTTGGCCAATCCGCGCGCGGTATTCGAGCCAGGGGCTGCGGCGCCGACTGGCTGGGACCTGTCATCCGGCCTCAACCTCGCGGCGTCGGCGACACTGGCGCCGGCCAGTGAGGGCGGCATGTCGGGCATCGACATCACCCTGGCCGGGCGCACCTCGGGCAACACCTCCAGCCGCTACTACATCAGCATTCTCTTCGACAAGGCGCCCTACCGCGACGACAGCGACCCGGAGAACGCCGATACGAGCACGCCCGGCGCTGGCCGTGGCGTGGGGCTGGGGCAGCCGCTGAGCGTGCTGATGCATCCCCGGCTCCTGTCGGGCAGCCTGGCAGCCGTCGTGGCCTGCGAGGCCTTCGTGCGGGTCTACGACGCGACCGACACGCAGCTAGCCATTACGTCGGTGCCCTTCACGCCGAAGGACACGCCGGCGGCCTCGCAGGAGGCGTCTGCTACCCGGACAATGCCGACCACGGCGACCTATGCCTATGCGCGCCCCGGGCTGCGGCTGACCGTGGCCGGCGCCTCCGACCTCAACACAGTGCTCCGCGTGGTTGGCGTCGAGGCGCAGGTGGCCACCTCTGTCGTGGGCCTGATCCCCGCCGGCGTTGAGGTGCTGCGCGAGGGCGGCTCGCTGAGCGTGGACCTGCCGCCCGGCACCTATGACCTGCTGGTCGAGGACACGATTGCGACCTGGCAGGACGCGATCACCATCACCACGGGCTCGCTGCTGCTGGAGCCGCGTGCGGGCGAGACGCATATCCGGCGCGTGCGAGTGTGGCCGGCGGGGGCGCTGAGCGAGCCGACGAAGCGGAGCTTCATCGTCGGCGACATCCCGGACCCGACCTATGTGATCTCTGCCGACAAGGGGCTGGTGCTGGACGAAGCCGGCGGCGTCGTGGAGTGGCAGGTGGCGACCGGCGTGCGCGCCTACCAGCCGGACGCAGTGCTGCGGCCCAAGGTGGTGCAGGACGAGCAGGGGGCGGGGGTGCAGTTCGATGGCACGGCCTATCTGCTGTTCGATCTGCCGCGCTCCTATGGCAACGAGATGTCTGTGGCCGCGGTGTTCTCGAGCGCCAGCGACAGCCTGCGCCAGACCATCCTGGGCATGGGCAACACCAACAACGGCTACCAGCTGGAGATCAACGGCCAGCGCCCGCGCACGGCGGCGACCCTGATCTATGGCTCCTACGTCTCGGTGTCCGAGGTGGGGCCGTCCTGGCAGGATGGCGCGGTGCTGGTCTACAGCCGGCGCGGCTCCGACCTGCACACCTATGGCGTCAACGGCCGGCAGAACATCGGCACGGCCACGGCACTGACCTCGGCCTATTCGGGCAACGGGCAGAAGTACATCGGCTGCCGCGCGCCGGGAGAGCAGCCGTTTGTCGGCATCCTGCGCGAGATCCAGCTCTACCTGGATCGTGCGCTGACCCAGGACCAGGAGCGGCTGCGGGACCGCGAGTTGCGCGGCAAGTGGCGTTGCGGCGCCGACGCCAAGGGCTGCTGGAACGTCACCGCCGGCGGCCAGTCCTCCACTGGCTTCGTCGTCGCGGCCGATGTGACGCAAGCGGCACAGCGGGTGGCCCTGCTGGTCACCGACGATCCTGCGCGCAAGGCCCGCATCCGGGAGATCGACCCGCGCCCCACCACTCCGCTGCGGCGGGATAACACCCGGCAGTACCACCAGTACAAGACGGAGGTGACCGGCCTGAAGCCGTCCACCCGCTACTGGTACACGCTGCGGATCGACGGGCAGGTTGATGCCAGTTCCTGGCAGAGCGTCATGACCATGCCAGTGGAGCGTCAACCATGCCCTTACGTGAAGGTTCTGGTCGGCTCCTGCTGGAGCGTGCCGGCCAGCCTGCGGATGCCGATTGCCGATGCCATGGCGGCGGAGGAAGCGCAGACCTTCTTTCAGATCGGCGACAACGCCTATCCGAACCACGCCACCACGGACCTTGGCATCATCCGCGAGCGCACGCATCGCAAAGTGGTGTCCTCGCCCAATGCCCAGACGCTGCTGGCCAATACCGGCATGGTCTGGACGCCGGACAACCACGACTGGGCTGGCAGCAACCCGGACTGGGCCGAAGTGGTCAAGGGAGTGCCGACCAAGGACGTGTTCGCCGCCTCCCGCCGGGTCTTCCGTGAAGGCTTCCCGCATCACCCGCTGGTGCAGGAAACGCTGGGGGAGACCGACCCGGAGAAGCTGATCGTGGCGCAGGCGCCGGCTACCGGCCGCGTCCTCTGGCTGGTGCCCGACTGCATCAGTCAGCGCCGCTACCGCGATGTGCCGGCAGCCCAGGCCACCATCATGGGGCACCAGACCGGGCATGAGTTCTGGGACCAGCTTTCGTGGTTCCTCGGCCGGCTGGCGACGGCGAAGGCGGATGGCTATGGGCAGGTCGTCTTCATCTCGCCCAACCGCTGGAGCGCCAACAACTTCCCGGCCTACTCTCTGACCTACCGGGCCGAGTATCTGAAGATCATCGAGGGCATCAAGGCCTGCGAGGTGCCGGTGCTGCTGGTCGTCGGCGACATCCACATGTGCGCCTTCGATGATGGCACCAACAAGGGAACCTCTGCGCCGCGGTCAGATGACACGCTCTGCATCCCGCAGATCGTGGCCTCGCCGCTGCACAATGGCACGCTGGGCAACAGCCCTAACTCCGGCGTCTATGTCTGGCGCGGCGTGGAGAGCAAAATCCGCGCGACCCGCAGCTATGACCGCCTGGAGTTCGAGGACAGCGGCAGCGAAATCCACTGGACGGCCACCTGCCTGACCCAGGACAGCGTCACCGGCCTAACCACCGAGGCGCAGAAGGTCAGCAGCCGCGACGGCACGGTGGGCGTGAAGCTGGAAGCGGCCGACCTCCTGGTGACGGAGGGGGCATCGCTGAGCATCCCGCTGGTCAAGACGTGGTTCGGCAAGGCGTGCTCCGTGGACTGGGCGACCTCGGCCGGTGCCTCGGGGAAGGTTTCCTTCCGCGTCAACGAGGGCAGGGTCTTTGCCAGCTTCCCGGCCGGCGCTGAGGCTGGGATGACGCTGACGCTGAGCAACCCGGTGGGCTGCGAACTCGCTTCGCCCTCCGTGGCGACTATCGGCGTGCTGTCGGCGAAGACTTCCTTCGCCATTGACGCCATGACGGTGAAGCCCAATCGCGAGTGGACCCTGGCCTATGACGAATGGGTCCGGGCCATGGTTGCCGCCGACGCGTGGAACGGCCTGATCTGCCTGCTGGCCACCCACGACCAGCAGGCCGCCATGATCAACTGGACCAACCCGGGGGTGGGCGCACTGACCGCAGTGAACAGCCCGACATGGGTTGCTGGCCGCGGCTGGCGCTCGGCAGGATCGGCCTATCTCAACGCCGGCATCGCCTACAACGCCATCCCGGGGATGCAGCAGAACGACGGGCATCTCGGCCTGCATGTGGTGGACGATGACGGCACCGGCTCCGGGCCGCTGATCAGCACCTCGGATGGCGCCACGGGGCCGACCTACAGCTACATCGACCCCAAGACAGCGGCTGGCGCTTTCGGCAGCCGCATGAACACCGCCAGCAACGTAGGCTCGGATGACAGCGTGCAGGTGGCCTCGGCCAATGGCTCGGCGCTGACCAGCCGCATCTCTGCCACCAGCTTCGACCGCTACAAGGACGGGGTGAGCATCGGGCCGCGCACCCGCGCTTCCTCGCCGCTGCTGACCGGCAACCTGCGCCTGCTGCGGGCCTACTCGCAGATCAGCGCTGGCCGCACGCTCGCGCTGGCCACGGCTGGCTGGCACCGGGACGCGACGCAGGCGGCGGCCTTCCACGCGGCCGTCACCACCTTCCTCAACCGCATCGCGGGGATCACGACATGAGCGACAACCTGCAGGAGGCAGCGGCCCGTGCCGCTGCGCTCTCCGGCTACATCATCCTGACTGCGGACCAGGCCGAGGCGGTGCGCGGCCCGACCGCGCCCGGCGCCGCGCTGGACCCACGGCCTCTGCAATCCGGCGCCTGGGCGCTGCCGGTGCGGGTGCTGCTCGATCCGGCGCATGAGATGCACCACGCGCTGCTGGGCGATCTGCCGGTGCGCGAGGTGCCGGAAGAGGAATGGCTGATCGAGGCTGAGGAATGACCGCCATCCGCCGCATCCGAGGTTCCTGAACGATGCCAGATAGCGGGCGAAGCGAAGCGGACCGCATCCGTGACCTGGAAACGCTTGTTGCGAGGTTGAGCGAGCGCACGCACGCCCAAGCCAATCAGCGCCAAGTGGAGCTGTCCACCCAGTTCTCTGCCCAGGCACGCGCGCCGAAGACACCGAGCATGACGGCCATCATAGCGATGGTCGGCTCTGCCCTTGGCATCATCATCGGCTGCATCACCATCGGATCGAATGTCTTCAACATGGGAGGCAGCGTGAAGGAGATGCAGGTGATGCAGACGAACCTCGCGTCCTCCATAGCTGAGATCCGGGCCGGCCTACAGTCGGGGCGTGAGCAGCGCGAGAAGGATGTGAACCGGCTGGAGGGGCTGATCCGCCAGTTGGACGCTGAGCAACGCACGCAGGGCACCCGCCTCACGAGGCAGGAAGTCCTGCAAGGCATTATGCCGCCGCGAGCCCAGCAGCAGGGGGATATCCCTAGCGTCTCGGGCGGCTCTCTTCCTCCCGCGCAGATCCAGTCTGTCCGGCAGGACTTGCTAGGCCGAGGCTAACCCGCCGCCGGCCGGCTGCCGGCATCACACACAATCCGAGGTATCCGATGCCCGACACCCCTGGTGACGCGGTAACCGCGTGGCTGCGCGGTCTGATGGCTGATGCGTTCGCGCCAACGGAGGCGCGCATTGCCGCGCTGGAGCGCCTGATTGCGGAGCGGCTGCCGTCCACGCCGGCGCCAGATCTCCAGCCAGAGCCGGCGCCCATCATCACCGAGCCGGAAGCCGCCCCCGTCGTCGTGACGCCGACGCCAGGCACATCCGCCCGGATCGAGATCACCTCCGCGTCCGGCACCCTCTGGCCCGTAGAGCTGCCCGAGGCCGATGATGCCCGCCTGATGCTGGAGGTGCCGGCGGAGATCGCGGGCTGCACGTCGCTGCGGCTGGTTGTGGACCATGGCCGCAAGCAGGGTGTGCGCTGGGCGGACGTGTGGCTCCGCAACGACATCAGCATGCGCGAGGGCGGCGGCCCCGCCAGCTATTCCGTGCGGGTGGTGCTTGACGGCCAGGAGGTGCTGCGCCGCGATGTGCCGCGCCATCATCTCTACTCTGGCTGGGGCCGCATGGTATCGACCGGCCCGCTCCCCGAGACGCCCTGGCCCGATGCCAAGACGCTGCGTGCCGCCGGCGTCGCCAGCTATGCCGGCTCGGTGGATGAGAGCGTGCTGCAGCGGTACGCCGCCGCCATGGCTGACCCGTCGTGGGACAGCGATGTCTTCGCGACGCGCGGCCTCTACCTCGACATGCCGGCCACTGGTGGGCGGCCGGATATCGGCCCTGCGACGGAAGCTGCGGCTGCGGCCATCATTTCCCGCGACCCGCGCGCGATCGCTTACCTGATCGGCCAGGCCGAGGCGGCGGGCGGTATTCCCTGGCACCATTGGGATGCATCGCGCTGCGCCTGGATGCGCGTCACGGATTGGCCAGGGCTCTGGACGGACCCGCGCGGCGGCGAGCCGGGTTCGGGGACGCTGCTCCAGCCGGTGCCGTCGGCGGCCGAGGTTGGCTGGGAACTGGATAGCGCGCACCAGCCGGACTGCAGCTTCGTCGCCTACTTGCTGACCGGCCGCCGCGCCTTCCTCGACAACCTGCAGGCCCAGGCAGCGTGGAACGTCGTGTTCCAGTGGTCTGGGATGCGCGGCGACAGCGATATGCTGGTGGTGTGGGGCAATCAGGTGCGCGGCTCGGCCTGGGCGCTGCGGCAGATCGACGAAGCCGCCTGGGCCAGCCCGGAGGGAAGCGTCGAGAAGGCGTACTTCACCGCCGTCTCCGAGGCCAACTGGCGCTGGATCATGGACAATATCCCGATCTGGACAGAGCAGCAGGGCGAGGCGCATGGCTGGCTGCCGGGCGAATACGGCACGCCGGGCGGGCTCAGCCTGTGGCAGCAGGACTACTTCGCCTCGACGGCCATTGCGGCGGCCAAGCGGGGCAATCCGCTGGCCAAGGCCTTCCTGGAATGGGCGGCGAACTTCCACCTCAACCGCGTCGCCAAGCTGGGCCATGACGGCGTGGGGTATATCCTCGCCGTCAGCGACCCTGAGACAGGCGAGACCTACCGCGACTGGTCCCGCATCAAGGCCGAAACGGAGAAGCGAGGCTGGTCCAACGGCTCGGGCTGGGAGCAGTCGAACGGCAACTACGGCGCGTGGTTCCTCTCGACCCTCGCCGGCTATGTCTCGCTGTTCAACGACGCTGAGGCCCGGAAGCTGTTCAAGGCTATCCCCACCATGGGCGCCCCCTGGACCCAGCCAGCCGACTTCCGCCGCGACCCGCTGCTGAGCATCGCGCCGGCTGAGTGAACGCCGCGATCAGGCCTGAGCAGATAGCCTGCCGCGCTTGAACTCTTCAAACAGAAGCCAGATGACGTTCGGCGTTGATGCGTCGCCGCTCTCATGGACGACGCCGTGGTCCAAGAACTCATAGGTAAAACCACGGCCTGATCCGACCATGTGGACACGGAACCGGCCACCTGGGTTCGGGGCTTCGGCGCGGGTCTGCTGCTGCTCAGCCATTTCTAGCCCTCATGCACACGGGACATTCTAGCTCAACGCGGCGCCCGTGTCCTGAGTAACCGCCGCCGGGGCGCATCCCGGCATCCCTGAGGACAATCCGATGCAATACGTTCTCGCTCGCCTTCGCGAGCCGGGCACCATGCGCTCGCTCGCCGTGGTGCTGTTCGCCCTGCTTGGCTTGGCGCCGGACGATCCCCGCATGGAGATGGCCATCCAGATCGGCATCCTTGCCCTGGGCGGCATCTCGGCGCTGCTGCCCGAGAAGTCCACCAAGGCTGCCGAGACGGTGGAGCAGGCCGCCAACACCGCGCAGGTCGCTGCCTCCACTGCCGCCGCGACCGTGCGGGAGGTCGCCCGCGTCACCGACAACGTGGCTGGCATCGTGGGGAAGGTCCGACTGTGACGCTCCTCTCTCGCCTGTTCGCCTTCCTGGGCTTGGGGCGGGAGGCTCCGGCCGCCAGCACCGCCCGCGCCCCCGTCGATCTGGCGCCAGTGCCCGGGGTCTACCACCCCGGGCAAGTGGTGCCCGTCTACGGGGTGGGGGAGACGATCCCCGCCCCGGCCAATCTCCCGACATCAATGGAGGCGCCTGTGGCGACCGACCCCGTTGCGGCCCTGACCGATCTGCTGATCGTGGAGGAGGGCCTGCGCCTGACCGTCTATGATGACGCCACCGGCAAGGCCATCGGGCCCGGCACGCAGGTGGTCGGCCATCCCACCATCGGCATCGGCCGCGCGCTGAACCGCAAGGGCATCACCGCCGCCGAGGCCCGCTATCTGCTGGGCAACGACGTGGTGGAGGTGCGGGAGCAGGTGGCACGCTCGCTACCCTGGTCCACCCGCCTCACGCCGGTTCGCCGCATGGTGCTGGAGGCCATGGCGTTCCAGATGGGACTGGCTGGGCTGCTCGGCTTCAAGAACACCCTGGCCATGGTGGAGCGCGGCGACTACGCGGGCGCGGCTGCCGGGATGCTCAACAGCCAGTGGGCGAGGCAGACCCCGGCGCGGGCGAAGCGGATGGCGGATCTGATGCGGGAGGGGTGAGATCAGCTCCGGGGTTTAAATTGATTGCGCCAGATCGGAAGCTTCTGCCATTCGGACAAAAGCATGGACTTCGGCCCGTCCCCATCATCGTAGATGATCCTGCCGTCTTCCTCCCGGATGTAATCAAGAAGACGGCAATTCTTGACTCTGGCCCAAGAATTCTCTGGCATTCCTACATTTTTCCTAAGAAATGCGAGAGATGAAAGCCCGTCTTCTCCAGTATGAGCCAAGGGAAGACTACGCATCATCTGACTCTTTTGGTAAACGGCAGCCGGTCATGGCGCAAACAGACTGAACGAAAGCTCGCAGTATCTGCTCGTCGCTCAAGGAACTGTCGAAGATTGGGAAGTCTGTCGGGTTACCCCCAGGCCGTCCTGGCGCGTTGCAGCGGACCACGTTGAGATACCGGCCGGTTCCTGCCCAGTCCTTATCTAAGTCGCCCTTCTTCTGAACCCAAGCGCGCTTGAAGGCGCCCGAGGCTTGCTCCCACTCAATGTAGGGCTGGTTCTTACCGTCACGCTGGATCTTCACCCGAACCTCCGTTTACGTAGAACGTAAGCTAAGCGAAACGGGCCGGTGATGAAAAGGGCACCGAATGCGTAACAGTGGAAAGCGCGATTGCGGCGGGGGAGAAGGACTTTCCGTGATCCATATGTCCCGCACCGTTTAATGTGGACGAGCCCGGGCCGCCTTATTCAAGGCACCGTGAATAGCGGATCGGGGCAATACCCTAGTGCTGCGCTGTGGTATCATGCTGGCGCTGCGGCGGCGTGGAAGGACACGCTATCCGATAAGTCGGCGGGCCTCGGCCAAGGTCATCGGTAATAGCCGTCAGCCGGTATCAAGCCCGGCCCGCAGCAATGAGTAGGGCTAAGACAACGGTAGTCGGATGGTCTCCAAAACCATCAGTCGAGGTTCAAATCCTCGGCCCTATGCCAGTTCCGGTGGCGCGGAAGCGCGCGGCTAAGCCACCGTATATGCCGCGCGGCGCAATTCCCGGTGCCAGTAGGGAAGCATCCGCCCGGTGGGAGCAATCCTGCCGGGCGGTTTTTCTTACCTAGGGCTCGACGCTCACGCCTCAGCATTTCGTTACCGGCGCGGATGAAATTTGCATTAAACGTAAATCACCCCTACGGTTTCACTGCTACGGCATCGGAACGGATGCCCTGTCACGCCTTCGGTGGGAATAGCGTACAAGCTGCCCGGTCTCGGCCCCCGCCTTGCCGGGCAGCTTTTCGTTGACCGCGCTGTGGCGGCAAATCCACTGACCTGGAGTAAGCCATGTCGCGTGCCTTCCTTAAGTGCCAGCACATCATCGCGGCGTGTGGTCCAGCCAGTGAGGCGGCGAGCTTAGCTCTCGATTTGCCTCCTAGCGGGAGGTCCGACGAGTTGGACCAAGTGCGGCGCGAGGTGCGGACCATTGAGGGCTTGCTAGCGCTCGCAACGGCGGCAGAGCGGGAGGGGCAGCTCACCATGCAGGTTTCGGCCGCAGATTTCCTCCTGCTGGCCGATTTCTACGAAGGTCGAAACTAGGTCCTGGCAGCCGTTGCCAAGGAATGGGGTAGCCATCGTCGTCGCCACCCTCTTCTCAAAAAGCCTGACCTAAGGCACAGAGGCTAACTTGAGCGTAACGTTGGTGGGGCGAAATAGGTATAGCTGGGCCTCTATGCCGATCCTGAAGGAGGACGAACTGGGCGCCGAAACGCGGAAGGCGCTCATCCTCGTGGCTCGTGGGCTCGCCAAAGAGGCGGCCACTGCCTCCCCTGAGCCGCCGCTAGACGCGACGGGGGATGAGGGGGAGTGACTGGATCCGCGGGGGCCGCGGTGGTGGCACCGCTCGCTAAAGCTTGCATCTCAAGGGAGCTGAACATAATGTCTGATGCTCATGGCGGAAATGACCATGTCGGCCGAGGAAAAGCATCTCGCAGAGCTGAAGCGCGCGACAGAGCGCACTTTGCTCGACGTGCTGAGGGACATCCCGGAGCAGCTGCGTCAAGCTGCGGAGCAGTCGCGTGCCGCTCGGGAGGATCACCTCAGGCGGGCAGAAGCCGCTCGTGAGCGCATCAGATCAGGCTCCCGGCCGTCCGCACACCGCTTCCGTCTTTGACTTCATCTACCATGACGCCAGAAGGGTAGGGTCGTTCCTCGCACAGTTCGAGGATGCCGGCGTGTTGCAGGCCACCAAGATCAGCGAACAGGCCACAGACGGTTCGTCGCGCAAGTATCGAACGGGCGGCAAGTTCAACCTCGCCATAACGTCCGGAGACGCGGGTGTCGAAGGGGCTGAGAATTCTGAACTGCGCGCCGGCAGCGAAAAATCTTACGATCCCTTTTGGAGTAATGCCCTAACCTTCTTAGATGAGGCCCAGTCCAGAGGGCTGCTTAAATCCGACATAAGCTCTGCGGCAATTGGCGATCTAGTCATCGTATCCGGTTCTTTGTTAGTGCTGGATATCGGGCTTCTCAAGAATTTATGGACTAAGCCGAGCACTAGAAAGCTTATCAATTCCGGCGTTCAAGAACAGGCGGCTCCGCCCGCTAACCGGCAGGAGCGCCGCGGATTAGAACGCCACAGGAAGTCAGGCCAGTCATCAGATCCCAACATTGATGTATTCATGGACCTGATGACAGACTTTCCCCACAGCACGCAGGGCTGGATAATGGGGCAGGATTTCTCATGTTGGTTTCCCATGAGAGCCGACGCCATGGTTACGGCCGGGTCTGACATCCTTCTACAACACGGAACCCACCTGGGACCTAACTGGACCCTAGTTGGCATTCTTGACGCTCGTCCCGGCGCGCCTGATGACCAAGCGCACCTGGAAATGGCCCTGGCAACAGTTAGCAGCGCTCTCGGTCAGATGGTCAGCGCTCTCTCCTTGGTAGTCCGCCCTCAACTGGGGCGCCCGGACCATGCATTTGGACTAACGCCCTTGCTTGTGCTGCGGGAGATCAATGGAACGTAGTTTCATCTTTAGGTGCCTCAGCCAGCCCGCCCACCGGCGGGCTTTTTGTGCCTATCGCCGCACCGGCTTAGCTTCCGATGTTGCTGTGAGTTGATCCTCTGGAAGGACCCGCTCCTGTCCGTCTCGCGCGCCACGAACCCTGTAGCTGCGATTGCCACCTTCACTAGGCATCACCCGAAGGACGGTGAATATTCCTGATGGAATGTTCGCATCGCCGAGCCCCGGAGTGAAAGTCACCAACTCACCGGTCCCGAATTTGGCAGTAGCCATGGCCGCGACCTCCTCAAAACGAATTAGATCAGGCCAAGCAGGTAGATCACGAGAGCCGCGGCAAATATTCCGGCCGCAGCAAACCCAATCTGCTCGACACGGCCCTCCCAATCGACACTACGCGCCCAGTTCAAGCACGACCGATTGTATGTCATGGACAACGATAGCATGTCCGGTGCTTGATCTCGCATTACATTGGCCAAAGACAATTTGGCCGAAATGCTATCGAACGCTGCACGCTGTTCTGCGCCGGCTCAAGTTGGCCAGACCTCAATCTTCTTCCCACCGTCAGACGCAGCACCCTCCCGCCGCAGCTGGCTTTCCTCAAACGCCCGCTCTTGCCCGTCCTTACCTCGCACGCGGTAAGTCCGAAGCCCGCCTTCGAGGGGCATCACCCGAAGAACCGTGAAGCCGCCTTTGGGAATGTGTCCATCGCAAAGGCGGCGGGCAAAGGCTACGACCTGGCCAACCTGAAATACCGCTTCGCTCATGCTGGCTAATCCTATCGGCGGCACGCTTGAAGCTGTGCCTAGGGCCTCACGCTACCTGCTGGCGCAGGGCGCCACCCGAAGATGATCGGCCGAGAAGGGTAGGGTAGCACGAACGGGAGCTTAAGCTGACATGTTGAGCAGAGCGAAGGCGGCAAGCCCTTCTTCCCCGAAAGGCGGCAGAAGGCATACTCGTGTCAGCGAAGATGGCGCCTTAGCGCAGGCTTATGAAAGGGTACGCAATTGATCGATCTGCAAGCGGGAACGGACAAAGAAATTTTAGCAGCGTTGATCCAGGCAGTGGGAACCATAATTGCTGCTGTCTTCGCCATTGTTGCTGCTCTGATCACTGTGCGTAACTGGAAACATGAGGCCCCTGGGCGGCGTAGAATGGAACTCACGGAAGCAGCATGGGGCGCAGTTTATGATGCGCTCAGGGCAATCCGTGATCTTAGAATGCAGGTTGTTAGTTTCGGCTTGGGCTACGCGGCGAAGACGCGATTTAGCTCTGAAGTATCAATGGAGAGAAGCGAAGCTGCTCATGAGCACATAAATAGAATACGAAATCTTTCTCAAGAAGCCATGAGAAGCGTTGTTGATTTGGAATTCGAATGCCGCAAACTCAGAATATTTGGCGTTAATGCTCAGAAAATAAGCAACCATGTAGAACATGAACACATGAAAGTATTCGTGGCAGCGAAAAATTTAATTAGGGATTATGAGAGAAATATCCTTACTGAAGAGGTAAAAAAGCAAGCTACCGATCTGAATGATTTAGATGATCTCGGCTCAAGCCCGGAGGCTATCGCAGAGCGCATGTGTGAAGAGATACTTCGCCCGGTCATGCGTGGGAAGATGCCGGTCAAAACCAGGACTGGCTTCATGCCGATACGTGTCTGGCTTGGTCGCGAATGATCTATTTTAACTGCAACCTAGCGATACTTGAGCGCGTCTGTGCCTACGGATGTGGTAGAGCGGCATGACCATGCCCGACCAGTTGCAGGGAGGCACGATGATGACGATGGGCAAGGCACCGGCAAAGCGTGAGCGGCAGATCGTGGCAGGCTGCTCCTATGCCTTGGGCTTGGTATCTATCGGGGCAGCGGTGATCACCCTGGCGCTTGTCTGAACTGCAGCCGACATTCTCGACCGCCTAAGCAAGGAGCCCGCGCATCGGCGAGCTTTTCTGTGAGATCATTTGCGGCCCGCTTAGGATTGCAGATGCCCTCTCTGGCGTCTTTGGCCTAAGCACTGATAGCCTCGCTGGCATGTGCAACCTCTACTCCATGACCAGCAACAAGGCCGCCATCCGCGACGTGGCGCGAGCCATGCGGGATAGCGTCGGCAACATGCCGCCGCTGCCAGGGATCTACCCCGACTATGCCGCGCCGATTGTGCGGAATGCTGCGGATGGTGAGCGCGAACTGGTCATGGCGCGCTGGGGCATGCCGTCTCCAGCCTTCGTGCTGGAGGGGAAGAAGACCGACTCCGGCGTGACCAACATCCGCAACACCAAGAGCCCGCACTGGCGCCGCTGGTTGGCCCCAGAGCATCGGTGCCTCGTGCCGCTAACCAGCTTCAGCGAGAACGACCGTGGGCCTGATGGCAAGCCGCTGCCGATTTGGTTTGCTCTCTCGGCCGAGCGTCCTCTCGCGTTCTTCGCCGGCATCTGGACCACCTGGACCAGCGTGCGGAAACTGAAGGAAGGCGAGGTGACGGCTGACCTCTTCGGCTTTCTGACCACGGAGCCGAATGCCGAGGTCGGGGCCGTTCACCCTAAGGCGATGCCGGCCATCCTCACCGACCCTGACGAGTGGGACACCTGGCTTGAGGCGCCCTGGGAAGAGGCAAGGATCTTGCAACGCCCACTCCCTGATGGGGCATTGCAGGTCGTGGCCAGGGGTGGGCGGCAGGACGGGAAGGGCTAGCCTTTCATCCCGCGCGGCGGCGTAAGCTCTGAATGAGGCTTCTTGGCGCCGCATTTGCTGCACTTCATGCGCGCCACCAGTTCCCAGAGCTTCCGCCGGCTATCCATCTTGTGCAGGGCCGCCCATTCCCAGACCGGCCGGCTGGCGCCCTCGCTGCATCCCTCAGTGCTGCACCGGACGGTGAGCACCCATTCCTGCCGGTACCAGATGTAGTCCCCGGGACAGGGTTGGCCCATGCGGGCTGCATTCACGACACCACGCGCGGTTCAGGCACGACCACTGGCTGCACAATCCAGCCTCCAGGGCATTCGGCCCGTAACGACACGACCTGGGCGGGGGAACCGCAAGCCGTGCAAAAGAGGCCGCCGATGACGTGTCCCAGGGGGCGGTTACCGCGGACCCGAAGCACATCGCCGACCGGGATTGGCCTCGGGGGCGGGCAGCACGGATCGCCGCAGTGGGCGACCAGCGCCGTGGAGACCAAGGTGTCGAGGGGGCTGGCAAGCAGGGCATCGCGCTCGCTGGCCGGCACGGGGAAGGGGGATGATCGGGCCATAGGCGCGACCGTATCAGAGAGAACGGAAAGAGAACAAGATGACTCTCTGCATCCGCTAAATCGTCGCGTATCTTGCTCATGTCTGAGCTGGCAGAGCCGCCCGGTGGGGAACCTGCCGGCCGGTTTTTCATTTGGTAGCTGCGGCCATGCTACAGCCGCGCCATGTCTTTCCCCCGGCGCTCCGTCTTCCGCTCTCTGTCTGAGGTCGAAACAAACTCTCGCGAGGGCCAAGCGAATGGCCGATCTCATGCGGAAAGGTTGAGCGCACCCGTGCTATGATCCTCCGGCTGCGGCGGCGTGGAAGGACACGCAGGGGCACCATCTGACGGTACAGGGCGCTCCTTTGGGGCGCTTCCTTCAGGCAGCCGGTTTCGAGTTCGGCCCGCAGCAACAAGGTCACCCGCTCTCCTGAGACCCTATCCTAGGCCCTGGCCTCAGGGATCGGGATTGGCCCGCGCCCTTCCTCAGATAGGTGCGAGGCACCCTCGGCAGCATGCTGTTGAGGTAAGCCGCCCGGTGGGAAACTGCCGGGCGGCTAGCCAGCCACCCGAACAATCAACTCGGGATCTTCCTAAGAAGATGGGCAGGCAGTGGTTCAGCCCGATCTTCCCTGTCAAATCGAACACGCCACTGCGGGGTTATCCGTCCGCCTTCATCCTGCACCGCTGGTGCCGGCCCTACGATGGTGCCCGTATGATCAGGCAGCCAGGGGCTCTCCCTGTTCGCCCGCATCTCTATACGGTCGCCCACCGCGAAACTGGTGTCGTGATCCAAGATGAGGTCTCCCTGCGATCGAGAACCGCTGGTCAGGCTTGTTGCACCTGATGTCGAGGTTATCTTTCGCAATCCCATTCTTGGGAAGCTTAGGTCAACCGAAGCGCTGTTTCTAAAACGTTTTCTCACAACTCTTAATCAGTAGGTCCACGGTTCGAGCCCGTGAGCGCCCACCATCTCTTCCCCCACAGACCAGCCGGTGACCAGACGCCCCGTTACGGGGCGTTTTGCATTTGTGGTGATGCGATGCGCCGCCGCATCGGAAGCGGTGCAGCCCACCGCCGGGCCGGCCCGTCGCCAGGCCAGCCTCCTGGGGCGCCGTTGCCGACCTATCCCGGCCCGTGCCCGAAGACCGCCCGCAGCAAGGCATAAAGCGCACCGCCCGCCAGGAAGCCCACCAGCGTGCCGTTCACGCGCACGAATTGCAGGTCGCGGCCCACGCGCAACTCGATCTTGTCCACCACCGTGGCGGTGTCCCAGTTGCCCACCACCTGCGCGATGAAGCCGGAAAGCCGGTCCTGCGCCTGCGGCAGCAGGCCGCGCAGCATGCGCTCGACAGCGCCATTCACCCGTGCCCGGGCGCCTTCATCCTGCTCCAGCAGCGCGCCCAGGTTGCCCATCAGGCCCGAGAGCAGCACCACCGTCCGCCCGTCCTTGCGCCCCGCATCGGCGGCCAGGGCGGCCTTCAGCCGGTCCCAGACATCCATCAGCCAGGCATTCACCGTCGGGTGGGCCATGGCCTCCCGCAGCGCGCGGCCGATGGTGGCGGCGCGCTCCGGGTCGTTCTCCAGCTTCTCGATCTCGGCCAGCAGCCAGGCCTCGAAGGCGGCGCGCAGCTCGCTATCGTCGGGCTCGATCTTTTCCAATTCCTGATTGATCGAGCTCAGCACCCGCCGGGCCACCGCGGCGCCGGCCAACCAGCCCACCAGCGCGCCGCCCTCAGCCCGCACGCGGTTCTGGATGGCGTCGCGCAGGCTCTCCTCCTTGGCCGCCAGCACCACCCGGATCTGCGCCAATGCCAGCCCGAAGACCTCCTGGTGCTGGCCGCCCGCCATCAGCGTCCGCAGCAGCCGCGCCAGCATGCGCGCGGCGGCGGGGCCGGAGGCGATGCGCGGCAACAGCCGCAACAGCAACTTGCGCGCCCGCCCGTCCTCTACCGAGAGCAGGAGGCGCGGCAAGGAGCCCGCCAGGGCCTCCGCCGTCTGGCGGCTGGTGGCGGGGTCTTCCAGGAAGCGGCGGAGGATGGCGGCGATGTCGATGCGGGCCAGCAGTCGGCCGATCTCCGCCTCGGTGAAGACGTGGTTGGCCACGAAGCGGCCCAGCCCACGCCCCAGCCGTTCCTTTTCATTGGGGATGATGGCGGTATGCGGGATCGGCAGGCCCATGGGCCGGCGGAACAGCGCCGTCACCGCGAACCAGTCCGCCAACCCGCCCACCAGCCCGGCTTTGGCGGCGGCCTGCAACAGGTCGGTGGCATAGCCCGGCGGCATCCAGTAGGCGCCGAGCATCAGCGCCGCCATCAGCACCAGCAGGCCGCTGGCGAAGGCGCGGTAGCGGGCTAGGTTGCGCCGCAGCGCCACCTCCGGGTCCTGCGGATTGGTGGGGAAGGGGGGCGGAGGAGAAGCGTCCATCGGAGCGGAGGGTATCGGAGATCGCATGTCCTCGAAACCACGCGGCCCGGTCTCCCGTTGCCGGAGGGCAGGGATGCATCGTGATCCGCTTCCTCCCTGGCCTATGTGATGTTATGACATAACAGAGATGACCGCGCCCCGAATCCCTTTGCTAACCGACCCATTGGCCCTGGCTGCCGGCACCGGCGCGCGCCTGCTGCTGGCAGCGGTGCTGCTGGTGCTGCTCTGGAGTGGGGTGCTGTGGGCGCTGTGGGCATGATCCAGCTCGAAAACCTGACCCTGAGCCATGGGCGTCGGCCGGCGGTGCATCACGTCACCGGCCAGTTCGCGCCAGGCAGCCTGACCGCGATCATCGGCCCCAATGGCGCCGGCAAGTCCACCTTGCTGCGGGCCATCGCCGGGCTACACCGGCCGGATGGCGGACGGCTGGTGGCGCCGCGCGATTCCATCGCACTGCTGCCGCAGGTGGCGGCGGTGGACCGTGCCTTCCCGATCTCCTGCCTGGATGTGGTGCAACTAGGCCATTGGTCCCGTGCCGGCGCCTTCCGCGCCATCCGTCCGGCAGAGCGCGCCCGTTCGCTGGAAGCCCTGGCCGCCGTGGGGCTGGAGGGATTCGGCCGCCGCCCGGTGGGCAGCCTTTCCGTGGGGCAGTTCCAGCGCGTGCTCTTTGCCCGGCTGCTGGTGCAGGACGCGCCCGTCATCCTGCTGGACGAGCCTTTCAACGCCCTCGACACCCGCACCGTGACGGACCTGCTGGCCCTGGTGCGCCGCTGGCATGGGGAAGGCCGCACGGTGGTGGCCGTGCTGCACGACCTGGACTTGGTGCAGCGTGAGTTCCCGCAAACGCTGCTGCTGGCGCGCGAGGCCATTGCCTGGGGCCCGACCGAGGAAGTGCTGCGCCCCGAGAACCGCCTGCGCGCCCGCATGATGGCCGAAGGCTGGTTGGACGACGCCGGGGCCTGCGCGCGCGACGCGGCCTGAACCCATGGCTTTGCTGGACCTGATCTGGGGCCCCTTCGCCGAGTTCGGCTTCCTGCGCCGCGCCATGGTGGGCTGCCTCGCGCTGTCGCTGGCCGCGCCGCCGCTGGGCGTCTTCCTGATGCTGCGGCGGATGAGCCTGACGGCCGATGTGCTGGCGCATGGCATCCTGCCCGGCATCGCCGCCGGCTTCCTGGTGGCGGGGCTGTCTGTCACCGCCATGTCCATCGGCGGCTTGCTGGCGGGGCTGGTGGTGGCGCTGGGCGCCGGCGCCATTTCCCGCGCCACCGGCGGGCGGGAGGATGCGGCCCTGGCCGCGCTCTACCTCGTCGCCCTGGCGCTGGGCGTGACGCTGATCTCCACCCGTGCGGGCTCCGTGGAACTCTCCCACCTGCTGTTCGGCAGCGTGCTGGGGGTGGATGACCCGGCGCTGTTCATGATGGCGGGCGTTTCCAGCCTGACGCTGGTGGCCCTGGCCTTCGCCTGGCGGCCGCTGGTGGTGGAATGCTTCGACCCCTCCTTCGCCGCCGCGGCGCGAATGCGGGGCGGGGCCTGGCACATGATGTTCCTGGGGCTGGTGGTGCTGAACGTGCTGGCGGCCTTCCAGGCGCTGGGCACGCTGATGGCGGTGGGGCTGATGATGCTGCCCGCCGTCGCCGCCCGGCACTGGGCGCGCAACGTGGGCGGCATGGCCTATGCCTCCGTCGCCATCGCCATCTTCTCCAGCGCGGCGGGGCTGCTGCTCTCCTATCACCTCGATCTGCCCAGTGGGCCGGCCATCGTGCTGGTGGCGGGGGGCGCCTGGGTGGTCTCGCTGGTGGCGGGGCCAGTCGATGGCCTCCTTGCGCGTTGGCTGAGACGGCCGCATCTGGCTGGTTAACCCGGGCTGCCTTTCGCCGCCCGGCAACAGGCAGGAAAAACATCCGGATGGAACAGCGCGCATTGGGTAAGGCCGGCTTTTCGGTCGCGCCACTTTGCCTTGGTGGCAATGTCTTCGGCTGGACGGCGGACGAGGCGCAGTCCTTCAAGATCCTCGATGCCTTCGTCGCCGGCGGCGGCAATTTCATCGACACCGCCGATGTGTATTCGCGCTGGGTTCCCGGCCACCAGGGCGGCGAGTCCGAGACCATCATCGGCAAGTGGCTGAAGGCGCGCGGCGGGCGCGACAAGGTGGTGATCGCCACCAAGACCGGCGCCGAGATGACCCCCACCGACAAGGGCCTGGCCCGCGCGCGGGTGGAGAAGCAGATCGAGGCCTCGCTCAAGCGCCTCAACACCGATTACGTCGACCTCTACTATTCCCATCGGGACGATGCGAACACCCCGATGGAGGAGGTGCTGGAAACCTATGACCGGCTGATCAAGGCTGGCAAGGTGCGCGCCATTGGCGCTTCCAACTTCACCGCCGAACGGCTGGGCGAGGCGCTTGCCACCGCCGATGCCAAGGGCCTGCCGCGCTACACGGTGCTGCAGCCGCTCTACAACCTCTACGACCGCAAGGATTTCGAAGGCGCCTTGCAAGACCTCTGCGTGAAGGAAGGCGTGGCCGTCGCGCCCTATTACACGCTGGCCAGCGGCTTCCTGACCGGCAAGTACCGCAGCGAGGCCGACCTCTCGCAGAGCGCCCGTGGCGGCAAGATCGGCACCAACTACCTCAACCCGCAGGGGCTGAAGCTGCTGGACGCCATGGAGGCCGTGGCGAAGCGCCTGGGCGTGAAGCCGTCCCAGGTCGCGGTGGCCTGGCTGGCCGCGCGTCCCGCCGTGGTGGCGCCGATCGCCAGCGCCACCAAGGTGGAGCAACTGGAGGAACTGCTGGCCGCCGTGCAGTTGAAGCTGGATGCCGATGCCATGGCCGCGCTGGACGCCGCCGCGCCGCAATAAGCCGGCTTGCCTGAGGGCGGGGCGGAGCGCCATGCTGCACCGCACCCGCCCTTGAGGTCTCCATCATGCCTGATGCTCTCGCCGCGTTGGAACGCAGCCTTCGTCAGCAACTGGAATACCTCGACTACCCTGCCCATGACTGGGTGCCGCCGGCCGGCGATGGCGTGCTGGATGTTGCCATCATCGGTGGCGGCCAGACCGGGCTGACCACGGCTTTCGCCCTGCGGCGGCAGAAGGTGGGCAACACGGCCATCTTCGACCGCGCGCCGCCGGGCGGCACCGGGGTCTGGACCACCTTCGCGCGCATGCGCACCCTGCGCACGCCGAAGCATGTCACCGGCCCCGACCTCGGCATCCCTGCCCTGACGCCGCGCGCCTTCTTCGAGGCGCGGGATGGCGCGGCGGCCTGGCAGAGCCTGCACAAGATCGGCCGCGAGGACTGGCAGCGCTACCTGGACTGGTACGTCCGCGTGCTGGACCTGCCGGTGCAGCACGAACACGCCCTAACGCAGGTGGAGCCGGAGGGTGCGCTGCTGCGCCTGCGCTTCGCCACCCCGGGCGGCGAAATGGTACTGCGCGCCCGCCGGTTGGTGCTGGCCACCGGCATGGATGGTTGCGGCGCCTGGGTCACGCCCGCGCCTTTCGACCGGTTGCCACCGGAGAAGGTGCTGCATACGGCGCAGGAGATCGATTTCGCTGGCCTCGCCGGCAAGCGTCTGCTGGTGGTCGGTGCCGGTGCCTCGGCCTTCGATAATCTGGCGACCGCGCTGGAAGCCGGTGCGGCCGAGGCGCGGATGCTGGTGCGCCGCCCGCGCATGCCCCGCGTCAATCCTTTCCGCTGGATGGAGCAGGCGGGCTTCCTCGGCCAGCACCACGCGCTGCCGGACCTGCTGAAGTGGCGCTTCATCCGCCACATCTTCGAACTGAACCAGCCGCCGCCACAGGAAAGCTGGGACCGGGTGGCCAGTGACCCGCGCTTCTCCATCACCATGGGCGCGCCGGTCACCGCCGCCCGCATGGTGGGGCAGGAGGTGGAACTGGACACCCCACGCGGCAGCTTCCGCGCCGATGCCGTGATCCTGGGCACCGGCAGCACCTTCGATCTTGACCTGCGGCCGGAACTGGCGCTCTTCGCGCAGCATATCCGCCTGTGGCGCGATGCCTTCACACCGCCGCCGGGAGAGGAAAGCGCGCTCTGCGCCGTCTCGCCCTATCTGTCGGACGACTTCTCCTTTCAGGAGAAGCAGCCGGGCACAGCGCCTTTCCTGACGCGCATCCACTGCATCACCTATGCGGCGACACTCTCGATGGGCCTGTCCGGCGCCAGCATCAGTGGCATGAAATACGGTGTGCCACGTCTGGCCGATGGCCTCTGCCGCGCGCTGTGGCGAGAGGACGCGGAGAAGCACCTCGCCGCCCTGCAAGCCTATGACCTGCGCGAACTGACCTCCCTGATCCCCGAGGAACTGGCCGAGGAAGCCGCGCAATGAAGCCCTCCGCCCTGACCACGCATGTGCTGGACACCGCTGCAGGTATCCCCGCCGCCGGCGTGGCGGTGGAGCTCTGGCGCATGGAGGACGCCACGCTGGTCACGCGCGCCACCACCAATGCCGATGGCCGCACCGATGCACCGCTGATGGACGCCGCCAGCTTCCGCCCCGGCCGCTACGAACTGCGCTTCGCGGTGGGCGACTACTTCCGCGCGCGGGGGCAGGCGGCGGGCTTCCTGGATGTGGTGGCGCTGAATGTGGGGCTGGAGGCAGGGCGGGGGCATTACCATGTGCCGCTGCTCTGCTCGCCCTGGTCCTATTCCACCTATCGTGGCTCGTAGGGCGAGGGGTCGTTCAGTTCCGGCGGCGGCTGCGCCGTGGGGTCGCGGGCGATCAGCCCGGCATCGTTTTCCGAGAACTTGCCGACACGGGCGGGCACCGGCCAGCAGGCCAGTTCCTCCGCCGGGCTGGGGTGCAGGAAATCCTGCAATTCCTCGGGCGAGGCTTCCTCTTCCCCCAGCCAGGCGGGCCAGAGTTCAGGCGGCAGGATCACCGGCATGCGGTGATGCACCAGCGCCTGCTTTTCATTGGCATCGGTGGTGACGATGGAAAAGGTGCGCAGCCAGGACCCGTCCGGCTGCTGCCAGCCTTCCCAGAGGCCCGCCAGCGCCATCGGCTCGCCCGAGGCCAGGGCCACGGCATAGGGCTGCTTGCGCGCGCCTTCCTGCCGCCATTCGTAGAAGCCATCGGCCGGCACGATGCAGCGCCGCTTGGCGAAGGCATCGCGGAAGGAGGGCTTCTCGGCGATGCCGTCGGCCCGCGCGTTCATCAGCTTGGCGGCACCGGAGGTGTCCTTGGCCCAGCGCGGCACCAGCCCCCAGCGCAGCAGGTCCATGTGGCGCGCGCCATCCTTGGCGTTGTAGCGCACCACAGGCGAATCCTGCGTCGGCGCCACGTTCCAGGAGGGCGGGAAGTTGGGCGGCACGCCCGTCACTTCCATGTATTGCGCCAGCCCTGCCGGGTCGCGCTGCAAAAAGAAACGGCCGCACATGATGTCAGTTCCCGGCTGCCGGCAAGGTTGCCCTGGACAACGGCGTCAGCGCCAAAGGGTTGAGGCGGCGGGGCAGGGCCGCCCCGCCGCCGCCTTCCTCAGCGCGGCAGAAGCTGCTCGGCCAGCGTGGCGAAGTAGCTGGCGCCGATGGGCAGGATCTCGTCGTTGAAGTCGTATTTCGGGTGATGCACGTTCGCATCGGTGGGCGCGCGCTGGCCGCCCAGCATCAGGTAGGAACCCGGCTTCTCGTTCAGCATGAAGGAGAAGTCCTCCCCGCCCATGGTGGGCTTTTCCATGAAGACGACGCGGTTCTCGCCCACCACGGCGGCGGCGGCCTGCTTCGCCAGCTCGGTGGAGGCTTCCTCGTTCACCGTCGCCGGATACAGGCGGGTGAACTGCACCTCGGCCTTGGCGCCATAGGCGGTGGCGATGCCGGTGGCGAGGTCGCGCACCTTCTGCTCCAGCAGGTCGCCGACCTCGGGCTTGAACCAGCGCGCCGTGCCCTGCAGCAGCACCGTCTCCGGAATGACGTTGTGGGTATGGCCGCCCCGGATATGGCCGATGGTGACGACGCCGGATTCCAGCGGCTCCACATTCCGCGCCACGATGCTCTGGAAGGCCGAGACGATCTGGGAGGCGATAACGATCGGGTCATTGCCGTTGTTCGGCATGGCGCCATGCGCGCCCTTGCCGGTGATGGTGATGTCGATATTGCCCACCGCCGCCATCACGGGCCCGACGCGCCACAGGAACTCGCCCGCCTTGTGGCCCGGCCAGTTGTGGATGCCGAAGACGCGCTCCATCGGGAAGCGGGTGAAGACGCCTTCCTCCACCATCACGCGGCCGCCGCCGAAATTCTCCTCGGCCGGCTGGAACAGCAGATAGACGGTGCCGGCGAAGTTGCGGGTCTCGGCCAGGTACTTGGCGGCGCCCAGCAGCATGGTGGTATGGCCGTCATGGCCGCAGGCATGCATCTTGCCGGGCGTCTTGCTGGCATAGGGGACGCCGGTTTCCTCCAGGATCGGCAGCGCATCCATGTCGGCGCGCAGGCCGATGGCGGGGCCGGGCGCGCTGCCGCGGATGACGCCGACCACGCCGGTCTTGGCGATGCCGGTGATCACCTCGTCCACGCCGAATTCGCGCAGCTTGTCGGCCACGATGCCGCTGGTGCGCACTTCCTCGAAGGCCAGTTCCGGGTGCTGGTGGAAGTCATGGCGCCAGCCGGTCATTTCCTGGTGGAAATCGGCGATGCGGTTCAAGACGGGCATGGGTGATCATCCTGCGGATCGAGATGGCCCATGGTGAGAGCGGGGCGCCGGGGCTGGCAAGGGGCACCCGTGACAAACTGTATGCGGGCGCTTCCGCCCGGCGGAGGCGGGGCCATCTGCCAGGGTGATGATCCGCCGCATCCTGCTGACCCTGCTGCTGCTGGCGCCGCTGGCCCTGTTGGGTGCCGTGTTCTCCGGCCTGCTGCGCATCCCGCCGGAATGGGACCCGCGCGCGCCTCTGGACTTCCGCGCCGAGCCCAACCTGATGACGCCCTGGAAGATGGCGCGCATCGGGTTGCAGCCCAGCGCCTGCCTCGCGGCGTTCGAGGCTTCCGGCATCACGCCGCAGCGGCTGCCGGACCGGCCGGAGGAGAATGGCTGCGCCCTGGTGAACACCATGCGCCTGGAAGGCGAAAGCGCGGTGCTGAGCCCGGCGCGGCCGGTGGTGACCTGCCCGGTGGCCGCCGCCTGGCTGATGTTCGAGCGGCACGCGCTGCAACCGGCGGCCGAGGTGCATTTCAACAGCCGCGTCACCGGCGTGCGGCACCTGGGCAGCTATGCCTGCCGCAATGTCTATGGCCGCGCCGCCGGACGCCGCAGCCAGCATGCCACGGCCAATGCCATCGACATCGCCGGCTTCACCCTGGCCAATGGGCGGGAGGTGCGGCTGCCACGGGACTGGGGCGAGGCGGCGGACAGCCCCCCCGCCGCCTTCCTGCGCGACGTGCGGGACGGCGCCTGCCGTTTCTTCGGCGCCGTGCTGGGGCCGGACTACAACGCGGCGCATCGCGACCACTTCCACATGGAAGCCGGCCGCTGGCAGCGTTGCAGCTAGGCCCGCAGCGCTTCCTCCAGCAGTTCCAGCGCGGCGGTGGCGAAGGCTTCCATATTGGCGACGCGGTCCGGGGAGGCGGTTTCCAGCGTCCGGCTCAGCCCGCGCGGTCCGCTGACGGCCAGGCAGGCATGGCCGGCGGCATCGCCATAGCGGTTGCCGGCAGGGCCGGTGGCGCCGGTCTCGGCCAGCCCCCAGTCGGCACTGAGCTTCTGCCGCACCTGCCGGGCCAGCAGGGCGGCATAGGGCTCAGTGGAAGGGCGCAGGCCTTCCATGTCTTCAGGCCCGATGCCCAGCAGGGCCTGCCGCGCCGTGCCGGTATAGATCACGGCGCCGCCGAGGAAGAAGGCCGAGGCTCCCGGCACCGCCAGCAGCCGGGCCGAGACCAGCCCCCCGGCGGAGGATTCCGCCACTGCCAGCTTCTCCCCGCGCGCGGCCAGCAGCGCCGCCACGCGGGCGGCGGCCTCCTGGCTGCTCATGCCGGGATCAGCACATGGATGACACGGTCCGCCACCAGATGGGCCGAGGCATTGCCATAGGTCACCATATGGGAGGAGGCGGCATGGGCCTTCAGCGCCTCCGGGCTGGCCCATTTCTCCACCACCACGAAGGTGTCGGGGCCATAGGGCGCCCGGCTGCCGGGCGCATCCACGACCGGGCCGTATTCGATGCAGCCTTCCTCGGCCAGCACGGCGGGCATGTTGGCGCGGAACAGCGCCAGCAGCGCCTCCCGCTGGCCGGGCTTGGCGGTGATGACGGCGATGACATGGATCATGTGGGGAGTGGTCCTTGCGATGCGGTTCAGGCGGCCTGGCGGGCCTGGGCGGAGGCGCGGATCATGGCCGCCGCCTTTTCGCCGATCATGATGCAGGCGGCATTGGTGTTGCCGGAAACGACGGTGGGCATGATGGAGGCATCCGCCACCCGCAGCCCCGCGATGCCATTCACCCGCAGCTCCGGGTCCACCACGGCGCCGGGGTCGCCGCCCATGCGGCAGGTGCTGGTGGGGTGGAAGATGGTGGTGCCGGCGCGGCGGGCATGCGCCAGCAGGCCATCGTCGCCCTGCCAATCGGGGCCGGGGAAGTATTCCGCCTCGATCCATTCCCGCATGGCCTTGGTTTCCGCTACGCGGCGGATCAGCTTCAGCCCTTCCACGGTGCAGCGGCGGTCCAGCTCGGCGCTCAGGTAATTAGCGCGGATCACGGCGGGCAGGGTGGGGTCGGCGCCCCGCAGGGTGATGTTGCCCCGGCTTTCCGGCCGCAACTGGCAGGTGCTGATGGTGAAGCCGGAGAAGGGATGCAGCCCCCCGCCGGGCTTGTCGGCCGAGAAGGGGATGAAGTGGAACTGCGTGTCCGGAGAGGCGCTTTCCGGCAGCACGCGGGCGAAGAGCCCCGCCACGCCCGCGCTGATGGTCAGCGGCCCGGTGCGGTTGAAGGCGAATTGCGCGCCGATGCCGATGCGCCCCAGCAGCGTCGCCATCTGCGCGTTCAGCGTGCCGGGGCGGGAACAGCGGAAGACCATGCGGGCCTGGAAATGGTCCTGCAGGTTGCGCCCCACATCCGGCAGGTCGTGCGCCGGTTCGATGCCTGCCTCCTTCAGCTCCGCCGCCGGCCCGATGCCGGAGAGCAGCATCAGACGCGGGGAGGCGATGGCACCGCCGCAAAGGATAACCTCGCGTGCCGCGCGGATGCTGCGCAGCGCGCCGCCGTGGCGGAACTGGATGCCGGTGGCCCGCCGCCCTTCCAGCAGGATGCGCTCCGCCGCCGCGCCGGTGACCACGACCAGGTTCCGCCGCCCGCGCGCCGGGCGCAGGTAGGCGGTGGCGGCGCTGCACCGCCAGCCGGCGCGCGCCGTCACCTGGAAGGGACCGACACCTTCCTGGCTGGCACCGTTGAAGTCGTCGTTGCGCGGCAGGCCGATTTCCTGCCCGGCGGCGATGAAGGCTTCCGTCAGCGGGCTGCGCGGCACGAGGTCAGAGACCGCCAGCGGGCCGCCGGTGCCGTGCCATTCGTCGGCGCCGCGCTGCTGGTCCTCCGCCTTGCGGAAGAAGGGAAGCACATCGGCGGCCGACCAGCCGGTGCAGCCCAACTGCCGCCAATGGTCGAAATCCTCATGTTGCCCGCGCACATAGAGCAGCCCGTTGATGGCCGAGGAGCCGCCGAGCACCCGCCAGCGCGGCCAGTTGATGCGGCGGCCTTCCAGCTCCGGCTCCGGCTCCGTCTGCAGGTTCCAGGACAGGACCGGGTGGTACATGGTCTTGGCATAGCCGATCGGCACATGCAGCCAGGGATTGGTGGCGCGGCCCCCGGCCTCCAGCAGCACCACGCGCACGCCCGGGTCCTCCGACAGCCGCGCCGCCAGGGCGCAGCCGGCCGAGCCGGCGCCCACCACCACATAATCCGCGCTTTCCGGAAGGCTGCTCATGCCTGCGACGTCCTCGCTTCCAGTTATTTCTTGCGGGAAGCCTACGCCCCTCTGCCCCGCTTCGGCCAGACGCTGCTGACGACCTGACACGCGGCCGTTATCCTGTGCCATGGAGGGATGCCGATGCTGGTGCGCGAGGGTGAGGATCGGAGCCTGCTGGTGGACCGCCGCCTGGCCTGGAGCCTGGCGGCCATTGCGGGCGGGCTGAATGCGGCGGGCTTCTATGCCGTGGGGCTGTATTCCTCGAACATGACCGGCAATGTCTCGGCTCTGGCGGACCATGTGGCGCTTGGGGACTTCGGCGCCGGGCTGGTCTATCTGGCCATCGTGCTGACCTTCATCGTCGGGGCCGCCGTCTCGGCGCTGCTGATCAATGCCGGGCGCCGGCGCCGGCTAGCCGGCATCTATGCCTTCAGCATCATGACCGAATCGGTGCTGCTGGCCGCGCTGGGCGCCGTCGACCTCTGGCTGATGGGGCCGGGGCGGGGGCCGCTGCTGGTCTTCGGCCTCAGCTTCCTGATGGGGCTGCAGAACGCGGTAGTCACGCGGCTTTCCAATGCCCGGGTCCGCACCACGCATGTGACCGGCATGGTGACCGATATCGGCATCGAGCTGGGCAACCTGCTGGACAATGCCTGGCGCCGCGGCCGGCTGGAGGTCTCCGACTACAACCGCGAGAAGCTGCGCCTGCACAGCGAGACGGTGCTGTGCTTCCTGGGCGGCGGCATCATCGGCGTGCTGGGCTACCAGCGGATGGGCGGCTGGCTGCTGCTGGCGGGCGCGGCGCTGCTGCTGGCCCTGGCGCTGCCGGGCCTGCTGTCCACGCGGCAGCGCCAGCGGCAGCCCGGCTGAATCAACCCTTGCCGAAGGTGCGCGCTAGCCCGGCCTCCAGCGGCATGGGTGTCACGCCCAGTTCCGTCAGCATGGCGCCGATGCCGAAGGCCTTGTCCTCCGTCAGGCGGCGCAGCTCGGCAGCGCGCACGGTAGGCAGGCGCGGCAACAGGCGGGTGAGGGGGGAGAGCAGCAGCAGCGGCGCCAGCGGCACCGGCAGCACCGGCGGCACCCGCACCCCCGCCGCGCGGCAGACGGCGGCGATGAAATCGGCATAGTGCAGCGGCGCCGGCCCGGCGATGACGATGGCCTGCGGCTTTTCCCAGTCCCGCGCCAGGGCAGCGCGCAGGCAGGCGGTGACATCGTCCTGGTGGATCGGCTGCACCAGGGAACGGCCGCCGCCCGGCAGCGGCGCCAGCGGCAGGCGGCGCATCAGGGCGGCCAGGCGCTGCACATTATCCTCGCCCTCGGCGCCATAGATCATGGTGGGGTGCAGGATCACACCGTGGCGGCCGCTGGCCAGCAGGGCGGCCTCCCCGGCGCTGACGCCATTGCCATGGTCATCGGCCCAGCGGGAATAGCGGCGGGTGCTGCCCATCAGCACGATCCGTGCCTCCGGCGGCGCGGCCTCCAGGATGGCGGGCGCATGGCGCGCATGGGCGCAGGAGACGACGCGGCCCGCGCCCTCCAGCGCCCGGCGCAGCGCGGCGGCATCCTGGAGGTCCGCGATGCGCGGCGTGCCCGGCAGGCCGGTGACGGCCCAGCGCGCGGCATCCCGCACCACGGGGATGAAGGGCGTGCCATCCCGCGCCAGCACCCGGCACAGCGCGGCGCCGGAACGGCCGGAGGCCCCGAGCACCGCCACGGGAAGGGCGAGAGGGTCGTGCTGCACGCGGCTCAATTCTCCATATCCTCGGCGCGGTGGTGCCTATGCCAGCGGGCTCGCGGCAGGGCAAACGGGGCGGCTCAAGCTATGTGGTATCATGATACCACAACCTTTTTCTTGACTCCGTGCGCCGCTACGGCGATACCCCGCGCCAGTCGTAGATTACGTCATTGGATTAACATGCTCTCCACACAGACCCGCTCGCTGAAGCCGGCGGAGGTCAAGAAGGACTGGGTGCTGATCGACGCGGAGGGCCTCGTGCTCGGCCGTCTCGCGGCGCTCGTGGCCACTCGCCTCCGCGGCAAGCACAAGCCGCAGTTCACCCCGCACGTTGACTGCGGCGACCATGTCGTCATCGTCAACGCCGAGAAGGTCAAGGTCACCGGCAACAAGACCGAGCAGTCGGTCTTCTACTGGCACACCGGCTACCCCGGCGGCATCAAGGAGCGCACGATGCGTGAGCGGCTGGAAGGCCGCTTCCCCGAGCGCGTCATCGAGAAGGCCGTGGAGCGCATGATCACGCGCGGCCCGCTCGGCCGCCGCCAGATGAAGAACCTGCACGTCTATGCTGGTGCCGAGCACCCGCATGCCGGCGCGCAGCCGTCCTCGCTGGACGTCGCCGCCCTCAACCGCAAGAACAAGGTGGGCTGAGGCCATGAGCGAGCAGACGACCGCCACCTCCCTGTCCGAACTGAAGAACCTGGTTGCCGGCACCCCGGCCGCTGGCGAGCCCGCCGTTGCGCGCGAGCCGAAGAAGGACCAGTTCGGCCGCTCCTACGGCACGGGCCGCCGCAAGAACGCCGTTGCCCGCGTCTGGGTGAAGCCGGGCAAGGGCGAGATCCTCATCAACGGCAAGAAGCAGGGCCAGTACTTCGCCCGCCCCGTGCTGCGGATGCTGATCGCCCAGCCCTTCCTGGTGGCCGACCGCTACCAGCAGTTCGACGTGTACTGCACGGTCACCGGTGGTGGCCTCTCCGGCCAGGCCGGCGCGGTGCGCCACGGCCTGTCCCGCGCCCTGGTGAACTTCGAGCCCGGGCTGCGCGGCATCCTGAAGAAGGCCGGCTTCCTGACGCGTGACCCCCGCGTGGTCGAGCGCAAGAAGTACGGCAAGGCGAAGGCGCGACGCTCCTTCCAGTTCAGCAAGCGCTGACGCTGGGCGGGCCGGCGTACGCGCCGGCCTGTTGCCAACAGGCTGTTTATCGGAAAGGGCGGGTCCGCAGGGACCCGCCCTTTCTGTTTTGCGATTTCTGCTAAACTCGTCCCCAACAGGAGACACCAGATGGCCAAGGGCGCGATTCCCACGATCTTCATCGACGGCGAGGCCGGCACCACCGGCCTCGGCATCCGCGAGCGGCTGGCGGATATCCCCGGCATCGCGGTGCGCTCCATCGATCCTGACCGCCGCAAGGACCCCGAGGCCAAGCGTGCCCTGATGGCCGAGGTGGATCTGGTGGTGCTCTGCCTGCCGGATGCCGCTTCCAAGGAAAGCGCCGCCATGGCGGCGAGCCTGGGCTCGGCGGCGCCGAAGCTGCTGGATGCCTCCACCGCGCACCGCGTCAACCCGGACTGGGTCTATGGCGTGCCGGAACTCGCGCCGGGGCAGGCGGAGAAGATCGCCGGCGCGGCGCGCGTGGCCAATCCCGGCTGCTACCCCACGGGCGGCATCCTGCTGCTGCGGCCGCTGGTGGAGGCCGGGCTGCTGCCCGCCGACTACCCGGTCACGGTCAATGCGGTCTCCGGCTATTCCGGCGGCGGCAAGGCGATGATTGAGCAGTTCGAGGAAGGCGAGCACCCGGCCTTCGAGCTTTACGGCCTGGGGCTGGAGCACAAGCATGTGCCGGAGCTGCAGACCTATTCAAAGCTGACCCGCCGGCCGATCTTCGTGCCCAGCGTCGGTGATTACCGCCAGGGCATGCTGGTTTCGATCCCGCTGCACCTGGACCTGCTGAACGGCAAGCCTTCGCCGCAGGCGCTGCATGAGGCGCTGGAGGCTTACTACGCCGGTTCCGAATGGGTGAAGGTGCTGCCCCCGACCGGCGACAGCAAGCTGGAACCCGAGGCGCTGAACGACACCAACACGCTGGAACTGCGCGTCTATGGCAATGCTGCGCGCGGGCAGGCGGTGCTGGTGGCGCGGCTGGACAACCTGGGCAAGGGTGCCTCCGGCGCGGCCGTGCAGAATATCGGCCTGATGCTGGGCGTGGATGTTTCCGCCCGCCAGACGGTGGCCGCCTGATGAACGGCCCGATCTTCCCCTTCGAGGGGCGCCTGCCGGCCATCGACCCCACCGCCTTCGTGGCCCCCACGGCGGCGGTGATCGGGGATGTGGAACTCGGCCCGGACTCCAGCGTTTGGTACCACTGCGTGCTGCGGGGGGACACGCATCCGATCCGCGTGGGCGCCCGCAGCAACATCCAGGACGGCACCATCGTGCATGTGGCCGCCGGAACCCTGCCGGCGGTGATCGGGGATGACGTGACCATCGGCCATGCCTGCATCATTCATGCCTGCACGTTGAAGAACCGTGCCTTCGTCGGCATGGGTGCGACGGTGCTGGATGGCGCGGTGATCGAGGAAGGCGGCATGCTGGGGGCCGGTGGGCTGCTGGCGCCGGGCAAGCGGATCGGGCCGAACGAGCTGTGGCTTGGCGCCCCCGCCCGCTTCGTCAGGGTCATGAGCGCCGAGGAACGAGCCGGATGGGACCGCAACGCCGTGCACTACGCCGAACTGGGCAAACGCCACCGCGCCTCGCTGACCCAGCCCGCCTGATGCGCCGGGGCGTGGCAGCGGCGGCGCTGGCCTTGCTGGCCCTGGCGGGCTGCACGGCGGCGCCCCAGGTCACGCTGCCGCCCGTGGCGACGCAGACGGGTTACGATCCGTTTCGCGCCGCCATCCGTGGCGCGGCGGATGCCTTCGCTTACCCGGAGACGCTGGCCAACCGGCCGCGCGAGGCCGCCATCGCCGTGGCGCAGCTGGAATATCTGGCGACGGAGATGATGATGCCACGTCGCAGCCTGAATTTCTCCGGCATCGTCGCCCCGTCCCTGCAGGCGGCGCGCTATGAGGTGCGCTCCTGGCTTGGCATCTCGCAATCGGCGCCGCCGCAGGCGGTGATCGATGCCCTGACGGCCAATCCGCTGAACCTCTCGGACCGGGCCATCTTCACCGCCGGGCCAGAGGAAACGCTGCGCCGGCTGTCCCACATGCCGCGCCTGCCGCAGGCCAATGCCGCCACGGCCGCCGCGCGCCAGGAACTGGAATTCGGCCTGCCGGACGTGGACATCCGGTGACGGGCGGCGCGAGCCGGGCCATGCTGGGGCGATGACGACCTTTAGCCTGTCCGGAGCCTTCGCCCGCATGCGCCAGACCAAGCCCGCCTCGCTCGCCGCCGCCCTGGCCACCTCGGTCCTGTTGCTGTCGGGCTGCGCGGAACTGCGGGCGCCGCGCCCCAGCCAGCCGCTGCCCACCGCGCTGCTGCCGCCGAATGTGGAGCCGCTGCGCGCGGCCGCCCGCATGGCCGCCGCCGATTTCGCCGACCAGGGTAGCCGCTTGCAGGGCCGCCCCGCCGAGACGGCGCGCGCCGTCGGCCGGCTGGAATGGCTGACGGCCACGCTCTCCACCGACCCGCGCTACAGCGCCCTGCCGGAAGGCGTGGCCATGTCGCTGCGCGCCGGCGCGGCCGAGGCGCGGGCCAACCTGGGCATGGTGGCGGATACGCCCCCGGCCCAGGCCACCGCCGTGCTGACCGAGATCGCGCGTGCGATAGATGCTGGCGCCACGCCGAGCTTCCCGGCCTCGGTCTTCCCCGCCGGGCCGGAGCGGAGCCTGCAGCGGCTACAGGCGCCGGGACCTTTCCCGCAGGCCGGCATCGCCACCGGCCAGGCCGCCGAGGCCATCGCGGCGGCGGACCGCCAGGGCGGCTGGAAGCCCACCACAGGCCAGTCCTCCTTCTGACCGCCGCTTAACCCTGCGGTAATCCGGCCGCCGCATCCTGTGCCTCCATGAACAAAGGAGGAGCGGACAATGGGCTTGTGGCGCAACTCGGTCAGGACCCGCATCGGCCTGGCCATCCTGGCGGCGAGCCTCGGTGCCTCGGCCCTGCTGTTCGGCCTGAACGCCATGCAGCGGGCGGAGTCGGCGCGGGACGAGATGGCGCAGGCGGTCGAGCTGCGCCGCGCCGCCCTGCGCACCGCGATGGAGGAGGAGAAGCGCCTCGCCGCCGCCCTGGCCGGTGCGCTGGCCAGCACGCCGCAGGTGGCCGCCGCCCTCCTGGCCGGGGACCGCGCCGCGCTGGAAGCGCAGGTGAAGCCGGTGCAGGCCCTGCTGGTGCAGCGCTTTGGCCGCGTCATCCTGACCTTCTCCCGCGCGCCGGGCGTCGTGCTGCACCGGGCGCATGACCCCGCCGCGCATGGTGATGAATATGCCAGCCGCCGCACCACGGTGCGCGAGACCTACCGCACCGCCCACCCTGTCGAGGGGCTGGAGCCGGGGCGGGACAATATCAGCGTCTTCGCCGATGCGCCGGTGCTGGGGCCGGACGGCAAGGTCGGCGCCGTGGTCGATCTCGGCATGGCCATCGGGGACAATCTGGCGGCGCGGGTGAAGCAGGCCACGGGTGCTGACATCACCTTCTTCCAGAAGCGCGGCGATGGCTTCGCCGCGATCGGCTCCACCCTGGGCGGCCGGGCGCTGCTGCCGCCGGCGGTGCTGACCGGCGCCCTTTCCGCCCCGGTGCAGGCGCAGGCGGTGCTGGACAACCGCCGCCGCGTGGCGGCCGCCGAGCCGCTGCTGGGCCTGGACGGGCAGGTGCTGGGCATCGTGGAACTGGGCATCGACATGGAAGCGCGCCTGGCTGGCGCCGACGAGGATGACCGCGACGCGCTGCTGGCGACGCTGGCGGCGGCGGTGCTGGCCCTGCTGGCCGGCTGGCCCATGGCCTCCCGCCTCGCCAGGCCCTTGCAGGCCCTGGCCGGTGCGGCCCAGGCCCTGGCCGCCGGCAGGACCGGCATCGCGGTGCCGGGGCGGGAGCGCCGGGACGAGATCGGCGAGGTGGCGCAGGCCATGGAAGTGCTGCGCCAGGGCACCGAGGAAGCCGAGGCCCTGCGCGCCGCCCAGGCCGAGAGCCGCGCCGCCGGGGAGCGGGAGCGGCGGGAGGCGACGCTGGCCCTGGCCGGGCAGGTCGAGCGCTCCATCGGCAAGGTGGGCGAGGAGCTGGCCCAGAGCGCCGCGATGCTGCAGCAGCGGGCGCAGGGCCTGGCCGGCAATATCAGCCTGGCCGGAGAGCGTGGGGAAGGGGCCGCGCGCGGCGCCCATGCCGCCGCCGGCAATGTGCAGACCGTGGCGGCGGCGGCCGAGGAGCTTTCCACCGCTATCGCCGAGATCACGCGCCAGGTGGCCGATGCCGCCAGCGTCGCCCGCCGCGCGCTGGAGCGCAGCCAGGCGGCGGATGCCACGGTGCAGGGCCTGTCCGACAGTTCCCAGCGCATCGGCGATGTGGTGCGGCTGATCGGCGATATCGCGGGCCAGACCAACCTGCTGGCGCTGAACGCGACCATCGAGGCGGCGCGGGCGGGCGAGGCCGGCAAGGGCTTCGCCGTGGTGGCCAGCGAGGTGAAGTCCCTGGCGGCGCAGACCGCCAAGGCGACGGAGGAGATCGGCAGCCAGATCGCCACCATGCAGGGGGCGGCGCAGGGTGCGGCAGAGGCGATCGGCGCCATCGCCGGTGTGATCGCGGAGATGGACCATATCGCCGGCAGCATCGCCGCCGCCGTGGAAGAGCAGGGGGCCGCAACACGCGAGATCGCCCGCAACGTGCAGGAAGCCGCCAGCGGCACCGACCGCGTGACCAGCGAGGTGCAGGCCGTCAGCCACGCCACCGGAGAGGCTGCGGCGGCGGCGGCGGGGCTGCATGAATTGGGCAACGAGCTGTCGCGCCAGGGTGGCGCCCTGCGCAGCGAACTGAAGGGGCTGCTCTCCAACCTGCGGAGTGCCTGATGGGGTGGTGAAGTGGTCCCCGGCTCTGGCGCTGGCCACCCTTTGTCGGGCAGGTTGACGCCCGACGAATCGTATGGAGCCGTGACCATGAAACGACGCCATTTTCTTGCTGGCGCCGCCGCCCTGCCCATGCTGGGTGGCGCGTCGCTGTCTCGCCCGGCGCTGGCCCAGGGCAATGCGGCGCATGTGCTGCGCTTCATTCCCCAGGCCGATGTGACGATCCTGGACCCGCTGGCCACCACCGCCTATCCCACGCGCAACCACGGCCATATGTGCTGGGACACGCTTTACGGCATCGACGAGAATTTCGTGCCGCAGCCGCAGCTGGCGGAAGGCCATACGGTCGAGGATGACGGCAAGCGCTGGACCTTCACGCTGCGGGAGGGCCCGACCTTCCATGATGGGGAGAAGGTGCGCGCGCAGGATGCCGTCGCCTCCATCAAGCGCTGGATGGCGCGCGACACCATGGGCCAGACGCTCGCAGCGCGCGTGGACGAGTTCCGCGTGCTGGATGACCGCCGCTTTGAGATCCGCCTGAAGCGCCCCTTCGGCCTGATGCTGGACGCGCTGGGCAAGGCTTCGTCCTATCCCTGCTTCATCTATCCGGAGCGTTTCGCCAACCAGGACCCGACCAAGCCCTTCACCGAGGTCGTGGGCTCCGGCCCCTACCGCTTCGTGGCGGGGGAGCGGGTTTCGGGCGCGCAGCTCGTCTACCAGAAGTTCGACAAGTATGTGCCGACGCCGGTGGGCAAGCCCAGCATGGTGGCCGGCCCGAAGCTGGCGGAATTCGAGCGGGTGGAATGGAAGGTCATCCCCGACCCCGCCACCTCCGCCGGCGCCGTCCAGGCCGGCGAGGTGGATTGGTGGGAGGTCGTGCCCTCCGACCTCAATGACCTCGTCGCCCGCGCGCGGGACGTGGTGCTGGACCGCATCGATGCCAGCGGCACCTATGCCAGCCTGCGCCTGAACCACCTGCACCCGCCCTTCAACGACCCGGTGGTGCGCCGCGCGCTGCTGAAGGCGGTGGCGCAGGAGGATTTCATGGCCTCCGTCGCCGGTGAGGAGAAGAACTGGCGCGCCGGCGTCGGCTGCTTCCCCGTCGCCAGCCCGCTGGCCTCCGATGAGGGGATCGCGGCACTCACCTCGCCGCGCGACATCAACGGCGCCAAGGCCGAGATCGCGGCGGCCGGCAAGGGCGGCGCCAAGGTCGTGGCCCTGCATGCGACCGATGTGGCGAACCAGAACGCGCTGATGGCCGTCGGCGTCGACATGCTCCAGAAGGTCGGCTTCGACGTGGAGGACGCGACCTCCGACTGGGGCACGCTGCTGCAGCGCCGCCAGAACAAGAACCCGCCGAGCCAGGGCGGCTGGAGCGCCCTGGTCGCGCTGTTCAGCGGCATGGAGTTCAACAACCCCTCGGGCCACCTGTTGCTGCGTACCAATGGCGACAATGCTTGGTTCGGCTGGCCCAACTCGGAAAAGCTGGAATCGCTGCGGGACGCCTGGTTCGATGCGCCCGACATGGCGGCGCAGAAGGTTATCGGCCGGCAGATCCAGGCGCAGTTCTTCCAGGATGTGCCCTATGTGCCGCTGGGGCAGTATTTCGTGGACAGCGCCTATCGCAAGGGTCTGGTGAATATCCGCCGCGGCATTCCCCTGCCGCTCAACGTGAAGCGAGGCTGAGCTACGGGCCGCCGGGTGCCCCGCACCCGGTGGCCGTTTCCCCCGCTGGCTTCCGCCAAAGCTGCCGAGACCTCTAAAGGCAAAGCTCAAGCCAGGATATTTCAGCTTTATTGCAGCCCGCCGCAGCGGCGATGAGAAATTTCCGCTTCATTTCGGAACAGGCAATTCCGGCATTTTATCGGATAAAATAATCCGGCACGCTTTTTTGGGTTGTATTTCGGGCTGGATCGACCATCTTGGTGTTGTCAGTCTCGTTTGGTCCGGCCTGTTCTCTTCGCTCGTTATGGGCTGCGAGCTTGGTGTCCGTCTTCTCGAAGTTGATCCGCGCCACGATGTCGTAGTGCGGCACACCTGTCATGAACGGAACATCATCATGGCCAAAGGCACTGTTAAGTGGTTCAACACGACCAAGGGCTTCGGCTTCATCCAGCCGGATGACGGCTCCAAGGACGTGTTCCTGCACATCTCCGATGTCCAGCGCGCCGGCCTCGACGCCCCGCAGGAAGGCGACAAGCTCACCTATGAGCTGCAGCAGGGCCAGCAGGGCAAGGTTTCTGCCACTGCGCTGAAGCAGGCCTAAAGACCGGATGGGCGGCCTCGCGCCGCCCATTGGCGACCATGCCGGGAAGCAGCGCCCAAGCGCTCGCCCGACAGGCGCCGAAGCCGGTGTGAGCGGAAGCTCTCCGCTGACCGGCTACGACCCGCGCCCGATGCCGGACAACAGATCTGGATGGGCGCCAATCAACGAAAGAAAAAAACATCATGAATTATCTTTCCACACAAGTATCCACTCACGCCCAGCCCGCCTTGCCGCGTGGCCCGGTGGCACAGCCCGCCAATTGGCACCCGGCCGAGCCTGCTGGCCTGACGGTCGAGGAGATCCGCCGGATCGTGCTGGACGTGCTCGGCTAAGCCCTCGGCGAGAGGGTCGCGCGGGCGGCCCCGTCGTCGCCCCGCCATACCCGCGCGAGGATTGCACATGCCACAGCAGCACAACTTCATCATCGGGCAGCGGCTGGAGCTGGTTCTTGGCCGGCTGAACCCGAGTGCGCCGAGCGGCACCTACACCATCGTCCGCCTGCTTCCGAACGACGATGGCGACCGTGAATACCGCATCAAGCACGACCGCGACGGTCATGAGCGCGTCGTGCGCGAAAGCCAGCTGCGCCGCGTGGCGACGCCGCTGATCTGAGGCTCAGCAGGCCTCAGGCAGGAAGACGCGGCTCGGCGCCACGAATTCCTCCTGGGCCGCGACGGTCAGGATCTCACGCGACCCGGCTTCCGAGGTGCGGCGCAACAGCCCGTAGATCGAGGAAGCCGCCGCCGCGGCGGCCGCGGCCGCCGAGCCGGTCTTGATCCGGTGGAACAGGAACAGCGCCGCGATGGCGTCGCCCGCCCCGTTCACCGAGATCGGCAGCATGGGGGTGCGGATGCGGTGGAACTCACCGCCCTCGGCCGCCAGCAGCTCGATCTGGTCTTCCGGCGTTTCCGCCACCTGCAAAGATGTCACCAGCACGGCACGGGGCCCGGTCTCCTGCAGCGCCGTGACGGCCGCCTTGGCCTCGGCCAGGGTGGTCACCGGCAGGCCTGTCAGGTGCTCCAGCTCGAACTGGTTGGGGGTGATCAGGTCGGCCGCCGGCACCGCGCGGTCGCGCATGAATTCCGGGATGCCGGGGCGCACGAAGACGCCGCGCCCTACATCGCCGATCACCGGGTCGCAGCAATAGAGCGCGTGGGGATTGGCGGCCTTGGCGCGGCTCACCGCGTCCAGCACCGCCTCGCCAATCGCGGCATCGCCCATGTAGCCGGAGAGCACGGCATCGCAGCGGGGCAGGGCGCCACGGTCCTCGATCCCCTGCACCAGGTCCCGCACCAATTCGGCGCCGAAGACCTGGCCGCGCCAGGTGCCGTAGCCTGTGTGGTTGGAGAACTGCACGGTGTTCACCGCCCAGACCTCGGCCCCCAGCCGCTGGAGCGGGAAGACGGCGGAAGCATTGCCGACATGCCCGTAGGAGACCCAGGACTGGATGGACAGGATGTTCATGCGCGGTGCCTTCCTCGGATACGGCCGCGGAAGGTCTAGGATCGTGTCGCCAGGGGGTCAATCGGGCGGAAATCCGGCCTCGGTTGTTGCGCCTGGGTGCCGGGCCGGGCTAGAAGCGCCGCTTCGTGCGGCCGGTCGGCATCGGCTGCTCCATATCTATTGGAAAGTTCCCGGCATGAAGCCCGATATCCACCCCGACTACCACGAGATCAACATCATCATGACCGATGGTTCCACCTACAAGACGCGCTCCTGCATGGGCGCGGCGGGTGACACCCTCCGTCTGGATATCGATCCGAAGTCCCACCCGGCCTGGACCGGCGTGCAGCGCGTGATGGATACGGGCGGCCAGATCGCCAAGTTCAACAAGAAGTTCGCCGGCATCGGGGCCCGCAAGAAGGTCTGAACCTTCCCCCGATTTTTTCGCGAAAACCTGGAACGCCGCCTCTTGATGCAAGGGGCGGCGTTTTCCATATCGGCCAGTGCCAGCGATGCCCTGTTGAGGGGTCGCCGGCGCGGTCGGATGCACCATGGGTCGCCCGGATGGGGGCCCGAATCGGAATCCCGGCCGCCCCAGCAACGGACTTTTGCTCCTTGAGGAGAGTTCGATGATGACCGCTTTTGATCCGTCTCCGCTGTTCCGTTCCGCCATTGGCTTCGATCGCCTGTCCCGTCTCGTGGACAGCGCGCGCGCTGCTTCCGAGGGTTCGGCCTATCCGCCGTACAACATCGAGAAGACGGGCGACGACGCCTATGTGCTGACCATGGCCGTGGCCGGCTTCGCCGCCGAGGACCTGGAGATCACCGCGCAGGACAATGTCCTGACCGTCTCCGGCAAGGCTGCGCCGACCGCCCCTGAGCAGGAGCGCCGCTTCCTGCACCGTGGCATCGCCGGCCGTGCCTTCGAGCGCCGCTTCGTGCTGGCGGACCACATCCAGGTGCAGGGCGCCGATCTGGCGAACGGCCTGCTGCATGTGTCCCTGAAGCGTGAGGTGCCGGAGGCCCTGAAGCCCCGTCGCATCGCCATCGGCAGCGGCCAGCCGGCCGAGCGCCCGGTGATCGAGGGCAACAGCAACGGCCAGCAGGCGCTGGCGGCCTGACCGACACGGTTGGCCTGAACTGAAAGCGGCCGGGGTGACAACGCCCCGGCCGTTTTTTGTGCCGCCCCCGCTTGTGCGGGCCGCCGCGCTGCGGAAACTGCCGGGCATCATGCCGATTCCGCCCACCACCCGCGTGGTCCTGGCCCTGGGCACCGCGCAGACCCTGGCCTGGGCTTCCTCCTACTACCTGCCGGCGATCCTGGCCCGGCCCATGGCGGCCTCGCTGGGCCTCTCCAGCGCCACGCTCTATGGCTTCTTCTCGGCCGCGCTGCTGCTCTCCGCCGTGCTGGGGCCCTGGTTCGGCCGGCTGGTGGACCGGCATGGCGGGCGCGGCGTGCTGCTGGCCTCCAACCTGATCTTCGCGGCGGGGCTGGGCTGCATGGCCCTGGCGCAGGGGCCGCTGGTGCTGGGCTTGGCCTGGGCGCTGGTAGGCGTCGGCATGGCCTGCGGCCTGTATGAGACCGCCTTCGCCACCCTGGCCGGGCTGTTTGGCAAGGCGGCCAAGGGGCCAATCACCGGCATCACGCTGATCGCCGGCTTCGCTTCCACGCTGGGCTGGCCGCTTTCCACCTGGATGGAGGCGGAATGGGGCTGGCGTGGTGCCTGCGCGGTCTGGGCGCTGCTGCACCTGCTGCTGGGCCTGCCGCTGCAACGCTGGCTGGTGCCCGCCGCGCCGCTGCCCGCCGCCAAGTCTGTGGCGACCGTGGAGGCGGAGCAGCCGGCCCTCCGGCATGCCATGGCGGTGCTGATCTTCTTCTCCGCCGCCGTGACGGTACTGGCCGCCGCCATCGGCGCGCATCTGCCGGCGCTGGTGCTCGCCTCCGGCGCGACGGCGGAGCAGGCGCTGCTGGCGGCCTCGCTGATGGGGCCGGCGCAGGTGGCGGCGCGGCTGCTGCAATTCGGGCCGCTGGGCGGGCTGCATCCGCTGGTACTGGCGCGGCTGGCCTGCCTGGCGCAGCTCTGTGGCGGGCTGGCGCTGCTGGTCTTCGGGGCGCCCGCGGCCATTGGCTTCGTGCTGCTCTGCGGCGCCGGCAATGGCTTGCAGACCATCGCCAAGGGCACGCTGCCGCTGGCCGTCTTCGGACCCGCCGGCTACGGCGGGCGGCAGGGGTTGATCGCGGCGCCCGGGCTTATCCTGCAGGCGGGAACGCCAGTGGGCTTCGGCATGCTGCTGGCGGCCTGGGGGGTGCTCTCGACAGCCGCCATTGTCGCCCTGGCCCTGGCGGCGTTGCTGTCGCTTCTCTTGTTGAGCGTGCGAGACGGAAACCGCTCCGGCTGACTTCATCTTCCGCCGGCCTGGACCATCGCCGGGCGCCTGCCGGGCTGGGTGGCGAAGACGAAGGACGCGATGCCAGGCAGGCCAGCCACTCCTCGGTCCCGCGTGACCGGGCGCCACGGCACGGATGGCCTCACATCTGCGACAGTACCGGCCCCGCATGAAGCAACCGGCGCTGACAGGCGCGGGGGCCGTGCTCCATGCTCTCCCATCACGATGCCGGTTCCACGGCACGCGGAGGAGGAAGCACGACCATGAACAAACCAGAATTCCTGGGCAGCCCCGCCACCATCTTCAAGCAGCGCTACGGCAACTTCATCGGCGGCCAGTGGGTGGAGCCGGTGGGCGGCCGCTATTTCGAGAATACCTCCCCCGTGACGGGCCAGAAGCTTTGCGAGGTCGCGCGGTCCGATGCGCAGGATATCGAGCTGGCGCTGGATGCCGCCCATGCCGCCAAGGAATCCTGGGGCCGCACCAATGTGGCCGAGCGTGCGCTGCTGCTGAACCGGCTGGCCCAGGCCATGGAGGACAATCTCGACCGTCTGGCCCGCGCCGAGACCTGGGACAACGGCAAGCCGATCCGCGAGACCACCGCCGCCGACCTGCCGCTGGCCATCGACCATTTCCGCTATTTCGCCGGGGCGGTGCGCGCCCAGGAAGGCACGATCAGCGAGATCGACCACGACACCGTCGCCTACCACTTCCATGAGCCGCTGGGCGTGGTTGGCCAGATCATTCCCTGGAACTTCCCGATCCTGATGGCGGTGTGGAAGCTGGCGCCCGCCCTGGCCGCCGGCAATTGCGTCGTCATCAAGCCGGCGGAGCAGACGCCCGCCTCCATCCTGGTGCTGGCGGAGCTGATGGCGGATATCCTGCCGCCGGGTGTGGTGAACATCGTCAACGGCTTCGGGCTGGAGGCCGGCAAGCCGCTGGCATCCTCCAACCGCATCGCCAAGATCGCCTTCACTGGCGAGACGACGACCGGCCGGCTGATCATGCAGTATGCCAGCCAGAACCTGATCCCGGTCACGCTGGAGCTGGGCGGCAAGTCGCCGAACATCTTCTTCAAGGACGTGGCGGCGGAGGATGACGATTTCCTCGACAAGGCCATCGAGGGCTTCGTGATGTTCGCGCTGAACCAGGGCGAGGTCTGCACCTGCCCCTCCCGCGCGCTGATCCATGAGAGCATCTACGACCGCTTCATGGAAAAGGCGCTGAGGCGCGTCGAGGCCATCGTGCAGGGCGACCCGCTGGACCCGGCCACGATGATCGGCGCCCAGGCCTCCAGCGAGCAGCTCGAGAAGATCCTGTCCTATATCGACATCGGCAAGCAGGAAGGTGCGGAGGTGCTGACCGGCGGCGCGCGCAACATGCTGCCGGGAGAGCTGGCGGGCGGCTATTACGTCAAGCCCACGGTCTTCCGCGGCCATAACCGCATGCGCATCTTCCAGGAGGAGATCTTCGGGCCGGTTGTCTCGGTGACCACCTTCAAGGACGATGAGGAGGCGCTCTCCATCGCCAATGACACGCTCTATGGCCTGGGCGCCGGCATCTGGACCCGTGACGGCACGCGCGCCTACCGCTTCGGCCGCGCCATCCAGGCCGGGCGCGTCTGGACCAACTGCTACCATGCCTATCCGGCCCATGCGGCCTTCGGCGGCTACAAGCAGTCCGGCATCGGGCGGGAGAACCACCGGATGATGCTGGACCACTACCAGCAGACCAAGAACATGCTGGTCAGCTACGCGCCCAAGAAGCTGGGCTTCTTCTGATGGAGGCGGCGGTGACCGGGGAGAGCATGCCGGAGCGCGTCACGGCCACCTCCGCCGCCCTGGCGCTGCTGGCGGAAATCCAGCAGCGGCACGGCCCCGTGCTGTTCCACCAGTCCGGCGGCTGCTGCGACGGGTCATCTCCCATGTGCTACCCGCAGGGGGATTTCATTATCGGCGACCGGGACGTGAAGCTGGGCGAGATCGGCGGCGCGCCGGTCTATATCGGCGGCGCGCAGTATGAAGTCTGGCGCCACACGCAGCTGATCATCGACGTGGTGCCGGGGCGCGGCGGCATGTTCTCGCTGGACAATGGCACGGAGCGGCGTTTCCTCACCCGCTCCCGCGCCTTCGATGGCAGCGAGATCTGCCGCCTGCCGGGCTAGTTACTTCAGCTCCTGCTCCACCAGCTGGGCGAGGTAGCCGGCGCCCAGCGGCAGCAGGTCGTCGTTGAAGTCGTAATGGATGTTGTGGACCGGCGTACCGCCCTTGTCGCCGCCGTTCTGCCCGAACATCACATAGGCGCCCGGGCACTTCTCCAGCATGAAGGCGAAGTCCTCGCCGGCGGTGATCGGCGGCTCGTCCGGCAGCACCGCATCCTGGCCCAGCAGCGTGGCGGCGGCGAGCGCGGCGCGTTCCGTCTCCAGCGGCGTGTTGATGGTGGGCGGATAGGCGCGGCGGTATTCGATATCGGCGGTGGCGCCGAAGGCGGCGACGGTGTTCTCCACCACGCGGCGGAAGGCGGGCTCCATCGCGTCCCGGATCTCCGGCTTCAGGGTGCGGACGGAGCCGCGCAGCTCCACCGCATCCGGGATGACGATGTCGGAGGTTCCGCCATGGATCTGGCCGATGGAGATCACCGCCGTCTCCAGCGGGTCGATGTTGCGGGACACCACCGTCTGCAAGGCGCCCACCACCTGTGACGCCGCCACCACCGCATCCACGCCCAGATGCGGCCGCGCGCCATGCGTCGCCTTGCCGCGCACGGTCACGGAGAAATAGTCGATCGCCGCCAGCATGGTGCCGGCATGGACGGAAACCTTGCCCAGCGGCAGGCCGGGCTCGTTGTGCAGGCCATAGACGGCATCGCAGGGGAAGCGCTCGAACAGCCCGTCGTCGATCATGGCCTTGGCGCCGGCCAGGGATTCCTCGGCGGGCTGGAAGATCAGGTGCACGGTGCCGGAGAAGTCGCGCGTCTCGGCCAGATACTTGGCGGCGCCCAGCAGCATGGAGGTATGCCCGTCATGGCCGCAGGCATGCATGCGGCCCGGCGTGGTGCTGGCATGGGGCAGGCCGGTGGCTTCCGTCATCGGCAGCGCATCCATGTCCGCCCGCAACCCGATGGCCCGGTTGCCACCGCGCTTGCCGCGCAGCACGCCCACCACGCCGGTGCCGCCCAGGCCGGTATGCACCTCGATGCCCCATTCCCGCAGCTTCTCGGCCACGATGGCGCTGGTGCGGTGCTCCTCGTAGCCCAGTTCCGGATGCGCGTGGAAATCGCGGCGCCAGGCAGTCATCTCGGGGGTCAGGGCTTCCAGGTGCTGGCGCAGGCTCATCCGGCTCTCCTTTGCGGTGGGGACGGGGCAGCTTCCCGCTCCTGGCTGGGTGCCGCAAGGGGCGGAGGCTTCTTCGCACTTGCGTTATGGAGCCGCCGCGCCCATATGACGCCCAGCCGGACGATCCGGCCGCGTCCTGGTCGCGTGAAAGGTGCCGCAGCTGCGGCAGCCATGGCCAGGACCTTCGGGCATGTCACAGACGCCCGGACTTCCTTTTTCCCGGTACGACCCATCCACGCGGGGCGTCCTGACCCGCTACCCTCCGGTGCGGCCGTCATGGCGCGCATCGGCCCTGGATGATGCATGACCGATTTCGCTTCCCTCGGCCTCGCCGAGCCTATCCTCCGCGCCCTGACGCAGGAGGGTTACACCACCCCGACCCCGATTCAGGCCCAGGCCATCCCGCATGTGCTGGCGGGCCGCGACCTGCTGGGCATCGCCCAGACGGGCACTGGCAAGACCGCCGCCTTCGCGCTGCCGCTCCTGCACCACCTGGCGGACCGCAAGGCCCCGGCGCCGCGCGGCGGCTGCCGCGTGCTGATCCTGTCGCCGACGCGTGAGCTGGCTTCGCAGATCCACGACAACATCAAGTCCTATGGCCGCTTCCTCGGCCTCAGCACCGCCGTGATCTTCGGCGGCGTGGGCGCCCGTCCGCAGGTTGACGCGCTGCGCCGTGGCGTGGATATCCTGGTGGCGACCCCGGGCCGCCTGCAGGACCATGTGCAGACCGGCGCCGCCAAGCTGCAGGGCACCGAGGTGCTGGTGCTGGACGAGGCCGACCAGATGCTGGACCGCGGCTTCTGGCCGGCGGTGAAGCGCCTCTCCTCGGTGATGAGCAAGAACCGCCAGACGCTGTTCTTCTCCGCCACCATGCCCACCGAGATCGCCAAGATCGCCGGCGAGATGCTGAAGGACCCGGCCAAGGTCTCCGTCACGCCCGTGTCCTCCACGGCCGAGCGGGTGGAGCAGAAGCTGATCCACCTCGACGCCAGCATGAAGCGCGTCGTGCTGTCCGAGATGCTGCGTGAGCAGGGTGTCGGCCGCGCGCTGGTCTTCGCCCGCACCAAGCATGGCGCCGACCGCGTGGCCAAGAACCTGAATGCCGACGGCATCAATGCCCATGCCATCCACGGCGACCGCAGCCAGGGGCAGCGTGAGCGCGCGCTGGCCGACTTCCGCTCCGGCCGCGCCTCGATCCTGGTGGCGACCGATATCGCCAGCCGCGGCATCGATGTCGATGGCGTGACGCATGTCTTCCAGTTCGACCTGCCGGACACGCCCGAGGCTTATGTCCACCGTATCGGCCGTACCGCGCGTGCGGGCGCCAGCGGCGAGGCCGTGACCTTCTGCGCGCCGGACGAGGTGGTGAAGCTGAAGGCGGTCGAGAAGCTGATCGCCATGAAGATCCCGTCCGAGGACCGCCGCAGCGATGCCGGCCGCGCCGAGGCCGCCGCCGCCCAGCCGAAGCCGCAGCCGCAGCGCGGCCGTGGTGGCCGCCCGGGTGGCGGTGGCCAGGGTGCGCCCCGCCAGGGCGCCCCGCGTGGCGGCAATGGCGCCGGCCGTGGCGCTCCGCCGCGTGCCGCCCGTGGCGGTGCCGAGGGCCAGCGCAAGGACCGCGCCTGGCGCGAGAGCGACTTCCGCGACGGGCGCTGAGCCCGGCGCAAGCTGAACGCAGGAAAGGCCGGGGAGCGATCCCCGGCCTTTTTTCATGGCCGGCTCAGTCGGCCCGGGCGCCGGAGATCCGCACGGCCTCCTGCCACATCGGGCGTTCCTTGTGGCTGCGCTCCGTCAGCGCCTCGGGCGTGGACCACAGGGCCTTGGCGCCGGCTTGCAGGAAGCGCTGCTGCACCGCCTCATCCTGCGTCACCGCCCGCAGCGCGGCATTCATGCCCTCCACCGCCGCCCGTGGCGTCCCCTTCGGCGCGACAAAGCCGCCCCAGGAGGTGATGACGAAATCCGGCACCCCCGCCTCGGCCATGGTCGGCACGTCGGGCATGGTGGGCCAGCGGGTGGCGCTGGTCACCGCCAGCGCCCGCAACTGCCCCGCCTGGATGATGGAGGCGTAGGAAGGCAGGTTGTCGATGGCCACGTCCACATCCCCCGACAGCATGGCCGGGATGGTCTGGGCCGCGCCGCGGAAGGGCACGTGCTGCGCTTCCAGCCCCAGGCGGCTGCGGAAGATCTCGCCCGAGAGATGCGGCGTGGTGCCGACGCCGGGGGAGCCGAAGGAGATGCCGCCCCGCTTGGCCTTGGCCCAGGCGATGAAGCCGGCGAGGTCCCGCACCGGCAGTTGCGCCGGTATCACCACGGCATTCGGCAGGTCCCAGGTCAGGGACACCGGCGCGAAGTCCCGGTCCATCTCCCAGGGCATGCTGCTGTAGAGGAACTGGTTGATGGAGAACTGGCCGATGGTGGCGGAGCCGAAGGTGTAGCCATCCGGCGCGGCCTTGGCGACGGCATCCATGCCGATATTGCCCCCGGCGCCCGGCCGGTTCTCCACCACGATCGGCTGGCCCAGCCTGCGTTGCAGCCCTTCCGCCAGGATGCGGCTGAGCACGTCGGTGGAGCCGGCGGGCGGGAAGGGGACGATCAGGCGGACCGGCCGGTCCGGCCAGCCGCTGCCCTGGGCAAGGGCGGCAGCAGATGGCAGGGCGAGCAGGCCGCCCAGCAGCCCACGGCGTCGGATCATGGCTTTTCCTCCGGCGATTCTTGTTGTTTGCCAGGGAAGCATGCCGCAGCACGCCTGGGGTGGGTAGCGGCCTTAGTCGCTGGCCATGACCTTCACGTAGCTGCCCGGCGCGTCCTCGATGGCCGGCAGCCCACCCGCGCCGGGCTCGCGCGCCGGCACCTTGGCCTTGTCCAGCGCCGAGACCCAGCGGTGCCAGTCCGGCCACCAGGAGCCGGCGAGTTCCGTGGCGCTGGCAAACCACTCCTCGGGGGAGGGCGGCAGGCTTTCCGCGACCCAGTGGCTGTACTTGCCGGATTCCGGCGGGTTCGCCACCCCCGCGATATGGCCGGAGGCCGCCAGCACGAAGCGGATGGGGCCGCCATAGATCTGCGTGGCGCGGTAGGTGCTCTTCCAGGGCGCGATGTGATCCTCGCGCGTCGAGAGGATGTAGGTCGGCACCTTGATCTTGCGCAGGTCCAGGGCCGTGCCGCCCAGCTCGATGGCGCCGGGCTTCACCAGGTCGTTCTGCTGGTACATGCGGCGCAGGTAGAAGCTGTGCATGGCCGCCGGCATGCGGGTGCTGTCGTCGTTCCAGTAGAGCAGGTCGAAGGGGAAGGCTTCCTGCCCCAGCAGGTAGTTCTGCACCACGAAGGACCAGATCAGGTCATTGGCCCGCAGCATGTTGAAGGTGGTGGCCATCTCGCGGCCTTCCAGGAAGCCGCGCTTGCTCATGCGACCTTCCAGGGCACGCAGCTGCTCCTCGTCGATGAAGACGCTGAGCTCGCCGGCTTCCTCGAAATCCACCATGGTGGTGAAGAAGGTGGCGGATTTGATGCGGTTCTCGCGCCTTGCCGCCATCCGCGCCAGCGTGGCCGCGAGCAGCGTGCCGCCGAGGCAATAGCCGATGGCATTGACGGATTTCTCGCCCGTCGCCTTCTCGATCGCCTCCAGGGCGGCATAGGGGCCTTCGAGCATGTAGTCCTCGAAGGACTTCTCGGCCAGCGCCTCGTCCGGATTGACCCAGGAGATCATGAAGACCGTGTGCCCCTGCGCCACCGCCCAGCGGACGAAGCTGTTCTTGGGGCGCAGGTCCAGGATGTAGAACTTGTTGATCCAGGGCGGGACGATCAGCAGCGGCCGCTTCAGAACCTGCTCCGTCGCCGGGCTGTACTGGATCAGCTGCATCAGGTCGTTCTGGAACACCACCTTGCCGGGGGAGACGGCGATATTCTCCCCGATGGTGAACTTGCTGTCGTCCGTCATGCGGATCTTCAGCTTGCCCTTGCCGCGCTCCAGGTCCGACAGCAGGTTCTGCAAGCCGCGCAGCAGGTTCTCGCCACCCGTCTCGGCGGTCTTGCGCAGCACTTCCGGATTGGTCATCAGGAAGTTCGACGGGCTCATCGCGTCCACGAACTGGCGCGTATAGAAATCCACCTTCTGCGCTGTCTTGGGCTCCAGGTCCTCCGCCGCATGGACGACATTGGTGAAGTAGCGGGCGGAGAGCAGGTAGGACTGCTTGATGAAGTCGAAGACCTCGTTGTCCCGCCAGGCCTCGTCCTTGAAGCGGCGGTCCTTGCTGTCCTCGGCGATGACGGGCTGCACCTCCTCGCCCCACATCCGCCGGGCGGTGTTCTGCCACAGCGTCAGGTAGTCCTGCCAGAAACCGAGCTGCGCCTGCATCAGCCGCGCCGGGTTGGCCATCAGCCGCGCCGTCATGTCCAGGAAGGCGGAGCCCAGGTGCAGCGGGTCCGGCCCCGGCGCGCCATCCTGGCTGGCCGAAAGGGTCTGGCGGTTCAGGAATTCGGTGACGATGCGGTGCCCACGCTCCGCCACATCGGCCATGGTGCGGGACACCACCTCCGGGTCCGGCAGGCGGAAGGCCTCGGGGCTGCCGGGCTTCTGCGGCGTCTTCGCGTCCTTGGCCATGGTTCTCCTGCCTTCCGCGCGTGCCGCGCTGTCTCATTCGGCCGCAGGCCAGGGGCCGCGGACGCTCTTCCCTGTCTTGGTCGCGGCAGGGGATGCCCCCTGGCCGTGCTGCCGGTCTTTCGCCCGGACCGGATTTCGGGGTAACCCTCTGCCTCAGGTCGGGAGAGGTGGTCCATGGGCCGGTACGCGGGACGGGACAACAGCGGATTGAACGGTAGTGGCCGGGGCAGGGGGTATCAAGCCGCCCTGCGCCTGCTCATGGCAGGATCGCTTGTCCTGCCGCTCTCCGGCTGCATCGGCTCGGGCGAGGGGCCGCTCGAATTCTTCAGCGCCATCACCAACGATCCGCTGGAAGGCCGGACCCGGCCGCCGGGGCTGGATTCCGATGGCTATCCCAATCTCGCCACGGTGCCGCCGGCCCCGGCACGCGGCGCCGCCTCGGCGCGCGAGGAACTGACCCGCGCCCTGGCCGACCTGCGCGAGCAGTCCGAGACGCCGGCGACGCCCGGCGCCCCGGTGCCGCCGCTGCCCGCCGGCGCCGACAGTTCCGTCCCGGCCAATCCGCCGCCGCCGCCGCGCCTGGCCGCCGCGCCGCGCATTGCCCCGGGCACCGAGCTGCCGCTGCCGGCCCCGGGGCGCGAGACTCCGGGCGAGCCCGCTGCGCCCAATGCCGTGCCGGCCGACCCCGGCCAGGCCCCGGCGCCGCCACCGGCGGAAATGCTGGCCCCGCCGCCCCCGGCGCCGAGCCTCTAGCCGCCAGGGCGTAAAGCTGGGGCGCAAGAAGCGCGGGACTCCGGCCAAAGCGCCGGTTTCCTCGCGCCGCGATCTGCTCTACGCCCCTTTGCATAACGAGATCTCTGGACCGCCGTGCCATGACTGAGGAATTCCACCGCATCCGCCGCCTGCCGCCTTACGTCTTCGCGGAGGTGAACCAGGCCAAGGCCAAGGCGCGGGCGGCTGCCGAGGACATCGTGGACCTCGGCATGGGCAACCCGGACAGCCCGACGCCGCCGCATATCGTGGCCAAGCTGATCGAGGCGGTGCAGAACCCGGATACCCATGGCTATTCCGCCTCCAAGGGCATTCCCGGGCTCCGGCGGGCGCTGGCGGGCTATTACCAGCGTCGTTTCGGCGTAGAGCTGAACCCGGAGAATGAGGTGGTCGCCACCCTCGGCTCCAAGGAAGGGCTGGCCAATCTGGCCTCGGCCATTTCCTCGCCGGGCGACACCATCCTGGTGCCGAACCCCAGCTACCCCATCCACCAGTTCGGCTTCATCATCGCGGGCGCTTCGGTGCGTTCCATCCCGCATACGCCGGATGAGGCGATGCTGGAGGCGCTGGACCGCGCCGTGCGCCATTCGGTGCCCAAGCCCACCGCGCTGATCGTGAACTTCCCGTCCAACCCGACGGGCCTGATGGCCGACCTCGACTTCTACCGCGAGCTGGTCGCCTTCGCGAAGAAGCACGAGATCTACATCCTCTCCGACCTCGCTTATGCCGAGTTGTATTACGGCGACCGCGTGCCGCCCTCGATCCTGCAGGTACCGGGGGCCAAGGACGTGGCGGTGGAATTCACCTCCATGTCCAAGACCTACAACATGGCGGGCTGGCGCATGGGCTTCGCTGCCGGCAACCCGAAGCTGATCGCGGCGCTGACGCGGGTGAAGTCCTACCTGGACTACGGCGCCTTCACGCCGATCCAGGTGGCCTCCGTCGCCGCGCTGAACGGGCCGCAGGACTGCATCGAGGAGATGCGCAAGCTGTACCGCGAGCGCCGCGACGTGCTGGTCAAGGGCCTGAAGCAGGCCGGCTGGGACGTGCCGGTGCCGGAAGCCGGCATGTTCGTCTGGGCCGAGATCCCGGAGCGCTTCCGGGGCCTCGGCAGCGTCGAATTCTCCAAGCTGCTGCTGGCGCGCGCCAAGGTGGCGGTGGCGCCGGGCCTTGGCTTCGGCGAGCACGGCGACACGCATGTGCGCATCGCCATGGTGGAGAACACGCAGCGCATCCGCCAGGCGCTGCGCGGCATCCGTGGTTTTCTGCAAGGTGACAATGCCGGCCCCGCCATCGAGGCCGCCGAGGGAGTGAAAGCATGACGCGTCCGCTTGCTATTGGTGTTGCCGGCCTGGGTACGGTCGGCGCGGGCGTGTTGAAGCTGCTGCGTGACAATGCCGGGATCATCGCCGCCCGCGCGGGCCGCCCCATCGCCGTGACGGCGGTGGCGGCGCGCGACCGCTCCCGCGACCGTGGCGTGCCGCTGGACGGGCTGCGCTGGTACGAGGACCCCGTCGCCCTGGCCGGTGACGACAAGGTCGATGTGGTGGTGGAACTGATCGGCGGTTCCGACGGCCCCGCCAAGGGGCTGGTGGAAGCGGCGCTGGCCGCTGGCAAGCCGGTGGTCACCGCCAACAAGGCGCTGCTGGCGCTGCATGGCGGCGCCCTGGCCGAGAAGGCCGATACCGCTGGCGTCACCCTGGCCTTCGAGGCCGCCGTGGCCGGCGGCATCCCCGCCATCAAGGGGCTGCGGGAAGGGCTGGCGGCCAACAACATCGCCCGCGTCACCGGCATCCTGAACGGCACCTGCAACTACATCCTGACCTGCATGCGGGACCAGGGCCGCGAATTCGCCGATGTGCTGGCCGAGGCCCAGAAGCTGGGCTACGCCGAGGCCGACCCTTCCTTCGACATCGACGGCGTCGATGCCGCGCATAAGCTGGCCATCCTGGCGGCGCTCGCCTTCGGCCGGCCAGTGGATTTCTCCGCCGTGCATGTGGAGGGCATCCGCAACGTCACCGCGCTCGACATCAAGCTGGCCGAGGAACTGGGCTACCGCATCAAGCTGCTGGGCATCGCCCAGGCGGTGGATGGCGGCATCTCCACCCGCGTGCATCCCTGTATGGTGCCGGTGAGCCATCCCATCGCGGTGGTGGATGGCGTCTACAACGCTGTGGTGGCGGAAGGCGATTTCGTCGGCCGCGTGGTGCTGGAAGGGCGCGGCGCCGGCGCCGGCCCCACCGCCAGCGCCGTAGTGGCGGACCTGATCGACATCGCGCGCAACCGCGCCACGCCGGTCTGGGGCGCCAGCGCCGCCGCGCTGTCCAACACCCCCGCCGTGCCGATGGACCAGCATACCGGCGCCTATTACCTGCGCCTGATGGTGCTGGACCGCCCGGGCGTGGTGGCCGAGATCACCGGCGTGCTGCGCGACCACAGCATCAGTCTGGAATCCATGATCCAGCGCGGCCGTTCGCCGGGCGAGGCAGTGCCGATCGTGCTGACGACCCATGATTGCCAGGAGGCTTCGATGCGTGGTGCGCTGGCGCGCATCGCGGCGCTCGATTCGGTGCTGGAACCTCCGGCGCTGATTCGCATCGAATCGCTCTGACCACCGTTAGCCACGCTCAAGCCTGAACAGGAGCCTTTCCATGCGTGATCCCGTCCCCGTCGACCGCAACCTTGCCCTCGAACTCGTGCGCGTGACGGAGGCCGCGGCCCTGGCCGCCAGCCGCTGGATCGGGCGCGGGGACAAGAATGCCGCCGACGGCGCCGCCGTGGATGCCATGCGCAAGGCTTTCGACACCATCGACATCGAAGGCACGGTGGTGATCGGCGAGGGCGAGATGGACGAGGCGCCGATGCTCTATATCGGCGAGAAGATCGGCCTCGGCGGCCCCAAGGTCGATATCGCCGTGGACCCGCTGGAAGGCACCAATATCTGCGCCACCGGCGGGCCGAACAGCATCGCAACGCTGGCGGTGGCCGAGCATGGCGGCTTCCTGCACGCGCCCGACATCTACATGGACAAGATCGCGGTGGGCCCCGGCCTGCCGGCGGGCCTGGTGCACCTGGATGCCAGCCCGGCCGAGAACCTGCGGGAACTGGCGCGGGCCAAGAAGTGCGAGATCAACGACCTGGTGGTCTGCACCCTGGGCCGCGACCGCCACAAGCAGATCATCGAGGCCTGCCGCGCCGCCGGCGCCCGCATCATGCTGATCCCGGATGGCGACGTGGCCGGCGTCATCGCTGTGTCGCAGCCGGAAGCGGGCGTGGATCTTTACCTTGGCTCCGGCGGTGCGCCGGAAGGCGTGCTGGCGGCCGCCGCGCTGCGCTGCATCGGCGGCCAGATGCAGGGCCGGCTGATGTATGAGGATGACAGCCAGATCGCCCGCGCGCGCGAGATGGGCATCACCGACCCCAACAAGATCTTCTCGGTGGAGGACATGGCCAGGGGCGACGTGATGTTCGCCGCCACCGGCGTCACCACCGGCCCGATGCTGAAGGGTGTTCGCCGCACCGCCCAGGCGGCCTATACCCATTCCATCATCATGCGCAGCAAGACCGGGACGGTGCGCTACATCGAGGCGCACCACAACTTCGCCCTGAAGCCGAGCGCCTTTGTCGGCTGATTTCCTCACGCCCGATGCGGCGGCGCCGGTTCTCGGCGTCGACCGCAGCGTCACCGGGCGGCGCTGGGTCTGGCGGCAGGCGGACCAGCGCGTCGGCTTGGCCATTGCCCAGCGCCTGGCCTTGCCGGAACTGCTGGGGCAGCTCCTTTCCGCGCGCGGCGTCGGTATCGAGCAGGCGCAGGACTTCCTGGAACCCACCCTGCGGGCGCTGATGCCCGACCCCTCCACCCTGGTGGACATGGACGCCGCCGCCGACCGGCTGGCCCATGCCATCCGCACCGGGGAGCAGGTGGCGGTCTTCGGCGACTATGACGTGGATGGCGCCTGTTCCGCCGCCCTGATGCTGCGCTTCCTGCGTGGGCTGGGCTGCAAGGTGCGGGCCTATGTGCCGGACCGCCTGAAGGAAGGCTACGGCCCCAACCCCACCGCCATCGCGGCGCTTTGCGCCGAGGGCGCGACGCTGATCGTCTGCGTCGATTGCGGCATCGCCGCCCATGCGGCGCTGGAAGCCGCCCAGGGCCGCGCCGACGTGGTGGTGCTGGACCACCACAAGGCCGAGGGCGCGGTGCCGGTGGTGGCCGCCGCCGTGAATCCCAATCGGCTCGATTGCGGCTCCGGCCTGCGGCATCTCTGCGCCGCCGCCGTGGCCTTCATGGCCGCCGTGGCCACGCTGCGCACCCTGCGCAAATCCGGCCATTTCGCCGCCAGCAAGGAGCCCGACCTGAGGGAGCTGCTGGACCTGGTGGCGCTGGCCACCGTCTGCGACGTGATGCCGCTGACCGGGCTCAACCGCGCCTTCGTGGCGCAGGGGCTGAAGATCATGGCGCGGGGCGACCGTGCCGGCATCGCCGCCCTGCTGGAAGTGGCGCAGGCCAAGGACGCGCCTTCCGCCTATACGCTGGGCTTCCTGCTGGGGCCGCGCATCAATGCTTCCGGCCGCATTGGCGAGCCGGACCTGGGCGTCCGCCTGCTGACCTGCGACGACCCGATCGAGGCGCGCGAGATGGCCGAGCGCCTGGATGCCGTGAACCGCCGCCGCCAGGAGGTGGAAAGCGAGGTCCTGGCCTCTGCCTTCGCCGAGGCCGAGCGGCAGCATGCGGAGGGCCACCCGGTGCTGCTGATCGCGGGCGAGGGCTGGCACCCTGGCGTGGTGGGCATCGTGGCGGGGCGCGTCAAGGAACGCTTCAACCGCCCCGCCTGCGTCGCGGGCGTGGCGGATGGCTTGGCCAAGGGCTCCGGCCGTTCGGTGCCTGGGGTGGACCTGGGCAGCGCCGTGATCGCCGCGCGTCAGTCCGGGCTGCTGGAGACCGGCGGTGGACATGCCATGGCCGCCGGCTTCTCCTTCCGCATCGAGCGGCAGGCCGAGGTGCAGGCCTTCCTGGCCGAGCGCCTGTCCCATGCTTCCGCATTGCCCGGCGCCGCCGACCTGGTGCTGGACGCCACCTTGATGGTGGCCGCCGCGACGCCGGATCTGGCCGAGCAGGTGGGGCGCCTCGGCCCCTTCGGCCCTGGCAACGAGGAACCCGCTTTCGTCTTCCCGCGCGTGCGGATCTCGCGCGCGGACCGGGTGGGGCGGGAAGGTGGCACCGTGCGCGCCTTTGTCCAAGGCGAGGGCGGCGGGCGCATGAAGGCCATCTGCTTCCGCGCCAAGGAAGGACCGCTGGCGGAGCTGTTGCTGAACAGCGGCGGCGCCCCCGTGCATCTCTGTGGTGCCCTGCGGGCCGAGCGCTGGAACGGCGACGTCTCAGCAAGCCTGCATGTGCAGGATGCCGCGCGAGCGGCATGAAAAACTGGCTACGCAGGGGCTAGACGAAGGCGGCTCGGCAGGTTAGTAACCCGCCGCCCACGCAAGAGTGGGCACCGGCCTTGTCCCCATCGTCTAGAGGCCTAGGACACCAGCCTTTCACGTTGGTAACACGGGTTCGAATCCCGTTGGGGATGCCACCTTCCGGAGGGAAGGTCGTTGAGCAGGCCGGATGGTCGGTTGTCGAGCCTTGATTGGGTTCGGCAACGCCGGCCTGGTAGTCTCCCAGAAGCACTTATTCTGCCGGTTTTGTTGCTGGATCGCCGCTCATAGCTGGGCAGTGGTCGCCAGTCGTTCTGATGCGCTCTGCTCCCACCTCTGCATCAGGTTCCGGCTCAGTATCTCGCCAGCGCGCCGCCCGAGAACAGCTTGAGTTCGCTGATCGTGATCTGTGCGACAGCTCTTATCCGACCCATGATTTCGCCATAGGGAATATCCTCGGAGTGCTGGATCAGCATCTCCAGATGCGTGGCGCCCAGGTTGCCCGCGACGGCAGTCAAAGCACGGGCGGCTCTGCGATAGCGGAGTTCATCCTTTGCCGTGGTGGCGTATGCCATCTCCCGAACCAGCCTGATCACGTCCGCTTCGAAGGTCGTCATGATCATCGCGATCTCTCGCGACGTTCGGCCGGTCAGCAGCTTCTGTACTGCATCAAGATCTACGTTTTGCATGACTGATGATAAGCATCTGTTGCGACTTCGCAACTTTGACGTGTACCGCGACCGTGCAGGAAGAAACTTTTACGCGAGGAGCGAGTGAAACACTTAGATGGCTATGCTTACCCGACAGCAGATCGATGCCGGCCTTCATCGTCATGTGGTGCTGTGTTGAGCGGTAACAGCGTTGAGCGAACCCAGGATGATATTGCGGGTGCTCCTTCGAGCAGCTTCTGAATTGACTTCGTTAGTGCGCTTCATCCGATTGGACTTTGATGGCGAACAATCAAGTCAGCCACGGCGACCTTCTCGTGACGCACAAAGCCTTTTCCATGATGCTGAATCTGCGCTGAACCGGAGTCATAGGCGCGGAGCAGCGCGTAGCAAGGCCGCTGTCTGTAAGCGCCACTGCCTTTAGAGGCTTGCTTATGAGTATGTTCGGAGGTTGGCCATGGTCGCTGTCAGCGGGAGCAGAGAGGGATGAGCCCCCGCTGGCAGCGTGATGAATTTGAGCGTCCTGCCGAATGCGAGTGGCGCAGGGCTATGAACAAGGCGGCGAGGATGGGAATAGGAAGACTGCACCGCGTAATCGGCGCGCTTTCAGGGCGATGAGTGCTGGCCGGCTGCGTCCTATCCCTGGGTCACGCCGTTTGCTTTAAAGCCTCGGCGCGCCCATGGCTTATTCAACAACACCACGCAGGGATGAGCAGGCAACCAATTCGTCATCCCCGGGCTCCTGGAAGGCTCCGGAAGTGCTTACTATCGCCGGCGAGGAATGTCTTGTTCGGCCGTTACGCCGCTGCGGCCCAGTTGTTCTCGTAGAGCGGCAGAGACATCCAGGTGTCCTTCGGGAGAGTAAGTTCCTCTCCTGCCACATACACGATCGCCGTCTCACCTTCGTAATGCAGAAGGCTGGCAGCCTGACCACGCCACATACGGACCCAGAATTCCACGTCCATGAACTAACTCGCAAATTAGTGAGCGGCGAATATGGCATATTCGGGGCGGTGCCCGTCAAGTCACGCACTGTGTCTTAAAGAGTCAATGTTCTTCTTACGTTCTGATGTGCCTGCTTTCAACGGCCTGGACAGTACCGGATATGCACGGAAATCACGGGCGCTATGACGAGGGATTAGACCACCTATGCTACCGGTGACATTGGCCCGCACGGCATGCCAAGCCGTGCCGGCGAGGATGGGCTTCTGATGTCGAAGCCTTGTCCAGGCTGTTTGTTGCCGTGTACGGCAACTCCGCTCTGTTTCGGGATGTTAGCCAAGGGCTACCACATCCACGGAAGGAATAACGGCACCATGAAGGGCATTTACGCGACCGCCATTCTGTCGGCGCTGGCGCTTTCGGCTTGCGCCGATGGAACGTCGATGTCGGCGTCCTCACCGACGCCGAGCATTTCTTCGCCCTCCAACAGCCCGAACTACAGCAACGCCGCTCCTGCCTCTCCGGGCCGGACCCAGGGCAGCGGCGAAGGCCGGGGCGGGCAGACAGGGCAGGGTGGATCTGGTTCCGGCGGGCAGGGAACGGGCGGCTCCGGCGGTCAGGGCGGCGGCGCCGCCGGCGCGCAGGGCAGCGGCAATTCCAGCGGACAGGCCGGGGGCACTTCCGGCGGCTGAGAAGCCGCTGCCTCCTGCCATGGGCAAAGCCTGAACCAAGGGCCGGCACATCGGTCTTGATCCGCAGGCCAGTTGGCCGGGCCGCCATGGTGCGGCCCGGCCGTTTCGCTGCCGGCTATTGGTACCCGCCTGTCTCCTTCCGCTCCTTCGCGGCTTCCTCTTGCGTCTTCTGGTCGACGGGCTTCTCCGCCGGCTGGTTCTTCTCGCCCTTGTCGGGCGTGTTCTTCTGATCGTCCATCCTGCTTCCTTTCCGTGCTGCACCTGAACAACACGAGGCCGGGGATGTGGTTCCGCTGCGCGACACAGGATTGCCTTCGGTAACCTTCCACTCGTGGCCGTGGCGCAGACTGAATGAACGAAAGCCCTGGTGGCGGTGCCGCGTCAGATGACGTCGTAGGCGCTGCTCATGGTGTCCCGCGCCGCGATCATAGCCGCGAGGGAGCGTGCCTGGTGGCGCAGCGCGGCGCCATCATGGGCGTCGCTGCTCTCCACCTGCCGGCGGGCCGAGGCCACTCCGGCGCCAAGGTGGTCGCAGCAGGCGGCCAGCCGCTCCCGCACCTCCTCCGGCGCGCGGATCGCTTCCATTCGCCAGGCGGTGATGATGGTCTCGACCTCGCGCGCCACACGCTCCGGCGAGCCGCCGCCGCCGATCAGTTCCGCGATGCGGGCCAGGGCGGCCTGGCTCGCATCAACCATGATGGGCCGGCCGAGCACGGGCCGGAGGGTCATGCTCTCGTTCATGGCAAATCCTGGGGGAAGACCGGGGGAAGGGATGGTCGGGTGGGCAGGCGCAAGACAGTGCCGCCCGGCGGGGCGTGTTGCGGCACTGTCTTGCCCGCCATGTCGCCGCAGGCAGAGCCGCGCAGCCGGGGAAAGCTGCGCGCCAGCGGCACATCGCCCTGCACCAGAAGGATCGCCTGCGCCGGGATGAGCCGGCGGGGGGAGCAGGAGAGATCCTGGCAGCGCGCGGCCACGCCTCGTCCCAGGAGCCTGGACAGGCTGGTCTCCAGCAGGCTCTCCCAGGGCAAGGCGAGGACGGCGGATGACATGACCCGCCGTTTATACAGACATGAACAAAGGACGAACAAGAACAAATTGCGTACGGGCGGCCAGGCCGCCCTCGTAGCCCGTTACATCCGCATCGGGGGCTCCGCCGGCGGCTCGCCGATGGGCGGGGTGTCGTTCTCGTCCGGGTTGGGCCCGAGCGGACCCGGCGGGTCGTCCACCGGGATATCAGGCAGGTCGGGACCCGGCGGCGCCGGCGGGATCGGGGGCATCGGCTCCGGCGGGCGATCAGGCGGGATCGGCATCTGGGCGAGGGGATTCAGCACGGCAGGCCTCCATGAATGTCTTCCTGACCCAATGCGATGCGGCGACCCACGGTTGCCGCTGCTGGGGCAGGCCACGGATGCCGAAGGCCACTCGCCATGCCTCCCGCGCCACCCCGCGAAGCGTGGCTGCTTACCGGAGGCGGTTTGCTGCTCGCAGCCGTGGCCGGTAGCAAGGGAGTGCTGATGCGGCAGCGTTCTCCAGGATCTTCCTGGCCGTTTCCACTGGTGCCATGGCGGTACTGGCTGAAGCGCCGGGAGAAGGCCTTTCTCATGGGGATGGCTGCGAACAGGGGCCATGAGGCCGGTTCTGCCGTTGCTGGAGCAGCCCACGTAAATGCACCCATAGATGAGACAGAGAATTCGTTTATTGTAAGATAGTGTATCAGGCCGATGTTTTTCTTTGGTCTCAATCCTGTCCCCACGAAGCAAAGATAATTAAATCTTACACGAGAGAGTTATTGCTGAACCGCTAGGCTTGTCGTGAATATTTCTTCAAGATAACTGGCATCTTGCCGTGCAACATCCCCATGCCTGACGCATTAACCCCCGCAACGGGAGGTGCCAGGCAAACAGAGGGGGAAAAGCCATGGACAATATTGCCATTGCCGCGCGCCGGGCGGTCACATCGCTCTACTGGCTGCCGGACTGGGTGGTCAGCCTGCTGGTAGTGGCGGCCGCCATCGGCGTGGCCATCATGGCCCATCGTTTCCTGTTCCGCCTGGCCACGCGCGTGGTCAGCAGCCGCGACCTCTTCTGGCGCTCCCTGGTGCAGCGCACGGAAGGGCCGATCCGGCTGGCGCTGATCATTGTCTGCCTGGGCTTCGGCGCCGCCATCTCGCCGCTCACGTTGGGCCAGGCGGAGGTGATCCGTCACGTGCTGCAGGTCTGCTTCATCGCCCTGGTGGGCTGGGTGGCGCTGACGGTGCTGCATATCTGGACCACCATCTACCTGCGCCGCTTCAAGCTGGATTCCGAGGACAACCTCCTCGCCCGCAAGCACACCACGCAGTCGCGCATCCTGCAGCGGGTGGCTGGCATCCTGATCGTGCTGATCACCGCTTCCGCCGCTTTGATGACCTTCGATGGGGTGCGGCAATACGGCGTCTCGCTGCTGGCCTCGGCCGGCGCCGCCGGTATCGTGCTCGGCCTTGCCTTGCAGCCGGTGCTGAAGAACCTCGTCGCCGGCGTGCAGCTCGCCGTCACTCAGCCCATTAGGCTGGAAGATGCGGTGATTGTGGAAGGCGAGTGGGGCAATGTGGAGGAGATCACCTCCACCTATGTGGTGGTGCGGCTGTGGGACTGGCGCCGCATGGTGCTGCCGCTCAGCTACTTCATCGAGAAGCCCTTCCAGAACTGGACGCGCGAGGGCGCCAGCCTGATCGGCACCGCGCTGATCTATGTGGACTACACCGCCCCCGTCACCGCCATGCGGGCGAAGCTGGAGGAGATCGCGCGCGCCTCGCCCCTCTGGGACCGCCGGGTGGTCAATATGCAGGTGACGAACCTGCGCCCGGACACCATGGAGATCCGCATGCTGGTCAGCGCCAGCAATGCCGGCCGCACCTTCGACCTTCGCTGCGAGGTGCGGGAGAAGATGATCGCCTTCCTGCAGGCCGAATACCCTTGGGCCCTGCCGCGCGGCCGCGCCGAGATCGACAGCCAGCTGGACAGCCGGCCCGGCGAGGGAATGGAGTTGCGGCGCGCCGGTGCGGCCGAAAGGGTCCTCTGAGCTGCCACCCAGGCGCGGGGGAGGGTTGGGCCTCGCTTATCCATGCCTGCCGCAGGATGTGATAAAAGCCGCTCCGGCATTGCAGAAGGAGGCCTCGTGCCCGGTCACGCCCGTTCCTTGTTGATTGCGTCCTGGTTGCTGCTGTTATCGCTGGCTGGTGGACTGGTCAGCCCCGCGCCCGCCCTGGCGCAGACGGCACCAGCCGGTGCGGCCGCCCCGGCGCCTGAGACAACGCCCCCACCCGCCGCGCCGGACCCGGTAGCGGCACTGGACGGCATCCTGGCGACGCTGCGGAACGATACCAGCCGTGCCGCCTTTGTGGCTGACCTGGAGAAACTGCGCTCCAGCCTCGCGGCGCGCGGCGCAGCCGCCAGCGGCGGCACCGCCCCCGCGGCCACGCCGCCGGATACCGCCGGCACCACCACCACCACCACCCCGGGCAAGGCCGATGCCGATGCCAAGCCGGTCGAGGAAGTGCCGCCCGAGGGCGGCCTGCTGGGCGCGGTGGCGGTCGGGCTGACGGATGTCGGCAAGACCGTGCGGGAGCAGGTCACCGATGGCTCGATCCCCGCACGCATCAGCGCCGCCGCCGGTCAGGCCGAGACGCGGCTGAGCAATGCTTTCACCTCCGGCAATGCCCTGGGCTTCCTGCTCTGGGCCAGCACGGGCTGGGGCCTGGGTCTGGTGCTGCTCTATGGCCTGCGCATGCTGCCCTGGCTGCGGCCGCTGCCGCAGGGGGCCCGCTTCCGGGCGGACCGGCGGCAGCGGCTCTGGCGCAATGCCGGGCTGGATGCCGCCCGCCGCCTCGTACCCTGGGTGCCGGCCGCGGTGCTGATGCTGGCCTGGCCTGCCATCCTGCCGCGCTCGGGCGACAGCGCCCGGCTCTTCCTGGCGGTGGCGGTGCCCTTCCTGGTGGGCAGCCTGGTGTTGCGCCTGGGCGGGCCGCTGCTCTTTCTGCTGGGCCCGCTGCGCGGCTGGCACATGGTGGCCTATGCCGAGCGGCGCATCATGCCCTGGATCGGTGCCCTGGCCACGCTCTCCGTCACCAGCACCATGCTGCGGGCGCCGGAACTGCGCTGGACCCTGGGCTGGGACGTCGCGGCTGTCCTGACCTTCCTGATCGACCTGACGCTGGGCGTCGTGGCGGTCCTCTTCATCCTCTACCGCCGCCGTGGCGTGCAGCGGCTGCTGAGCCGCCGGCATACCGCGCACGCGGAAGAGAAGACCAAGCTGCACAAGCTGATCGTGGAGCGGCTGGCCGCCAACTGGCACCTGCTGGGCCTGTTGATCGTCGGTGGCCATCTGATCTCCCGCCTCATCGGCGTGGGCGGCGGTTCCTTTATCGGCCGGGCGATGCTGACGGTCGGGGCCCTCGTCGTCATCTCGGCCATTGCCTATGCCGTTTCCGGCGGCTTGGCGCGGCTGGCGGGGGTGCTGCACAACGGCAAGGGCGGCCTGCCCCGGCGGCTGGTCTGGCGCTACCTCGGGCTGGCGCGGCAGGCGGTGCGCGTGCTCGCCACGCTGCTGATCATGGTGGTGGGGCTGCGCATCTGGGGCGTCGATGCCGTGGCCTGGGTCAGTGGCGGCATCGGGCTGGCCATCGTCCGGCCGATACTCTCCATCGCCGCCGTGCTGCTGGTGGCCTGGCTGGTCTGGGCCACGGTGGATACGGCGGTCGATTTCGCCCTGCTGCCGCGCGAGAACACCACCCGGGCGCGGGACCATTCCACCCGCGTGCGCACGCTGCTGCCGCTGCTGCGCAACTTCGCCTTCGTGGTGCTGGTGGTGCTGACGGTCATCTCCATCCTCAGCAATCTCGGCGTCAATGTCGCGCTGCTGCTGGGTGGTGTGTCGATCTTCGGTGTCGCCCTCGGCTTTGGCTCACAGCAACTGGTGCAGGACGTGATCACCGGCCTGTTCATGCTGTTCGAGGATACGATCGCCATCGGTGACACCATCGACACCGGCGACCGCAACGGCACGGTCGAAAGCCTGACCATCCGTACCGTGCGCATCCGCGACGGCGACGGCGCGCTGCACACCATCCCCTTCAGCCAGATCAAGGCGCTGAAGAACCGCTCGCGCGGGCTCGGTGTCTACACGGTCAAGGTCGTGGTGGGCTACGACGCCAACCTGGACCGGGTGATGGAGGTGATGAAGGAGGTCGGCCAGAGCCTACGCGAAGACCCGCAGTTCTCCTCCGACATGCTGACGGGCCTGGAGATCTGGGGTGTGGACCAGTTCACCCCGGATGGCATCACCATCATGGGTGGGCTGAAGACGCGGGCGCTGAAGCAGTGGGGCGTGGGCCGTGCCTTCAACCTGCGGCTGAAGCAGCGCTTCGACCAGGAAGGCATCCCGCTGACCCCGCCGCGTCCCTCCCTGGTGCTGCCGCCGCCGCCCGCGCTGAAGGAGATGGAGGCCGATATCGGCGCCTGATCAGCGCCCCGCGAGCCACCGCGCCACGCCCAGACCGGCGGCGCGGCCGGTGGCGAAGCAGGCCTGCAGCAGATAGCCGCCGGTGGGGGCCTCCCAGTCCAGCATCTCGCCGGCGGCGAAGAGGCCAGGGTGGGCGCGCAGCATGAACTGCTCGTCCACCTCCTCCAGCCGGATGCCGCCGGCGGAGGAGATGGCGCGCTCCAGCCCCTCCGGCGCCTCCAGCCGCAGGGGCAGGGCTTTGACCAGTTCGGAAAGCGGGGCGGTGGCGCCGGCATGCAGCGCCTCCTGCACCAGCCCGATGGCCACCGGCGGCAGGGCCGCCGCCTTCCGCAGAAAGGTGGAGAGCGACTGCCCCCGCCGGGGCTCGTCCAGCTTCCGCGCCAGGGTCGTGGCATCCAGGTCCGGCCGCAGGTCCAGCAGCAGCGTGGCGGCACCATCGCGCGCGATGGCCTCCCGCAACGGCGCCGAGAGGGCATAGACCGCGCCGCCCTCGATGCCACGCGCCGTCACCACCGCTTCCCCCCGCACCGTGCGTCCCGCGAAGGACAGGGCGATGCGCTTGAGAGGCGTGCCCTCGAACTTCTCCCGGAACACCGCCGACCAGTGGATGCGGAAGCCCATGTTGGATGGGCGGAAGGGCGCCACCGCGACCCCCGGCAGAAATCCCGCCCAGCTTCCATCGGCGCCGAGGCGCGGCCAGGAGGCACCGCCCAGCGCCAGCACCGTCGCCGCCGGGCGCAGCGCCACCTCGCCACCCGGCGTGCCCAGGCGCAGCGCGCCATCCGGGGTGAAGCCCCGCCATTCATGCTGGGGCAGCAGTGTCACGCCCTGAGTGGCCAGCCGCGCCAGCCAGGCGCGCAGCAGCGGCGAGGCCTTCAGCGCGCGGGGAAACACCCGGCCGGAGGAGCCGGTGAACATCTCCTGCCCCAGTTCCTCCGCCCAGGCGATCAGCGCCTCGGGCGGAAAGGCGCGGATGGCGGGGGCGAGCCGGGGGGCTGCCTCGGCATAGCGCGCCAGGAAGGCGTCCAGCGGCTCGGAATGCGTCAGGTTCAGCCCGCCGCGCCCGGCCATCAGGAACTTGCGGGCGGGGGAGGGCATGCGGTCGAAGACGCGCACGGGGTGGCCGGCGGCGGCGATGGTCTCGGCCGCCATCAGCCCGGCGGGGCCGGCGCCGAGCACGGCGGCGAAGGAAGGTTCGGTTTGCACCGGCTCCTTATGCCCCGGAATACCAGATTACGGAATTTGGCGCCTTGGCATGGCTGCCGCCAGGGCCTACCCCCGGCGGCCAAGTGAGCCGAGACGCGAGATGACCGAAGCCCTGCACGCCTCCTATGTCCTGACCCTGAACTGCGCCAACCGCCCCGGCATCGTCGCCGCCGTGGCCGGCGCGCTGTTCGAGGCCGGCGGCGATATCCGCGAGGCGCAGCAGTTCGACGATGCCGCGACCAACCGCTTCTTCATGCGCGTGGTCTTCGACATGGTGCCCGCCACGACGGAAGAGGCGCTGCGCGAGGCGATCGGCGCCGTGGCGGAGCGCTTCGGCATGGGCTGGACTCTGCGGGACCGCGCGGTGAAGCGGCGCGTCATGCTGCTGGTCTCCAAGTTCGACCATTGCCTGGCGGACCTGCTCTATCGCTGGCGCACCGGCGAGATGCCGATGGAGATCGCCGGCATCATCGCCAACCACCCGCGCGAGACCTACGCGCATCTCGATTTCGACGACATCCCCTTCCACCACCTGCCGGTGACGCGCGCCACCAAGATGGAGCAGGAGGCCGAGATGTGGCGCCTGTTCCAGCAGAGCGGCGCCGACCTGATGGTGCTGGCGCGCTACATGCAGGTGCTGTCAGATGGGCTGGCGGCCAAGTTGCCGGGCCGCTGCATCAACATCCACCATTCCTTCCTGCCGGGCTTCAAGGGCGCGCGTCCCTATCACCAGGCGCATGCGCGCGGCGTGAAGCTGATCGGCGCCACGGCGCATTTCGTCACCGCCGACCTCGATGAAGGCCCGATCATCGAGCAGGACGTGGAGCGCATCACCCATGCCGACACGCCCGACGACCTGATCCGCAAGGGCCGCGACATCGAGCGGCGCGTGCTGGCGCGGGCCATCGGCCTGTTCCTGGATGACCGCGTCATCCTGAACGGCAACAAGACCGTGGTGTTCTGAACCTCAGAGGGTGACGCGGCCGGCGATGCAGGTGACGGCCTCGCCACCCACCCAGATCCCGTCGCCGCGCTGCTCGACATGGACGCGGCCCTCCCGCCCCAGCGCGGTGCCCTGGCTGGCGACGTAAGAGGCGGGCGCAAGGCCGCTGCCAATCATCCACTGCGCCAGCCCGGCATTGAGGCTGCCGGTCACGGGATCTTCCGGCACGCCCAGCTCGGGGCAGAAGGCGCGCACCTCGAACTGCGCGCCGGTGCCATCCTGGGCCGCGTTCCAGGGTGCCACCACGCCAAGCTGAAGGCCGGACAGCGCCGGGTAGTCCGGCCGCAGCGCCAGCACCTCGGCGCGCGAGCCCAGCATCACCGCCACCCAGCCGGGCCCGTTATCCACCCAGTTGGAGGCCGTGATCCGCTCCGGCGCCACGCCGATGCCGCTGGCGATGCGCGCCACCAGGGCCGGTTCCACCGGGCCGGAGCGGCGCAGCGGCGGTGCCTGGAAAGCGAGGCGGCTGCCATCCCGCCGCAGGCGCACCAGCCCGACGGCGCATTCCTGCACGATTTCCTCGCTACGCGGCGTGCCGCCGGCTGCCAGCCAGGCGTGGCAACTGCCGAGCGTCGGGTGGCCGGCGAAGGGCAGCTCGCTCTGTGGCGTGAAGATGCGCAGGCGGTAATCGGCCTCTGGCGAGGTCGGCCGCAGCAGGAAGGTGGTTTCGCTCAGGTTGGTCCAGTTGGCGAAGGCAGCCATCTGGGCGTCCGACAGCCCATCGGCGCCGATCACCACCGCGACCGGATTGCCCTTGAGGGGGCGGGAGGAAAAGACATCCACCTGCTGAAAGGCGAAATCCGGCATGTCTGGCTGTTCCGATGCTGTGGGACCGAAGTCTTACCGCCTTAACCGGCCAGCGGCAGCACCAGCCGCGAAGGCCGCGCCGCATCCACGAAGACCGTGTTCTCCGCCACCCGCATCCGCCGCCAGGCGCCCTCGGGCTCCCCGGTCTGCGGGTTGATGTCGTAATGCGGAAATTCGGAGGAAGCGATGTCCAGCCGGAGGCGGTGGCCGGCCTTGAAGAGGTTGGCGGTGGGGAACAGCTCCACCGTCACCCGCACCGGCACGCCGGGTTCCAGCAGCTTCGGGCGCGACGGGTCGTCGCGGTAGCGCAGGCGCAGGATGCCTTCGGTGACATTCATCACGAAGCCATGCGGGTCATCCGTGCTGGGCGGATAGACATCCACCAGCTTGGCGGTGATGTCGGTATCCGGCGCGTCACTGGCCACCCAGAGATGCGCCACCACCGGGCCGATGACGGTGACATCCTCCGCCAGCGGTTCGGTCTGGAAGACCACCACATCGGGACGGGAAGCCAGGGGCAGATAGGGCGCGGCATGGGCGAACATGCCTTCGCGCTCCCGCTGGTCATAGGGGCCGCCGGAGATCAGCGGTTCCATGGAGGTGATAGCGCCACCCACCGTCGGCACCGGATGCGCGGGGTCGGAGAGCCAGGAGATCGGCACCGCATCGGCCGGTGGCGTGGCCTGCCGCAGCGCGCCGTCGCCATGCAGGTGGAAATCCTGGAAGCGGGTGCCGGGCAGTGGCCAATCCGGTGCCGTGCGCCAGTGGCCACCATGTTCCAGCTTGCCGGCGGCATTGCGGCGGCCGGAGCCACCGCCCATGACGAAGACGCGCACGCGTGGGTCATCCTCGGCGCCGTTCTCGACCCCACGCAGCCAGCGGTCGAAGAAGCGCAGGCGGAAGGCGCGCCAGTCGCCGGCCCAGGAATCCACCGTCGCATCCGGGCCGAAATCCACTTCGCCGAAATCGGTCTGGCTGCGGTTGCCATGCGTCCAGGGGCCGAGGATCAGCGAAGGCCGCCCGCGCCCGGCATCGCGCAGCCCGGTGTAATTCTCCACCGCCGTGCGCGGATAGGGATCGTACCAGGAGGACATGTGGACCATCGGCACATCGGCATAGCGGTCGTGCCAGCCCTTCGCGTAGATCCCCAGCTTCTGCCAGAAGGGTCCAAAGGCGCCCTCGGTCCATTGCTCGAACAGGTAGTCCTCGTAATCCGGCGCGTGGCGCACGGGGGAATGGCCGGGCTTCCAGGGCCAGCGGGCGAACCAGGCATGCAGGTCCTCCCCCGCGAAGGCGGCGGCGCGGATGGGGTCGGCCACGGTTTCCGGCGCCAGCCGGCCCTGGTTGAAGGCCCAGGTGGCCTGCTTCAGCTCGAAGGCGCCGCCGCGCCGGATACCGCCCTGCCAGGCATCGGAAAAGCCGCCGGAATCCAGCACCTGCGCCTTCAGGCCCGGCGGGTTGAGGCAACCCAGGCTGGCCTGGGTATGCGCGGCATAGCTCAGCCCCATGGTGCCGATGCCGCCGTCGCACCAGGGCTGCGCCACGATCCAGGCGCAGCAGTCGTAGCCGTCCTCGCCATCCGCGAGGTACTTCACGAATTCGCCCTCGCTGCCCCAGCGGCCGCGGCAATCCTGATAGACCACGGCATAGCCATGCGCGGTGAAGTATGCCGCGACGGTCTCGCGCTTCGCCGGCTGCGGGTCGGCGGCCGTGCGTTCGGAGCGTGAGGCCTCCCGCTTGCCGTAGGGCGTGCGTTCCAGGATGACGGGGAAGGGGCCTTCGCCTTCCGGCAGATAGACATCGGTGGCCAGCCGTACGCCATCGCGGCAAGGGACCATGTATTCGGTGCGGTTCATGGCGCGGCCTTCGTGGTTTCGGCGTCGTCGATCATGATGTCCAGCAGGTCCTCATCCAGAAAGCGGCCGCCGACCCGCAGCGCGCGGCGTTCAATGCCGTAGTGGCGGAAGCCGAGGCTGAGATAGATGTTGCGGGCATGATGGTTCTCCGTCGCCACGGCGCATTGCAGCACGCGCGCATGGCGGCGGGCATGGTCGATCACCGCCTGTACCAGGCGCTCTCCCAGGTGCTGCCCGCGCTGGCTCTCCTCGACATAGACGGCCCACATGACGGCCTTGTGCCGCGCCTTTTCCCCCTGTTGGAGAGAGAAGGCGGCGGTGCCGACCAGCCGGCCGTCCAGTTCCGCGCCGAAGATGGTGTTGTCAGCCAGCATGGCGGCGAAACAGGCTTCGTCGCGCTGCACCATCTCAGCATGGCTGGCGCCGAAGGCCTCGGGGTGCCGCAGCAAAGCCTCCAGGCGGATCCTGCGGAATTCGGCGGCATCGGTAGGCGATAGCAGGCGGATCGCCGGCTCGCTCATGGCGCGAGGCGAAGATGCTGCGTCAGCGTGTTCTCATCCAGCCCGGCCTCGTAGGACAGGCCGGCGCGATGCGCCCAGGTGTTGTTGGGCACGTGCAGCGGGATGATGCCGGCTTCCTCCCGGAAGGCGACCTCCTGCGCCTGCCGCAGCAGGGCGCCGCGCTGGTCGAGGTCTGCCACGGTGCGGGCCTCGTCGATCATCCTGTCGAAGCGCGGACTGGAATAGCGGCCGCGATTGAGGCCACCCAGGCCCTTCGCCTGATCGAAGCTGTGCAGCACCTGGGACAGCCCAAGCCAGGAATCGCCCGTGGTATGGCCGAAGCCGATCAGAAAGGCGGAGAATTCCCGCTTGCCGGCACGGGTGAAGAAGACGTTTGAGGGCATCACCTCCACCCGTGTCTCGATGCCGATGCGCGTCCAGAACTGCGCCACGGCCTGGGATGTCTTGTCATCCTCGATGTAGCGGTTGTTGGGCGAGTGCAGCGTGATGCGGAATCCGTCCGGATAGCCGGCCTCGGCCAGCAGGCGCTTCGCGGCCTCGGCATCAAAGGCGGGCGCGGCGAGGTCCGGCGCATAGCCGATCTGCCCTTCCACCGCCAATTGCCCGGCGGGGCGGGAAGCGCCGGAGAGCACGCGCTCCACGATCGCCTGCCGGTTGATGCCCATGGACAGCGCCCGGCGCACCCGCGCGTCGCGCAGCGGGTTCTGTGGCAGTGGCTTGCCATCCTTGCCAGTGACAAAGGGCGTGCTGTCGCCGGACTGGTCCAGCGCCAGATAGATCATGCGGGAGGAGGAGGCGGAGGAGATGCCCACCGCCTTGTTGCCGCGCAGCCGCACGATCTCGCCCGGCGGCACCGCGTCGATCAGGTCCAGGTCCCCGGCCAGCAGCGCCGCCAGCCGCGCGGCGTCATTGGCCACCGGGCGCAGGCTGGCGCGGGCGAAGGCCGGCTTCTCGCCCCAGTAATCGTCGTTGCGCTCCAGGGCGATGCGGCTGCCCGGCTGCCATTCGCGGAAGCGCCAGGGGCCGGAGCCGATGGCGGCGCGGCCGGCGTTGAAATCGGCGGTGGTGGCGTCCTTCGCCACATGCTCCGGCACCACATAGGCCGTCATGGCATTCAGGATGACGGAGGGGTCCGGCCCACGCGAGCGCAGCCGGATGGTGCTGTCGTCCACCACCTGCATCTCCACCACCGCGCCGGCCATGCGGATGAAGGGTGCCGGGCTGTTCGGCACCTTGGGCATGCGTTGCAGGGAGAAGAGGATGTCCCGCGCCGTGACGGGCGTGCCGTCCTGGAAGCGCGCGCCCTCCCGCACCCGGAATTCCCAGAGATCCGGCTCGGGGTTGGTGAAGCTGGTCAGGCCGGGCACCGGGCGCAGGTTGCGGTCGGAGCCCAGCATGGGGTCGAAGAGATGTTGCGCCACCGTCTGGTTGGCACCGACCAGCGCGAAATGCGGGTCGATGGAGGACGTCTCGGTCTGCAGCCCCACCCGCGCTTCCTCGCGCGGCTGGGCGCGGGCGGATGTCAGCGCGGTGCTGGCCAGCAGGCCGGCGAGCAGCAGGGCGGGAAGGCGCATGGGGGCGGAGCCTCGCAGCGGGAGGCGGTCACGCTAGACGGATTGGTGCCAATGTGGAAGCCGCCGGCGGGTCACTCCAGCCGCACGCCGGGGCGGCTGGCCCGGCGCAGCAGGTCCGCCATCCAGTAGAGCAGCGAGCGCCAGAAGCCGAACAGCCGCAACTGGTGGCGGCGGTAGAGCGAGGCATAGCTGAGATGCGCGAACCAGCCCTCGATGAAGAGCCCGCCCTGCTTCCCCAGCAGCCCGCGCCGGCCCAGGCTGCCAAAGGCGTCGTAGCGGCCCAGCGCCACCAGGGCGCCCTGGTCGCGGTAGGTGAAGGGCAGGGGCTCGCGCCCTTCCAGCACCCCGGCGAGGCTCTTGGCCAGGTGCGGCGCTTCCTGATGCGCCACCTGGGCGGTGGCGGGCAGCGGCCGCTCGGCGCCGGGCGGGGTCATGGAGGCGCAGTCGCCCAGGGCGTAGATCGAATCGTCCAGGGTGGTCTGCAGCGTTGGGCGGACGATGAGCTGGTTGTTGCGCGCCACTTCCAGCCCATCCAGCTCCCGCAGGAAGGCGGGGGCCTTGATGCCGGCGGCCCAGACCTTCAGCACCGCTGGGATGCGGCGGCCATCCTTCAGCACCAGTGCGTCCGCCTCCACCGCGGAAACCTGGGCATTGGTCAGCACCGTCACGCCCTCCCGCTCCAGCACCGCCTGAGATGAGGCGGAGACGCGTTCCGGCAGGGCGCCCAGGATTCGCGGCGCGGTTTCCACCAGCGTCAGCCGCAGGCGCTTGCGGAGGTTCGGCAGGCCATAGCCGGTGGCGAGGTCCAGGGCCGTGTTCAACTCGGCCGAAAGCTCCACGCCCGTGGCGCCGGCCCCGACGATGGCGATGTCCAGCGTTGCGTTCTCCGGCCCCGCAATGCAGCGGATCACCTCGGCCCGCAACGCCGCGTTGAAAGCCTCGGCCTGCGCCCTGCTGTCGATGAAGCGGGCATGTTCCAGCACGCCGGGGATGCCGAAGTCATTGGCGGTGCTGCCCACAACCATGACCAAAATATCATACGGCACGTCCCGCTCCGGCAGGATTTCCTGCCCCTGGCGGTCCAGCAGCGGGGCGAGGCGGATGCGTTTGGCGGCCCGGTCCAGCCCGGTCATGTCGCCTGGCCAGTAGCGGAAGCCGTTGCGGCTGGCCTGCGGCACGAATCCGACCTGCTCCACGCCCGTGTCCAGCGTGCCGGCGGCGACCTCGTGCAGCAGTGGCTTCCAGACGTGGCTGTAAGAGCGGTCGATGAGGGTGATGCGGGCCAGGCCCCTGCGCCGTACCAGCCGCCCCAGCTTGGTTGCCAGATGCAGTCCGCCAGCGCCGCCCCCTACGACCACGATCTCCTTCATCTGCATTCCGCATGCCTCCTGCCGGTCTCATCGAGGGGCAAACAGAGCAGGCGATGCTTTGTTGCGAAGCTGCAATGCGATGGCGAAGCTTGTGCTTTTGCCCCGGGTAATAATGGCTTCACACCTCATGTCGTTCGAACTTAGATTTGCAATTCTATTTGATCTGTGGGATCGAAACCCCCACGAAGTGGAGTGAAAGAGGGGAATTAGCCGAGTCGTCCTGGAATCTTTTGTTTCGGGATGGAGTCGAAGACAGCGAGATGCAGTGCTCTAGGTTGATTTGGACCTTCTGTATCTCGCGTAGTTATTGTGAGAAATATGAAAATTACGCTCTCTCTTGAGAATGCCGGCGCCGCTACATTGGAAAGCGGCGTGACTACCTTCGGCCAAGTTTTTTCCCAGGGGGAATTGCCCGCCGGGTCTGGTCTCAAGGCTCTGGTGGGTGGCGTGGAGATGGCGGTCCAGCTGGACGTCAAGACCACCTATGCCGATGG
>NZ_RFLX01000189.1 GCF_003696345.1 Teichococcus wenyumeiae | reverse complement strand
GCCAGGTCGACCGGCTTCTCGCAGAAGTCATAGGCGCCAAGCCCGATCGCCCGCAGCGTGTGCTCCCGCTGACCCTGGCCCGAAGCCACGATGATCGGCATGCGGGGGGAGATCTTGGTCAGCATCGCCAGTGTGGCGAAGCCTTCCGTCACGCCTTCCGGGTCTGGCGGCAGGCCGAGGTCCAGCAGAGTCACCGCCGGCAGCTCGGCCCGGGCGACCTTTTCCGCCTCGTCCCGGTTACCCGCCAGCAGCACGCGGCAGTTTGGAAAAGCCCAGCGGTACTGGGCGCTCAGCGCAATATCGTCTTCGATGACCAGCAGTTTCGGCCGGCTCATGACCGTGTCGCGTGCGGGACAAGCCTTATCATCGTGCGCCTTCCTGGAGGAGAACGACGCGGATGGTGGCGACGAGGATGAGGAGGTCGAGGAAGAGGGAGCGGCGGCGGACGTAGTAGAGGTCGTAGGCGAGCTTCATGCGGGCGTCCTCGACGGAGGCGCCGTATGGGTAGTTGACCTGTGCCCAACCGGTGATGCCGGGCTTGACGCAGGTGCGGTCGTGGTAGCGGGGGATGATGCGGCCGAGTTCCTCGACAAAGGCGGGGCGTTCGGGGCGGGGGCCGACGAAGGCCATGT
>NZ_RFLX01000188.1 GCF_003696345.1 Teichococcus wenyumeiae | reverse complement strand
CGCTGGCCCGGATGGTCGGCCGCGACCGCGGCTACCGCGCGGCGTAGCCCCCTTTTGCAAAGGCCGCCTTGGCGGCCTCGTTGGCCTGCGGGTGCCGCGGACGGGTCTTCTGGCGCGACAAATCCAGGCCCCGCACCACGCGCGACAGGCTTGCCGGGTGCAGGCGCTTGTCGAACCGACCCTCGATCCAGCGGCACAGCATCGGCAGCGTCCATTCCACTCCGCCGTCGCGCTCAAGGTCAGGCCCGTGCAGGATAGTGGCCACCAGTACCGCCTGCTCGCCTTCGCTCAGCGTCGGCGGACGGCCCGGCTTGGGGCGGTCGGCCAAGCCTTCCAGCCCTTCGGCGTTGTAGCGCACCACCGCGTCCCGCAGCGCCTGCCGCTCCAACCCCACCAGCCGCGCCGCCTCGGCACGGCTCAGCCCATCCAGGGCATGCGCGATCGCCACCATCCACGTCGCCGTTCGCCGACACCCCTCGTGCCGAGCCAAGCGCCGTAGCTCGTCCGCACTCGCCACGTCCGTCCGGATCTCCAGAGCCCGTCCCATCCGCCCACCTCACACAGGTCAGGCCAGAAGCGAATCACCATCTCCGCCGCGCAGGAAATCACATCAGAGTCAGTTCATCCGCTCGACGGTAT
>NZ_RFLX01000187.1 GCF_003696345.1 Teichococcus wenyumeiae | reverse complement strand
CCCTGCCACGAGCGGCTCTCGTAGTCGGCCAGGCCGACCTCCTGCTTTGCGACCTCGAAGCATTCCTCGATGGCCCAGCGCCGACCTGCGACACGCGCAAGAGGGGCCAGGCTGGTCTGGTCGGGGCCGAAGACGACGTAGTAGGCGAGATCCTTCGGATCCTTGCGGCTGCGCCGGACCAGTAGCCAGTGGTCCTAGGGGTGCCGCTGGAGCCGGGTCAGGCGCAGACGTGCCCAATCATAGACCCGCTCTCCTTTGCTGCCCGCCCCGGCTGACAAACGTTGCCAAGCCTGGGCGGGCAGACGAGCGGCCAAGCGCGAGGCGGCGTGCTGACCGAGACGCCCGTCCAGCACCGCCCAGAGCTTCTCGTTGCTGCGGATCGCCAGCACGAAGGGCTGCTCGCGCTGTTCAAGGGCAATGCGCAAACGGCGGTCCGAGCCGTAAACCTCGTCGCCCAGCACCCAGGCGCAGGGCAGGCCGGCATCGAGCGCCCGCTCGATCATGCGGTCGGCCAGCGCCGGTTTGGTCGCGAACGCCACCTTCTCCGGAATGGACGTCTCGGCGCGCCTGTCGCTGTTCTCGCACCACTCCTTCCTCGGCAGGTAAAGCTCGCGGTCGATCAGGGCGTGACCTTTGCTGC
>NZ_RFLX01000186.1 GCF_003696345.1 Teichococcus wenyumeiae | reverse complement strand
GCGAAGGCGGCGCCGAAGCGGAGGCACCAGCGGCGGATGCTCTCGTGGCTGACCACCACACCCCGTTCGGCGAGGATCAGCTCGATATCACGCAGGCTCAGGCTGAACACATGGTAGTGCCAAGTGGCATGGTGGATGACCTCGGCCGGAAAGCGGGAGCCAGGATAAGTGGTGGGTTCGGACGGCATCCCGCCAGCCTGGCCCGGCCGCTGCATTCCGGCCAGGCCCAAACTACGTGACAATCCCCTGGAACACGATGCTGGCTCGGGCAGAAGTACTAGCCGAAGCGGTGGCCGGCATGAACGCAGGCACTACTGCCATGCTCGGCAAGCAAGATCTGCGCACACGGCTGGAGGATCTGAGGATGACAGTGCTGGCCGACAGCGCATCGGCGTCGGTCAATAGCTTCCTGCGCAGCGAGGCCGCCAAGTAGCAGCTCCTGTTGCGGGACGCGGGCGTTAAGGCAGACTGCCCCCTGCCCCCTGCCCCCTGCCCCCTGCCCCCTGCCCCCTGCCCCCGCAGGTCGAACCGCCGAGCTATGCCAGAGCTAGCGCCGGTTGGCCAAAGCCGCCCTGGTACCGCTTGCTAGCTGTCTGGTCGCGGAACATTGTTGGGACCCGGTCGGGCTGGCTATCCTAGACTATCGCCGCCGGTTCGAGCGCCTGCCG
>NZ_RFLX01000185.1 GCF_003696345.1 Teichococcus wenyumeiae | reverse complement strand
CGATCAAAACGGAAAACCGCCGAGCAGTATTGCGTGGCGGATCATCTTCAATTTGAAACGGAAACAAGCTCAGAACCCAAATGCATGGGCAGGAGAAGCACACCGGAACAACGAAACTGACAGAACCTATATAGAGAGTGGTCCGGCAATTTACAAGTTTTATTAGCCTCATCCTGGTGAGGAGGAAGCGGTATTGAATTCCGGCGTCGCTGAGATTTTGTGGGCCCGCGTTGACGAGGACTGTATAGCTGCGATGAGAGCGGCACGGCGGCACGTTGGTCATCAGGCAGGCTACAAAGACCTTTAGCCGGGAGGCCGGCCGCAAGCCGCCGCCAGGATCGGGAAGCGGAAACGGCGGCGCTGTGTTGGGAGACAAGCCAGCACAATGCGAGATGTTGCTGGAGACCCCGCCCTTCATTGAGGAGCCATGACATGACGCTTTCGTCGACAGAGATCTACAGGAGCCAGAATGGCGATACCTGGTGGTTGATCCGAGATGACGCATCACATCAGGTCTATGTCCGGCATGAAGCTAATCCTGCATCGGGTGGCCATGTCACTGAGATGAGCGTCAAGGAATTCCTCAGCTGCAGGGGCTCTGGTCCGGAATATGCGGCGACTCAGGAACTGCTGAAGGCGCAAGTCGAGGAGACCAAGCTGCTGGCCCGCACG
>NZ_RFLX01000184.1 GCF_003696345.1 Teichococcus wenyumeiae | reverse complement strand
GGGCCAGCGCAAGCAGGGCCTTGTGGCCCAGCCGCGGTGCTACAAGAACGTCACATCCAGCGGCCTCGTGTCCAGACGTTCTCGATGGGGTTGAACTCGGGGCTGTAGGGTGGAAGGTAGAGCAAGCCTGCCCCGGCGGCTTCGATCGCAGCTCTGACGCCTGCGCCCTTGTGGCTGCCGAGGTTGTCCATGATGACGATGTCGCCGGGCTTCAGTTCGGGTACCAGCACCTGATCAATGTAAGCCTGGAAGGCAGCGCCATTGATCGGCCCGTCGAGCACCATCGGCGCGACCATGCCGCTGTTGCGCAGCCCAGCGATGAAGGTTGTCGTCTTCCAGTGCCCATGCGGGATCGCTGCCCGCAGCCGCTGGCCACGGCGGGCCCTGCCATGGGTGCGCGCCATTTTCGTCGAGGCCCAGGTTTCATCAATGAACACCAGGCAGTCAGGATCGAGGTCAGGCTGGCTCTCGAACCAGTCCCAGCGCCGCTTCAGAATATCGGGGCGGTCCTGCTCCGCAGCGTGCGCCGTCTTTTTTTACGCGTGATCCGGTGTCGGCGGAAGAACCGCCAGATCGTCGTGATGCCTGCCGCTACATGTCTGGTTGCGAGACGTCCTTGGCATCTTCGACGATGATGCGGGCCTTCTCGATGTCCTGCGGCCCGGCCTGCCCGACAGGC
>NZ_RFLX01000183.1 GCF_003696345.1 Teichococcus wenyumeiae | reverse complement strand
CCCCAGACCTCGAAAACGCCGGTGGCCGCCTGGTTGAAGTCGTGCATCAGCGCGACATTGCCGCTGCCGGCGCCATTGCCGGTGAAGGTCCAGGTGAAGCGCTGCCACTCGCCGGTGGCGACGGCGGATTGCAGGTTGTTGCTGCCGCCGTCGTAGTAGTTGAAGCTGAAGTGGCCGTCGCCGCTGACCAGGCGCATCCAGACGCTGAAGCTGTGCTGGCCGGTGACGGCGGCATCCTGGTAGAGGCCGGAGGCGATGCCGGAAAGGGTGACGCGGTCGGCGGTGGTGGTCTGGCCGAAGGGATCGGCGGCCACGTCGGCGGCGACCAGGGGCAGGGTGCCGGGGACGGAGAAGCGGCTCCAGCCGGCGTTGTCGAAGCTCTCGGAGAAGCTGAGCAGGTTCTGCCAGGGCCCCGGCTGCTGCACGAGATGGGACTGGCCATCGGAGAGGGTGTAGCGGAAGGTCTCGGTGACGACCTGCCCGGCGCCGAGGGCCTGCACATTGGGCTGATCGCTGGCCAGCGTATAGGTGTAGCGGCCATCGGCGCCGAGCAGCAGCGTGCCGTAGGTGCCCACCAGGGGGGTGCCCACCTTGGCGGCCTGGCCGTTGACGGCGACGACGCTGAGGGGGCCGCCCTCCGGGTCGCTGTCGTTCAGCAGCACGTCGCCGGTCGCCACCAGCACCTTGCCCTTGGTCACCGACGCCGCGTCGGAAACCGCTACCGGTGG
>NZ_RFLX01000182.1 GCF_003696345.1 Teichococcus wenyumeiae | reverse complement strand
GACACTCACACCACACGGATTGTCAGCCGTGTGGGTACACTCGATTTCACCAACTCTTCTTCACCATGAGAAACAACAACAGAAAACCCCGATGCCCCAAAGGACCATCAAGGCGGTTTTCTGGAAGCCCCACCCGCGGCAAACCGCAGGCGGATCTCGATACCCTCACCTGGAGGCGATCGGATTCGAACCGACGACCCCCTGCTTGCAAAGCAGGTGCTCTACCAACTGAGCTACGCCCCCAAAGGAGAACTCCTGGACCAACCGGCCCAACCCGCCGCCACCCCGCAGGGTGCAGCGCGTATGGGCCAGGGAGGACTTGAACCTCCGACCCCACGCTTATCAAGCGTGTGCTCTAACCAACTGAGCTACTGGCCCAAAAACCAGTCCCTTGGATGCGTGCGCCACAGTAGCACACCACGCCTCCGCAAGCCGCAGCGCCCGCAGGCGCCGCACAGGGAAGGATGCGCGGCCAGCGCCCGTTCCAGCCAAAGCCGGAACCGACCAGCCGCAATGCTTGTGCTGCCCAGGGCAGCCAGATCAAAACCAACGAGAGAGCGTCCACGACTTCCGCCGCAGAACAAGTTCAAGGCAAACCAGTGTTGTCGGAGCGTGCACAGCCAGGAACCGAGGTCCCTACCCCATGCCGCATCCTTGAAAGGAGGTGATCCAGCCGCAGGTTCCCCTACGGCTACCTTGTTACGACTTCACCCCAGTCACTGATCCTACCGTGG
>NZ_RFLX01000181.1 GCF_003696345.1 Teichococcus wenyumeiae | reverse complement strand
TCCGTTTCCTTTCGATTTTTTAGTATTGGGTCCACCGGACGGACCGACGGAGCGCGGTATTCCACGACCGTCTTCACCGCTGGAGGCGCAGAGAATTAAGTGATCGGTCACCTGATGGACCTCGAACCATTCGATTGCTTGCGGTGGTCACCACCGTCGCTGACCGAGGCATCCCAGCCGAGCATTGCGACTTCAGCCACACCCCGCAGATCTGCGACCGTCGCTCCGCTGCGCGCTTCGACAGACATGCCGTTCAGCACCGCTTCCGCAAACCGCGACAAAGCATGAGTGTCGACGAGCGGCGAAATCTCGCCGCCGGCGATCGCAAGTCGAACACGCTCTTCCAATCGGTCGAGTGTCAGCGCGCGCAGGCCTCTGATGAACTCGCGCAGTTCGGCAGTCTCATCGTCAACCGAGGCAAGGGTGACCATGCAGCCGCTAACTTCATCTACCCGACATTTGGCGAACAATTCTGCTGCGTCGAGCAACAGACATCGCACTGCTTCCCGCGCCGATTCGGCTGAGAAGAACCGCCCCCACGCCAGCGCGCCATAACTCTCGCGATAGTAGCGAAGCGTCTCCGCGTAGAGATCGGCCTTCGATCCGAATGCCGCGTAGAGACTGGGAGATCCTATTCCCATCGCCTCGCTAAGGTCGGCAATCGACGTCCCACGGAAGCCGCGGTGCCAGAATAGGCACGTTGCTTGTGCCAACGCGGCGTCTCGATCGAACTTACGCGGCCTGCCGCGAGTGCGAGGGCCTGAATTGACGCTAG
>NZ_RFLX01000180.1 GCF_003696345.1 Teichococcus wenyumeiae | reverse complement strand
GTAAGCGCGGCCTGAATGCCCTTCTTCCCGAGCGTGCCGATGCTGTGCTGCCTTGCCTTCAGGTGGGCAGCTTCGAGCCGACATTATGGTCGACGTTCATGATGACGCGAGCGGCCGCGGATATCGCCGCGTAGAGGTGCTGACGGGCCCTGGGCGCCGCCGCAGACGGTCGGAGGAAGCCAAGGCGCAGATTGTCGCGGAGACGCTTGCACCCGGCGCCGTCATCGCCGAGGTGGCGCGTCGTTGGCAGATCTGCTCGCAGCAGGTGTTCACCTGGCGGCGGGAGATGCGGCACAGCGCGCCTCCTTCGTTCGTGCTGATCGTGGCGGAGCCCAGTGTGGCGCCACGGGAGTCCACCCCATCGCCCTGCATCGAGATCCAACGCGCTGGCGGTCCGGAACGAGCAACTGCACCACCTGCTGCTGAAGCTGAAGCGGCGGCAGTTCGGGCAGAAGTCGGAGCGGCTGCCCGAAGACCATTTGCTGTTCGCGTTCGAGGAGATCGAGACCACGCTGGGGGCCAGCGAGGCCGAGGCGGGCCAGCGCTCGAAAAGCCTGAAAGAGCAGCAGGCGAAGCGCCGTCGCGGCAACCGTGGCCAGTTGCCGCCGCATCTGCCACACCTCGAGCAGGTGCTGCTGCCTGAGCGGGAGACCTGCCCCTGCTGCGATGGGCGGCTGGTCGAGATCGGTGCTGACAGCGCCGAGCGGCTCGACGTGCTGCCAGCGCAGTTCCGGGTGCTGGTCACCAGGCGGCCCAAGCTGGCCTGCCGCGCCTGT
>NZ_RFLX01000018.1 GCF_003696345.1 Teichococcus wenyumeiae | reverse complement strand
CGCCCAGGGCCGCCTCTTCCACAGCATCCTTGACACCATCGGCGCCACGCCGCTGGTCCGCCTGCCGCGGCTGGAGGCGGCGCACGGCCTGCAGGCCCGCCTGGCGCTGAAGCTGGAGTTCTTCAACCCATTGGCCTCGCTCAAGGACCGCATCGGCCAGGCCATGGTGGCCGAGGCCGAGGCTGCCGGCCTGCTCACCCCCGATGCCGAGCCGCCGCAGACCATTGTCGAGCCCACCTCCGGCAATACCGGCATCGCGCTGGCCTTTGTCGCCGCGGCCAAAGGCTACCGCCTGGTGGTCACCATGCCCGACGGCGCCTCGGCCGAGCGGCGCAAGATGCTGCGGCTGCTCGGCGCCGAGGTGGTGCTGACCCCGGCGCCGCTGGGGATGGCCGGCGCCATCGCCGAGGCCGAGCGCATCGCCGCCGCCACCCCCGGCGCCTGGATGCCGCGCCAGTTCGACAACCCGGCCAACCCCGCCGTCCACGCCGCCACCACGGCCGAGGAGATCTGGGCCGACACCGCAGGCGAGGTGGATGTGGTGGTGGCCGGCCTCGGCACCGGCGGCACGCTGACCGGCATCGCCACCGCGCTGAAGCCGCGCCGCCCGGGGCTGACGCTGGTGGGCGTCGAGCCGGCGGAATCCGCCTTTCTCTCCGGCGACGACCCGGGGCCGCACGAGATCCAGGGCATCGGCGCCGGCTTCAAGCCCGGTGTGCTGGAGCTGGAGAAGGTCGACCTGCTGCGCCGCGTCACCGAACGCGAGGCCTTCGCCGCCGCCCGCCTCTGCGCCCGCACCGAGGGCATCCCCATCGGCATCTCCTCCGGCGCCGTACTGCATGCCATGCTCGACCTCGCCCAGCAGCCCGAGCACCACGGCAAGCTCATCACCGGCATCGCCGCCTCCTTCGCCGAACGCTACCTCTCCACCGACCTCTTCCACGGACTATGAGATGGCAACGGCCGCGCCGGGGGTGATGCTTCCGGCCGGCGTCGCCATGTAAGAGGACGCATGACCGGGAGAAGAACCATGAAGCGGCGCCTCGCCACGGCCCTGACATCCTCGCTCCTGGCGCTGCCACTGCTGGCGGCGCCTGCCCTGGCGCAGCAGAGCCCGACCCTGCTGCCCACCCGCGATGTGTCCGTGACCTTCCGCCTGACGGGCAGTGACCGGATGCCTGGGGACATCAATGCCGCCTGGCTGTCCAGCCAGCGGGTGCTGCGGGTGGACAATGCCTCCGCCCCTGGCTGGCTGATGGTGGAACAGCCGAGCCAGCGCGCCTTCATGGTCATGGAAGGCCAGCGGCTGGTGATGCGCCTGCCGCAGGCGCCCGAGATCGCCATGCTGCTGGACCGGCCGGAGTCCCAGGGGCGCGTCACGCGGCTGGGCCGCCGCACCATCGCCGGCATGGGCTGCACGGACTGGCACATCGAGCGACGGGACGGCAAGGGCGGCACCGCCTGCCTGACGCAGGACGGCGTGCTGCTGCGCGCGCAGCAGACCGGGCGGCAGGAAGTGCTGGAAGCCACCCGCGTCAGCTACGGGCCGCAGGACCCCGGCCGCTTCCGCCTGCCGGGCTATCCGCAGTTGCAGCTCCCCGCCAGCCTGCGCGGGCTGCGTCTGCCGGGCTGAAGGCTCAGGCCGGGTCCAGGAAGATGGGCCGGGCCGCCGGGTCCCAGACGATGCCGGCCTCTGCCAGGGACGGCGCCAGCGCCGAGGCCGGCAGCCGCAGGTAGCGTTCCAGCAGTTGCAGGTAGAGGCCCATGAAGCGCGGCCCATGGCCGTCCGAGGCACCGTCATGGGTGCTGGTCATGGCATGGGCCAGTTCATGCAGCAGCAGCCAGCTTGGCCATTGCGGCGGCAGCCGCAGGCGCAGCCGGTTGGCATCGGCCTGCACCCGGCGGGATTGCGGCGGCAGCGGTTCCACCGCTGGGGGGTAGCGCAGGCCCATCTCCGCCCAGATCGCCTCCACCATCGGCTGCGCGGCGGAGAAGGGCAGCAGGTCCTGGCCATGCGGCGCCACATGCGCGTCTTCCCAGGCATAGACCCGGGCGCGCTGGTGGTCGCGCCTCATTCCAGAAGGCCGCGCCCATCGCCGGAGACGGGGCGGTTCAGGTTCACCCGCTCCCCCGCTGCCTCGCCATGCCGGAAGGCGGCGTCCTGGCGCAGGCTGCGGCGGCCGCCGGACACCAGCCGCGTGCCGGTCTCGCGGAAGGCATCTTCCACCACGCGGTGCTTCACCAGGATCAGCGCGGTGCCGGTCTGCCGCTGCGCCGCCACGCCGGCCTCCCGCTCGGCATGCATGGTCTCCAGCCGCTCGGCCAGCCGCGCCGCCATGCCCTGCTGGAAGCTGGTGCTGGCCTGCCGCAGCGGCACGCCGCGCAGGGCCGGGCGGGTGGCGCGGAACCGCTCCAGCTCCACCACCATGGCGCGGCCGACGACCTGGAACAGATAGGCGGCGAGTGATGTATCCGTCTCGAAGCCGAAGAAGACGTAGCGCGGCCCGGCGCCATCGCGCGCCAGCCAGACCTTGCAGTCGCAGAAGCGGGCGATGGCCGGCACGCAGCCATCGATCGGCCGCCGCTGCCGGCCGGGGAGGGGGATCTCGACCTGGACGCAGCGGGCTTCCCGCAGGTCGATCTCCTCCATGGAAAGGGCATAGCGCTCCAGCAGCCGGCCGACCATCTCAGCCGCCGCCATGGCCTCGGCCTCGGTGCAGCCATTGGAGACGGTGCGGTCGGCCAGCGCGCGGATGCGCGCCTTGACGCGCGCGATCTCGGTATCCTGAGAAGGAGGCATGAAGGTCCGGGTTGGGTTCAGAAGGGTGCCGGCATGATAGCCGCGGCGCCCCTGGCGGTCAGGCCCCCCGTGGGGCCGGCGCGCCTTAGAGCCCCAGGCGCTCCAGCGCCTGGCGCAGTTCGGCATTGGCATAGGGCTTGGGCAGGAAGTCCAACTGCCCGTGCTGGATGAAGCGCTGCCGCAACTCCTCCGTATCCGCACCGCTGGCGATCAGCACCGGCAGATTGGGACGGACAGCGCGGATCTCGTCCACCATGTCGCGGCCCCGGGCGCCCGGGATGTTGATGTCCAGCAACACGGCCTCCAGCGCGCCTTCGCCAGGGTCCACCTTCGCCAGCACGGCGGCGGCATTGGCGGCCTCGGTGGCGCGGAAGCCCATGTCCTCCAGCATCGCCACGGTGACCATGCGCACGATGGGTTCATCCTCGACAACCAGGATGGTGGGGCGCTGGGTCTCGTTCGGCTGGGTAACGCTCATGGGATCTCTCGCCGGGACAAGTGCGACTATCGCAAAGCCTTTGGCTTCGCCCCGGATATGGGTTGGCGTACCGTCTGCCAAGATCAGCAGAGCGGCTCATCACGGGAACGTGTGCTGAGTATAACAGAAACCCAGCAGCAAGCCAGCGGTTGCATCGGATTGCTCCTTTTTCTGTGAGGTGGCTGGACCGAGCGGATCATCGGGGGCATGGAAGGCTATCCCCAGCAACGGAACACCACACCCGCATGACGCCCACCGATATTGCCCGCGTTCAGACCTACCTTCGGCGCCTGCTTGGCTCGGACCGCATCCGCATCGTGCCGCCGGCGCGCAAGGGTCTGTCCGTGGAAGTGGCGGTGGAGGACGAGGTGATCGGCACCCTGCACCAGGACCATGACGAGGGCGAGACTTCCTATTCGGTCCACCTGACCATCCTGGAGGACGACCTCCCGCCCGCACCCAAGGACCCTGTCAAGCGGCGGTGAGCCGGGGCGCGGGCTCAGGCCTGCGCCTCGCCGACCCGCATGAAGGTCAGTGAATCCCGCAGCGTCGGCGCCACGAAGCGCAGCGCGCCGGATAATGCGCCGGCGATCGCGGCATGGCCGATGCCGGAATAGAAGCGCGTCTCCACCGGCCCGCCGCCGGTGCGGATGCGCTCGGCCAGCCTCCTTGCATTGCCGGGGTCGACGGTTTCGTCGGCCTCGCCCTGCAACAGCAGCATCGGCGGGTTGGCACCATCGGCGAAGCTGATGGGCTGCGTCCGCGCCAGTTGCTCCTCCGCGCCGAAGATCGGCCGCAGGTCTGCCCGCAGCGGCAGGAAGTCATAGGGCCCGGCAATGCCGATGACGCCGGCGAGGTCCCGCGCCGGCTGCATCGCCACGGCGCCAAGCCATTGCCGGTCCAGCGCCAGCATCGCGGCATTATAGGCACCGGCGGAATGCCCCATCAGGAACAGTCGGGTCGGATCGGCGCCAAGCATCACGCGGTTGTCGAAGGCCCAGCGCGTTGCCAGCGCACAATCCTGCAGGAAGGCGGGAAATCCCGCTTCCGGATAAAGCCGGTAATCGGGAATGGCGACAATGCAGCCGCGTTCCGCCAGGGCCGCGCCGACGAAGCGGTACATGGCCCGGCTGCCTTCCGTCCAGCCGCCGCCATAGAGGAACACCACCATGGGCGGCGAGGCGGTTTCCGGCGACGGCTGATACAGGTCTAGCTTGTGCCGGGGCAGGGGGCCGTAAGGAATGGCCTCGCCCGCCATGCGCTCCGGCGCCAGCCCGTTCAGCAAGCCCGCCGGGGAGCAGCCGGAGGCCAGCAACAGCCCCGCCACCCCCAGCACCCGCCGCCCGATGGAGCCACGCACCCGGGGGGAGGAAGAGGTGGCGGGCTGAAAGGGAAGCATCATGGCTTGCGCGATCGCCTTATGGCACGGGAATGGAAAGGTGACGCCCGCGCTTGCCAAGGGTTGCATCCGCCGCGGCATGGTTGCGCGGCAGCACCATCCGGCGTGATGATCGGCCAGAAGCGGAAGGGAAGGGACGCCATGCCGCACGACCACGATCACCACGATCATGACCACCACCATGACCATGACCATGGCAGCAGCCTCTCCGAGATGGAGCTGCGCGTGCGCGCCCTGCAGTCGCTGCTGGTGGAAAAGGGCTACGTGGACCCCGCCGCGCTGGACGAATTCGTCGAGACCTATGAGACCCGCATCGGCCCGCGCAACGGCGCGCAGGTGGTAGCCAAGGCCTGGGCCGATCCAGGGTTCCTCGACTGGCTGCGCCGCGATGCAAGTGCCGCCATCCATTCCCTGGGCTTCACCGGGCGCCAGGGCGAACACATGGTCGCGGTGGAGAACACGGCGGACGAGCACAACATGGTCGTCTGCACTCTCTGCTCCTGCTACCCCTGGCCGGTGCTGGGCCTGCCGCCCACCTGGTACAAGTCGCCCGCCTATCGCTCCCGCGCCGTGATCGACCCGCGCGGCGTGCTGCGCGACTTCGGGGTGGAACTGCCGGAAGCCACGCGCATCCGCGTCTGGGATTCGACGGCTGAGATCCGCTACCTCGTCATCCCGCGCCGCCCGGAGGGAACCGAGGGCTGGGACGAAGCCCGCCTCGCCACGCTGGTAACGCGGGACTCCATGATCGGCACCGGCCTGGCGCGGCCCGCCGCATGAACGGCCCGCAAGACCTGGGCGGCGCCATGGGCTTCGGCCCCGTGCTGCCGGAGCCGGAAGGCGAGCTCTTCCATGCCGACTGGGAAAAAGGCGCCTTCGCGCTGACCCTGGCCATGGGCGCGCTGGGCCGCTGGAGCATCGATGCCGCCCGGCATACCCGGGAAAGCATCCCGCCGGCCCGCTACCTCTCCGCCAGCTATTACGAGATCTGGCTGACGGCGCTGGAACGCCTGCTGGTGGCCCATGGCCTGACTACCGAAGCCGAATTGCGGGAAGGCCGCAGCCTGGAGGCTTCGCCAACGGTGCGGCCGCTGCCGGCGCCGGACGTGTTGCCGGCCCTGATGCGCGGCACGCAATACAGCCGCCCCGCCGCCAACCCCGCCCGTTTCGCCGTGGGCGACCGCGTGCGGACGCGCAACGAGCACCCCACCGGCCATACCCGCCTGCCGCGCTATGCGCGAGACAAGGAGGGCGTCGTGGAAGCTGCCCGTGGCGTCTTTGTCTTTCCCGATACCCTGGCGCATGGACAAGGCGAGGCGCCGCAATGGCTCTACACCATCCGTTTCGAGGGACGGGAATTGTGGGGGGAGCAATCGGACCCCACCCTGGCCATCTCCATCGATGCCTGGGAGTCCTATCTTGAGCCGCTCTGACCCCGTTCCCGCCGACCTGCCGGGCCTGGAGCTCGGCCCGGATGGGCCGGTCTTCCGCGAACCCTGGGAGGCGCAGGCCTTCGCCATGGCCGTGGCGCTGCATGGGGCCGGCTGCTTCAGCTGGAGCGAATGGGCGCAGGCCCTGGGGCGAGAGATCGCCCGCCCGGGTGGTGCGCAGACCGCCTATTACGAGCACTGGCTGGCGGCGCTGGAGCACCTGGTGGCGGAGAAGGGCATCCTGGATGCCCCCCTCCTGCTGCGCCGGCGCGAGGAATGGCGCGCGGCGGCCGAGGCCACCCCGCATGGCGAGCCGATCCTACTGCGGTGAAACGGCTCGCTTTCTAGCGGAAGGGACGGGTCGCCTCAGCGCGCCGGGCGCACCTCGGCGGCCAGGGTCTGCTCATCCAGCCGCGGCGTGTAGGTCAGGCCGCGGCGGGTGGCCCAGACGCTCTTCTGCGTGTGCAGGGGGATGATGGCGACATCGTCCATCGCCATCTTCATGGCATCCTGCATCATCTTCTCGCGCGTCTTGTCGTCCAGCGTGCTCAGGGCCTTCTCCGCCAGCGCATCCATCTCCGGGTTCACGTAACGCCCGTAGTTGGACAGGCCGAGGCTGCCGCCGCCCCCCTGCGCCCGCGTGCCCATCACCGCGCGCAGCGAGGTGGAGGGCTCGCCGGTGCTGTTGCTCCAGCCCAGCATATAGGCCGAGGCATCGAAGCGGTTCAGCCGGCCGATCAGCGTCGCCAGCGGCGTCGCCTCCACCTGCGTCTTGATGCCGATGCGCGCCCACATCTGCGCGATGACCTGCTGCACCTGGGAATCGTTGATGTAGCGGTCATTGGGGCCGCGCAGCGTGATGCTCAGCCCGTTCGGATAGCCTGCCTCGGCCAGCAGCTTCTTGGCGCGGTCGGCATCGAACTTCGGCACTGGAATCGCCGGATTGTAGCCGAAGGAGCCTTCCGGCATGAACTGCCCGGCCGGCACCGCCACATTCTCCATGATCCGCTGCACGATGGCCGGGCGGTTGATGGCGATGGAGAGCGCCTCGCGAACCCGCTTGTCCTGCAGCGGGTTCTTGGTCAGTTCCTCGCCATTCGGGCCGCGCACATCCGGCGTCGGGCCGTCGCGGAACACATCAAGGCCGAGAAAGATCAGCCGCAGGCTGGTGCCTTCCGCGACGGTGACCTTGTCGTTGTTGCGGATCTTGGCGACATCGGCGGTCGGCACGTTGTCGATCATCGCCACGTCGCCGGAGAGCAGCGCCGCGACGCGCGCACCGGAATTGGTGATGATGCGGTACTGCACCTTGTCCCAGGCCGGCTTCTCGCCCCAGTAGGTCTCGTTGCGCGCCATCTCGACCCGGTTGTTCGGCTCATAGGAGACGAACTTGAAGGGGCCGGTGCCGATCGCCGCCTTGCCGGAGTTGAAGTCGGCAGAAGGCGTGTTCTCGCCGATGCCGCGCGAGACCATGAAGACATTGGCCAGGTCGTTGGGCAGCAGCGGATAGGGCGCGGCGGTCTTGAAGCGCACCGTATACGCATCCACCACCTGCACGTCCGTGATGGCGCGGGTATAGACGGCGAAGGAGCTGGGGCTCTGCACCCAGGGCACGCGCTTCAGCGTGAAGGCCACGTCCTCGGCCGTGAAGTCGGCGCCGTTGTGGAACTTCACGCCGGGCCGCAGCTTGAATTCCCAGGTGGTGTCGTCCACCAGCTTCCAGGATTCCGCCAGGGCAGGGCGCACGCGCGCATTCTCGTCACGCTGCGTCAGAGGCTCGAACATATGGGCGGAAAGCTGAATGCTCGGCGTCAGCGTGTAGTAATGCGGGTCGATGCTGGCCGGCGGCGCGCTGACGGCCAGCGACAGCGGCTCGGCCTGCGCGGCCGCGAGCGGCGACAGCAGGGCGCAGCCCAGCAGCGCGGCGCGGAGAGAACGGGTCATGATGCTCATCGGTCTTCCAGGCTCAGTTCCTGCTGCACCAGGCTCGCCCAATAGGCGGCGCCGAGGGTCAGCGTCTCGTCACTGAAGTCGTATTTCGGCGTATGGACATTGTGGAAGCTGCCATCGGCGTTGACGCCATTGCCGATGCGCATGAAGACGCCAGGCTTCTGCTGCAGCATGAAGGCGAAATCCTCGCCGCCCGTGCTCATCGGGAATTCGCCGATGGCCTGCGGGCCGACCAGCGCGGCGGCCGCCGCATTGGCCACGGGCACCTTCTCCGGCGCGTTCACGGTGGGGGGGCAGAGCGCCTCGTAGGTTAGCTCCGCCTCGCAGCCATGCGCGGCCGCCAGGGTCTTGGCCAGTTCCTCCAGCCGCTGCCGGATCACCGCCTGGGCCTCCGGGCGGAAATAGCGCGCGGTGCCGCGCACCACGACGCGGGAGGGCATCACATTGGGCGAGCCATAGGTGCCGCCCGAGACATGGCCGACGGAGAGCGCCGCGGGCTCGGTGGGCTTCAGGTTGCGCGGCAGGATGGTCTGCACCGCCAGCAGGAAATGGCCCAGCACCACCGTGGTATCGGTAGCCAGATGCGGCGCGGCGCCGCCATGGCCACCGGTGCCGGTGAAGGTGACGCCCCAGAAGTCGGCGCCGGCCAGGATCGGCCCTGGGCGGGTGGCGAACTGCCCTACCGGCAGGCCGGGCGTGTTGTGCATCCCATAGACCGCATCCACCGGGAAGCGGTCGAAGAGCCCATCGGCGATCATGGCGGCGGCGCCGGTACCGGCTTCCTCGGCCGGCTGAAAGATGAAGTGCACGGTGCCGGCGAAGTCTGGGTTGCGCGCCAGGTACTTGGCGGCACCCAGTAGCATGGTGGTATGGCCGTCATGGCCGCAGGCATGCATCTTGCCCGGCACCTTGGAGGCATGCGGGAAGTCGTTCTCCTCCTGGATGAAGAGCGCATCCATGTCGGCCCGCAGCCCGATGGCCCGCTGGCCCGGCCGGCGGCCCTGGAGGGTGCCGACCACGCCGGTCTTGCCGATGCCTTCCTCGACCTTCAGGCCCCATTCGCGCAGCTTGTCGGCGACCAGCGCAGCGGTACGCACCTCCTCGAAACGCGTTTCGGGATGCTCATGGATGTCGCGCCGGATGGCGATGAGTTCAGGTTCGAACTCCTTGATCGCCTCAAGCATGCCCTGCCGCATCACTGATACCTCTTAGACTTGCAAGATGTTGCGCACAGTGATCCGGCGGCCCCGGTGGGTCAATGTGTTGACCTCAAGAAGATGAGAGCTGGAATCAAAGGGTCGGTTCCTGACGACGAGTCTGCCGGTGGCGTCCAAGGCTGCCCCGCAGACCGGCCCAGGGGAATGGAAGGGTCACTTTTAAATGGGCGCTGAGAGGCCTGGGTCGACCGGAGTCGCGCTGAAACGGGAATCAAAGGGTCGGAACTAGGCGGTTGAGAGGTGCTTTAAGCGCCCTGGTGGCGCCCGGCCGTGGCTTTATCCACCAAAAGGCCCACAAGAGCGGTCAATCAGTGTCTGATTCAGAGTCTATTAGAAAAGTCTATTCCGAGAAATGCCATTTATAATCAACGTCTTAATATGGTGGAGTGACCCCTTCCTTCCCGTTTCCGACCTCTTCTCTCCCAAACCCGACCCTGCCATTCCCGAAAGCGACCCCTCCGTTCACTTCTCCCCCGTCTCATCCACCGCGGCCGTGGCGGGAAAGGGCGCGTGCCGCCGAAAACGACCCCTTGATTCCCTGATGATGCGAAGCCCTGCTCAGGGTGCTAGTCTGCCTGCACCCGCGGGAATCAAAGGGTCGATATTGTGGTGACGAATTCAGGCAGCCAGGAGCTGACAGAGGCCGAGCGGAAGCGGCTGGAACGCTTCGAACGTGCCAAGGCCAATCGTCGCGGCCGCAAAGCCCCGACCGTGATGCCTTCCCGTCTCGCACGAACATCCGCCTTCGCCCCACGCAAGAAGGGGCTGATCACCGATAGCGGCTTTCAGCGGCTTTACGTGGTCCGGCCGCATACCGTGGTGGAAGTGCGTGGCCGCGAACTGGGATCGCAGCACCGGGATGCGCTCTACGCGCTGTTCCGCATGCGGGCCAAGCGTACCGAGATGGCGCCGCAGGACGGTGCCCGCCCGCTGCCTTACTACCACACCGAAACCACATGGCGTGCCCTGCTTTCCGCCACCGGCCGCACTGCGCATGTGAACAACCTGGGCACCATGCTGCGGGTCTTCGAAGAGCTGCGCTCCGTCTCCTTCCGGTTCTACCAGGGCGATTTCGCGCAATACGAGGCCGCGACGCAAAGCGGGCGCCTCGCCGCGGCCGGCTACTCGGACAATCTGCTGGGCCGCATCGAATGGGACGGCATCACCCTCGATTCCCGGGTGAAGGTCGCCTATGGCGAATGGGTCCGCGACATGTTCGAGAGCCGCACCCTCGCCAGCATCGACGGCGAAACCTATTTCAAGCTGCGCTCCGACTATGCCAAGGCCTTCTGGCCCTTCATCGACAGCCAGCCGGACTATACCTGGGTGCCGGTGGAAACCCTCGCCGAGCTGGCGGGCCGCGACTACAAGGCCGAGACCACGCGCCAGCGCCTGAAGTTCCGCGAGGAATGCCGCCAGGCCTTCGAGGACATGACCAATGCCGGCGGCCTGGCGTCCTGGACCTGCGAGGAAACCGGCAGCGGCCGCGCCAAATCCTACCGCTACCGCTATGTCCATGCCCTGCCGAAGCAGGGCTCGCTGGCGCTTCAGACGCCCGGAATAGAAGGGTCGGAAACGACCTGAACACTGGAATGAAGGGGTCGTTTCCGCTCCTGCCGCGTCAGGTCGCCACGCGCACCAGCAGCTTGCCGAAGTTGCGGCCTTCCAGCAGGCCCACGAAGGCTTCCGGGGCGCGCTCCAGCCCTTCCACCACGTCCTCCCGATAACGAACCTTCCCTTCCGCCACCCAGCCGGACATTTCCCGCAGGAAGTCCGGCCGGTGCGCGGCGAATTCCCGCTGGATGAAGCCGCGGATGGTCAGGCTGCGGGACAGCACCTCCCGCATCAGGCCGGGCAGGCGGTCGGGCGCCTCGGTGCTGGCGCCGTTGTATTGCGACACCAGCCCGCAGACCGGCACGCGGGCGAATTCATTCAGCAGCGGAAAGACCGCGTCCCAGACCGGGCCGCCGACATTCTCAAAATAAACATCGACGCCATCAGGGCAGGCGGCGCGCAGCTGCTCGGCGAAATCGGGCGCGCGGTGGTCGATGGCGGCATCGAAGCCGAATTCCTCGCGCAGCGCGGCGCATTTCCGTGGCCCGCCGGCGATGCCCACCGCGCGGGCGCCCTTGATGCGCGCGATCTGCCCCACCGCCGAGCCGACCGGCCCCGTCGCGGCCGCCACCACCACCGTCTCGCCCGGCTTCGGCTGGCCCAGCAGCAGCAGGCCGGACCAGGCGGTGAAGCCCGGCATGCCCAGCACGCCCAGCGCGGTGCTGACCGGTGCCACCGCCGGGTCCAGCTTGCGCAGGCTGTCGCCCCGAGCCACGGAATGGCTCTGCCAGCCGGAATAGGAGAGCACGACATCGCCCGGCGCGAAGCCCGGGTGGCGTGATTCCAGCACGCGGCAGACGGTGCCGCCCTCCATCACCTCGCCGATCTCCACGGGCTTGGCATAGGACCGCCCGGCATTCATCCGCCCCCGCATATAGGGGTCGAGGGACAGGTAGAGCGTCTCCAGCAGCACCTCACCCTCCGCCGGCGGCGGCACGGGATGTTCCTCCAGGCGGAAATGCTCCGGCCCGGGGCGTCCCTCCGGCCGGGCGGCGAGGCGGATCTGGCGGCTAACGGTCTGCGGCATCAGGTTGCTCCTTCTTGGCTGACGGCTGAGATGGGGCCGCCGCGCCAGGATGGAACCGCCGCTTATTCCGGCAAGAGGGTTTGGACGCTATCGAAGCCCTCGAACTGCGGCGGGCCGATGTAGAGCGGCTTGCGCTCCCCGGCGCCGCGATGCGCCGCCCGGAAGGCCTCCGAGCGCGTCCAGTTCTCAAAATCCTCGCGCGAGCGCCAGGTGGTGTGGGAGGCGTAAAGCACATGGTCCTCCGCCGCCGGGCCGCGCAGCAGGTGGAAGGCGACAAAGCCCGGCACCTCCCGCAACCGGGAATCCCGGCTGGCCCAAACCTGCTCGAACTCCGCCTCATTCCCCAGGGCGACGCGGAAGCGGTTCATGGCAATAAAGGGCATGGCGCTGCTCCTGCTCTTTGCGAATGCTTCTCATTCATGGTAGGCAGCCTGGTCTCGGCCAGTCGAGCCGGGCTCCCCGTGTCCAGGATAGCCGCCTGTGATCCCGCCCGATATCGCCTCCCTGTCGGATTACGAGCCCCATGCGCGCCGGCGGATGGGGGAGAATGCCTGGGCCTATGTTTCCGGCGGCGCCGCCGATGAACTGACGCTCACTGAAAACCGCGCCGCCTTCACCCGCCTGAAGCTGAACCAGGGCGTGCTGGCCGATATGGCCGGGGCGAGCACCGGGCTGGAACTCTTCGGGCAGCACCTGGCGCATCCGATCCTGGTGGCGCCCACCGCCTTCCACCGCCTGCTGCACCCGGAAGGGGAAATCGCCACCGTCATCGGCGCCAGCGCGATGCAAACGGGCATGGTGGTCAGCGCCCAGGCCAGCCTGCCGCTGGAAGCCATCGCCAACCGGGCCACGCCGCGCCCCTGGTTCCAGCTCTATATCCAGCCAGACCGCGACTTCACGTGGTCCCTGGCCCGGCGGGCGGAGGAGGCAGGCTTCGCCGCCATTGTCGTCACCGTCGATGCGCCGGTCAGCCTGCGCAACCGGGAGCAGCGCGCCGGCTTCCGCCTGCCGCCGGGGGTAGAGGCGGTGAACCTGCGCGGCGCCGGGCCGCAGCCTGGCGGGGACAGCGTCTTCGGCAGCCTGCTGCGGGCTGCCGCCACCTGGGCGGATATCGCGGTGCTGCGCCGCCAGACCAGCCTGCCGCTGCTGCTGAAGGGCATTACCACGCCCGCCGACGCGCAGCGTGCGCTGGAGGCCGGGGCGGATGGGCTGGTGGTCTCCAACCATGGCGGCCGCGTGCTGGACGGGCAGCCCGCCAGCATCGAGGTTCTGCCCGCCGTGGCCCGCGCAGTGGCCGGCCGCGTACCGCTGCTGCTGGATGGCGGCATCCGCCGTGGCACCGATGTGCTGAAGGCCCTGGCCCTCGGCGCCCGGGCCGTGCTGGTGGGGCGACCCGTTCTTTACGGCTTGGCCTTGGCCGGGGCGACCGGCGTCGCGCATGTGCTGAAGCTGCTGCGCGCCGAGCTGGAGGTGGCCATGGCCCAGACCGGCTGCGCGCGCCTGGACAGCATCACCTCCGATATCCTGTGGCAGCCGGAGCCCGGCCGATGATCGAAAGCCTCGCCCCGGTCCTGCAGGGCCCCTTGTCCTTCGCGCGGGATGCGCTCTGCCTGCCCGACAGCATGCCGGAGGGTGAGGTACTGCCCTGCGCCGCCTTGGCGGAGCCGGGTGTGCTGGGCGGGCTGCTGGACCGCTTCGCCGCCCGCCACGGCGGCGCCGACCGCCGCGCCGTGGTGTCCATGTGGACGCAGTATTACGCCGTCCGGCTGGTCTATCCGGTGCTGGCCGCCAATCTGCTGCTGGGGCGCGACCTGCCGCTGGCGCCGGAGGAGACGCTGCTGCTGGTGGGCCCCGATGGCGACCCGCGCGGCTTCTGCCTGGCGCATGAGGGCGGCACGGTGGCGGCTGGAGGCCTGGAGCGCTTCGCGCCGCTGCTGCGCGGCCATTTCGCGCCCCTGGTGGCGGCGGTGGTGGCCGAGGGCCGCATCGCCCCGCGCCTCGCCTGGAGCAATATCGGCGTCCGCTTCGCCAGCGTCGCCGAAATGGCGGAACAGCAGGGTCTGCTGTCCGAGGCCGCCCGCGCCGATATCGACGCGGTGCTGGAGCGGAGCTGCTGGCCCGATGGCTCGCCTAACCCCATCTGCGGCGTCTATGGCGCGGCCTGCGGCGACACGGACCGCCGCCGCCGCGTCTGCTGCCTGCGCTATCTGCTGCCGGATTTCACCGGCTGCGGCTGCACCTGCCCGCTGCCGGCCGGGCGTGGCGAAGCGCTGACGCGGCATTGACCCGCGGCGCGGTTGCGCGCCGCGCCTGCCCCCCATAAACCCTGGCGCCTTGATCGAGGAGCGCCCAGGGCATGACCACCATCGCCGCTGCCGGCACTGCCGGTGGCTGGGGGCGGGAACTGCGCGCCATGCTGGCCCTGGCCTGGCCGCTGGCATTGACCAACCTGTCGCAGATCGCCCTGGTGGTGACGGACACGCTGTTCCTGGGCCGGCTGGGCGAGATCCCGCTGGCGGCGGCGACGCTGGGCGGCAATCTCTACTTCATCGCCATGTCGCTGCCCTTCGGCCTCGCCTTCGCGGCCTCCGCCATGATGGCGCAGGAGAAGGGGCGGGTGCGCCACCATGTGCGGGAAATGCGCCGCACCTTCCGCCAGGCGATGTGGCTGGGGCTGCTCTCCTTCCCGCCCATTGCCCTGCTGCTGTGGCACAGCGCGGCCATCCTGCAGGCCACCGGGCAGGACCCGGAACTGGCCGAGGCGGCGCAGACCTTCGTGCGCGCCATGATGTGGGGGCTGGTGCCCTTCTACGGCTTCCTGCTGCTGCGCGGCTTCCTGTCCGCGCTGGAGCGTCCGAATGCCGCCCTTTGGGTCTCGATGGTGGCCATCTGCGTCAATGTGGTGCTGGACTACGCACTGGTGGCGGGGGGCTTCGGCATTCCGTCCCTGGGGGTGCTGGGGGCGGGGGTGGCCAGCGCCACCTCTAACCTCTTCATGTTCCTGGGGCTGGCGGGGGTGATGGCGCTGGACCGCCGCGTGTCCCGCTTCCAGCTTCTTGGCCGCTTCTGGCGCACCGACTTCCGGCGCATGGTGGACATCGTGCGGATCGGCTTGCCGATCGCCGGCACCATGCTGCTGGAGATCGGCGTCTTCAGCGGCACGGCCCTGGTGATGGGCTGGTTCGGCCCTTCCGCCGTTGCTGCCCATGCCGTGGCGCTGCAGGTGGCCAGTTCCTGCTTCATGGTGCCGATGGGCATCGGGCAGGCAGCCACCGCGCGGGTCGGCCTGGCCGCTGGCGCGGAGGACCGCCCCGGCATCCGCCGCGCCGGCTGGACCGCCATCGGCCTCGCGGCCGGCTTCATGGCCAGCACGGCGCTGGTGCTGCTGCTGGTGCCGGGCTTCCTCGCCGCGCTCTTCCTGCCGCCGGACCTGGTGGAGACGCGCCGGCTGGCCGCGACCCTGCTGATGGTGGCCGGGCTGTTCCAACTGGCCGATGGCGTGCAGGTGGCCGCGGCCGGCGAGCTGCGCGGGCTGAAGGATACCCGGCTGCCGCTGCTCTATGCCGCGCTGGGCTATTGGGTGCTGGGGCTGCCGGTGGGCATGCTGCTGGGCTTCACGGCGGGGCTGGGGCCACTCGGCATCTGGTTCGGCCTGGCGGCGGGGCTGGCGGCCGTTGCGCTGATGATGACGCTGCGCTGGCGGCGGCTGGCGATGCTGGCGCCGGGCTGAACGCCCGGCGCAACCGCCGCCGCGCCCGCGCTTTCTATGGGAACGGAAAGGGCGGCTCCACCGCTCGCCGCATCCATGGGGTGAGCCATGCGATCCGAGGGCGCACTCGACCGCTACAATGCCAAGCGCGACTTCACGCGCACCGCCGAGCCACGCGGGAAGGCAGCCCGCCACAAGAAGGGCGCGCTGAGCTTCGTGGTGCAGAAGCACGACGCGACGCGGCTGCATTTCGACTTCCGGCTGGAACTGGATGGCACGCTGAAAAGCTGGGCCGTGACGCGCGGCCCCAGCCTGGACCCCGCCGACAAGCGCCTGGCCGTGCAGGTGGAGGACCACCCGCTGGACTACGGGAAGTTCGAGGGCACGATCCCCGCCGGCGAATACGGCGGCGGCACGGTGATGCTGTGGGACCGCGGCACCTGGGAAAGCCTGGACGACGACCCCGCCAAGGCACTCGCCGCCGGCAAGCTGAAGTTCCACCTGCATGGGGAGCGGATGCAGGGTGGCTGGACACTGGTGAAGATGCGGCCCCGCGCGCGGGAGACGAAGCCGCAATGGCTGCTGATCAAGGAGAAGGACGAGGAAGCCCGGCCGGGAGAGGGTGAAAGCCTGATCGAGGCCGCGACCACCTCCGTGAAGTCCGGCCGCTCGATGGAGGAGATCGCCGGCGAGGCGGCCGCGAAACCGCGCGCCGCGAAGAAGGCGGCGAAGAAGCCTGTCCCCCGCCGCAAGCCGGCTGAGCCGGAAGCCCCGCCCAAGGCCGGCGAGTTCATTACCCCACAGCTTTGCAGCAGCGCCGCGCAGGCACCCTCCGGCGCCGAATGGGTGCATGAGGTGAAGCTGGATGGCTACCGCTTGCAGGCGCATGTGGCGGGGGGCAAGGTGCGGCTGCTGACCCGCAGCGGCCAGGACTGGACCTACCGCTTCGCCGAAACCGCCGCTGTCCTGGGCAAGCTGCCGGATTGCGTGCTGGATGGGGAGCTGGTGGCCAATGACGCCGAGGGCCACCCCGATTTCGCTGCCCTGATCTCCGCCATGGACCGCAAGCGCACGGATGAGCTGCGCTTCTTCGCCTTCGACCTGCTCTTCGCCAATGGGCAGGACTGGCGCCCACAGGCCTTGCGGGACCGCAAGGCGGCGCTGAAGGCGCTGCTGGCCGATGCGCCGCCCGAGATCACCTATGTCGAGCATTTCCAGGCCACCGGCGAGGCCATCCTGCGCTCCGCCTGTCAGGTGGGGCTGGAGGGCGTGGTCTCGAAGCGGCTGGACGCGCCCTACCGCTCCGGGCGGGGCGAGGATTGGGTCAAGACCAAGTGCCGTGGCAACGACGAATTTGTCATCGGCGGCCATGGCGTCGGCCCCAAAGGCAACATGACGCTGCTGCTGGGCGCCTGGCGGGATGGCGGGCTGGTGTATCTCGGCCGCGTCGGCTCCGGCATCTCCGCCGCGCGGACGCGGGAACTGGCGAAGCTGCTGAAGCCGCTGGCGCGCGATACCTCGCCCTTCTGCAACAAGCCCGACCCTTCCGACCGCCGCCGTGCCCAATGGGTGGAGCCGAAGCTGGTGGCCGAGGTGGATTACGCCGGTTGGACGGGCGAGGGCCGCATCCGCCAGGCCTCCTTCAAAGGGCTGCGGGAGGACAAGCCGGCCGAGGCGGTGACGCCGCCGGGCCCGCTGGCCGGGCAAAGCGACCCGTCCATTCCAAAGCCGGAGCGGACTACGCGTGCGGCTACCAGCGGTAATAGCGTGGCTGGCGTGCGGCTGAGCCATCCCGACAAGTTGCTCTGGCCAAAGGAGGGCGTCTCGAAGCGCCAGCTCGCCGAATACTACGCCGCCGTGGCGCCGAAGCTGCTGGATTATGCTGGCGGACGGCTGGTGGCGCTGCTGCGGGCGCCGGATGGCATCGAGGGGCCGCGCTTCCTGCAACGCCACCCCGGCGCCGGCACATCCGCCCTGTTGCAGCGGGTTCCGCTGGAAGGGGAGGATGAGCCCTTCCTGGCCGTGGACAGCCCCGAGGCCCTGGTGGCCCTGGCGCAGTCGGCGGTGCTGGAGATCCACCCCGGCGGCGCGCTGGCCAGGGATGCCGAGCGGCCGGACCGGCTGGTCTTCGACATCGACCCGGATGAGGGCCTGGACTTCGCCGCGGTGATCGAGGCGGCGCGGGAGGTGCGGCGGCAGCTGGAGGCGCTGGGCCTGGGCGCCTTCGTGAAGACCACGGGCGGCAAGGGGCTGCATGTGGTCGCGCCCCTGAAGCCGGATGCCGCATGGCCGGAGGCGAAGGTGTTCTGCGAGGCGCTCTGCACCGTCATGGCGCAGGGGGCGCCGGAGACATACACCACCACGCTCTCCAAGCGCGCGCGGAAGGGCAAGGTCTTCCTGGATTACCTGCGCAACGACCGCACGGCGACGGCGGTGGCCGCCTGGTCGCCCCGCGCGCGCCCCGGTGCCACCGTCTCCATGCCCCTGGCCTGGGAGGAACTGGGCCCGAAGCTGGACCCCAAGGCCTTCACGATCAAAACCGCCCCCGCGCGGCTGGATATTCCCGACCCCTGGGCCGGCTATGCCGATGCCGCCCGCCCGCTGCCCCGCCCGGGCGGGGGCAAGAAGCGCCGCAGCAAGGACAAGACATGAGCGAACGCCCGATCTGGCGCGGCACCCTGCGCCTGGCACTGGTTTCCTGCCGCATCGCGCTGGTGAACGCGCATCATGAGCGGAACAACCTGCATTTCCACCTGATCAATCCCAAGACCGGCAACCGCATCCGCACCCAGACCGTGGATGCCGAGACTGGCAAGGAGGTGGAGCGCGGCGACCTGGCGCGCGGCTATGAATACGAGAAGGGCGAATACGTCATCCTGACCGAGGAGGACTTCGACAGCGCGCGGGTGGAAAGCAGCAGCACGCTGAACATCGCCAAGTTCGTGCCGGCCAGCTCGGTCGGGCCGCTCTATGTCGACAACAGCTACTATGTCGTGCCCGATGACGACGACAGCGCGGATGTCTACGCGGTGCTGCGGGAGGCTTTGCAGGAAAGCGGCATGATGGCGCTCTCCCGCCTCGTGCTGTTCCGGCGGGAAAGGGCGGTGGGCATCGTGCCGCTGGGCAAGGGGCTGGTGCTGCATACGCTGCATGAGGAAAGCGACCTGCGCCCCGCGAAATCGGCTTTCGAGGACGTGCCGAAATCGGCGCCGGACAAGGAGATGGTGAAGCTGGCCCGCCAGTTGATCGAGCGCCAGGAGGACGAATTCGACCCTTCCGATACGGAGGACCGCTACGAGGCCCGGCTGCGCGAGGTGATCGAGGCCCGCAAGGAAGGCAAGCCTGCCGAGCCGGAGCCGGAGGAGCAGCCTGACCGTGGCAATGTTATTGACCTGATGGCGGCTTTGCTCAACAGCCTGAAGCAGGGTGAGCCGCGCAAGGCCCCGGCAAGAAAGCCGGCGCCGCGCAAGGCAGCACCGAAGAAGGCCGCGCCGGCCAGAAAGAAGCGCGCCTGAGCCCAGGGGCACTGGCGGGGGAGTTTGCATGACGGATTCAGAGGGGCGGGACAGCCGCCGGCGCACAACCTTGCTCGGCATCCCGATGGATGCGGGCACCAGCGTGCCCGGCGCCCGCATGGGGCCGGCCGCGCTGCGGATCGCCGGGCTGGCGACGCTGCTGCGTGAGCTGGGGCATGAAGTGGAGGATGCCGGCGACCTGCCGCCGCCGGAGCATCCTTTCGTGGACATGGTGCCGCAGGATGTCGCGGCCTGCCGCAACCTGGAGGAGGTGGCGGGCTGGACGCAGTCGATCCACGACCGCTCCCACGCCCTGGCGTCGCAGGGAAGGCTGCCGATCTTCCTGGGTGGCGACCACGCGCTGTCGATGGGCAGCGTCAGCGGCATCGCTCGCCACTGCAAGGACGCGGGGCGGGAGCTGGCGGTGCTCTGGATCGACGCGCATGCCGATTTCAACACGCCGGCCACTACGCCATCCCGCAACATGCATGGCATGTCGCTGGCTTTCCTATCGGGCGAGGAAAGCCTGCGCCCGCTGCTGGGGGACCGCCCGCTGGTGCCGCTGCCGCCGGAGGCCGTGCATATCTTCGGCTTGCGCTCCATCGACACGGAGGAGCGGCGGCGGGTGCAGGCGCATGGGGTGCGCGCCATCGACATGCGCGCCATCGACGAGCAGGGCGTGGCCGCGCTGATGCGGCCGCTGATCGAGCAATGGATGGAACGGGACGTACACCTGCATGTCAGCCTGGACGTGGACATGCTCGACCCCTCCCTGGCGCCCGGTGTCGGCACCACCGTGCCCGGCGGCGCCACCTACCGGGAAGCGCATCTGATCATGGAAATGCTGCATGATAGCGGGCTGGTCGGCTCGCTCGATATCGTGGAGCTGAACCCCTTCCTGGATGAGCGCGGCCGCAGCGCCCGGCTGCTGGTGGAACTGGTCGCCAGCCTCTTCGGCCGCACCGTGCTGGACAGCCCTCCGGTGCGGATGCGCGCTTTCTGATCAGGCGTGCGCGCAACCTTGCGCCCCCTCGGCGCATAGGACATCACGGGACTGGCGGCCGGCCTCCGGTCCCGTGTGTTTCCTCCCGCTGCCGGTGGTGTATCGCATGACCTTCGTCTCCCTTTACCGCCACGGCTTTGCCCGCATCGCCGCCTGCACGACGCGCTGCACCCTGGCCGACCCGGCCGCAAATGCGGAAGCCGTGCTGGCGGCGGCGCGCGAATGCCACGCGGCAGGCGCGGCGGTGGCCGTTTTCCCGGAACTGGCGCTCTCCGGCTATTCCATCGATGACCTGCTGCTACAGGACACGGTGCTGGATGCGGTGGAGGCGGCGGCGGCGCGGCTGATCTCGGAATCCGCGGCCCTGCGCCCGCTGCTGCTGGTGGGCGCCCCCCTGCGCCATGACGGACGCGTTTACAATACCGCGCTGGCCATCCAGGGCGGCCGGCTGCTGGGGGTGGTGCCGAAGCAGCACCTGCCCAATTACCGTGAATTCTACGAGCGCCGTTACTTCGCCAGCGGCGCCGGCACGGAAGGCGGCCGCATCCGCCTCGCCGGTCAGGAGGCGCCCTTTGGGCCGGACCAGCTTTTCGCCGCCGAGGACCTGCCGGGCCTGATCGTCCATGCCGAGATCTGCGAGGACCTCTGGGTTCCCGCACCGCCGAGCGCGCGCGGCGCGCTGGCGGGCGCGGTGGTGCTGGCCAATCTTTCCGCCAGCAACATCACGGTCGGCAAGGCGGATACGCGGCGGCTGCTGTGCCGGTCGCAGTCGGCGCGCTGCCTCGCGGCCTATGTCTATGCCGCCGCCGGCACCGGGGAGAGCACCACCGACCTCGCCTGGGACGGCCAGGTCTCGATCTTCGAGAATGGCCTGATCCTGGCGGAAAGCGAGCGCTTTCCTTCCGAGGGCCAGACCGTCTTCGCGGATGTGGACCTGGACCTGCTGCGGCAGGAACGCGCGCGCCAGGGCACCTTCGACGACAACCGGCGCATGACGGGCTGCAACGGCTTCCGCACCGCCACTTTCCACCTCGACCCGCCGGCCGGGGACCTCGGGCTGCGGCGGCCGGTGGAACGCTTCCCCTTCGTTCCCGCCGATCCGGCGCGGCTGCACCAGGATTGCTACGAGGCCTACAACATCCAGGTCTCCGGCCTGATCCAGCGGCTGCGCGCCACCAAGGGGCGCATCGTCATCGGTGTCTCGGGCGGCCTGGATTCCACCCAGGCGCTGATCGTCGCCGCCAAGGCCATGGACCTGCTGGGGCGGCCGCGCACCGATATCCTCGCCTTCACCATGCCAGGCTTCGGCACCAGCGAGGGCACGCGCACCAACGCGCATGCGCTGATGGAATCCCTTGGCGTCAGCGCGCAGGAACTGGATATCCGCCCGGCGGCGACGCAGATGCTGAAGGACCTCGGCCATCCCTTCGGGCGTGGCGAGCCGGTCTATGACGTGACCTTCGAGAATGTGCAGGCGGGGCTGCGCACCGACTACCTCTTCCGCGCCGCCAACCACCATGGCGGCATGGTGCTGGGCACCGGAGACCTGTCGGAACTGGCGCTGGGCTGGTGCACCTATGGCGTCGGCGACCAGATGTCGCATTACAACGTCAATTCCGGTGTGCCGAAGACGCTGATCCAGCACCTCATCCGCTGGGTCGTTTCGTCCCGCCAGTTCGATGAGTCCGTGGGCGCGATCCTGACCTCCATCCTGGGCACCGAGATCTCGCCGGAACTGGTGCCGGCGGAAGGGCAGGCGCTGCAAAGCACGGAGCAGAAGATCGGCCCCTATGCGCTGCAGGACTTCCACCTGTTCTACACGCTGCGCTACGGCTTCCGGCCTTCCAAGATCGCGTTCCTGGCATGGCACGCCTGGCACGATGCCGCGCAGGGCCGCTGGCCCGCCGGCTTCCCGGAGGAGGCGCGGCCGCAATACGACCTGCATACCATCCGCCACTGGCTGGAGGTGTTCCTGGCGCGCTTCTTCGGCTTCAGCCAGTTCAAGCGCTCCGCCATGCCGAATGGGCCGAAGGTCTCGGGCGGCGGGTCGCTCTCGCCAAGGGGTGACTGGCGCGCGCCCTCGGACGGCACGGCCACGGCTTGGCTGGAGGAACTGCGGCGGAATGTTCCCGCGGAATGAGCGGGGCAGGAGGATAGCGAGATGGCGAGACGCGACGGACCGCAGGACAAGCCGCTTGGCCCGAACTGCGTCCATCTTTGCGTGGACATGCAGAACCTCTTCGCGGAGGGTTCCGAATGGCATACGCCCTGGATGAAGCGCGTGCTGCCTCTGGTGGAGCAGCTGGTGGAGGCGCATCCGGCGGAGACGGTCTTCACCCGCTTCATTCCCGCCGCGCATCCAGGGGATGGCGAGGGCACCTGGAAGGAATACTACCAGCGCTGGTCGAAGATGACGCTGGAAGCCCTGCCGCCGGGCATGGTCGATCTGGTGCCGCAGCTGGCCCGTTTCGTGCCGCCGGCCACGGTGATCGACAAGGGCGTCTATTCGCCCTGGCTCGAAACCGGGCTGGATGAACTGCTGCGGCAGCGCGGCACCGATACGCTGGTCATCAGTGGCGCGGAGACCGATGTCTGCGTGCTGGCGGCGGTGATGGGCGCGGTGGATCGTGGCTACCGCATCGTGGTGCCGAAGGATGCGCTCTGCTCCTCCTCCGACGCCATGCATGACGCGTTGCTTGGCCTGTACAGCCAGCGCTATGGCGGGCAGGTCGAGGTCGGGACGGTGGAACAGATCCTGGAGCTCTGGCGCTGAAGGACGGCCCCGTCCTGCCATGGCGCGGCAATCCGGCGCTACCTACCCAGAGGTGATCGCTGGAAAGCAATAACACATTCTGCTCAATTTGTGTTATTAGCCGACCAGGCTGAACCAGGGAGGTCCATGCGATGAACGTGTCAATCGGACAGCGTTGGGAGGGTTTCGTGGAAAGCGTGGTGCGCAGCGGCCGCTACGGTTCCGCCAGCGAGGTGGTGCGGGAAGGCCTGCGCCTGGTGGAGGAGCGGGAGGCCCGGCTGCGGGCGCTCCGCGAGACCATCAATGCCTCGATCGCCGAAGGCGGCAGCGTGACGGACGAGGAGATGCAGGATTCCCTGCGGGACCATGCGGAGGCGCTGCGCCAGGCCGGCGTCTGAGCGTCTGAATGCGCCGCCTCGTCTATCTCCAGGCCGCCCGCCGCGACCTGATGGGCATCCTGGACCATATCGCGCGGGAGGCACGTGATGTGGAGGCGGGGCTGCGCTTCACCGCCATCCTGCGGCAGCAATGCGCCCGGCTGGCGGCGCTTCCCGGCACCCTGGGCACCGCGCGGCCGGAACTGCGGCCCGACCTGCGGAGCTTCCCCTGCCGGGGCTACGTCATCTTCTTCCGTTACCGGGACAATGCCGTCGAGGTGGTGAACGTCCTGCACGGCCACCGCGACGTCATCGGCTATTTCGGACAGGACCCCGGCTAGGCGCCCTCAGCGCTCGCAGCGGATGAAGACGGTGCTGCGGTTGGCGGCCTCGCCTACGTCGGCGGCGCTCTGCTCCGTGCCGGTGCTGTCCTCTGTCTTGGGCGTCAGGCCGGCGCGGCGCAGGAACTCGGCGGCGGCGGTGCCCTTCACGGCGAAGTTGATGTTCTGCGCGATGTCGCCGGTGCGGCGGGACACGGCGCCGGCATTCAGTTTGCTGACCACCACGCCCACCACATGGCCATGCAGGTCCAGCAGCGGCCCGCCGGAATTGCCCGGCTGCACCGGGGCACTGATCTGGTACTGCGTCGGGTTGTCGCCCAGCCCGTTCATCCCGTTCACCTCGCCCCGCGTCAGCTTGGGGTCGGAGGAGAGCAGGCCGGGCAAGGGGAAGCCATAGGCCACCACGCCCTCGCCCCGCCGCACGGCCGGGCCGGAACGGAAGGCCAGTGCCGGCCCAGGGTTGCCCGGCACCGCCAGCAGCGAGAGGTCGAGGTTGGCATCCACCTTCGCGGGCGGCACCGCGGGCAGCATCCGCCCATCGGCGGTGCGGATGAAGACGCGGTCGCAGCCATCCACCACATGGCGGTTGGTCAGCACCCGGTCTGCCGCCACCACGAAGCCGGTGCCGGAAGACACCCGCGCCTTGGGGTTGGGCTGCCCCGGCGCCGGGCGCGTCGGCGTGCCGGATGCCACCGCCTGCACGTCCCCGCTCTCCAGCACCACGCGCGGGGTGGCGCAGATATCCTGGTTGCGCTTCACGGCCTCACGCCCGTCGCCCAGCACCAGCCGCACATCGAAGCGGCAGCCCGTATCGGCATCCGGGCGGAGGGTGAGGGCCTTGTCGCTGGGCATCGGCCCGGGCGCCAGATTGCCGCCCCAGTCGGCGCGGCCGCTGCGCACGGCATGCACGGCGCTGGCCTCCTGCCCTGTGCGGTTGATGACCTGGAAGCGGTTCTGGGCATGGCCCTGCGCCGGGGCGGGCTGCGCCAGCGTGGCCGCCGGCACCGCCAGCAGGAGCGTGGCGGCCAGAAGAGAGTGGAACGGAAAGGACTGCATGGCCGGGATGTTCCCTGCCGCGCGGCCGCCGTCAATCGTGCAATGAGGCCCCCTTGACCTTCCCATTGTGGGAAGCCCCACATGGCGGCCATGTCTGGAACCGCGCCTTTCCCAAACAGCCTTTCCCTGCCCATCTCGGGCATGACCTGCGCCAGTTGCGCCGGGCGGGTCGAGCGCGCCCTGCGCAAGGTGCCGGGGGTGGAGGAAGTTTCCGTGAACCTCGCAACTGAGCAGGCCCGGCTCAGCGGCACCGCCCCATTGCCGGCCCTGGCCGAGGCGGTGCGTGCCGCCGGCTACGAGGTGCAGGAGGAAAGCCGCGACATCGGCGTTTCCGGCATGACCTGCGCGAGCTGTGCCAACCGGGTGAAGCGGGCCCTGGAGAAGGTGCCGGGCGTGCTGGAGGCCAGCGTCAATCTGGCCACCGAGCAGGCGCATCTGCGGCTGTTGCCGACGGTGGAGGATGCCACCCTGGCCGCTGCCCTGCAGAAGGCCGGCTATGCCCTGGCTGTGACGCCGGAGGAGCAGGCGGAGCCAGACCACGCGCCCGACCGCCGCGCCGCCGCCGAGGTGGGCTTCGCCTTTGCCCTTGCGGCGCCCTTTCTCATCGGCATGTTGGGCATGGCGCTGGGGCGGGACTGGATGCCGCCGGGTTGGGTGCAACTGGCTCTGGCCGCGCCGCTGCAATTCTGGCTGGGCGCGCGCTTCTACCGCGCCGGCTGGCGGGCATTGCGGGCCGGCACCGGCAACATGGACCTGCTGGTGGCGATGGGCACCAGTGCCGCCTTCGGCCTGTCCGTGGTGCAACTGCTGCGCGGCGAGCACCACCTGTATTTCGAGGCCGCCGCCGTTGTCATCGCCTTCGTGCTGCTGGGCCGCTTCTTTGAGCACCGGGCCAAGCGGGCCACCGGCGCGGCTATTTCCGCGCTGCTGGCGCTGCGCCCCCGCACCGCCCGCCGCCTGGATCAGGCGGGGCATGAGGAGGAAGTGCCGCTGGCCGCCCTGCGCGTCGGCGACCGCATCGTGGTCCGCCCCGGGGAGCGCGTGCCCGCCGATGGCGTGGTGGAGGAAGGCGCCGCTGGCCTGGATGAGAGCGCCCTGACCGGCGAAAGCCGCGCTGTCGAGAAGACGGTGGGCGATGCGGTTTCCACCGGCACCGTCTCGCTGGACGGGCGGCTGGTGCTGCGGGCGCGGGCGGTGGGCGGCGACACGCGCCTGGCCCAGGTGGCGGCGCTGGTGCAGGCGGCCCAGGCCAGCCGCGCCCCGGTGCAGAAGCTGGTGGACCGGGTCAGCGCCGTCTTTGTGCCTGTGGTGGTGGGCATCGCCCTGCTGACGCTGCTGGGCTGGCTGCTGGCCGGCGCCGGCTTGGCCGTGGCGCTGCTGCATGCGGTGGCCGTACTGGTCATCGCCTGCCCCTGCGCCCTGGGGCTGGCCACCCCCGCCGCCATCATGGCCGGCACCGGCGCCGCCGCGCGCGCCGGCATCCTGATCCGGGACGCCGCGGCGCTGGAGCAGGCGGGGCGGATCGAACTGGTGGTCTTCGACAAGACCGGCACGCTGACGCAAGGGAAGCCCAGCCTCGCCGCGCTGCATCCGGCCAGGGGCATTGCGCTGGAAGATGCCTTGCAGATAGCCGCGCGCCTGCAGGCCGGCAGCGAGCACCCCCTGGCCCGCGCCGTCCTGGCCATGGCCGGCGAGAATGTCCGGCCCGCCGAAGCCTTCCGTGCGCTGCCCGGCCGGGGTGTCGAGGGCGTGCTGGATGGCCGCCGCCTGGTACTGGGCAGCGGCCGGCTGCTGGAGGAAAGCGGCCTGACCTCAGGCCCGCTGGCCGAGGCGGCGGCCCAGCATGCGGCGCGGGGGCATACCCTGTCCTGGCTGATCGACCCCGCGAAGCCGGCCGTGCTGGCGCTTCTGGCCTTTGAGGACGCACCCCGTGTCACCTCCGGCACGGCGGTGCGGTCCCTGAAGGCGCAGGGTGTCGGGGTCGCCATGCTGACCGGCGACAGCCCCGAGGCCGCATCCGCCGTGGCCAGCACGCTGGGTATCGAGACTGTCGCCGCCGGCGTGCTGCCGGCGCAGAAGGCCGAGCGTATCGCCGCCTGGCGGGCGGAAGGCCGGCGGGTGGCCATGGTGGGGGATGGCGTCAACGATGCCGCCGCCCTGGCCAGTGCGGATCTCGGCATCGCCATGGGTAGCGGCACCGATGCCGCCATCGCCGCCGCGCATGTCACGCTGCTGCGGCCGGACCCGGTGCTGGTGCCGGCGACGCTGGCCATCACCCGGCGGACGCTGGCGAAGATCCGGCAGAACCTGCTCTGGGCCTTCGCGTTCAATGCCCTGGGTATCCCGCTGGCGGCGCTGGGCGGGCTTTCCCCGGCGCTGGCGGGGGCGGCCATGGCCTTCTCGTCCGTGGCCGTGCTGGGCAATGCGCTGTTGCTGGCGCGCTGGAGGGCAGCATGAACATCGGCACCGCCGCGCGCCTCTCCGGCGTGACGGCCAAGATGATCCGCCACTACGAGGAACTTGGGCTGGTGCAGGGCCGGCGGCTGCCCAATGGCTACCGCGATTACGGCGAGGCCGAGGTCGCCACCCTGCGCTTCATCCGCCACGCCCGTGCCCTGGCCTTTCCGCTGGAGGATGTGCGGAAGCTGCTGGCCCTCTGGGCCGACCGCAACCGCGCCAGCGCCGATGTGCGCCGCATCGCGCTGGACCATGTGGAGGCGCTGGAAGCCAAGGCGCAGGCCATGCAGGCCATGGCCAGCAGCCTGCGCCACCTGGCCGAGCATTGCTGCGACGATTCGCGGCCCGACTGCCCCATCCTGGACGAACTGGAGAAGACGCTGTGAACGACACCATCGAACTGAAGGTCACGGGCATGAGCTGCGAGCACTGCGCCCGCGCCATCACGCAGGCCATTCGCGCCGAGGACCCGGGCGCTGAGGTGCGGGTGGACCTGGCCGGCGGCACTGTGCGCGCCGTGACGGCCCTGCCTCGCGACAAGGTCGTGGCGGCGATCGAGGAGGAAGGCTACGGCGTGGCCCGCTGACCGGCGGCCTGCACGCTTTCTTCACCCTTATGGTGGCAGGAATCGTGGCAGGCCGGGCCTTTCCCGGCGCCACGGGGCATGCCGCCATGAGCAACGACCGCACTCCACCCTCCGACCCGCCAGCCGGCTATTACCAGAGCCGCTTCACCGGCTATGGCGGCTCGAACGACGCCGCGCGCCGGCAGATGGAACTGGAAGCGCAGCTATCGGAGGTGCAGCAATCCCTCTCGCCGGCGCTGAACCCCATCATCGCCCGGCTGCGGGAGGACCTGGACCGCCTGCTGGATGAAGTGCCCGACGGCCCCGGCCCAACGCGGCGTGCCGGGGCACCGGATGAAGCCTCGGCCCTCAGCATGGCGCAGAGCCTGGAGCACTGGTCCCTGGCCTGGCGCCAGCGCGCCCTGGCCGACCTGGATGAGCGCGTGGCCGAGATGCGGCAGGTCTATGTGATCCACCGCGGGGACAGCCACCGCCACCTGCTGTTCCTGGACCGGCAGGGGCGCCACATCCTGGCGGTGCAGCCGCAGGAGCCAACCTCGGCGCTGCGCTACAGCAAGCTGACCCAGGGCATCGAGCTGAACGACCTCTACGGCCCCTTCGCCCGCCTGTCCGACACCCCGCGCGGTTGACCGCCGGAGTGGGGTTCCCACCCGCCCCATGCGCGCTACTCTGGCGCACCAGCCCTCGCCGGCCCCAGAAGGTGCCGGCGGAGAGGAAAGGGAGGAACCATGCTGCCGCTGTCCCGCTTTACCGTGCTCGACCTCACCCGCGTCCGCTCCGGCCCGACCGCCGTGCGGCAATTGGCGGACTGGGGTGCCAATGTGATCAAGATCGAGGCGCCGGAGGCGATCGATACCGGCAAGGGCCTGGGCGGCGACACGCTGGGCCCGGACTACCAGAACGTCCACCGCAACAAGCGCGGCATCACGCTGAACCTGAAGACGCCGGAAGGCATTGCCGCCTTCCGCCGCATGGTGGAGAAGGCTGATGTGGTGGTGGAGAACTACCGCCCCGACGTGAAGGCGCGGCTGGGAATCGACTACGATTCGCTTGCCGCCATCAACCCGCGCATCGTGCTGGGCAGCATCTCCGGCTTCGGTCAGGACGGCCCCTATGCCCGCCGCCCGGGCTTCGACCAGATCGCCCAGGGCATGGGCGGGCTGATGAGCGTGACCGGGCTGCCCGGCCAGGGCCCCGTGCGTGCCGGCATTCCCGTGGCGGACCTGACGGCAGGGCTCTACTGCGCCATCGGCATCCTGGTGGCGCTGCTGGAGCGGGAGCAGACCGGCAAGGGCCGCTGGGTCCATACCAGCCTGCTGGAAGCCATGGTGGCCATGATGGACTTCCAGGCCACGCGCTGGACCATGAAGGGCGAGGTGCCGCAGCAGGCCGGCAACGACCATCCCACCACGATCCCGACCGGCCTGTTCCGCACCAGCGACGGCGTCATCAACATCGCCGGCGGCGGCGGGGAGATGTGGCGTCGCATCGTCAAGGTGCTCGGCATCGAGGAGGAGGCAAAGGACCCCGACCTCGCCACCGATGCGCTGCGCTCGCAGAATCGCGCCAAGACCAATGCGGTGCTGCAGGCGAAGCTGGAAACGGATACCTCCGCCCACTGGGTCGGCAAGTTCAACGAGGCCGGCGTGCCCTGCGGCCCTGTCTATTTCATGGATCAGGTTTTCGCGGATGAGCAGGTGAAGCATCTCGGCCTCGCCTGGCCCGTGCAGCACCCGAAGCTGGGGGAGATCGCGCTGGTGCGGCCGCCCATGCAGCTCGAAGGCGTGGCGCCAGCGCGTGTTCCGACACCGGAGCGTGGCCAGCATACCGATGCCGTGCTGGGAGAGTTCGGCTTCTCAGCCGAGGAGATTGCGGCGCTGCGGGCGGCGCAGGTGGTCTGAGCTTCACGCCTAGGCTTGCAGGGCTGGTAGGCCCTGCAAGCGCCCTAGCTGCCGCGCAGCAATCCCTCCACCGCCCGGGTCAACAGCGGCTCGGCGGCGCCCTGGATGCCCAGGGCCTCGCTGGCCGGCTCGTGCAGCAAGGGGGGCAGGGAAAGCCCGCCGAGGAGCCCTTCCTGCCGGAACAGCGCGTCGAAATGCGCCCAGTAACCCGGATTGCTGGCCAGCGGCCCTGATACCATGACCCGTTGCGGGAACAGCAGGCGGCAGAGATTGGCCAGGGCGCGTGCGACCAGTTCCGCCGCCTCCGCCATGGCGGGCAGGGCCAGCAGGTCGCGGTCCCGCAACTGCGCCGCCAGGACGGCTTCGTCTTCCACAAGGTCGGGCCACTGGCCGCGCAGCTCCGGCAGGAGCGACCACAAGGCGGCGCCGGTTTCCAGGCAGCCGGTATTGCCGCAGCCGCAGCGCCGGCCCGCTAAGGCATTGAAGCGCCAGTGGCCGATCTCCCCGAACGGCCCACCGGCGGCGTTGAAGGTCTGGCCATCCATGGCATAGGCGAGCCCGATGCCCCAGCCCCAGTGCAGCAGCAGGGAGCCACCAGGCTGCTGCGCGGAGTCGGCCAGCAGCCGCGCCCGCAACTCGGCCTCCAGGTGGCGCACCACCAGCACCGGCGGCGCCACCGGCTCCAGCGCCGCCGTGATGTCCAACCCGGAGATCCTGGGCCAGCGGGAGGAAACCAGCCAGCGCCCTCCACGCAGATCCGCGACGCCCGAGACAGCGACGCTGGTGCCGGCATGCATCATGCCGCGCGGCACGGCGGCCCGCAGGCGCCTGGCAAGGTCCACCAGCACAGCCGCCATGGCGGCATTGTCGGCTTCGGGCGCCACCGGTGTGACGTGGCGTTCCAGCACGCGCCCGGCCATGTCCACCAGCACGCCCACGACGTTGCGGCTGGCCACATGCAGCACCGAAACGCCCAGGCCGCGCGGATTGGCCAGCAGCGTGGCGGCCGGCCGGCCGCGCCCCAGCTTCTCGCCGGAGGCTTCCAGCAGCAGGCGCTGCGCCACCAGCTCGCCCACGAGGTGCGAGACGGTGGTGGAGCGCAGCCCCAGTTGCTCCACCAGCTGCGGCCGGGAAGCGGCGGCGCCATCCAGCACCGCCGTCAGCACCCGCGCCCGGTCACGCTCCGTGGGGTCGGAGAAGCGTGCTTCCTCCAGCCGGATCAGCATGGCGGCGAGCCTCCGTCTTTTTCCGAACGGGATCTTTCAAAATCAAGTTGCCAGGGCAAGGCGGTTCAGGTCTCCTGTGCGCAGGGCCACTTCTGGCCGCTCATAAACGAACAAGGTGCATGGCGCGAATGCTTGATCCTCGGATCTGTCCTGATAAGGCTGCGCTCGGACGCGCCGCTGCCGAAGCCGGGGCCGATGCCATCCGCGCCGCCATCGCCAAGCATGGCGAGGCCACCATCATTGTGGCCACCGGTGCCAGCCAGTTCGAGATGCTGGAAGCCCTGACCAGCGCGCCGGATATCGAGTGGGAGCGCGTCACCGCCTTCCATCTGGACGAATATGTCGGCCTGCCTGTCAGCCACCCGGCGAGCTTCCGTGGTTACCTGCGCCAGCGCTTCCTGGCGCCGCTGCGGAACCGCCCCACGCTGATCGAGGTGGATGGCGAAGCGCCGGACCCGGAGACAGAGGCGGCTCGGCTCAGTGCCCTGATCGCCGGCCGGCGGGTGGATGTCTGCTTCGCCGGCTTCGGCGAGAACTGTCATCTCGCCTTCAATGATCCGCCGGCTGATTTTCAAACGAACTTGTCCTATATGGTCGTGAGGCTGGACGAAGCCTGCCGCCGGCAGCAGATGGGGGAGGGCTGGTTCCCCAGCCCGGAGGCCGTGCCCCAGCGCGCCATCACCATGACGGTGCCGCAGATGATGCGGAGCGAGCTGATCGTCCTGTCCGTGCCGGATGCCCGCAAGGCGCAGGCGGTGAAGGACGCGGTGGAAGGCCCGGTGACGCCTTCGCACCCCGGCTCCATCTTGCAGCAGCATCCGAACACGCTGCTCTTCATTGACCCGCCGGCCGCCTCTCTGTTGTCGCGGTGACAGGCATGATCTCCGGCGGGCTGGTTGACCTGCAGGTGAACGGCTTCGGCGGCGTGGATTTCAATGCCGCTGCCGACGCCGGGCCCTTGTCGGCCGCGGCGCTGGACGTGGCGCTGGAAGCCATGCTGGCCACCGGCGTCACCTGCTGCCTTCCCACGGTGATCACCGCCGCGCCGGAGACGCTGCGGGCCCGCCTGCAGGCGCTGGATGCCGCAGTGGCCGGCAGCCGGCTCGGGCCGCTGATGTGCCCCGGCTACCACCTGGAAGGCCCCTTCCTGAATGCCACGGATGGCTTCGCCGGCTGCCATCCGCCGGAAGCCATGATCCCGCCGGATTACGCGCTGCTGGAAAGCCTGGAAGCCGGGCTGAGCCGCCCCATCCTGCTGCTCACGCTTGCCGCCGAACTGCCGGGCGCCGAGGCCTGCATCCAAGCCGCGCATGCGGCCGGCAAGCTGGTGGCGATCGGCCATAGTAACGTGACCTTCCGGCATGTCGCGCAGGCGGTGGCCGCCGGTGCCAGCCTGTCCACTCATCTTGGCAATGGCTTGCCGCAGGTGATGCCGAAGCTGGCCAACCCTATCTTCGCGCAGCTCGCGGAAGACCGCCTGAGCGCCGGCTTCATCGCCGATGGCATCCATCTGCCGCCACCCGCGCTGAAGGCGATGATCCGCGCCAAGGGGCCGGGCCGCGCCTTCCTGGTCACCGATGCCACCGCCGCCGCCGCCGTGCCGGCCGGCATTTATCCCTTCGCGGGCATGCGGGTGGAGCGGAGTGCCGATGGCACCGTCCGCACGCCGGGCGGCCGTTACCTGGCCGGCTCCTCGCTTTGCATGGACGCGGCGGTGCGGAATCTGGTGGAATGGGGCATCGCCACGCCGGAGGAAGCGCTCGGCATGGCCTCCTCCGTGCAAGCCGGCCTTCTGGCGCCGGCCCTGGCCGCGCATGGCATCGCACTGCCGCATGGCGAGGCCGAGTGGTCTTCCGCGCTGCGCCTGACGCGTATCCGCATCGGCTCCGCCGAGCGGCGATTTACCGACTGACCCACCGAACAACGGGAGCCTTGCCAAGATGCGTGACCTTCCCCTGCCGCGCCGGGCCATTGTCGGCGGTTTCGCCGCGACGGCCCTGGCGGGTGCGCTGCCGGCGCGCGCGGCCGTGCCGCCGCTGCCGAAATCCCCCGTCGCCATCAGCATCATGGATGTCTCCGGCGCCCTGGCGCTGCACCAGCGCGCCTTCGAGGACTACCGCGCCGCGCGCCGCGACGTAGTCTCGCGCATCACCTTCGTGAAGGCGCCGGCGCCGGAACTGGCCAGCAAGATCAAGGCGCAGCAGGATGCCGGGCGCTCCGACCTCGACCTGATCCTGACGGCCAGCGACGGGCTTTCCGCCGGCATGGCGATGGACCTGTGGCAGAAGATCCTGCCTGAATACAACGAGAAGTTTCCCGGCCTGGAGGAGAACTACGAACCCGCCGCGCTGAACCTGCACCGCGCGCAGGGCGCGGGCTATGGCGTGGTCTGTTCCTATTATCCTTCCGGCCCGCTGCTGGAATACCTGCCGGACCGCGTGAAGCAGGTGCCGACCACCGCCGAGGAACTGCTGGCCTGGGCCAAGGCCAATCCCAACCGCTTCATGTATGCTCGCCCGAGCAATTCCGGCCCTGGCCGCACCTTCATGATGGGCCTGCCCTACCTGCTAGGGGACAAGGACCCGAAGGACCCGATCAACGGCTGGGACAAGACCTGGGAATACCTGCAGGAGATCGGCCAGTACATCGAGACCTATCCCTCCGGCACCGGCATCACGATGAAGGAGCTGGGCGACGGCTCGCGCGACATCATCGTCTCCACCACCGGCTGGGACATCAATCCGCGCGCCCTCGGCATCGTGCCGAAGGAAGCGAAAATCGGCACGCTGAAGGGCTTCCATTGGGTTTCCGACGCCAATTACATGGTGGTGCCCAAGGGCCTGCCGGCGGACCGCCTGGCCGTGGTGCTGGACATGATGGCCTTCGTGCTGCAGCCGAAGATGCAGGCCTATGCCTATGACGAGGGCTACCTCTATCCTGGCCCGGCGGTGAAGAATGTCGGCCTCGACCTGGCGCCGCCGGAGAGCCGCAAGGTCATCGAGGAATTCGGCCGGCCCGAATATGCCGCCCTGATCGCCGACAACCCGATCGAGCTGCCCCTGAAGCCGGAGCAGATGGTGCTGGCCTTCCGGCGCTGGGATGAGCTGGTGGGCTCCCGCAAGGGGCGCCGCTGAGCCGGCAACCCCGGCCATATTCGACAGTTGGGGCGATGCCTGATCAAATAGGGCATCGCCACCAGAACAGGAGCCGGGGTTGAGCGAGGATATCGTTACCCTCACGAGCCGTGTTGTTTACGAGAACCCCTGGACGCGGGTGCGGGAGGATATCATCCGCCGCCGCGATGGCTCGCAGGGCCTTTACGGCGTGGTCGAGCGGTCGGACTTCGTGGTGGTGGTGCCGCTGCAGGATGGCCGCGTGACGCTGGTGGAGCAGTATCGCTATCCCGTCCGCACCCGCCTCTGGGAAATGCCGATGGGCATGTGGGAGCATACCCCGGGCACCGACCCCGCCGTGCTGGCCGCGGCGGAACTGCGGGAAGAAACGGGGCTGGTGGCCGGCAAGATGCTTTACGCTGGCGAGATGTTCCAGGGCGCCGGCTATTGCAACCAGCGCGGTCATGTCTTCCTGGCCACCGAGCTAACGCAGGGCGACACGGCGCGCGAGGCGAGCGAGCAGGACCTGATCTGCCGCAGCTTCACGCTGGCCGAGGTGGAGGAGATGGTGCGCGACGGCACCATCAAGGACGCCATGTCCATCGCGGCGCTGGGCATGCTGCGGCTGAAGGGACTGATCTAGCTTTCCATCACGAGCGGCCGCTGGCCTTCGATCAGCGGCTGCATCCGGGCGATCTCGGCCGCCAGGGCATCCATCAGCGTGCGGATGCGCGGCGTGTGGCGCAGGTCGGGATGCGTCAGCAGCCAGAGATCGGCGGCGAAGTCGGGCTCCGGCGGTGCCAGCCGCCGCAGGCCGGGGCGTGTATCGCCCAGGAAGCAGGGCAGGTGCGCCAGTCCCAGCCCGGCTTCGACGGCCTGGCCTAGCGCATGGACGGAATCGAACTTGCAGGCGATGCGCTCCGGCGGCACCTGCCTGCGCAGGAAGCGCGCCGCCTTCAACTGGCCCAGACTGTCCAAGAGCGAGAGCCATTGGCCTTCCGCCAGCAGATCCGCCGGCGCCGGCACCGCAGCGGCGGTGCCGTACAGCGCCCAGGCGATGCGGGCCATGCGGCGCCCCACCAACGTTTCCGGCGGTGCATCCGTGGCGCGGATGGCGAGATCGGCATCGCGCCGGGACAGGTTCAGCGCCGCATTGCCGGTCGCGATATCCAGCCGGATGGCGGGATGTGCCAGCCGGAAGCGCGCCAGCATGGGCATCAGCAGATCCGTCAGCAGGCTGTCGCTGGTGGCGATGCGCACCTCGCCGGCTGGGGCGGGAGCCTGGCCGGCCAGGCGGCGGGTCACGGCGGTGATGTCCTCATCCACCCGCGCGGCCAGCGCCGCCACCTCCTCCCCCGCCTGGGTCAGCACGTAGCCGCTGCGGTGACGCTCGAAGAGGGGAAAGCCCAGCATCGCCTCGATCTGCCGCAGCCGGCGGAAGACGGTGGAGTGGTTAACGTCCAGGCTGGCGGCCGCGGCCGGCAGGTTTCGGGCCTCGGCCACGGCCTTGATCAGCCGGAAATCGTCCCAAGCCAATGTCTTGACGGCATCCTTCACGATCTTCGGTCCCTGGCAGAAAGCTCCAGCTTGGCGCTGCCGCGATGGCCTGCACAAGGCTCCCGCCGCAATTACTTCCTGATAATGCACGACCGGCATTGCGCGGGTGCAATCGGTTTTCGCTGGCTCACGGGGGCCCGCATCCTATTTTCTGTCTCCAACGGGGCGCCACACGCGCTCCACAGGAGAGCTCCATGATCCGCAACGGCATCCACCACGTCACCGCGATTGCTGGCCATGCCCGCCGCAACCTGGACTTCTACACCCGCACCCTCGGCCTGCGGCTGGTGAAGAAGACGGTGAATTTCGACGACCCCGGCGCCTACCATTTCTACTACGGCGACGCCGCCGGCAGCCCCGGCACCATCCTGACCTTCTTCCCCTGGGAACACGCCGCGCCCGGCCGGGCCGGCATCGGTGAGCTACAGGAAACCGTCTTCCGGATTCCCCAGGCCGCCCTGGGCTTCTGGACGCAGCGGCTGATGGCCCAGGCGCCGGAACGCTCCACCCGCTTCGGCGAAACGGTGCTGAGCTTCCGCGACCCGGATGGCATGCGCCTGGCGCTGATCGGGCTGCCCGGCATCGAGTCCGAGCCGGCCTGGGAGAGCGAGGGCATTGCGGCGGAATGCGCCATCCGCGGCTTCCACTCCGTCAGCCTGATGCTGGAGGATGGCACGGCCACGGGTGCGATCCTGTCCGATGTCTTCGGCTTCACCGAGGCCGCGAAGGAGGATGGCGTGACGCGCTTCCAGGTGCCGGGCACCAGCCTGGGCGGCATCGTGGACCTGCGCTCGGTCGGCGGCTTCCTGCCGGCGCGGCTGGGGCGTGGCTCGGTGCACCATCTGGCCTTCCGCGCGGCCGATGACGCCGCGCAGGCCGAGATGGTGCGCAAGCTGGCGGAGAACCACCGCATCCAGACCACGGAGCAGAAGAACCGCGACTATTTCCGCTCGGTCTATTTCCGCGAGCCGGGCCATGTCCTGTTCGAGATCGCGACCGACATTCCCGGCTTCGCGGTGGATGAGCCGGCGGAGCAACTGGGGCAGGCGCTGAAGCTGCCGCGCTTCCTGGAGGACCACCGCGCCACCATCGAGGCCGCGCTGCCCGCGCTGGGCTGAAGCCCGCCATGGAGGACCAGATCATGACGACCGAGACCCTGAGCTTCCGGCACCGCTTCCAGCCGGGCGCCGATGCCGCTTTGCCGCCGCTGCTGCTGCTGCATGGCACGGGCGGCGACGAGAACGACCTGCTGCCGCTGGGCGAGGCCGTGGCGCCGGGGGCGGCGCTGCTCTCGCCGCGCGGGCAGGTGCTGGAGCATGGCATGCCGCGCTTCTTCCGCCGCCTGGCGGAAGGGGTCTTCGATGAGGAGGACCTGCGCCGCCAGACCGATGCCCTGGCCGATTTCGTGCTGGCGGCGCGCGAGGCCTACCAACTGCCGGCACCGGTGGCACTGGGCTTTTCCAACGGTGCGAACATTGCGGCAGCGATGCTGCTGCGGCGCCCGGGCGTGCTGCGCGGCGCGGCGTTGCTGCGCCCCATGGTGCCCTTCCAGTCCCCACCGCCCGCGCAGCTGGAAGGCACGCCGGTGCTGGTGCTGTCCGGCGCCAATGTGACGCACCGGGTGCTGCCCACGGGCCACGGATTGACGCAGATGGACCTGGCGCTGGCGAAATCCTGGCTGGCGGCGCTCTAGGCGGTGCGGCGCAGGGCGCCGAGTTCCGCCAGCGCCTCCGCCATCCGGTCAGCGAAGAGGCCCAGCGCCTTGCTCATGGCGCGGGCCAGGTCATCGGCGCCGGGGCCGTCCAGCGGCACGGTCTCGGTGACCTGACGGTTGCGCTCGGCGGCGCGGCCGCCCAGGCGGCGGACCTGGAAGCGGCCTTCCAGCACTACCTGCCCGGCGCCATTGGCCTCGAAGCGGGAGATATCGGCTTCCGCCAGGGTATCCGGGTCGCCGCCTATGGCACTGAACTCCGGCACCACCAGGGCCTGGGGCAGGCGCTGGCTCAGATCCTCGGCCAGCACGCGGGTCACCATGTCGCCGATCGGTTCCGCCCAGCGTTCCACGTCCCGGTATTCAAGGCGTAGCGAGGTGGTGCCCCAGGCGATCTCGGAACGGTCGAGGTAACGCGCCAGGGTCACCTGCCGCAGTTCCACCCGCAGCCGCGGCACCGGGCGCACCGTGCCGGGCACCGCTGCCAGCCGGTAGAACTTCGCGTCCGGCGAGGAACAGGCCGCCAGGGCAGGCAGCAGGGCGAGCCAACCGGTCAGGCGGCGGCGGGTCGGTGCGGTCATGCGGTCTCCATCCATCGCGTGGTCAATCCCGGCCACGGATCAGCGCTTCCGGGTGCCGGTCCAGGAAATCAGCGAGCAGGCGGATGGAACGTGCCGCATCATTCACCTGTTGCAGCGTGCGGTCGAGCTGACGGTTGAAGGAGGAATCGCCGCCATAGCCACGCTCGATGGAGCCCACGGCGGTATTGGCGCGCCGCACCGCCTGATCGAGGTTGTTGGCGATCTCCGGCAGGCGGCGCAGCAGCGGGGTGGCGCCTTCATCGGCCTTGCGCACCAGCTCCTGCACCTGCCCCAGGGCGCCGGACAGGCTGCCCAGCGCATCCTTCAGCTCCGGCCCGCCGACCACACCGTTGATGGAGGCCAGGGCGGCATTCAGGTTGCTGCCGATCTCATCCAGCGGGAATCGCTCCAGCTTGCCGGCCACGGCGCCCACGGCGGCCATGATGTCGTCGCTGTCGCCGCCGGTGCTGGGCAGCACGATGGTGCCGTCCTCCATTGTCACGCTGGCCGGCGGCGCGTCCTTGATCTGGTCGAAGGAGAGCAACTTCTGCCCCGTCAGCAGGTTGCCGCTGCGCAGTTGCAGGCGGAAGCCCTCGGCCACCATCCGCTTCGCGGCGGTCATGACCTCCTCCTGCGGGCGGCCGTTGGGGAAGGCGATGTTGCGCGGCTCGATGGCGATGCGCACCGGCACGACAAAACGATCGGATGTCCGGTCATAGGCCAGCTCCACCTTCAGCACGCTGCCGATGCGGATGCCGCGCATCTCCACCGGCGAGCCCGCCGAGAGCCCGCTGGCCGAGCCGTCCAGATAGGTCACGAATTCCAGCCGCTCGGCCGAAGTAGCGGAGATCGCCGCTTCGAAGTTGTCGTAGAGTTCGTAGGTGGTGTCATCCGGTGCCGGGGGCGCGTTCCGCAGCTCGGGCGGGGTGTCGAAGGCGATGCCGCCGGCCAGTGCCGCCCGCAGGCTGGCCACCTCCACCTTCAGGCCATTGGGGCCGAAGCCGAAGGTGATGCCGGAGGTATTCCAGAAGCGTGAGCCGCGACGCAGGTAGCTCTCGTAAGGCGCGCGGATGAAGACCCGCAGCGATATATCGCCATCCAGCGGGGGCGGGTCGTAGCTCAGCACCTCGCCCACCGCCACATCACGAAAGAAGACCACCGAGCCACGTTCCAACGCACCCAGGCGGCGGCTGTGGATGATGAAGACCCGCCCCGGCTCGCCGGGGCGGATGCCGGGCGGGTCATCGAGGCCCTTGAACTCGCTTTGCTCCTCGGCGCCCGGCGCGCCGGGATCGAATTCGATATAGGCGCCGGAGACGATGGTCTCGAGGCCGGAGACACTACCCGCCGTCAGCCGTGGCCGCACCACCCAGAAGCGCGCATTGGCGGTCAGCCGGCCCGCTATGTCCCGCTGCATGCGCACGCGCACGGCGACGCGGGACAGGTCATCGCTGAGCCGGATGGATTCCACCGTGCCGATATGCACCGACTTGAAGCGCACCTGCGTCTGCCCGGCTGAAAGCCCGTCGGCCGTGGAGAATTCAATGGTGATCAGCGGCCCGCGCGTGCGGAAGGTGGAATAGCCCAGATAGGCGGCCACCATGGCGGCGCCGATCGGTATCAGCCAGATCCATGAGAAACGTCGCCGATGCGGCTTGGCCTCGGCGATTTCGGGTTCAGTCTCGCTCATTCGGTTCGGTCGTTTCCTGGCACGGCATGGGCAGGCTGCGGCGCGGCGGCATCCCACATCAGGCGGGGGTCGAAAGCCTCGGCGGCCAGCATGGTCAGGATGACGACGCAGCCGAAGCAGGCGGCGCCGACCTCCGCGGTGATAGAGGCCACGATGCCGAAGCGCACCAGCGCGATCAGCACCGCCACCACGAAGACATCGATCATGGACCAGCGGCCCAGGATCTCGATCCAGCGGAACAGCCGCGTCCGCAGCCGCAGCCCGCGCGTGGAGCCCTGCCGGATGCAGATCAGCATGACCGCCAGCCCAACCAGCTTGAGCACGGGCACCGCGATGCTGGCGGTGAAGACGATCAGCGCCAGCGGCCAGAAGCCGGTCTCGATGAACTCCACCACGCCGCCCATGATGGTATGCGGCCCGCCCTGTCCAAAGGTGACGATGTTCATCACCGGATAAAGATTGGCCGGCACATAAAGAATGGAGGCCGCGATGATCAGCGCCCAGCTGCGCCCGGTGCTGTTGCGCTTGCGGTGGTGCAGGGGTGTGCCGCATCGCAGGCAGGCTTCGCCTTCCCGGGCGGGGGCCACGCGGCGGCAGCAATGGCAACTGATGAGGCGCTGCGGCTTCCTGGCGGCAGAAGGCCGCTGCGCCTTGATTGGGGGAGAGGGGGCCATGATGCCACGGCTTTCCAGCGCATCCCAGACCGCCTGCGGTTCGAAACTCGCATCGGCCGCGACCATGGCGACCACCACGGCCGCCAGCCCATAAACGGCGGGGCCAAGCTGCACATCGGCGAGGTCCACCAGCCGGGTATAGGAAACCAGCGCGCCGAACAGAAAGACTTCCAACATGCTCCAGGCGCCGAGATGCTCGTGCCAGCGCAGCGGCGCGCCCAGCCAGGGTGGCGGCTGCCGCGTCAGGAGGCCGCCCAGCACCGTCAGGCGCAGGGAAAGGCGCAGCACCGGCACCAGCGCCACCGTTGCCATCAGCACCAGCGACAGAATCCAGAGCCCGTCATCCGCGAAGGCCCAGGCCCCTGATTCCACGTGGCTCTCCCGCGACTGCCCCAGCAGCCGGACCGTCAGGAAAGGCGTGGTGAGCGTGACGATGCACAGCATCAGGCTGGTCAACGCCAGGGCCAGCGGCGTGTGCAGCGGGCTCTCGCGATGTCGGCGGAGAACGGCGTCGCATCGCGGGCAGCGAGAATCGACGCCGGCGCTGACATGCGGCATCCGCACCATCAGCCCACAATCATCGCAGCAACGGAGCCGCCCTTCATGCCTGGCCGTGTCCTGGCCGGCGATGGCCGCGGCCTGCATGGCAAGTCCGCTCACCGGTTCTGCCCGTGCGAAGCGGATCTGCTTGATGGCGTGACGCCGGGACCGGAAGAGATCATGTTACGAAGCCACGCTGGCAGGATGTCCGATGTGCTGCGCCGCTGAGTTGCGAAACCCGCGGTCGCTGTGATGGGCTGTCCGCCATCTTCGCACAGGGAGCCTCAGCAGGCCACCGCAGCGGGCACAAAGCCTTTCGCATTCTACTGGCGGTTGTCAAGGCCCCGCCTGACTGCCCGATGCGAGCAGCGCCAGTGCGGCAGGGATGCAATGGTCGGGCACGAAATGGCCGCCTTCGAACTCCTTGTAACGCAGGTCGTAGCCAGCATCGCGCAGGCGCGCACCAAGCGGCGGCTGCAACGGTTGATGGGCAGCACATTGTCTTCCGTGCCGTGCGAGATATAGATCGACGGGTTCCCGGCTGCGCTGGGTGCCGCCGCAAAGCCCGGCGAGAAAGCAAGAATCCAACGAAAGAGATCCCCATTGGCCAGCCCCAGCGACAGCGCATAGGAAGCGCCATCGGAAAAACCGCCGATCGCGATCCGGTCCGGGTCGAAAGCATGGTCCCCGAAGCTCTGGCTCAAGGCTTCGTCAAGGAAAGCCACATCCGGCCCGAAGCCGCCCATGATGACGTCCCAGGTGGAACCACGGGATTCCGGCACCAGCAGCGCTACATCGGCCTGCCGTGCCTGCGCCTCGAACATCCGCAGCATGCCTTGCGCGTGCCCGCCCGCGCCGTGCAGCAACACCAGAAGCGGCAGGCGCTGGTGCTGCCCCACCTCCGGCAGCATCAGCAGGCCGTCCCGGCGCAGGCCCAGGCCCAGCCGGCGTGTTCCAGGGTTGCGGCATGGCGGCTGCAACCCTGGTCGTGCCAGAAGACGACCTTGTCTGCTGGCGGAACCGGGCTCTTCGCTCATGGCCACTGCCATCCTACCGTGCCCCGGAGGCGTGCCATGCCGGTATGTTCCATTCCCATGTCAGGGGCTGGCCGATGATACCCTCACGTACCGTCGATATCGAAACCAATCCGGCGCCGCTGCATCGGCGCCTGCCGCTTCAGGCTGGTGCGCAGTTCCTCATATTGCTGCTCCATCTCCGCCGTCACCGACGCACGTGAATCCGACAGGGCCTTCTCGAACTCCGCCTGCCGGATGGCCGGTATGCCGAGATCCTGTCGCAGGGCCGAGAGGCCGGCGCGGCGCACCACGTCGCCCAGGTCGGCGCCGGTATAGCCATGGGTGCGGCGGGCGATCTCCGCCAGGTCCACATCCTCGGCCAGCGGCATGCCCTGGGTCTGGATGCGCAGGATCTGCTCCCGCCCGGCTTCATCCGGCACCGGGACATAGACCAGCTCATCGAAACGCCCGGGCCGGAGCAGCGCCGGGTCCAGCAGGTTGGGCCGGTTGGTGGCGCCGATCACCACCACGCCCTGCAATTCTTCCAGCCCGTCCATCTCCGCCAGGATGGTATTCACCACCCGCTCCGTCACCTGCGGCTCGCCCAGGCCACCGCCGCGTGCGGGCACTAGGCTGTCGATCTCGTCGATGAAGATGACGGTGGGCGCTACCTGCCGCGCACGGGCGAAGAGGCGGCTGACCTGCTGTTCCGATTCACCGAACCATTTGGACAGTAGATCGGAGGACTTGGTGGCGATGAAATTGGCATTCGCCTCCCGTGCCACCGCCTTGGCCATCAGCGTCTTGCCCGTGCCCGGCGGGCCGAACAGCAGGAAGCCCTTGGCGGGGCGGATGCCCAGCCGGCGGAAGGCCTCCGGGTGCCGCAAGGGCAGCTCGACGCCTTCGCGCAACTGCTCCCGCGCGGCGGCGACGCCACCGATATCCTCCCAGCGGACATTCGGCACCTGGATCATGATCTCGCGCAGCGCGGAAGGCTGGATGCGCTTCAGGGCGTTCTCGAAGTCGGCCCGGTAGACGCGCATTCCGGCCAGAACCTCAGGCGGGATGCCTTCCCGCAGGTTGATCTGCGGCAGCACGCGCCGCACCGCATCCATCGCGGCCTCCCGCGCCAGGGCGGAGATATCGGCGCCCACGAAGCCGTAGCTCATCCGTGCCAGGGCATCGAGGTCCACATCCTCGCCCAGCGGCATGCCGCGCGTGTGGATCGCCAGCACCTGGCGGCGTCCATCCTGGTCCGGCACGCCGATGATGATCTCGCGATCGAAACGGCCGGGGCGGCGCAGGGCCTCGTCCAGGGCATCGACGCGGTTGGTCGCGGCGATGACGACGACGTTCTGGCGCGGCTCCAGCCCATCCATCAGCGTCAGCAGCTGCGCGACGATGCGGCGCTCCACTTCCCCGCGTGCTTCCTCGCGCTTCGGGGCAATGCTGTCGATCTCGTCGATGAAGATGATCGAGGGCGCCCGCTTGCCGGCATCCTGGAAGATGTCGCGCAGCCGCTGCTCGGACTCCCCGTAATGGCTGCCCATGATCTCGGGGCCGGCGATGCTGAAGAAGGTGGCTTCTGATTCATTGGCCACCGCCTTGGCCAGCAGCGTCTTGCCGGTGCCTGGCGGGCCATGCAGGATCACGCCTTTCGGCGGATCGATGCCGAGGCGCTGGAACAGTTCGGGGTGCCGCAGCGGCAGCTCCACCATCTCCCGCACCTGGTCCACCGCGTCGCCCAGGCCGCCGATATCGTCGTAGGTGACATCGGCGCGGCGCGTCTCCTTGGGCTCCACATATTGCGGCAGCAGCTCGATCTCGGTTTCCGGCTCGATGCGCACGATGCCCTTGGGCGCGGTGCCGACGATGCTCAGGCGGATTTCCTGCAAGGCGAAAGCCTGGCGGTCATAGAACTGCCGGAAGAATTCATCGGGCTGCCCGCCGGGCGCGCCGCGCTGATAGACGGAGGTGGAGACCACATCTCCCGCCACCACCGGCCGGCCGACAAAGGTGCGCCGCAGGGCATCGCCTGAGCCGGAAAGCCGCAGGTTCTTCTGCGCCGGCGCAACCGTCACGCGCGCTGCCGGCCGGGCCTGCACGCGCCGCACCTCGATCCGCTCCCCGGCCGAGACACCCGCGTTGGCCCGTTGCAGCCCGTCGAGGCGGATGATCTCGAGGTCCTCGTCCTCCGCGAAAGGGACGACGGCGATGGCGGCGGTATGGCGCTGGCCAATGATTTCCAGCACGTCGCCCTGCTGCATGCCCAGGTTCTGCATCACCTTGCGGCTGATGCGGGCGATGCCCTTGCCGACATCCTCGGGTCGGGCGTTCGCGACCTGGACCTGCGTACCTCTCGGCTCAGCGTCTGCCATGATCTCGTCACCTCCACAGCCTGCCTTCGGCCGTGTGATGCGAGGCTTCACGACCCGGGTCGCGGGGTTAACGGCCAGCCGGGCACATGGTTACGGCGGCTTCAGGGCGCCCGGGCCACCATCAGGCCAGGGCGTCGATCGGGACCATCACGATGGCGCGCAGGCCGGGGTGGTTGGGCGCGAATTCCAGCTCGCCGTCCAGCCCGGAGGTCAGCATCTCGATCATGCTGCTGCCGAAGCCCTTGCCCGGCTTCACCGACCCGGTTCCCTGGTCCGCCACCACAAGTCGGATGCGGCTGCCATGCTGTTCGACGCTGATGGAGATCGGACCCTCCGCGCCGTCATAGGCATATTTGCCGGCATTGATCACTAACTCCGTCAGGATCAGCCCGAGATGGATGCTGCGGTCGGCGGACATCAGCACCGGCGCCAGGTCCACCCGCATCTGGCGGACCCAGCCATCGCCCATGGACTGCGCCAGGTCGTTGCACAGCTCATTCAGGTAGCGGCCCAGGTCCACCGTCTCCATCTGCTCGTCGCGATAAAGGCGGCGATGCACCAGGGAGACGGCCGCAAGCCGCCGCCGCGCCTCGGAGAGATAGGCCGTCAGGCGGGCGTCGTCGTTCTCATGCGCCTGCAGGGCCATGTAGGAGGAAACCAGCTGCAGGCTGTTCTGGACGCGGTGGTTGACCTCCCGCATCAGGTAGTCTTTCTGCAGCAGCAGGTGGTCACGCTCGCGCAACGCGCTGTCCAGCTCCTGGTTGAGGCGCATCAGTTCACGCTGGCGGTAAGTGTCCGCGATGCCGTCGCGCAGCCGCACGGCGGCCGCGACATCCGCCAGGCTCCAGGGCTCGGAGCGGCCGCGTACGGTTTCGTGCCAGTCCGCGAAGGAGGCGCGGGGGGTCAGCATGGCGCCGGGCGGCAGATCGACGCCCTTGTGCGGATTGCCGGCCCAGTTCACCAATTCCACCTTCTCCGCCCGGAACCACAGCAGCGTGCCCTCCAGGGCGCCGCCCAGCGGAATGGCCAGAAGCCCGCTGCCGATCGCCGTGAAATCACGCGCCGGGGCATGCTGCCGTGCCAGTTCATGGCTGCGGAACGGGGTCTGGGCCCCGTGGTGCCGCACCCGCTCGACCAGCCCCGGCCAGTATTGCCGGTCCGGCACATGGCCCGCCGAGGCATGGCCATCCGCCATCAGGGCCAGGAAGCCGCTGGCGCCGAGCATCTGCATCAGGTCGCCGGAGAGGTCCTGCATGACCTCCGCGGTGACGCCCTGGCGGCCCAGCCGGGCCAACACCGCATCTTCGGCGGAGCGCAGGCGCAGCTGCTCGCGGTAGATCTCGGCTTCCTCGCGGGCGCGGATCTGCCGCGCCAGCCCGCCGGCCAGGGCGCGGCAGGCGGCGCGCGCCTCATAGCTCATGCCGCGCGGCCTGCGGTTGTGGCAGGCGATCAGCCCCCAGAGCACGCCATCCTGCACGATGGAAATGGAGGCGCTGGCATCCAGTCCCATGTTCCTCATGTATTGCAGGTGGATGGGCGAGACGCTGCGCAGCGTCAGGTCGCTCATGTCCAGGTCGGCCATGGTGCCCGAGGCCGTGCGCAGCGGCGCGGGCGTGTAATGCACGTCCGGGATCACCCGCACCCGGTTGCGGATATAGAGCCGCCGCGCCTGCTGCGGCACATCCGAGGCAGGGAAGTGGTGGTTCAGGAAGCTCGGCAGCCCGGGGTCCCGTGCCTCGGCGATCACCGCGCCGCTGCCATCGTCGAGGAAGCGGTAGATCATCACCCGGTCGAAGCCGGTGATCTGGCGGAAAGTCAGGGCGGCATGGTCGCAGAGCGAGGCGAGGCTGCTGGCACGCTCGAAGGCCGTGGCGGCGCGGTCCAGCGACAGCAGCGTCTCGGTGGCCGACATCACCTCCGGCGAGGCCGGCTCCAACTCCACCACGATAAAGGGGCCGCTGCGGTGCAGCGAGGCATCGAAGGTTTCCATGGGGCCGCGCAGGCCGGTCAGGTGCAGCAGGCCACCAGGGCCGGGCTGCACCTCAGCCAGCATCCGGGCCAGGTCCCGGCCTAGCACCACGCTCAGCGCGTGGCCCAGCCATTCGGGCCGGAGCCGGGTTTCCAGTTCCCCGGCCCCGGCCACCACCACGAGGGAAGCAGCATCAGCGACAAGGAGGAGGCCATGGGGCTGGATGGCCCCAGGAACATGGATGGGCTCTCGGTCACAAGATGCCAGGCTGGCCGCGGTGATGACCGATGGTTCAGGGATAAGCCGCGCTTCGGAAACCATGGAACACCTTAGCACGGATACCATGCACAGCGAGGAAAACCGCCCGGGCGGTGGGCAGTGGTGGTTCTTTTCGATTTGGAAACAGAAACTTACAAGGCACAGAGGGCGTATTTCCGCCAAGACCAAGGTGGACCTGCGGCCTGTTTTTCGCCATAATCGGTGGATGAATCGGCTCGAGATGACCATGGAAGCCCCTCCGGCGGCCGCTGCCAGCCCGGAACCCGTGGCCAGCCAGGTCACCGCCCTCACGCAAGGCCGCCCCTTGCGCTTTCTGGCCTTGATCGCCGAGGCCGCCGCGCAACTGCTCGCGGCCGAGGACTCCTCGGGCATGGTGGATGACCTCTTCCGCCTGATTCAGAGGGAATTGCGGCTGGATGTCTTTTTCAACTACCGCGTCACGGAAGACGGGCGGTTGGAACTGGAAGCCCATGGCGGCCTGACCCCGGACGAGGCCGCGGCCGGTGCGACGCTGGACATCGGCCAGGCCATCTGCGGCCAGGTGGCGCGGAACCGGAAGCCCTGCCATGCGGTGGCGGTGCAGAGGTCCGATGACCCCATGGTCGCCTTTGTCCGCCAGGTCGGGCTGGATGCCTATGCCTGCACCCCGCTGGTGCAGGGCAATGAACTGCTGGGCACGCTGGGCTTTGGCCGCCGCTGGGCCGAACGGTTCGACGAGGACGAGCTCAGCTTCCTGCATACCGTCTGCCAGTACGTGGCCCTGGCCAAGCACCGGTTGAGGACGGAACAGGAGCTCCGCCAGGCCCTGGCGGTGCAGGAAGGGCTGTTGCAGGAGCTGAACCACCGCGTCCGCAACTCGCTGCAGCTCGTGATCGGCGTGCTCGCCATGGAGGAGAGCGACGCCCAGCCCGAATGCCGCATGGCCATTGCCGGGGCGCGGCAGAGGATCCTGGTGATAGCCTCGGTGCATCAGCGCCTTTACGGCAGGTCGCGGCTGCAAGGCATCGAGATCGGCGGCCTGCTGCGGGATCTCGCCGCCAGTGCCAGCGCCGGCAGCGGCCCCGTGCCTGTCGAATGCGAGATCGACGGCACTTGCGTGCTGCCGGTGGAACGCGCCGTGGCGCTGGCGCTGATCTTCGATGACCTGCTGCGGACACGGCTGGCTGCGCAGCCCGAGGCTGATCTTTCCCCCGTCATCTGCGCGCTGGAGCAACTGTCCGACAACCGTCTGCGCCTACGGCTGGAAGGCAGCGCACCCGCCAGCGCGGCCGGGCAGCCGCCGGCCAGGGCCGCGGGCCGGGTGCTCAAGGCATTGATCCACCAGCTACGGGCGAAGCTGACGGGGCATCCGGCCCAGGACCAGCGCTGCATCCTCGAACTCTCCCTAGGTGAGCGATTGGACGTTGCGTGACCACAGGCGCGGACCGACCCCTGCGCATCCTCGTGATCGAGGACGAGGCGATCGTGGCCATGCTGATCGGCGATGTCATCGAATGCATCGGGCATGTGGTGGCCGGCATCGCCGATACCATGGCCGATGCCATTCAACTCGCCAGCAGTGAGCAGCCGGACCTCGCGCTGTGTGACATCAAGCTGCTGGGCGGCGACAGCGGGCTGGATGTCGCGGCGGCGCTGAAGCCGATGAACATTCCCTGTATCTTCATCAGCGGCAATTGCCCGGCGCCGGAAGTGGGGCAGGGGCTGGCCATCGGCTGCGTCGTGAAGCCTTTTCGCCCCGGCGCGGTGGGGGATGCCATTCGTATCGCCGCCCGCGTGAAGGCAGGCCAGCCGCCCGGCGCCATTCCAGTGGGCATGATGCTCTACTGAGCAGGCCGCGCACCAGCTGCCGTAACGGCAGGGGTGTCTGCCGCATTACACTCAGTCGTGCACTGCGCCGCCGCAGCCGAAGCCTCGTTATTTCATTCAGCCAGAACAAGGCCGCGGGTCGCGGCAAGGCCCTTGCCGGCTGCCGCCTAGCCGCCGTGATGCGCCGGACCGGCTGGTTACGAGGTGGTCATGATCTCTCTCGCGGTGACGGGTCCAACCATGAGGTCGATGTCCCACCGGACATGCCGCTGCTGTGGGTTCTGCGTGACGTCATTGGCCTCACGGGTACCAAGTTCGGCTGTGGCATTGCCAATGCGGCGCTTGGACGGTGCATCTGGATGGCAAGCCTGTCCGTGCCTGCATCCTGCCGGTGGGTTCCGTCGGCACCCGAACGGTAACGACCGTGGAGGCCGTGGGGCAGAGCCCGGCGGGCAAGAAGATCCAGGAAGCCTGGATCGGGCTCGATGTACCGCAATGCGGTTATTGCCAGTCGGGCCAGGTCATGTCGGCGGCGGCGCTGCTGGAGCGTGTGCCGCAGCCCAGCGACGCCGATACCGATTCCGCCATGTCGGGCAATATTTGCCGCTCCGGCACCTATCCGCGCATCCGCGCTCCGCGCATCCGCGCCGCCATCAAGCAGGCGTCGCAGGCGTCGCAGGCGTCGCAGGCATGACGGGCGCGGGCAAGGAGATGGCGCCGATGATGACAGGCACATCCTATGGCCGGGTGGAACCGGCTGCGATGCCGCGACGTGGCCTGCTGGGCGCCGGCCTCGTGCTGGCCTTCGCCGCCCTCGGGCGCAGGAAGGCGCATGCGGCGGGCGAGCAGCCTGGGCTGCAATCGCTGCAGAACGAAGCTGGCGGCGGCAAGACAGGGGATGCATTCCAGGGCTTCTCACCCGGCGGTTTCATCCGCATCGCCCCCGATGGCGGCGTGACGCTGATCATGCCGAATGTCGAGATGGGCCAGGGCATCTACACCGCCGAGGCCACCCTGCTGGCCGAGGAGCTGGAAGTCGGGCTGGACCAGGTGACGCTGGAAGCCTCGCCCCCCAATGAGGAACTCTACAGCAGCCGCTGCTGAAATCGCAATCCACCGGCGGCTCCACCTCCGTGCGCGGCGCCTGGGTGCCGCTGCGGCAGGCCGGTGCCGCGGCGCGCACCATGCTGATCGGCGCCGCTGCCGCCCGCTGGGGTGTGCCAGCCGCCGAATGCACGGCGCAGCGCGGCGTGATCACCCACGGCCCTAGCGGCCGCAGCCTGCGCTATGGCGAGCTGGTGGAAGACGCCGGGCGCCAGCCGGTGCCGAAGGACGTGCCGCTGAAGGAGCCGGCACAATGGCAGATCATCGGCAAGCCGGTGAAGCGCCTGGATACGCCGAGCAAGACCGATGGCAGCGCCGTCTTCGGCATCGACATCCGCTTGCCGGATATGAAGGTGGCGGCTGTTTCCGCCTGTCCGGTCTTCGGCGGCAAGCTGAGGGGGTTGGACGAGGCCGCCGCCCTTGCGACGCCGGGCGTGCGGGACATCATCCGCATCGAGGACGCCGTGGCGGTGGTGGGCGACCACTACTGGGCGGCGAACCAGGGCCTGCGCGCCCTGAGGATCGACTGGGACAACGGCCCCAACGCCAAGCTGTCGAGCCGCGAGCTCATCGGGAAGCTGCGCGGGGCCTATGGCAAGCGCCCTGCGGTGCAGGCGCGGCATGATGGCGATGTCGATGGTGCCCTGGCCCGCGCCACGAAGCGCGTGGAAGCTGCCTACGAGCTGCCCTTCCTGGCCCATGCGACAATGGAGCCGATCAATACCAGCATCCATGTCCGTCCTGACGGCTGCGACATCTGGGTCGGCATGCAGGTGCCGACCGTGGCGCAGAGCATCGCCGCCAAGGTGCTGGGACTGCCGCCGGAGAAAGCCGCAATCCATAATCAGCTGATCGGCGGCGGCTTTGGCCGCCGGCTGGTGGCGGATTCCATCGGACAGGCCGCTGTCATCGCCAAGCAGGTCAGCTACCCGCTGAAGATCGTCTGGAGCCGCGAGGAAGATATCCAGCACGACTTCTACCGCCCCGCCTATTACGACCGGCTGACCGCCGGGCTAGGGCCGGACGGGCTGCCGGTTGCCTGGGTCGACCATGTCATCGGCGGCTCGGTGATGGGCAACTACTTCCCGGGCGGATTGCCGGAGGGCAAGCTAGATGCGGATGCCGTCGAAGCCGCCTTGCAACCGCCCTACGACCTGCCCGCCGTGCATGTGGACTGGACGCGGGAGGACCCGCCGGTGCCCATCACCTGGTGGCGCGGCGTCGGGCCGGCCCATAACGTCTATGTCGTCGAATGCTTCATGGACGAGCTGGCGCATGCCGCTGGCCGCGATCCCGTCGATTACCGCCGGCGTTGCTGGGAAAGCTGCCACGCGCCCGCGCGGTGCTCGACCTCGCCGCCGAGAAATCCGGCTGGGGCACACCACTCCCGGCCGGCTACGGGCGCGGTGTCTCGCTGCATGACAGCTTCGGCAGCTATCTCGCGGTGGTGGTGGAAGTCGCTGTCTCCGACCTGGGCGAGGTCAAGCTGCGGCGCGTGGTGGCGGCGGTGGACTGCGGCCAGATCGTCAATCCCGACACCGTCGCGGCGCAGATCGAGGGCGGGCTCGTCTTCGGGCTTTCCGCCGCGCTCTACAGTGACATCACCTTTGAAGGTGGCCGTGTACAGCAGAGCAATTTCAACGATTACCGCATGATGCGCATCAATGAGACGCCGCCGATCGAGGTCCACCAGATCCGCAACAACGAGAATCCAGGCGGCATCGGCGAGAATGGCACCGTCTCGGCGGCGCCGGCCCTGGCCAATGCGGTCTTCGCGGCCACCGGCAAGCGGCTTCGGCGCTACCCGATCGACCGGCGGGAACTGATCCGCACCGATAACAGCACGCGCACCTCATCCCTCTCGCTCAGACCGGGCCGTGATGTCGCGGCGCTCGCGCCGGCCGGGCGGTAGAAGCACCGATGCGCCGCATAGGTTTGGCCATCCTGGCCGTGATCGTCGTCGTGGCTGTGGGTGCCGCAGCGTTCTTCTTTTGGCCGGCGCGGCTGGAGGATGTCAGCGAAGCAAGGTCGCGCGTGCCAGCGGGCGAGGCCACCATCCGCCGGGGCGAATACATCGCCCGCGCGGCCGATTGCGAGGCCTGCCATACGCTGGGCAATGGCACGCGCTACGCGGGCGGGCTGCCGTTCCACCTGCCCTTCGGCACCATCTATGCCACCAATATCACGCCCGACAAGGAAACCGGTATTGGCGAGTGGAGCGATGCAGAGTTCGTCCGCGCTCTGCACCATGGCGTCAGCCGCGATGGCCGGAACCTTTATCCCGCCTTTCCTTATGCCGCCTATGCCATGATGAGCACCGAGGATGCCCTGGCGCTGAAGGACTACCTCTTCAGCCTGCCGCCGGCGCAATCGGTCACGCCCGCTCCCGAACTAAGTTTTCCGTTCAATCAGCGCTACGTGATGCGCGCCTGGAACCTGCTGTTCAAGCCTGCGCCCGGCTTTAAGCCAGATCCGAATCAGTCGGAGGAGTGGAACCGCGGTGCCTATCTGGTCGAGGGGTTGGGGCATTGCGGCGAATGCCACACGCCGCGCAACCTGATGTACGCGCTGGATAGCAGCAAGAACTTCTCCGGTGCCATCACTGCGGGCTGGAAAGCCTACAACCTGACCTCAGACAAGGAATTCGGCATCGGTGGCTGGTCGGACCAGCAGATTGCCGACTACCTTTCCAAGGGCTATGCAGAAGGACGCGGCGCCGCTTCCGGCAGCATGGCGGAGGCGGTGGAATACAGTCTGCGCTTCCTGACCCCGGAAGATATCCACGCCATGGTGACCTACCTGCGTAGCATCCCGCCGCAGCGTGGTGAAGGCGATGTGCCTGTTATGCTGGACCCGCCAGCCGTTCGCGCCCCCAATGCCTTCAGCCCGTTGCCTGAGGAGTTGAAGGAGGCGTCACTGGGCCTGGCGCTTTTCCAGGGCGCCTGCGCCAGTTGTCATGGCTGGAATGGCGAGGGGCTGCAGCGCCCGCATGCGGCGCTGATCGGCGGCCAGTCCGTCAACGACCCGAGGGGCACCAATCTGTTGCAGGTCATCCTGCATGGCAGCCACATGAAGACTAACGAGGGTGATGTCTTCATGCCCTCTTTCGGCCATGCCTATCTGGATACCGAGATCGCCGCGTTGGCCAACTACGTCATCGGCCATTTCGGCGGTAAGCAATCTGCCATCACCGCTGCGGATGTGGCGGCGGCGCGCAAGCTAGACTAGCGCCCGTGCATCACGAGCTTCGTTCCGCCAACCTCTGCCGGCAAGGAGCAGCAGATGGTCGGCTTTCAATCTTCTGGACCTTTCACGCTCCGCGCCTGTGGCTGAGCCCTGCCACCCGGGGCGCAAATTCTGCTTCCATGCCCGACGTCAACGCTTGCAGGCGCCGGCCTTGTACTGATGCGCGATGTTGCGGTGACCATTCTGCATCGTTGTGCCCTGGTTTGACATAAGGGGCGCGGGCGCCAGTTACCACGCGGTCCGGTCAATCTTCCTTGAGGGTAGGCATCGCGGACGTGCAGGGCGATGCGGAGGCTCAGCCGCTGTTCAGCCAGAGGCTGGTCCGCAGCGCGCCTTGCTCCCCACCATCCGGACACCTCGAAGTGCCCGGTGCGGTGCATCCTCTGCGAGCAGGATCGCGGCCTCAGGCTGTGACGTGCCCCTGCTGATGGAGCCGGGTCGCCGGCGTTGGGCGGTGGGTGCCGCTCTTCCTGGGCGCTGTGGGGTTATGCGGGCGCAGTTCGGGTGCTGAGCCACGCCAGGCGGCTGAAGTTGTAGGCGATAGTGAATCAGTTTCGCGTCTCAGCAGCGAGGTTTCTCGAAGTGTCCACCTGCCGCTCGGCATCTGTACCGCCTTCAAGGGTAAACTTACGCTCAAGGTAATAAATCATGGATCCGCCTCATTCGCTCATGAAGCCGCTGCCTCAACATTTGGTCGGCAGAGGTAGCGAGGCTGACACAGGCCAGCTGCCCTGAAATTGCGCAACCAGACAGAATATGGTCGGATCAGTTCACAGAGGCAAAAGCGAGGCCGATACCGTGCTCCACCATGCAGCCGCCGATGCGCCCATTGATGTGGCTCCACAGGATCTGCGGAATATCACGCCAGCCTCCCCGCTCTGTGTTGACCTCGATGGCACGCTCACCCCGTCCGATACGCTGGTGGAGGGCGTACTGGCGCTCTTGGGCAGCAGGCATCTGTTCTGGGCCTTGCATGGCCTGCTGAAAGGTGGACGCGCGCTCCTGAAGCAGCGGGTAGCGGAAGTCAGCCTGATGGATGCCACCCTGCTGCCCTACAATACCAACCTGCTGACCTACTTGCAGGAGCAGAAGCGCAGAGGCCGCCGGCTGGTGCTGGTCACGGCCGCTGACGCCAGCGTGGCACGCAGCGTGGCCGAGCACCATGCAGGGCTCTTCGATGAAGTCCTCGCCTCCGATGGCAGCCTCAACCTCAAGGGCGAGGCCAAGGCACAGGCATTGGTGGAGCGTTTCGGTGCCAAGCAGTTTGTCTATATCGGCAATGACGCGACAGACGTAGCCATCTGGCGTGTCGCTCAAGCCGGTATCCTGGTCAATGCGAGCCGCCGCACCGCCGCCGCCGCGCGCTTGGCGACAAAGGTCGAGGCCGAGTTCAGGCGAGAAGCCCCAATACCTATGGCGCTGCTACGTGCCATGCGGCCGCATCAATGGGCCAAGAACGTGCTGGTGATCGTTCCGGTCTTCACCGCCCATGCCGCCACGGACCTGAGCAACTGGATATCCGCGCTCATCACCTTTGTGGCTTTCTGCGCCACAGCCTCCGGGATCTACCTCTTCAATGACCTGACCGATCTTGCCGCAGATCGCCGGCATCCGCGCAAGAGGATGCGCCCCTTTGCCAGCGGCGCGGTGCCGCTGACCGCAGGCTTCCTGGCAGGGGCAGCATTGCTGTGCACCGGCTTGCTGCTGGCCGCGCTGGCAGGGGCGCTGCTGGTGCTGTTGCTCTACGCGGTTCTTTCCCTCGCCTATTCGATGAAGCTTAAGGAATTGCCGCTGGTCGATGTTTTCGTGCTGGCGGCGCTCTACACCGTGCGGATCGTGGCAGGTGGCGAAGCGACCGGGCACACCATTTCCCTCTGGCTGATCTGCTTCTCCAGCTTCCTCTTCCTCAGCTTGGCGCTGGTGAAGCGGGTGGAGGAGCTGCAATCCGCGGCAGGGCAAGGTAAAAGCTCCATCTCCCGCCGCGGCTATACGCCAGAGGATGCCCCCATTCTGCGCGGCTTCGGCTGCGCCTCGTCCTTCGCGGCCAGCCTCGTCCTGGCGCTGTTCGTGCAGTCAGAAGCCCTGCAACAGCAGCATTACGCCTCGCCGGCTCTGCTCTGGGCTGTGGTGCCGCTGGTGCTCTTCTGGCAGTGCCGCCTTTGGCTGTCAGCCGCGCGTGGATACATGCATGACGACCCGATCATCTACGCGGCCCGCGACTGGGTATCCTGGGTGGTTGCCCTCTGCGTCTTCATCGTACTCATGGCGGCCAAGTCGGTCAGCTGGTTCGGGTCGTGACGGGTCTCCTGGCATGAATTCGTCCACTCTGGCGCTCATCCTGATCAGTGTCGCGATGTCGGCAGCGGCGCAGGTCTTGCTCAAGTTCGGGGTGCAGGCAGCGCGGCCGGCACCGGGGGCGGAACTGTCTTTGCTGGCCGCGCTGTTCCGCACGCTCTTCCATCCCCTGGTGATCGGCGGTCTGGCGCTCTACGGGCTCGGGGCGGTGCTCTGGCTTGGCGCCCTGGCACGCACGGAACTCTCCAAGGCTTATCCCTTCGTCAGCCTCGGCTTCGTGCTGACGGCCGTGGCCGGCGCTCTGTTGTTCAATGAGGGACTCGGGATGCTTCGTATCTCCGGCATTGCCCTGATCGTGGTTGGGGTGGTCCTTGTTTCGCAGAGTTAAAAGTGTCGTCAGTTCCCGCCTTCCGATGCATCCCCTGGTGCTGGCAACACTGGCAGGGGCAATCTCAATCGGCCTGCAGGGTTTTGCCTTTGGCATCAACAACAACGTTTTCCATATCCCCATTGTGCTGGGATACCAGCACCTCGCGCAGTTCGCTGGCGACCCTGCCATCCAGTCGTTAAACCGCTTCGCCTCGCCTATTTATCCTGCTCTGGCGCTCGTGGCTGACGAGGGCAACATCGAAGGCCTTTTCCTGGCCTGCCACATCCTCACCCGTGTTCTGACTTTCCTGGGCTTGATCCTGATCGTCACTGCCTCGGGAGTACGGGGCGGCTGGCGGTTGCTGTTGGCGCTGGCGGCGCTGGTACTGGCAGGGGGCCTCTACGGCTTTTCACCGATGGGCGGCGGTGGGCTGTTACTGAATTATTTCACCCATAGTGAATTGTCCGGCGCCTTCGCGTTGCTGGCTATAGCCGGGCTGCTGCGGGGGCGACTGGTGCTCGCGGCTGGACTCTCGGGCATCGCCTTCGCGCTCAATGCCTTCGTCGGCATCTGGATGCTGGTGCCCGTGGGGCTGGGCCTGCTCGCGCCATTGTCCGGCTGCGAAGAGCCACGCCCCAGGCTGCTTTCCTGGTTGCGCAGGGTGCTGTTGGCCGGGCTGGCCTTTGCCGTGCCTGCCCTCCCGGTGGCGATATGGGTGCTGCGCTCCGGCGCCGGAGAGGCGGCTGGCGATCCCTTCAACTACCGCGAGTACCTCTACTTCTACTTCGGTAAGCACTTCTTCGTGCAGGCGTCGAGCGCGAAGGAGATTCTAGAATCCGGCTCGGCAGTGCTGGCGGGGCTGGCCGCGCTGCTGATGCTGCCGAACTGGCGCAGGGCCGTGCTACCTATGGCCGGACTGTTGCTGGTGCTGGCAGTGGGCGCCGTGGTCGGGCTCGGCGCCAGTGCGCGGCTGATCCTCAACTTGCACCTGCTCCGCGTTGATGCCCTGCTCATGATGCTGTCTGCCGCATATGTGGCTGCCGCTGTGGCGCTGCTGTTGCAGCCCGCCTGGAACAGGCACACCCTGGCCGCTCTGCTGGCCCTGATAGGGTTGCTCAGTGGCATCTGGCTTATGAGCGCGGCAGCCCTGGCAGGTCTAAGGCTAGCGAGGGCAGGTAAGGCGGCTGACCCGGCACTTGGCCCGTTGCGAACAACCGTTCCGGTGGTCTGCATCGTCATCTTGCTCGGCGCGGCTTTGCATCAGGGCATCTCGCTACGCCAGAGCCTGGCCGCCGACGCCATCCCCGACGAAGCCGATCTCGAAGGCGCGCGCCCTGGTACCCCGGAGTGGCTCGACATGCAGCGATGGGCGAGGCAGAACACGCCTGTTGAAGCGCGCTTTCTGCTGCCGCCGTGGCCCAGCGGCTTCCGGATCGGCGCGCAACGCTCGGTCTGGGTCGATTTCAAGCAAGGTGCCACCGCTATGTGGGCGCCGGAAACCTATGCCGAGTGGCGGCAGCGCGTGGATGAGATCCGCACGCTTCGTCGCCTGCCTGAGCGTTGCGCTTATGCCCGCGCCCATGGGCTGGACTACGTCATTGTTGACCTTCGCCCAGGTAAAATGCCGCCTCTGGATGGCAGCACGGCCGTTCCGCTCTACGGGAACCGCTTCTTTCGCGCCTATGATGCGACGGCCTGCTAGGGGGCGGTATGAAGGCGGCGCGGTGAGGGACGCCTACAAGCTGTGCCCCTTCCTTCACAGCGCCCAGGCTAACCTGTTCCGCAAGGCTGCGTAGTCAGGCCTAGGCTCCAGCTCGGCCTCCATCGGCGGAGTGGTCGATCACCTCTCGCAGCGTCTCAACCAGTGCTTCGGCCGAGGGCGGGAGGGAGCGGTCGCTGCGGCAGATCAGGCTGACCGTGCGGCAGATGTGTGGATGACCGATCGGGCGCACCGCCAGCTCCGGCGCCATGGCGATCTCAGCGGCGGAGGAAGGGATCAGCACGATCCCGAGCCCGGCGCGTGCCATGCTGACCAACGTACCTGTGTGCACGGCCTCCTGGGCCGGAGCGACGATATGCCCGGTCCTGGCGAAAGCATCGTCCACCAGCTGGCGGATGGAGCTATTGGTCTCCAGCAGCAGCAGCCTTTCTTTCGCCAGGGCGGGAAGGGGGATCAATGGCATCGCCGCCATGGCATGGCCGGGGGGCAGCATGGCCATGATCTGGTCCTGGAACAGCCGCTGCAGCGATAGCTCGCCGCCCGGCTGCAGATCCGTCGCGATGCCGAAGTCCACCTGCCCGGACCGGACCTGCTCATAAACCTCGCCGGTCACCGCCTCGCGCACCCGCACCTGGAGGTTCGGGTGGCTGGCATGAAGCCGCGCGATGGCGCCCGGCAGCAGGCCGGAAGCCACGGAAGGCAGAACCGCCAGCCGCACCACGCCACGGCGGCGCGCGGCAAGGTCCTGCAGGCTGGCAATGGTGTGGTCGAGTTCCTGCAGCAGGGGCTCCAACGAGCGCGCCAGTTCCCGCCCAGCGGCTGTCGGCTCGGCGCCACGCGGCGTGCGGTCGAGCAGCTTGAGCCCTAGGCCCATCTCCAACTGGCGGATCTGCACGGTCAGCGCGGGCTGCGTGATGTTCAGCAGCCCGGCTGCGCGGGTGAAGCTGCCGTAACGTAGCACCGTGTTGAAGGCACGCAGCCCTTTGAGTGTAACGGACATAATTGTTTTCTATGGCATGAGCAATTTATTTCAATTGATTTATAGGGTCTGGGCGCCCCGAATTCCCTGGTGAATCGCCCCTTTGAAGGCGGAACCCAGGGAGAAGCCGATGTCCACGACAACGGAACGCCGCTATTTCGTCCGCCCGGAGGATGTGCCGGGCTATAGCCCCGCCAACCACACCGGCACGGTGAACCGGCGGCTGATCGGGCCGGAGACGGTGGGCGCCAAGACCATGGAGGTGCTGCTCGGCAGCATCGAGGCAGGGCAGGGCGCCTTGCCGCATGCGCATCCAGGCATGGAACAGGCCTGCTACATCCTGTCCGGCCGCGCCCGCGCCGAGATCGGCGGCCAGAGCCGCGAGATTGGGCCTGGCGAGATGTGCTTCTTTCCGGCCGGGGAGGAACATATCTTCACCGTCGTCGGCACGGAGCCGGTGAAGCTGCTGGTCATCTATTCGCCGCCCTATGGCGAGGACCCCGCCAAGGTCGTCCGCCGCGCCGGGGACATGCACGCATGATCCGCCGCCGCAGCCTGCTTGGCGCCGCCATGGCGCTGCCGGCCCTTCCCGGGTTGGCGCGGGCGCAGGGCGCCGAATGGAAGCCGGACCGCCCCATCACGCTGGTGGTGCCCTTCGCCGGCGGCAGCGGCACGGATGCGGTGGCCCGTATCCTCGCCGAACTGCTGGGTGCGCGGATCGGGGTGCCGGTGGTGGTGGACAACCGCGCCGGCGCCAATGGCACCATCGCCGCCGTGCAGGCGGCCCGTGCGGCGCCGGATGGCACCACGCTCTTTGTCACCACCAACACCACCCATTCCGCCAATCCGTCGCTGATGAAGCGCATCGACTATGACCCCGTGGCGGATTTCACGCCCGTGGCCCGCGTCGGCAACCTGCCCTTCATGCTGGTGGTGGGCGAGGAGGTGAAGGCGCGCAGCCTGCGGGACCTGCTGGAGATGGCGCGCAAGTCCCCGGGCCAGGTCAGCTATGCCAGCGGCAACAGCACCGGCATCGTCGCCGGTGCCACCATGGCGCGGATGGCCGGCGCCGAGATGCTGCATGTGCCCTACCGTAGCACCCCGCCGGCCATGACCGATGTTATGGCCGGGCGCGTGACCTGCATGTTCGTCGATATCGCGGCGGGCCTGGCCAATGTGCAGGCCGGCAAGCTGCGCGTGTTGGCAATGAGCACGAAGGAGCGCTCGGCACTGATGCCGGAGTCGCCTTCGATGGCCGAGGCCGGGCTCGAGGGCTTCGACATCACCTCATGGAACGGCGTCTTCGGCCCCGCGAAGATGCGGCCGGAGATCGTCGCGACCTTGAATGCAGCCATCCGCCAGGCCATTGATCGGCCGGAAGTGAAGCAGCGCTTCGCTGCCATCGGCTTCGAGGCCTTCTCGGGCCCACCGGAGACGCTGGACAGCTTCGTCCGCGCCGAGCTGGTGAAGTGGCGGGAACTGATCGAGGCCGCCGGGATCGAGAAGGAATGACCGTACTCGCCGGCCTGCGCGTGCTGGATGCCAGCACGGTGGTGATGGGCCCCTATGCCACGCGGCTGCTGGCCGACCTCGGTGCCGAGGTGCTGAAGGTCGAGCCGCCCGAGGGCGACGTGATGCGCCGGGCCGGGCAGGGCGGCGCGATCTTCGCGCATCTGAACCGTGGCAAGCGCAGCGTGGCGCTGGACCTGAAGGCTCCGGAAGGGCAGGCGGAATTCCGCCGCCTGGCCTCGGGAGCCGATGTGCTGGTGCACAACATGCGCCCCGAGGCGGCCGCACGCCTCGGCCTGCGCCAGAACGACCTGGCGGCGTTCAACCCCCGGCTGGTGGTTGCCTGCGCCTATGGCTATGGCGCCGGAGGGCCTTATGCCGCCCGCCCGGCCTATGACGACCTGATCCAGGCGGCGAGCGGCCTGGCCGATACCATCGGCCGTGCCGCGGGCGATGGCGAGCCGCGCTACGTGCCGCTGACCCTGGCCGACCGCGTGGTCGGCACGCATCTGGCCTTCGCCATCGTCGCCGCCATCGCTTGCCGGGAACGCACCGGCGTGGCCCAGCAGGTGGAGGTGCCGATGTTCGAGACTTTCGCCGGCCTGGTGGCTGGCGACCACCTCGGCGGGATGAGCTTCGACCCGCCCGAGGGCGAGCCCTATTACCCGCGCCTGATGTCACCGCAGCGCCGGCCCTACCGCACGCGGGATGGCTGGATCGCCGTGCTGCTCTACACCGACGCCCACTGGCGCCGCTTCTTCGCGTTGATCGGGCGGGAGGATGCGCTGCAGGACCCGCGCCTCGCCACCCATGCGGCGCGGCAGGCGGGCATTGACCACGCCTATGCCCAGGTGGCCGAGGCGCTGGCGCATCGCGACACGGCGGAATGGATGCAGCTTCTCTCAGAAGCCGATATCCCCGCCGCGCCGGTCAATGACATCACCGCGCTGCGCCAGGACCCGCACCTGAATGCCACCGGCTTCTGGCAGGACGTGGCGCTGCCCGATGGCCGCACCCTTCACACCACCGCGCCCTTCGGCCGCTGGTCGGCGACGCCGCCCGCGCCGCCCGGACCACCGCCTGCCTGGCCCGCACCCGGCACCGCCGCATGGGAGACGACTTGATGGACTTCACCTTCACCCCCGAGCAGGATGCACTCCGCGAGGCTATCGTCCGTATCTGCGCGGGCTTTGGCGACGAATACTGGCTGCAGCGCGACAAGGACGGTGCCTTCCCGCGCGAGTTCTGCGCGGCGCTGGCGAAGGATGGCTGGCTCGGCATCTGCATGCCGGAGGAATATGGCGGCGCCGGCCTCGGCATCACCGAAGCGGCCATCATGATGCAGGCCATCGCGCAGTCCGGCGCCGGCATGACCGGGGCCTCGGCGGTGCACATGAACATCTTCGGGCTGAACCCGGTGGTGGTCTTCGGCACCGAGGAGCAGAAGCGCCGCATGCTGCCGCCGCTGATCGCGGGCCAGGAGCGTGCCTGCTTCGCCGTTACCGAGCCGAATACCGGGCTGGACACCACGCAGCTGCGCACGCGCGCCGAGAAGCGTGGCGACCGCTACGTGGTGAATGGGCAGAAGATCTGGATCTCGACGGCGCAGGTGGCGGAAAAGGTGTTGATCCTGGCACGCACCACGCCGCTCGATCAGGTGAAGCGCCGCACCGAGGGGCTGAGTCTTTTTTACACCGACCTCGACCGCAGGCATGTCGATGTGCGCGAGATCGACAAGATGGGCCGCAAGGCCGTCGATTCCAACGAGGTTTTCTTCGACAACCTGGAAGTGCCGGAGGAGGACCGCATTGGCGAGGAAGGCCGTGGCTTCGAATACATCCTGCACGGCCTGAACCCGGAACGCATCCTGATCGCCGCCGAGGCCGTGGGGCTCGGCCTTGTCGCGCTGGAGCGCGCGACGAACTACGCCAAGGAGCGCCGCGTCTTCGGCCGGCCCATCGGGCAGAACCAGGCCATCCAGCACCCCCTGGCTGCCAACTGGATGGAGCTTCAGGCAGCGCAGCTGATGATCCTGCAAGCCGCCTGGCGCTACGACCGTGGTCTCTCCTGCGGTGCCGAGGCCAATGCGGCCAAGTATCTCGCTGCCGAAGCCGGCTTCAAGGCCTGCCAGCAGGCGGTAATGACCCATGGCGGCTTCGGCTACGCCCGCGAATACCATGTGGAGCGCTTCCTGCGCGAGGTAATGATCCCGCGTATCGCGCCCGTCAGCCCGCAGCTCATTCTCTGCTTCATCGCGGAGAAGGTGCTGGGCCTGCCGAAATCCTATTGAGCTGGCAACAAAGGAGAACCGGCATGGCTGGTCTGTGGTTCGAGGAACTGGTCGAGGGCCTGGTGGTGGATGCCGAGTGGCGGCGCACGCTGACGGACTCCGACAATACCTTCTTCTGTGGCATGACCATGAATGTGGCGCGGCTGCATCTGGATGCCGAATACATGAAGGACAGTGAGTTCGGCCGTCCGCTGATGAACTCGCTTTTCACGCTCGGGCTGATGATCGGCATGAGCGTGCACAACACCACCAATGGCACGGCCGTGGCCAACCTGGGCATGACGGACGTGCGCTTCCCTGTGCCGGTCTTTGCAGGTGACACACTCGGGGTGCGCACCACGGTGCTCGGCGCGAGGGCCAGCAAATCCCGCCCCGACGCAGGGATCGTGACGCTGCTGCACGAGGCCTATAACCAGCGTGACGAGGTGGTCGCCCGTTGCGAACGTGCGGTGCTGGTGCATCGCCGCCCGGCGGAGGCGGCGTGATGCGGCTGCGCAACCTGCTCTTCGCGCCTGGCGATTCCGCGCGCAAGCGGGACAAGGCCCTGGCCAGCGCGGCCGATGCCGTAGTGCTGGACCTGGAGGACGCGGTCGGGCCCGAGAACAAGGATGCCGCGCGTGCGGAAGTCGCGGCCCTGCTGCCTGGACGGACGAGGCGCGAGGTGGTGGTGCGGATCAATGCGCGCACCACGTCCTGGTATCTGCGTGACCTCGCGGCCGTGGTGCCCGGCGCGCCCCTGGCGGTGATGCTGCCGAAGTGCACGGGGCCGCAGGATGTCTGGGCCCTGGATCATCACCTGGAAGCGCTGGAGACCGCCGCCGGCCTGGAAGCCGGGCAGATCGGCGTGCTGGCGCTGGTGACGGAAACGGCAGCCTCGCTGCACGGGCTCGACTACCGCGATGTGCCGCCGCGCCTGAAGGCCCTGTGTTTTGGGGCGGAGGATCTCTCATCCGATCTGGGTGTGGTGGCGCGGGATCCGCAGGGTCGCTACGCCGCGCCGGTACGCCAGGCACGCGCGGCCTTTCTGCTGGCCGCCGGCGCGGCGGGGCTGCCCGCCATGGACACGCCCTTTCCCGACCCGCGCCAGCCGGAAGCCCTGGTGCGCGAGGCTGCCGAGGCCGCGCGGGATGGTTTCGCCGGCAAGCTGTGCATCCATCCGGACCAGCTCGGCCCGGTAGCCGCGGCCTTCACGCCGGATGCGGCGCGGCTGGAATGGGCGCGGAAGGTGGCCGCAGCCTTCACGGCCCAGCCTGAAGCGGGGGTCATCTCGCTGGATGGGCAGATGGTGGAGCGCCTGCACCTCCGCCTCGCGCGCCGCATACTCGAAGCGGCCCTCTAGGCGGGCCGCCAAAGCAGGTTCTGCCAGCAGCTGCGCCAGCCTCAGGGCTCCGGCCTGCAGGAATGGCAAGCTCTGGCAGATGCGGCCTGCCAGGGCCTTCCGGGCGCAGGTGCCGCTATCAGCGTTCAAGGAAGCGTATCAGTTCCAGAATGCCAGAAAAACAGCAGCTTGTTCTGCGGCATCACGGCAGGCTCTGCCGCTTCGGGGCTGGCACGTGATGCAGACCGGTATCTGGAATAAAAATTCTATAGCGGGCAGCGATCTCGCTTTAATGGAATTGTTCACTCGCTGCGGTCTGGGGTATGGGACGGCAAGCCGTCCTCATCAGCCCCGCGTGCCAAGGCCAGGAACCAGCAAGTACATGACGTCGGAGCCAGTCCGGGAGTTCAAGGCACTGCGCGAGGAACTGGCGCGGCGCCATGCCGGCCTCCCCCGCCGCCTGAAGCAGGTGGCCCGCTTCGCGCTGGACCATCCGGATGAGATGGCCCTTGGAACCGTGGCCGAGGTTGCCCGGAGCGCCGAAGTGCAGCCTTCGACCCTGGTCCGTTTTGCCCAGTCCTTCGGCTATGGCGGCTTCTCCGACATGCAGCAGGTGTTCCGGACCCGGCTGCGGGACCGCTGGCCCGATTACCGGGAACGCCTTGAGACACTGCGCGCGACCGCGACGGCGACCGGTGGCCCGGCGATGCTGCTGGACGGCTTCGTCGATGCTTCCATCGCTTCGCTCAGCCGCCTCCGCGAGACGGTGGGAGAGGAGGAACTGGAGGCAGCGGCCAATATCCTCGCGCAGTCCGAGACCTTGTACCTGCTGGGCCAGCGCCGTGCCTTCGCGGTGGTGAGCTATCTGGCCTATGCGCTTGGCAAGCTGGGCATTCGCGCCGTGCTGCTGGACAATGCCGGCGGGATGTTGGCGGAACAGGCCGCCCTGGTGCAGGCCGGCGATGCGCTGCTGGTGGTCAGCTTCACGCCCTATACCCCGAGCACCGTCGATGTCGCAGGCGCTATCTCCCACCGGGGCGTGCCAGTGGTGGCCATCACAGACTCAACCTTCAGTCCCCTGGTTCCGCTGGCGAAGGCCTGGCTGGAGGTGGCGGAGGCTGACAATGGTGCCTTCCGCTCCCTCGCGGCCAGCTTCGCCGCGGTCCTCACCTTGGCGGTGCTTGCCGCCGAGAAGCGGGGTGGTTGAGGCTCAAAGCGAAACCGGCCTTCCGCTGCGGGCAGATTCCGTCGCGGCATCCGCCAGGATCAGCGCGCGCAGCCCGTCCTCTCCACCTGGCCCGGCGGGGGTTCCGTCCAGCACTGCGGCTACGAAGGCATCCAGTTCGGCGCGATAGGCCGCGTCGTAGCGTTCCAGGAAGAAGGGAAGGGCGGGCTCGGTGGTGAAGCCGTTCCTGCCTGCTGCTTCGACCGTGGTGGAGGTCATGTTGCCGGCGCGGAGGAGCCCCTCCGACCCATGTGCCTCGATGCGCTGGTCATAGCCATAGGTGGCGCGCCGTGAATTGCTGATCTGGCACAGCTTGCCGCTTGCGGTTTTCAGGGTGACCACCGCCGTATCCACATCCCCCGCCTCGCCGATCGCCTTGTCGACCAAAGCGGAGGCGGCTGCGTAGAGTTCGACCGGCTCTTCGCCCAGCAGGAAACGAGCCATGTCGAGATCGTGGATCATCATGTCGCGGAACAGCCCGCCCGACTGCGCCACATAACTGGCCGGAGGCGGGGCAGGGTCGCGGCTGGTGATGGTCAACAACTCAAGGTTGCCGATCTCGCCGGCGGACAGCCGGCGCCGCAGGCTGGCAAAGCTGGGATCGAAGCGCCGGTTGAAGCCGACCATCAGCGGCGTGCCGGCACGCTCGACAACAGCCAGGCAATCGCGCACGCGGGCAATGGAAAGATCGATCGGCTTCTCGCAGAACACCGCGCAGCCGGCGGCGGCGGCGCGCTCGATATAATCCGCATGGGTCGGGGTTGGGGAGCCGATCAGCACCGCATCGGCCTTGAAGGCTTCCTCCAACGGGATGGCACCGGCGCCACAGCTCTCCGCCAGGCTGCTGGCGGCTTGGCTATCGGTGTCACTGACCCCGGCGAGCCGCGCCCGCGGGTGAAGCGCGATATTGCGGGCATGGATGCGGCCGATCCGGCCAGCGCCGATGACGGCGATGCTGAGCATGGACGTTTCCTCTGCGCTTCCGCCATCGTATTGATATGTGTGTTCTGGATGCGGCGGAAAATGGAATTGACAATCCATTATGGCACGCCGATGGTTCCCGCAAGGGAGCAGGCAAGCGCCGAACGGCGCGGCCGATCAAGGAAGACAGGCGATGACAGAAGCGCCAGAGATCGACGTCGTCACGCTTGGCCGCAGCTCGGTCGATCTCTATGGGCAGCAGATTGGCGGGCGGCTGGAAGACATGGCCAGCTTCGCCAAGGCCGTCGGTGGCTCCCCCACCAATATCGCAGTTGGCGCAGCCCGGCTGGGGCTCCACGCCGGCCTGATCACGCGGGTGGGTGACGAGGCCTTTGGCCGTTTCATCCGCGAGCAACTGGAACGCGAAGGCGTGGACACGCGATCGGTCATCACCGACCCTTCACGGCTGACGGCGCTCGCCATCGTCGGGGTGCGGGACGACCACAGCTTCCCTCTCGTCTTCTACCGTGAGAACTGCGCTGACATGGCGCTTTGCGCCGAGGATATCGACCCGTCCGCCATCGCCCGCGCCCGTGCCCTGGTGCTGACCGGCACGCATCTCAGCACGCCGGGCGTCGAGGGCGCCAGCCGCGCTGCCATGGCCGCGGCGCGTGCCGCCGGCCGTCGCATTGCGCTCGACATCGACTACCGCCCCAATCTCTGGGGTTTGACGCATCTGGGGGCGGGGGAGGAGCGCTATATCGCCTCCGCGCGGGTCACCGAGAGATTGCAGGACATCCTGCTCCTCTGCGACCTGATTGTTGGTACCGAGGAAGAAATCCGCATCGCAGGCGGTGCCGAGGATGTGCGGGAGGCGTTGCTGGCCATTCGCGCCCGCAGCACGGCTGTCATCGTGCTCAAGCAGGGGCCGATGGGCTGCACGGTGTTCGACGGCGCGATCCCGGAGCGGCTGGAGGAAGGGCTGCGCGGCCAGGGCTTCCCGATCGAGGTCTATAACGTGCTGGGCGCCGGGGACGGCTTCATGGCCGGCTTCCTGCGCGGCTGGCTGCGGGATGAGCCCTGGGAGACATGTTGCACCTGGGCCAATGGCTGCGGCGCCATTGCGGTCTCCCGCCTGCTCTGCGCGCCTGAATATGCCACCTGGACGGAACTGCAGCACTTCATAAGCAGCGGCAGCCCCTATCGCGCCCTGCGCCGCGACCCGGTGCTCAACCACCTGCATCATGCCACGACGCGCCGGCCACAGCCGCCCGGCATCATGGCCATGGCGGTTGATCATCGTCAGCAATTGGAGGCCATCGCGGATAAGGTCGGCGCCGACCGCGCCCGCATCAGCGACTTCAAGCGGCTGGCGGTGCGGGCGGCTCTGCGCGTGGCTAATGGCGCGCCGGGATTCGGCATGCTGCTCGATGGCACCCATGGCCGCCAGGCGCTGTTCGAGGCCGAAGGCAGCGGCCTCTGGCTTTGCCGTCCGATCGAGCAGCCCGGCTCGCGCCCGCTGCGCTTCGAACTGGACCGCAACCCGGCCGCCACGTTGCTGGAATGGCCGGCAACGCAGACCGCCAAATGCCTCTGCTTCTATCATCTTGATGACCCTGCCGAACTGAAGGCGGAGCAGGAAGAGGCGCTGCTGACCTATTACGAGGCCTGCCGGAAGACGGGCAGGGAATGCCTGCTGGAAATCATTGTCAGCAGACATGGATCGCTGGAACAGGACACCACCGCCGCCGTGCTGCGCCGCCTCTACAAGATCGGCATTCGGCCCGACTGGTGGAAGCTGGAGGCGCAGCTCAGCGACGCGGCCTGGGCCGGGATCGCGGCGGTGATCGAGGCGAATGACCCGCTCTGCCGGGGTATCCTGCTGCTGGGGCTGGAGGCGCCGCTTCCGACGCTGGCACAAGCCTTCACGACGGCCGCGCGCAACCCTTGGGTCCGTGGCTTTGCTGTCGGCCGCAGCATCTTCGCCGACATTGCCGAGGAGTGGCTGGCCGGCCGGGTCGAGGATAATGCGGCGACGGATCAACTGGCGAGGAACTTCGCCATGCTGGTGGATGCCTGGCGTGGCGTGCGGGCGAGGGAAGCGGCATGAGCACCATTCGGCTGACCATGGCGCAGGCGCTGGTGCGCTATCTCGCTGCACAGGCGGCGGGTGATGGCGCGCCGCTCTTCGCCGGCGTCTGGGCGATCTTCGGGCATGGCAACGTGGCCGGGCTAGGCGAGGCGCTGCACGGCATCCGTGACACCTTGCCGACCTTCCGGGCGCATAACGAGCAGGCCATGGCCCATGCCGCCGTCGCCTTCGCCAAGGCCAGCCAGCGGCGCCGCATGATGGCCTGCACGACTTCCATCGGACCCGGCGCCACGAATATGGTGACGGCAGCCGCGCTGGCGCATGTCAACCGCCTGCCGGTCCTGCTTCTGCCGGGCGATGTCTTCGCCGACCGCCGGCCGGACCCGGTCCTGCAGCAGGTGGAGGACTTCGGCGACGGCACCGTCAGCGCCAATGACTGCTTCCGGCCTGTTTCGCGCTTCTTCGACCGCATTACTCGCCCCGAGCAACTGCTGACGGCACTGCCGCGCGCCATGGCGGTGCTGACCGACCCCGCCGAATGCGGCCCCGTCACCCTGGCGCTTTGCCAGGATGTGCAGACTGAAGCCTATGACTACCCCGAGGCCTTCTTCGCCTCGCGCCGCTGGTCGCCGCGGCGCCCACGTCCGGACCGGCAGGAGCTGGCGCAGGCAGCGGAACTGCTGCGGGCCGCCAAGTGCCCATTGATCGTTGCCGGTGGCGGCGTGCATTATGCTGATGCCACGGCGGTCCTCACGAATTTCGCGGAGGACCACGGTATTCCGGTAGTGGAAACTCAGGCGGGCAAATCGGCCTTGGCCGACGAGCATCCATTGAATCTCGGTGCCATCGGCGTGACCGGCACAGCCGCCGCGAACCATCTGGCCGCGGAAGCGGACCTGGTGCTGGCGGTGGGTACCCGGCTGCAGGATTTCACCACGGGCTCCTGGTCATTGTTCCGCCAGCAGGGCCGGCGCATCCTCGGCCTCAACGTACAGCCTTTCGACGCCGCGAAGCATCTGGCACATCCCCTGGTGGCGGATGCGCGGGAAGGGCTGCAAGCATTGTCCGAGGCCGTGGCGGATTACCGCGCCAACGCCGCCTGGGCTTCCCTCGCCGCTACCCGGAAGGGCGAGTGGGCGCAGGCCTCGGCGGCTGCCACAGCCCCCACGGATGCTCCAAGGCCCTCCGACGCGCAGGTGATCGGCGCGGTGCAGCGGCAGGCGAACCAGCGGACCGTGGTGGTCGGCGCCGCTGGTGGCCTGCCCGGCGAAATGCACAAGCTCTGGCGGGCTTCCATGCCGGGTGGCTACCACATGGAGTACGGCTTCTCCTGCATGGGCTATGAGATTGCGGGCGGGCTGGGCGTCAAGATGGCCCGGCCGGAGACCGAGGTGGTCGTCATGGTCGGGGACGGCAGCTACCTGATGCTGAACTCCGAAATCGCGACATCGGTGATGCTGGGGCTGAAGCTGACGATCGTGCTGCTGGATAACGGTGGCTTCGGCTGCATCAACCGCCTGCAGGCAGCCACCGGCGGCGCCGCCTTCAACAATCTTCTCTCTGACGCAAGGCATGCGGCACTGCCGCGCATCGACTTCCGGGCCCATGCCGAGAGCCTGGGGGCCATTGCCGAGCAGGTCTGCTCCACCGCCAGGCTCGAGGCTGCCCTGGAACGCGCGCGGCAGGCGTCGCGCACCACGGTAATCGTCATTGAGACAGACCCGCTGCAATCGACCGAGGCCGGTGGGCACTGGTGGGATGTCGGCGTCCCGGAAGTTTCGGCACGCCAGGAAGTCCGCGACGCCCGGGCGCGCTACGAAGCCGCCCGTGCCGCGCAGAGCCTGGGAGTTTGATAAAGCCCATGAACCAGATTGGCCACCGCATTCGCCTCGGCACGAATCCCATTGCCTGGTCCAACGACGACCTGCCCAGCCTGGGTGGCGCCACGCCGCTGGAAACCTGTCTGACGGAGGCGAGGCAGGCAGGCTTTGAAGGCATCGAGCTGGGGCACAAGTTCCCGCGCACCGCACCAGAGTTGAGCGCCGTGCTCGGCGCGCATGATCTTGCCTTTGTTTCCGGGTGGTATTCCTCCGAACTGTTGCTGCGCGACGCCAAGGCCGAGATCGCCGCCATGCAGCCGCATCTAGAGCTGCTGAAAGGCGCCGGGGCGGAGGTGTTGATCCTGGCCGAGACATCCAATGCCATTCACGGCGACCGCGCGGTGCCGCTCTCCCGCAGGCCCAAGCTGGATGCAGGAGACTGGAAGCAGTTCGGCGCGCGGCTGACGGAGGCCGGCAAGGCCGTCGAAGATGCTGGGCTGTCCCTGGTGTACCACCACCATATGGGTACCGTGGTCCAGAGCGCTGAAGATATCGCCCGCCTGATGGAGCACACCGGCTGTGAGGTGAAGCTGCTGCTGGACACCGGCCACGCTACCTTCGGCGGGGCCGATCCGGTGCGGCTGGCGCATGCCTATCGCGAGCGCATCGGCCATGTCCACACCAAGGACATCCGGCAGGCGGTCATGGCTGAATCCCGACAGCAGGACTGGAGCTTCCTGGACAGCGTGGTTGAAGGCGTCTTCACCGTGCCGGGCGATGGAATGGTCGACTTTCGTGCCGTGCTGGCGGAACTGCCGGATTATCGCGGCTGGCTTGTCATTGAAGCGGAGCAGGACCCGGAGAAGGCCAACCCGCTGCATTACGCCACCATGGGCTGCGCCAATCTCGCACGCTTTGCCCAAGAGGCAGGGCTGGTCGCGTGAGCGCCGCCTCCAGCCTGTTGCGCCGCCCTGAGGGCCAGACCGGACGGGTGCTGCATGTAACGCCGGAGAATGCTGGCTGGACCTATGTCGGCTTCGACCTGCATCATCTTACCGCCGCCCAACAGGTTGCGGGCGGGGCCGCGGATCGTGAGTTCTGCCTTGTTCCTGTCAGCGGCACCGTGGCGGTGTGGGCTGATGCTCTTCGCGCGGATGGCTTGGGCGGCCGTGTCTCGCCCTTTGAGGGTCGGCCCAGCGCAGTTTACGTGCCGGCCGGCACCGAATGGCGCGTCGAAGCCAGGGATGATGTCGTGCTGGCGGTGTGTTCCGCGCCAGGGAAGCCAGGACGGTCGCCGCGCCTGATCGGCTCCGACACCATTCAGCCAGAGATGCGGGGGGAGGGGAGTAACCGCCGCCTCGTGCACAATATCCTGCCGGAAAGCGAGCCGGCTGAGAGCCTTCTGGTGGTCGAGGTCATCACTCCTGCCGGAAACTGGTCTTCCTACCCGCCGCACAAACATGACCGCGACGCGTTTCCGGCCGAGACTTTGCTTGAGGAAACCTACTATCATCGCATCAATCCGCCGCAAGGCTTCGCCTTGCAACGCGTCTACACGGACGAGCGCGACATCGACGAGGCGCTGCTGGTCCAGGATGGCGACTGCATCCTGGTGCCGCGCGGATATCACCCGGTGGGCGCGCCGCACGGCTACGACCTTTACTACCTCAATGTCATGGCAGGGCCGCGGCGCGCCTGGCGCTTTCACAACGACCCCGCCCACGAATGGATGCTCAAGCGTCTGCCCGGCTGACGAGGCTCAACGAGGAGGGAACGATCATGAAGAAGCGCAGTGTACTGAAGGCCTTGGCGCTGCTGGGTGGGCTGATTGCCGCAGGTGGCCACGCGCATGCGCAGGGCAACAGCCTCGTCATGTATTGCGGTGTCAATGAGCAATGGTGCCGTGCCGCCGCCACCGGCTTCCAGGCGGAGACCGGCGTTCGCGTTGACATGACGCGCCAGAGCGCCGGCGAGATCTACGCCCGGCTGCGGGCCGAGAAGAACAACCCGCGCGGCGACATCTGGTTCGGCGGCACTGGTGACCCGCATCTTCAGGCCGCCGCGGAAGACCTGACGGAATCCTACCGTTCCGAGATGCTGGGCCAGTTGCGGGACTGGGCACGCAATCAGGCGGAGCGCTCGCAGTTCCGCACCGTGGGCATCTACATGGGCGCCCTGGGCTATGGCTATAACGAAACCGAGCTGCGCCGGCGTAACATCGCTGCCCCCACCTGCTGGGCGGATCTGCTGAAGCCGGATTTCAAGGGTGAGATCCAGGTCGCCGATCCCAATGCCTCCGGCACCAGCTGGACCATGCTGGCAACGCTGGTTCAGTTGATGGGGGAGGAGCCGGCCTTCGATTACCTGAAGAAGCTCAATGCCAATGTCGATCAATATACCAGCGCCGGTGCCGCTCCATCGCAGGCGACGGCGCGGGGCGAGATCATGGTCGGCATCGCCTTCCAGCATGACGTGATCGACGCCGCCAAGCAGAACCCGAATGTCCGCGTTGTCTCTCCCTGTGAAGGCACCGGCTACGAGATCGGCTCGATGAGCATCATCAAGGGCGCGCGGCACATGGAGGAAGCGCGGCGCTTCTACGAATGGGCGCTGACGCCGGCCGCGCAGGCGATCGCGCCGAAGCACGGTTCCTTCCAGATGCCTTCCAACAATGCCACGCCGGTGCCGCCCGAAGCACCGGATGTCAGCCGCATCAAGCTGATCAACTATGACTTTGAGAAATATGGATCGCCGGCGGAGCGGTCCCGGCTGCTGCAGCGCTGGACACGCGAAGTCAAGAACGCGCGCTGAGGGCAGGGCCATGCGCAAGGGATCGGCCCAGGCTTCGGATCATGGCGCATGGCTCTGGCTAGGGGCGGCGGCGGTCTCGGTGCTGCTGTTGCCCTGGTACGGTGTCGAAGGCGGCGTGCTGCGCGGCGGATGGCCGGTTCCGGCGGTGGTCGAGGCCACTGCCGGTGGCCGCATCTGGCTCCTGCCGCTGTTGTTGCCGTTGCTGGCGGCGGCCTGGGCGTTGCATCGCCGTACGCCCCGGCTGCTCGTGGCATGCGGCGCCGCCGCGCTGGCCTGGCTACTGTTCGAGGCCTTCGGCCTGCGCAGCCACGGCCTCCGCCTGGAAGGCCTGGCGGAGGTCTGGCGAGGGAGCGCGGCGCAGCCGGCGCTGGGTTGGGGCGCGATGGTCTATGCCACGGCAACGATGATGCTGCTGGCCTACGGCCTTGCCTGGCAGGGCTGGTGCAAAGGCGAGGTGTTCATCGTCGGCTCCATCGGGCTGGTCTGCGGCTCGATCCTGGTCTTTGTCGGCTATCCGGTGGCCTGCGTGCTGGTTTCGGCCTTCCAGGACAATGACGGCGCCATGGACCTGCGGCTCTTCGCCCGCAAGATCACCGACAGTTCCATCTGGGGCCTGGGCTGTCTGGCCGGCGAGCGCAGCTGCGGCGTGGCCTGGAACTCGCTGGTGCAGGCCCTGGTGGTCGGCGTGCTTAGTACGCTGTTGGGCCTGGCTTTCGCCCTGGTGGCGACGCGCATGCGGTTTCCTTTCCCCCGCCTGCTGCGCATCATGTCGGTGCTGCCGGTCATCACGCCGCCCTTCGTCATTGGGCTCTCGCTCATCCTGCTCTTCGGCCGCGCCGGCATGGTGACCAACTTCCTGCTGGAGCATTTCGGCATCCCGCGCTCGCGCTGGATCTATGGCATGCCGGGCCTGACCATCGCGCAGCTGCTGGCCTTCACGCCGATCTCGTTCCTGGTGCTGCAAGGGGTGCTCCAGGGCGTCAGTCCCAGCATGGAGGAGGCCTCGCAGACCCTGCGCTCCGGCCGCTGGCGCACCTTCCGCTGCGTCACCTGGCCCTTGATCCGCCCGGGCCTCGCCAATGCCTTTCTGATCGCCTTCATCGAAAGCCTCGCCGATTTTGGAAACCCGATCATGATCGGCGGCAACTTCCACGTCCTTTCGGTCAGCATCTATTTCGCGGTTGTGGGGGCGGCGCATGACCAGGGGCAGGCGGCGGTGTTGGCCATCGTGCTGCTGGCCTTCACCCTCTCGGCCTTCCTGCTGCAGCGGTTCTGGATCGGCCGTCGTTCCTACGTCACCGTTTCCGGCAAGGGGGATGCCGGCATTCCGCTGCCGCTGTCTCCGGGGCTGCGCCTAGCCTGCCTTGGCGTGGTGCTGCCCTGGCTGGTGCTGACGGCGGCAGTCTATGGCATCATCCTGGCCGGCGGTTTCGTAAAGGCCATCGGCAACGACAACAGCTTCACCTTGCAGCACTTCCTGACCGCCTTCGCCATCCAGCATGGTGCCGCTGGCTGGTTCCTCTCAGGTTCGGCCTGGAACTCGCTGACGACGACGCTGATGGTGGCGGTGATGGCCATGCCGCTGACGGCTGCGCTGGGCATGCTGACCGGCTACCTGCTCAACCGGCAAAGCTTCGCCGGGCGCGGCCTCTTCGAGTTTCTGACGATGATGAGCTTCGCCATCCCAGGCACTGTCATTGGCATCAGCTATATCCTGGCCTTCAACGTGCCGCCGCTGGAACTGACGGGCACGGCGCTGATCATGGTGGTGGCCTTCGTCTTCCGGAACATGCCGGTCGGCATCCGCGCCAGCATCGCCAGCCTCAGCCAGGTGGACCGCTCGCTGGATGAAGCCTCGCTGACCCTGGGCACCCGCTCGGCCGGCACGCTGCGGAAGGTGATCCTGCCGATCCTGCGGCCCGCCATCGCCACCTCCATGGTCTATGCTTTCGTGCGGGCCATCACCTCCGTCAGCGCCGTCATCTTCCTGGTCAGCGGCGAGTACAACCTCGCGACGGTCTACATCGTGGGGCGCGCGGAGTTCGGGGAATATGGGATCGCCATCGTCTATTCCGCCGTGCTGATCCTCATCATGGTCGCGGCCCTGGTGGCGATCCAGGCGCTGGTGGGCGAACGCCGGATCGGCCGGCGCAGGATCACCGAGGCCGGCGGTGCCGCCCGGCCAGTGGTGTCAGGAGCATGAGCATGAACCAGATCCTGCAGGACCGGCCGCAGCCGGCGGCCACGGGCCGGAGCAAGGCCCCAGCGGCAGTAGAGTTCCGTGCCGTCAGCAAGCGCTATGGCCCCGTAAAGGCGGTTCAGGATGTCAGCTTCTCCATCACGCGCGGCACGCTCGTCACGCTGTTGGGGCCATCCGGATGCGGCAAGACCAGCACGCTGCGGCTGGTGGCGGGGCTGGAGCATCCCAGCGAGGGGCGCATCCTGATCGACGGCCAGGATGTCACGCATCTCTCCGCTGCGGAGCGTGATGTCTCGATGGTCTTCCAGTCTTATGCGCTCTTTCCGCATATGACGGTGATGGAGAATGTCTGCTACGGCCTCCGCGCCTCCGGCATCAGGCGTGCCGAGGCTGAGGCTATGGCCGCGGAGAAGCTGGCCACCGTGGGCCTCGCGGGCTTCGAGAAGCGGCTCCCGTCCGAACTCTCCGGCGGCCAGCAACAGCGCGTGGCGGTGGCCCGTGCCATCGTGCTGGAACCCAAGGTGCTGCTGTTCGACGAGCCCCTCTCCAACCTCGACGCGAAGCTGCGCCGACGCGTGCGGGCTGACATCCGTGAGCTGCAGCGGAAGCTGGATCTGACGGTCGTCTATGTCACGCATGACCAGGAGGAGGCGCTGGCCGTGTCCGACCGCATCATCGTCATGCGGAGCGGGGTGATCGTGCAGGACGGCACGCCGCGCGATCTTTATGAGCGCCCGAGCAATCGCTTCATTGCCGATTTCATCGGCAACGCGAATCTGCTGCCTGTCACCATTCGCCGGACGGACGCGGTGATGGCGGAGGTCCGCGTCGGCAGTGCCAGCCTGCGCCTGCCGCATCGGGACGTGGCGGATGGCCCCGCCGAACTGGCAGTGAGGCCGCAATGTCTTTCCCTTCGTGCCCGGCCGCCCGGGCAGGGGGAACTGCCGGGCCGCATCCGCAAGGCCGCCTATCTCGGCGACCACATGGAATACGAGGTCGTGTTGGACGAACTGGGAACGGAGCTGCTGGTGGAAGACCCTGCCATGGCGAAACCGCTACAGGAGGGCGCGGCCGTCGCTGTCGCCCTGGACCCAGCCGGTGCCGTGGTGGTGCCGGCATGAGCGCCGGCCTGGATCGCCGGCAGGCCTTCGCCATTGCCCTGGCCGTGGAGGCCGGCAGCCTGGCGCTGAGGATGCGTGACGGGCTGGGCCCGGTGGAGGTGAAGAACCCCATCGACTTCTGCACCGCCGCTGATCACGCGGTGGAAGAACTGATCCGCGCCCGCGTCACGGATACCTTCGGCGACAGCATGATCGGTGAGGAGGACGGCGGCGAGGCCAGCGACAGCGTCTGGGTGGTGGACCCGGTGGATGGCACCGCCAACTATATCCATGGCACCCGGCGCTGGTGCGTCTCCATGGCCTATATGCTAAAGGGCGTGATCGAGCTCGGCGTGATCTACGATCCCACGAACGACCGGCTCTTCTCGGCACGGCGGGGGCAGGGAGCCTTCCTGAACGGGCGGCGCATGCAGGTCAGCCATCTGGCGCATGGCGCGGCGCCGGTGGTGGAGACAGGCTGGTCGAACCGCGTGCCGATGCAGCGGTACCTCACGCTACTGGAGGCGCTGACGGCGCGTAACATGGAATTCCGCCGGCATGGCTCCGGTGCCCTGGGCATGGCCGAGGTTGCCGCTGGGCTGAACGATGGTTATGTGGAACTCCATACGAATGCATGGGACGTCATGGCAGGCCTTCTGCTGGTCCAGGAGGCAGGTGGCTGCGTGAACGACTTTCTGGCCGATGGCGGCCTGGCGCGCGGTAATCTGGTGATCGCGGCCACGCCGGAGATCGGGCCGGGGCTGGCGGAGATGTTGGGCGCCAAGCTGCTTGAGGTCGAAGCACAGGCTGCCTGATCGAGGGCCGGCAATGGCAGCCGGCCCCTGGCACGGCGCTTCATCAGCATGGCGCGTCTCAGCGCTTCCAGGAAGCTGACAAGAACCCTTTTTGTGCTAATTGGGGCGAAATTTGCGACGGTCCTTCGAGCCCCCAGGCCGAATCGGTGGGGGGCTGTGACACGGCTGCCGCAAAAAATGAGCATCGTCGTCTCTCAGGGAGGATCACTGGCATGTTGCGTCGCACACTGGCTAAGGGCGCGGTTGCGCTGACCACAGCAGGCGTCATCGGCGGCCGGCAGGCAGTGGCCCAGCAGGACCCTGTCGAAATCCAGTTCTGGCATGGGCTGACCCAGCCGCTGGGCGGGATGCTGGAGCAGGTCGTCGCCGACTTCAACGCCAGCCAGCAGCGCTACCGCGTCAATGCCACCTATCGCGGTGGCTATGGCGAGACGATGGTCGCGGCCATCGCGGCTTTCCGCGCCAACAACGCGCCGCATATCGTGCAGATGTTCGAGGTCGGCACCGCCACCATGATGGCGGCCAGCCGCGCCACTAAGCCGCTGTGGGAGCTGCTGCAGCAGACCGGCGTCAACATCAACTTCGACGACGTCCTGGCCGGCATCCGCGGCTACTACAGCCTGCCGGACGGCCGCATGGCCTCGATGCCTTTCAACAGCTCGACCTCCGTCAGCTTCTACAACAAGGACATGTTCCGCAAGGCGGGGCTGGACGCGGAGAAGTTCCCGACCACCTGGCCCGCCGTGGCCGAGGCCGCCCGCAAGCTGAAGGCCGCCGGCATCGCGAACCCGATGACCACCTCCTGGCCCACATGGCTGATGGTGGAGCAGTTCAGCGCGATCCATGACATCCCGCTGGCCACCAAGGGCAATGGCTTCAGCGGCCTGGACACGGAACTGACCATCAACAACCCGCTGATGGTCCGGCACATGCAGAACCTGATCGACTGGCACAAGGAAGGCCTCTTCCGCTATGGCGGGCGCGACAGCGCGGCCGACGGGATGCTGTCGGCGGGCGAATGCGCCATGACCTTCGCCTCCTCCGGCACACGCGCGCGCATCAAGAAGGAGGCGCGCTTCGAGTGGGGCACCGCCATGCTGCCCTACTATGACGACGTGCCGAAGGCGCCGCTCAATTCCATCATCGGCGGTGCTTCGCTCTGGTCGATGAACAAGGGCGCTTCCACCGGCCGCAGCGACGCGGAGTGGAAAGGCATCGCCGAGTTCCTCGCCTGGCTGGCCAAGCCGGATGTCGCCGCCAAGTGGCATACCGATACTGGCTACCTGCCGCTGACCCGCTCGGGCTACGAGCGCGTCAAGGCGAGCGGCTTCTACAAGGAGAATGTCGGCGCCGATATTCCCATCGAGCAGATGCTGCGCGGCGGCGGCACGCTGACCGAGAACTCACGCGGCGTCCGCCTGGGTGGCTTCGCGGAGATCCGCAACATCATCCAGGAAGAAATGGAGAAGGCCTTCCAGGGCCAGCAGGACGCGAAGACGTTGCTGGAGAATGCGACCCGCCGCGGCAATGTGGTGCTGCGCAACTTCGAGCGTGCCAACCGCAACGGCTGATCCGCTGAGGCAGCCGATGCGGTTTGGACAAATGAAAGCAGACTAGGCGAGGGTATGCGCAAGAACGTTATCTTCCGGGGCAAGCTGTTGCCGCTGTTGTTGTTGCTGCCCCAGCTTGTCATCACCGGCCTGTTCTTCTTCTGGCCGGCGGGGCAGGCGATCTGGTCCTCGATGCTGCGTGAGGATGCCTTTGGCCTCAGCAGCAATTTCGTGGGGCTGGAGAACTTCACCGATGTCATCCTGGACCCGACCTGGAGGGCGGCGGCCGGCACCACCGCCGTCTTCGCCTTCTCGGTCGCCATCCTGGCACTTTCCGTGGCGCTGCTGCTGGCGGTGCAGGCGGACAAGGCGATCCGGGGCAGCAGCCTCTACAAGACGCTGCTGATCTGGCCCTATGCGGTGGCTCCGGCTGTCGCGGCGGTGCTGTGGCTGTTCCTGTTCCATCCGCAGATCGGCCTGATCGGCCGGGCGCTGAGCACCGCGCAGATCGCCTGGGACTACCGCCTCAATGGCGGCCAGGCGATGCTGCTGGTCATCGTCGCCAGTGCCTGGAAGCAGGTATCCTACAACTTCATCTTCTTCCTGGCCGGGCTGCAATCCATCCCGAAGTCGGTGCTGGAGGCGGCGGCCATCGATGGTGCGCGCCCGGTGCGGCGCTTCTGGACGGTGGTCTTCCCGCTGCTGTCGCCCACCAGCTTCTTCCTGCTGACGGTGAACCTGGTTTACGCCTTCTTTGATACCTTCGGCGTGATCCATGCCCTGACCCAGGGCGGGCCGGCCAAGGCGACGGAGACGCTGATCTACAAGGTCTATATCGACGGTGTTGAGAACCTCAACCTCGGTTCCTCGGCGGCGCAGAGCGTCATCCTGATGCTGATCGTCATCGCCATGACCGTGGTGCAGTTCCGCTTCATCGAACGCAAGGTGCATTACTGATGATGCGGATGCATCCACCGCTCGGGCAGGGAGGCGCGGGCCAATGACGGACCCCGCGCTCCGTGCCAGCCGGGCGCGGCAGCGGCGCAGCCGCTGGTTCGCCCATGGCGCCCTGCTGCTCGGCGTCCTGATTTTCGCCCTGCCAATCTGGATCACCCTGGTCGGCTCCACGCATGACGTGAACACCATTGGCCGTGGCGATGTGCCGCTCTGGTTCGGCGCCCATGGCATCGAGAACTATCTGGCCGCCTGGTCGCGTGGCAGCGCGGCGTTGCGCAACACGCGCGCGGTGCCGGCTGGCACCATGCTCTGGAACTCGATGGTGATGGCGACGCTCATCGCCGTCGGCAAGATCACCATTTCCATCCTTTCCGCCTATGCCGTGGTGTTCTTTGCCTTTCCCGGGCGCATGCTCTTCTTCTGGATGATCTTCATCACCCTGATGCTGCCCATCGAGGTGCGTATCATCCCGACCTTCCAGGTCATGGTGGACCTGCATCTGACCGACAGCATGGCCGGGCTGGTGATCCCCGTGATCGCCAGTGCCACCGCGACCCTGCTGTTCCGGCAGTTCTTCCTGACCATTCCCGATGAATATGTCGAAGCAGCGAAGATCGACGGCGCCGGGCCACTGCGCTTCTTCCGTGACGTGGTCCTGCCGCTGTCGCGCACGAATATCGCGGCCCTCTTCGTCATCCTGTTCATCTACGGCTGGAACCAGTACCTCTGGCCCTTGCTGATCATCACCGACACGTCGCTCGAGACCATCGTGGTCGGCCTGTCCAAGATGATCGGCCGTGGCGACGCGCAGAACGAATGGAACGCCATCATGGCCACGGCCATCCTGGCCTTGCTGCCGCCTGTCGCCGTCGTCGTCCTGATGCAGCGCTGGTTCGTCAAGGGCCTGACCGAGACGGAGAAATAATGGCCACCCTCACGCTCAACGACATCCGTAAGTCCTTCGGCAGCACGACCGTGCTGCACGGTATCAACCTCGATATCGCCGAAGGGGAGATGGTGGTCATTGTCGGTGCCTCCGGCTGCGGCAAATCCACCCTGCTGCGCATCGCGGCAGGGCTGGAGACGCCAACCAGCGGCACCGTGCGCATTGCCGACCGGGACGTGACGGAGTTGGAGCCGGCGGACCGGGACATCGCCATGGTGTTCCAGAACTACGCGCTCTATCCGCATATGACGGTCTTCGATAACATGGCCTATGGCCTGAAGATCCGCGGCATGACGCGCGACGCCATCCGGCAGCGCGTGGAGGAAGCGGCGGGCCTGCTGGGCATCACGCCGCTGCTGAGCCGGCGGCCGCGTGAACTCTCCGGTGGCCAGCGGCAGCGCGTCGCCATGGGGCGCGCCATCGTGCGGGAGCCCAAGCTCTTCCTGTTCGATGAGCCGCTGTCGAACCTCGATGCAAAGTTGCGCGTGCAGATGCGGGCGGAGATCCGCCGCCTGCAGCGCCGCCTGGGCGTCACCTCACTCTTCGTCACGCATGATCAGGTCGAGGCCATGACGCTGGGTGACCGGCTGGTGGTGATGAACCAGGGCCGCGCGGCGCAGATCGCCACGCCGATGGAGATCTTCGCCAAGCCCGCCGATACCTATGTCGCCGCCTTCATCGGCAGCCCGTCCATGAACCTGTTGCGGGCGACGCTGGACGACGGCGGGCGGAGTGCGACCCTTGCCGCCGGTGGCAGCGTCAGCTTCGACGAGCCTCGTCCTGGCCCTGCCGGGCAAGCGGTGATCATCGGCATCCGCCCTGAACATGTTACCCTGGGCGGCGAACTGCCGGTGGCCATCGAGCTGGTCGAGCCGCTGGGTTCTGAGACTGTCCTGCATGGCACCCTGCCTAGTGGCGAGGCCATGGCGGTGCGGGTGCAGGGCGCAGCCCCGGTGAATGGTGGCTCCATGCCCGTCTCCTTCACGCATTCGATCCATGTGTTCGACGCGGAGACGGGCAAGCGGATCTGACGGTGCCACCGCGGCGCCTTCATGGCTCCGCGTGGCGACGGATCGCTGTGGTGGCTTGAACCGGCGTGTGGCTGAGGCGGCACGCCGGTAACGGCATCCTCCGGTGCGCGGCGGGACTAGACTGCCTTTTTCTCCGGCAGGGAGATGCCGGCGAAGGTCTTGATCACCGCCGCATCGTCCTCGCGCCCGAAGCCGGCATTGCTGGCATTGGCGAACATCGTATAGGCGGTGGTGGCGAGAGGCAGCGGGAAGTTCAGGGAGAGCGCGGTCTCTGTAACCAGCCTCAGATCCTTCACGAAGATATCGACAGCGGAATGCGGCGTGTAGTCGCCGTCGACCACATGCCGCATACGGTTCTCGAACATCCAGCTATTGCCGGCGGCGTGGGTGACGACATCATACATGGTGTCCAGAGGGATGCCGGCTCGGGCCGCCAGGGCCATGGCCTCGGCCCCTGCCGCGATGTGTACACCCGCCAGCAACTGGTGGATGATCTTGACCGTCGCGCCCTGGCCAATCTCCTCCCCAACCTCGTAGACCTTGCCAGCCACCGCATCCAGGACAGGCCGCAGCTTGTCGAAGGCGGCGCGGGAGCCGGCGGCCATCACGGTGATCTGCCCCTCGGCGGCCTTGGCCGCGCCGCCGGAGACTGGGGCATCCAGCATCATCAGGCCGTGTTGGGCCAGCCCGGAAGCGATCGCCTGTGAATCGGCGGCCGAGATGGTGGCGGAGACCATGACGCCTGTGCCGGGGCGCAGCCTCGCGGCCAGGCCGTTCTCTCCGAAAAGCACGGCGTTGCATTGGGCGGCGTTCACCACCAGCAACAGCACCGCATCCAGCTTGTCCGCGAAAGCCGCCGCGCTCTCAGCCACAGCCTCCGCGCCCGCCGCCTGCAGAGCCTCGCGGGCAGCAGGGTTGAGGTCGGCGCCATAGGTCTTGAGGCCGGCGGCGAGGCAGGAGCGGGCCGCCCCCATGCCCATGGACCCCAGACCTACGACGCAGACGTGGAAGCTGTTGGCACTCATCCGGTGGATCCTCCTGGGACGCGGGGCTGTTTTGGCAGCAAGCTGCGCCGCCAGGATGGGATGATTCCGCCATCGAAGGGAATGGCCTCCGCAGGGGAGAGAACCTGCTGGTACCCTCTGGCCGCGGTTACCGGACGGCGAAGAGGGGGAGGGAGCTATGCAGGGACATGCCTTGCTCCGCCGTCAGGACATGTCAAATTGTTCTTCATAACGGCCTTTGGCGCAAGCTTTCGCCCCTTCAAGACGGGAGGACATTATTTTCATGTCGATGCAGCAGACGGACCAGATTGCCCGCGGTGGCTTCAGGTTCAGGCTGGCGGCTGCCTTGCTGGCACTCCCGCTGTTGGCTGGCACGGCTTCCGCACAGGCGGAAACCACCCTGCGGATGGTGTTGCGGAACGATCTGGCAACCATCGACCCGGTGTCCTCGACGGCAACCTTCGCCCGTAACCACGGCTTTCTGGTCTATGACCAGCTCTATGCCCTGGATTCCAAGGGTGAGCCTCGTCGGCAGATGATCGGCAGCGAGGAAGTCTCGGCCGATGGGCGGCAGTGGCGCTTCACGCTTCGGCCTGGCCTGCGCTTCCATGACGGTGCCCCTGTCCGTGCTGCGGATGCCGTTGCCTCCATCCGCCGCTGGGCGCAGCGCGACGTGGTGGGCCGCGCCCTGGCCGCCGCGACCGCGAAGATGGAGGTGGTGGACGACCAGACCTTTATCATTGAGCTGTCGCGCCCCTTCGCGCTGGTGAAGCAGGCCCTGGCCCGCCCCACCGCGAGTGCGTTGTTCGTGATGCCCGAGGCTGTGGCGCAAACCCCGGCCACCGAGCAGATTACCAGCGCCGTCGGCTCTGGCCCCTTCATCTTTGAGCGCGACCAATGGCGGGTGGGCGACCGCGCCACCTATCGGCGTAACCCCGATTACAAGCCGCGTGAGGAAGCCCCCGATGGCCTGGCGGGCGCCAAGGTCGCGAGCGTGGACCGCATCGAATGGCTCTCCATCCCAGATCCGGCGACGGCCATGGGCGCCTTGTCCTCGGGCGAGATCGACTTTTGGGAGCTGCCGCCGCCTGACCTCGTTCCGGTGCTGGAGACCATGCCGAATGTGCGTCTGGAGCCGATCGACCCGGTCGGCTCGCAGGTCTGGCTGCGCATGAACCACCAGCAGCCCCCCTTCAACGACCCACGTGCCCGCCGGGCGTTGCTGCGCGCCATCAGCCAGAAGGATGTGCTGGATGCCGCCGGTATGCCGCCGGAGGACCGGGTGGAGCAGTGCAACGCCTTCTTCTATTGCGGCACCCCTCTGGAGAGCCGGGCGGGGACCGAAGGCCTGGAGAGCCCTGACTTCGACGCCGCCCGCGCCCTTCTGAAAGAATCCGGCTATGACGGCCGGCGCGTGGTCTTCCTGGACGCGGCCGACCTCTTCACCAACCATGCCGCGACGCTTGTGATGGCAGAAGCCTTCCGCAAGATCGGCATCAATGTGGATGTGGTGACGACTGACTTCGCGACCCTGACCGCCCGCCGCAACAAGCGTGAGCCGGTGGAGCAGGGGGGCTGGAACCTCTTCATCACCGTGGGCAATGTGCTGGATGGCGGCGACCCGCTCTCCAGCCTCTATCTGGCTTCCCCGTGCCAGGGTGGTCTGAGTGGCTGGCCATGCGACGAGAAGCTGGAGGAGCTGCGACGCGCCTGGTATCAGGAGCAGGATCCCGGCAAGCGTCGCGAACTGGTCGATGACATTCAGCGGCAGGCCTATCAGAGTGTGCCTTACGCACCCTCAGGGCAGTTCCGTACCCGCGCGGCCTTCCGTTCGAACCTGCGGGGTATCCGGCCCACGACAGTCCCGGTCTTCTGGGGCATTAGCAAGGCTGCACAGTAGGAGGTAGGGCGTTTTGCTAAGGTCAAGCCACGCCAAGCTCCCGCCTGTTCTGGCTCTCCGGTGGACAGCTATGCCTGCCTACAGAGCGTAAACAGAACAATAATCTCCTGCCCTGCTGGGCTGGAAGGCTGCGCTGTGTTGGTGCTGGCGGATTTTTTTATGATCGGGTGTTGACCCTGGGGTCTGGGGTAGATATTTACGGCCTCCCGCTGCTGAGCAGTT
>NZ_RFLX01000179.1 GCF_003696345.1 Teichococcus wenyumeiae | reverse complement strand
GTTTCCAGAGGCGGCACGCCCGGTGCTGCAGGTCCTCACCGGAACACTGGGTGCGCTGGAAGAGCGGATCAAGCTCCTGGATGTGGAGATTGCCCGTCGCGCCAAAGAGGACGAGCTGGCGCATCGCCTCATGACAATCCCCGGTCTCGGACCGGTGACCGCAACGGCCATGGCGGCCCTGGCACCGCCAGCAGAGACATTCAGGTGTGGGCGCGACTTCGCGGCCTGGCTCGGCCTCACGCCGCTCCAGCGCTCAACAGGAGGCAAGCAGAAGCTGGGCCGGGTTTCCAAGATGGGTGAGCGAACTCTTCGCCGCCTGCTGATCATTGGCGCGAGCGCGGTGGTGCGCTGGGCCAGGCGAAAGAATGTGGCAGGGGGAACGTGGCTTGGCCGCATGCTCTCGCGAAAGCCGCCAATGCTGGTGACAGTGGCCCTGGCCAACAAGATGGCCCGCATCGTCTGGGCGCTCATGGCCAAAGGAGGGATCTACCGGGCTCCGGCCGCAGCCGCGTAAGCGCGCTTGCGGCCGTGGGGCCGTCGTAGGCGTAGGAAGGTCAGACGGAAGGTATGGCGCAACGGTCGATGAGACGGGGTCGGGAAAACCAGTTCGCAACGACGTACCTCGAGTACGCGGTTCTGATTTGGACCTGATCCACGAACTCCCATACGGGCCCGCGGCATGTGACCAGCCGCAACAGAGGCCGGACACATGTCAGCACCCGACTACGCGCCACGCAGTCCTGAAAATCTTCTTGCTCCGATGGGGGCGTCCACACATGTTGC
>NZ_RFLX01000178.1 GCF_003696345.1 Teichococcus wenyumeiae | reverse complement strand
TGGTGCCAACGCGGCCATCGCCGTTGCGGTAACCGGCCCGATGCCGGGGATGGTCGTCAGACGCCGTGCTACCTCGTCCTCCCTGGCACGACGGGCGATCTCGGTATCCATCCGGGCGATCTGCTCGTCGAGGGTCCGCAGCATTCCTATCAGCAGTCCCAGCGCCAGGCTGGCAGCCGGAGGCAGGCCGCTCGCGGGGTCCTCGACCTGCGCGATCAGCTTCGTGACGTGCCCCGGTCCCTGCGCAACCACCCGCCCGTACTCAGCAAGGTGGCCACGGAGGGAATTGATGATCTGCGTACGCTGCCGGACCAGCAGGTCACGCGCCCGGAATACCACCGCGCTGGCCTGCTGCTGCTCGCTCTTGATGGTGACAAACCGCATCGTTGGTCGCAAGGCTGCCTCGCAGATCGCCTCGGCATCGGCCGCGTCGTTCTTCTGACGCTTGACGAAGGGCTTCACGTATGACGCAGGGATGAGCCGGACATCATGCCCCAGCCTGCTGATCTCACGGCCCCAGTAATGGGCTCCGCCACAGGCCTCCATCGCAACGAGGCACGGGGGCTGGGCCGCGAAGAACTCCAGTACCTTGTCGCGGCGGAGCCGCTGCCGGAACGTGACATGTCCGGCGTCGTCCGCCCCGTGAGCCTGAAAGACATGCTTTGCCAGATCCAGTCCGATGACCCGGGTCGTTGCCATGAGAACCTCCTTCCGGTGAGCGTCAGGTGCCAATCTCAGCACGACTTCGCCGTCGAGAGGGGGCGCCCACCCCATCTAATCGGGGTTTCCAGGTCA
>NZ_RFLX01000177.1 GCF_003696345.1 Teichococcus wenyumeiae | reverse complement strand
GAGGTGGAGATCGGCAAGGGTGCTGGCGTAGCGCTCGTAGTCCTTCACCAGGCGCCGGAACCGGTTGGCCCAAGCAAAGGAGCGCTCGACCACTCAGCGTCGCGGCAGCAGGACGAAGCCGCGCTTGGCTTCCGGCAGCTTGATCACCTCCAACTCGATGCCGTGGGCTTTCGCGGCATCGGCTGCTTTCCGGCCGGTGTACCCCTGGTCGACATAGGCCAGATCAATACTCTGCCCTGTGGAGGATTGCACCGCCTGGGCCAGGCGTCCGACTTCGGCCCGGTCGTCCACGCTTGCGGGCGTGACGTGCAACGCCAGCAGATGCCCCAGTGTGTCGACCGCCAGGTGCAGCTTCGAGCCCTTCTTCCGCCTGGCGCCGTCGTAGCCCGCCCGTTCGCCGCTCTCCGGCGTCGAGCGCAAGGTCCGGCTGTCCAGAATGGCAGCACTGGGCTGCGCCTTTCGTCCGGCAGCCAGCCGCAGCACGGTTCGGAGATCCTCGGCCAGTGCCTTGAAGCAGCCTGCCGCCAGCCAGCGTTGCGTCTGCTGGTACACCGCTGCCCAGGGCGGGAGGTCATTGGGCATCCAGCGCCAGGGTGCGCCGGTCTTCACCACGTAGCGCAGGCCGTTGAACACCTCGCGCAGTGAATGCTCCCGCTGTCCGGCTTGCTCCGGCAACAGCGTCAGATAGGGCGCGACCAGCGCCCATTCTTCATCAGACACATCAGAGGGGTAGGGCTTGCGGATCGTCATGCCCGCAACCTGATCGTTACCCACCCGCAGGTCCATAACAGCCTCTAG
>NZ_RFLX01000176.1 GCF_003696345.1 Teichococcus wenyumeiae | reverse complement strand
CATTACCGGGACCGTATTCCGATCCGCGAGATTGAGAGGCGCACAGGCCTGTCGCGGAACACGATCCGCAAATACCTGCGGTCAAACACTGTTGAAGTGAAGTTCAAGGTTCCTGAGCGCCCGAGCCGCCTGGACCCGTTTGCCGACAGGCTGTCGGACTGGCTGAGGGTGGAGGCAGGCAAGGGGCGTAAGGGGCGCCGGACCGTGCTGCAGATCCACGCGGATCTGGTTGCCCTGGGCTATGATGGTTCCTATGCGCGGGTTGCTGCCTTTGCCCGGCGCTGGCAGGCGAGGCGGGAGGCGGCACAGCAGACGACCGGGCGCGGGGTATTCGTGCCCCTGGTCTTCCAGCCCGGCGAGGCGTTCCAGTTCGACTGGAGCGAGGACTGGGCGACGGTGGGCGGCAAGCGGATCAAGCTGCAGGCCGCGCATACCAAGCTGTCGCACAGCCGGGCTTTCGTCGTCCGGGCCTACAAGCTGCAAACCCATGAGATGCTGTTCGATGCCTTGACCGAGGCGTTCCGTGTGCTGGGTGGCGTCCCGCGCCGCGGTATCTTCGACAACATGAGGACCGCCGTCGACCGCATCGGCGCGGGCAAGATGAGGCAGGTCAACGCGCGGTTCGCGGCCATGGCCAGCCACTATCTGTTCGAGGCGACGTTCTGTAACCCGGCCTCGGGCTGGGAGAAGGGTCAGGTTGAGAAAAACGTGCAGGACGCCCGGCGACAGATCTGGCAGGGCATGCCGCCGTTCGCGGATCTGCCCGCCCTCAATGCGTGGCTGGAGGCCCGCTGCATCGAGCGCTGGAG
>NZ_RFLX01000175.1 GCF_003696345.1 Teichococcus wenyumeiae | reverse complement strand
CAGCCAGGTAGCGTTCATATTCGTGCCGCGCGGGGCTACCGCAGAACCCAGATCCTCGATCAGTCAGGATCCGCAGCAGCGGGATAGCATGCTCCTCAAAGAAGGGCAGCACATGGTCGTTCCACAAGCCGGCGGCGGTGATCGGGGTCTTGTGGTCATGCAGCTTGGCAAAGGCCACCTTGGAGGCAGTGTCGACAAAGGTCTGCTGGTAAATCCGGCCCACGCCCTTCATGTTGCCGATATGGAAGGTGTCCTGGGCGCCGCAGCAGCCGGGACATTCGCGCTCGAACTCCCCATGCGCCTCTTTCTCCTGTTTGACCCGCTCCAGGGCCCCGAGCTGCGCTTCGGCCAGCACCAGGCCTTCCTGGCGCCATCCGGGCCTCCAGCGCCTTCATGCTGGTGGAGATCGTGGCGCAGCCAGATGTTCCTCACCCCAAAGGAGGAGACGGGGACACCCTGCTTGCGGAGTTCGTTGGACACCCGGAGCTGCCCCACGCGGGCTGGTCCATGGCCATCTCGGCCACGGCTGCCTCAATGGCTGGGTCGACCCGGTTCTTCAGGTTCGGCTTGCGCCGGGAGAGTTCCTGAAGCGCAATCTCGCCGTCCTTCTCGTACAGGTCCTTGACCCGGTAAAAGCTGTCCCGGCTGTCGCCCATGACCTTGCAGGCCTGGCTGACGCTGCCTGGCCAGCTCCAGCACCCCGACCTTGCCGCGGATGATCTTCTGCTCCCGCATCATCGTGACCTCCGTCCTCACGGACGCCTGCCAGCTCCAGCCGGCAGGTCAGATGCCCACCACTTCACCACTGCCTGTCAGATTAAGCCGAT
>NZ_RFLX01000174.1 GCF_003696345.1 Teichococcus wenyumeiae | reverse complement strand
GGGGTTTCTGCCTGAGCTTCTAGAAAATCTTCTACAAAGACCTCCTGGATATGTGCCTCACCGCTCCTGGAAACACAGGCTAAAGCCTCTGGTTTCCGCGATGACCCGCAATCATTTAACTTGCCGACCGCTATGGGCTCTGCCCCTGCGCTCATCCGAAGGCAGTGGACGAACATGTCGGAGCTGGATCTGATTGCTCCCATTGCACGTGGAGATCATCTTGGCTGTGCAGCCACGGCGCCAGGTTGTGGAACGGTCCTTTGCCCGGCGGGCTTTTCGCAACTATCGTTTCGTTTTTGACCAGACGCTCCCAGCAGCCTCCAGCTGATCCTCGGGAAGGACCCGCTCCTGCCCGTCCCGAGCGCCGCGGACCCTATAGCTCCGTTGGCCACCCTCGCTGGGCATGACCCGCAAAATGGTGAACTCTCCGGCCGGGATATTGCCGTCGGCCTGACCACGCGTGAAGGTCACAGTCTGCCCAACCAAAAACTTAGCCTCAGCCATAATTGTGCGCCTTTCCCAGTGGAGAGACTAAATCCGCCCAGGCAGGTACAGCACGAGAGCGGCACCGGACAACATGAGGATGGCCAACGCCACACTGCCCGACCCGGCCTTGCCAGTCGATGCCGCGGGCCCATCCTCGCCACCTCATCTCCGATCCATCGCATCATCACAGCCGTGTTGGCCGAACATCCGATCCAGATGAACGCCATGAGAGTGCGCTAGGCGCCGCTCCTTCTCCGCAGTAAAAAGGCCCCTATGAGCCCCCCTAAAAGCGACAGCTTCAACGACCGTCTGACAGCAGCAGCCAAGGCCAAGGAGGCTATGCTAG
>NZ_RFLX01000173.1 GCF_003696345.1 Teichococcus wenyumeiae | reverse complement strand
GAGAACGTCTGGACACGAGGCCGCTGGATGTGACGTTCTTGTAGCACCGCGGCTGGGCCACAAGGCCCTGCTTGCGCTGGCCCGGTGGATGGCGGCTCGTCATGGGCGGTCGGAGGCAGGAGGGGATCGGTTGGCAGGACCTGCCGCGCGAGCGGCAGCGGCGCCTTGTTGTGCTGATCGGCAAGTTGATCCGCCAACGCCTTGCGGAAGCCCCACCAGGCGACATGGAGGCGGCCGATGAGCGAGACCCTGCCTACACCGACCCTGCCCAGTGCCGGTCTGCTGCCCACGGGCAAGATAAGGGACCGGCATCGTGACCGGCATGCGGTCGTGTACGTCCGGCAATCGACGGTGCGCCAGGTGCAGCAGCACCAGGAGTCCGCACGCCTGCAATACGCGCTGGCCGACCGCGCACGCCAGCTCGGCTGGCATCCCTCGCAGGTGGTGGTCATCGACGACGACATGGGCCGCTCGGCTGCCTCGACGCTGGACCGGCCCGGGTTCCAGCGCCTGGTCGCTGAGGTCGGGTTGGGCCATGTGGGCTTGGTGCTCGGCATCGAGGTGTCGCGCCTCGCACGCTCGTGCCGGGACTGGCATCAGCTGCTCGAGATGTGCGCCTTGTTCGACACGCTGATCGCGGACGCGGACGGCCTGTATGATCCCGCCACCTATAACGACCGGCTGTTGCTCGGGCTCAAGGGCACGATGAGCGAGGCGGAGTTGCACATCCTCAAGGCTCGCATGCACGAGGGGCGCCGGGCCAAGGCGGTGCGCGGCGAGCTGGTGATCGGCCTGCCGCGTGGCTTTGTGCAGCGCCCCTCGGGCGAGGTGGCGCTTGATCCGGACGAGCAGGTCCGCTCGACGATCCGGCTGGTGTTCGACGTG
>NZ_RFLX01000172.1 GCF_003696345.1 Teichococcus wenyumeiae | reverse complement strand
GGACTAGGGTCTGTGACCGGACGCAGCGATGCGTAGGTTGATGATGGTGGCGGCGAGATGGGCAAAGCCAGTCCAACTGCGGCGGGTCTTGTCGCGGCGGAAGGCCAGGCGGACCCAATCCTTGAGGCTGGAGAACAGGTTCTCGATATGGTGGCGCTGGGCGTACAGGGTGGGGTCCCAGTCCGGCGGATCGACCATGCCGCGCTTGGGCGGGGTGTGAACGGTGCAGCCCTCGGCAGCAAAGGCGGCGCGGAGCGCGGCCGAGACGTAGCCCCGGTCGAGTGCCGCGTTGCAGGCCGGGAGGCCCATGGCGAGCGCCGTCGCATAGCGCAGATCGGCGTGGTGCCCGGGGCTGGCGATCAGCCGCAGGATGCGGCCTGCGCCATCGGCGCAGGCATGAAGCTTGGAGCACAGTCCGCCACGGCTGCGGCCGAGCGCTTCGGCCGAGGCTGTACTGCTCGCCGCCCCGCTCGCAGCGCGGTGGGCTTTGCAGGTGGTGCTGTCCAGGAGGATCAGCCCGTCCGCTGGCAGGCTCGGGCGGAGTGCCTCGAAGATCAGTTCCCACCAGCCGCGCAGGCACCAGCGCCGCCAACGGTGGTAGACGCTCGACCATTGGCCCAGCGCCTCCGGCAGGTCACGCCACGGCGCCCCCGTCCGGCAAATCCAGAGGGCCGCGGCGATGAAACGGCGCAGCGCCACCTCATCACGCTTCCAGGCACGGGGAATCTGCTGCATCACCAGCATCAGCGACGCCCATTGGGCGTCGTCTAGCTTCGTTCTGGTCATGGCCGCGTTTCCTTGAAAGCCTCGAGAACTTCCAAGGTGGCGCGGCCAGAGACCGGATCGGAGCCAGACCGGTTAGTCAGACAGTCCAGTCACAGACCCTAG
>NZ_RFLX01000171.1 GCF_003696345.1 Teichococcus wenyumeiae | reverse complement strand
TACCGGCGTGCCCGCACCAAGGCCTTTCGCAGCTGGCAGCAGGAGACCTGCGCCCAAGCAGCATCCTGATCCTGCTGCACCCTTAGTCACGCGGCCGAACTCGCCCTCCCGTCAAACAACTTGCCAATGCCGTTCTTCGCCGACATCACGGCGCTGGGGCGCGTTGGCGTGGCCGACGATATCGGCCCGATGATCGCCAGCCTGCTCGGCCCTGACAACCGTTGGGTCAATGCGCAGCGTATTGAGGTGTCTGGCGGCCAGGGCATCTGACCACTGCGCTGACAGAACCGTCCAGGACACCGCGTGCTCACCGGCCATGCGCGTCAGGTTGCGTGGCAGGAAGTTCGACGCGCGCTTGCAGCCCGCCGGTTGGCCGATTGCTGAGCCAGACCTCTCCACCATGAGCCCGGATGATACTTCGCGCCGCTGTCAGGCCAAGCCCGACGCCCCCGCTGGCGCGATTGCGCGAGGTTTCGAGGCGATGATAGGGCGCGAAGGCCTGTTCCAGGGCCTCTTCCGGTAGTCCAGGCCCTTCATCGCAGATCAGGATCTCCGTACGCCCGCTTGTCAGGTGCAGCCGAACCGTAGGCGGTGTCGCATACTTAACCGCATTCTCGATCAGGTTCACGAAAGCGCGCCGCAGAGCATGGGGACGGCCGCGATGCGGGCCGTGCTGCGGTCCTTCATAGATCAACGTGATCCCCTGATCGCCGTAGTCGTCAATGATGGAATTGAGCAACTGCGGCAGGTCGAAGCGGGTGAAGGGCTCCTGGCTGGCATCATCGCGGAAGAATGCCAGCGCCGAGTCGATCATCTCCTGCATCTCGTCGACATAGCGGAACATCTTTTCCTGCTGTGGTTCGTCGACGAATTCGGCGAGCAGCCGCATCCGGG
>NZ_RFLX01000170.1 GCF_003696345.1 Teichococcus wenyumeiae | reverse complement strand
GCTGCCACCATGTCTCGGTGCTCGCTCAGCTCGGTATCGACGAGATCGCCGTTCCTGTCGATCGCCCGATACAAGTAGCACCAACGTCCACGGACCTTCAGGTATGTTTTATCCACGTGCCAAGGAACGATGCCCGGAGCCGCCCTTTGCTCGCCAACGCTGCCGAAGGCCACTGGTCAGTATCGGCGCGAGCTTCGCTTCCCACTCCCGCACCGCCTCATGGCTGAAGACGATGCCGCGGAGGAGGAACATCTCCGCCAGATCCCGCAAGGTGAGGCGGTAACACAGGCGCCACAACACCACGAGGGCAATCACCTCGCTCGGGTACTAAGCCCTTCTCGGCACGCCCGAGCTGCGCTCGTTGAACCCTCGGCCGCAAGTGCGGCAGCGAAAGCGCCGGTAACCCTGGGCCGTACGGTCACGCCGCTCAGTCACCTCGGCCGAACCGCAGCCCACGCACTCTATCTCAGGCTCCCAGTCGCCCATTAACCCGTCAGGAACTTATACAAACCTGCCCCCGCTGGCCAATCCGCGCGCCCATGGCGCGAACTCTGACAGATCCTCATGTTGCTCTCCGAAGGTCAGATGAGCGACCACAAGGGCGCAGCCCTGATGCGCGACGCCCTGCCGTCCGCCCGCCTCCTGATCGCGACAAAGGCCATAACAGCGACCGCTTCCGTCAGGCCCTGACCGCCCGCGGCATCGAAGCCTGCATGCCGTCACGCCGTGGCCGCAAGCGGCGCATCCCGCATGACAGGAAGCTCTACCGCCAGCGGCACCGCATCGAGAACACGTTTGGCAGGCTCCAGGGTTCAAGGCACTGCCTCGGACTGCCGCATCGCCATGCGCTATGGCCGCTGCGCCCACACCTTCATGTCCGCCATCTGCCTCGCAGCCGCCGCCCTCTTCCGGATCAATGAGGCCTGAACCT
>NZ_RFLX01000017.1 GCF_003696345.1 Teichococcus wenyumeiae | reverse complement strand
CCAACCCATCCCAACTCACCGTCAGGATCAATCAAGCAACAGCTAAGCCAATCTGCTTACTTCCAGAAGACTGATGCAATTTTGAAAGAACAACCAAGCCGGCGTTAGCCGACTAGGTGCGCCCCTGCATTTCAGCGAGAGCAAGAGATCTGGACCTAAAGGCGCCAAGATCAAACCCACAACCAAGACGACGTCTTTGTCTCCGAAGAAGCCGGCCACGCTCAGGAGCGCCACCAACCGCCGGAAACCTGAAAGAGCACCGCCTCGCTGCGAGAGCGCCGATATAATGCCCGACGCTGCTGCCATCAAGGGCTTTTTTTCACCTTCTCGAAGGAAATGTCCGCCTCGCGGCCAAAGCAAGGGACGGGGTCCATGTGGCCCTGGTCCAAGGTCTTGCATCCGACTTTCCAAAGGCGGCTCGGCCCCATGACGGACAACAGAAGCGGTGCCTTACGGTCAGACTTCACAATGACTCTTGGGCAGGTCGGCCGTCCCAGGCAGACGTAGGAGCCGGCCACCCTTAACATCCTTCAAGATGGCAGGGATCACCGGTGCCGCATCCTCCTTACCCGCTGCCTTGCGACAGTTTATGGGTGCGACGCCCGATGCCCCTGGTGCCTCCCTGGCTTCGCCTCGGCACACTCGCACGACCAACCTTCTCACGCCTCCATGCGCCAGTGCATCCGCTCAGCCGGTTACAGCGCTTCCTGCCCCTGACGATCAGGGCCTGACAGCCGCCTAGCCCTGGGTGAAGCCGCCGTGAGACCCAAGGCATGCTCCACCGCCCGCTCCCCCAGCCGCTCGATGCCCTTGTCGCGCTCGGCTACCAGGCATGTGACCTTGCCGTGCCGGCACCTCCATGAGGGCAGCATCCGGTTCGCGGCTCCTGACAACAGACACGCGAAGATCAGGTCTGCTGCCCCGGGCCGGCCCGAGGCACTTGCAGCAGGCCGCCTGGCCCGTGGCCAGCAAGGCTCCCTGCCGTTCCTCCGGCATGCCACATCCAGCCCCCCTCCGCTCTTACACGGCACCTGCCATCCTGGCAGGGTTCCCCGCGCCGGCACGGGCCGCGATGGCCTGCGCCCGCGCCAGCAAGGCTTCGGCCCGTTGCACGATCGGGATATCGATCATCTTGCCATCCAGCGCGAAGGAGCCGCGGCCCTGGGCGGCCGCCTCGCGGTTCATGGCGACGATGCGGTCCGCCTCGGCCACGGCTTCGGCGGAGGGGCTGAATCCCGCGTTCAGCGCCGGCACCTGCGCGGGATGGATCGCCGAGGCGCCGACGAAGCCGAAGCTGGCGGCGCGCCGCACCACCTTTGTATAGGCCTCGATATCCGAATAATCAGCCACGGTGCCGATGGTGCCGAGCGCCATCAGCCCCGCCGCCTTGGCGGCCTGGAGGATCTGCTGCTTGGGCAGCATCAGCACCTCCGCCGTGGGCTCCCCGCCGATGGCCGTGGCGTAATCCTCGGCCCCCAGCGACAGCCCGACCAGCCGCGCCGTGGAATGCGCGATGGCATGGGCCTGCGCCAGGGGCCCCGGCGCCTCGATCAAGGCCACGAAGCGGACGCCGCCCTGCGGCAGGCTGCGCCGCATCTCCAGGCGCGAGACCAGCTCGTCCAGCAGGCGCAGGTGGTCGGGGCCCTCCACCTTGGTGACCATGATGGCATCGACGCCGGGGATCACCGCCACCTCCAGGTCGCGCACCGCATCCTCCAGCGGCTGGTTGATGCGTACCAGGATGTCCGATCGCCCCTCCCGCCGCAGCCGCGCCACGGCGCCCTCCACCCTGCCGCGGGCATCGGCCTTGTCGGCCGGGGCGATGCTGTCCTCCAGGTCGAGCTGAATGGCATCCGCGCCCCGCTCATGCGCGCGGGACAGGAAGCGCTCCACATTCACCGGCACGAAGAGGCCGGAGCGCCAGACGGGATGCGGGCGCGCGCTCATGCCGCCACCACCAGGCCGGAAGCCTTCGCCGCCTCGATCTCGTCCGCGCCGAAGCCCCGCGCCGCCAGGATCTCCTGGCTGTGCTGCCCCAGGCGTGGCGCCGGCGCACGGATCGCCCCCGGCGTGCCGGACAGCCGCGCCGGAATGGCATGCATGGGGAATTGCCCCATGTCCTCGTCCGGATATTCCGCCAGCAGGCCGCGCGCCTGCACATGCCGGTCCGCCATGAAGCGGACGATGTCGTTCACCGGGCCGATGGTGACCTCGGCGGCTTCAAAGAAGGCCACGTTTTCCTCCAATGTCTTTTGGGCGACAAAGGCGCCGATGATGGCGTCCAGTTCCTCGCCATGCTGCACGCGCTGCTCGTTGGTGCGGAAGCGCGGGTCCTCCACCAGATCACCACGGCCGATGGAGCGCAGCACACGCTCCGCCATGCCCTGGGTGGAGGCGGAAAGGCAGACCCAGCCGCCATCCCGGGTACGATAGACATTGCGCGGCGCGGCGCCGGTGGAGCGGCTGCCGGTGCGCGGCTTGGTCCTGCCGGTGAGGCGGTAATTCGCCGCCTGCGGGCCCAGCGCGGTGAAGAGCGGGTCCAGCAGCGGCAGGTCGATCACCTGCCCCTGGCCGCCGCGCATCTCCACCTCGCGCAGCGCCGCCATGGTGGTGAAGGCGCCGGTCAGGCCCGCGATGGTATCGGCCAAGTACATGGGCGGCAGCACCGGCTCGCGGTCGGCGAAGCCGTTCATGTCCGCGAAACCCGCAAAACCCTCCACCAGCGTGCCGAAGCCGGGGCGGCGGGAATAGGGCCCGTCCTGCCCCCAGCCGGAGATGCGGACGATGATCAGCCCCGGCTCCAGCCGCAGCAGCTCCTCCGGCGCCAGTCCCATGGCCTCCAGCGTGCCGGGGCGGAAGCTTTCCACCAGCACCGCCGCCCCCGGCACAAGCCGGCGGATCAGCGGAATGGCCTCCGGGTGGCGGAAGTCGAGGCAGAGGCTGCGCTTGCCCCGGCCATGCACCTTCCAGGCGGTCTCCACCCCGCGCACGCGCCAGCCGCGCAGCGTGTCGCCGTCGCGCGGCTCCACCTTGTCCACCGTGGCGCCGAAATCGGCCAGGTGCTGCGTCAGCGTATTGCCGGCGACGAGGCGTGAGAGGTCCAGCACCCGCACGCCCTCCAGCGGGCCGGCCGCGCCCGGCGTGTAATCGGCGCGCGGCAGGCCCTGGGCCCGCGCCTCGTCAAGCGGCGACATCGGCGCCTCCCCGGAACAGGATGCCGCCCGCATGGGGCAGCCAGAGATGAAGATCGTCCTCCGCCGGCGGCTGGCGTGCCTCCAGCCGCAGGACGGCCCCGGCCAGTTCCAGCCCCACCTGCCAGTTGCCGCCGACATAGGAGCGGCTGGTGACGCGGGTGGCCAATACCGAGCCGCCTTCCAGCGCGGCGCCGCGCGGCGCTACCAGCATCTGCTCCGGCCGGAAGGCGATGGTCACCTGGCTGCCGGCGGCGGCGGGGCGGTCGGCGATGGCCTCCAGCCGCTGGCCATCGGCCAGTTCCAGCACGGTGCGGCCGCCGGCCGGCGCTTCCCCCAGCACGCGGGCGGAGAGGAAGTTGGTGGTGCCGATGAAATCCGCCACGAAGGGGTCGGCCGGATGCTCGTAGATCTGCTGCGGCGTGCCGATCTGCGCGATGCGCCCGCCATTCATCACCACGATGCGGTCGGACAGCGACAGCGCCTCGATCTGGTCGTGGGTGACATAGATGGTGGTGAGGCCCAGGCGCGTGCGCAGCTCCGCCAGCCAGGCGCGGGCGCGGTCCCGCAGCTTGGCGTCGAGGTTGGAGAGCGGCTCGTCCAGCAGCAGGATGGCGGGGCGGTAGACCAGGGTGCGGGCCAGGGCCACGCGCTGCTGCTGCCCGCCCGAAAGCTCATGCGGGTAGCGGCCGGCGAAGCGCTCCATCTCCACCAGCGCCAGCACCTCCTCGATACGCCGCTTCCGCTCGGCGGCGGGCACCTTGCGGAGCGTGAGGGGGAAGGCGACGTTGTCGGCCACCGTCATGTGGGGCCAGAGCGCGTAGCTCTGGAAGACAAGGCCGCAGTTGCGCGCCTCGGGCGGCAGGTAGATGCCTTTCGCCGCGTCGAAATAGACGGTCTTGCCCACCTGGATGCGCCCGCCATCGGCGCGGTCCAGCCCCGCCACGGCGGCGAGGGTGGTGGACTTGCCGCAGCCCGAGGGACCGAGCAGGGTGACGAATTCGCCATCCGCCACATGCAGGTCCACCCCATCGACGGCGGTGACGCCGCCGAAGCGCTTGGTCAGCCCCTGGATGGTCAGGTCAGCCATGCAGCTTCACTCCGAAGATGCCGCGCACGGCGGCGACGCAGACGGCGATCACCGCCACCTGGATGGTCGCCAGCGCGGCGACGAGGCCGACCTCCCCCTGCACCCACAAATGCAGCAGCGCGGTGCCGATCACCTCACTGCCCGGCGCGAAGAGGAAAATCGCGGTGGTGTATTCCTTGAAGAAGGAGATGAAGAGGATGGTGAAGCAGCCCACCAGCGCCGGCCGCATCAGCGGCAGCAGGATACGGCGGCTGGTGGTCCACCAGTCGGCGCCCTGCACGCGGGCGGCGCGGTCGAGGTCATGGCTCACCTGCAGCAGCATGGGCGCCACGGCGCCCATGCCGGCCGGGATGAAGCGCATGGTGAAGGCGATCACCAGGATCCAGATGGAATTGCGCAGGAAGCCCAGGCCCGGCAGCAGCGCGAAGGCATAGAAGAAGCCGATGCCCGCCACCACGCCCGGCACCGCGCGCGGAAACAGCGCCAGGTATTGCAACGCGCCGCGGAAGCGGAATTCCGAACGGTGCACGATGATGGCCACCAGCCCGATCAGCGCCGTGGCGATGGCGCCGCCCACCAGGCTGACCACAAAGGAATTCCACACCGCGCGGGAATAGACCGGGTAGTCGAAGATCTGCGCGAAGTTGGCGGTGGTCAGCACCTCGCCCAGCGGGATCATCGGCGACAGGAAGGCCGTAAAGGCCCGCAGCACCAGCACGCCGATCGGCGCGACCACGGTGGCCAGGATATAGAGCGCTGCCAGGATGAACAGCGGCCAGCGCAGCCCGCCGAGGCGGAAGGGGCGCGGCCGCGTCGCCTTGCCGCCGAGCGTGATGAAGCGCCGCGTGTTGCCCAGCATCCGTCCCTGCAGCCAGACCAGGAAGCAGACCACCGCCAGCATCAGCGCCGCCGCCGTCGCCACCAGCCCGTGGTCCGGCCTGGGCGAGGAGATGCCGTTGTTGAACAGGAAGGTGGTCAACACCGTGATGCCCGCCGGGTCGCCGAAGATCAGCGGAATGGAAAGCAGTTCCAGCCCCACGGTGAAGTTCAGCACGGCGCTATAGGCGATGGCCGGCTTCATCAGCGGCAGCGTGATACGCCACAGCGTGCGGAAGGTGCCGGCGCCGGAAACGCGCGCCGCTTCCTCCAGCGAGGGGTCCGTGATGCTGGTGGAGGAGAGGCAATAGATATAGGCCAGCGGCGCCTGCGACACGCCGGCGATGACCGCCATGCCGGTGAGGGAATAGAGCGTCCAGGGCGCCTCCCCCAGCAGGGATTGCCAGAGCAGCGTGAGATAGCCGGAGGGGCCGTAGACGGCATACCAGCCGAAGGACAGCACCAGCGCCGAGAGATAGAGCGGCCAGAGAAAGAACTCGCTCATCAGCCGCGCCAGCGGCAGGTCCGTGCGGCCGAAGAGAATGGCGGCCAGCGTGCCGACCACCTGCGCCACCAGCGTGGTCAGCGCCGCCAGCACGGCGGTGTTCAGCAGCACCATCCCGAAGCCCTCGGTGCGGGCAAGCCGGGCGAAATTGGCCAGGGTCAGGTGGTACTCGGCGTCATAAAGCGCGCCGTCGAGCACGGATTGCAGCAGCACCGGCAGCAGCGGCCCCGCCACCAGCACCAGCACCAGCAGCGCGGTGCCGTACTGGATCGGCACAGCGCGCGGGATGGCCGGCGGCGCGGGCGGCGCCTCCGGCCGGGACATGGCCAGGCTCATCGGCTCAGCTCACGCCGTAGGTTTGCTTCCAGCGGTCGATGAAGGGCTGGTACTGCTCCAGGATCGCGGGGTTGTAGTCGATGAAGGCGATGTTCTTCTCGCCGCCCACCGCCTCGCTGATCGAGCTGAAGGTGTGGCGGATGCCCTCGCCCGGCTTGATGTCGGGCCGCGCCGGGGTCAGCCCGCCGCGGCCGAAGGCCACCTGACCCTCGGGCGAGGCGATGTAGTCCAGCATCAGCTTCGCGGCATTGACGTTGCGCGCCGCCTTCGGGATGGCCATGCCGCGCAGGATGACGAGCTGCCCGTCCTCGATGAAGTTCCAGCCCAGCACGCGGGCCCGCGCCGGGTCGTTGAGCCGGGGCCAGAAGGTGATGGCAGAGACGAACCAGCCGGCGGCGTATTCGCCCGAGGTCACCTTCTCCGTCATCGGGCCGCCGGAACGCTCCCAGCGCGGCTGGGTGGGGGCGACCTGCTTGAACCATTCCCAGGCCTGGTCGCCATGCTTCTGCGCGAAGCCGAAATTGGCCGAGTAGCCGAAGCCGCCGAAATGCGCGCCATAGCTGGTCAGCTTGTTGCGCCAGCGGCTGCGGTTCTCCTGCGCCAGCGCCGCGAATTGCGCGAAGCTCCTGGGCTGCTGCGCCTCCGGCACCAGCATCTTGTTGAAGATGAAGACCAGCGGATCGGCCGAGATGGTATAGACCCCCGGCCAGGGCTTCGCCCATGCCGGCCAGGCGGCGGCCTCGGGCGATTCATAGGGCATCACCTCGCCGCGCTGCTGGAACTCGATCCAGCCGGACGGGTCGGCGGTGGCCAGCAGGTCGGCGGTGCGGCTGTTGGTGCCGCGCTCGGCCAGGTAGCGCTCGAAGACCTCACGCGAATTCGGCAGGTCCAGCGTCTCCACCTTCACCTTGGGGTAGCGGCGGTTGAAGCCCTCCAGCACCGGCCGCCAGTTCTCGGCCGACATAATGGAATAGATGAGCAGGTTTCCTTCCCGCTCCCCGCCCGCGACCACGTCGCCATAGCCCTGCGGGTAGCTCGTGGGGGCGCCCTGCGCCTGCGCGCGGTTCGCCAGGATCAGGGCAGGCAGAGCCAAGGCGGTGCGGCGACCGATCCGGATCATTCCGTGTTTCCTTCCCTCGTGGGCCGTCCCTGCATCGTGGCTCGACCCGTTCTATTTTTGGCGCAATAATTGGCGCCAATAGGCTAAACGCGCTGATCGCGGGGCTGCAATCTTTTTCGCCAGGACACGACCCGGGAATGCCACGCTCGACCCAGCCCAAGCGCCACCTCGCCGCCGAGATCGCGGCCGTGATCCGCTCCGGCGGCTACCGCTCCGGCGAATGGCTGCGGCAGGTGGATCTGGAGGAAAGCCTGGGCGCCACACGCTTCGACATCCGCGCCGCCCTGGCGGAGCTCGCGCTGCGGCAGACGGTGGAGCATGTGCCGAACCGCGGCTTCCGCGTGGCGCAGCCGGACCGGCAGCGCGTGCGCGACATGCTGGCCGTGCGGGCGCTGCTGGAATGCGAGGCCGCCCTCTGCGCCCTGCCCCACCTGGACGAGGCGGCGCTACGCCTGCTGGAACAGAAGGCGGATGCCTTCGACCGCGCGGTGGCGGAGGGCACCACCGCCAGCCAGAGCGCCACGAACCTCGATTTCCACGACACGCTCTACAGCTTCGCGCCGAACCGTGCCCTGGTGGAGGTGGCGGCCGAGACCCGGGACCGCGCCCGCCTCTGGCCCCTGGTGCTCTGGCCCTCGATGCGCGCCCTGCGGCGCAGCGCGGAAGGGCATCGGGAGATCCTGGCCGCGCTCCGCGCCGGAGACGCGGCCCAGGTGGCCGGGACGGTGCGGGCGCATATCCTCGGCTCCGCCGCCAATGACCCGGCCCTGGATGAGGCCGCCGTGGAATAACCGTCCGCCGCCTCAGCCGAGCCGGCGGCGCGGCCTCACAGCGGCAGCGGCGCGTCGCTCTTCACTTCCTCCATGACGGCATAGGTGCGTGTTTCCCGCACGCCCGGCAGGCCCAGCAGCACCGTGCCGAGGAAGGTGCGGTAGGCCGCCATGTCCCGCACCCGCGTCTTCACCAGGTAATCGAAGCCGCCAGCCACCATGTGGCATTCCAGTACTTCCGGCGCGCGGTTCACCGCGGCGGCGAAGCGGTCGAAGACATCCGGCGTCGTCTTGTCCAGCAGCACTTCCACAAAGACCAGCAGCCCGAAGCCCAGCTTCTGCGGGTCCAGCCGCGCGCCGAAGCCGGTGACCAGCCCGTCCTTCAGCAGCCGCCGCATGCGCTCGCTGGTCGCGGTGGGGGAAAGGCCGATGCGGTCCGACAGTTCCAGGTTGGTGATTCTCCCTTCCCGTTGCAGCACGGCCAGGATGGCGCGGTCTGTCTGGTCGATCTTCTGCATGTTTCGCTACCCGGCTGCGTTTCGACCGTATCTTGTACGGCCATGGCTTCCGAAGCGCTATTTTGATCCGACCGGCACCGCCTAGAATCAGGGCTCCCGCCGAGATGACACGACCATGAGCACGACCTTCCAGGCCACCGCCCCAGCGCCACAGCCCTTCCTGGCCTTCGGGCAGGAGCTGCAGCCGCAGTCGCCGCTGCGCGCCGCCATCACCGCAGCCTACCGCCGGCCCGAAACCACCTGCCTGCCGCCCCTGCTGGAACAGGCGGCTCTGCCAGCGGAACAGGAGGCCGCCACGGCGGCGCTGGCCCGCCGCCTCGTCACCGCCCTGCGCGGCAAGCGCCGGGGCAGCGGGGTGGAGGCATTGGTGCAGGAATTCTCCCTCTCCTCCCAGGAAGGCGTGGCGCTGATGTGCCTGGCGGAGGCGCTGCTGCGCATCCCCGACACCGCCACGCGGGATGCGCTGATCCGCGACAAGATCGGCGGCGGCGACTGGCGGGCGCATCTCGGCCATTCGCCCTCGCTCTTCGTCAATGCCGCCACCTGGGGGCTGGTGGTCACCGGAAAGCTCTCCGCCACCAACAGCGAGGCCGGGCTGGGCTCGGCCCTGACCCGTCTGGTCGCCCGCGCGGGGGAGCCGGTGATCCGCCGGGGCGTCGATCTCGCCATGCGGATGATGGGCGAGCAGTTCGTCACCGGCCAGACCATCGAGGAAGCCCTGGCCCGCAGTCGCGCCATGGAGGCCAAGGGCTTCCGCTATTCCTACGACATGCTGGGCGAGGCCGCGACCACGGCCGCCGATGCCGCCCGCTATTTCCGTGACTACGAAACCGCCATCCATGCCATCGGCAAGGCTTCCGCCGGCCGTGGCATCCAGGAAGGCCCAGGCATTTCCATCAAGCTTTCCGCCCTGCATCCGCGCTACAGCCGCGCGCAGCGGCAGCGGGTGATGACGGAACTGCTGCCGCGCGTGGCAGAGCTGGCCGTGCTGGCCCGCCGCTACGACATCGGCCTGAACATCGACGCCGAGGAAGCCGACCGGCTGGAGCTGTCGCTCGACCTGCTGGAGGCGCTCTGCCAGGACGGGCGGCTGGCCGGCTGGAATGGCGTTGGCTTCGTCATCCAGGCCTATCAGCGCCGCGCGCCCTTCGTGGTCGATTTCGTGGTGGACCTCGCCCGCCGCACGCAGCGCCGCATGATGGTGCGGCTGGTGAAGGGCGCCTATTGGGACAGCGAGATCAAGCGCGCGCAACTGGACGGGTTGGAAGACTTTCCGGTCTTCACACGCAAGATCCACACCGATGTCTCCTACCTCGCCTGCGCGCGGCGGCTTCTGGCGGCGCCGGATGCCGTCTTCCCGCAATTCGCCACGCATAACGCGCGGACGCTTGCCGCCATCCACAGCATGGCGGACCCGGCGGCATGGCACCCCGGGCAATACGAGTTCCAGTGCCTGCACGGCATGGGCGAGCCGCTGTACGAGCAAGTGGTGGGCCCGGACCGGCTGAACCGCCCCTGCCGCATCTACGCGCCCGTCGGCACGCATGAGACGCTGCTGGCCTATCTGGTGCGGCGGCTGCTGGAGAACGGCGCCAATTCCTCCTTCGTCAATCGCATCAACGACCCCGCCGTGCCGGTGGAGATGCTGGTGGCGGACCCGGTGGCCGAGGCCCGCGCGCTTACCCCTGTTGGCCGCCCGCATGACGCCATCGCCCTGCCGCGCGACCTCTTCGGCGATGCCCGCCCCAATTCCGCCGGGCTGGACCTGACGGACGAGGATCGCCTCGCCAGCCTCGGCGCCGCCCTGCGGGAGCATGCCGCGCCCTTGCTGGCGGCGCCGGAAGGCGTGGCGCACGGGGCCCGCCGGGAAGTCCGCAACCCCGCCGACCGGCGCGACCTGGTCGGCCATGTGGTGGAGGCCGATGACGCGGTGGTGGATGCCGCCCTGGCCCGGGCCGTGGCCGCCGCCCCAGGCTGGGCCGCCACCCCGCCAGCCCGGCGCGCCGCCATGCTGGAACGTGCCGCCACACTGATGGAAGCGCGCATGGAGGCCCTGCTCGGCCCCATCGTGCGGGAGGCCGGCAAGTCCCTGCCCAATGCGGTGGGCGAGGTGCGGGAGGCCGTGGACTTCCTGCGCTACTACGCCACCCAGGCGCGCGGCTTCACCGCCGCGCACCGGCCGCTCGGCCCCGTGGTCTGCATCTCTCCCTGGAATTTCCCGCTGGCCATCTTCACCGGGCAGGTGGCGGCGGCGCTGGTGGCGGGCAACCCGGTGCTGGCCAAGCCGGCGGAGGAGGTGCCGCTGATCGCCTCCCTCGCCGTGGCGCTGCTGCATGAGGCTGGCGTGCCGCCGGAGGTGCTGCAATTGCTGCCCGGCGAGGGCGAGGTGGGCGCCCGGCTGGTGGCCGACCCGCGCACCGAGGGCGTGATGTTCACCGGCTCCACCGATGTGGCGCGGCTGATCCAGCGCCAGCTTGCCGGGCGCCTGGGCGCGGGCGGGCGCCCCGTGCCGCTGGTGGCCGAGACCGGCGGGCAGAATGCCATGGTGGTGGACAGTTCAGCGCTGGCGGAACAGGTGGTGGCGGATGTCATGGCCTCGGCCTTCGACAGCGCTGGGCAGCGCTGCTCGGCCCTGCGCCTGCTGTGTGTGCAGGAGGATATCGCGGAGCGCGTGCTGACCATGCTGAAGGGCGCGCTGGCGGAACTGCGCCTGGGCAACCCCGCGCGGCTGAGCACCGATATCGGCCCCGTCATCACCGAGGAAGCGCGCGCCGGCATCCAGCAGCATGTCGACGCCATGCGCGCCAGTGGCCACCCGGTGCATGCGCTGCCGCTGCCGGCCGAATGCCGCGGAGGCAGCTTCGTCGCGCCCAGCATCATCGAGATCAGCAAGGTTGCAGAGCTGGAGCGGGAAGTCTTCGGCCCCGTGCTGCACGTGCTGCGCTTCCACCGCGACGGCACCGAAGCATTGATGCGCGACATCAATGCCACCGGCTATGGCCTCACCTTCGGCGCGCATTCGCGCATCGACGAAAGCATCGCACGGCTGACGGAATGGGCGGGCGCGGGCAATCTCTACATCAACCGCAACATCATCGGCGCCGTGGTGGGCGTGCAGCCCTTTGGCGGGCACGGGCTTTCCGGCACCGGCCCCAAGGCGGGCGGGCCCCTCTACCTGCGGCGCCTGCTGGCCGCCTGCCCGGCCGAGCCATCCCTGCCCGCCACCCCTGCCCTGCCGGAAGCCAGCGCCTTCCTGGACTGGCTGCGCGGGCGGGGCGAGGCCGCGCTGGCGGCGCGCTGCGCGGAACAGGCGGCGGCATCGCGCTGCGGGCTGGAGATCACCCTGCCCGGCCCGGTGGGCGAGCTGAACCGCTATGCGCTGCATCCGCGCGGCACGGTGCTGTGCCATGCCGCGACGCGCGAGGGCCTCGCCTTGCAGGCCGCGGCCTGCCTCTCCACCGGCAATGCCGCGCGCCTCCAGGCACCGCCGGAGGCGCTGGCGATGCTGGATGGCCTGCCCCCGGCTCTGGCGTCCCGCCTGCGGCCGGCGGATGGCAACGATATCCGCGCCTGCGCCGCCGTGCTGTTCGAAGGCGGGGCGGAGGCGCTGCGCCACCTGAACCGCGACGTCGCGGCCCAGGAAGGCCCGCTGCGCCCCGTGCTGCTGCCGGAGGAGAGCGGCCTCTACCGGCCGGACATGCTGCTGCTGGAACGCTCCGTCAGCACCAACACCGCCGCCGCCGGGGGCAATGCCAGCCTGATGAGCCTCTAGGCCCCAGCGGCGGCCGCGCGGCGTTCGGCGAATTCCCGCTCCAGCAGCGGGATGGAGCCTCCGGCCTGCCAGATCTGCACCATGCGGGGCGAGAAAGGGCGCGCCTGCAGCACCCCGCCTGTGGCGGTGCGGATGATGCCGGTGGCCGGATTGGCCTCGACCACCTCGCCATCCTGCACGGCATCGGTGATGCCGGGGCAGGTCATGATCGGCAGGCCGACATTCAGCGCGCGGCGGATGATGCCGGATTCGCAGGATTCCACGATCACCACGGCAATGCCGGACGCCTTGATGGCAACGCTGACCTCGACATGGTTGTGGTGGCCGAAGTTCCGGCCGCCCACCACGATGTCGCCGGGCCGCACCTCGGCCGGGAATTCGGGGCGGAGGCGGCGGAAGCACATGGCCTTCAGCGCTTCCTCGTCGAAGGCCTTGCCGAAGCCCTCGCGCACGATCGAGAATTCGATGATGCCGTCATCGCCGCTGACATTGTCGCCGAACTTCCAGACGCGGCCGCGAAGATCCTGCCCGCTCATGCCACCGCTCCCGCCGCCTGCATCGCCAGCATCTCGCGCGGGTCCACGATCTTCCCCGCCACGGCGGCGGCGGCCACCGCATAGGGCCCGGCGAGGAAGACCTCCGCCGAACGGCTGCCGTTGCGCCCCTGGTAGTTGAACTGCTGGGTTGAGATCAGCACCTCATAGTCGTTCAACTGGCCCTGGTAGCCCCAGCAGGTGGTGCAGCCGGGGGCCAGCACCGTGGCGCCGGCATCGGAAAACACTTCCAGCAATCCTTCCCGCGCCGCCGCCGAATAAACCTCGCGGCTTCCCGGCGTGATGTAGAGCGTGACATGCCGCGCCACCTGGCGGCCGCGCAGGATCTCGGCGGCGGCGCGCATGTCTTCCAGCCGGTTGCCGGCGCAGGAGCCGATGGTGGCCTGGTCGATCCGCCGCCCGCTGACCTCCTCCACCGGCACGCCGCCATGCAGGTCCGGCGGCTGCGTCACCATGGGGGAGAGGGCGGAAAGGTCGTAGGTGGCCTCCAGCACGTATTCGGCATCCGGGTCGGCTTCCACCACCTGCCAGGGGCCGGCCGCGCGGGCCTCGACATAGGCGCGGGCCACCGCATCCACCGGCATCACCCCGGTATAGGCGCCGCTGTGGAAGAGCGAGGCCAGGATGGTCTGGCGGTCGTCCAACGAAAGGCCGGCGATGGCCGGGCCGGTGAATTCCACGCAGCAGCCCAGCAGGCGGTCGGTCGCGCCATAGTCGCGGATGATAGTCTGGATCAGGTCCCGCGCCGTGACGCCGAAAGGCAGTGTCCCGGTCAGCGTGATACGGGCGGAGGGCGGCACCGCCAGCCAGTTCTGGTCCTCGATCAGGGAGACGACGACCTCGGTGGAGATCGGGATGTTCAGCGCGCCGACGGCGCCGAGGCTGGCGATATTGCCTTCATCCGAGAAGATCAGCAGCCCCGGCCGCGCCAGGCCGCGCTCCACCATCATCAGGTGGCGCAAGCCGCTGCCGGGGCCGAAGAAGTGCTCGATCCCCTGCGCCTCGCACCAGTCCCGCAATGAGCGGTGCGTCTGGTAGTGGTGCGAGCCCATGGCGGCGGAGGTGGAATGGTCGATCACCATCACCGCCTTGTCGGGGCGCGGGATGCGCTCCACCCCGATGCGCTGCAGATTCCGCTGGTGGCCGGGCCAGAACAACTCCTGGCACACGGTGTAGTCGGCTGAGACGGTGACATATTCCCCGACCTCCACCGCCACCCGCCCCAGGGTGCGGGCGATGATCTTCTGCGCGACCGTCTGGCCTGTCATGCTTCGCTTCCCTCAGTTGGCCTGCGTTCCGGCGGAGCGGGATACCTCGGCCCAACGCGCGATCTCCTGCCGGATGCGGCCCATCAGGGCCTCCGGCGTACCGGGCGCTGCCGTGGCGCCCTGGGCGGCGAAGATGCGCTGCACCTCGGCGTCGCCCAGCGTGTCCACGATGGCGCGGCGCAGGATCTCCAGCCGCTCCGCCGGCACGGCGGCGGGCGCCAGCAGGCAGTACCAGTTCTCCAGCTCCAGGTCCCGCACGCCCGCCTCCGCCAGGGTCGGCACCTCCGGCAGCACGGGCAGGCGGTTGCGGGTGGTCACGGCCAGGGCGCGCAGCTCGCCGGACTGGATGAAGGGCACCAGCGCCGGGGCCTCGCCGATCATCATCTGGATCTGGCCGGAAACGAGGTCGGTGGTGGCGGGCGCGGCGCCGCGATAGGGCACATGCACGATGTCGATGCCGGTGCGCAGGCGCAGCAGCTCCCCCGCCAGATGCGGGCCGGTGCCATTGCCGCCGGAGCCGTAGGAGAGGCCGCCGGGCTTCGCCTTGGCCAGGGCCACCAGTTCCGCCACCGTGCGGGCCGGCACCCTGGCATTCACCGCCAGGATTTCCGGCACCGCCGCCATCATGGTGATGGGCGCGAAATCCTTCAGCGGGTCATAGGGCATCTGCGGCATGAGGCTGAGCGCGCCGGCCAGCGAGCCGGTGCCGCCCACGCCGATCGTGTAGCCATCGGCGGGCGATTTCGCGACGATCTCGACGCCCAGCACGCCGCCGGCGCCGGGGCGGCTGTCCACCACCACCGGCTGGCCCAGCCGCTCCGTCACGCCGCGCCCCACCGCACGGCTGAAGGCATCCGCCGGCCCGCCCGGGGCATAGGGCAGCACCCACCGGATGGGCCTGCTGGGGAATTTTTCCGTTTGCGCGAAGCCTGGGCGCGCGAGGCCGCAGGCAAGAAGACCCAGGCCAGCAAGCTGTCTGCGGCGCATCCCGTTTCCTCCTTGGTGTGCCCGTTGTCCGGGCTTCACTTCGGCATCACTCAAGCATGGTGTTATTGTTGAATCAATGAACCAAATAAATGACCTAAAAGGGGCAGTGGCCTGGGGCGGACGGGCTGCGCACCATCAGGCACAAGCTGTCCCCCCGGTCATCCACAGCTCTGTCCCCGCAAACTGGGGACAAGTGCGGGCGCCAGCGCCGATGCATCCAGCTCATCCAGCCCCCGGCGGCCCATCAGGGCCAGGGTCAGGTCCAGCTCGGCGGCGAAGTTCCGGATGACCTGCCGCACGCCGGCCTCGCCCGCCAGAGCCAGGCCATAGACATAGGGCCGCCCCAGCAGCACGGCCCGCGCCCCCAGGCTGAGCGCCTTTATGACATCGGCCCCGGTGCGGATGCCGCTGTCGAAGAGCACGGGCACCCGGCCCGCCACGGCCTCCGCCACGGGCGGCAGCATGTCCAGCGCCGCCACGCCGCCATCGACCTGCCGCCCGCCGTGGTTGGAGACGATGATGCCATCCATCCCGGCATCCAGCGCCCGCCGCGCGTCATCGGGGTGCAGGATGCCCTTGAGCAGGATGGGCAGGCGGGTCGCCCGCCGCAGGGCCGGCAGATGCTCCCAGGTCAGGTCCGGGCGGGAATAGACGGCAATGAAGCGCTGCACGGCCTGCACCACCGCGCGCGGCGAGGCCAGCGCCTGCCGCATCCCGCCGGGCCAGTTGCACAGCAGTTCCAGGCCCGCCGGCAGGGAGCGCAGCCCCAGCGGCGGGCGCTCCGCCGCCGCCAGGTTCGGCGGCGGCAGGCCGCGGAAGACGGGGTCCGAGACATAATTGGCCAGCCCCCGGCCGCGCAGGAAGGGCAGGTAGCCGCGATCCAGGTCGCGCGGCCGCCAGCCCAGTTGCGTGGTATCGAGGGTCAGAACAATGGCCTCGTAGCCGGCGGCCTCGGCCCGCCGCATGAAGCTGCGCATCAGCGCGTCGCTGGAGGACCAGTAGAGCTGGAACCACCGTGGCCCCTCCCCGCAGGCCGCGGCGATCTCCTCCAGCGGCGCGGAGGATTGGCTGGAGGTGACAAAGGTCAGGCCTTCGGAAGCGGCGGCCCGGGCGGCGGCGAGGTCGCCGCGCCGCTGCGCCATCTCCAGCACGCCGATGGGCGCCAGCAGCAGCGGCAAGGGCAGCCTGCGCCCGAAGAGCTCCACCAAGAGCCGCCGGTCGGACACATCGCGCAGCACGCGCTGCAGGATGCGGTAATGGTCGAAGGCGGCACGATTGGCGGCCATGCTCCGCTCCAGCCCCGCGCCGCCGGCCACATAGGCGGCGGCATGGCCGCGCATCCGCGCCAAGGCCGCGCGTTCCAGGGCTTCCGGCGCGCAGGGGATGAGCGGCCGGCGCCCGGCGAAGCCGCCGGTGAAGATGCGGGCCTGGTTCTGGCGGCCGGGATCTGCCATCGGGCCCCTCCTGCTGCGCATGGGCGCCACGGCCATATCCTCGCGGTCCGTGCCGCTGGCGGGAAGTCTAGGCGAAGCGGCCGGGGTCCTGCCGCTGTTTTCCACGCAGGCCGCCGCCGACGCGGGGAAGGCCCAGGGCCAGCAAGAAATTGACCCCGTGCCGAAACAACAGCGATACTTCCCGGATAAAGGGAGGAGCGCCAATGAAGCGCCGGAGTATCATGGCTTCAGCCGCCGGGCTGATGCTGAGTCCGCTTGCCACCATCCCCAACCCCGCCGCCGCGCAGCCGGCAGCGGCATGGCCCAACCAGCCTGTTCGCCTGATCGTGCCCTTCGCCGCCGGCGGCCCCACCGATGTCGCCGCGCGGATGCTGGCGGAAGAGCTCGGCAAGGTCATGCCGCAGCGCAGCCTGGTAGAGAACCGCACCGGCGCCGGGGTGGTGGTCGGCACCGAATTCGTCGCCAAGGCGCCGAAGGATGGCCATACGCTGCTCTACACCACCATCGCGCATTCGGTGCTGCGGCCGCTCTTCCCGCAACTGCCCTTCGACCCCGTGGCCGATTTCGCGCCCGCCGCGCTGATCGGCCAGGTGCCCATGGTGCTCTTCGTCAACAAGAACCTGCCGGTGAAGAACCTGCAGGAGCTGATCGCATTGTTCCGCGACAATCCGGGCAAGTATTCCTACGCATCCTCCGGCGTCGGCGGCGCGGTGCATCTCGCCTCCGAGCTGTTCCTCAGCATGGCGGGCAACCTGAAGGTGCAGCACGTGCCCTATCGCGGCAGTTCCGCCGCCATGCCGGACCTGCTGAGCGGCAGTGTCGCCATGCTGATCGATGTCGGCACCGGCGCCATGCCTTACACGGAGCGTGGCGAGCTGCGGGTGCTCGGCCTCGGCGCGCCGGAGCGTTCGCCGGTGGCGCCCGAGGTCCCCACCATCCATGAGGCCGGTGTGCCGGGCTACGAGGCCTATAGCTGGCACATGCTGATGGCCCCGGCCGGCACGCCGGAGCCCATCATCACCGCCCTGAACGCAGCCGTGAACAAGGTGACGGGCCAGGAGGCCTTCCAGCGCCGCCTGCTGGACATGGCCATGCAGGTGCGGCCGAGCAGCACGCCGGCGGAATGCAAGCGCTTCCTGGCCTCGGAAACCGAGAAATGGGAGCCGGTGCTCCGCCGCGTCGGCATGTCGGGCTAGAAGCCCGCTGCGGCAAAGCATGGCCTGGGGAGATGGCTTTTCCCCAGGCCCTTTCCGTCACGCCCGCCGCACGTTCCAGAAGATCGGGAAGGAAGCGGGGACGATGTCGCGCAGCTCGGTGCGGTGCGCCGTCGGGTAGTAGAGCTGGCCGAGCGGGATGAAGGGCACTTCCTCGAAGGCAATGCGCTGCATCTCGGCCGCGATGCGTTTCTGCTCGGCGGTGTCGGGCGCGTCCAGCCATTCCTCGCGCAGCGCTTCCAGGCGCGGACTGGTGGGCCAGCCGAACCAGGCCTGCGCGCCGTTGCCGCGCAGCGGCACGTTGCTGGAAGGGTCGGCCACCGTCAGCCCCTCATAGGTGGTGGTGAAGGCGGTCCAGCCCCCCTTGTCCGGAAGCTCCTTGCTGGAGCGCCGCTGCACCAGCGTGCCCCAGTCCATGCTGGCGAATTCCACATTCAGGCCCAGCTCCTTGAAGAGAGCCGCCGCCACCTGCGCATGCGCCGCCTGCACCGGGTAGTCGGAAGGCGACATCAGCAGTACCTTCTCGCCCTTGTAGCCGCTCTCCTGCACCAGTTGCCGCGCCTTGGCGATGTCGCGCGGCCTGGTCAGCACCTCCATCCCGGCATCGCTGGACATGGGCAGGCCGGGCGTGAAGACGCCGGCGGGCACATGGAAGAGTTCCGGCTCCGCGCCCACGGCGGCGGCCATGAAATCCTCCTGGTTCACCGCCGAGAGGATGGCGCGCAGCAGCTTCGGATTGTCGAAGGGCGGCTGGATGTGGTTCAGCGCCATCATGGCCAGCACGCCGACCTTGTCGTTCACCGCCACCTTCACGTTGCGCATGCCGCGCAGCATGCCCAGCAGGTCGAAATCCGGCCGTTGCAGCCAGTCCACCTCGCCATTCTGCAAGGCGCCCGCAGCGGTCGCGGAATCCGGCATCACGATCCATTCGACGCGGTCGAAATGCGCCACCTTGCCGCCGGCCAGGAAGCTCGGCTTCTCCTGCCGCGGCACATACTTGTCGAAGCGGGCATAGATGGCCTTGGAGCCCGCCACCCATTCGTCGCGCAGGAAGCGGAAGGGGCCGCTGCCGACATATTCGCCGATCTGCTGAAAGGAATCCGTCTTCGCGATCCGCTCCGGCATGATGAAGCAGCTATCGGCGAAGGCTCGCGTCATCAGGCTGTAGGGCTTGTTCAGCCGGATCTCGAAGCGGTTGTCGTCCAGCGCCTTCATCTCCTCCGCGCGGGCCAGCAGGGTCTGGCCCAGCGGGCGGCGGCGGGCCCAGCGCTGGATGGAGGTGATGCAGTCGATGGCGCGCACCTTCTCGCCATCATGGAACATCAGCCCGTCCCGCAGCGTGAAGCGCCAGGTCAGGCGGTCGTCGGAAAGCTCGTGCCCCGCCACCATCTGCGGCTGCGGCTCGAAGTGGTCGTCCAGGCCGTAGAGCGTGTCCCAGATCATCGCGCCGTGGTTGCGGGCGATGGTGGTGGTGGTCCAGATCGGGTCCGGGTTGGCCAGGTTGCCTTCTGGCACGAAGCGCAGCACCCGGGCATTGCCCTGGGCTAGCGCGGGGCGCGACAGATGGGGCAGGAGCCCGGCGGTGGTGGCGCCGGCGGCGGCGCCCAGAAGGGTTCTGCGCTTCATGGCTGAGCTCCGTTCAGGATGCGGCACGATTGTCCAGCAGGTGCCGGGCCAGGAAATCGGCCACTGCCAGATAGATGCGGCGGCGGTTGTCGCGCTTCAGGAAGCCGTGGCCCTCGTCGGGGAAGGTCACGTAATCCACCGGCACCTGGCGGCGGCGCAGGGCTTCCACGATCTGCTCGCTTTCCTGCGGCGGCACGCGCGGGTCGGTCATGCCCTGCGCCACCAGCATCGGGCACTGGATGCGGTCGGCCTTGTGCAGCGGGGAAAGGCGTTCCAGCAATTCGGCATCCCGCACCGGGTCGCCGTATTCGGCGGCACGGTGGCCGATGCGCCAGGGCCCGGTACGCTCGAAGAAGGTCTTCCAGCGAGCGATGCCGTAGTAGTCCACGCCCGCCGCCCAGAGCTCCGGGTATTCCGTCACGGCGGCCAGCACCATCCAGCCGCCATAGCTCTGGCCCATGACGGCGATGCGCCGGGCATCGAAGCGCTCCTGCGCGGCGGCCCAGGCGTGGGCGGCGGCCAGGTCGCGCACGCTGTCCAGCCGCAGCTCGCGGTCGTCCAGCGCGGCATAGGCGCGGCCATAGCCGGTGGAGCCGCGCACATTCGGCACCAGCACCGCGATGCCCAGCGAGAGCACCAGTTGCAGGTCCGGCCGCCAGTTGGGCCGCGCCTGGGATTCCGGGCCGCCATGCACCCAGACCAGCAGCGGCCAGCCGCCCGCCGGCGCCGTGCCTTCCGGCAGGGCCAGGAAGGCCGGCAGCTCGCGCCCGTCGAAGGTGGGGAAGCGCACCAGTTGCCAGTCCCGCAGCGCCGCCGGCGCCTCGGCCGGGGCGAAGATCAGCTCAGCCTCCGGCTGGCGCAGGCGGTGCCGCCACAGGGTCGAGGGCCGGGTGGGGCAGGCGAGGTCGAAGGCCAGGGAGGCGCCGTCCGGGTGCCAGCTGATCCGGGTGATGACGCCGGCGGGGTAGGAAGGCTGCTCCAGCACGGCGCCGCTGGCGGCATCCAGGATGCGCAGGCGGGAATAGCCTTCCTCGTTCACCACCACGGCGAGGCGGGACTGGTCCGGCGAGGGTTCCAGCTGCTCGACATCGGCCTCCGGCGCGTGGAGGAAGGCAGGGGTGCCGCCGGGCACCTGGAAGGCCAGGCCGAGGAAGTCGCGGCCACGGTCGGTCAGCAGCCAGAAGCCGCTGCCGTCGCGGCGCCAGCGCGGGTTCATGTGGCGCCACTCGCCTTCATGCGGCGTCAGGCGGGTGGTGGCGCCGGTGGCGATCTCGACGCCGATCAGGTCGCTCTCGAAGGTCTTCGGCGCGCGGGCCAGGACCAGGCTGCGGCCATCCGGGTGCCAGGCCGGCAGTTCATGCGGCCCTTCCACCTCCAGCACGCGGCGCGGCGTGCCGCTGGCGATGTCGATCACGCAGGGGTCGGTATGCGCCGGGTCGCGGCTATTGGCCGTGCAGGCCAGGGACCTGCCATCCGGCGCGATGGCGCCCCAGCCGTGGATCACGCGCGGGTCGGCGGTCAGGGCGCGCGCGGGCCCTTCCGGCGGCAGGTGGTGCAGTTGCACGCGCTCGTCGCCCGCCTGGTCGCGGCCGAAGATGGCGCCGCCATCCGTGGGGCTGCCGGCCACAAAGGCGACGGCATCCCGGTGGTCGCTGCGCGGCCGCGCCGGGGCGCCATCGGCCGGCAGTTCCCAGACCTGGGCGGAGCCGCCGGCATCACACAGGAAATACAGCCGGCCATCGGCGGCGTGGCTGGGGGCGGTGGCCGCCGTGGCGGCCAGCAGGGCGCCGAGGCGCGAAGCGGTATCAGGCATCGCATCATGTCAGCCTCATTCCCCGCGCAGATCAAGGGCGCCGCCGCTGGCGGGGGAGGCTCAGGCCTTCGGGCCGGTCATCTCCTCGGCCCGCACCCATTGGTCGAACTGCTCGCCCGTGACATGGCCGAGCTTCAGCGCCGCCTCCCGCAGCGTCGTGTTGTCCCGATAGGCGGTCATGGCGATCTTGGCCGATTTCTCGTAGCCGATATGCGGGTTCAGCGCGGTGACGAGCATCAGCGAATTCTCCAGGTGCTCGCGGATACGCTCCTCGTTCGGCTCGATGCCCTGGGCGCAGTGCTCGTCGAAGGCGCGGCAGGCATCGGCGATCAGCTCCGCCGATTCCAGCACGTTGTGCACCATCACCGGCTTGTAGACATTGAGCTGGAAATTGCCCTGGCTGCCGGCGAAGGCGACGGCGGCGTCGTTGCCATAGACCTGCACGGCCACCATGGTCATCGCCTCGCTCTGCGTCGGGTTGACCTTGCCGGGCATGATGGAGGAACCGGGCTCGTTTTCCGGGATCTTCAGCTCGGCGAAGCCGGCGCGCGGGCCGCAGGCATACCAGCGCACGTCATTGGCCATCTTCATCAGCGCCCCCGCCAGGGTGCGCAGCGCCGCGCTGGCATTCACCAGGTCGTCATGCGCGGAGAGCGCCGCGAACTTGTTGGGCGCCGAGACGAAGGGGTGGCCGGTCTCCTGCGCGATGAAGCGGGCGGCGGTGTCGCCGAACTGCGGATGGGCGTTCAGCCCGGTGCCCACCGCCGTGCCGCCGATGGCCAGGCGGCAGAGGCCGGCCATGGCATGTTCCAGCGTCGCCACGGCATCGTCGATCTGTGCCACCCAGCCGCCGATCACCTGCCCCAGCGTCACCGGCGTCGCGTCCTGCAGGTGGGTGCGGCCCACCATCACCACATGGCCGAACTGGCGCGCCTTGGCATCCAGCGTGTCCCGCAACTGCCGCACGGCGGGGATGGTGGTGCCGGCCAGCACCTCCACCGCCGCGATATGCATGGCGGTCGGGAAGGTGTCATTGGAGGACTGGCTGTGGTTCACGTCGTCATTGGGATGCACCGGCTTCTTGGAGCCGAGCTGCCCGCCCGCGATCTGGATGGCGCGGTTGGCGATCACCTCATTGGCATTCATGTTGGTCTGGGTGCCGGAGCCGGTCTGGAACACCACCAGGGGGAATTCGGCATCCCACTGGCCGTCGATCACCTCCTGCGCCGCCCGGACGATCAGGTCCGCGCGGTCGCGCGGCAATTGCCCCAGCTCGGCATTGGCCAGGGCCGCCGCCTTCTTCAGGATGCCCAGCGCCCGGATCATCGGCCGCCCGAAGCGGAAGCGCTCCACGCCGATGGGGAAGTTCACGCGCGAGCGCTGCGTCTGGGCGCCCCAGAGACGGTCGGCCGGGACCTGCACCTCCCCCATCGAGTCCGTCTCGGTCCGGAAGCCCGTCTCCGGGCTAGTCTGCTGTTCCATCTCGTCCTCCGCTTCGCGCAAGGCGCGCCGTCAGGGCATTGAAGCCCCGCCCGCCCGGGCGGACAACGCCGGGGGGCATCACGGGTTCTTGCCGCGGCGCCTGGGGCGGAGTTGCGGCGGGGGGAGGTTTCGGGGGACAATGGCGGCATTTCCACACCGGCCAGCCCCATGCTCCTCGATCCGATCCAGCACGCGGAACTCGTCACCGGCTGCAGGCAGTCGGCGCTGATCAACCTGTGGTCCACGGCGGGGCTGGCCGTGGCCATCAGTGAGGTCACGGGGCCGCATCTCTATGACTTCGGCCGGCTGCCCGTCGCCACCGTGGCCATCACGCTCTACGGCGTCCGCCGCCATGTGCTGATCGAGGAAGGGCGGGTGCGCCGCGACGCGCCGGTGCATTACGGGCGCTTCCGCATCGGCCAGCCGGGCTGCAACGTGGTGGTGGACGCGGTGCCGGAGGCCGCCGCCGGCAAGCTCGTCCTGCTCTACCTGGGGGAGGCGCTGCTGAACGATGCCGGGGCCGCCCAGGGCGCCACCCGGCGGGTGGAGCTGGCGGACCTGGCCTGGGATACCGAGGACAGCTTCCTGGCCTCCACGGCAAACCGCCTGGTGGAGGCCAGCGACAGCCGCCGCCCGCTCAGCGGCCTGCTGGCCGAGCAGCTGGCCTATACCGTGGGGCTGCACCTGACCGAGCGCTACGCCGCCTCGCCGCCGACCCGGCCCCGCCCCGAGCCCTGCCTGGACGGCCGGATGCGGGACCGGGTGATCGACCTCATCCAGTCCGACCCCTCGGCCCCCATCCGCATCCCCCATCTGGCCGACGTGGCGGGGCTCAGCCCCTCGGCCTTCATCCGCGCCTTCAAGCGCGCCACGGGGCTGACGCCGCATCGCTTCGTGATCGAGCAGCGCCTGCAGGCCGCCCGCCGGCTGCTGGCGGAATCCGAACGCCCCATCGCCGATATCGCGCTCTCCTCCGGCTTCTCCTCCCAGTCGCATTTTGGCGCGGCTTTTCGCGCCGCGGTCGGCGTCAGCCCGGCACGCTACCGGCGCCTGCGGCGCGGCTGACGGCAGTTTTTCGACAAACGCGCCGTCAGGCCCGCGTGACCACGGCTGTTTCTGGATAGATCGCCCCGGCCCTGCGGCGACATTCTGCCGCCCTGTTGTTCCGCCCGCTGAAATTGGCGGGCAGGGAGGGAAAACATGGCGACAACACCCGATGCCTCGGTCGCGCCGATCGAGGACACCAGCCTGACCGGCTTCTACAAGGACATGACGGTCCCGGAGAAACGGACCTTCTGGGCCTGCGCCACGGGCTGGGCGCTCGATGGCATGGACTTCATGATCTACCCGCTGGTGATCGGCACGATCATCAAGATGTGGAACGTCGATCCCGGCACGGCGGGCCTGGCCGGCACCGTCACGCTGCTGGCCTCCGCCATCGGCGGCTGGGGCGCGGGCTTCCTGGCGGACCGCATCGGCCGCGTCCGCACGCTGCAGCTCACCATCCTCTGGTTCTCCTTCTTCTCGCTGCTCTGCGCCTTCGCGCAGGACTTCAACCAGCTTCTGGTGCTGCGCGCCCTGCTCGGCCTCGGCTTCGGCGGCGAATGGGCGGCGGGCGCCGTGCTGATGGGCGAGACCATCCGGGCGCAATACCGCGGCCGCGCCGTGGGATCGGTGCAATCGGGCTGGGCCATCGGCTGGGGCATGGCGGTGATGGCGCAGGCGGCGCTCTTCTCGCTGCTGCCGGCCGAGGAAGCCTGGCGCTGGATGTTCGCCATCGGCGCCCTGCCGGCGCTGCTGGTGCTCTACCTCCGCAGCTACGTGAAGGAGCCGGAGCTTGCGGCCGAGGCCCGCGCGCGCGACGCGGCGCGGGGCGACCACCCCTCCATCCTGGAGATCTTCCAGGGCCCGATCCTGAAGGTCACGGTGCTGGCCTCGCTGGTCTCCACCGGCTGCCAGGGCGGCTACTACGCCATCACCTTCTGGGTGCCGCGCTTCCTGACCACGGAGCGCAACCTCTCCATCGTCAGCTCCACCGGCTATCTCTCGGCACTGATCGTCGGCTCCTTCCTGGGCTATCTCGCCGGTGCCTGGTTCGCCGACCGCTATGGCCGCCGCAGCCTCTTCCTGGTCTTCTCGCTGGGCGCCATCGCGGTGATCCTGGCCTATACGCAGCTGCCGCTCTCCAACCAGCTGCTCTGGGTGCTGGGCCTGCCGCTGGGCTTCTTCGCCTCCGGCTATTTCTCCGGCATGGGCGCCTTCCTCACCGAGCTGTACCCTACGCGCCTGCGCGGCTCCGGCCAGGGCTTCTGCTACAATTTCGGCCGCGGCATCGGGGCGCTCTTCCCCTTCCTGGTGGGCTACCTGTCGCAGACCACCACGCTGGCCAATGCCATCTGCATCTTCGCCGTCGGCGCCTATGCGCTGTTCTTCATCTCGGCCTACGCGCTGCCCGAGACGCGCGGCAAGGTGCTGCATGCCGATGGCTGACAACGACAACGAGAAGGGGCAGGCGCCAGCCTGCCCCGGGCCCGATCCGCGCCCGCAGGGCCCGATGCGCTTCACGGTGCCAGCGGGGGCGGTGGATACCCATGCCCATGTGATCGGCCTGCCGCCGGAACACCCCTTCGTGGCCAGCCGCAGCTACACGCCGCCGGAAGCCACGCCGGAGCGCTACCTCGCCATGCTCGATGCCACGGGCATGGAGCATGGCGTGCTGGTTCAGGTCAGCGTGCATGGCACCGACAACCGGCTGATGCTCTCCACGCTGCGGGCGCACCGGCAGCGGCTGCGCGGCATCGCCGTCATCCCGCTCGACACGCCGGAGCGGGACTTGGCGGCGATGCAGGAGGCCGGGGTGGTCGGGCTGCGCCTGAACATCCTCTATGGCGGCGGCATCGGCTTCGAGCAGCTCGAGGGCTATGCCGCCCTGGCGCGGGAGATGGGCTGGCACCTGCAATTCCTGATCGACGCGCGCGACCTGGTGCCGCTGGCGCCGCGCCTCGGCAGGCTTCAGGTGCCCTTCGTGGTGGACCACTGGGGCCACTTCCCGGTCAGCCGCGGCATGCAGGACCAGGGCTTCCAGGCCCTGGTCTCGCTGGTGCGGGACGGCGGCTGGGTGAAGCTCTCCGGCGCCTACCGCAACACGGTGGAAGGCCCGCCCTATGTGGATACCGTGCCCTTCGCCCGCGCCCTGCACCAGGCGGCGCCGGACCGCTGCGTCTGGGGCTCGGACTGGCCGCATGTCTCCCACTGGGGCCACATGATGAATGTCGGCGAGTTGCTCGACCTGCTGGCGGACTGGGTGCCGGAGGAAGCGGCGCGCAACCGCGTACTGGTGGAGAATGCCCACCGCCTCTACGGCTTCGGCTAGCAGCTGTTCGGGAGGGGGCCGGGGCTCCCTCCCCTGCCGCCATGCTAGGCGGCCGGCGGGAACATGGTCCGCTCCACCAGGGCGCAGAACATATGCGCGGCAGTGATATGGATCTGCTGCACGATGGCCGTTTGCGTGGAAGGCGCCCGCAGCAGCCGGTCGCAGCCCTCCGCCATGGCGCCGCCCGTGGCGCCGGTGAAGCCGAAGGTGCGGATGCCGCGGCTGCGCGCCGCCTGCAAGCCGCGCAGGATGCTGGGCGAATTGCCCGATGTGCTGATGGCGAGGAAGACATCGCCCGGCTGGCCCAGGCCCAGCACCTGCCGCTCGAACACCAGCTCATAGCCGTAGTCGTTGCCGATGGCCGTCAGGGCGGAGCTGTCGGTGGTCAGTGCCAGCGCGGCCAGGGGCGCGCGGTCGTACATCAGGCGGGAAACGAATTCGGCCGCGATATGCTGCGCATCCGCGGCACTGCCGCCATTGCCGGCCACCAGCAGGCGCCGCCCGTCGCGCAGGGCGGCGCAGACATCCGCCGCCATGGCGAAGAGCGTGTCCTGCGCAGCGGCATCGGCGCTGAAGTCATCCAGCGCCCGCCGGGAATCCTCGAGGTAGCGCGTGATATAGGCGCGATCGTCCAGAGCCACTTCGAAACTCCCAGGGTGAGCGGCAGTGGACGGATAGCAGCAGACCCGCCCCCTTGGCGAGACAGCGGCGGCCCTCACCGCTGCCAGCAGGGCGCGCCCCGGGCCACTCTGCTTCAACTGGACATGGCAGCGGACGCGCCCGTCTGAACAAGCCAGAGGCCGCCACTGGCGGCCTCTGTCCTTCAGCCCTTTGGCAGTTTCGCCGCTTCAGCGCTGCGGCAGCTGCTGCGCCATGCGCAGATGCTCCTGCAGGATCGGCACATGGCGGGCCGCGAAGGCCTTCACGTCAGGATCGGTGCCGTTCTGCGCCTCTTCCTGATAAGCCTGCAGATCCTGCTGGTGGTTCTGCACCATGGCCTGGGCGAAGGCCCGGTCGAAAGCACGGCCGCGCAGCTTGGACAGGTTGTCATAGATCTGCTGCTGGTCGGCGCCGACCGTCTCCGGCGGCGTGATCTGCTTCTGCTGGGCCAGGGCCATCATCGCCTGGTTGGCCTCGCCATGCTCGCGCACCATCCGCTCCCCGAAGCGCTTCACGGCTGCGGAGCTGCCCCCGGTCTGCGCCAGCTGGCCAAGCTGAACCTCGGCCATCCCGCCGCGTGCCGCCATCGTCATGAAGGTGGCGTCGGTGGTGGACAGCGTGGGGTTCACCTGGGCCTTGGCCGCCGCGACGGTCGTGTCAGCCGCGCGCTGCGTCTCGGCGCAGCCGGTCAGGGAAAGCATGACAATCGCCGCGCCGCACAAGATACGCTTCATGGGAATTCCTCCATTCCTAACCGATCACCTTGAACGCCGCTGCGGGCCAGTCGTTTCGCTCACGCTTGCCTGCCGTCATTCTCAGGCGATGAGGCAGCCGGATGCAGCGCGGGGCGCTTCACGCCTCCGGCGTGAAGGGATGTGGGGAGACCCTCAGGATCGCCAGCCGCCGCTCCCGGCCATCCTGCTTCGGCCACAGGATGGAGTGCCCGGCGCGCAGGCCCAGCATCGCCGCCCCCACCAGCGTGAGCACGGAAATCCTGCCAAGCGCGATATCCGCCTCATGCGGATAGACGAGCTGCACCTGGCGCGTCGCGCCCGTGCCCTCGTCGCGGTATTCGACGTGGGAATACATCGTGACCACATCCGCCGGCAGCTCATCGGGATGCAGCAGGTCGGCGCGGTCGATTTCGGCCAGCAATAGTTCCGCGACCTCCGGGCTGCGCCGCGCGGCGGAAGACGCGAGGCTCGCCAGGCGCTCCGCATCGGTGGTGGACAGCATCACCGGCGGGTCGTCATCCGCGGCCTTGAGCCGCGCCTCCCCGGTTGCCTTGGTGGACATCATGAGAATGCTCCTTGTGGTCTGCGCAGCCGTTTCCGACTGTGGCTGCTTCAGTGATTTGGGCGCCCCTGGCGGGCCCGCCGGGGTGCCGTGATGTCGCGGCTCAGCCGGCCGCTTCGCCCGCCCAGAGCGGCAGCGGCCCGGCGCCCAGCGGCGGCGCCGCCAGCCGGTGCGCCACGGCGAGAAGGCGCAGCGTTTCCTCCGCGCCCGCGCCCGCCGCCGTGACGACCGCGCCGGCCGCGTGGCCCAGCAGCGCCAGGCCGCGCGGCGCGGTCACCGGCAGCGTCCAGCCCGCCGGGGAATGGTCGCGCGGCAGGACCAGCACGCGGGCCTGCGCCGCATCGCCATTGGCGGAGAAAACAACACGCGAGCCAAGGCCGGCGATCTCCGCCAGCGCGGCATCCGGCGGCAGGATGCAGGCATCCTCAAGTTTCAAGCTCAAAGCTTGAGAGATGGCGTCGCCGGCCTGCCGGCAGGCATGCAGCAGCCGCTCAAGCGCCACGGCGTCGCGGGCCCGCAGGGCCGGGCGCGCCGCCTTGCCGCCCGGCGGCCAGCGCCGGCTGCCGGCACGCGCGGCGGTGGTGCTGAGCAGGGCTGCGCAGGCATGACAGATGTCCAGCGGTGCGGCGAAGGCGCCACCACAGCTGGTGCAGATGGAAACCATGAGAGCCACGGGCCTCTCCCTCCGGAAGGCGAACAGGCCAACGGCTTCCGCGCTTGCGGAACTGCCGATCCTTGTTCGTTTTCAGCTGAGAAGACTGTCCCCGGGCTACGCCGATTGAACGGGCGTGATCGAGCCCGGGGCTAAATGCCCGCGAGCAGAGTTCCCGCGTGACGCGGATACCGGATATCGACCGCGGAATACCTCATGGTCTCACAAGGATAGGGATGCCTATCTCCGTAATCAATAGCTTAAAGCGGGTGGGCGGCCGTCGCCGCCCCGGCCGAACGGCGCAGCGTCGCCGAAGGCAGTTCACCGAAGACGGCCCGGTAGTCCTGGGCGAAGCGGCCCAGTTCCCAGAAACCGTAGCGGGTGGCGACCTCGGTCACGCTCGCCGCCAACCCGTGCTTCAGGTCGGAGAACACACTGTGCAGGCGGCGCATCCTGAGGTAGCGGCCCGCGCTCAAGCCCAGCACCCGGTTGCTGCAGAGGTTCAGCGTGCGCAGCGGGACGTTCAGTTCCTCGCAGACCTGCAGCAATGATTTTGGCTGAGCGCGCTGGTCCGCGATGAAGACGAGGCCATCCACCACGTCCTTCCAGCGGGTCATGGCGCCGGGGCGCGGAACATTCTCCACCGCTTCCCCTGCTTCAACCACGAAGCCTTGCAACAACAGGCGAAGCACGTCGTCCGGCAGCATCGAATCAAGGGCTGGAACCGCATTCCCCGGCGCCAGAACCGCCGCGAGGCCCGTGAGCAACCGCGCCCATTGCTCTCCGGCCAAGCGGACAAAACGGGTGGCGCTGCGGCCCGGAACAAGCGGCGCACCGAACAGCAAGGTGCTGGCGAGGTTCAGCCGGTCGAGCGGGAAGCGGATATTCCACCACTTCGATCCGCCAGGGGATTGCCAATGCAGATCCGAGCCGGGCCAGGAAAGCGCGACGATGCCGGCCTCCAGGCGCTCTCCCTGCATCGTCGCGGCAACCGAATCCGTCTCGACCAGGGTAAAGGTCGCGTAGCGCGTTGTTCCGACATTGTAGGTGGAATCGAGGTTCATGCCGCCACAGGTGACGATGCAGGCCTCGGAGGCGAAGCGGCGCCGCCATCCCTGAAAGGCGCCGCGCGACCGCAGCACCAGGCGGAAGTCCGCCGGGGAATTGGAGGTTGTCCTGAACTGCTCCGGATCGGTGAGATCGAAATCCCGGATATCAGGGATTGTTAGGCTCGGCTCCATGATTCCACGTGCTCCATCCCGCGCCCCCGACCTTCTCAGCCCGGGCGCCAGCCGGTGAACCGGACCCGCTCGGGCACCCCCCCTCGCAAAGACAGACATGCGGGCGGCAAGGCGGGGCCCGGCAGGCCATCGCCGCAGCCGCGCGGCGCCAGTCCAACACGATGATCAAGCTTATCGCTGCGGGGAGCCCGCACCGCAGCAAACCCGTCAAAATTCGTACAAAAAATAATACTATAGCAAATAAAGAGTATTCTGCCGATTCTGCATATCTGCGCCGGCCCGCGCAGCAGTATGAGCTTATTGCATTTAGGGTAAGGCGTTATCGCCCCGTTAAGCCATTTTAATGTTCCTGATTCGAAATAATCTAGACGTCCGCAGCCACCCTGCCGCGTGGGCAACATTCTTTATTTTTGGAAACGATCTATATTATGACCGTATCGCCCAGTGCCGACGCCGCTGTCGGCAAGGAAATTCGCCTGCACCGTCGCCTGGCCGGACTGACCCAGAAGCAGGTTGCGGAGCGAATCGGCGTGACCGGCGCCCAGTTTCACCGGTACGAAACGGGCGCCACGCGGATCGCGACCAGCCGCCTGCTGCTGATCGCGACGGCGATCGGCGTGCGGCCGGACATTTTTCTCTCCGCCGCCGCAGCGCCAGGCCCGAGGCAACCGGACACGGAGCACCAGGGGCAGGAGATAGCGGAGCTTCTGCAGATCTTCATGACCATCGCTGACCCGCAGCATCGCGACACCCTGGTCGCGCTGGCGAAGATGATGTCATCGCCCCACCGGCAGTTGAGCCGCGCACCAGCCGCTTTGCCGCTCAACCAGGGCGACATGCAGATGCCTCGGCCCGCGATGCAGACAATGAGTGAGCAGTTGGAAACCGCCTGAGAGCCTCAGGCTCCCACAAGGCGTCGCGATGCCTGGTCCAGCCCGTGCCCGGAAAGATCAGGCGTCCCCCTCGGGCCAGATACCAGCCATCCGCCCGGTACTAGCCACCGCCACGGGGCGGCCTTTACAGCTCTGACAGCCTCTTCATCCCAAGACTCGAGCCCGGCCCTTCACGGCGCCGGCTTCTCCCCCTTTTTTCCCTGCAAGTCGGCCGATCCGGCCGGCGGGGACCGGGGCGCCTTACATCTTATGACGAACCCAGGTTCTGGAAAGCGGCGTCCAGCTTCGACTGCGCTTCATCCGGCTCAAGAAAACCGCCGTCCACGACACCATTCCGCCAGCCATGCCAATAGGCTCGCGAGACCTGTTTAAGGTCGCACGGCAGACCCTGGATACCGTCCATGTATCCGAACAGAACATCTCCCTCATCGAGAGAATAGAAATCCGCCAGGGTGTCGACAGGCTGGAAAATCTGCACGGCTGAGTTCTGTCTTCTTCGGTGCTTCTTGGAAGAGCGGCCTGCCGGGCAGGCTGCCCGGCATCACAAGTTACGGTGGCGTGGCGCGCCCTTGTCGCACAAAGCCGGCGTCATCGCACCATAGGGCTTGGCGGTTCCATCAGCATCCTCCGTTGCGGGCATAGTAAATATGGCGAACCACGCGCGGAACGCGGGTTGATTTCGCCCGGCCTGCGGCGTGGCGCCATTTCGCAGGAGATTCATGGTGCCGACCCTTCCTTCCACTACCCCTTACATGCACACTATTCCGACGGCCAAGCAGCCCGATATGGGCGTCAAGCCCGCGCTGACCGGCCAGTTGGCCGGCAGATCGGCGGGTTACTACGCGCGACTTGCCCTTACGGATGATGTAAAGCGAGATGCTTATAAGCTTCGCTACCGCTGCTACCTCAACGCAGGACACATACAACCGAATAGCTCTGAGCTGTTCAAGGACAAGTACGATGATCTGCCGAACGCTAGCACTATTGTCATCTATGACGACGAAACCCCGCTGGCGTCGGTCCGCACCTGCCTCCTGGCCCGGGGCACTGACCTGACCTCCCCGGCGCTGGAGACCTATCCGGAGGAAGTGGAGGCACTGCTGAACGCCGACCAGGACAACCCCTTCGCCGGCCGCGGCATCGAGGTCACGCGCCTGGTGCGCAGCCCGGAGGCGGAGAACAACCAGGGCCTCGTCTTCCTGCTTTATCGCATGGCCGGCTACATCGCGCTCTGCGCCCATAGCCAGGTGCATCTGGCCTGCGTGCGTACCAACCATGCGCCATTCTACCGCCGACTTGGCTACCAAGCGGCGTCGGAGCCGCGTATCTATCCAGGTCTGACGTGTAAGATGCAGCTCATGGCCAGCGACCGCCAACGCTACGATCAACTGCGCCACAAGGTGCCGGTGATGGACCCGCTTGGTGGCACGACGGGCAACCTGAATGGCTTTTTCCTGGGTGAGCCCGTCGCGCTCTCCCTGGCACGATAATGATCAGCGCCGAGGATTCCATGTTGCCTGTTCTTGTTATCGCAGCGGCGGCCGCGGCTCTTGGCTCCTTCAGCTGGGGCCTGCGGCGCCACTTCCGCGCGGAAGGCGGCATGCCCTCCGGCATGCGCGCGCTCACCTTCGCCAGCAGCGCGGCGGCACTGCTGTTCCTTGTGCTGGTCTTCCGCTACGGCACCGGGCTGCGCGGGGGAATGGTGTCCATCGCCGCCTCCCTGGGCGCGACGGCGCTGTTCTGGTGGGCCGTCCAGACCACGCGCCACAGCCCGCCCCACCTGGCCCATACCGGCGACACGCCGCAGATGCTGCATGACGCGGGGCCCTATGCCTATGTGCGGCACCCCTTCTACCTCTCCTACTGCATCTTCTGGCTCGGCACGGCGGTGGCCGCCGGCGGCCTCCAGTGGCTGGCCGCGGCCGTGATGATCGTGTGGTACTTCGCGACCGCGCGGGCGGAAGAGGCCCGTTTCTCGCAATCCCCCATGGCCGCCTCCTATGCGGGCTACCAGAGCCGCACCGGCATGATCCTGCCACGCCTGACGCAGGTCTGGCGGCGTTGAGAGGCCGCCTCTCCTTCTCTGCCCTGGCCTCCCGGGCCAGGGCGGCCCTGCGTACGCTTTTTCAGCGGGAGGAGCCGTCCTCGGAGCAGGGGGCTGCGCTGCTGCGCGACCAGGCGGGGCTGCTGTTCTTCCTGTCGCTGCTCTTCCCCATCGCCGGCACGCTGAACTGCCTCTTCATCGCCGCCCATTTCCAGCCGCTGGAACGCCCGGCGGTGCTGGTCAACGCCCTTCTGGTTGCCCTGTTCTACGGGGCCATCTTCCATGCCGCGCTGCGCTGGAAGCGGAATGCCGACGACCTCGGCTTCCTGCGGCGGGCGAAGTGGCTCTATGTCGGCCTCGGCCTCAGCTGGGGCAGCGTCATCAACATGTTCTGCTTCTATGGCGAGCCGGACCAGATGGCGCTGATCCTGGCCCTGGCCTGCAGCGTCGTGTCCACGCCCATCATCAGCGTGCCGCTCTCGGTGGCCTTCGGCTTCTTCCTGCCGAATGCCGTCCTCTCGGTCATCGCCGTCAGCTTCACGATGGCCCATCCGGACCCGGTGGCGACCGTCGCCTTCATCTCCTTCACGCTCTACGCCGCCGTCGGCATCCTCTGCGTCAACTGGACCTTCAACGGCCGGGCGGAGGCGCGGGCGGCGCTGCAGCGGGAGATCACGACGGTGAAGGTCTTCCTGCGCGAGTACCGCGAAGGCTCGCCCGACTGGCTGTGGGAGACCGATGCGCAGGGCTACCTCCGCTTCGCCCCCTCCAACCTCGCCGTCTCCATCGGCATGTCGGAGCAGAACCTCCTCTCCAAGCGGCTGCCGGACCTGCTGGTCTCGCGCTCCGGCACCGCCGACCCGGAGGATCGCCGCTTCCCTGACCTGGACAGCTGCTTCCGCCGCCAGCTTGCCTTCCGCGAGATGGTCACGACCCTGGCGGATGCGGAGCAGCCCCGCTGGTTCGCCCTCACCGGCCACCCCGTCTTCGACACCAAGGGCCGGCTGACCGGCTTCCGCGGCATCGGCCGCGACATCACGGAACGCTACGAGGCGGACCAGAAGCTCACCTTCATGGCCAACCATGACGGGCTGACCGGCCTGCTGAACCGCAAGGCCTTTGTCGCGCTGGTGGAGCAGGCCTGCTTCGAGGGCCGCCCCTTCGCCATCGCCAGCATCGACCTGGACGACTTCAAGGGCAAGAACGACAGCTACGGCCACCATATCGGCGATGCCCTGCTGCTGCGTGTCGCCGAGCGCATCCGGGCGGCGATCCGCCCCGGCGATGCCGCCGGCCGGCTGGGCGGCGACGAATTCGCGGTGCTGCTCTACGACATGGATATCGAGCAGGGGCATGCCCTGGCGACGCGGCTGGCCAAGGCCCTGTCCGAGCCCGCCCGGATCAACGACCTGACGCTGGTGCCGGGCGCCAGCCTGGGCGTCAGCGCTTCTGAGGGCTTTGACAACGACGCGCCCCGCATGCTGATGCTGACCGACCTCGCGCTCTACAAGGCCAAGGAGCAGGGCAAGGGCACCGCCTGCCGCTTCGAGCCCTCGATGGAACTGGAATACCGCCGGCGGCTGCTGCGGGAGGTGGAGCTGGCCCAGGCCATCAGCCAGGGCGAGATCACCGTGGCCTACCAGCCGATCGTCGACCTCCTGACCGGCCACGTCGTCTGCGCCGAAGCGCTGGCCCGCTGGCGGCACCCGATCCGCGGCATCATCCCGCCCAACCTCTTCATCGAGACGGCGGAACGGAGCGGGCTGATCGACCGGCTTGGCGAGTTCATCCTGCGCTCGGCCTGCCAGGACGCGGCGCGGTGGGACGCGCCCATCCAGGTCAATGTCAATCTCTCCGCCGTGCAGCTCAACAGCGGCCAGCTGCCGGCCATCGTTTCCCGCATCCTGGAGGAGACCAGGCTGCCGCCGGGGCGGCTCGCCCTCGAGATCACGGAAACGATGCTGCTGAACTTCTCCGATTCAGCGTTGCAGCAGCTCCAGTCCCTCCGCGCCCAGGGCATCAAGCTGGTGCTCGACGATTTCGGCACCGGCTATTCGTCGCTGAGCTACCTGCTGCGCATCGAGGTCGACGGCATCAAGATCGACCGCAGCTTCACGATGCGGCTGCCGGACCCGAAGGTCGCGGCCATCTATCGCACGGTCACGCGGCTGGCGGCGGACCTGAACACCTATGTCGTCGCCGAAGGCATCGAAGAGCCCTCGCAGCTCGAATGGCTGCGGCAGAACGGCGTGCATTTCGGGCAGGGATACCTGCTGGGCCGGCCGCAGGAAACCGCGCCGGCGCCGAAGGCGGCCTACCTGACCTGAGCCGCCTTCGGGTGGGCCTCAGAACCGGTAGGTCAGCCCGATGCTGAAGACGGTCGGGTTCGGCGTGACCGTGACCTGCACCGGATAAGGCGCCACAGGGTCCGGCACCATGGCCTTGGCGCGGAACTTCAGCCACACCTTCCGCAGATCCGCGTAGAAGGCAAGATTCTCGGTCAGCCCGAATTCGAAGCCGGCCTGGAGAACGGGACCGAAGGCATCCTTCACCTGCAGCCCCGGAAGGGAGCCGCCGCTGGTGTTGAGGATGGCGGTATGGTCGATGCCGGCACCCACATAAGGATCGAAGCGGCCGAACTGCAGCGGGTGGTATTGCAGACCCAGCATCGTGGAGCCGTAGGTCACCTTGCTGAGCCTGCCGAAGGGCTCGAAGGCGCCCCGCCCCTCCAGGCCCACGGTGGGCGGCAGGCCGGTCAGGACGGAGACGCTCCAGGACGGGGCGAAGCGCCAGCCGGCCTCGAAAATAGCGGAGGAATGCTGGCCGAAGGCGATCTTCGCATTGTCCACGGGCGTCCCGAAGACCGAGGCCCGGCCGCTGGTCTCATACTGCACCAAGCCATAGCCGAGGCGCAGAAAGAAGTGCTCCCTCTCGCCGGCCGGGGCCGGCGCGTCCTGCGCCATGGCCCGTGGGGCGGGGCCGCAGATCGCCATGGCCAGCGCCAGGGCACTGAGGCCGCCCCGAACGCCCAAAGCTTGCAGTCTCATGATCATGTCCCGACGAGCCAAACCGGAGGCGATATGGCGCCGTTCTAGCCGATCCGGTTGCGGAGACGAGTCATTTCCTTGCCTAAAATGTCAGATAAGCCGGCGAAATCCACGCTCAGCGTAAATTCTTAACGCCTGTTGCCCGGCCACATCAGCACCCATCCTGAAGAAGCCGGGGGCCCAGCCCTGGCATGCGGACGGCGCGAAGCCCCTGGCTGGCCTCCCCTTAAGCCAGCTGTTCCTCCGCCATAGCCGGTGCCAGGGGCAGCCAGAGGTGGACGGTGGTGCCACGGCCAAGCTCGCTCTCGATGGCGAGGGCACCGCCGGACTGCTCCGCAAAGCCATTGGCCATGGTGAGACCGAGGCCGGTGCCCTCGCCGCGCGGCTTGGTCGTGAAGAAGGGCTCGCGGGCGCGGTCCAGGATGTCGGGCTCCATCCCTGCCCCGGTATCCCGTACGGTCAGGCAAAGGCCCGGCGCATCCGGGCTTGCCGAGCCCGCCGGCAGGCGGGACAGGGCCGCCGAGAGGGTGATGGTCCCACCCCGCGGCTGCATGGCATCCCTGGCGTTGATCGCCAGGTTCACCAGCGTGGCCTCCAACTGGCGGCGGTCGGTCAGCACCATGGGCAATTCGGGAGAGGCCTTCACCACGACACGGGCATTGTGGCCGAGCGTGTGGTGCAGCAGTTCCGCGATCCCGTCCAGCACGGCACGCGGCTCCACCGCCTCAAGCTCGAGCCGGTCGCACCGCGCCAGCGAGAGCAGCCGGCGCGTGACGGAGGCCCCACGCTGCGCGGCCGCCGCGATCATCCTGGCATAGCGGCCCACGGCCTCCGGATCGGCGGAGGATTTCTGGATGAAGTGCGCCCCGGAGAGAACGGCCTGGAGGACGTGGTTGAAGTCATGGGCCACGCCACTGACGAGACGGCCAAGGGCATCCATGCGCTGCGAGGATTCCAGGCTGGCGAGCGCCGCCTGCAGGTTGTGCTCGGCGCGGCGCCGTTCGATCCAGAGCAGCGCGAGCAGCGCCAGGGTGAGGGAGAGCAGCACAACGCCAATGGTGCTGACATTCACGGCCTTGCGGATGATCTCGAAGGACGCGAGTTCCGCGCTGGCGTCGAGCCCCACGCCGGTCGCGAGGGGCGTGCCATCAACATCGCGCCGGTAGATGAAGCGCTCGACGCCATCGATGGCACTAACCGTCCTGGCGCGGGTGACGTGGTGTGGCCCCTTGCCAGGCATCTCGATCCGGCGCCCGACGGTGTCCTCGGGGTCGCGGCTCCGCGCGATGATGGTGCCATCCTGCCGGACGACGATCAGGGCATCGCGGCCTGCGAAAGGCAGCGTCTGGAGCCCTTTCGAGAAGGCCGTCGCATCGAGTGATACAACAGCCACGCCGCCGAAGCCGCCGCCGGTCTTGGAGAGTGGCCGCGTGAACTGCACCGTCTGGCGCTGCGACTGGCGGCCGACGAGCGGCGCGCTGACGAACATCTCGGTGAGTCCATGCTCGTGGACGATGAAATGCTCACGGTCGGAAAGGTTCACGCGAGGCGCGTCCGGGGTGCTGGTCCAGGTGGTCCAGCCATCCGCGCCGACAGTCGCGACCTGGAGGATGTTGAAGCGCTCGTCGCTGGCCAACGCAATGATCTGCGCCGCGATGGCGGCGGCGCCTGCCGTGTCGCCCGCGGTCAACAACGCCTGGCGCCGCTGCACCATGTCGTGGAAAAGGTCGATCGCTTCCAGCGTGCGCAGCAGGTATTGCTCCAGCGAGCGGGCCGCCGCCTCGGCGCGGTTGAGGGCTTCCTGCTCCTGATCGTGCCGCGTATGTGCGATGTAAGCTTGGCCACCCAGCAGAGTGCCGCCAGCGACCGTCATCCAAGTGACAGCGAGGAAGGCAATAGCCGTGCGGCGGCGAAGTCGGATCACTATGCGTCGTCCGGTCAAGAGCGGTACGGCAGCTATTGCCGCCACGGCGCAACATATTTGAGTGATCGAAAATCAGCAATCAAAGAGCACGACGTTCCGCTATCGCATCGCCTTCGCGCCGGAACTCCTGCCGCAAAGAACTGGTAGATGCAGTCAGCTGATTTTCCGCATCAGCGATGCTGACTATTGGCCCATCAGAATGTGGATTCAAAATTTTTGTTGAGGAAAGGGTTTTTCCAAATCGTCTCGCATCACGATCTTCCGCGGCACTCAGGCCGCGCGAGTGCAGTGCAGCAAAGAAGCGGCTTTCCATCAGCAGCATCTTGCGCTGCCGTCCCTTTCCCTTCCGCGAGATAGCTGGATCCCGATCGCTTCAGATTGGCGCGCGGTTGCATGCCCATCTTCCCCAATCTGGTACCGGATCAAGTAGCACCGCCACCCCGCATGCATCTCCTGCCCTCCTGTGCTGTTGCTAAAGGGCTTGCAGGAGGCAGCGCATGGCCGGAACCGGGAGTGATATCAGGGTCAACCGTGCACCGGTGCTGACGCTCTGGGCGGCTGTGGTCGCCATGCGGCTGGGCCACGACTGGGATGCCGCGATCACGCTCGGCCGTGCGGTCGCGGGCTCCAGTGCCCGGGTGAAGGCCAAGGCGATCGGCATTGCCGAAGACCGCCCGGAATCCGGCGGCCTGCGTGACGAGGCAGACAAGCTGCGGCAGAACCGCGCGCCGGCCAGGAACACCGTGCATCTGCTCGGCCGCGACCTGCCGGTCGTGGAGGAGAAAGGCAAGATCCGCGCCCTCGACCACGACAAACCGGCCGCGCCCCGGGCAGCCGCCAGCTATGTCGAACGCGCGCTGGGGAAGGATCTGCCCACGGTGCGTCAGGCGATGGAGGACCTGGCGCGCTCCATGCCGCCGGAGGAACTCAACCGCATCGGCTTCCGGCTCTACGAGACATTCCGCCCCGAGGTACCGCCAGGCGCGCGCGGCTGGGGCGCCAAGGGTGTGCTGGACTTGGAGCGGATCAGGACGGCAGCGGGCTGACATGCCTACCCGCAACATGTTCAGCCGAAGGGCGTTGAATCGCCGTACCCTTTAAGTTCTGGAGGAAAGACGCAGTGGCAGCTCCTGAGAACATCGACAACGCCCGCGACGGGCGCATCGTCGTGTCGGGCCAGCAGATGGATGTGGGCGATGCGTTGCGGACGCATGCCACCGAACAGGCATCCCGTCTCTCCGAGAAGTATTTCGATGGCGCCGAGGATATCACCATCACCTTCTCCCCTGGCGGAAAGGGCGCCGGCTTTGGCTGCAATGTCAGGGTGCATGCCGGGCGCGGGCTGTTCTTCGACGGGCATGGCGAGCATTCCAGCAATGCCTATACCGCCTTCGCGACCGCGCTGGAGCGCGTGGACAAGCAGCTGCGGCGGCGGAAGCGCGCCATGCGCGAGGACAAGCCAGTCAATGCCATGAAGGAAGCGCTGCTCTAAGGCGCCGAAACGGGGCGCCGGCCGCATGCCGGCGTCCTCCGGATTCCAGGAAGAAGGCGTGCAGTGCCTCCCGGGTCAGATTTCCTGGCGGACCTGCGCATGGGCCAGGAGCGCGAAAAGGCCTGTCCCGCCAAGGATGTTTCCGAGCAGCGAGGGAAGGATCATGCCGCCCAGCGCCTGGCCAATCCCGACCTGCCCGGTGAACAGCAGAAGGAACGCCTCAGCGCTGCCCGCCACCACATGGGTGAAGTCGCAGAGCGCGATGGCATAGGTGAGTGCCAGCACGATCCAGAACTCGCCACTGGAGGCGCCAGCCCTGATCCAGGCCACAGAGGCGATCAGGAAGCCAGCGGGAATGCCCTGGAGCAGCATCTCCATCGGCGTCTTCCCGAGCAGGGACCGCGACACGTCCAGCATGGACTCCAGCAGCGGCTGGCCCACCAGATGGAAGTGGACATTCATGCCCGCGGCGATACAGGTGCCGGCCATGTTGGCCAGGAAGACGATCAGCCAGAGCCGCGCCGTCAGGGCCAGCTTCCGCCAGCCGGGCTCCGCCATGTTGGGCAGCACCGTGACGATCGTCTGCTCGGTGAAGAGCTGCATGCGCCCGAGGATCACCATCAGGAAGCCGATGCTGTAGCCCAGGTCGGCGATGGCCTCGCGCCCCGGCATGCCGGGCGGCAGCTTGTGCTGCAAAGCAGCCTCGGCGATGACAGAGGTCATGATGGTCACGCCACCCGCCAGGCCGGACCAGAACAGCGAGCCGGGAGGGCGCTTCAGCTCCTCCTCTCCCTGCCGGCGGACGACCTCATGCAGCACCGTGGCTTTCGGCGCGGCGAGATCCTCTGCATCCTGTTGCTCAGGCCGGCTCAGGCCCTGCTGGTGTGCCTCGGGCATCGAATTCCTCCAAACGCGGCCGCAGGCGAGCGGAAGCTCATTCTGCTTAGTGCCCGTTCAAGGAAGAGGTTGCCGGAAGCCGCGCATGGCCTGGGCCGCTCCAGGCGCGGTGGCAGCCCGGCTCAGGGCCAGGCTGCCAGCGCGAGTCAGATCGGCATGCCCGGCGGCGGCGGCAGTGTCCCGGGGTGGCGGAAGGCTTCCGGCGCGCGTTCGAAAGCATCGATGGCTGCCATGGCGGCGGCCCGGTGCGCGCGTGTCATGGCATCCGCCGGCGCGGCGGCGGCGGCCAGGGTGGCGCGCAGCCCGGCGGCCACTTCCCGCGCGATGGCGCGTACCAGCGGCGAGGCTTCCTCCGCCGCCGCCAGCGCCAGCAGGTGCCGCAGCACCACATGCTCCACCCGCAGCTTCACCGCCTGCGCCAGCCCCTGCCCGGCGGGGGCGTGCCAGGTGGCGTCCAGCGTCGCCTGCAGCACCTCGTGCAGGTCGGGCAGGCTGGCATCGCGCTGGTGGTGCTCCACGATGCGCGCGGCGCGGTGCGGGTGGAACAGGAAGCTCAGCGTATGGGTGGCCGCGCCCTCGGCCGCGCCCAGCGGGTCGAAGGTCAGGCCGGTATGGCCGCGGAAGGTGTCACGCGTCCGCTCATATTCCGGCGGGCGCGGCGGCAGCAGCAGCAACAGCTCCTCGCGCAGCGTCAGCACCTCGGGGGAGAGCGTCGCCAGCACGGCGCGCAGGGCGCGCCGCTGGTCCTCGCCCGGCACCAGGCGCGTGACAAGCTGGCTGTCGCCGCGCAGCGCATAGCGGAATTCCAGCCCGCCCAGCAGCTTCACCGCCGCCTCGGTCTGGTAGCGGTGCAGCATGAAGAGCGGCACCAGCACATCGGCCAGCAGCGCCAGCGGCCGGCCGGGCTTGATGGCGCGCTCCCCGAAGCGCGCCAGGGCGGCCTCGCGGATCTTCAGCAGGCGCAGCAACTCATCCGGCGCATCGGCGCCGGTATCCCAGTGATGACCCTTGGGATGCACGCCGCTTTCCGGAATGCCATCCTGCTGCGCCAGCGTATAGAGGCCCTCCTCGCGCTCCGCCTTTTCCAGGATGGCGTCCAGCGCCGCCTGTTCCTCCGCCTCCGTCAGGCCGGGCGGGAACTGGCTGTAGCCCCAGGTGATGGAAATCTCGTCCCAGCGGCCGATGCTCTCGCCATAGGCGCGGGAGAGGTCCACCCGCCCTTCCGCATCCAGCGTCAGCAGCGGCGCCGGATAGTCGCAGACCGACATGTCCTGGCCATGCGTGCTGGCGATGTGGTTGTGGTCGAGGCCCAGCGTATGCGCCACCTCATGCGCCGAAAGCTGGCGCAGGCGGGCCAGCATCAGCTTCTCCACCTCCGGGCAGGGCGTGCCGTCCTCGTAGGGGGAGAGCAGCGCTTCCGCGATCATGCGCAAGTGGCGGTCGCGCAGCGCGGTCAGCGTCACCTCGCCCTTGATGATCTCGCCCGTGCGCGGGTCCCAGATCATGGTGCCGGTGGAGAAGCCGCGCGTGGCGCGGGGCACCCAGGTGATCATGTTGTAGCGGATGTCGAGCGGGTCGGCGTCCTCGGGCAGCAGCTCAACCCGGTAGGCATTGCGGAAGCCGGCGGCCTCGAAGGCCTTTTCCCACCAGCGCGCGCCTTCCAGCAGCGCGGTGCGCATCGGCTCCGGCGCGCCACGGTCCACGTAATAGACGATGGGCTTCACCGCCTCGCTGACCGCCGCGTTCGGGTCCTTCTTCTCCAGCCGGTGGCGGATGGCGTAATGCACATCGCCCGGCTCCTCCAGCGAGACGCCGAAGTCATGAAAAACGGTGCTATTGAAGAAGGAGGAGCGCGGGTCGAAGCGGCGCGGGCGGAAGCCCGGCTCCGGTAGCTGGATGAAGCAATGCCGCAGCCGCAGCGTGATGCTGCGCGGGTCCGCGGCCAGGGCCATCAGCCCTTCGCGCAACCCGTCGCCGTTCCAGAAAGGCCGCAGCTTGGCAGCGGGATTGACGAAGGTGAGGATGCTTTCCGCCTGGCTGTTCAGCGGAAAGGCGCGCAGCCCCTCGCCCGCGATGGCGCAGCGCGCGGGGTCCAGCGTGTAGCTGCCCTGGCCGAGGCCGCTGAGCTGCGCCGCGAGCCCGCGCGCATCGCGCAGAAAGAAGGCGGTGCCATCCACCAGCAGCGCGCCATCCTGCTCCGACAGGATCTCGAAGGACCAGAGCACCGATTCCGGAAAGGCCTGCCGCACCGCGAGCTGCTGCGCCGGCTCGGCCGAGGAGGTCCGCCAGGCCATGTTGCGCGCCACCAGCAGCAGGCGGGTGCCGCGCCGCTCGAAGCGCGCGACCGTGGGGCGGCTGAGGTTGCCGCGTTCCAGCCGGTGGTCCCCCAATCCGTGGGAGATGCGGTCGATATAGAGGAAATCCTCGTCCAGCCGCCGCACCTCGATCTGGAGGCGGCCCGTGGCCTCATCCCACAACAGCGGCAGGAAGCCGTCCAGCCGCCGGACCCTGTCGCCGGGGCTGCCTTCCCGGAAGGTGGAGGCGGGGGAGGCGGCCCGGTCGGGCAGGTCCTGGGGGATGGGGCGGTGAGTCATGGCGCGTTACAGTTTCCCCTTCAGGCCCGGCCGTCAACAGGCCGCCTTGCCCAGGGTCAGCCCGTTCCGCCCTCCCCCGGCTCTGGCAGGGCGGGCGGCAGCACCGCCAGCGCCCCCACCTCCCCGGCCGGGGCGATCGGCGCGGCGGCGCCATCCGGCAGCGGAATGCGGTGCAGGTTCAGCGCCATGCAGACCATGGTGTAGAAGCCGATGACGGCGGCCAGTTCCACCACGCCGCGCTGGCCCCAGCGAGCCAGCACCGCGTGGTAGGTCGCATCATCGGCATCGCCCCGCATCTGCACCTGGCGGGTGAAGTCGTAGATCTCCCGCTCCTCGCCCGGCGGCAGCAGCGGCGGGTCCCCGAGGCGGATGGCCTCCACCAGCGCCGGGTCCAGCCCCGCCTCGATCGCGGCGGCGCCATGGATGTGGAATTCCACCGGACTGTTCCAGCGCCGGCCGGCCAGGATGATGGCCAACTCGAGCAGCCGCTTCGGCAGGACGGTACGGCTGCGCAGCATGTCGCCCAGCCGCCACCAGGCCTCCGCCAGCTCAGGGCTGTGGATATTGGCGCGCTGCGGCCCCGCCATGCGGCGGGTCGGACTGGCGATGATGCGGTCGTAGAGCGCGCGCTGCTCCGGCGACATCTCCTCCGGGCTGGGCAGGGCGATGCGTGGGGGAGAGGTCATGGCGGCGCAGCCGCAGTCCGGCGCAAGGGCCTTCAATCCACCCGGATGCCGGCGCTCTGCACCAGGGCGCCGTAGCGCGCGGCCTCCCGCCGCACCAGCTCCGCCGCATCGGCCGCGCTGCCGCCGCCGGGGATGAAACCCGCTTCCTCCAGGCGGCTGCGGTTGGTGGGGTCCCGCAGCGCCTTGTTCATGGCCTGCACCCAGCGTTCCGTCACCGGTGCCGGCAGGCCCGCCGGGCCGAGCAGCATGTACCACACCGTGATCTCGAAGCCCGGAAAGCCGCTTTCCGCGACCGTCGGCACATCCGGCAGCGCCTTGACCCGCTCCGGCATGGTCACCGCCAGGGCGCGCGTGCTGCCGCTGCGCAGATGCGGCAGATGCGTCGGCATGGTGTCGATGGCGAGGTCCAGCGTGCCGGCCATCAGGTCGTTCAGCACCGGGCCGGTGCCGCGATAGGGCACATGCGTCATCTGGATGCCGGCGGCCTGGCACAGCATCTCCGCCGCCAGGTGCTGCTGGGTGGCGATGCCGGAGGAGGCGTAGTTCAGCTTGCCAGGGTTCTGCCGGGCGAATTCGATCAGCCCCTTCAGGTCCCGGTACGGCGCATTGGCCGGCACCACCGCGACCAGCGGCACCGTGCCGGCCAGCACGAGGGGCGTGAAATCCTTGTCCTGGTCGTAGGGCGGGTTCCGCATCAGCGGCGCCACGACCGCCTGGGTCGAGACCGTGCCCATCAGCAGCGTGTAGCCATCCGGCTTGGCACGGGCCGTCGCCGCCGATGCCAGGGTGCCGCTGGCGCCAGCGCGGTTGTCCACCGCCACGGCCTGGCCGAGTTCCGCCTGCAGGGAGGGCGCCAGCAGGCGGGCGATGATGTCGGTGCCCCCGCCCGGCGCGAAGCCCACCAGGATGGTCACGCTGCGCGACGGATAGCTCTCCTGCGCGCGCAGGATGCCCGGCATCCCGCCAGCGGCGCTTCCGGCCAGGACTGTGAAAACCGTGCGACGTTTGATCATGGCGACTCCTTGCCCGGGTTTCCCGGTGCGGCTTCGTTCCTGGACTGGTGAAAGAATGCGAAGCTTTGCCCCGCCTGGCCAGCCCGTAAATTCCCGCCAGCGGCGCCGGAGGTGGATGAGGATGCCCTCGCCGGATTCTTCCACGCCTCCGCTTGAACGGCGGCACCGGGCAGCGACATTCTCATCCCGCAGCGATGCTGGCGCCTGCCCCGCCCCCACCCATCCCTGCCACGGAGGCATCGCATGATGTTCCGGAACCGGACCGAGGCCGGGCGTGCCCTGGCCCGCCGCCTCGGGCATCTGCGGGAGGCGGCGCCGGTGGTGCTGGCCTTGCCGCGTGGCGGGGTGCCCGTGGGCTTCGAGGTGGCGACGGCGCTCCCGGCGCCGCTCGACCTGCTGCTGGTGCGCAAGGTCGGCGCGCCGGGCTTCCCCGAGCTGGCCGCCGGCGCCGTCGCCGAGCAGCATCCCACGATGCTGATCAACGAGGATGTGGTGCGGGACCTCGGCATCTCCCGCAGCTACCTGGAGCAGGAGGCGGCACGGCAGCGCGCGGAGATCGAGCGGCGGCGCGGACTCTACCGCCATGGCCGGGCTCCCCTGCCGCTCGAAGGCCGTACCGTCATCCTGGTCGATGACGGGGTCGCGACCGGCGCGACGGTGCGGGTGGCCCTGCAGGCCCTCGCGCAATCCGGTGCCGCGCGCAGGATCGTGCTGGCCGTGCCGGTGGCGCCGCCCTCCGTGGCCGAGGCACTGCGCGGCTTCTGCGATGAGGCCGTGTTCCTGGCGACACCGGAGCCTTTCGGCGCCGTCGGCAGTTTCTTCGCTGATTTCACCCAGGTTGAGGATGCGGAGGTCATCGCGCTGCTGCAGCGTGGAGAAGGCGGGCCGCCGTCCTCAGGCGCGGCGGCATTCCGGCCGGGCCGATAGCGCAGAGCCCGAAGGGGCCGGGTTCCGCCGAGCCAGACACAGGCGCCATCACGACCCCTTGCCCTGGCGAAGCGGCCGAGGACGGCGCGCATGCCGGGCTATCCGGCTCAGGTCTTCCGCAGGCCGGAAGCGGGCAGTGTGATGCTGCAGCACACGCCATCGGGCGTGAAGTTCAGGTCGGTCCTGGCCCGCAGCTGATAGGGCAGCGCGCGGGTGATCAACTGGGTGCCGAAGCCCTGCCGGGGCGGCAATCCACTTGCCGGCATCGCTACGCCGCTCTCGCGCCATTCCAGCAGCAGGTGTTCCTTGCCCTGCATCATCTTGAACTCCCAGCGCACCGACAGCTGCGCGGCGGGCTGCGCGATGGCGCCGTATTTGGCGGCATTGGTGGCCAGCTCGTGCAGCGCCAGGGCCAGCGGCTGCACCTTGTCGCCCGGAAGCTCGACAGCCGGGCCCGTGATGGCCGAGGTTTTTGACTTCCCCGCTCCCGCTGCCGCCAGCTCCGCCGTGACGAGATCGTTCAGCGACACCGTCCAGGCCGGCGTGCGGGTGAGGAAGCTCTGCACCCGCCCGAGGGCGCCCAGGCGCCCGTCCAGCTCGTCCCGCTCGGGGGAGCGGGGCAGGCTCCGGTTGAGAATGGAGCGGATCACCGTCAGCAGGTTGCGGGTCCGGTGCTGCAGCTCGGCCACCAGGATCTGCTGCTGCTGCTGCAGGCGCATCAGGTTCTCGATATCGGTGCTGGTGCCCACCCATTCCCGGATGCGGCTTTCCGGATGCTCGGGCAGGGAAAGGTCCCACATCGGCAGCGCCCGCGTCTGGTGCCACCGCCAGGTGCCGTCGTTGCCCCGCCTGATGCGGAATTCGAGCTCGAGCCTGCCGTGCAGGGGCGCCTGCTGCCATGCCTGCAACGTCATCTCGCGGTCGTCGGGATGCACGGCGTCGAGCCAGCCCAGCGCCAGGCTCTCCCCCTCGGCCTGGCCCGTATAGGCCCCCCACTGCGGGCTGGACCAGGTCCATGCCCCACCATCGGCGGAACGCCAGACCAGCTGCGGCATGCTCATCACCAGCAGCCGGAAGCGCTCCTTCTCGTCCTGCAGGGCTTCCTCGGCCTGCTTGCGCGCCGTCACGTCGCTGGCGGCGCCGAACCATTCCCGGATCTCCCCGGCCTCGTCCAGCAGCGGCACGGCGCGGGAGTGGACCCACCCCTCGCTGCCGTCGTCACGGGTTGTCCGGTGCTCCAGCTCATAGACGCCCTTGGTGCGGATCGCTTCCTGGACGGCGGCCCTGACCATGGCCTGGTCGTCGGGATGGACGTAGCGCTCGAACCAGGTCGCGCCCGGCTGGTCCACCTGGGAGAAGAAGCCCCCGCCCTCCAACCAGCGCATCACCGTCCAGTCCGCGTTCATGCCATAGAGGATTTCCGAGGAGGCTCTCACCAGGCTGCGCAGGCGGTTCTCGCTGTCCCGCACCGCCGCCTCGGCGGCGCGGCGGTCGGTGAGGTCGGCGGTGACGACCAGCAGGCTCCGCACCTCCCCGTCCGACCCGGGGAGAGGGGAAATGCTGCTATTGGCCCAGACCTCCGTGCCATCCGGCCGCAGGTAGCGCTTGTCGAGATGGCCGACATCCCGCGTCTCGAGCACCTGGCGCACGACTATGAAGTTCCGCTCCAGATCGTCCGGATGGGTCACGTCCGCCACCGTCAACCGCAGCAGCTCCCGCCGCGGCCGGCCCAGGATGCGGCACAGCTCGTCATTCACCCGCAGGAAGGCGCCTTCGGTGGACAGCTCGCACAGACCGGTCGCGGCCGCGCCGAAGATAGCGGCTAGGCGCGCCTCGCTTTCCCGCAGCGCCTCCACCGCCTGCCGCCGGGCGGTCTCGTCCCGCATGATCTTCACGAAGCCGACGGTGCCGTTAAGCTCGAAGGAGGTGAGCTGCCCCGAGCCCCAGAAGCAGGAGCCATCGCGCCGCAGGTGCCAGCGCTCCTCCGTCACGCGCCCCTTGGCGAGGGCCTGGCGGCGCGTCTTTTCCGGCACGCCGGCCGCTTGGTCCGCCTCGGTCCAGATGAAGGCGATGTTGCGATTGAGGGCCTCAGCCTCCTCCCAGCCCAGCAGGGCGACGGCGCCGGGGCTCCAGCCGGTCACGTGCCCTTCCCGGGACATGGTGATGATCGCGTGGCCCGTCGCGCTTTCCAGCACGGCGCGGTAGCGGGCCTCGCTCTCGGCCAGGGCCGCGCGGCTCTCGTCCAGGGCCGCGTTGGCCCGCTGCAGGCCGGCGATCAGTTCCTCGGCACCGGCCATCATCTGGCCGGCTTCCACATGCTTTCCCGTCAGATCCGCCCGGAGGCGGGCATTCTCCAGTTCCAGCTCCGCCACCCGGATACGCAGCTGCTGGTCGAGGCCAGCCGGGCTATTCGAGATGGACTTCGTCATGGCCAGCCAGATCGGCAGCGATCAGCCCTTCCATCGTGACACCGGACCTGCCGGTACCGACGGCCGTGAGACAGGGGCGGAGCACCCACGCCGCCTCTGCCTGACCTTTCCGCGCCGGCATCGGGACCGGGCGGTGGAACGGGGCGGACAGCATCATGATCCCTGCGGATGGGGCCGGAGGCCCATGCGCCACGCGGGGCCGCCTCTTGCGGCAGCCCCGCCGGACGCCTCCCGCCCGGCCCGCACCGGATGCTTCATGGTCGCTGTCTCGGGCATGCTCTCTCCTTGCACGGAAGCCAGTCTGTCATGGGGGAACCCCATCCCGGTCTGGCGGCCGGATGTCGCGACGGGTGCTGGGCGGCTCGCGTCCTCATGCCCGCTGCCACGGATTTATAACGAACCCGATTCGAAAAGGCTTCAGGCCACGGCAAATTCCACGGCGCCCTGCCGCTACCCGGGCCGCCCGAAACCCCCTGAATCGGGGTGCCTGGCCGCCACGGCTGCGCGGCGCGGAACGGCGTGCAGGCTGGTGGTGACGGTAGGGGCTTGGGTTGCCGGAGGCACCGGCGCTAGCTGGGCGGCTGGCTGGAAGGATGCGGCGCCCTTCCTGCACGTGCTCCAGCAGCCGCAGGGCCGTGCGGGCAACCTCACCGGAACTCCGGCAGCGCCTTGGGAAGCCATGGGGCGGGAGGCGAAGTCAGGCCATCCTGTTTCAGTGCGGCATGGAGGCCGTGGCGCCCCGTTCAGCCCCTGAACGCGGCCCGCATCTCGCCGATCGCGCTTTCGCTGGCCACCAGCAGCGACAGGTCGGCCACCGGAACCGGACGCCGCGAGGCGCCGCGCGCCATCACCGCCAGCTCGGTCGCGCCAAGGCGGCTGGCGGCATCGGCCAGGGCATGGGCGGCGTTGGAATAGGCCACCGCATCGCCGGCATGCGCGGCCCTGAGCATGTCCTTGTTGAGCCGACGGACATCCAGCTCGAAGCCGTTCAGCACCACGCTGACGATCGAGGCCGGCAGACCCCCGAGCACATCCTGAGCGGTGGACAGATCGACGACTTGCATCCGCAAAAGCTACCGTTGGTTGATTTATGATTCATCCTAAGTTCCTGAGGTTCCGGTCACAACGGCCAGACGGCTGCCGGAGGGCTCTGTTGCAAGTTCAGTAAGAAATGTGACTTTGATGCAACTGTTGCCTATGCGGTATGGTACCGGATCGGGTGTCTTCGCTTCATGCGCCGCAGAGGAGCAGCACCAGGCCGGCGGGAAGCGAGAGGCCCGCCAGCGCCAGGGCAAGACGCGGGGCATAGGTCAGCAGCATCGCCAGCGGCATCGCCGTGACGGTCAGGATGCCGGCCCAGAACACCAGGCCCATGCCCCAGCCCAGGGCCTGGAGCAGCGGCAGCGCCGATGCCCCCAGCAGCAGCCAGCCGCCGCCGGCCAGGGCGAGCCGCCGCCAGGGCGGGATGCGGCGGCTGCGGAAGACCTGCTCATGGTGCCGCTCCATCGCCAGGCACAGCGCGCTGAAGCCGGCATAGGCAAGCGCGAAGCCGAGGCCGATCACGGCGCCGCTTCCGCCAGGGAACGGAGGGCCAGGACGGCGGCAGGGCGCGGCAGCGGGGCGGATGGCCGGTGGCGCGCCACCTTCCAGGCCAGCAGGCCGAGCAGCGCGCCGCAGCCCAGCAGCCCCAGGTCGAACCAGACGCGCACCCAGTCCCCCCGCGCCAGCGTGGCGGGCAGGTGCTGCGTGGTGAAGAGCGCGTTCAGCACCGGCAGCAGCGCGAAGCCCAGCGCGCCGGCGGCGAATTGCTCCACCCAGGCGCGGCGGCCGCGGCGCAGCAGCGGATGCAGCAGGCAGAGCCCCCAGGCGATGAAGAAGACATGCGCCTCCCAGGCGCCGCGCTGCGCCAGGCCCTGCGGCAGAACCCGGTTCGCCCAGAAGAAGGCCGCCATGGCCAGTGGCAGGCCGGCGATGGCGGCGATGTTCAGATGCTCCACCAGCCGCGTGCCGAAGCCGGCCGCGCCCCGGCGTGCCGCCTGCTGCCGCTGCTTGGTGGCCCAGAGGATGCAGCCCGTGGCGACCATCGCGGTGCCAGCCAACCCGGACAGCAGAAAGAGCCCGCGCAGCAGCGGCCCGGCGAAGCGGCCGATGTGCAGGCCGTACATCACGCCGCGCACCTCCGCCGCCGCGCCGCTGTCGCCGCTGTCATGGATCAGCGCGCCGGTCGTGCCATCGAAGGTCAGGCTCTGCTGGTTGTAGGAAAGCCGCTCGGACTCCGCGCGGATGAGCTGGATGGTGGCATGCGCATCACCAGGGTTCTGCACGATGACGCGGCCGACCCGGCCACCCTGCCAGCGCTGCCGCGCCTCCTCCATCAAGGGCGTCACCGCCGCCAGCGGCGCGGGGGTGCCGGCCCGCTGGCGTGGCGGCGCATTGCCGAAGGCTTCCGTGTTGAAGGCGGCGCGCTGGCCCGGATAGGCGCGGTCGATGCCCCAGGGCATGACCATCAGCATGAAGAGCACCAGCCCGGTATAGGTGATCATCAGGTGGTAGGGCAGCGCCAGCACGGAGCAGACATTGTGGCCATCCAGCCAGGAGCGCTGGCCCTTGCCGGGGCGGAAGGTGAAGAAATCCGCGAAGATGCGCCGGTGGGTGATGATGCCGCTGACAATGGCCACCAGCATGAACATGGTGCAGATGCTGACGATCCAGCGCCCCCAGAGGACGCCGACGTAATGCAGCTGGAAATGGAAGACGTAGAAGAAATCGCCGCCCAGCGTCTCGCGCGCCGCCACGGGCTGGCCGGTATCGGCATCCAGCACGGCATCGCGGAAGCGCCGCCCCTGGGCCTTGGGGTCGCGCCAGAAGACGCGGGTGACGGTTTCCCGCTCATTGGGCAGGGTGATGAACCAGCTGGGCGAATCCGGCGCCATGGCCTGCATGGCGGCCACGGCCACCGCCGCATTCTCCGGCCCGGGGCGCGAGAGGGCGAGTTCCGGCCGCATCCAGTAGGAAATCTCGGGCCGCAGATAGGCCGCCGTGCCGGTCAGGAAAACCGCGAAGAGCACCCAGCCGACCAGCAGGCCGGCCCAGGTGTGCAGCCAGGCCATGGACTGGCGGAAGCCATCCTTCACGGCAGGTATCCTTCGAGCAGGAACAGCGCCAGCAGCAGCAGCGCCGCCTGGGCGGCCATGCCCGCCCAGGCGCGCAGCACGCCGGGGGCGGCGAAGGCCCAGACGATGGCCGCGGCATAGATGGCGAAGCTGGCCATGGTGGCGGTCAGCACCGCCTCGGCGCGCGGCATGGGCAGGCCGATGGAAAGCGCCATGGTGAAGAGCGCCGCCACCGCATAGCCGCCGCCGACGCCCGCCAGCAGCCGCATGGCGATGCCGGCGCGGCACCGTGCCTCGGCCCCTGGCCGGAACCGGGTGCGGCGCGCGGTGCCGTTGATGGCACGGGACACGTCCATCGCCGCCTCAGAACCGGTGCTTCAGGGTGCCGGCCGGTGCGCCACCGGCCCCGGCAGCGGGAAAAGCCGTGGCCGCCGCCGGCGCGGTCAGCGGTCCAGCGCGTCGCGCCCGGCCTGTTGCTTCTCCCAATGGCATCAAAGGCGCCCCCGAATCATACGTAATAATGCGAGGCATTCGCATATTGCGCCATCGTCATCTTGGAAAGGGCAGCCGGTTACATTTTCCTCTGATGCTGGATTTGGCAGGCTGCCGTGTCCCGGGCAACACAGGGCGGCGGCCGGGTGCCCGCCTTGCGGATTTCCGCGGGAGCAGGGGAAGAAGCGGTCTATCCTGCCCCACCCGCCTTGCTTCCCGCCACCCCCGACCAGATGGAACACATGCATGAAGGTGCTGCTGACGCACACGCCGCGCATGCGCGAGCAGTATTACGGCCCGCGCGCCCTGGCTGAACTCGAGGCCATGGCGGAGGTGATCCTGCACCAGCAGGAGCAGCCGCTGACGCCGGAAGGGCTAGTGGCCGCGGCGGCGGAAGCCGACCTCATCATCGCGGACCGCCTGACCACGGGCCCGGCGGAGATCTTCCCCCGCCTGCCCCGGCTCAGCGCCTTCCTCCGCTGCGCCGTGGATATCCGCAACATCGACACGGCGGCGGCCGGCCGCGCGGGCGTGCTGGTGACGCATGCCAGCCCGGGCTTCGTGGCCTCGGTGACGGAGCTGGCGCTCGGCTTCCTGGTGGATCTCTCGCGCGGCATTTCCCGCGCCAGCGCGGATTACCATGCCGGCCGCATGCCGGAGGTGCGGATGGGGCGGCAGCTTTCCGGCAGCCGCATCGGCATCATCGGCTATGGCGCCATCGGCCGGAACCTCGCGCAGCTCGCCGCCCAGCTTGGCATGGAGGTGCTGGTCAGCGACCCCTATGCCAGCATCGAGGCGCCGCATGTCCGCCAGGTCAGCTTCGAGACGCTGCTGGCCAGCGCCGATTATGTCGTCTGCCTCGCCGTGGCGACTGAGGCCACCGAGAACCTGATCGACGCCGCGGCGCTGGCGCGGATGAAGCGGGATGCCGTCTTCATCAACCTCTCCCGCGGCAACCTGGTGGATGAGGCCGCCCTGGCGAGCGCCCTGACGGAAGGCCGGATCGCCGGCGCCGCCATGGATGTCGGACGCGCCACGGACCAGATGCCCTCCCCCGGCCTCGCGCGCCTGCCGAATGTCATCGCCACGCCGCATATCGGCGGCCTCACGCCGCCGGCCATCGAGGCGCAGGCCTTCGACACCGTCCGGCAGGTACGCGCCATCCTGGCGGGCGAGGTGCCGCCGGGCGCCGTGAACGCGGAATCCTGGTCCCGCCGCCCCCAAGGGGCGCAGGCGCCCGCCTAAAGGTGGCGCATCCCGAGCTGGCTCAGCAGCGGCAGGATCTGGTCCCGCGCGCGGATGCGGTGCGCCCTGGCGCTGTCGCGGGCGCGGCGCGGGTCACCCTGGCGGATCGCCTCCACCACCGCGGCATGGTCCTCCACCGACAGGCCCGGCCGGGGCCGCAGGCGCAGGGTCAGCATCCGCGCCCGGTGCGACTGGTCCATGATGGAGGCGAACATGCGTGACAGGCGGCGATTGCCGGCGCGCTCCACCAGCAGCTGGTGGAAGCGCCCGTCCGCCCCGGCCCAGCTTACCAGGTCGTCGCGCGCCAGGGCCTCCGCCATCTCCGCGTTGACGCCGGCCAGCTCCCCGGCGATGGCGCCGCGCTCCGCCTCCGGCTTCTCGGCGATGAGTTCGGCGGAGGCGGTCTCCAGCGCCACCACCACCTCGTAGATCTCGCGCATGTCCTCGGGCGAGATGGCGCAGACCACCACACCGCGCCGGGGCAGCACGCGGACCAGCCCTTCCTCCTGCAGCCGGATGATGGCCTCGTGCACCGGCGTGCGGCTCATGCCGAGCTGGGCCGCGATCTCGCCTTCCGAGCCCTGGTAGCCGGGGGCGAAGACGGCATTGCGGATCGCCTCCTTCAGCGCCTCGTAGGCGCCGTCCACCAGCGATGCCCGGGCGGGCTGGCCCCCGGTCTCCTTGCGCAACGCCACCATCGTGATCTCCGTGGCTCCCCGGGCTTCCATGCAGGCGCCGGGTTTAGTCATTGACGCCCGCGGCGGATAGTGGCTGGCTGCGATGCCATCTTCCATGCAAGATGATACGGCAGGAAACAACTCCGGGGAATCGCCGATCAATGCGTCGCTATCGAATTGCAGCCATGGGTGGGGACGGCATCGGCCCCGAGGTCATCGACGCCGGGGTTGAGGTGCTGAAGCTCTGCGCCGAGCGCGACGGCCAGTTCGCCCTGGACTTCACCGATTTCGACTGGGGTTCGGACTATTACCGCAAGCATGGCGTGATGATGCCGGCGGATGGCGCCGAGCAGCTGCGGGCCTATGACGCCATCCTCTTCGGCGCCGTGGGCGCGCCGGATATCCCGGACCACGTGACGCTCTGGGGCCTGCGGCTCGCCATCTGCCAGCCGCTGGACCAATATGCCAATGTGCGCCCGACGCGCGTGCTGCCGGGCATCACCAGCCCGCTGCGCAACGTCTCCGGCCCCGAGCTGGACTGGGTGATCGTGCGCGAGAATTCGGAAGGCGAGTATTCCGGCGTCGGCGGCCGCGCGCATCGCGGGCTGCCGATCGAGGTGGCGCAGGATGTCTCGGTCATGACCCGCGCGGGCGTGCAGCGCATCATGCGCTATGCCTTCCGCCTGGCGCAGTCCCGCCCGCGCAAGTTCCTCACCGTGGTCACCAAGTCCAACGCGCAGCGGCACGCCATGGTGATGTGGGACGAGATCGCGGCCGAGGTGGCGGCGGAATTCCCCGATGTCACCTGGGACAAGATGCTGGTCGATGCCATGACCATGCGGATGGTGATCAAGCCCGGCAGCCTGGACACCATTGTGGCCAGCAACCTGCATGCCGATATCCTGTCCGACCTTGCCGCCGCGCTGGCGGGCTCGCTCGGCATCGCGCCGACGGCGAACATCAACCCCGAGCGCGACGCGCCCTCGATGTTCGAGCCGATCCATGGCTCGGCCTTTGACATCACCGGCAAGGGCATCGCGAACCCCGTCGCCACCTTCTGGACGGCGGCGATGATGCTGGACCACCTGGGCGAGCCCGCGGCGGCGGCGCGGCTGATGAAGGCCGTGGAGCGCGTCACCGCCGACCCCGCGCTGCATACGCCCGACCTCGGCGGCACCGCCACCACGCGGCAGGTCACCGAGGCGGTTTGCGAGGCGCTGCGGCAGGCGAATGACTGAAGCCTGCCCGGCCTGGCTGCAAAAGGAGGAACGCTAAGGCCTCCGGCCCCGACCCGCGGAAAGCGGGCGGGCGAGAAAAAGAGAGGAAACATCCGATGCAACGACGCAGCCTGCTCGCCGCCCTGCCGGCGGCCCTTCTGCCCGCGATGGCCCAGGCCCAGACAGCCTTCCCGGACCATGCGGTGACCATCACCGTGCCCTTCTCCGCCGGGGGGCCCACGGATGTCATCGCCCGGCTGGTGGCGGAAGGCATGTCCAAGGACCTCGGCCAGCCCGTGGTGGTGGAGAATGTGACCGGCGCCGGCGGCACCATCGCCGCCGGGCGGGTCGCGACGGCGAGGCCGGACGGGCACAGCCTGCTGATCCACCATGTCGGCCACGCCAGCAGCGCCACGCTCTACCGCAACCTGCCCTACAATGTGGAAACATCCTTCGCGCCGCTGGGCCTGGTCTCGGATGCCGCCATGACTCTGATCGCGCGGCCCGACTTCCCGGCCACGGATCTGGCCAGCTTCATGGCGGAGATCCGCCAGCAGGGCGACAAGCTCAACCTCGCCCATTCCGGGCTGGGCGGCGCCAACCATCTCTGCGGCATGGTGCTGCAGCACGCGGCGCAGGCCAGCCTGACCGGGGTGGTGTTCCGCGGCAGCGCGCCGGCCATCACTGACCTCATGGCCGGGCGCATCGATGTCTTCTGCGACCAAGCGACCAATACCGCGCCCTTTATCCGCGACGACCGCGTGAAGGCCTATGCGGTGACGCTGCCGCAGCGCGTGCCGGGCCTCAACCTGCCCACCACCACCGAGGCCGGGCAGCCGACGCTGGTGATGAGCACCTGGCACGGCCTCTATGCCCCCAGGGACACGCCGCCGGCGGTGCAGGAGCGGCTGGCCCGCGCCATCCGCGCCGCGCTGAAGGAGGAAAGGCTGCGCCAGCGCTTCGCGGAACTGGTGACGGCCACCGTGGACGACGACCGCGCCACGCCCGCCTACCACCGCCGCTTCCTGGGCGAGGAGGTCGCCCGCTGGCGGCCGATCATCCAGGCCGCCGGGCAATTCGCCGACTGAGCCCGCATCCGGCGCCGCATGGCGGCGCCGGACCCTGCCCGCGAAACTCCTTGCCGTGACCTGCGCCTTCCCGGAACATTTCGCCGCCGTCCTGGCCCGGGCTCGGCAGAACGGAAGGCCGCAGCAACCGGCCGGGGAGACGCCCATGCATGCCATGCCCTTGTCCCGCGACACCCTGCGCCGCCTGCCACCGGCGGTGCGGGTGCCCGGCTACGACCCCGCGCAGGTGGTGCCGGGCATCGTGCATCTGGGGCTGGGCGGCTTCCACCGCGCGCATATGGCCCGCTACACGCATGACCTGATGCAGCGGCAGCCGGAGGCGCTGTCCTGGGGCATCGCCGGGGCCGGGCTGCTGCCGGCGGACCGCCGCATGCATGACGCCCTGGCGCCGCAGCAGGGGCTTTATACCCTGGTGGAACGGCGCGGCGCGGAGGAGGTGGTTTCCGTCATCGGCTCCATCCCGCGCGTCATCTTCGCGGGCGAGAGTGCCGCGGAACTGCTGGCGGCCATCGACGACCCCGCCATCCGCATCGTCAGCCTGACCGTCACGGAAAACGGCTATTGCCTCAACCGGGCCAGCAAGAAGCTGGACCTTGAGCATGAGCTGATCCGCCGGGACCTGGCGGAGCCGGCCAACCCGCGCAGCGCCATCGGCATCGTCGTGGAGGCCTGCCGGCGGCGGCGGCAGGCCGGCCTGCCAGGCTTCACGGCGCTGAGCTGCGACAATATCCAGCACAACGGCAATGTGCTGCGCGCCGCCGTGCTGGCCCTGGCGGAGCACCGCGCGCCCGACCTCGCCGCCTGGATCGGCGAGCATGTCAGCTTCCCCAATACCATGGTGGACCGTATCACGCCGGTGACGCAGGAAGCGCAGGTGGCGGAGCTGCGCGCGCGTTACGGCATCGGTGACAACTGGCCTGTGTTCAGCGAGATGTTCACGCAATGGGTCATCGAGGACCGCTTCATCCGTGGCCGCCCGGCCTGGGAGATGGTGGGCGCGCAATTCGTCGATGACGTCACGCCCTATGAATTCATGAAGCTGCGGCTGCTGAACGGCAGCCACCTCGCCGTGGCCGGACTCGGGCGCCTGTTGGACTATACCTATATCGACGAGACCATGGCCGACCCGCTGCTGCGCGACTACATGGCGGCGCTGATGGACCGCGAGACCGGCCCCACCCTCGCCCCGGTGCCAAGCATCGACCTCGGCGCCTACAAGCAGACCCTGATCGAGCGCTTCAGCAACGAGGCCATCAAGGACACGGTGGAGCGGGTGAACACCGACGCGCCGATCAACGTGCTGGTGGACCCGATCCGCGACCGGCTGAAGGCCGGTGCGCCGGTGGAGCTGCTGGCGCTCGCCCTCGCCGCCTGGTTCCGCCGCATCCGCGGCGAGGACGAGCAGGGCCGGCCCATCGAGGTGCGGCACCCGCTGGCGGCACTGTTGCGGGAAAAAGCGCTGGAAGGACGCGAGAATCCGCGGCCCCTGCTTTCCCTCCGGCAACTGTTTGGCGAGCTGGGGGATGATGCGCGGCTGGTGCGGCCCCTGGGCGCCTGGCTGGCCTCGCTCTACGACAGCGGCGCCCGCGCCACGCTGCGGCAGGCACGGGCGCGGGGCCTGTTCTGAGGCGGCTTCCCGATCATGTGCTTGCGAAGAGCCAGGCCTGCCGTGCAAGATTCTTGACCTGGCGAAGCGCGAGGCGCCAGAGTTGAGGCCGGGTTGCCGTCAGGAGTGCCGCCGCAAGAGCGGCACGGGCGGCAGCGGGAGGATGGATCGATGATCAGGCGCTGCCTCGCTGTCCTGTCCACGGCCCTCGGGCTGACGCTGGCCGCCACGGCGCCGGGTCAGTCCCAGACCATCCTGACAGTCGCCACCGTGAACAATGCGGACATGGTGGTGATGCAACGGCTCTCCAGCCGCTTCGAGCAGCAGAATGCCAATATCCGCCTCCGCTGGGTGGTGCTGGAGGAGAATGTGCTGCGCCAGCGCGTCACCACCGACATCGCGACGCGCGCCGGGCAGTTCGACATCCTGACCATCGGAAATTACGAAGTGCCCATCTGGGCCAAGCAGGGCTGGCTTTCGGCGCTGGAGAACCTGCCGGCGGACTACGATGTCAACGACCTGCTGGCGCCGGTGCGGGAGGCCATCAGCGACCAGGGCAAGCTCTACGCCCTGCCCTTCTACGCCGAAAGCGCGATGACCTATTACCGCACGGACCTGCTGCAGAAGGCCGGCATCACCATGCCGGAGAAGCCGACCTATGCGCAGCTGCGGGAGATGGCGGAGAAGGTCACGGACAAGGGCAGCCAGACCTATGGCCTCTGCCTGCGCGGCAAGCCCGGCTGGGGCGAGAACATGGCCTTCGTCACGCCGCTGGTCACAGCCTTCGGCGGCCAGTGGTTCGACAAGGAATGGCGCCCCACCATCAACACGCCGCAGTGGCGCGACGCCGTCACCTGGTACAGCGAATCCCTGCGCCAGTTCGGCCCGCCCGGCGCCACCTCCAACGGCTTCAACGAGAACCTGGCGCTGATGGCCGGCGGCCGCTGCGGCTTCTGGATCGACAGCACCGTGGCCGCCGGCCTGCTGTATGATGCCAAGCAGTCGCAGATCGCGGAGCGTGTCGGCTTCGCGCCCATCCCCACCGGCAGCTATGCCGGCGGCCCGACCTGGCTCTGGAGCTGGAATCTGGCCATCCCGGCATCCTCGAAGCAGCAGGAGGCCGCGCGCAGCTTCATCACCTGGGCCACCTCCAAGGATTACATCAAGCTGGTGGCGCAGGAGAATGGCTGGGTGGCGGTGCCGCCGGGCACGCGGCAGTCGACCTATGACAACCCCGACTACAAGAAGGTCGCGCCCTTCGCCGGCTTCGTGCAGCAGGCGATCATGAGCGCCAACCCGGGCGGCCCGACGCGGGAGCCGCGCCCCTATACCGGCGCGCAATTCGTCGCCATCCCGGAATTCCAGGGCATCGGCACGCAGGTTGGCCAGACCATCGCCAGCACGCTGACCGGCACCAGCGTCGAGAATGCCCTGCGCAGCGCGCAATCCGCGACCGAGCGGACCATGCGGCAGGCGGGGTATCCGAAATAGGCGCCGCGAGACAGCCACGCGGAGCAGCCCCATGTCCTCCGTCACCGCCCCGGCCAGCCAGGCCCTTGAGGAACCCGCCGCGCCGGCCCAGCGGCGCTGGCTGCTGATGACGCCGGCGGTGGGCGTGCTGCTGCTCTGGATGATCGTGCCGCTGGTGATGACCCTGTGGTTCTCCTTCCAGCGCTACAACCTGCTGAACCCCACCGTCACCGGCTTCGCGGGGCTGGAGAATTACGAGTTTCTTGTCACCGACCCGGACTTCTGGGCCTCGCTGGTTAATACGCTGGTGCTGGTGGGCTCGGTGCTGGTTATCACGGTGGGGCTGGGCACGCTGCTGGCGGTGTTGTTCGACCAGCCCTTCCTCGGCAGCGGCATCGCGCGGGTACTGGCCATCTCGCCCTTCTTCGTCATGCCGACCGTCAGCGCGCTGGTGTGGAAGAACCTGATGATGCACCCGATCTACGGCGTGCTGGGCGCACTGGCGCATGCGCTGGGGATGCCGGCGGTGGATTGGTTCGCCGATTACCCGATGTTCTCCGTCATCGTCATTGTCGCCTGGCAATGGCTGCCCTTCGCGCTGCTGATCCTGCTGACCGCCATCCAGTCCCTGGACGGCGAGCAGAAGGAGGCGGCGCGGATGGATGGCGCCGGGCCCATCGCGCGCTTCTTCTTCATCATCCTGCCACATCTCGGCCGTGCCATCAGCGTGGTGGTGATGATGGAGACCATCTTCCTGCTGACGGTCTTCGCGGAGATCTTCGTCACCACCTCCGGCGGCCCCGGCAATGCCACCACCAACCTCGCCTTCCTGATCTATGCCCGCGCGCTGCTGCAATTCGACGTGGGCGGCGGCTCGGCCGGCGGCGTGGTGGCCATCGTCCTGGCCAATATCGTCGCCTTCTTCCTGGTCCGCTCCATCGCCCGCCGGCTGGAGGTATAGCCGCCATGCGCCAGACCCTGCTGCAACGCCTGCTGGTCACGCTGCTCGGCTGGGGGGTGGCGCTGCTGTTGTTCTTCCCCATCCTCTGGATGGCCCTGACCAGCCTGAAGACCGAGGTGGGCGCCATCGCCACCCCGCCGCAGATTGCCTTCACGCCTGTGCTGGACAGCTATGCCGAGGTGCTGGCGCGCGCCGACTACCTGCATTTCGCCTTCAACAGCATCGCCATCTCGGTGGGCGGCACGGTGCTGGCGCTGGCGCTGGGCATTCCCGCCGCCTATGTGATGGCCTTCCACCCGACGCCACGCACGCGCGGCACGCTGCTCTGGATGCTCTCCACCAAGATGCTGCCGCCGGTGGGCGTGCTGGTGCCCATCTACCTGCTGTTCCGCGCCCTGGGGCTGCTGGACAGCCGCACCGGCCTCGCCGTCATCTACGGGCTGATGAACCTGCCCATCGTGGTCTGGATGCTCTTCACCTTCTTCAAGGAGGTGCCGGGGGAGATCCTGGAGGCCGGGCGCATGGACGGCGCGCGCACCGGCGCCGAGTTCTGGCACCTGCTGCTGCCGCTGACCCTGCCGGGCATCGCCTCCACCGGGCTGCTGTCGCTGATCCTGTGCTGGAACGAGGCCTTCTGGAGCCTCAACCTCACCACGGCGGCGGCGGCGCCGCTGACCACCTTCATCGCCTCCTTCTCCTCCCCCCAGGGGCTGTTCTTCGCCAAGCTCTCAGCGGCCTCCACCATGGCGGTGGCCCCGATTCTCGTTTTCGGCTGGTTCTGCCAGCGCCAGCTGGTGCGCGGCCTGACCTTCGGCGCCGTGAAGTAGGGAGAAAGCCCCATGGCCACCCTGGCCCTGCGCAACATCCGCAAGAGCTACCTGAGCTTCGAGGTCATCAAGGGCATCAACCTCGATGTGGCGGACCGCGAATTCGTGGTGTTTGTCGGCCCCTCGGGCTGCGGCAAGTCCACCCTGCTGCGCATGATCGCGGGGCTGGAGGAGATCACCTCCGGCGACCTGCTAATCGACGGGCAGCGGGTCAATGCCATCGGCCCCGCCGACCGCGGGCTGGCCATGGTCTTCCAGTCCTACGCGCTCTACCCGCATATGACGGTGCGGCAGAACATGGGCTTCGCGCTGCGCATGGCCCGCGTGCCGAAGCAGGAACGCGAGCGCAAGGTGGCCGAGGCCGCGCGCGTGCTGCAACTGGAGCCCTATCTCGACCGCCGGCCCAGGGAGCTTTCGGGCGGGCAGCGCCAGCGCGTGGCCATCGGCCGCGCCATCGTGCGCAACCCGCGCGTCTTTCTGTTCGATGAGCCGCTGTCCAACCTCGATGCCGCGCTGCGCGGGCAGATGCGCATCGAACTCTCCCGCCTGCATGAGGCGCTGGCGGCAACCATGGTCTACGTCACCCATGACCAGGTCGAGGCCATGACCATGGCGGACAAGATCGTGGTGCTGCAATCGGGCCGGGTGGAGCAGGTCGGCTCGCCGCTGGAACTGTATCATCGCCCGGCCAATCTCTTTGTGGCGGGCTTCATCGGCTCGCCGCGCATGAACCTGCTGCCGGCCCAGCTGGGCGCCGAGGTGGGAGACGGCGTGATGGTGGAACTGCGCGGCGGCGAGCGCCTGATGCTGCCCCGGCCCTCCGGCCCGGTGCAGCCGGGCCAGCCCGTCACGCTGGGCATCCGGCCCGAGGCGCTGCGGCCCGACCCGGCCGGGCCGCTGGCGGGGGAGGTGCGGATGGTGGAACGGCTAGGCGGCCTGACGCTGCTGCATGTCGGCCTCGCCAACGGCCAGCCATTGATCGTGCAGATCGAGGGCAGCGACCCGACGCGGGCGCATACCCCCATCCGCCTTTCCATCGACGCCGAGGCCTGCCACCTTTTCGATGCCGAGGGGCAGGCGCTGCCGGCGCTGCACCAGCACCCGCTGGCGGCGTAAGCCCCATGATCCTGGTCTGCGGCGAGGCGCTGATCGACCTCTTCGTCGATGCCACCGGCACCGGCGGCAGCCTGCCGGCCAGTGCCGTGGCCGGCGGCTCCCCCTTCAACCTGGCGGTGGGGCTGGCGCGGCTGGGGGCGCCGGCGGGCTATCTGGGCGGCCTCTCCACCGATGGCTTCGGCCGCTTCCTGGAAGCGCGGCTGCGGGCCGACGGGGTGGATACCACCCTGGTGAAGCACAGCGCGCGGCCGACGCCGCTGGTGGTGGTCTCGCCCGATACGGCAGGCCACCCGGCCTATACCTTCCATGCCCATGACTGCGCCGAGCGCGACCTGCTGCCCGCCGACCTGCCGCGGCAACTGCCGACCGGCGTCACGGCGCTGGCCATCGGTTCCTATGCCATGGCGGTGGAGCCTTCCGGCGGCACGCTGCTGGCGCTGGCGGAACGCGAAGGGGCCGCGCGGGTGGTCAGCCTGGACCCCAACCTGCGCCCCGCCCTGGTGGGCGACCTCGCCCGCTGGCGGGAGCGGTTCGAGCGCTTCGCCCGCAGCGCCAGCATCATCAAGCTCAGCATCGAGGACCTGCACATCGCCTATGGGCCGGAGGCCGACCCGGCGGTGCAGGCGCGGCACTGGCTCGGCCTCGGTGTCGGGCTGGTGGTGGTGACGCTGGGGGAGAAGGGCGCCATTGCCTTCCATGCCGGCGGCAGCCTGCGGCAGATGGGCCAGCCTGTGGCGGTGGCCGACACCGTGGGCGCGGGCGACAGCTTCCACGCCGCCCTGCTGGCCCGGCTGCAGGCGCGCGGCCAGCTCAGCCGCGCCGCGGTCTTCGCGCTGGACAGCGCGGCGCTGGAGGATGTGCTGCGCTACGCCACCCTGGCCGCCGCCCTCACCTGCACCCGGCGCGGCGCCGACATGCCCGGTCAGGCCGAGCTGGAGGCCGCGCTGCGCCCGGCACCCTGAAGCCATGGCCGAAAGGCCAGGCCTGGGCAGTTGCCAGGGCGGTGGGAAGGTGCTCACTCACGGGTGGGATGGAAACGCTTCCGGAATCGCGCGCGCCGCAGGGCGTGCGCAGCTTGCTCAGATCGCGTGCCTTCAGGCGGCTCTGGGCGCTTGGCGGACTCGCGAATGCCATGCGCTGGGTCGAGATGCTGGCCGCCGCGCTCTTCACCTACGAGGCCACCGGCTCCGGCATGGCGGTGGCCTTTGTCTCGGCGGCGCGCAGCCTGCCCATGCTCTTCCTGGGCGCCATCGCCGGCGTGGTCTGCGAGGCGATCAACCGCAAGCGCATCCTGCTCGGCGGCATGCTGCTGTGCTTCGCGGCCGCCCTGTCCATCTGCCTGCTGGACCTGCTGGGCTGGGTGCAGCCCTGGCATATCGCCGTGGCGGCCTTTCTCAGCGGCTGCGTCTGGGCCACCGAGATGTCGGCGCGGCGGCGCATGGTGGGGGAATCCGCCGGCACCGGCCTTGTTTCCCAGGCCGTGGCGCTGGACAGCCTGACCAATGCCTCCGCCCGCATGGTCGGGCCGCTGGCGGGCGGCGCGCTCTTCGCCTGGTTCGGCCTTTCCGGCGCCTTCGCCATCTCGGCCGCCTGCTACCTCATCGCGGCGCTGATGGTGCCGGGCATCCAGTATGCGCAGGAAATGCGGCGCCTGGAGCTTTCCCGCATTCCCGGCGACCTGGCCGAGAGCTTCGCCTTCGCGCTGCGGCAGCCGGCCGTGCTGACGGTGCTGGGCGTCACGGCGACCATGAACTTCTTCGCCTTCTCCTATGTCGCGCTGGTGGCGCCGCTGGCCCGCACGGTCTTCGCCGCGCCGGATGCGCTGGTGGGCTTCCTGGCGGCGGGGGAGCCGTTGGGCGGGCTGCTCGGCGGGCTGCTGCTGACCAGCCGGGCGCCGAAGGCCTATCTGCGCACGCTGATGATCGCGGGCTCCCTGTTCTTCCTGCTGACCCTGATCGCCATGCCGCTGATGCCGAGCTACGCCCTGGCCTGCGGCCTGCTGGTCGGCGGCGGGCTGGGTCTGGCGCTGTTCAGCAACATGCAGACCACGCTGGTGCTGACCGCCGTGCCGGCCAGCCAGCGTTCGCGGCAGATGGGCCTCGTCACGGTCTGCATCGGCCTCGGCCCGGTGGGGCAGATGCTGATCGGCGTGCTGGCGGATCTCTACGGCCCCACCTGGGCGGTGATCCTTGCGGCGATCTGCGGGCTGGTCTCGCTGGGCCTCGTGTCGCTGCTCTGCCTGCGCGGCAGGCGCAAGGACGACGGCGCCGGCTGAAGCGGCGGGCTATTCGCCGCCGCAGCCCAGGTCGGCGCCGACAAAGGCGCCGGTCCGCTCATAATGCTGCGCCAGCAGGGCGGCGGCCTGCTCGGCATCGCGCTCCAGCGTCGCACGGGCGATGGCGGCATGTTCCGCCGCCACGTCCCGCCCCGGATAGGCCAGGGTATTGGACAGCGCGCGGTAGCGCCGCGCTTCCTCCCGCAGCCGGTCGCAAAAGGCCAGCAGCGGCGGCGCGCCGCAGCCTGCCAGCAGCGCCTGGTGGAATTGCAGGTGGCAGGCTTCCCACTCGGGATTGGTGACGAAGCGGTGTGGGTCCAGCGAGCGGGCCACGCGGTGCAGCCGGTGCTCGGCCAGCAGCAGCCCTTCCTCCCAGGCGGCATCGCCGCGCCGGATGGATTCCCGCAGCGCCGCGCATTCGGCCAGCACGCGGCTGCGGATCAGCCCATCCAACTGCCCCGGCGCCGCCGCCGCGACGCGGAAGCCGCGATGCTCCAACTGCTCCGCCAGCCCTTCGGCCGCCAGCTTGGACAGTGCCTCCCGCATCGGGGAGGCACCGGCGCCGTAGCTCTCGGCCAGGTCCCGCAGCTTCAGCTTCTGCCCCGGCGGCAGGCGGCCGGAGAGGATGTCCTCCCTCAGCCGCCGGTGGACGGTGGTGGCGAGGGTCAGGTCGCGCGCATCGGGCTGGGGATTCGCCTGGGACATGGCAGCGGCATCATCGCGCCTGTGCCTCGGCCGCGCAAGGATTTGCGGAAATCCTGCTTGACCGGGCAGGATTTTCGATAAAACCTCAACCGCAAGAATCAAGGAGGATACGGCGCGTGCGCCTGATCGCGTTCCAGCATGAGGGCCGGGCGGCCCTTGGCGCCCGCCTGGGCGATGATGTCGTGGCCCTGGCCGATGTGGTGCCGGGCCTGCCGCAGGACCCCAGCGAGGCCCTGGCCGCCCTGAACCTGCCGGAGGGCGCGCCCGCCCTGGCGGCGAAGCTCGCCAATGCGCCGCGCCGCCCGCTGAAGGGCCTGACGCTGCTGCCGGTGGTGCCGCGCCCCGGCAAGGTCATCTGCATCGGCCTGAACTACGCGCTGCATGCCAAGGAAGGCGGCAACCCGATCCCGGATTACCCGGCGGTCTTCTTCCGCGGGCCCACCTCGCTGGCCGCGCCCGGCGAGCCGCTGCTGCGCCCGAAGGTGTCCGACAAGTTCGACTACGAGGCCGAGCTGGCCATCGTCATCGGCAAGCGCGCACGGCACCTGACGGAGGCCGAGGCCCTGGGCTGCGTCGCCGGCTATACCTGCATGAACGAGGGCTCGGTCCGCGACTACCAGCGCAAATCCGCACAATGGACCATGGGCAAGAACTTCGACCGCACCGGCGGCCTCGGCCCCGAGATCGTCACGCCCGATGAATTGCCGCAGGGGCCGAACGCGCTCCGCATCACCTCCCGCCTCAATGGCGAGGTGATGCAGGACAGCCATACCTCGGACATGATCTTCACCGTGCCGCGTATCCTGGCGATCCTCTCCGAGGTGATGACGCTGGAGCCGGGGGACGTGATCGCCACCGGCACGCCCAGCGGCGTCGGCTATGCCCGCAAGCCGCCGGTCTTCATGAAGGATGGCGACACCGTCGAGATCGAGATCGAGGGCATCGGCATCCTCTCCAACCCCGTGCGGGACGAGGCCTGAAGGCCATGCGCCGCCGGCCCGTCAGCCACGGCGTGTCATGACCACCGCGCCCCGCGTCACCTTGTCCTTCGACAACGGCCCTGAGCCGGAGGTGACGCCGGGCGTGCTGGATGTGCTGCGCGCGCGGGGCCTGCGCGCCACCTTCTTCGTGCTGGGCCACAAGCTGGCGGCGCATCGCGCCCTGGCCGAGCGGGCCCATGCCGAGGGCCACTGGATCGGCAACCACACCTGGAGCCATGCGGGGCCGCTGGGCAACGCGCCGGATGCGGTGGCCGAGGCGGAGATTGCCCGTACCCAGGAGGAGATCGGCGCCCTCTCGCACCCCGACAGGCTGTTCCGGCCCCAGGGCGGCGGCGGCGCGCTGGGCCACCACCTGCTGAGCCGCGCGGCGCTCGACCTGCTGCTCCGCGGGCGCTTCACCTGCGTGCTCTGGAATGCCGTGCCGGGCGACTTCCGCGACCCCGACGGCTGGGTGGACCGCGCCCTGGACCTTTGCCTGGGGCCGGAACCCGTGACGCTGGTGCTGCATGACCTGCCGAATGGCGCCATGCGGCACCTGGACCGCTTCCTCGGCACCCTGGCCGACCGGGGCGCCCGCTTCACCCAGGACTTTCCGGCGGCCTGCGTGCCGCTGCGCCGCGGCGTGCCATCCGGGCCGGTCGCGGATTATGTCACGCCTCACACGGGGGCTGCCGCATGACCCAGGCTACTCGCCGCGCCATTCTGGGCGCACTCGCCGCCACGCCGCTGCTGGCCCGACGGGGCTGGGCCCAGGCCGCTTGGCCGGACCGGCCCATCCGCCTCATCGTGCCCTTCGCCGCCGGCACCACCACCGATGCGCTGGGCCGCATCCTGGCCGAGGCCCTGGCCAGGGAGGCGAAGCAGCCGGTGGTGGTGGAGAACCGCGCCGGGGCGGGCGGCAATGTCGGCGCCCAGGCCGTGGCCCAGGCGCCCGGCGATGGCTACACGCTGCTGCTGGGCACCAACGGGACGCATGGCATCAATTCCAGTCTGTTCCCTGACCTCGGCTTCGATGCGGTGAAGGATTTCACGCCCATCGCGCCCTTCGTCACCACGCCGACGGTGCTGGGCGTGCCGGCCTCCCTCCCCGCCAGTTCGGTGATGGAGCTGGTGGCGCTGGCCAAGGCGCGGCCGCTCTCCTTCGCCTCGGCGGGGAATGGCACCACGGGGCATCTCTCCCAGGCGCTGCTGAACCTGCGGGCGGGGCTGGAAACGCAGCACGTGCCCTACCGCAATGCCAGCCAGGGCGTGACCGACCTGCTGTCCGGCCGGGTGGATGCCATGTTCTACCACCCGCTGGGCCTCAAGCCGCATCTGGAAAGCGGCAAGCTCAAGGCCCTGGCCGTGACCTCCGGCAAGCGCATCAGCATCCTGCCGGATGTGCCGACGATCCAGGAAGCGGGGGTGCAGGACTTCGTGGTGGAAGGGCGCTGGTCGCTCTTCGGCCCGGCGGGACTGCCGCCCGCCATCGTGGCCCGGCTGAACCGCGCCACCAACGCCCTGCTGGCCGACCCCGCCGCCCTGGCCAACCTGCGCGCGCAGGGGGTGGAGCCGACGGGCGGCACCCCCGAGCAGCTTGCCGCCATGACGCGGGAGGAGATTGCGAAGTGGCAGCCGGTGATCGTTGCTGCCAGGATACGACCCGACTAGGGGGCGCCGCCGCGCCCGCCATGATGTGCGACCGAGGGCCGGCCCCAAGAAGCCGCCCCGGATGGAGGACACAAGCAATGGCTGACCTCGACCAGAATACCGTCACGGATGCCGTGATCGCGCAGATGGCCTCCACCACCGATCCGCGCCTGCGGGAGGTGATGGAAAGCCTCGTGCGCCACCTGCACGACTTCGCGCGGGAGGTGAAGCTGACGCCGGCCGAATGGCTGGCCGCCATCGGCTTCCTCACCCGCGTCGGCCAGAGCTGCACGCCGATCCGACAGGAATTCATCCTGCTCTCGGATACGCTGGGCCTTTCGCGCCTCGTGAACCTGCTGGACGACCAGGCCAACCGCGTGGGCGAGGCCACCGAGACCAGCCTGCTCGGCCCCTTCTACCGCGAGGCCTCGCCGCAATACGGCTATGGCGAAAGCATCGCCGCCCATGCGAAGGGGCCGGAGATGATGCTGTTCGGCCAGGTGCTGAACGAGGCCGGCGAGGGCGTGCCCAATGCCGTCGTGGAAGTCTGGCAGACCGATGCCGATGGCGCCTACGACCTGCAGACCAACGACCCCAGCGTCATGGACATGCGCGGCCAGTTCCGCACCGATGCAGAAGGGCGCTACGCCATCCGCACGCTGATCCCGCTGGGCTATTCCATTCCGATGGATGGGCCGGTGGGCGAGCTGGTGCGGCAGCAGGACCGCCACGGCTTCCGCCCCGCGCATATCCACATGCTGATCGGCGCCGAGGGATACCGGGAGCTGGTGACGGCGCTCTATCTGGGCGACGACCCGCATATCGATTCCGACACCGTCTTCGGCGTTTCGGAATCCCTTGTGGTGCGGCCGGAGAAAGGCGTGGAAGGCTCGCCCGCGCCGGATGTGCCGAGCGTGCGCTACGACTTCCGCGTCGCCCGTCGGGCGGAGGGCGATACTTCCGGCCGCGTCGGTGCCGATCCCTCGAAAGTCGCGGCGGAGTAGCCGCCAACCGATAGGTCACGCGAGCCACGGGCAACAGAAACCGGGCCGCAGGAGGAGGTTCCATGAAGGATATCAGCAGGCGGGGTCTCGGCCGGCTCGCCCTGGCGGCTGCCGCCACGGTGCCGGCCACGGCGCGGGCGCAGACGGCGCCCTCGGGCGCGCCGATCCGCATCGGCTATTCCATGTCGCTCTCCGGCGGGCTGGCGGGCAATGGCCGCCCGGCGCTGCTGGCGCACCGCATCTGGGCGGAGGATGTGAACGCCAAAGGCGGGCTACTCGGCCGCCCCGTGGAACTGGTGCATTACGACGACCAGAGCACCGGCGCGCAGGTGCCGGGCATCTACACCAAGCTGATCGATGTCGATAAGGTCGATCTCGTCGTCTCCGGCTATGCCACGGCCATCATCGCGCCTGCCACGCCGGTGGTGATGCAGCGGAACATGACCTTCGTGTCGCTTTTCGGCACCGGCGTGAACAGCGACTTCAAATACGACCGCTATTTCTCCATCAACCCCGCCGGCTCCGACGTGAAGGAGACATTCGCGAAAGGCTTCTTCGACATCGCGATGGCGATGGACCCGAAGCCGCGCAGCATCGCGCTGGTGAACCTGGACAGTGACTTCCACCAGCGCACCGCCGAGAGCGCGCGTTACCTCGCGGGGCAAAACAAGCTGCGCGTGGTCTATGACCGCGCCTATCCGCCCAGCACGGTGGATTTCACGCCCATCCTGCGCTCGGTGCAGGCGGCACGGCCGGATGTCGTCTATATCGGCTCCTACCCGCCGGACACCGCCGGGCTGCTGCGCGCGGCCAGCGAGCTGCGGGTGAACTTCCAGCTTTTCGGCGGGCCGATGATCGGGCCGCATATCACCGCGCAGAAGCTGCAACTCGGCCCCATCCTGAACAACCTCGTGGTCTGGGATGTCTATGCGCCGGAGCCGACGCTGCAATTCCCCGGCACGAGCGCGCTGATCGAACGCTACCAGCCGCTGGCGGCCAAGGAGAATGCCGACGCCCTTGGCCATTACGTGCCGCCGCTGGCCTATACGCAGATGCAGGTGCTGGAACAGGCGGTGAAGCGCGTCGGCAGCCTGGACCAGGCGGCGCTGGCGGCCGACATGCACAAGAACCAGTTCGACACCGTCATCGGCCCGCTGCGCTTCGACGCGCTGGGCGAATGGACGGAGGAGCGCAACCTCTACACCCAGTACCAGGGCGTGCAGGGCAATGGCATCGAACAGTTCCGCAAGCCGGGCACGCAGGTGATCCTCTACCCGCAGCGCTACAAGTCTGGCGAGCTGCGCAAGCCTTATACGGCGGGTGCCTGATGGACCCGGACCTCGCCCTTCTCCTGAACGGGGTGGTCTCGGGCCTGCTGCTGGGCGGGCTTTATGCCGCGGCGGCGGCGGGGCTTTCCGTCTCCTTCGGCATGCTGGACGTGGTCAATATCGCCCACCCGGCCTTCATGGTGCTGGGGGCACTGCTGGTCGCGGTGCTCTGGGGTGCCACGGGGCTGGACCCGCTGCTGCTCTCGCTGCTGCTGACGCCGGCCTTCTGGGCGCTGGGGGCGCTGATCTACGTCGCCTACCACCATTTCTTCGAGCGGCGCGGGGATGAGGCCATCCAGGGCCTCGCCTTCTTCTTCGGCATCATGTTCATCATCGAGGTCGGGCTGGTGATGACGCTGGGGCCGGAGCAGCACTTCGCCGATGCCGCCTATGCCAACACCACCTGGCGCATCGGCGAGATCGACCTGCCGTTGCGGATGCTGGTGCCGGCGGCGGTCGCGCTGGCGGCCATCGGGGCGCTGGCCCTGTTCCTGCGCCGCTCCTTCACCGGCCGCGCCATTGCCGCCGTGGCACAGGACCGGGAGGCGCTGCGGCTGCTGGCCATCGACCCCGTGCGCATCAAGCGGCTTGCCTTCGGCATCTCCGTCGCCATGGCGGCGCTGGCGGGCGGGGCGCTGGTGGTGGTGCAGCCGGTGGATGCCTGGTCCGGCCATATCTTCATCGGCCGCGTCTTCGCCATCGTCATCATGGGCGGGCTGGCCTCGCTGGGCGGCTGCGTGCTGGCGGCGCTGGCCTTCGGCGTGGTGGAGAATGTGACCGCCACCTTCTACGGCCCTTCCTGGTCGCCCGCCGTGGCCTTTGGCTGCCTGCTGCTGGTGCTGGCCATCCGGCCCCAGGGCCTCTTCGGGCGCGCGGCATGAGCGGCACCGCCCTTCCCGCCCTGCCGCTGCCGGCGCCGCGCCGCCTGGGCCATGCCGGCTTCTGGCTGGCTTCCGCCGTGGCGGCGCTGGCGCTGATCCTGGCGCTGCGTGGTTTCGGCAGCGAATACGCCTATTTCGCCGCCACCTTCGTGCTGCAATACGTGGTGCTGGCCACGGCCTGGAATATCCTGGGCGGCTATGCGGGCTACGTGAATTTCGGCGCCGCCGCTTTCTTCGCCGCCGGGGCCTATACCACGGTGGCCATCGGCAAGGCGCTGGGCCTGGGGCTGCTGCCCTGCATCGGCTTCGCGGCGCTGGTGGGGGGCGCGCTGGGCCTCGGCACCGGCATCCTGACGCTGCGGCTGCGCGGCGCCTATTTCGCCATCGCCACGCTCTGCCTCTCGGTGGTGCTGCAAACCATTGTGGTGAACTGGAGCTATGTCGGCGGCTCGCGCGGCGCCTATGTGCTGCGCCCGCGCGAAGTTCCATTTGGCTTCGACAGCTACAGCGGCTTTCTCTGCGCCGTGGTGGTGGTGCTGGCGGCGGCTGCCGTAGCCATTGCGCGCACGATCGAAAAGTCCCGCCTCGGCCTCGGCCTCGCCGCGCTGCGTGACGATGAGGCGGCGGCGGAAGCGGCGGGCGTGCCGACGCTGCGGCTGAAGCTGATCGCGACGACGATCAGCGGCGCCATGATGGCGGTGGCCGGTGCCCCCCTGCCCTACCTCGGTTCCTATGTGGAGCCGAACTCGGCCTTCGGGCTGGCCTATGCGGTGAATGCCATCGCCATGCCGCTGATCGGCGGCACGGCCAGTTGGGCGGGGCCGCTGATCGGCGCGGTGCTGCTGGCCTCGCTGCAACAGGCGGCGACGGTGACCATTTCCTCCGCCGCCAACCTGATGATCGTGGGGGTGGTGCTGGTGGTCTTCGTCTGCGCGGCACCACACGGCATCATCGGGCTGTTCCGGGGGCGGCGATGAGCGAGATCGTCCTGAAGGCCGAGGGCGTCGGCAAGCGCTTCGGCGGCTTCACCGCGCTCTCCGGCATCGACCTGGAAGTGCGGGCCGGGGAAAGGCTGGGGCTGATCGGCCCCAATGGCTCGGGCAAAAGCACGTTTACCAATTGCCTCGCCGGGGCTTTCGCCAGCCATGACGGTGCTTTCACCTTCAAGGGCGAGAAGCTCGGCCGGCTGAAGCCGCATCAGCGCGCGCGGCGTGGCCTTGCCCGCACCTTCCAGCTTCCGCGCCCCTTCAAGGGCCTGACGGTGATCGAGAATATCCGCGTCCCCCTGGCCTATGCCGGGCGGGACGCGGCCACCGAGGCACGGGCGATGGAATGCCTGGAAACGGTGGAACTCGCCGGCAAGGCCTACCGGATGCCGAAGGAACTGACGCAGGTGGAACTGCGCCGGCTGGAACTGGCCCGCGCCACGGCGCTGCGGCCGGAACTGCTGATTGCCGATGAAGCCATGGCCGGCCTCTCGGATTCCGAAGTGGACCAGATCCTGGGGCTGCTCTTCCGGCTGAACGAAGGCGGCACCACCATCATCATGATCGAGCATGTGATGCGCGCCGTCACGCAATTCTCCCAGCGCCTGGCGGTGCTGGTAGCCGGGCGCAAGGTGGCGGATGGCGAGCCGCGCGCCGTGCTCTCCATGCCGGAAGTCGAGGAGGCCTATCTTGGCCGCTAGCCTGCTGATCGAGGATCTGGACGCCGGCTATGGCGCGGTGCGGGCGCTGGATGGCGTCTCGCTCTCCGTGGCGGCGGGCGAGACGGTGGCGCTGCTCGGCACCAACGGCAATGGCAAGACCACGCTGATGCGCTGCATCCTCGGCCTGCTGCGGCCGACGCGCGGGCGCATCCTGGCCACCATCGACGGGCAGCAGCATGACCTCGTCGGCCGCTCGCCGGAGGAAATCGTCGATCTCGGCATTTCCCTGGTACCGGAAGGGCGGCGGCTGTTTCCGCGCCTGTCGGTGGAGGAGAACCTGCTGCTTGGCGCCTATCGCCGCGCCGCGCGGGCGGAGATGGGGCGCAATCTTGAATTCTGCTACGACGCCTTCCCGCGCCTGAAGGAGCGCCGTTCGCAGGCGGTGGGCAGCATGAGCGGCGGCGAGCAGCAGATGGTCGCCCTCGGCCGCGCCGTGATGTGTGCGCCAAAGATCCTGCTGGTGGATGAGCCTTCCGTCGGCCTCGCGCCCATTCTTGTGGCCCGCACGGTCGAGAAGATCGGTGAGCTGAAGGAGAAGCTGGGCCTGACGGTGCTGATGGCCGAGCAGAACTTTCACCAGGCCATCCGCATCGCCGACCGTGGCTATGTGCTGGTGCATGGGCAGGTGGCCTTCCAGGGTGATTCCCCGGCGGCGCTGGGCGATAGCGAGTTGGTCCGCAAATTCTATCTCGGCCTGTGAAGGAACTTGGCATGGGGGCGCTGGATGGCTGGAAGCTGGGCTGGATCGGCGTCGGCCGCATGGGCACGCCCTTGTGCCGCCGCTTGCTGGAGGCCGGGGCGGAGGTCACGGCCACGGATCCCGACCACACCCGCATCGCCGCGCTGGCGCAGGAGGGGTTGCGCGCCGCCATGACGGCGGCGGGGCTGGCGGAGCAGACGGACATCATCCTCTCCATGGTGCCGAATGACGCGGCGCTGCTGGCGGTGACGCTCGGCCCTGGCGGGCTGGCGGAGGAGATCCGCCCGGGGCAGGTCTTCATCGACCTCAGCACCGTCTCCCCCGCCACTTCCGCGCAGGTAGCGGAGGCCCTGGCGGCACGCGGCGCGGATTACCTGCGCTGCCCCGTCTCCGGCAGCACCAGCACGGCGGCGTCGGGAACGCTGACCATCTTCGCCTCCGGCCCCGAGGCGGCGCTGGACCGCTGCGCGCCGCTGCTCGGCGTGCTGGGCAAGGAAACGCTCCGCTGCGGCACCGCCGAGGAAGCGCGGGCCGTGAAGCTGATGGTCAACCTCGTGGTCGCCCTCACCCCCGCTATCATCGGCGAGGCGCTGGCCTTCGGTGGCCGCCTGGGCCTGGACTGGGAAGCGATGGTGGAAGCGCTGTCGAAAAGCGTCGTCGCCTCTCCCCTGCTCGCCTACAAGGCCGGGATGCTGAAGGCGCGGGACTGGACGCCCGCCGCCGATCTCGACCTCATCGCCAAGGATCTGGACCTCGCCCTGGCCGTCGGGCTGCGGGAGGGCGCGCCGATGCCGCTTTCCGCCCTCGCCCGGCAATTCGCCGCTGCCTACCAGGCCAGCGGCGAGGGCGAGCTGGATTTCTTCCGTCTCGCCACCTGGCCCGAGCGGCTGCTCGCGCCCAATCCCCGCTGAGGTATCCATGCAGGATGAGATCCGCGCCCTGGAAGCGCGGCGCTACGACGCCATGTTGCGCGGCGATGTCGATGCCCTGGCCGCGCTGCTGTCGGAGCGTGCCGTTTATGCCCATTCCGACGCGACGCGGGACAGCAAGGCGGAATACCTCGCCAGCCTTTCCACCGGCAGCCTGCGCTACCTGGAAGTGGGCCACAGCACGGAAATGGTGCTGGAAGCCGGGCCGGATTGCGCCGCGGCACTCGGCCGCATGCATGCCAGCATCATCCGCAATGGCGCGGAGAAGCGCATCGCCAGCCTCACCCTCGCCGTCTGGGCGCGGGAGGGCGGCGAATGGCGCCTCCTTGCCTACCAGCCCACCGCCATGAAGGCCTGACACATGACCAACACGCTTTTGCCCACCACCGTCGTCGGCAGCTACCCGCAGCCGGACTGGCTGGTGGACCGCGATGTGCTGGCGCAGAACCTCGTGCCGCGCGTGCGCATGAAGCAGATGTGGCGTGTGCCAGAGGATGCGCTGGAACAGGCGCAGGATGACGCCACGCTCATCGCCATCCGCGACATGGAGCGCGCCGGGGTCGACATCATCACCGATGGCGAGATCCGGCGGGAAAGCTATTCCAACCGCTTCGCCCTGGCGCTGGATGGCGTGGACGTGGACAACCCTGCCCGCACCATGGGCCGCGCCGGCAAGGAAACGCTGGTGCCCCGCGTGGTGGGCAAAATCCGCCGCAACCGCCCGGTGGAGGTGCGGGACGTGGAATTCCTCGTCGCCAATACCGAGCGGCGCACCAAGATCACCCTGCCCGGCCCCTTCACGCTTTCGCAGCAGGCCTCGGACGAATACTACCGGGATGAGGAAGCCATGGCGATGGACTATGCCGCCGCCGTCAACGAGGAAGCGAAGGACCTGCTGGCCGCCGGCGTCGATGTCATCCAGTTCGACGAACCTTGGATGCAGGCGCGGCCGGAAGGTGCGGCGCGCTTCGGCGTGAAGGCGCTGAACCGCGCGCTGGAGGGGCTTTCGGGCGAGACTGTGGTGCATGTCTGTTTCGGCTATGCGGCCGTGGTGAAGGAGAAGCCCTCCGGCTATTCCTTCCTGTCGCAACTGGCCGATTGCACCGCCGGCACCATTTCCATCGAGGCAGCGCAGCCGAAGCTGGACCTTGCCGTGCTGGAAGGGTTGCCGGGCAAGAAGATCATGCTGGGCGTGCTCGACCTCGGCAGCGCGGAGGTGGAGACGCCGGAGATGGTGGCGGAGCGCATCCGCGCCGGCCTCCGACGCCTGCCGGCGGAACGGCTGGTGGTGGCGCCGGATTGCGGCATGAAATACCTCCCCCGCCCGCGCGCCTTCGGCAAGCTGCGCGCCATGGCGGAAGGGGCCGCGATCGTGCGGCGGGAGTTGCAGGGCTGAAGCACCAGGGGGCGCGTTGACCGATCGGTCAGCCACATGCATCCTGCCCGACTGCGAGGCGGGATCATGAGGCATGGCGATTTCCATCAGACGTGTGGGCGAGACAAAGGACCGCCTGGGCGAAGGCCCGGTCTGGGACGCGGAAAGCCAGCGCCTGTTCTGGGTGGATTCCCTGGCCGGCCTGCTGCACCGGCTCGACCCCATGAGCGGCGCGCGGGAGGATTTCGCGGTGCCGGCGCCCGTCGGCTCGCTGGCGCTGTGCCGCTCGGGCGGCGCCATCCTGTCGCTGCGGGATGGCTTCCACCGCTATGACTTCGCCAGCGGGGAAGCGCGCCCGGTGGCATTGCTGGGGATCAACCATCCCAATGTCAGGCTGAACGATGGCAAGGTGGACCGCCAGGGCCGCTTCCTGGCGGGCACCATGCACATCAACCGCCAGCCGGAGGAGAAGGTGCTGGGCGGGCTCTACCGGCTGGAGGCCGATGGCGCGGCCACCCTGCTGCTGGAGGATATCGCCACCACCAATGGCCCCTGCTTCAGCCCCGATGGCCGCATCCTTTATGTCGCGGACAGTTCGCGGCAGGTGATCTGGGCCTGCGACTACGACACCGAAACCGGCACGCCCTCCCGCCAGCGCGTCTTCGCGGACCTGAAGCCGCTGAACACGGCGCCGGATGGCGCCACGGTGGATGCGGAGGGCCATCTCTGGTCGGCGCTGGTCCGCACCGGGCAGATCGGCCGCTTCGCACCCGATGGCCGGCTGGTGCAGCGCATCGACATGCCGGTGACCTACCCGACCAGCCTGAGCTTCGGCGGGCCGGGGCTGGATGTGCTCTATGTCACCTCCATCTCCGCCAGCACGCGCTATGTGGCGCCGGAGCCGGAGGCCGGCGGGCTCTTCGCCATCGAGGGGCTGGGCGTCACCGGCCTGCCCGAGCCCCGCTTCGCCGGCTGAGGAGCGCCCGGGCCTATTCGATCTTCAGGCCGATGCGCCGGATGATGCTGCCCCAGGCTTCGGTTTCTTCCTGCAGCAGGGCAGTGAACTGCTCGGGTGTGTTGGTCTCCACCGTCGCGCCCTCATAGGTGAGGTTCTTCCAGAGTTCCGTGTCGCGCATGGTCTCGACGGCGGCGGCATGCAGCCGGGCCAGCTCCGGCGCCGGGATACCAGCCGGGGAGAGCAGCCCGTACCAGTGCTGGTGGCCCGTGTCCTTCACGCCCGCCTCGGCGAAGGTGGGCGTATCCGGCAGCGCCTCCACGCGCTTGTTGCCGGTCACGGCGATGACCTTGACGCGCCCGTCCCGGATGATGGGCAGATAGGCGGGGATGCCGTCGATGGCCAGCGGCAGGTCGTTGCTCATCAGGCCCTGCTGCATGGAGGCGACGGAGCTGTAGGGCACGTCCTGCAGCTCGATTCCGGCGGCGATCTTCAGCGCCTCCCCGGTCAGATGCGTCGAGTTGCCGCGGCCGGTGATGCCGAAATGCAGCGGCTCCTTCGCCGCCCTGGCGCGCGCGATCAGGCCCTGCATGTCATCCACCCCGAAGGCCGGGCTGGCATAAAGCGCCAGCCGGGTGCGGACCAGCATGGTGATGGGCTGGAAGTCCGCGGTCTTGTAGCGCAGCTTGCCATAGAGGTGCGGATTGGCCGCGAAGGTGGTGGAGCTGCCCATCAGCAGCACGGACCCATCGGCCGGGGAGGTCGCTGCATGGTCGGTGCCGATGATGGTGGAAGCACCGCCGCGGTTCTCCACCACCATGGGATTGCCGAGCCGCTGCTGCAGGCCGCTGGCCAGGGTGCGGGCGAAGATATCCGGGCCGCTCCCGGGGCCGTAGGGCACGATCAGGCGGATGGGCTTGAGGTTCTGCGCCGCGCCGGGCCGCGCGGCCGCCAGGGCGAGCCCGCCCGCCAGGGAACAAAGGGCGCGGCGGCCCAGGGTGATGGACATGGCTTGTTTCCTCCACGCGCGAGACGTGGCGGTAGCCTATGGACAGACTGACCGGACGGTCAACCCAGCTCGACCTCGCCGCCGCCGGCCATGACGCGGGGCAGCGCCTCGGCCAGGAAATCCAGGAAGGCGCGGGTCTTGGCGGGCAGCCGCGTCTGGTGGAACACGGCGTAGATGCCCGAGCCGAAGCTGGTATTGGTGGCCTGCCATTGCGGCAGCACCCGTGCCAGCCGCCCCGCCCGCAGGTCCCGCTGCACGGTGTAATCGTCCAGCATCGCGATGCCGTGGCCCGCGATGGCCAACTGGCGCAGCACCTCGCCATTGTTGGTGGTGAAGCGGGAGGGGATGGGCAGTTCCTCCACCGCGCCATCCCGCAGGAAGCGCCAGACCACGTCCTCCGGCCCGTTCCAATAGGTCAGGCAGCGATGCGCCAGCAGGTCCCGGGGGGTGGCGATGGCGGGGCGGGCGGCCAGGTAGCCGGGACTCGCCACCATGATCCTTTCGCTGCGCAGCAGCAGGCGCTGCTTGAACTGGGAATCCGGCGGCGCGCCGATCCGCAGCTCGATGTCGAATTCCTGTTCCGAAAGCTGCGCCGGGCGCTCGGACAGGCGCAGCTCCACCCGCAGTTCAGGGTAACGCGCCTGGAACTCGGGGATCAGCGGCGTGACCACCCGCATGCCGAACATCATGCGGGAATGCACGCGCAGCGAGCCGCGCGGCGTGCTTTGCAGGGCCGTGGCCGCGCCTTCCGCCTCCTTGATGTCCTGCAGGATCTGCTCCAGCCGCGCGTAATATTCCTGCCCGGCTTCCGTCAGGGCCAGGCTGCGGCTGGTGCGGTTGAGGAGCTGGACGCCCATACGGGCCTCCAGCGCCGCCACATGCCGCGCCACGGAAGCAGGCGAAAGGCCGGCGCGCCGCCCGGCGGCGGAGAAGCTGCCTTCCCGCACCGCGCCCACGAAGAGTTCCATGGCCTGGAGGCTGCTCATGATCGGCCTCATCTTTACGGAAAATCATAAGATACTGATCATTCATAGCGTATTGTTGCAGAGGAAGACCAGGATCTAGCCTTCATCCAACTCTTGGGAAGGAAAAGCGGCCATGGAATTCGGCGTCTTCATCCTGATGCAGCAGCGCGGCTACCATCAGACTTCCGATCAGGTCCTTCGCAATGCCGTCGAGCAGACGGTCGCGGCCGACCAGGCCGGCTTCGACGCCGCCTGGTACGCGGAGCACCATTTCTCGAATTACGGCCTCTGCGCCTCGCCGCTGATGATGGTGGCGCATATGGCGGCGCTGACGAAGCGCATCCGCCTGGGCAGCGCCGTCTGCGTGCTGCCGATGTACCACCCGGCCCGCCTGCTGGCCGAGGCCGGCTTCGCCGATTCCGTCTCCAACGGCCGGCTGGAGCTGGGCGTGGGCTCCGGCTACCAGAAGTTCGAGTTCGACCGCTTCGGCGTGAAGATCGAGGATGCGCCGGCGATCTTCAACGAGTTCCTCGACGTCATCCAGCTCGGCATCAAGGAGAAGAGCTTCCATTACGACGGGAAGCATCTCCATCTGCCCGAGACCTCCATCAGCCTGCGTACCAGGCAGAAGCCGATGCCGCCGATCTGGCTGGCCACCGGCCACCCCGAGACCCAGGCGCGCGCCATCCGCGAGGGCCACAACCTCTTCGTCACCGCGCTGCTGAACGGCACGGAGAAGCTGCACCAGATCCGCCAGACGCTGACCGGCATCGCCGAGAAGCAGGGCAAGCATATCGACGACACCAAGGTGGGCCTGCTGCGCTGCGCCTTCGCCAGCGACAATGAATCCGAGCTGCGCAGCTATGTCGAGAATGCCCGCTACCAGCGCCGCATCTCGGAAGCCCTGAAGTTCCGCCGCGCCAATTCCGACGACGGCTTCCTGGTGAAGGAAGAGCCGGGGCAGAACGAGCCCTCCCTGGACGAGATCCGCGCCAATCTGCCGGTCGGCAGCGTCGATTACGTGATCGAGCGGCTGGTGGAGGAGATCCGCATCCTGAAGCCGAAGCATATCGCGCTGCAGACCCAGCTTGGCGACTTCGACCAGAAGACCATGCTGAAGCAGATCGAGCTCTGGGGCAGCCGCATCATCCCCGCCGTCCGCAAGGAACTGGGCGAGGACTTCTTCGCCAAGGCCGCCGCCTGATGCGGCTGCGGGTGGCGGCGGATGGCGCGGTGACGCTGGAGGAGGCGGATAACTTCCGGGGCTTCTCGGTCGGCGCCGCGCCCGGCGTGCCGCTGGCCCGTGCCCTGGACGGCATCGCGCGGCTGGAGGGCGATACCCATGCCTGGGTCTCCCCTGCCGCGCTGCGGCGCCTCGCCCCCCAGGCCGGGCAGCCGGGCTGGGAGGAAGGCTTTGGCAAGATGCTGGCCTATGCGGCCAGCAAGGGCTGGACTGACGCCGAGGGAGCGGTGCGGGCGCATATCGAGACCATCTGAGACCCGCTGGCGATCAGGGGCCCTGAAGATGATTGCGCTGTAGGGTCCTTCGTGACTCGCCCGGGCGGAGGGCGCCGAGTGATGCCCCAGGCGCCCACCCGCCACGGCGAGCTGACACCAACGCCCTGGCAGCCGCCAGTCAGGGCTTCACCATCACCTTGATCGATTCGCGGTCATGCATGGCCCGATAGCCATCGGGAACACCCTCAAGCCCAACCTCCCGGTCGAAAACCAGGCCGGGTTCTATGCGCCCCTCGAGCACATCCGGGAGCAGGTCCGCGATATAGGCGCGGACCGGCGCGGGGCCGCCGCCAACGAAGACATTCTTGAAGAAGGCCGGGAGCGAGCCGGGGATCGCCTGGTAATGCGGAACGCCCACGCGGCCAATCGCGCCGCCTGGCCGTGCAATGCCCACAGCCGTCGCCATGGCCTGCTCGGTTCCGACGCATTCGAGAACCGAGTGCGCTCCGAAACCGCCGGTCACCTCCATCACGCGCGCCACGGCCGCATCGCCGCGTTCGCTCACCACATCCGTGGCACCGAATTTTCTTGCCAGCGCGATCCGGTCGTCGTGGCGGCCCAGGATGATGATCTGCTCGGAGCCAAGCCGCTTTGCCGCGATAACGCCGCAAAGTCCCACCGCCCCATCGCCGATCACCGCCGCGATCCGGCCCGGCCCGGCTCCAGAGACGATCGCCGCATGGTGACCTGTCCCCATCACGTCAGCAAGCGTCAACAAAGATGGCATCAGCGTGTCATCCGCCCCGGCAGGCAGGGCGAACAAAGTCCCGTCCGCGTAGGGTATGCGCAGTGCCTCGGCCTGGGCGCCATCCAGTTCGTCACCATTGCCGAAAAAGCCGACATGGACGCAGGCGGTGTTCAGCCCCTCATGGCAGAAGGTGCAGGTGCCATCGGAGCAAGCGAATGGCATCACGACCACATTGCCGACCTTCAGGGTGCTAACCTCGGAACCCACTGCCTCCACAATTCCAATGGCCTCGTGGCCCATGCGCTGAGGGGAACCGCCCGGCTTTTTCAGGTTGTAGGGCCAAAGATCGCTGCCGCAGATACAGGCACGGGCCACGCGGATCAGCGCGTCGGTCGGGTCCCGGAGCCCGGCATCTGGAATGTTCTCGATGCGAACGTCGCCAGCAGCATACATGACAGTGGCACGCATGCGGTGCATTCCTTCTGGAATGAAGTCGGTTCGTGAAAGAATCCGGCACACTTGTCCGCTGCAACAGCTTCGATCTTGGATGGAGCGGCAGCCATGCGCACCACGGCCAGGATAGTTACGTTTCTTGTGAGATCATTGGGTTTTATCTGGCGCGGCGCGCACGAGGGCGCGATCAGCCGGCCATCCGCCGTGACGTTCAGGGAAGGGTGCAGCTCGAGTTCAGACTTAAAAGCTGCACTTCACAAGGGCTGCCGATCAGCAGTTCGGCAGGCGGGCGCCCCGCGGCGGCCAACCTTCGCCGAACGCGGCACATGGATGATGCCGCTGAGCATCAGCGGGTCTTCCATGCAAGGCATGGCCACACGGTGTGTTCCGTCAGCTAGCACTGCCACTCATTGCGCCACCCTGATCACAGCCGTAACCAGGGTGGATCACGTAGATTATCCATGGGTTCCTGAACCTGGCGCCTGTCAGCCGCAGAAATCCAATCCACCATGGGCGCTCAGCCCGCCATCCACCGGCACGATGCTGCCACTGACGAAGCCGGCGGCGGGTGAGAGCAGGAAGGCGGCGACGGCGGCAATCTCCGCCGGGCGCGCCATGCGGCGCAGCGGCACGCGGGGCACCAGGGTGGGCGCATCGCCCTCCACCAGCCCGGCGGCCAGGGCATTCGCGCGAATGCCGCTGCCACCCCATTCGCAGGCCATGGTGCGGGTCAGCATGCCCACCGCCGCCGCTTCCGGCCCAGCAGGGCCGGTATCGGTCAACCCGATCTGCCCGGTGATGCCCGTCAGGTTGACGATGGCGCCAAAGCCCTGGTCCAGCATGATGCGCCCCGCCGCCTGGGCACCGAGGAAGAGGCGGTCCAGATGGCCCGGCTGCCCGGGAGTGGGGTCGCTGTTCAGCACCCCGTCCAGGCGCCCGTGCCGGTCCATCTCCGCCAGCGGCACCACCCAGGTGCCGCGCGCGCGCAGCAATTTGGCCAGGGCCTGGCCCACGGCGCCCTCGCCCACCGCGACCACCGGCATGCCCGGCGGCGGCGTTGCGGGCGCCCTGCCGCGGATGACACTGGCATCCTCGCTGCCGCCATAGGCATGGGAGGCGCCATCGGCCACCAGCAGCGCCCCAGCCATGTAGCTGGCATCCGGCGAGGCGAGGTGCAGGATGGCGGCGGCGATCTCCTCCGGCGCGCCCATGCGGCCGAGCGGGATGCGCCGCGCCGCCTTGGCCTGGTCCACCCGCCCTTCGGCGATCAGCTTCTCCACCAGTTCGGTGCGGGTATAGCCGGGGGCGATGGCATTGACCTGGATGCCCTGTCGCGCCCAGGCGCAGGCTTGGTTGCGCGTCATGGCCACCACGCCGGCCTTGGAGGCACTGTAGCCGTTCCGCAACGGAATGGCCCGCAGCGCCGCACCGGAGGCGACATTGACGATGGCGCCGCCGCCCTGTTGCCGCATCAGCGCCGCTGCTGCCTCCGCCGCGCGGGCGCTGCCGTCGAGGTTCAGTGCCAGCAGGCTGCGGAAGCCCTCCGGCGTCTGGTCCACCACGCTGGTGCCGCCATCGATGCGCCCGGCATTGTTCACCAGCACATCCAGCCGGCCATGGCGCGTGGCGATGCCGGCGATCATCGCCGCCACCTGCGCGCCATCGCTCATGTCCACGGCGATGGCCTCGTGGCCCGCGCCCAGCTCGGCGGCGCGGGCCCCGGCGCGCGCGCCGTCGATATCGGCCAGCAGCACCCGGTCGCCGGCCCGTGCGAAAGCCTGCGCCGTCGCCCAGCCGATGCCGGCGGCGGCGCCGGTGACCAGCACGATGCGTCCCGTCATGGCGCGGGCGTCCTACAGCGTGCTGGTGGTGATGCCCCCGTCCACCGCCAGCACCTGGCCGGTGACGAAGCTGGCCTGGTCCGTCGCCAGGAAGCAGATGGCCTTGGCGATATCCTCCACCGTGCCGAGCCGCCCCAGCGGCGTACGGGCAATGCGGCGCTGGTCCTTTTCCTCGGTGCGGTGCTTGGCGGTGCCCTCGGTCGGCACGGCGGAAGGCGCGATGGCATTGACGCGGATGCCGCGCCCGCCGAGGTCGATCGCCGCCGCGCGGGTGATGCCCATCACCGCCGACTTGATGCCGCTATAGACGATGCTGCTGGGCGTGGAGCGCAGCCCGGCCGTGGAGGCGACATTGACGATGGAGCAGCCCTGGTGGTCCCGCATCACCTCGCCCGCCGCCTGGATGCCCCAGATGACCGACTTGAAGCCGATCTCCAGCATCCGGTCCACGGTTTCCGGCGCGATATCCGGCAGGGCCTGGTAGCGCACCCAGGCGGCGTTGTTGACCAGGATGTCGAAGCGCCCGGTCTTCTCCGCCAGGCCCAGCACCGCCGCGCGCATGCCGTCGCGCGAGGCGACATTCTGCGTCACGCCGATGGCCTTGCCGCCGGCGGCCTCGATCTCGGCCACCGCCGCATCGACGAATTCCGGCTTCAGGTCGTTGATGCCGACAATGGCGCCCATGGCCGCCATGCGGCGCGCCGTGGCGCGGCCGATGCCATGCCCCGCGCCGGTGATCAGCGCGACGCGGCCAGTGAGCAGCCCGGACAGAGCCTGGTCTTCCGTGGTCATTCCTGTTTCCTCCAAGTCTCTGTCAGGCGGCTTCAATGAAGCGGGCGGCCACGGCCTCGCGCAGCGCGGGCACGCCGCCCTGGGCCTCCAGGGCGCGGATGCGGCGCATGTAGCGATGCACCGCCACTTCCCAGGTGAAGCCCATGCCACCGAAAAGCTGCAAGGCACCCTCGGCGATGGAAGGGCCATGCGTGGCGGCGGCCAGGAAGGCGGTCTGGCGGGCCAGCAGCGCCGCGCCCTCCTCCAGCTCCACCGTGGTGGCGCGGGTGATGGCGCCGCGGATGCCTTCCAGCCCCAGCTTGTGCCGCGCCAGCAGGTGCCGCACGGCCTGGTAGGCCACCAGCGGCTTGCCGAACTGGCGGCGGGTGAAGACATGCTCGGCGGCGAGGGTGATGCAGGTCTCGGCCGCGCCCATGATCAGCGCCGCGCGCAGCACCAGCGCATCGGCCTCCAGCACCGAGCGGGCACCGGCATCCAACAGCAGCGCGGGCTCGGCGCCTTCCAGCCGCAGCACCTGCTCCGGCACCGTCACGTCCAGCGTGATGGCCTTTTCCACCTTGCCCGCCTCGGCGGCCACCAAGGCCGCGCCGCCATCGGTCAGCGGCACCAGCACCCAGTCGGCCTCGCCGGCCATGGGCACGCGGCCCAGGGTGCCGCTGACGCGCCCGCCCTCCAGCCGCGCCGCGCCGCTCCAGGCGATGGTACCGCGCGCCTCGCCCGCCACCAGCGCCGCCACCAGCTCCGGCTTCCGGCCTTCCAGCGCGCCGGCCAGCAGCAGCGTCTCCAGCAGCGGGAAGCCCAGGTCGCCCGCGCCCGCCGCAACCAGCACCGGCACAGCGAAGCGCAGCCCGAGGCCGAGGCCGCCGGCCTCCTCCCCCGCCAGCACGCCCAGCAGCCCGTCCTCGGCCAGCCGCGCCGCGCGGGCCCGGCTCTCCAGCGTGGCGCAGGCGGCCACGGCTCGCTCGGCCGTGGCGGCGAATTCGGCGGGGTCCAGCCCGCTCTCGATCATGTCCATGGCTTACTTCCCCTTCGGGAGCTGCAGCACGCGGTCGGCGATGATGCCGAGCTGGATCTCGGTGGTGCCGGCATAGATCGTCTCGGCGCGGGCCTGGAGATAGATCTCCTGGAAGCGCTTCTGCGCCTGCAGGGTGGAGGGCGGCGCATCCGGCGCGGCCATGCCCAGCATCTCCTGCGCCAGGGCGGCGAAACGCTGGTGCGCCTCGCTCCAGTGCAGCTTCATCAGGCTGCCGCGCGCGCCGATGGCCTGCCCGGCGACCAGCGCCTCCACCACCGGCTCCACATGGCCCTTCACCATCTCGATATCCGTCACCGTCGCGGCGATGCGCTGGCGATAGGCGGAATCCCGCAGCAGCGGCGCCAGGGATTCATCCTGGCGGCAGGCGGCGACCAGGTGGCGCAGCTCATTCTCGAAGCGCCAGGCGCGGTACATGCGGTTGGTGGCGCGCTCGATGCCCAGCACGCGGATGGCGGCGCTCCAGCCCTCGTCCGGCTTGCCCAGCGCATCCTCCGGCTCCACCCGCACATCGTCGAAGAAGACTTCGCAGAAGCTCTGCTTGTCGTTCATCTGGCGGATCGGCACGACGCGGATGCCCGGTGTGTCCATCGGCACGGCGAAGAGCGCGAGGCCCTTGTGCCGGTCCTCCACCGTGCCAGTGCGAGCCAGCAGCAGGCAGCGCTTGGCCTTGTAGGCGCCGCTGGTCCAGATCTTCTGGCCGGTGACGCGCCAGCCATCGCCATCCGGCACCGCGCGGGTGCGGAGCCCCGCGAGGTCGGAGCCGGCATCGGGCTCGGAGAAGCCCTGGCACCACATCTCCCGCATCTCAAGGATGGGCGGCAGGTAGCGCAGCTTCTGCTCCTCCGTGCCCACGGCCAGGATGATGGGCCCGGCCAGTTCCTTGCCGATGGAGCTGACGCTCTCCGGCAGGGCGAGGCGGCCGATCTCCTGATTGGCGATCAGATGCTCCCGCAGCGTGCGGCCATGGCCGCCATAGGCCTTGGGCCAGGTGATGCCGGCGAGGCCGGCGCGGTGCATCGCGGCCTCCCAGGCCAGGCTCTGCTCCAGGCCGGGCGGGGTGTAGCCCGGCTGGTCCGCCAGGAAGCCTGACGGGGCATTGTCGCGCAGCCAGTCCCGCGCATAGCGGCGAAAGGCCTCGCCGCTCAGTTCCGGCGTCATGCCGTCCATGGTCAGGCTCCCGTCACTGCGCGGCGGCGGGGACCAGCAGCGCATCCAGCGCCACGGCACCCTGCCCTTCCGGCAGCAGCAGCAAGGGGTTGATGTCGATCTCGGCAACCTCGCCCGCATGGGCGGCCGCGAAACGGGCCAGCGCCGCGATGGCCCGCGCCGCCGCCGGCAGGTCCGCCCTGGGCCGGCCCCGCGCGCCATCCAGCACCGGGAAAGCCTTCAGGGAGCGCAGCATCTCCATCGCCTCCGCTTCCTCCACCGGGGCGGGGCGCACGGCCACGTCCTGGATGATCTCGGCGAAGATGCCGCCCAGGCCCACCACCACCACCGGGCCGAAGACCGGGTCGCGCTTGGCGCCCAGGATCAGCTCCGTGCCGCCGCGCGCCATGGGGGAGACCAGCACGCCATCGATGCGCGCGGTGGGCGCCTTCTGCCGCACGCGCGCCAGCATGGCGTCGTAGCCTTCCGCCACGGCGGCGGCATCGGCGAGGTTCAGCACCACGCCGCCCACCTCGGTCTTGTGCGGCAGGTCCTCGGAGAGGACCTTGAGCACCACGGGGAAGCCCATGGCCTGCGCGGCCTCGGAGGCTTCCCGCGCGCTGCGGGCGATCTTTTCCGGCAGCACCGGCACGCCGGCGGCGGCCAGGGCCTTCTTGGCGCCGTATTCGTTGCGCAGCGCGTCCGGCGGCAGCGGGCCGGCGGCGGCCACGGGCGCGGGCGGCGGCGGCAGGTCCCGCGCGGCGGCCAGGCCGCAGAGCCCGGCCAGCGTCTGCGCCGAGGGACCGACGCCATCCACCACGGGGAAGCCCATGGCGGTCAGTTCCTCCACGGCGTCCTGCGGGCCATGGACCGTCAGCATCACCACCTTCTCCGGATAGCGGGCGCGGATGGCGGTCAGCGTCTGCATATACACGTTGCGCAGGCGCGGCAGGTAGAGCGAGGAGGAGAGCAGCAGCAGCAGAGAATCGCAGTTCTCGTCATCGAGAATCGCGGAAAGGATCTGCTCCAGGATCTCCGGCCGGCTGGACATCTGCGCCGTGGCATCCACCGGGTTGCGCGGGGAGGCATAGGGCACGGCGTCCAGGATGCGGCGCTGCGTCCCGGCGGAAGGCATGGGCAGTTCCAGCCCCGCCGCGCTGGCGGCATCGGCCAGCAGCACGCCGAAGCCGCCGGACGCGGTCAGCAGCATCACGCGCCGGCTCTTCGGCAGCCGCTCCAGCCCCAGCACGGCGGCGGCATGGCCGAGGTCGAGCATCTCCTCCACGCTCTGCACCCGCCAGACGCCCGCGCGGCGGAAGACGGCATCGAATACCGCGTCCGAGCCCGCCAGCGCCCCGGTATGGGAGGCGGCGGCGGCCTGCCCGGCCTCGGAAGAGCCGATCTTCAGCACGATGACGGGCTTGCCCGCCTGCCGCGCTTCCTCAAAGGCGGCGATCAGCCGGGGGGCGTCGCGGCAGGTCTCCAGGCAGCAGAGGATGACCTTGGTGGCCGGGTCCCGCGCCAGCCAGGCGATGCCATCGGCGATATCCACGTCGCATTCGTTGCCGGTGGTCAGGAAGCGGCTGATGCCGATGCCGCGCTCCCGCGCCAGCAATGCCGTATAGCTGCCGAGATTGCCGCTCTGCGAGGCGATGCCCAGCGGCCCCGCCGGCGGCAGGCTGCTTTCCAGCACGATGGAGAAGGTGGCGATGGATTTCTCGGCGATGCTGAGCGCGCCAAGGCAGTTCGGCCCCAGCACCCGCATGCCGCTGCGGCGCGCGGTGTCGCGCAACTGCGCCTGCAATGCCTCCCCCGCCTCGCCCAGCTCGGCGAAGCCGGAGGAGAAGATCACCGCGCCGCGAATGCCGCGCGCCGCGCAGGCTTCCAGCGCCGCCGGCGCCGCCTCGGCCGAGACGGCGATGATGGCGAGGTCCGGCGCCTCCGGCAGCGCCTCGACGGAAGGATAGGCCGGCAGGCCCTGCACTTCCGTGGCGCGCGGGTTCACCGGGTAGATCTTGCCAGGATAGCCGAAGCGCTGCAGCAGCTGCACCGGGCGCCCGCCGATCTTGGTGGCATCCTGCGAGGCGCCGATGATGGCGATGGCGCGCGGCTGCAGGATGGCCTCCAGCCCGGCACCGATGGTCATGTCCTGCGTCAGCGACATCTCAGCGGCCTTTGAACACCGGCTTGCGCTTCTCGATGAAGGCCATGCGCGCCTCCTTCGCATCCTCGGTGCGCGAGAGCGCGACCGTGAAGTTCTGCTCGAAGCGATAGGCGTCCTTCTGCGGCATCAGCTCGACCATATTGGCCGAGGTCTTGGCATAGTTGATGGCCAGCGGGCTCTTGTTGGCGATCTTCTCGGCATAGCGCATGGCGGTGGGCAGCAGCTCCTCCGGCGCGGTGCAGGCCTCGATGATGCCACGGCGATAGAGTTCGGCCGCCGAGAGGCGCTCACCCGTATACATCAGCAGCCGCATGGTGGATCGGCCGAAGATGGTGTTGAGCATGGCGCCGCCGCCGGCCAGGCCGACATCGATCTCGGGCATGCCGAAGGTGGCGTTCTCGGAAGCGAAGAAGATGTCGCAAGCGGCCATGAGGCCGAGGCCCGCGCCCAGCGCCGCGCCATTGACCGCCGCGATCACCGGCTTGGCGCATTCGCGGATGGCATTGCCGGTCTCGCGCGTCACGCGGTTGTGGCTGCCGAAGGCGCCGAGCTTGCTGTTGTCCGGCCGGTCCTTCAGGTCGGCGCCGGCGCAGAAGACCTTGCCAGCGCCAGTCAGCACCGCCACGCGCACGTCGTCCCGCTCCGATATCGCGTCGAAGACCTCGATCAGGGCATTGCGCATGTCGCGGTTCAGCGCATTGACCGGGGGCTTGTTGAGGGTGACCAGCGCGATGTGGTCCTTCACCTCCAGCAGCACGATATCGTCGGACATCTCATCTCTCCCTTCGCGCCGGCGGATCATGCCCGGAAGGCACTGTCCGACCGGTCAGTCGAGGAACGCTAGCATTGCCAGGACCGCACTGGCAACACGGTTGGCGGCCAGGGAGCAGAGTGATTGACCGTCCGGTCAGCCAGAGTCTAGGATCGGCCCAATGGCCGGGCCCGGAACCACCGGACTGAAGGAGGAATTCGTGAAGCACTTCCCTCGGCGTCCCCTGCTGGCCGCCGCGGCCGCCAGCCTCTGCATGCCCGCCATCGCCCGTGCCCAGGGCGGGCGCGCCATCCGCTTCGTGGTTCCCTTCGCCACCGGCGGGCTCACCGACATCATCACGCGCCTGATCGCGCAGAACATGGCGGAAACCCTGGGCCAGACCATCGTGGTGGAGAACCGGCCGGGCGGGAATGCCATCATCGCCTCCGAGGCAGTGGCGCGCGCCCCGGCGGATGGGCTGACGGTGCTGGTGGGCGGCACCGCCGGCCTGCCGCTGAATGCCATGATGCGCCCCAACCTGCCCTTCAGGCTGGAGGATTTCGCGCCCGTCGCGCTGCTCTTTGACGGCCCGCTGTCGCTGACGGTCAATGCCGGGCTGCCGCCGCGCGATATCGCCAGCTTCGTCGCCCATGCGAAGGCGGAGCCGAACCCGCTGCGCTACGCCACAAACGGCACCGGCAGCGTCAGCCACCTCTTCGGCATCATGATGGCCGATGCCATGGGCATCCGGCTGACCGACGTGGCCTATCGCGGCAATGGCCCTTCCACCACCGACCTGCTGGCCGGCGTCATCGAGATCAGCGTCGAGGCGCCGACCACCACGATCGAGCATGTGCGCGCCGGCAAGCTGCGCATCCTGGGCCTGTCCTACGATGAGCGCGCGCCGCTGCTGCCGGAGATCCTGACCTTCAAGGAGGCCGGCTACCCCGCGCTGGTGACCTCCTTCTGGACCGCCCTGCTGGTACCGGCGCGGACACCGGCCGCGGAGATCGCGCGCCTCAACGCCGCCGCCAACAAGGCCATGCAGAGCGAGGCCGTGCGCGACCGGCTGGCCAGCGAGGCGCTGCGCGCCATCTCCGGCCCGCCAAGCCTGCTGGACGAGCAGATGCAGCGTGACAAGGCGCAATGGGGACGGATCATCACCGAAAGAAAGATCACGCTTGAATAACCGGCGCGACCACGGGAGGAACAACAGGAATGAACAGCATGCGTGATGCCGCCAGGGCGCCGATCGGCCGGCGCGGGTTGATGGCGGCTGGCCTGGCGGGCGGCCTGATCCCGGCCGGTGCCGCGAAGGCCGCCGCCTATCCCACCCGCCCGGTCCGCATCGTCGTCGCCTTTTCCCCTGGCGGGGAGCCGGACATCCTGATCCGCGCCATGGCGCCGGCCATGCAGGAGGCGCTGGGGCAGCCGGTGGTGGTGGACAACCGCCCCGGCGCCACCACCATCATCGCCGCCGAGCATGTCTCGCAGGCGCCGGCGGATGGCTATACCTTCCTGCTGACCTCCTCCACCACCTTCGCCGTCACGCCGCATCTCTTCGAAAAGCTGCCCTACCGGCTGGAACAGTTCAAGCCGATCACGCTGCTGATGCGCGCGCAACTGGCGCCCTATTGCAACCCGAAGCTGCCGATCCGCAGCGTCGCGGAACTGGTGGAATACGCGAAGAAGCAGCCCCACCCTGTCACCTTCACCACCACCAACCGTGGCGCCGTGGCGCATCTGTCCGGTGAGCGGATGAAGCAGGTCACCGGCATCGCCATGACCGACGTGCCCTTCCGCTCCAGCTCGGCGGCGGCGCAGGCGCTGATCCGCGGCGATGTCGATGTGGGCTTCGACGGTGTCGCCTCCTATGTGGAACTGGTCAAGGCGGGCGAGATCCGCGCCCTGGCCGTGACGGGCGGGAAGCGCATCGCGGCGCTGCCGGATACGCCGACCTTCGCGGAAGCGGGCTTCCCCGACGTGGCGCAGCCCTACTGGTACGGGCTTTTCGCGCCCGCCGGCGTGCCCGATGCGGTGGTGGAGACGGTTTTGGCCGCCACGCGCGCGGCGCTGAAAAGCCCGACGCTGGGCGGCCAGATGACGGCGCAGGGCGCGACGCTGGAAGGCGTCGACCCCGGCGACTTCGCCCGGCTGCTGATGACCGAGCGGGAGAGCTGGGGCGCCCTCATCCGCAGCATCGGCCTCAAGCTGGACTAGCGCTTCAGGGGGCTGGGGGCTCCGCCTTCAGCCCGTTGAAGATCATGTCGAAATAGGTCTCGGCGATCTGCACGGCGGTCAGGCCCTTCTCGGGCTTGTACCAGCGGTGCATCCAGTTCAGCGAGGACAGGATCAGCCGCCCGGCGTGGGAGACATCCACAGGCCGCATCTCCCCGGCCTCGATTGCTTCCATCAGCAGGGTCCGCAGCAGGCCCTCATAGCGGTCCCGCCACATCATGCGTTCCTTCTGCCGCCGGGCTTCCGGGTCGCTCCAGAAGGAGGAGGTGGAAGCCAGCCAGGCCCAGCGGTAGCGGTGGAAATATTCCGCCGTGCCGATCATGAAGGCGCGGATGCGCGCGGCCGGCGCCGCATCCTCCGGGATGCGCGCGGTCACGAATTCGCACAGCTCGCGCGTTGAGCCGAGGGCGATGCGGGCGAAGATCTCGTCCTTGTCGGCGAAGTGATGATAGAGCAGCGACTTCGAGATGCCGCAGGCCGCGGCGATGTCGCGCATCGAGGTCCCGTCATAGCCATTCGTCGCGAAAAGACGGGCTGATTCGGTAAGGATCTGTAGAATCCGCTCCGATGGCCCGGTCTGGTCCACCACGGATATCTTGGTTGCCGCGCGGGCCATGGGAAGCCTCCTGAACGGCAGCATTATTGACCGAACGGACGGTCTCCTGCAATCCCCCGCTCATGGCGCAGCCTCTGCCGGGAAGATCGCTGGCAGGCACAGCAAGATCCCGAGATACAGCACCGCGTCGCACGCGCCTCTGGCAGGTCGCGAATTCGCGCTATGCGTGCATTCCTTGCAGTTGGCATCTGGCGCTTTGCTTTCTCCTGGGCGATACCCGCTGGCCATGAGGAATCGCGCCGGCCGCGAGCCTGACCGCCAGGACGGCCGGCACTGCCTGAGGAGGGCGCCTTGGAACTTCGCTTCACCGTCGAGGAGATCGCCTTCCGCGACGAGCTCCGCCGCTTCTTCCGGGAGCAGATCCCGGCCGAGATCCGCAACAAGGTGGCCGAGGGCCGGCACCTGGACAAGCAGGATATCGTCACCTCCCAGCGCATCCTGAATGCCGCCGGCCTCGCCACGCCCAACTGGCCGGTGGCCTGGGGCGGCAAGGACTGGTCGCCGGTGCAGCGCTACATCTTCACGGAGGAGCTGCAGCGCGCGGCCGTGCCGCTGCCGCTGCAGTTCAATGTCTTCATGGTTGGCCCCGTGATCGCCACATTCGGCTCGGAGGAGCAGAAGAAGAAGTTCCTGCCGGCCACGGCCAACCTCGACATCTGGTGGTGCCAGGGCTTCTCCGAGCCCGGCGCCGGCTC
>NZ_RFLX01000169.1 GCF_003696345.1 Teichococcus wenyumeiae | reverse complement strand
CTCGCCGGTGTTGTCAGCTATCGGCTACAGGGCGCGACTGCATGTCGCGCCCGGCCAAATCTATCAGATGGAGCGGCTACGGCTGCGGCGCATCAAACCCAGACCCAGCAGGCCCGAAGCAAACAGCGCCAGGGAGGCGGGCTCCGGAACCGGAGTGGCGGTCAGCGTGATGTTCGCGCCATTGGTGATGGAGCCAACGCGGTCGAAGAACAGGTCGCCGAGATCAAGAACGAACTCGCCGCCATTGCCGAAGTTGACGGTCACCGGCCTGAAGTTGATGAAGTAGTCATCGAAGATGTCGTTCACAGGACCGACGAAGGCGCCGGTGATCGCGACACTCTGGATGGTCGCGGCGAGCGGATTGGCGAAGGACAGATTGGCGGTCACGCCGAGGTTGTCGGTCTCGTTGCCGCCGAGACCACTGAAGCCACAGAGTGCAAGGTCAACCAGGCCGTTGCCGCTGTTGATGCAGGTCTCGCCCAGGGTCACCCGGCCAAAGAGGAAGGACTGCGTCTGGCCCTGGTCGAGCGTGAAGGACTGCGGCGTCACGAGGCTGGTGAAGGCCACGTCGAGCTGGCCATTGCCTTTGCCGTAGCCGGAGCCGGTGGTGAAGGAGCCACCGGTCACATCGAAGACTACCGGGGCAGCCATGGCGGTCGCCATGGTCGCGATCGACATAGCGGCGGCGGCAACCGTGGCAAGAAGCTTAGAACGCATGGACGAGTCTTTCTGGCGCAATGTTGATCTCGCGGGCAGAAACCAAACGAGACTGAACCGTGGCGGTTCACCTCAGAAACAGCAAAGCTTGTGCCATCGGAGTTTCTTATGAGATTACAGTATTTTAGTTTCCGCACCGCCCCAGTTCAGAACACAACCGTAAAGTTCCGCTTCACAACCATTGCGGGTGTGGCGCAATGCTCGCCGTCCCCGAGAAGCCACTCTGGAGTGGT
>NZ_RFLX01000168.1 GCF_003696345.1 Teichococcus wenyumeiae | reverse complement strand
TGCTGCCAGCGCAGTTCCGGGTGCTGGTCACCAGGCGGCCCAAGCTGGCCTGCCGCGCCTGTCCTGGCGTGGTGCTGCAGGCGCCCGCTCCAGAGCGGCTGGTGCCGGGTGGGCTGCCGACCGAGGCCACCGTCGCCCAGGTGCTGGTGGCCCGCTATGCCGACCATCTGCCGCTGTACCGCCAGGCACAGATGCTGGCGCGACAGGGCCTGACGCTGGGACGCGAGGTGCTGGCCGACTGGCTGGGCACCGCCGCCCAGGAGATCCGGCCGGTGGTGCGCCGCCTGCGCGAGCTCCTGCTTGCCTCGCCGCGGCTGTTTGCTGACGAGACCACCCTGCCGGTGCTCGACCCGGGACGTGGCAAGGTGAAGAAGGGATATGCCTGGGCGCTGGCGCGCGACGACCGGCCCTGGGGTGGCACGGACCCGCCAGCCGTGGTGTTCCGCTACGCCCCCGGTCGCGGGCAGGAGCACGCCAGGGCGCTGCTGCAGGGCTACCGCGGCATCGTCCAGTGCGACGGCTACGCCGCCTACAAGGCACTAACCACCGGCGGGGATGTGACGCTGGCGTTCTGCTGGGCGCATGTGCGGCGCGGGTTCTTTGACCTGGCCAAAGGTGGCGCGGCACCGATCGCTACCGAGGCCTTGCAACGGATCGCCGCCCTCTACGCCATCGAAGCGGAGATCCGCGGCCGTCCTGCCCCAGAACGCCTGACGGAGCGCCAGGCCCGCAGCCAGCCACTGGTGGCCGACCTGTTCACCTGGCTCGACGCCCAGCTCGGGCGCCTGCCGCGGAGCAGTCCCACGGCGGAAGCGATCCGCTACGCGCTGAACCACCGGAAGGGGCTGGAGCAGTTCCTCGACGACGGCCGCATCGAGGTCGACAACAACACCGTGGAGCAGGCGATCCGTCCCATCTGCCTCAGCCGCAAGAACGCGTTGTTCGCGAGCGGCGA
>NZ_RFLX01000167.1 GCF_003696345.1 Teichococcus wenyumeiae | reverse complement strand
CGGGTCATGAGGTCGAAGCCCTCGTTGATCTGCTCGAGCGGCATGGTGTGGGTGATCAGGTCATCGATGTTGATCTTGCCCTCCATGTACCAGTCGACGATCTTCGGCACGTCGGTGCGACCGCGCGCGCCGCCGAAGGCCGAGCCGATCCAGCGCCGCCCGGTGACCAGCTGGAAGGGCCGCGTCGAGATCTCCTGCCCCGCCGCCGCCACGCCGATGATGGTGGAGACGCCCCAGCCCTTGTGGCAGCATTCCAGCGCCTGGCGCATCAGCGTGGTGTTGCCGACGCATTCGAAGGAATAGTCGGCGCCGCCCCGCGTCAGCTCCACCAGGTGGCCGACGAGGTCGCCCTTCACCTCCTTCGGGTTGACGAAGTGCGTCATGCCGAACTTGCGCGCCATGGCCTCGCGGCCCGGGTTGATGTCGACGCCGATGATCATGTCGGCGCCCACCATCCTGGCCCCCTGGATGACGTTCAGCCCGATGCCGCCGAGGCCAAACACCACCACCGTCGAGCCCGGCTGCACCTTGGCCGTGAAGATCACCGCGCCGATGCCGGTGGTGACGCCGCAGCCGATGTAGCAGACCTTGTCGAAGGGCGCGTCCTCGCGGATCTTCGCCACCGCGATCTCCGGCAGCACCGTGTAGTTCGAGAAAGTGCTGGTGCCCATGTAGTGGTGCAGCGGCTTGCCGTTGCAGGAAAACCGGCTGGTGCCGTCCGGCATCTGCCCGCGCCCCTGCGTGACGCGGATCTTCTGGCACAGGTTGGTCTTCTGGCTCAGGCAGTAGTCGCATTCGCGGCATTCCGGCGTGTAGAGCGGAATGACATGGTCGCCGCGCTTCAGGCTCTTCACGCCCGGGCCGACATCCACCACGATGCCCGCGCCCTCATGCCCCAGGATGCTCGGGAAGATGCCCTCCGGATCGGCACCCGAGAGCGTGTACTTGTCGGTGTGGCACAGCCCGGTGGCCTTCACCTCCACCAGCACCTCCCCCTCGCGCGG
>NZ_RFLX01000166.1 GCF_003696345.1 Teichococcus wenyumeiae | reverse complement strand
GGTGCCAATCTCAGCACGACTTCGCCGTCGAGAGGGGGCGCCCACCCCATCTAATCGGGGTTTCCAGGTCAAGCACCGATGTGGAAGCTGTCCGCTGCCGGAGTCATGGTTCTCTCCGGGGTCGGTATTATCCGCCCCATGATGGGTGTCAGGGATGGGGCGCCGCGATGTTTGAGGCGGCCTGATCTGGCGGTATGCGCCTGACCGGCCAACGGGCTCTGCGCGGTCGCTTCCACCCACCGTCCCGGCAGGAACAGCCTCTCCGCCGGGGCGGAGCCTGGATGGTGGAGTGCGGGTCAGGCCATCTTGGTTTCCCCGCTCGTCCACCAGAACTCAGTGCCATCCACCCAGATGCAACGGAGGATCACAGCGATCTTGCGAGCCACCGCAATGCGGGCCTTCTTGGGCCCAATACGTTGCGCCAGACGCATGCCCCAGGCCTTGAGTGGGGAGAACCGCCCTACCTTGGTCAGCAGCACGTTGGCTGCCTCGTAGAGGCAGGTGCGGGTGAACGCATCCCCGCACTTCGAGATGCGGCCGTGCCGGTCGGTCTCACCGGATTGGTAGCGGGTTGGTGTCAGCCCCAGATAAGGTCCAACATCGCGGGCATGCTTGAACCGCTCTGGTTCGTCGATGGTGGACAAGAACGCGACCGCGGTGATCGGCCCCACGCCTGGCACGGTCATGAAGCGCTTCAGGGTGGGCTCGCTGCGCACGAGGCGGCGGATATCACAGTCGAGTGCGGCTATCTGGCTTACCACGTGCCGCCGTACCTCGGCGAGCCTGGCTACCAGAGCGCTGATCACCGGATGACCCTCGGCCAGCCTCTCGGCACGGCGGACCAGGGCATCGGTATTGCCGGGGCCCAGGATCAGGCCGAAGGTCTTGAGCAGGCCGCGCAACTGCGCGTCGAGATCCGTGCGGATTGATCCTCCTTGGCTTCCGTGGACACCCAGAGGCAAAGTTTGAGCTGGAGGTGTTTGATGGATCAGCAAGCGACGAGGACCA
>NZ_RFLX01000165.1 GCF_003696345.1 Teichococcus wenyumeiae | reverse complement strand
TGTCGCCCGGCCTCGGCCGCCGCTTGCGTAGCCTTGCCGCGAACTCCGTGCCGAAGCGGAGGCACCAGCGCCTGATGCTCTCGGAGCTGACCACCACGCCCCGCTCGGCCAGAACAAGCTCGATATCGCGCAGGCTCAGGCTGAACAGGTGGTAGAGCCAGACGGCATGGTGGATGACCGCGGCCGGGAAGCGGTAGCCGAGGTAGGTGGCGGGCTCGGTTGACATCCGGCCAGCCTGGCTCAGCCCGCTCATTCCGGCTAGCGCTCAACGACGTGACAATGCCACGTCGACCGACACCCTCCCGGCTCGGTGGTCTGACTGCGGTCGGCGGAGTATCGCATTATCAGAACCTTCCCGGCGGAAGGGGTGGTCCTTTCGGTGGTTGGATTGAATGCCCTGGGAAGTCGGACCGTGGCCCGCGCAGCCAGAGCTGGAAGGGCGACCCGCTACCCTGCGATAGCGAACCCTGTTCTCGATGGAGTTGGAAGCTACACAGCTAGCGTCAAGTCGAGCGTGCACCGCCACACAACACGCACCTGCCTTTGTGGGTGCAGTAGGCTGATGCGATCGTCACATCGCTCAGCCTCGCACCGATGAGCGAGGTTTCGAGCGGACTAGCCTGCAGTGGTCCTATCCAGCACGAGCGAGCTGACGCTGGACCTCCAAGACGTCGATCGCATAGTTCTGCTCGTAGAACCTTCCGTCTCGTACCTTGTGGAAGGCGAATTCGCCGTATTCCACAGTCGCGCCAGTCGGCTCCAAGCCCAACCATTTCTTCTTGGGTGTGCCGATGTTGTAAAGGCGGGCGGCGACCGTGTCGCCGTCGATCGCCATATCGACCACGCGCCATTTGAAATCCGGGACTGCGTCGACGTGCCCCTTCAGCGATGCGATGACATCGGCGCGGGTAATGGTTTTGCCGTGCTGCGTGAGTTCGTCGTGAACGAACTCGGTCATCCGGTCCATATCATGGGTATTGAGCGCATCGATGTAGCGCATGAAGAATGCCTTCAGTTCGCTTTTCGACAT
>NZ_RFLX01000164.1 GCF_003696345.1 Teichococcus wenyumeiae | reverse complement strand
CAGATCTGGCAGGGCATGCCGCCGTTCGCGGATCTGCCCGCCCTCAATGCGTGGCTGGAGGCCCGCTGCATCGAGCGCTGGAGCGAACTGTCTCATGGGGTTCTGCCAGGCAGCGTCGCCGAGGTGCAGGCCCGGGAGCGGATGAACCTGATGCCGATGGGACGGGCGTTCGACGGGTTTGTCGAGCACACCAAGCGGGTGTCGCCGACCTGCCTCGTGCACTTCGAGAGCAACCGCTACAGCGTCCCGGCCTCGTTCGCCAATCGGCCGGTCAGCCTGCGGGTCTATCCCGACCGGCTCGTCGTGGCGGCCGAGGGACAGGTCCTGTGCGAGCACGCCCGGATCGTCGAGCGCGCGCACGACGTGCCCGGCCGCACGGTCTACGACTGGCGGCACTACCTGGCGGTGATCCAGCGCAAGCCGGGCGCTCTGCGCAACGGCGCGCCCTTTGCCGAGATGCCGGAGGCGTTCCGCAAGCTCCAGGTCCAGCTCATCCGGCGGCCCGGGGGTGAGCGGGAGATGGTGGATGTCCTCGCCCTCGTGCTGCAGCACGACGAGCAGGCTGTGCTGTGCGCCGTGGAACTGGCTCTCGAGGACGGCGTCGCCACCAAGACCCACATCCTCAACATTCTGCACCGCCTGACCGACGGCAAGAACACGGCCGCAGTCATCGATGCACCCCAGGCCCTCGTCCTCGACCAGGAGCCGAGGGCCGACATTGGGCGCTACGACACGCTGCGGAACCGCGAGGTGCGCCATGCGTCATGACCCCGCCAGCGCCGCTCTCGTGGTCATGCTGCGCGGGCTCAAGATGTACGGCATGGCTCAAGCAGTCGCCGAGCTGATGGAACAGGGCGCACCGGCGTTCGAGGCGGCCGTCCCCATTCTCTCCCAACTGCTCAAGGCCGAGGTGGCGGAGCGCGAGGTGCGCTCGATCGCCTACCAGACCAAAGCCGCCCGGTTCCCCGCCTACAAAGACCTGGCCGGGTTCGATTTCGCGGCCAGCGGGGTCAACGAGGCCACGGTCCGGCAACTGCA
>NZ_RFLX01000163.1 GCF_003696345.1 Teichococcus wenyumeiae | reverse complement strand
GCCGCGACAATCATCCACCCGCCGTAGCTTCAGACTCTCACCCTGATTGCCGCGCTGCTCGCACCCAGATTGTCGCGCCATACAGCCATGTGCCACGATGTGTCACACAGAAAAGCAGTGCCGCCTTCACTGGGCGTTAAGGAGGGTCTGCTACACCATCCGTACTGCGGCGGCGTGGTGAACGCCCTAACTGGTAACAGGCCCCAATCGGACCGGCGCCGGCCATAACGTCAGCGTGGAAGGGAGCAAGCAGACCCAGATCAGCCCGGCAGGCCTTCCCCTGCCGGGCTGTTTCTATCGCCAGCCTCAAACACGCATCTGGCCATGACCGTTGTCGACCGAGGCTGTGTGAAAACGCAGGTGCGCCGCCAGGCTGGAGAACAGCCTTCTACGTCGCAGTCGTTCCGGCACCTCAAACGGGAGGAAAACGCCCGCCATAGCGTGAGAGCGGCCATTCGGAAGAAGAACTTTCTACTGCCGCCACAGGAATTGGCGTTTTCACACAGCCTCCACCCATAGCGGTCCTAGGTGGCAGTCGCCCTGCGCCGCTCCTTGAACCCCTTCCAGATGCCAACCCCACTGATCGCGATCCAGAAGAACTCCATCAGTGCGGATGCAAGATTGAAGTTGAAGTAGAGCGAGAAGGAGATGAGGAATGAGCCGACTAAATTAATGAGTGGGAACGCAAGGTCGTCAGAGTTGAGGAGTCTTGTCTGTGTGGCGAAGTAGGCAGAAACAACAATGAGGGTTCCTGTGGAACCTATAAGGTCCACGTAGGTGAGGTTGCTGAACAGTTCGGTCACGCCGCTCTCTCATTGTTCGACATAGAGCATGCCGCAACATTTTCTGCCTCCCTGAACCATGAAGGTCGCGTGTCGGCGGATGTCCGCTCGCCACCCCATCCAGTGGTTGCCTCTGCCGGGGCCACCGCCGCACCCGACCCATAGTGGTCCTTGCTTGGCCACCTAGTGTCCTGATTCTGTAGTTCCTCCGATCTGCTGGGTGCGCTGGCAGAAGCGCTGTATGGCACCGAGGATGTCGTCGGCG
>NZ_RFLX01000162.1 GCF_003696345.1 Teichococcus wenyumeiae | reverse complement strand
GTCCCGAACCACTTGGAGCGGACGGTGCGGTAGTAGGCTTCCATGTTGTAGAGGGGCACGGGCAGCGCCAGGTCGCGGGCGGTGAGGCGGCCGATGGCGCCGGCCAGGTTGTAGCTGTTGGTCACCACCGTGGCCAAGGCCTGCACCAGCGAGACGCGGCTGTTCAGCAGTTCCTGCTCGGCATTCAGCACATCCAGCGTGGTGCGGCTGCCCACCACCGCCTCGCGCTGCACGCCATCGAGCGCGATCTCGGCGGCGCGGATCTGCGCCCGCACGCTGACCACCTGCGCCCGCGCCGCCGCCAGCCCTTCCCAGGCCTGCGTCGCCTGCTGCATCGCCACCCGCCGCTGGTCGTCCACCACCTGCCGCGCCTGCTGCGCCTGCTGCCGCGCCTGCCGCACCAGCGCGTATTCGGCACCGCCCTGGTACAGCGGCACCGACAGCGTCGCCGTCACCTGCTCGCCGGTGGCGCGGGTATGCGGCTGCTGCGAGTTGTCGGAGCGGTAGCTCTGCGCCTGCAGCGAGACCTGCGGCAGCAGTGAGGAGAACTGCACATCCACCGCGTTGCGCGCCGCCGCCTCGTCAAACAAGGCCGCCACCACGCCGGGCGCGTTCACCGAGGCCATCTGCGCCGCCTCGCGGGCGCTGCCCACCGGCGAGCTGAGCGGCTGCGGCGCCACCAGCCGCTCCGGCGCCACCCCCACCAGGCGGGCAAAGGTGGCCCGGCTGGTTTGCAGCGTACCTTCCGAATTGGCCCGCGAGGCGCGTGCCCCGGCCAGCCGGCTTTCCGCCTGCGCCACGTCGGTGCGGGTGATCTCGCCCACCCGGAAGCGCTCGTTGGTGGCGTCCAGCTGCCGCTGCAGCACCTGCACGTTGTTGACGTTCAGCCGCAGCGTCTCCTGGTCGCGGATCACCGCCACATAGGCGGCCACCACATCCGACAGCACCTGCTGCTCGGTGCCGATCAGCCGGGCGCGCTGCGCCAGCACCTGGTTCTCGGCGCGCCGCGTGCTGGCCACCGTGCGGCCGCCGTTATACAGCGGCTGCGTCACCGTCGCCTGCAGCGAGCCGATCTGCCGGTCGGT
>NZ_RFLX01000161.1 GCF_003696345.1 Teichococcus wenyumeiae | reverse complement strand
TGTCTGGTCGCGGAACATTGTTGGGACCCGGTCGGGCTGGCTATCCTAGACTATCGCCGCCGGTTCGAGCGCCTGCCGCGCGCTGTTCTGGGACGGAGGTGAGCCATGCACCAGATCCACCCCAACGCCCGTACTACCCCCGCCGTTCGCGCCGAAATCGCCCGCTCCTCGGCGCCGACCGGACTGCTGGCCCAGCGCTACGGCGTCAGTACCGAGACCATCCGCAAGTGGCGCAAGCGCGGGGCCGCCGACTGCCTCGACCGCTCCGCCCGGCCGCATAACCTGCCCTGGAAGGCCACCGTCGAGGAGCGCGCGGTGGTCTGCCTGCTGCGCGAAAGGACCAACTTCGCCCTCGACGACCTGACCTTCGTCGTCCGGCACTTCCTGCCGCACCTCAACCGAGACAGCATCTGGCGCATCCTCAAGGCCGAAGGGCTGAACCGGCGGCGTCCCGTAGCCTCGGAGCGTCCTGCCAGGGGTGCGGGAAAGTTCCGTGACTATGATCTCGGCTTCATTCATATCGACATCAAGCAGCTGCCCATGCTGCAGACGGCCGACTTCCAGCGCCGCAAACGTTATCTCTTCGTTGCCATCGATCGCTTCTCACGCTCCGTCCACCTGGCCGTGAAGGACGACATGACCACGAGCAGCGCGGTCTCTTTCCTGCGCGAGGCAGCGGCTGCCTTCCCGTTCCGCATCACCCATGTGCTCACCGACAATGGCAGCTGCTTCTCGCCGACCTTCGAGAAGGCCTGTGTCGAACTCGGTGCCGAGTATCGTCACACCCGTCCCTACACGCCGCAGACCAATGGCATGGTGGAGCGCTTCAATGGTCGCATCGAAAGCGAGGTCCTCGGCATCACGATCTATTCCCATTGCGACCTCGAGCAACTGCTGCGTGGGTTCAACGCTGCCTACAACGCCCGACGACAGCGGGTCTTGCAGGGCCGGACGCCGAACCAGGTCGTCGCCGAGCGCCTCGCCGCCCGGCGAAAGCTCCGCAGCACCAAGCCTGTCGGGCAGGCCGGGCCGCAGGACATCGAGAAGGCCCGCATCATCGTCGAAGATGCCAAGGACGTCTCGCAACCAGACA
>NZ_RFLX01000160.1 GCF_003696345.1 Teichococcus wenyumeiae | reverse complement strand
GCGGTGCTACAAGAACGTCACATCCAGCGGCCTCGTGTCCAGACGTTCTCCACCGGGTTCAACTCGGGTGAGCGGGGCGGCAGGGGCAGGATGGTGATGGTGTCCGGGACGACAAGCTTGGGGCTGGTGTGCCAGCCGGCCTGATCGACGATGAGAACGGCGTGGGCGCCCGGTGCGACCGCCTGGGCGATCTCCACCAGGTGCAGTTCCATCGCCGCGGTGTTGCAGAAGGGCAGAACCAGGCCCGCGGCCTTTCCCTCACGCGGGCAGATCGCGCCGAAGATGTAGGCTGAACGAGTGCGCTGGTCGCGTGGCGCACGAGGACGGCTGCCACGCAGAGCCCAGCGGCGGCTGATGGTGTTCTTTTGCCCCACCCTGGCTTCATCAGCGAACCAGATCTCTATCGGGGTGTCCGGCGGCCTTGCCTGGACAACCTCTGCCAAACGGGCCGGGAAGTTTTTTTATATGCCTCCGCCGCCTCTGGATCCTGAGCATGGTGCTGGGGGCGGGCGGAGAGCTTGCGTAGGCCCAGCGTCCGCATCTCCCGGCTGAGGGTCTGCTTGGCGATCGAGAGGCCATACTCCTCGAAGAGCCACTGGGCCAGGTCGATCAGGCGCCAGCGGACCACGCCATGGATCGCGGGCGTCGGACCTGCCTCCACCATGCGCAGGAGCTGCTGACGCTGCTCGTTGTTGAGCTTCGGCGGCTGTCCGGGAGCCTTGCCGTCGATCAGCCCGGCAGGGCCTGTGGCGTTGAAGCGCAGGACCCAATCACGCAGGGTTTGCAGCCCAACACCACCAACCCGGGCCGCCTCGCCGCGGCTGCGGCCCTCGTAGATCTCGGCCACAGCCAGCAAGCGTCGGATCTGGGCAGGATCCTGGCTTCGCCGCGCCAGCTTGCGCAGCACCGCCGCATTGAAGTCCCCTCGCAGTTCCACCGCCGCTGCCATGGCGAACTCCAGATCGTTCGCCACTTTGAATCAGGTCTGAGGTCCGGCGGGAATCCCTCATGAGGGCATTGGCAAGTTGTTTGACGGGAGGGCGAGTTCGGCCGCGTGACTCAGGGTGCAGCAGGATCAGGATGCTGCTTGGGCGC
>NZ_RFLX01000016.1:91527-98011 GCF_003696345.1 Teichococcus wenyumeiae | reverse complement strand
GAGCGGCCACCCCGGCCGACATCAATCGGAATCAGGTGCCGACATCGCGTCGGAACAGGCGGCCGACATCGCCGGAATCCGCACGCACGCTGCTGATCGGCAATATGGCGGACCGGGAGATTGGTATCTACCGCGTGGATGGCGACACGTTGCAGGATACGGGCCGAACACTGGCAGTGAACGGCGGCCCGGCAGCACTTGGCACGGCGCCGCTTCCGGCAACAGCGGCACGGCGCCAGTAGCTGGAGGGTAAGCGGTGCCGGGAGACCTACCGGGCAGCGCTTGACGTCTGCTCACTGGCTCTAGCCCGGCACCACGGCATAATAGCGCCTTTCAACCTGGACGGGCGTTAGGGCTGCGCCGGTCTGAAGGCCATGGCGAAGCCCCTGATCTCGGACGAACTCTGGTCGATGATCGAGCCGTTGTTGCCGTCCAAACGATACAAGCCGAGGGAGATGGGGCTGTGGATCGGACGTGACCTGTTGGCGGCGGCTACGGACTGGCAGGAAGCCGGTGTATAGGACCAGCTGCACCGGGAGCTGCTGTGGCGCTTGCGCCAAGCCGACCGCATCGGTTGGACCCGTACCTGCGTGGACAGCGCGTCCATCGCGGCGAAAAGGAGGGCGCCGGAATCGGGCCGAACCCGACAGACCGTGGCAGGGCGGGCACTAAGCGGCACCTCGTTACGGACCGGTGCGGCATCCCGCTCGCTTTCCTGCTAACCGGCGCCAACATCCACGACAGCAGGGCCTTCGAAGACCTGCTCGACGCCGTGCCGCCTGTTCCAGGCAAGCCACGAGGTTCTATCGGCTCTCACGCCATGGGAAGCTCGGGTAGCCGGCTATGGCGTCGGCCGATAGCCTTCGGGCCGGATCAAGGCGGCCCAGGAGCCCGGAATGGAGCGCATCGGCTGCGGCTTCGCGGCGACTTCGGAGCGGCGGAACCGCACGGCGCAGGGCTACCGGCGCTTTCGCTGCCGCGATTGCGACCAGCAATTCAAAGAGCGCAGCGGCGGGCTACTGAACCGGACCCAATATCCGAGTGACATCATCGTCCTCGTGGTGCTTTGGCGCCTGCGCTACCGGCTCATGATCCAGGACCTCGGCGAGATGTTCCTCGCGCGTGGGATCATCTTCAGCGACGAGGCGGTGCAGGACTGGAAAGCAAAGCAAAGCTCACTCCTGCCCTCGCCGCCGAGCTTCGGCAGCGCCGTCGTGGCAAGGGTGGAGCCGGACGACGCTTGTGGCACGTCGATGAAACATATCTGAAGGCCCGAGGCCACTGGTGCTACCTCTACCGGGCGATGGACCGCAACGGCGACTTGGTCGACACCATGCTCAGCGAGCACCGGGACATGGCGGCCGCCGAGGTCTTCTTCCGACCGGCCAAGTCGGCCAGTGGCATGACGCCAGACCGCGCCACCACAGACGAGCACGGTTCCTATCCACGCGCGATCCACTCCACGCTGGGCGAAGACGTGAAGCACCGGACCAGCGCATTCAAGAACAACAGGCTTGAACAAGGCCATCGGGGCATCAAAGGCCGGATCCGATGTATGCGAGGGTTCAAGCATTCGGTGCGGCGGAGCGGTTCTGTCGAGGATACGACGAACTCCGTGCATTTCTCCGTCTCCGCCGTATACATGTGGTGCTCGCCATTCTGCAAGCAGCATGGGTCAGCTGCGTATTTCGGATCACGCCGCGCTGACTGGCTTGAGATCCGAAAGAACCGATAGGATCACTAATCCACCGTGGTGATCCTATCCCCGAGGGCTCCTGGGCCAATCAGGCGCGGCCAGGAGTGCCAGGAGGCGCGCCGTCACAATGTGCGCGGAACTGAGTGTCTCCCCCGGCCACAGCAGGTTGAGTGTGCCAACGCATGCACCCCCGACGAGAATGGGAAGGTTCACGATGCTGCGTAGGCCAAGGCCAAGGATGACCTCATGATCCGCGAAATGTGCGCGAATCGCGACCTCCCCCTCACCTTCGAACCGGCGCCCTTCCAGCAGTACTTGTCGGCCCCATTCGGTGTCACGCTTCGGCTTGCGGCCACCCACCGGGTATTCGGATGGCCGTGAACTGAAGATGCGCTGCACCGTCATGGCCTGCCGGTCGAAGACCATGGCGGTGCAGAGCTGTTGCCCGGTGAGTTCCCGCGCCAGGAGGTCGGCGGCCCGAATTCGAGGCAGCGGCCCGTTATCACGGGCCGCCGCCTCGAACACCCGGGCCAGGCTGTCAAAAGTCTCAGGCATCAGTCTTGTCGATGCCTAGATCGCGGATGACCTTGTGCCACTTCGCCGTGTCCATACGTAGCCGCTCGGCGAAGGCAGCGGGGGTCTCGTTCACCACCTCGACACCGATCGCCGCCATCTTGTCCTTCACGTCGGGCAGCATGAGCGCCTTGTTCATCTCGGCGTTCAGGCGCCTGGTCAGCACGGGCGGCATGCCCTTCGGACCAAGCGCGCCATACCACACGGCCATCTCGAAGCCAGGCAGGTTCTCGCCCACCGTCGGCACCTCCGGCAGCAGGGCGGAGCGCTTCTCCTCCGTCACCGCCAACAGCTTCAGCCGCCCGTTGCGCACATGGTCCAGCGTCTGCGTGCCCGCGGAGAAGAAGAGCTGCGTCTGGCCTGCCACCGTGTCCAGCGTCGCCGGGGCGCCGCCGCGATACGGCACGTGCACCATATCAAGCCCTGCCATCTGCGCGAACATCGCCGCGCAGAGGTGATTGGTGGAACCGGAGCCCGCGGAAGCATAGGCGATCCTGCCTGGGTTGGCCTTGGCGTAGGCGATGAACTCAGGCACCGTGTTGGCCGGGACTGAGGGATGCACCACCATGGTATTCAGCACGTAGGCCAGCAGTGCGACCGGAGTGAAGTCTTCGGCACCGTTAAAGGGCATGTTGCTGAACAGCGCGTCGTTCATCGCGTGCGTGCTCATCGAGCCGACGAGCAGCGTGTGCCCGTCTGGCGCGGAGCGCGCAACAAAGGCTGAGCCGATGTTACCGGAAGCGCCGGAACGGTTCTCGACCACGAAGGGCTGGCCCAGGGCGACGCGCAGTGGTTCCGCAAGCACCCGCGCCAGGATGTCGGTGGACCCGCCAGGCGCCCAAGGCACGATCACACTGACCGGGCGACTGGGATAGTTGTTGTTCTGCGCCCGGGCCGTACGGGGAAGCGTCAGGATGGCCGGTGCGGCGAGTAAGCAAAGTGCGGCGCGGCGCGGCAGATGAGGTCGGGTCATGGTGATGTTGTCCTGCGAGTCGACGCTCGCTTAGTGGTTGCATCCGTGTTGGCGTGGTTGCCCGCGTGTTGGTCCCGCGGTTCCGGTGTATCATCCCATCCGGCCCCCTCGCTCTGGATGGCGAGGTAGACCGATTGAAGGTGGGCGCGCATGGCACGCTGTGCCGCCGTGGCATCGCGTGCAGCGATGGCCGTGGAAATGGCTTGGTGCTCCAGCGCCGAGGCCTGCCGTATGGGCGCCGTGGTGATGGCGGCACGCAACCGTCCCCAGTCGGTCAGGGCACGGCTGGCTTCCACCTCCTGAAAGGCGGCCAGCAGCAGCGGATTATGGCAGGCACGGGCGATGGCACCGTGAAATGCGCCATCCCACAGGCCCCAACTATCCTGGTCCCGGGTCTCGGTGCCGCGCCTGGCGGCGCGCGCCATAGCTTCCACATCCTCCGCCGTGGCTTTCATGGCAGCGAGCGCGGCCAGGGCGGGCTCCAGCGTCAGGCGCGCTTCCATGATGGCCAGGGGGGTACTGGCCCGGACGCGCGGCTCAGGCCGCGCCAGCCCTGCGGGCTTCGGACCGATGAAGGTGCCCTGGCCCACGCCACGCCAGATGCGGTCGCGAAGCTCCATCTCGCCCAGCGCCTCGCGCAAGGCACGGCGGCTGACACCGAGCAGTGTGGTCAGCTGGCGTTCGGGAAGCAGCCGGTCACCCGGCGTTAGCCCTGCCTCCCGGAGATAGGCTTCAAGTCGGTCAGTCGCGCGGCGGGCAGACATGGAACCTTTGCTAGATGAGCGCAGGTTTCGGCGCAAGGGATTCTGGCTTTCGGAGGCCTTCTTCTTGGAGTAATCCAGAGGCTGCGCCCAGCTGGTGCATCGTTGTATGGGACCAATTAAAATTGGTTCCGGAAAGGAGCCGAGCCTATGTTCACGACCCGCCCTGAGATCCGTGGCACGTTCGGCGCGGTGGCCACCACGCACTGGCTCGCGAGCGCCGTGGGCATGTCGGTGCTTGAGCGTGGCGGTAACGCCTTCGACGCGGCCGTCGCCGCTGGGTTCGTGCTGCAGATCGTGGAGCCGCACCTGAACGGCCCGGGCGGCGAGGTGCCGATCATCCTGAAGCGCACCGATGCCCCGGAGCCCGTGGTGATCTGCGGCCAGGGACCGTTCCCGATGGCGGCCACGCCGGAGCGCTTCGCGGAACTCGGGCTGCGACAGGTTCCTGGAACCGGCCTCTTGCCCTCTGTGGTGCCCGGTGCCTTCGATGCCTGGATGCTGCTGCTACGCGATCACGGCACCTGGAGCCCGCGCGCCGTGCTGGAAGCTGCGATCGGCTATGCCGAGGACGGCTTCCCGGTGCTGCCCCGGGTTTCGGCGTCGATCCTGCCTGCGCGTGAGTTTTTTCCTGCCGAATGGCCCAGCTCGGCCGAGGTTTGGCTGCCCGGCGGCGAAGTGCCGCGCCCGCGGGCTCGCTTCCGCACTCCGGCCATCGCCGCCACGTACCGCCGCATCCTGGCTGAGGCCGAAGCTGCGGGCGCAGATCGTGAGCGACAGATTGAAGCGGCGCGAAGCACTTTCTATCGGGGCTTCGTGGCCGAGGCGGTCGATGACTTCTACCGCACGGCAGAGCTGATGGACTCCAGCGGCCGCCGCCACGGTGGCCTGCTGCGCGCCGATGACTTCGCGCGCTACGAAGCCCGGGTGGAGCGGACCGTGTCCCGCGACTATGCCGGGGTAACGGTGCACAAGACCGGCCCCTGGGGTCAGGGCCCGGTCCTGCTGCAAACCCTGCGGCTGCTGGAAGGCTACGACATCGCAGGCATGGACCCGGCGGGCGAGCGGTTCGTGCACACGGTGGTGGAATGCATGAAACTTTCCTACGCCGATCGGGAAGTCTTCTACGGCGACCCGGACGCCTCAGACGTTCCGCTGGAGACGCTGCTGTCGCGTGAATACGCCGACCGGCGCCGCTCCCTGGTGGGCGAGACTGCCTCACTTGACCTGACGCCAGGCGACCTGCCCGGCGCAGCCGATGCCATGCGGCGGATCCTGACCATGGCCGGAGCGGAAACACCGGTCGGGATCGGCTTCGGCGAACCCACCTTTGCGCCGCTTCCCGTGGAATGGGGCGACACGGTGCACCTGGACGTCGTAGACCGCTGGGGCAACATGGTATCGGCTACACCCTCCGGCGGTTGGCTGCAGTCGTCTCCCACCGTCCCCGGCCTGGGCTTTTCCATTTCCACGCGTGGGCAGATGGGTTGGCTTGATGCCGGTCTACCCAGCGACCTTCGCCCCGGCACGCGCCCCCGCACCACCTTGACTCCAACGCTGGTGACCCGCGACGGTGAGGGATACCTTGCCATGGGAACTCCGGGCGGCGACCAACAGGACCAATGGACTCTGGCCGTATTGCTGCGGCGGCTGCACCACAAGCTGGATCTGCAGGCGGCGATCGACCTGCCGCTCTTCACCAGCAAGCACTTCCCGCAGTCGTTCTATCCCCGCACCTTTGAGCCCGGCCGCCTGCTGGTAGAAGACCGCTTTGGGCCTGACATCATTGCCGCGCTGGAACGTCGTGGCCACCGCGTGAAGGTGGAGGCGCCCTGGTCGCTTGGACGTGTCTGCGCTGTAGGGCGGGAGGACGGCTTCGTTATCGCTGCGGCCACCCCGCGCTTAATGCAGGCATATGCAACGGGGCGCTAAGACGCCGCAAAAGTTCGGCAGCAGATATGGTTGCCGTCGTGACCAACACCTCTGGATGTCCTTGCATGATGCAGGCTGCGGCACAGAAAGCCAACACCGCTACCGAAGTGACGGCCAGATCATCAAGCGGCGTTCCTACCCCCTGAAAAGGCTGTGTGCTTGGGACGTAATAGATCGAAGGCAGCGCACCAGGGTGGCCTTGGGTAGGGACCTCGTTCAGATCCAGTCTGTGACGGCGGCGATCAGCGCGAGTGCGGCAAGATAGTTCTGGGCGAGCGGTCGTAGCGGGTGGCGGGGCGCCGCCAGTTCTTCAGGCGGCAGAACAGGCGTTCGATCTGGTTGCGGCGCCGATAAGCCTGGCGGTGGAGTGGGGAGGGCTTGGTGCGAGTGGCCGTGGAAGGGATGACGGCTTTGATGCGGCGCTCTTTGAGCCAGCGGCGCAGGCTCTCCGCGTCATAGGCCTGGTCGGCAATGAGGCGCTTCGGTGCGGTGACGGCCCGGAGCAGCGGCAGGGCATGCTGATGTCGGCGATGTTGCCTGGCGTCAGCG
>NZ_RFLX01000016.1:86630-91517 GCF_003696345.1 Teichococcus wenyumeiae | reverse complement strand
AGGATCGCATCCGGGATCCGCGGCTCTTTCCGTCGGGCCATAGGGGGTCTCCTTCTTCCCTACTATGCCCCGCCACACACGAAACTCCTGACAGTCCCCGCAGGCGACCGGTCGGCCGTGATCATCGGACAGGCAATGGATCTTTGCGGTACGGCCGCCGCGCGAGCGCCCGACCGCCTGCGTCCACGCCCCCCCTTTTCCGCCTGCAGCCGAGCGGTGCGCCGCCACATGCGAACTGTCGAGGCTGAGTTCCCGTGGGACATCGCCGGAGGCCGTCATCCTGGCGAACCGCCGCTGCCAGAGACCGCCTCCGGACCATCTGTTGAAGCGGTGGTCGATGGTGGTCGCGGGCAATGGGCTGCTGGCACATCGCGCCAGCGACAGCCGGTCTTGAGCACGTGCAGGATGCCGCTGATGACCCAACGGTCATCCACCCGCGGTGATCTTCTTTCGAATTGATGGACACCCCTGAGTAAGCTCCATAGGAGCGAGGAAAGGTGTCCGATGAACAGGGCACGGCGAGAGTTCACGCCGGAGTTCAAGCAGCAGGCGGCGGCGCTGTTGCGCTCCAGCGGCCGCCCGCTGAAGCAAATCGCGGGCGAATTGGGCATCCAGCCCTCCATGCTGCGCAGTTGGCGGCGACGGCGGAATGGTGAGGCGCCGCGGCCGCACAGCCTGTTACGGCAGGCAGCGGCTCTGTTGCTTTACCATCTGGCTCAGCATCTTCGCCGGCGGATCAGGCCACCGAGACTGCGCGCCTGCGGCGTGAGCTGGAGCGCTCGCCTTGAGCGTGACATTTTAGAAAAGCCGTCGGCTTCTTCTCAGAAGCACCGAGATGAGGTTCCGTGTCATTGCCACCCACGCCGGGACTTGGCCGATCCGCGTGGCCTGCCGTGTGCTTGGGTTCAGGGCAGTGCCCTGAACCTGCTTCCGGCTACTACGCCTGGCGGGATCGCCCCGATAGCGCACGAGCTGTGGCCAACCGGCAGATCCTGACCGACATCCGGCGGCTGCACGCCAATCATCATGGCCGCTACGGCAGCCCGCGCCTGCCGGCTGCCTTGCACGCCGAGGGACGCCAGGTCAGCCGCGGACGGGTCAAGCGGCTGATGCGCAGCGCAGGGATCCGGGCCATGGCGGGGCGACGTGTCCGTCCAGCGACCACCCACAGCCGCCATGCTCTCCCGGTTGCCCCGAACCTGCTGGATCGGCAGTTCGCGGTCACCCGCCCAACACAGTCTGGCTGGCCGACATGACCTATCTGCCTCCTGGTGAAGGCTGGCTCTACCTCGCCGCCGTGCTCGACCTGGCCACCCGCAAGATTGTCGGCTGGTCCATGCGCCGGTCCATGCGCGCGGAACTCACCTGCGCAGCCTTCACCATGGCCATCCAGTGGCAGCGGCCGCCACCCGGGGTGCTGCAGCATTCGGACCGCGGCTCGCAGTACGGCCGACGATGACCCAAGCTGCCCAGCGCAGCCGGCATGCGGCAATCCATGAGCCGCCGTGGCAACTGTCTGAACAATGCACCCATGGAAAGCTTCTTCCACACCCTCAAGGTCGAGCTCGTCCAGCAGCAACAATGGGCCACGCCGGACAAAGCCAGGCGCGACGTGTTCTCCTACATCGAGAGCTACTACAACCAGCAGCGCATCCACTCCGCCCTGGGCTACCAGACGCCAGAGCAGATAGAGCACAATGCCGCCTGATCCCTGTCCATCAAATCAGCGGAAGATCAGTGCGTCACCCACATGCCCAAGCCGCAAAAACCACGGCCTTGATGGCCGGGGGCGATAGCCAACCAAATCTTCCGGTTGCTGTGCCAACTGGCCAAGGCCGGCCTGAAAGCCTGCCCGATTGCCATTCGCTCCTGAGGGAACGAGTACCTGCTCGCGGCGACCCAAGCCGACGCAGGGCAGAACCGCCCGGCCGGTTTAGGGTGAAGGCGCCCCTGCCGTAGTCATCAACTGCCGCCGCAGCCCACGGGCGGGAGCCGGCATCAATTCGCGTTCATGACGGCTCTCCCGCCCCATCCTCTGATCGGCCTGTACGGGCAGAAAACCCGCGCTTGGGCGCACCAATGGATGCGTGTTCAGAGACAGGCGTCACGACCAGTGGCAACTGGAATGTCTCGGAATGGGCGGCTGGCTTGCGTCGGAAGCACCGGCTGGGACCCATCGGAATACCTAGCTGGATCCGGCGGAATATGCACAAGACCGCCGTGGCGTCCCGTTCCGCCGGCTTGAAGGGGGTGCCCCACGAGCTGCGCCAGCTCCGACTGGTCCAACGTCTCCATCTCCAGCAGCCGGTGAGCGCCCTTGTCGAGCATGTCGCGTCTTTCGCGCAGCATGGCGACGGTCCGCTCCAGCGCGCTGTCCACGATGCGCCGTACCTCCTCGTCGATCGCATTGGCCGCGGCTTCGCCGTATTCCCGCCCCCGCGCGCCTCCGCCCAGCAGGCTTCCGTCAGCGAGGAAGGAGCGTGGATCGCGTTCATAGGTGACGCTGCCGAGCCTCTCCGACATGCCGTAACGCGCCACCATGGCATGCGCTGTCTCGGTGACGCGCTCCAGGTCGTTGGCGGCGCCTGTCGAGAGATGGCCGAACACGATCAGCTCGGCGGCACGCCCACCCAGCATCACCATCATCTTCCGTTCCAGCTCCTCGCGCGTCATGAGGAAGCGGTCCTCGGTCGGCAGTTGGACTGTGTAGCCGAGTGCGCCGATCCCGCGCGGAATGATCGAGACCTTCTGCACAGGGTCCATGCCCGGCAGGGCCAGCGCCACCAGCGCATGGCCCATCTCGTGATACGCGACGATCTCGCGTTCCTTCGGATTGAGCAGGCGGTTACGCCTCTCGAGGCCAGCGACGATGCGCTCCACCGCATCACTGAAGTCCGCCATGGTCACGGCATCCCCGCCACGGCGCGTCGCCAACAGCGCGGCCTCGTTCACGAGGTTCGCGAGATCCGCGCCGGTGAATCCGGGCGTCAGCGCCGCCACCTTCTCGGCATCCACATCCGGGGCGAGCGTCACCTTGTGCATATGGACCTGCAGGATATCCACGCGGCCCTTCCGGTCCGGCCGGTCCACCAGCACTTGGCGATCGAAGCGCCCGGCGCGCAGCAGCGCGGGGTCGAGGATCTCCGGCCGGTTCGTTGCCGCCAGAATGACGAGGCCGGAGCGGCTGTCGAAGCCATCCATCTCGACCAGCAGCTGGTTCAGCGTCTGCTCGGCCTCGCTGTGTCCGCCATAGGCGCCGCCGACGCCGCGGGCGCGGCCCAGCGCGTCCAGCTCGTCGATGAAAATGATGGCCGGCGCCCTAGCGCGCGCCTGTTCAAACAGGTCGCGCACCCGTGCCGCGCCGACACCCACGAACATCTCGACGAACTCGGCGCCCGAGATCGAGAAGAACGGCACCTTGGCCTCGCCCGCGACGGCCTTGGCCAGCAGCGTCTTGCCGGTGCCGGGCGGGCCGACCAGCAGCACGCCCTTCGGCATCCGCCCGCCGAGCCGCCGGTAGCGCTCGGGCTCCCGGAGGAAATCCACGATCTCCCGCAGCTCCTCCTTGGCTTCGTCCACGCCCGCGACGTCCGAGAAGGTCACGCCGGTATCGGATGCGACATAGACCTTGGCCTTGCTCTTGCCGATCTGCATGAGGCCACCCTGGCCCATCCCGATGCGCCGGCCGATCCAGAGCCAGGCACCGACGAACAGCAGCACCGGGACGATCCAGGAGAGCACCATCGGCAGGAGGTTGCTCTCGACCCGGCCGGTGTAGCGCACGCCATGGCGGCTCAGTTCCTCAGCGAATTCCGGCGGCTCGACCCTGGTGGTAGCGAAGCGGGTCTGCCCGCCGGGCAAAGGTTCCTTGAGCTCGCCCTGGAGGAACCGGTCGGAGACCCCGACCTCGGCAATCTTGTTCTCCTGCAGAAGTTGCTGGAACTGGCTGTAAGGAATCGTCGCCACGGGCTGCGCAATCATCGTCGTGACATACTGCGCCACCAGAAGGCCGAACAGCGCGGCAACCCAGTACCAGGCAGTGAACGTGCTCTTCTTCATCACCGCCTGCCTTCCTGCCCAGTAGTTACCGCGGAGACGACGCTGCGGGCTTCGGCTCCGAGACAGCATGCGGCGGTGCCGGAACCAATGGCAGCATCCTACGACCGTCCACCCCGGAGAATTCAAACACCGTTACGCGAACAAAAGTTCCAATCCCGCCGTCACGGCCGATCGGTTGCCGCTGCGTTGCCCCGCGCCGCGTCCCCACCGCCCCCCCCCGTTCATCCGGTCCTCAGCAGCGCCAAGGCTGAGAACCTGATCAGGCTATTGATCAGTTGATGATCCTCTGATGCCTCTAAGAACCTGTTGTCTGATGGGCTGAGCTGATTCGCTAAGTGCCATGTATGGACGGCCCCTGTGACGCAAAAGCGATGTGATGTTATGGCGCTGTGGTCGGGGGTGGTCATTTGTCCGGCCTGTTGATGCGGCCCTCATGACCGCTGGCCCTGATGCAATCCGTGGCCCGGCTCCCAATCAGTTTGTCGCGCTGTGATGCGCAAGGCACTTATAGCCTATCCCGGTAGAGCGTGACGCCATGTGATGATGCCGCAGGCAAGGTGAAGCAGGGCGAGATAGTTGGCAGGCTTCTTGGTCCATCAGATCAGGATGGAGCGGAAGCGGTTCGTCCAGGATTGCGTGCGTTCAACGACCCAGCGCCTGGCCTCGGCTCTGGCGTGCCGCCTGGCCCTGACCTCCTCGCCACGTGTGCGCAGGTGCAGGGTGAAGCCGAACTCGGCTGCCAGTGCGCGCGGCTCGTCATAGTCGAAGCCTTTGTGGAGGCAGAGGTGCTGGGGTTGGCGGCGCGTCGGCTTGGGGCGACGGATCGGG
>NZ_RFLX01000016.1:0-86620 GCF_003696345.1 Teichococcus wenyumeiae | reverse complement strand
CCACTCCGCCCTGGGCTACCAGACGCCAGAGCAGATAGAGCACAATGCCGCCTGATCCCTGTCCATCAAATCAGCGGAAGATCAAATCGCCATTCCCTGGCTCCTCCCCGTTCTGGCTTTGCCTCAGCCGCACACGACGCCTGCGGCGCGCAGTCGCGCCAGCTCGGCCTCGCCCAGGGCGGGGCACAGGATCTCGTCGTTATGCTCGCCCAGCTTCGGCGCCGGGCGGGCCAGCACGCCAGGCGTGGCAGAAAGGCGCGGCACCATGCCATGCATCGGCACGAAGCCGCCGGGCATATCGTCGTCCGGCACCTCGATCAGCGCCTCGCGCTCCGCCACGTAAGGGTCCTGCAATAGGTCCGCGGCATCCATGATGGGGCCGATGGTAACGCCGGCCTTGTCAAAATGGTCCAGCACCTCGGCCTTGTCGCGCTCGGCGATGAAGCCGGCGACGATGCCGTCCAGCTCCTGCCAGTTGCGCAGCCGGTCCACATTGGTGCGGAAGCGCGGGTCCTGGATCAGCTCCGCCCGCCCGATCGAGCGCAGCAGCTTCTCCGTCATGCCCTGGGTGGAGGAGGACAGGCAGACCCAGCCGCCATCCCGCGTGCGATAGGCGTTGCGTGGCGCGGTATTGGTGCTGCGGCTGCCGGTGCGCTGCTTGGTGCGGCCGGTCAGGCAGTAGTTGGCGGTCTGTGGGTCCATCACCGCCAGCATGGGGTCGATCAGCGAAAGGTCGATCACCTGCCCCTGGCCGGTCTGCTCCGCGTGCCGCAGCGCGATGGTGGCGGATGCCGCGCCATAGATGCCAGCGTAGCAGTCGCCCATGAACATCGGCGGCAGCACGGGCTCCCGGTCCGCGAAGCCATTGACGGCGGCGAAGCCGGAATAGCCTTCCACCAGCGTGCCAAAGCCCGGCTTGTGACGGTAGGGGCCATCCTGCCCCCAGCCGCTGATGCGCACGATCACCAGCGCCGGGTTGATCTCATGCAGCACTTCCGGCGCCAGCCCCATCTGCTCCAGCACGCCGGGGCGGAAGCTTTCCGTCAGGATGGCGGCATCCTTCACCAAGGCCCGCACCACGGCCTGCGCTTCCGGATTTCGCAGGTCGAGGCAGATGCTTTTCTTGTTGCGGCACCAGCTTTTCCAGGATGTCTCGACACCCTGCACCTTCCAGGCGCGCAGCGTGTCGCCCTCGGGCGGCTCCACCTTCACCACCTCGGCGCCATGGTCGGCCAGCACCATGCTCAGCGTATTGCCGGCCACCAGGCGCGCCAGGTCCAGCACGCGCACCCCATGCAGCGGGCCGCGCGCGGCGGGGTCGAAGGCCTTGCGATGCAGGCGGGAGGGCGCGTGCTGGTCCATGCTCAGTCGATCCGGATGTTGGCGGCGGTGGCAACCTGCTTCCAGCGGGCGATGTCCTGCTTCAGGAAGCTGTCGAAGTCGGCAGCGGGGCGCGGGGAAGGCTCGGCGCCCTCGCCGCGCAGGTATTGGGCGAGGCGCCCCTCGCCCAGCGCCTCATTGGCGACGGCGTTGAGCTTCTCCACGATCTCGCGCGGCGTGCCGCGGCGGGCCAGCAGGCCCCACCAGATCTCGGCGCTGTAATCCAGGCCGCTTTCCTTCGGCGTCGGTGCCTGCGGGCCGCTGGCGGGCCGGGCCTCGGAGGTCCAGCCGAGGATCTTGACGCTGGCATCCTTCACCAGCCCGGCGGCCGAGGGCACGGTGGTGAAGAGAAGCTGGATGGTGCCGGCCACCAGGTCGGTCGTCGCCGGCCCCATGCCTCGATAGGGGATGTGCACGAGTTGCAAGCCGCCGGCCCTCTGCGCGAAAAGCTCCGCCGAAAGCTGGTTGATGCTGCCAGGGCCGGCGGAGCCGTAATCCACTTTGCCCGGGTTGGCGCGGATATACTCCACCGCCTCCTTCAGGTTGTTGGCCGGGAAGGACTTCGTGGCCAGCACCAGCAGCGGCGCCGTGGCGGCCAGCGCCACGCCCTCGAAATCGCCGATGGCGTCATAGGGTGTCGCCTGCGTCGCCGCGCTGGTGGCGAAGGTGGAGGAAGTCACCAGCAGCGTGTAGCCATCCGGCGCCGCGCGGGCGACCTCGTTGGAGCCCAGCGTGCTGCCGGCGCCGGGCCTGTTCTCCACCACGAAAGGCTGGCCAAGGCGGCGCTGGAAATGCTCGGCCAGCGGGCGCGCCACGGCGTCGTTGGAGCCGCCGGGGGTGAAGGGCACCACCACGCGCACGGTGCGGCTGGGCCAGTTGCCCTGCGCGCGGGCGAGGCCGGGCAGCACCAGCGGGGCGGCCAGGGCGCTGGCCAGCAGGCCACGGCGGGGTATTGCAGCGATCATTGCAGGTTTCCTCAGGATCTTCTTGCTTCAGGCTGCGGCGCCGAGGCCCAGCCGCCGCGCCAGTGCCAGCACGGCGCGGGCGCTGGCGGCAAAAGGCGCGTCCACCATCTGCCCATCCACGGTATAGGCGCCGATGCCCTTGGTCTCGGCCTCCTCGGCCGCCGCGACCACGCGGGCGGCGCGGGCAATCTCGGCCTCGCTGGGCTGGAAGGCAGCGTTCACGATGGCGATCTGGCTGGGATGGATGCAGGACTTGCCGGCGAAGCCGAGCCGGCGGGACGCCTCGGCCTCCGCCCGGCAGCGCTCGGGCGAGGCGATCGCGGCCAGCGCGCCGTCGAAGGCCGGAATACGTGCCTCCGCCGCTGCCAGCCGCACCTGGAGGCGCACCTGATGCAGCGCGGCCTCGTCGTCGCGGGCGATGCCGAAAGGCTCGAAGAGGTCGCCATAGCCGATCTGCAACCCGGCCACGCGCGGGTCGGCGCCGGCGATCTCGGCGGCCAGCCGCAGCCCGCGCGGCGTCTCGATATTCGCCAGGATGCCGCAGGGCGCGGCGCCCACGGCAGCCTCCGCCCGCGCGATAACCGCGATGGCATCCCGCACCATGGCAGCAGATTCCACCATGGGCAGGTTGATGGCATCCAGCCCGGTTCCGGCCAGCGCCGCCACATCCTCGGCGAAATGCGGCGTGCCGGGTGCGTTCACGCGCACGATGGCCAGCTTGCCCGCGGCACGCAGGGCCGGGTCGCGCAGCGCGGCGGCGACATGGGCGCGGGCCTCGGCCTTGCGCTCCGGCGCCACGGAATCCTCCAGGTCAAAGCTCAGCGCATCGGCGGCGGAGGTCGCGCCCTTGGCGAAGAGTTCCGGCCGCGTGCCGGGCAGGAACAGCTTGCTGCGCATGGCGTCGAGGGAGGCGAAGGTCATGGCGCGGTCCTGTTCAGGCGAAGCCGTAGAGGGTGGCGGGATTGTCCACCAGGATGCGATCGGTGAGCCGCGGGCCGGCCCACTCGGCCAGCAGGTCCAGCAGCAGGGCGTCATCCGGCTTGTGCGGCTCGGTCACATGCGGCCAGTCGCTGCCCCAGACCAGGCGCTCCGGCGCCTCGGCAATGAAGGCGCGGGCGATGCGGCCGGCTTCCGGGTAGGGCGGGCCACTGCGGGTGTTCAGGTAGGCGCCGGACAGCTTCGCCCAGGCCCGTCCGGATTGCAGCAGCCGCGCCACCACGGCGAAGGCGGGATGCTCCGGTCCATCCTCCGGCGGCAGGCGGGCCATGTGGTCGAAGACCACGGGGCAAGGCAGGGTGGCCAGCACATCGGCGGCTTCCAGGATCTGCGCCGCCGTCAGGTGCAGTTGCAAGTGCCAGCCCAATGGCGCAACGCGGGCAGCGAGCGGCGCCAGGTCAGCCAGCGACAGGGGTGCGTCCGCCGGGTTCCACAAGCTCAGCCGCAGCCCGCGCACGCCGGCGTCGTTAAGGCGGCGGAACTCCTCGTCCGGCGTGCCGGGGGGCAGCACGGCGATCCCGCGGCCATCCGGGCCGAGTTGCGCCAGCGCGTCCAGCAGCGCGGCGGGGTCGGTGCCATGGTGCTTGGCCTGCACCAGCACGGCGCGGCTGGTGCCGAGGCGGCGCTGCAGCAGCCGGTAGTCGGCCAGCGTCATGCCGGCAACGGGTCCCGCGCCGGGAAAGCGGCTGTCGAGAACGTGCAGGTGGGCGTCGCAGGCCTTGGCCGGCACGGGGTGGCGTGGCGGGGCGATGCCCGCCGAGTGCGGCACAGCCGTCACGACGCGCAGCCGGTTGAACCGGTCAACATGGATCGTTCCTTCCCGCTCCGGCGCCGTGTCGCGCCTGTTCGTTTTCGCGGCGGCAGGATGGCGGCTTTCCCATCCCGAGTATAATGCATTGATGGCATTGATTGATGAGGAATGGTCATGCATCTGCCAATGGACGACGTGCAGGCCTTTGTGCAGGTGGCTGAGCTTGGCAGCTTCACCCGCGCCGCCGACCGGCTGGCTCTGACGCAGACAGGGCTGACGCGACGCATCCAGCGGCTGGAGGCTTTTGTCGGCCTGCCATTGTTGGACCGGACGAGCCGCCGCACCACGCTGACCGCCGCCGGGCGGGACTTCCTGCCCCTCGCCAAGCGCGTCGTGGAGGACCTGACCCATGGGCTGGAGCGGCTGCGCACCACCGCCCGGCTCAGCGCCGGCGATGTCACCCTGGCCACCATGCCCGCAGTGGCCTACCAGCGCCTGCCTATGGTGCTGGCCACCTATGCCCGCCGCTATCCCAGCAACCGCGTCATGCTGCTGGAACGCTCCGGCGCCCTGGTCACCGAGGCGGTGCGGCGGGGCGATGCCGAATTCGGCATCCATATCGGGCAGGACCCGCAGGACGATCTGGCGGAAGACCTCCTCTCGTCCGATCCTCTGGTACTCGTCTGTCACCCTGCCCATGCGCTGGCCTCCCGCAGCGCCGTGGCCTGGGCGGAGTTACGGGAGGACGACCTCATCACCCTGGGCGGCAGCAGCGGCAATCGGGCGCAGGTGGAGATGCAACTGGCCCGCGTCGGCCTGCCTGGGCGTGGGCGCTTCGTGGTGGAGAACACGCCCAGTGCCATGGCGCTGGCGGCAACGGGCGTGGCGGCAGCCATCCTGCCTTCCGCGACCGGCCGGGGCCTGCTCTCTGGGGCGCTGGTGGAGGTGCCCTTGGTGGAACCCGTGCTGCATCGCCGCTTGAGCCTGGTCCGGCGGCGGCGGGAAGCACTGACTCCGGCGGCGGCAGCGCTCTACCGCATGTTGCTGCCAGCCCGCGCCTCGTCAGACGAGGAGTGAATCCATACCGCTTCCTGATGCTGGTGGCTCAAGAACGGAGGTTCTCAAAGGCATCCAGCGCCTCCGGCTGCCGAAGCTTCGGCTCAGCGCCAGTCCACCAGCCGATCAAGTTCAGTATACCGTCTGCGTCACCGCGCGCAGGCTGGCTGGGTTTCGTCGATCCCGCGAACCACCAGTCCTGTGCGGAGAAGGCTTCGAGCTCAACAAGCCCTGGCGATGAGGCCCTACAAAGCGACAGCTAGGTCTTCCTGACGTTCCAGAACTTGATGAAGCCCGGAAGCATGCCGGAAATGTTCTGTCGCACCACTGTGGGCAGGAACACCTGACCAACAGGGATCCACGTTACGTCCTTGAGCGTCTGAAGCTGCAGATCCCGAGCAATGGCTTTTCTCTGCTCCTGATCGGGCGCCAGGAACCAGTCGCGATACAGCGCCTCGATGGCCGGGCTGTCCGGCCAGCCCACCCAGGCATCCTTGCCATTGGCGCGGATGGAGGGGACCACCGTAGGATCCTGGAAATAGTCCCCGTCGGCGCTGACAGCGAAGAGGTTCCAGCCGCCCTTGTCCGGCGGCTGCTGACTGGTGCGCCGCTGCACCACGCTGCCCCAGTCCATCGCCCGGTAATCGACATTGAAGCCCATCTTGCGCAACAGGTCGGCCGTGACCTCGCTGGCCGCGTTGTTCACCGGGCTATCGGTGCCAACCAGCATCACGACGGGCTCTCCCTTGTAGCCCGCCTCTGTCAGCTCGCGGCGAAGCTGGTCGAAGTCGGTGCGCCCGGCCATCGCCTCGACGCCTGCCTCCGTGGCCATGGGGGCGCCCGGCAGGAAGATGCCGACCTTGCCGCCGTGGAGGGAGGGGTCGGACCCGCCCATCGCCACGGCGTAATCCTCCTGGTTGATGGCAGAAAGGACCAACCGGCGGACCGCGACGTTGTTGAAGGGCGGGTAGAGGTGGTTGAACTGCAGGAAGGCCATCGTGCCGGCCCGGTTGGTCACTTCCACCTTCAAGGACCGGTCGCGGCGCAGCAGCGGAATGAGGTCGGGGATCGGCCTTTCCCACCAGTCCATCTCGCCCTGCTGCATCGCGGCCTGCGCCGTGGCGGCATCGGGGACGATCCGCCACTCGACACGCTCGACATGCACGACCTTGGGACCGGCGGAGATGCCGGGCGTGCCATCGGGGCGCGGCACATAGCCATCGAAGCGGCTATAAACCACCTGCGCGCCGGGCAGGCGCTCGCCCGCCACGAAGCGGAACGGGCCGCTGCCGATCATCTCCGTCACGGCTGCGTTCGGATCGGCCGGCAGAACCCGCGCCGGCATGATGAAGGGCGTATAGGGCGTCGTCTTCGCCAGGGCCTGTGGCAGCAGCGGGAAGGCGCGCTTCAGGCGGAAGCGCAGCGTGCGCTCGTCCACGGCCGACAGCTCGTCCGTTACCGCCATCAGCGTCTTGCCGAAGGGGTCGCGCCGGGCCCAGCGCCGCAGGCTGGCCACGCAATCCTCCGCCCGCACAGGCTCGCCGTCATGGAAGCGGAGGCCGTCGCGCAGCCGCAGGGTCCAGACCTTGCCGTCCTCGGACACGTCCTGCGCGCCGACCATTTCCGGCACCGGCTCGCCGGCCGCATTCATGCCGTAGAGCGTGTCGAAGACCATGAAGCCATGGTTGCGCGTCACGGTCGCGGTCGTGATGCCGGGGTCCAGCACCGCCAGATCCGCCTGCGGAACGACGCGCAACACCGAACGGCCCTGGGCGAGCGAGAGGCGCGGCGCGGCGAGCACGCCGGCACTGGACAACAGAAACTGACGCCGCTTCATCACGCCTCCTCCCGCCGCCGGCTTGTGCCGGTCGGCTTCTTTCAGTCCCGCCATCTAGACCAGGCTGCGTCCGGGCGCCAAGCCCGGCTTTCCGGTCCCGCCTCCTCTGGCGCAATATCCGGGGAGAATTGGGGGCAGGCAGCGATGCAGGGCATTCAGGCGGATTGGGTGACGCTGCGGCTGTTCCTGGCGGCGGTGGAACTCGGCAGCATTACCCGCGCCGCGCTGCGCTGCGGCATCGCCAGCTCGGCGGCCGCCAAGCGCCTTCGTCTTCTGGAGGAAGCCTGCGGGCTCCCGCTCCTTCAGCGAGGGGCGCGCGGGGTGCGCCCGACCGTGGCGGGAGAAGCGGTCGCGCAACACGCGCGGGCGCTGTTCGACCTGTCGGCACGCATGGCGGATGACCTGCGGGCCTTCGCCGCCGGGGGCCAGGGGCATGTCCGGCTGCACGCGGCGTCATCCGTCATCGGCGGCCCCGACCTCGGCCCCCTGCTCGCCGCCTTTCTGGAGGAACGGCCGGGTATCCGCGTGGAACTGCGCGAGGCGGCGAGTTCCACCGTCCTGCACGACCTCATGGAGGGACGCGCCGACCTTGGCCTGATCACCGGCGCGGGCGAGGTGCCGGCGCCGCTGCAAAGCTGGCCATGGCGGCGGGACCAGCTCGTCGTGCTGGTGCCGCTGGGGCATGACCTCGCCTCCCGCCCCGGCCTGCATTTCGCCGAACTTCTGGACCACCCGCTGATCGGCGTGCAGGAGGGCGGGGCGCTGTCCCTCCTGCTGGAGGAGCAGGCCCAGAGGCTCGGCCGAAACCTGGCCTTCCGCTTCCATGTGGTGGGCACGGACGCGGCCCGCAGCCTCGTGGCGGCGGGGCTGGGCCTCACCGTCATGCCGGATGGCCTGGTGCGCGGCAGCCTGGAGCAGGCCGACCTGAAGGCGGTACCGCTGCGGGAGCCCTGGGCGCGGCGAAGCCTCCGCCTGGTCAGCCGGCCCACGGAGACCCTCCCCCCGCCTGCCCGGCTGCTGCGGGACCACCTGATGGCCAGCGTGCGCCAGCCGCGCACGCTGGCACCGCAAAATGGCGCTTCTGCCGCGTGATCCGCGGGGGCATGATGGCGCCATGAGGAACATGCCGGACAGGCCCACCGTGCTGGTGCGCGAAGTGGGACCGCGCGATGGGCTGCAGAACGCCCGCGCCATCATGCCGACCGAGGCGAAGCTGCGCTGGATCGCCGCCATGGTGGAGGCCGGGCTGCGGGAGATCGACGTGGCGAGCTTCGTGCCCCCCGCCGCGATGCCGCAGATGGCCGATGCCGCCGAGGTCGTGCGCGCCGTGCGCCAGAACCATCCGTCGGTGCACACCGTGGCCCTCGCACCCAACCTGCGCGGGGCGCAGAATGCCGCTGCCGCCGGGGCCCAGACCCTGCTGATCCCGGTCTCCGCCAGCGAGGCGCATAGCCGCTCCAACGTCCGGCGCAGCCGGGCGGAGCAGGTGGAGGCCTTCCGTGGCATCGTCGCATGGGCCCGCTCCCTGAACGGGGCGGCGCCGCGCATCGAGGCCGGCATTTCCACCGCCTTCGGCTGCTCGCTGCAAGGCGTGGTGCCGGAGGATGAGGTGCTGTCCCTCGCGGCGGAACTGGCGGAGGCCGGGGCCGATGTCATCGCCCTGGCGGACACGCTGGGCTATGCCAACCCGGCCAAGGTCCGGCGGCTGGTGCGGGCAGTGCGCGGCGTGGTCGGCGTGGAGCGCTTCGGCAACCTGCACCTGCACGACACGATGGGCACGGGCCTCGCGAATGTGCTGGCCGCGCTGGAGGAAGACGTGCGCGGCTTCGATGGCGCGCTGGGCGGGTTGGGCGGCTGCCCCTTCGCGCCAGGCTCGGTCGGCAACATCAACACCGAGGACCTCGTCTACCTGCTGGAATCTGAGGGCTTCGACACCGGCATCGACCTTCCGGCCCTGATCGCCGCGCGGGAGCCGCTGCGAGAGGGTCTGCCCGGCGAGCCCCTCTCCGGCCGCGTGGCCGCCGCCGGCATTCCCCGCACCTTCCAACCCGCGCGCCTTGCTGCCTGATGGAGCCGATCATGACTGAAACCACGAAGCCCGGCCCCCTGAGCGGCATCCGCGTGCTGGAATTCACCCACATGATCATGGGGCCGAGCTGCGCCATGGTGCTGGCCGATCTCGGCGCCGACGTGGTGAAGGTGGAGCCCGGTCCGGATGGCGACAACACGCGCCGCCTGATGGGGGCCGCCATCGGCTTCTTCCCCTCCTTCAACCGCAACAAGCGCAGCCTGAGCCTGGACCTGAAGCAGCCGGAAAGCCTCGACCTCGTCCGCAAGCTGGCAGCGCAGGCGGATGTGGTGGTGGAGAACTTCCGCCCCGGCGCCATGGACAAGCTCGGCCTGGGTTACGAGGCGCTCTCGGCGCTGAACCCGAAGCTGGTCTATTGCTCCTGCAAGGGCTTCCTGCCTGGCCCCTACGAGCATCGCGCCGCGCTGGACGAGGTGGTGCAGATGATGGGCGGCCTGGCCTACATGACCGGCCCGCCGGGTCAGCCGCTGCGGGCTGGCGCCTCGGTCAACGACATCATGGGCGGCCTGTTCGGCGTCATCGGCATCCTGGCCGCGCTGCGGGAGCGGGAGGTGACGGGCCGCGGCACCCATGTGCAGTCCGGCCTCTTCGAGACCAACATGGTGATGATGGCGCAGCACATGGCCGGCGCCGCCATCACTGGCCGCAACCCGCCGCCCTTCGCCGACCCCGCGATGCAGAAGCCCTGGTCGGTCTATGATGTTTTCGATAGCGCCGATGCGGGCGAGCAGGTCTTCGTCGGCGTGGTGACGGAGACGCAGTGGCGCGGCTTCTGCGAGGCCTTTGGGCTGCAGGAACTGCTGGCCGATCCGTCCCTGGCCACCCAGTCTAAGCGCGTGGCCGACCGGTCCCGCTACCTGCCGCGCGTCGCCGCCGTCTTCCGCAGCCTGCCCAAGGCCGAGCTGATGGCGCGCTGCGAGGCGCTGGGCGTGCCCTTCGCGCCGATCGCCCGCCCGGCGGACCTGTTCGAGGACCCGCATCTGCGCGCCTCCGGCGGGTTGCTCGACACCGAGCTGACCAGTGCCCAGGGCGCGCCGGGCGGCACGCCAGCGCAGCCGGCCGCAGGCCTGCCGGGGCTGCCCATCTCGCTCGATGGGCGCCGCATGGGCATCCGCCGCCAGCCGCCCCGGAGTGGCGAGCACAGCGCCGATATCGCGCGGGAGGCCGGGCTCAGCGAGGCGGAGATCGCCGCCATGGTGACTTCCGGCACGCTCTGGGCCGCTGACCTGCCGCTGGCGGCGGAATGACCACGCTCGCCCTGCCGGGGCGCATCCTCATCCTGTCCACCGATCCCGCCGCCATCGCGGCGCAGATCGATGGGCAGGACCTGGATCTGGCCTCGGCCGGGGCGCTGAGGGCCGAGGTCTCCACCGATGAGATCACCCCGCTGCCTTCCCTCGTCTATTTCGATGAGCGACTGGCGGAGCACGCCTATACGGGCGTGAAAGCCGGGGATGCGCTGCCCATCGGCGTTGGCGCGGTGCGGCAGGGGGGCTTTTCCGTCATGGTTGGCGGGGCGCGCTACGGCAAGGGCTCCTCGCGCGAGCATTCGCCGCTGGCGGAGCGGATGGCCGGCATCCGTCTTGTTATCGCCGAGAGCTTCGAGCGTATCTACCGCCAGAATGCCGACAATCTTGGCCTGTTCACCTCCACCGATCTCGGCCTTGTTGAGCGCATCCGTCGTGGCGAAGCCATTGAGGTGGAGGAGCTTGTCGCGGGCCGGGACCCCGTGGCCGCTGCGGTTCTCCGTGCCGGCGGGCTGCTGAACTATGGGCGCGAGCAGCTGGGTGTGGCGGCGCTGGCGGACCCGGCGCCGCAAGGGCCGCTGACCCTGGCCGAGAAGATCCTGGCGCGGCATGCCCTCGCTGTTCCTGGCATCGCCACGGGCCTGACGCCGGGGCAGAGCGCCTTCGTGCGGCCGGACTTCCGCTTCATCCACGACATCTACACGGCCATGTGCCGCTTCATGCTGCGCGAAGCCTTCGGCGAGGCCCTGGCGCTGCGCGACCCCGACAGCATCCTCACCTTCGAGGATCATTATTCCTACGCGCATCGCAGCATCGCCCATGTGGCGCGCGGCCTGCTGCCGCAGGTGCAGGCGCTGTCCGAAGCACATCGCGCCTTCGTCGCCGAGCACGGCCTGCGCGACCATGGCTACCTGGCTGGCGGTGAGGGTTCCCAAGGCATCTCCCATGCCCTGATGGCGGAACAATACGCGCTGCCCGGCCAACTCATCGCCGGCACGGATTCCCACACGCCCCATAGTGGCGCCCTGGGCTCCCTCGCATTCGGGGTGGGGACGACGGACATGGCCAATGCCATGACGACGGGCGCTGTCCGGCTCGCGGTTCCATCCGTGCTGCGGATCGAGCTGGAAGGCACCCTGCCGCGTGGCGTCACGGCGAAGGACCTGGTGCTGCATCTCCTCGCCCTGCCGGCCCTGCGTGCCGGGGAGGGCGTGGGCAAGATCTTCGAATTCGGCGGCCCCGGCATGGCGGCGCTGAACACCGACGAGCGCACCACCCTGACCAACATGACGGCCGAGCTTGGCGGCTTCAGCGGCATCGTCGAGCCGGACGAGGAAACGCGGCGCTTCCTGCGCGAGCGGCGCGGCATCGATGTGCCCATCGAGCCCTGGATGCGGAGCGACCTCGGGGCCAGCTATGCCGGCTGGATCACCGTCGATCTGGCCGGGCTCTCGCCCATGGTGGCGGCGCCGGGCGATCCGGGGCGCGGGCTGGACCTCAGCGCCCTTCCCTCTCCTGTGCGGGTCGACATCGCCTATGGCGGTTCCTGCACCGCCGGCAAGCGGGAAGATTTCGACCGCTATCATGAAGTGCTGGCCTGGGCAGCGGAGCGCGGGCTGCGCGTGGCGGACGGTGTGGAACTGTATCTTCAATTCGGCACGACTGCGGTGCGGGATTATTGCGAGGCCAAGGGATACCTGGACACCTTCGAAAAAGTCGGCGCCCAGCTTCTTCAGCCGGCCTGCGGCGCCTGCGCCAATTGCGGCCCAGGCACATCCACGCGCGCTGAACAGGTGACCGTCAGCGCCATCAACCGCAACTTCCCTGGCCGTGGCGGACCCGGCGGCGTCTGGCTCGCCAGTCCGCCGACGGTGGCCGCGAGTGCCATTGCCGGCAAGCTGATCTCCTTTGAAAGCTTGCAGGAGCACGCAGCGGCCGTTCAGGCTGCGGAGCAGGCTTAAGGTCAGTGCTGGTTGCTTTCTGAAGCCTCACGATCCTCAGGGCCCTCCTCCCGCCTCCGGGCGCGCAGGGGGATATAGGCTGCCAGATAGGCTTCCTTGGCCTGAACAGCCTCTTCCACCATCTCATCCGTCAGCCGGCCGTGCCGGATGTAGGACAAGGACCAGATGGCGTCGGTGATGGTCACCGAGATGGCAAGCTTTTCGATCAGAGATGGGTCTTCGGGGATCACGTAGTACTGGCGCAGCAGCTTGTACTGGTGCTGGCCGAATTGCCGGTTGGCGTCCAGATCCGCCTCCCTGATCCGCCCGGCGACATCGGCGCCGAGGAAGAGCCGCATGGTGGTCGGGTAGGCATCGTAGACACGGCGGCTACGCTGAATCAGCAACCGGATCAGTTCCGGCCAGCTGTCCGGCACCGTGGCGATGGGTTCCTCGTACACCGCCTCGAACAGGCTGTGGTAGCGTTGCGCCAAGCCCAGGAAGGCCGCCGTGCTGTTGGGGAAGTAATGGTAGACCGAGGCCAGCGGGGCCTTGGCCTGCCGCGCCACGTCCTGCAGGCTGATCAAGGCGGGCGGGCTATCGGCGAGCAGGGCATCCACCGCATCCAGCAGGGCTTCATAGCGCGACCGACCCCGGGCCCTCAGCGGCTGTCTCGGCATGTCTGGACGGGTTTCGGTCATGCGTATCCTGTCCTCCTCCGGGCCTCTGTCTAGCCGCTGAACAAAGTGATTGACAGCCTGACATCGCGATGCCGAAATCGAACTTAATCGATAAACGAAAGGTGGGACGGCATGGTGCGGAGTCTGTCGCAGGGAACGGCGCTGATGGAACGTGCCCGTGCCGTCATTCCCAACGGAATGTACGGGCACGAATCGGTCGGCTTGCTGCCGGAGGGCTACCCGCAATTCTTCGCCAAGGCGCGGGGCGCACGGCTCTGGGACGCCGACGGCAACGAGTACATCGACTATATGTGCGCCTTCGGGCCGAATTTATTCGGCTATGGACAGCCTGAGATCGAGGCGGCCGCCGATGCCCAGCGCGCGCTGGGCGACACCATGACCGGCCCCGCCGAGGCGATGATCGCCTTCGCCGAGGCCATGGTCGCACAGGTCAGCCACGCCGACTGGGCCATGTTCTGCAAGAACGGCACCGATGCCACCTCCATGGCCATCGCCACGGCCCGCGCCCATACAGGCCGTGGCAAGATCCTGGTCGGGCGCGGCGCCTATCACGGGGCTTCCGGCTGGGCGACCCAGCGCAGCAGCCGCGGCCTGATGCCGGAAGACAAGGCGCATGTGATCCACTTCCGCTACAATGACGCGGAAAGCCTTGCCGATGCCGCCCGCCAGGCCGGGGACGATCTGGCCGGCATCCTGGTCACGCCCTTCCGGCACGAGATCTTCCAGGACCAGTTCCTGCCGGACCCGGAATTCCTGCAGCTCGCGCGCCAGATCTGCGACCGGACGGAGGCGCTGCTGATCGTGGACGATGTGCGCGCCGGCTTCCGCCTGGACCGGGATTGCAGCATTGAGCAGTTCGGCGTTTCCCCCGACCTCAGTTGCTGGGGCAAGGCGATCGCCAATGGCCAGCCCATCTCCGCCCTGCTGGGCGTGGAGAAGGCGCGCCAGGCCGCCGGTTCCATCGTGGCCACAGGCTCCTTCTGGTTCTCCGCCGTGCCCATGGCGGCGGGCGTGGCGACGATGCGCAAGATCCGGGAGACGGATTACCTGGAGCACACCATCGCCATGGGGCAGGCGCTGCGCGACGGCTTGCAGCAGCAGGCGGCGGCGCATGGCTTCACCCTGCGCCAGACAGGCCCCGCGCAGATGCCGCAGATCCTGTTCGAGGAAGACCCGGATTTCCGCCTGGGCTATGCCTGGGTGGTCGAGGCGCTGGATCGCGGCGTCTATCTCAGCCCCTACCACAACATGTTTCTCTGCGCGGCGCTGACGGAGGCCGATATCCGCCTGACGCTCGACCGCACGGATGACGCCTTCGCGGCGCTGAAGGCGAAGCGGGACACCGTGAGGCCGCTGGAGAAGATCCAGCCCCTGGTTGCGGCCATCCGCGCCGCAAATCGCTGAGACGGGACGAGGCCAATGACCGAGACGGCAGAATCCCTGGCAGGCGCCTGGCTCGCGACCCTGGCGGAGCGCATCGCGCAGGGGGATGCGGCCGGCGCCGCCTCGCTCTTCGCGGCGGAGAGTTACTGGCGCGACCTGCTGCCCTTCACATGGTCCGTTGTGACCCTGGAGGGCCCGGACCAGATCCGCGCCATGCTGGAGGAAACCCTGCCCCGCGCCATGCCCACGGCCTTTCGGCTGGAGCCGGGCAGCGCGCGGCAGCAGGACGGCGTCACGGAGGCCTGGTTCCGCTTCGAGACCGGCGCGCTACGCGCCCGTGGCCACCTGCGCCTGAAGGACGGGCGGTGCTGGACGCTGCTGACGGCGGCGCTGGAGCTGAAGGGCCATGAGGAGAAGGCCGGCCGCGCGCGCGAGATGGGCGTGCGGCACGGCGCCGTTCCGGGCCGCAAAAGCTGGTTGGAACAGCGGCGCGAGGAGCATAGCGCCCTCGGCACGACGCGGCAGCCCGAGGTGCTGATCGTGGGCGGCGGCCAGGGCGGCATCGTGCTGGGCGCGCGGCTGCGCCGCCTGGGCGTGCCGGCACTGATCATCGATGCCCTTCCCCGCCCCGGCGATGCCTGGCGCCGACGCTACCGCACGCTCTGCCTGCACGACCCGGTCTGGAACATCCACCTCCCCTACCTGCCCTTCCCGGACCATTGGCCGGTCTTCACGCCCAAGGACCAGATGGGCGACTGGCTGGAGGCCTATGCCGGGCTGATGGAGCTGGACATCTGGAGTTCCACCCGGGCCGAGGGGGCGCGCTACGACGCGGCGCGGGGTGAGTGGGAGGTCGGCGTGGTGCGGGACGGCGTGCCTGTCACCCTGCGCCCGAAGCAGCTGGTGCTGGCCACCGGCATGTCCGGCGCGCCCCAGGTGCCGGCCTATGAGGGCGCGGAAAGCTTCCAGGGCGTGCAGTGCCATTCCAGCGCCTATCGCGGCGGCGAGGCCTATGCCGGCAAGCGCTGCGTGGTCATCGGCTCCAACAACTCGGCCCATGACATCGCCGCCGAGCTTTGGGAATGCGGCGCGCAGGTCACGATGGTGCAGCGCTCCTCCACTCTGGTGGTGCGCGCCGAGACGCAGATGCGGCACTTCGCCTACAAGCTCTATTCCGAGGACGCGCTGGAGGCCGGGATCGGCACGGAACAGGCCGACTTCATCGCCGCTTCCCGCCCCTATGCCCTGCTGCCCGCCATGCACCGGGCCATCTACAACCAGATCCGGCAGGAAGACGCGGAGTTCTACCGCCAACTGGAGGAAGCCGGCTTCATGCTGGACTTCGGCGAGGACGAGAGCGGCCTCTCGATGAAGTACCTGCGCCGTGGCTCGGGCTATTACATCGATGTCGGTGCCTCCGACCTCATCATCCGCGGCGAGATCAAGCTGAAAAGCCGCGTGAAGGTATCGCGCATCCTGCCCGAGGGCGTGGCGCTGGATGACGGCACCGTGCTGCCTGCCGACCTGATCGTCTACGCCACCGGCTTCGAGCCGATGGAAAGCTGGATCTCGCAGCTCATCTCTGAAGACACGGCCAGCAGGGTCGGGCATGTCTGGGGTCTTGGCTCGGGCACGCGGCGCGACCCGGGCCCCTGGTCCGGCGAATTGCGCAACATGTGGAAGCCGACGCGCCAGGAAGGCCTCTGGCTGCAGGGCGGCAACCTGGCGCAGGTGCGCTTCTATTCCCGCATCCTCGCCTTACAACTCAAGGCACGGATGGAAGGCATTCCTACCCCGGTGCACGACCCGAAGGTATTCCGCGAGGCCATGGCGGAGGCGAGCCTCTGACCCCGCCATGCGCGTCGCGAGGCCTCCGCCGCCCGCGCCCCGCCGCATGAAGCCTGTTGGCCCCCCACTGCACCTGAACGGAGACACGCCATGACGAATGCGGAGCTGGGCTTCCTGCCGGCGAGCGAACTGCTGTCCCTCTACCGGAGCAAGGCGCTCTCGCCCGTCGAGGTCACGGAGGCGGTGCTGGGGCAGATCGAGCAGGCCGAGCCCCGCATCAATGCCATGGCCCGCACGACGCCGGACCTCGCCCGCGCGGCGGCACGGGAGTCCGAGGCGCGCTGGTTGCGGGGTGAGGCCCGCCCGCTGGAGGGCGTGCCCGTCACCATCAAGGATCTGCAACACACCAAGGGCATCCGGACCGATTTTGGCACGCATATCCTGGCGGGCAGCGTGCCGGATGTGGACGTGCCCTGCGCGGCGCGCCTCTTCGAGGCCGGCTGCGTCATGCTGGGCAAGACCACCTCCTCCGCCGAATGGGGCTGGAAGGGCGTCAGCCAGGCGCCGGTCTATGGCATCACCAGCAATCCGTGGAAGCAGGGCTACAACGCGGGCGCTTCGTCTTCCGGCGCCGGTGCCGCCACGGCGGCGGGCTATGGGCCGTTGCACCAGGGCGGCGACGGTGCAGGCTCCATCCGCATGCCGGCGCATTTCAGCGGCATCTATGGGCTGAAGCCGACGCATGGGCGCGTGCCGAACTGGCCGATGTCCAACAACGACCTGGCGACGCATATCGGGCCGATGACGCGCACGGTGACGGATGCGGCGCTGATGCTCCGCACCATGGCTGGCCCGCACCCCTGGGACTATACCTCGCTGGAATCCACGCCGCCGGATTATGCCGCGCAGCTTGCCGCCGACCTGCGCGGCAAGCGTGTCGCCTTCAGCCCCGATCTCGGCCATGCCCGCGTGGACCCGGAGGTCGCCGCCCTCGTCGCGCGCGCCGTATCCGCCTTCGAGGAGATGGGCGCGGTGGTGGAGCAGGTGACGCCGGCCTGGGGCAAGGAGGGGCCGGAGCTGTCCCGCTTCTTCTGGCCGGCCACCTTCAGCGGACGGCTGAAGTACCTCCCGGAATGGGAGGATAAGATGGACCCTGGCTTCGTCGCCATGATCCGCACAACGGAGAACTATACCGTGTCGCAGTTCATGACGATGCGGGAGCGGCGCTTCAACTACTGCAACGCCATCCATGACTTCATGGAGGATTACGACTTCCTGCTGACTCCTGCGGTCAGCGTCGCGGCCTTCCCGGCCGACCGCCTGCAACCGGAGCACTGGCCGCAGCACCCCTGGGACTGGCTGATGTGGGCGGAGTTCAGCTACCCCTTCAACTGGTCCGGCAGCCCCGCCGCCAGCATTCCCTGCGGCTTCACCGCGGCCGGCCTGCCGGTCGGCCTGCAGATCGTCGGCCGCCGCTTCGACGACCTTGGCGTGCTGCAGGCTAGCGCCGCCTTCGAGGCCGCGCACCCCTGGGCGCAGCACCGCCCTCCCCTGGCCGCCCCGACACGAGAGACACTGCCTACCGCCTGAACCCCACCCCACCAGGAGAGACCACCATGAAGCGACGCGACATGTTCAAGGCGACGGCCGCGTTCGGCGCCGCATCGCTGGCCGTGCCTTCCATCTCCCGGGCGCAGGGGGCCAATGTGCTCCGCTTCGTGCCGGCGGCGGATCTCACCCTGGTGGACCCGGTGTTCAACACCGCCCTTGTCACCCGCACCCATGGCATGCTGGTCTTCGACCAGCTCTATGGGCTGGACGAGCACTTCAACCCGCAGCCGCAGATGGTGGAAGGCCATGTCATCGAGGATGACGGCAAGACCTGGAAGATCACGCTCCGCGAAGGGCTGATGTTCCACGACGGCACGCCGGTGCTGGCGCGGGACTGCATCGCCAGCATTGACCGCTGGACCAAGGCGGATGTGCTCGGCCGCAATATCCGCGCCCTGACGCAGGAGATGAACGCCCTCTCCGACCGCGTGCTGGAGATCCGGCTCAGCAAGCCCTTCCCGCTGCTGGCCACCGCGCTGGCCAAGCCTTCCTCCTTCTGCCCCGTCATGCCGGCGCGCCTGGCCAGCCAGCCGCCGACGACGCAGGTGACCGAGGTGGTGGGCAGCGGCCCCTTCCGCTGGGTGGCGGAGGAACGGCTCGCCGGTTCTCGCACCGTGTACCGGCGCTTCGATGGCTACAAGCCGCGCCCCAATGGCACGCCGAGCTTCCTGGCCGGGCCGAAGATCGCGTATCTGGAGCGGGTGGAATGGCATACCCTGCCCGATGCCGCGACCGCCGCCGCCGCCTTGCAGCAGGGCGAGGTGGACTGGTGGGAAAGCCCGGCACCCGACCTCGTGCCCCTGCTCCGCCGCCGCGACAATATCGCGGTGGAGGTGAAGGACCGTGCCGGCACCATGGGCATGATCCGCTTCAACCACCTGCAGCCGCCCTTCGATAATCCCGCGATCCGCCGCGCCTTCCTCGCCGGCATCAACCAGACCGACTACATGACGGCGGTGATGGGCAGCGACACCTCGCTGTGGAACGCGCGCTGCGGCTTCTTCCTGCCCGGCAGCCCGCTCGCCTCCGAGGACGGGCTGGAGGCGATGAACGGCGCCCCCAATTACGACAAGGTCAAGCGCGATCTGGAAGCCGCCGGCTACAAGGGCGAGCGCGTGGTCTTCATGGTGCCCACCGATTTCGCGGTGCTGAACGCGCAGAGCGAGATCGCGGGCGATATGTTCCGCCGTGTCGGCCTCAACCTGGATTACCAAGCCTCCGACTGGGGCTCGGTGGCCAGCCGCCTGCCCAACCAGGGCGGGCTGGACAGCGGCGGCTGGAGCGTCTGGGCCAATATCATCCCCGGTGTCATCGCGCTCAATCCCGCCACGCAATCCTATGTGCGGGGCCCCGGCAAGAGCGGCACCTATGGCTGGCCGGAACTGCCGAAGGTGGAGGCGCTGCGCGACCAGTTCATGGACGCGCAAAGCCCGGAGGAACAGAAGCGGCTGACGCGGGAATTGCAGATCCAGGCCTTCCAGGACGTGCCCTACCTGCCGACCGGGCTTTATTTCCAGCCCACGGCATACCGCAAGAACATCACCGGCATCCCGGCCGGCTTCCCGCTGTTCCACAACGTCCGCAAGTCCTGACGCCTGCATGCTCGTCAACGACCCGGCGGCGGCGCACTGGCCCTTCGATCCATCGCGGCTCGACCTGGCGCTGGAGTTCCGCCGCCGGCCGCGTGGCCCGCACGGCGATGCCTTGCAGAAGCTGCTGCACCGCATGCGCTGGGCGGGTGACCCAGCGGAGGAAGGGCGCTGGATCCTGGTGGTGGTGGAGCCGAACCGCCGCTGGATGCTGGCGCAACTGCCGCGCCATCGGGGGCAGCCTGTGCGTACCCTGCCCAACCAGGTCTTCACCTCCCTGGCCGAGGCGGAGTGGGAGATTTTCAAGCGGCGCTGGGCGGCCCTGGCCGGGGCGCCGCTTCCCGAGGAGATCGCCGGCGGCGGCGCCGGCACATGAGGCGAGAGCAAGCTGTGATGCCGGTTCCCGGTACGGTCGATACCACCTCCATCCTGGGCTATGCCTGGCCGCTGGCTGTCTCCGCGGGGGAGGAGGTGCGCTTTCACCTATCCAGCCCGGCGCTGGATCTGGCGGAAGCGGCGGTGGCCCGCGTGCGCTGCGCCGACCCTGACCCGAATGGCCCTGGGCTGAAGCTCACCTTCCCCGGCACGCCCATCGACGGGCCGGTGCCGCTGCGGAACCAGCCGCTCCATCCCGGCTCCTGCGGCATCGTGGCCGATGCGCCGGCGCTGACGGCCTTCTCCGGCTTCACCGTGGGCACCTTCCTCTGGCCCACCGCCCCCGGCGCCGAATACAACGGGGCGGCGGCGCAGACGGTGCTGGCGCGCTGGTGCGAGGCCGAGGGGTGTGGCTGGCGCCTTGGGCTGGACGCTGAAGGACGGCCGGAGTTCATCGTCTCGGATGGCGGCCAGAGCTGGCGGGCCGTCTCGCCCCATCCCCTGGCTGAGCGCGAATGGGTGCTGATCGGCGGCAGTTGGGACCCCGCCGCGCGCGAAGTCCGGATCATGGCGCGCAGCCTGGACCCACAGGCCGGGCGGGACCGTTCCGCCGATATCGCCGCACCCGGCCCGGCAGCGCTCTCCTGGCCCATGGATACGGCACTGACCATGGCAGGCCATGCGGCGGCGCAGGGTCCCTCCCCGCGCGTGCTGGGCCTCCTCGACGGCAAGCTGGACCGCCCTCGCCTCTATGGTGCCCCCCTGCCGCTGGATGCGCTGCACCGCCTTTGCGAGGCCCAGCGCCCGTCACCGGGCGACCCGCTGCTGCTGGCCGCCTGGGACTTTTCCGACGGCATCCCCACCGACCGGCTGCATGACCTCTCGGCCAACCGGCTGGATGGCCTGCTGCGCCAGATGCCGGCGCGCGCCATGACCGGCGCGAACTGGGATGGCAGCACGCGAAGCTGGACTGAGGCGCCCTGGCAATACGGCGCCATCCACTTCCACCGGGACGACATGGCCGATGCCGGCTGGGCCGCCGACCTTTGCCTGACTGTTCCGGCCAACTGGAAGCCCGGTTTCTATGCCCTGCGCCTGCGCGCGCGGACCGACAGCCCGGAACCGGTGGAGAGTTTTGTCGCCTTTTTTGTGCGCGCGCCTGTTGGCCGGCCCTCGTCGCGCCTTGCCTTCGTCGCCAGCACCGCGACCTTCCTCGCCTATGCCAACAGCGCGCTGCGGCTGGACCAGGTGCACGCGGAAGCCATGCTGGAGGGCGTGATCGCGCTCTCCCCAGACGACGTGTACCTGCAGAGCCACCGCGAACTCGGCCTCTCCACCTACGACACGCATAACGACGGCAGCGGCTGGACCATCAGCAGCGGTGCCCGCCCGATCCTGAACATGCGGCCGCGCGGCGCCGTGTTCAACTATGGCAACGACACCCATGTCCTCGACTGGCTGGAGCATTTCAGCCAAGACTATGACATCGTCACGGACGAGGACATCGACCGCCACGGCGTGCAGGTGCTGCGGCCCTATGCCTGCGTCATCACGGGCTCCCACCCGGAATATGTCTCGCGCCCCATGCTGGATGCCTTCGACGCTTATCAGCGTGGCGGCGGCCGGCACATGTATCTCGGCGGCAATGGCTTCTACTGGCGCATCGCCTTCCATCCCACGCGGCCGCATACCATGGAGGTGCGGCGCGGCATGATCGGCCTGCGCACCTGGGAAGGCGAGGCCGGCGAGGACAGCCTGGCCTTCACCGGGGAGCCTTCCGGCACATGGCGTACCAATGGCCGCCCGCCGCAGCGCTTGGTGGGCGTCGGCTTCGACGCGCAGGTCTTCACGGCATCGGCGCCTTACCGCTGGCTTGAGGCGGCGCGGGACCCGGCCCTGTCCTGGCTGACGCAGGGCATCGACCTGGATGCGCCGCTGGGCGATTTCGGCCTGCGCGGCAACGGGGCCGCCGGCATCGAGGTGGACCGGGTGGAACCCACGCTGGGCTCCCCGCCAGATCTCGTCTGGCTCGCCACGGCCGACCAGCTGGGCTACGGCGGCGTGCCGGTGCCCGAGGAATTCCGGACCCTGCACCGGGGCCTGATGGGCGACCAGAACGCCAGGGTGCGGGCCGATCTTGTCTTCTTCCCGACGGCGGGCGGCGGCGCGGTATTCTCCACAGGGTCGATCGCTTATAGCTGCGCGCTCACCTGCAATGATTATGAGAACAACGTCAGCCGCCTGACCCTCAACGTCCTGCGGCGCTTCCTGGACCCAAGGCCGTTCTGAAGCAGCCTTTCCCAACCGACTGATCCGAGGCGTCCGGGCGCCACGGAAATCCTCGCCCGATGATCCGGCGGCAGGTGCGATAGCTCAGGGCGGGTTCTCACGCTTCCCCAGGCACCGCGTGGAGGGAGACGCGGGCGCCCGCCCTTGGGCGAGCACCCGCGATCCGGCTCTCAGCCCGCTTCCGCCGCCAGCGCCGCGGCGACCCGGCTGGCGAAGGCCACCGGGTCACGCGGCGTGTCGCCATCCTGCACGCGGGCCAGGTCCAGGAGCAGGCCTGCCGTTTCCGCCAGGTCTGCCCCGGCGCCGGCACGCTCCGCCAGCCGGCGGATCAGGGGATGGCGCGGGTTCAGTTGCAGCACCGCCCGGTCGGGGCCGAAGGCGCGGCCAGCGCGGCGCAGCAGCCGCTGCATCTGCAGGTCAGGCCCGCCCGCCTCGGCGGCCAGCACCACGGCGCTGCCCACCAGCCGGTCCGTGGCCTGCACGTCCGCCACCTCGTCCTTCAAGGCGTCCTTCAGCAGCGGCAGAAGCGGGGCCAGATCGGCAGGCTCCGCCGCAGCCTCTCCTTCCAGCGGCAGCTTGGAGAGGTCGATATCGCCCTGGGTGATGCTGCGCAGCGGCTTGCCGTCGAAGCTGTCCAGCCGCTCCGGCCAGAAGGCGTCGATCTGGTCGGCCAGCAGCAGCACCTCGACGCCACGGGCCTTGAAGCCCTCCAGCTGAGGCGACTTGGCCAGGGCATCCGTGCTGTCGCCGGCAAGGATGTAGATCGCCTCCTGTTCCGGCTTCATCCGGCTGACATACTCGGCCAGCGAGGTCCAGCCCTCCACCGCCGAGGAGCGGAAGCGCAGCAGCCCGGCCACGTCCTGCCGGTGCTCGGCATCCTCCCAGACGCCTTCCTTCAGCACGATGCCGAAGTTCTCCCAGAATTTGGCATAGTCCTCGGCGTCCTTGGCGCGGGACTTCAGCTCGGACAGCACGCGGTTGGTCACGGCCTTGCGGATGCGGCCCAGCACCGGGGTGGCCTGCAGCATCTCGCGGGAAACGTTCAGTGGCAGGTCCTCGGTATCCACCACGCCATGCACGAAGCGCAGCCAGGGCGGCAGCAGCTTGGCGTCCTCGGTGATGAACATGCGACGGACATGCAGGCGCAGCGGGCTCTCACGCTCCCCTTCCACCACCTGGAAGGGCTTCATGCCGGGGATGAACAACAGCGCGCTGAAATCCACCGCACCTTCGGCCCGCCAGTGCAGCGTGGCCCAGGGCTTGTCGAAGGTGTGGGCGACATGGCGGTAGAAGTCGGCGTATTGCTCCTCGGTGATCTCCGACTTCGGCTTACGCCAGAGCGCCGTGCCCTCGTTGGCCGGCTCCTCCTGCCCGTCCCGCACCACCGTGATGGGGATGGTGATGTGGTCGGCCCACTTGCGGATGATGGTCTGCAGCCGGATGGGCTCCAGGAACTCCTCCGCATCGGACTTGATGTGCAGCACGATGTCCGTGCCGGCTTCATCGCGCGTGGCGGGGGCCAGGGTATACTCGCCCCGGCCTTCGGAGGCCCAGGTCCAGGCTTCCTCGGTACCGGCGCGGCGGGAGGTCACCTCCACCCGGTCCGCCACCATGAAGGCCGAGTAGAAGCCGACCCCGAACTGGCCGATCAGGCTGGGCTTCTCGGCCGCCGGGGCATCGGCCAGCGACTTGGCGAAAGCCAGGGTGCCGGAGCGGGCGATGGTGCCCAGATGCTGCGCCAGTTCCGCCTTGCTCATGCCGATGCCGGGATCGGAGAGCGTCAGGGTCCGGGCGGCCTTGTCCGGGATGATGCGGAGCTTGGCCTCGCCCGGCAGCATCAGGGCCGGATCGGTCAGCGCCTCGAAGCGTCGGCGGTCCACCGCATCGGCGGCGTTGGCGACCAGTTCACGAAGGAAGATCTCACGCTCCGAATACAACGCGTGGACCACGAGATCGAGCAGGCGCCCCACTTCGGCGCCAAATTCATGCCGCTCCAAGGCTTCGCTCACAATGCATCTCCCTCTAGGTTCAGGCTCAGCGCGGCGCGATATGAGAGATCAGCGGCCGCCTTTCAACGGCTCAGTGCGCGGAAACCTTAGCCTTGACCATGAAGCCGGTTTGCCTTCGCCTGCAGCCTGACGGGTCCTCCCTGGGCGCTGCTCCAGAACAGCGCGGCCTGTGAGTTTACTTCGCCTTCGATGAAAGCCGCGGCTATCACGCTTCAACCGCTTTCCTCGGAAGACGGTGCCACACCGAGCCTGGCCCGGCGCGTGTCCCGTGCTCGTTCCAGAGATGCCGCTTTGCGGCGTTCCTGCCGCAGCACCTCGATCGTCGGCTGCCACCAGCCGCGCGCAAGGTCGGCTGGCCCGGGTGGTGTTCGTGCAGGCCATGCCTGAACCAGCTCGGCATGGCCGGGTCTGCGCCATGTCGCCCAGACAAGTGTGGCTGCTCCGGCGCTGACGTTGGGATAGAAGCGAGCAGCGATCAGAGGCTCGACCAACTCGCCGGTGACGGCCTCGAAGATGATGCAACCCACATGGGTCATCACCACGCGGCCAAGTGGTGGCAGAGCATCCTCCGGCACAGGATACCGGTTCCGGCGGCGCTCGGCGGCTTCGGCGCGCCTGTCAGCATGCTCGGGAGAGGTCTTGCGGCTTTCCTCGCGTTTTCGCCGCTCTTCAGGCTCGGCGCGGCGGGCGGCGGCTTCTATGGCAGGCCAGCGCTTCTGCAACTCCCCGAACGAACGGAATGGCACCCGCCAGGCCTTCAATGTCGGGTCCCACCGGGCCCAGGGCACGGCCCGCAACTCGGCGATGGCTGTTCGGGAATACGGGGTCCGGATTACAAAGCCGTCAGCAACCTCCAGATAGGGGCTTGCAATGGGCTCGAAGGTGAAGGCGTCGCGGCCGCGCGCATCGGCATAGGCCAGCACGCCCGACCATTCACGGCTCATCCACTTGGTCAGGCGTTGTTCCGCGCGTGTGCCCGGCACGAACCAGGCGCCTAGGTCGTCGCGCCACCGGGCTTGCGGGAAGGCCTTGCGGAACCGCTCCACGGTCATGCGGTCGTATGGGAAGGCAGCCGTAGCTCCTGGCGCACCATCGCCGGCATCTTGCTGCGTTGCGCTGAACTCCACCGTCTCGTCAGCCACCCGTCATTCCCTTATGGTCACGTAGCCTGCAGTGATCCTGCCGTCCGCCTCCTCCGCCAGCATACCAGCCCCCCACGCCGCCGCGGCACTGTCGGTGCGCCGGCAGGCTTGCGTCAGGCAGGCGCTGAACGCCGGGCTGGATCATGCCCCTGGCTGAAGCAGAGATCAGGGCGGCAGCCGTAACATCGTCAACCCAGGAACAATCTACCACCTTTGCGCCATGGCGTGTGGCGCTCCGCCAGGGCTAGCCTCTGGTGCAATACCAAGACTGCATGCTTCAGAATTCTGCCGGGGATGTGATTGCCGCTTCAGCAGCGTCAAGCCGGGAGGTCGTGCATGAACAGCGCACCGATAGCGTCACCCGACACTGGCTCGGTGACCAAGGGCACGGCGCCCGTGGCCACGGGCAATGTGCTGACGAATGACCGCGACGCCGAGGGCGACCCGCTGCGCGTCACCGCCATCAATGGCCAGGCGGCCAAGGTGGGCACCGCCCTGGCCGGCACCTACGGCACCCTGCTGCTCGGCGCCGACGGCAAGTACACCTACACGCTGGCCAGCAACCAGGCCAATGTCCAGGCGCTCAGCGCCGGCCAGGTGGTCACCGAAACCTTCCGCTACACCCTGTCCGACGGGCAGTCGCATCTGGTGCAGCAGCCAGGGCCCTGGCAGAACCTGCTCACATACTCCGAGGCCTTCAACAACGCCGCCTGGAGCCGCTTCGCCGTCTCGGGCGCGCTTCCGGCCGTCACGGCCGACGTGGCCGCCACCCCCATCGGCAGCGGCAACACCGCCGAGCGCCTGACGCTTTCCGGCGCCAACAGCGGCATCTTCGAGAATGCCGCCGTGTCCGGCCAGCACACCTTCAGTGTCTGGATGCGCCTGGCCAGCGGCGATGGCAACTTCAGCTTCAACTACTACAACGGCAGCAGCAACAGCCTGCAATCCGCCGTCGCCACCGGCGAGTGGCAGCGCTTCACCTGGACCTTCACCGGCAATGGCTCCAGCAGCGGCAATGTCGCGCTGATGCACAATGCCAGCCAGGCGGCCACCGGCGTCTTCGAGGTCTGGGGCGCGCAGCTCAACCCCGGCGCCACCGCGCAAAGCTACCTGGCCACCACCACCGCACCTGTCACCATCGCCAATCCCACGCCTGTCGAAGAGGTCGTCTCCTCCACACTCACCCTCACCATCCGGGGGAACACCGATCCAGGAACCCTGAGCTTTGCTACATCTAGTCGCGGCGTTGTCGCTGATCTTACGAGCCATGACTGGAGCCATCCCATCGCCCTCATGCCTTTGGGCGATTCCCTCACCTATGGTTGGCGGCGCGAGGATGATCTTGGCCAGAGCGGCGCGTCCAACGGCTACCGCAACCCGTTGTGGTGGAAATTCGCAGCGCAACATATGCTGATTGACTTCATCGGTCCGCAGAGCTCTGGTTCAGCCAAGCTTCCAGACCCTGACCACGCCGGCTTTCCAGGCGAGCGCGCAGATCAGCTGGCGCTACGCGTCAATAGTCTGATGCAACCGGTGCCGGGCATTCTGGCCGAAGGCGATCCAGTGTCTATCCTGCTGATGGCCGGCACCAATGATATCACGCAGGAGAGCGCACCACAGAACACCATTGGTCAGGAAATCCGTAGCATTCTCAACAGTGTTGCGAAGGTGAGTCCACTTGTTCACGTCTATGTCGCGACCTTGCCGCCGATTTCATCCGCGCACACGGACCCGAACAAGGTCACGAGCGTGAATGCGGCCATCACGGCTTCAGTCCAGAAAGCGATGGCTGAAGGCCTCAACGTCAGCCTGCTGTCCATGAGCAACCTCACGCTCTCCGACCTCTATGAAGGCAAGCATCCAAGTGAGGCCGGTTACGTCAAAATGGCACAGAACTGGTTCAACGCCATTCTCGCTTCGCAACCCGAGCATGGCGGCACACCGGGCGGAACCGCGCATGCGATCGATACGGGTATCCATGACCTGGTGGGCAGCAGTTTCAACGACCTGCTGATCGGTGATCTGGGGCCGAACCGATTGACGGGCGGCAATGGCAACGACAGGCTCCTGGGCGGCGGCGGCGTGGATACGCTGATGGGTGGCGCCGGCCGCGACCAGTTTGCCTTCGAAGCCGTCAGCAGCACCGTCACCATCGCGGATTTCAAAGCAGCCGATGCAGATGCTTTGGTCTTCCAGAAGTTCGCCGGCCTCACCAGTTTCAGCAATATCGCTGGCCAAGTGAGTCATACGGCCAGTGACACCATCATCGATCTGCACTCCCTCGGGTTTGACGTGAAGATCACGCTGGCAGGCTTCACCGGCACCCTCAACGACGGCAATGTCTGGTTCTCCTGAAGGCAGGCTTCCGCAAGCTCCCTCTGGATGTGACTGGTGCGGTACAGCAAGCCGGCCATGGAACTCGCAGTCCGCAGGCGCCTGACCGTGAGCTGCCAGTCATGCAGCCTGGGTCAAGCCCTCCCTCAGCCGCTGCATGACAGCTGCCTGATGCTATAATCAGGCCCAGGAGGTTCGTGGCTGATATCATCATCCATCGCCATGATCCCGGGATCGTGAGCGGAAGCAGGCCGGATCTTCCTCTCCAAGCAGCTTAAGATCACCAAAAGGATGGGAGGCAGCTATGGCGAGAGACTTCCGGCGAACGCATCTGGATGGGCACGCGCTTCATCCGCAGACTCAGATGACGGCCTTTGGTTATGACCCCACGCTGTCGGAAGGCGCGGTCAAGCCTCCTGTCTTCCTGACCTCCACCTTCGTCTTCGACAGCGCTGAACAGGGCGCCGAGTTCTTCGATGTCGTGGCAGGACGTAAGCCGGCGCCTACCGGAATGGGCGCGGGAGGATTGGTCTATTCCCGCTTCAACCACCCCAACCTGGAGATCGTGGAGGACCGTCTGGCGATCTACGACCATGCCGAGACCGCACTCGTCACCGCTTCGGGCATGGCGGCGATCAGCGCCGTCGCACTGAGCTACCTCCGGCCGGGCGACAGCATTGTGCACTACACGCCACTCTATGGCGGAACGGAAACCCTGCTCGGCAAGGTCTTCCCCCAATGGGGCATCCACCCCTTCGCCTTCACGGACGGGGCAAGCGCCGAGGCCCTGGAGGAGGCGCTCGGCGAGGCGGCACGGCAGGGGCCAGTCAAGATGGTCTACCTCGAGACCCCCGCCAACCCGACGAACGCCTTGACGGATCTGGCACTGGTGCGACAGACCGTGGATCAATGGTCGCGCGGCTCCGGCCAGCGCCCGATCATCGTCTGCGACAACACGATGCTTGGCCCGGTCTTCCAGCAGCCGCTCGATTTCGGGGTGGATATCTGCGTCTACTCTCTCACGAAATATGTTGGCGGCCATTCCGACCTCGTGGCGGGCGGCATCACCGGCTCCCGCGACATGCTGCGGCCCGTGCGTCAGACCCGCTCGGCCTATGGCTTCCAGCTCGACCCGCATTCCTCCTGGATGCTGTCGCGCTCGATGGAAACCCTGTCGCTGCGCATGGAACGCGCTGCGGAGAGCGGCAGGAAGGTCGCGGCCTGGCTTGCCACGAACCCGCATATTCCCTGCAAGGTGCTGCATCCTGAGCATCCCGCCTCCGAGCGGGACCGCGCCATCTACGCGCGCCAGTGCTCGGGGCCGGGTTCAACCTTCTCCTTCGTGGTCGCGGATGACCGGCCGCTCGCCTTCCGCATCCTCAATCCTTTGCAGATCTTCAAGCTTGCGGTGTCGCTCGGCGGCACGGAATCCCTCATCTGCCATCCGGCATCGACAACGCATTCCGGTGTTCCGGCGGAGGCGCGCAGCATGAGCGGCGTCAATGAGGGGCTCATCCGGCTGTCCGTCGGGCTTGAGCATCCGGACGACCTGATCCGTGACCTCGACCAGGCATTCAGGCGCGCGGCAGCCAATGCGCCACAGGCAGTCCTTTCAATAGCCCAGGGAGCAGGGCCTTGACCTTCTCGTGCCCAAGGGCTTCAGCCTGTGTAGCCTGTCACAGCCATCCGCGTTCCCGGAAGCCGGCCAGATCCACGCCGCTTGGCGCATACCAGCCGCCGGGCCGGTAACGGGCGCCCATCTTCAGGGCCGCCTCCTTGTTGCCGAACGGAATGTTCAGCGGCGTGTCGCCATCCGGCAATTCCGCAGCCTGGCTGGCTTTCACGCCACGGCTCGCCGGCTTGCTGCGGACTGGCGGGCCGGCCTGCGTGGCGCGCTTGGACGCACCCTTCCGCTTCCGGGGCGCGTGGGCTGGCGCAGTTCCGGCATCGGCACCTGCCTGGTCTGGCGATCCGGCTTTACTCGGCATTGTATCCGCGGCGCTCCCTCCGTCCCTCTTGGGCGCATGCTGGTCCAGAAAGCTGCGGCAGAGGGCGCCCGAGGCCGTATAGCCACGCGGCGGCTTGATGCCTTTCTGCCGCGCCAGGCTATCCACGAAGCGCTTCATCGCGGCCGTGGGCGGCCGGTCGGAGCCCCCTGGCCTGGCTGACCCGCCGAGAAGCGCGGGAGCCAGAGCCCCCACCCCTTCCTGCAACTGCGCGATGATGCGGCTGGCCTGGGCACAGACGGCATCGATCGCGCTTCCCATGTCCTGCTGCCCCACCAGAACCTCGTCCAGCAGCCGCTCCATCTGCGCCGTCACGCCGGGATCGACCAGCGCGGGGTCCGCCCGCTCCAGCACCGCGTGCAGCGACAGGCCCCGCTCCGTCGGAACGATGTGCTTGCCCTCGATGGTGAGGAAGTCCTGTGCCTTGAGGCCACGGATGATCTCGGCACGGGTCGCGGGCGTGCCGATCCCCTTGGCCTCCTTCAGCCGCTCCTGCAGGGCCTCGTCCTCCACGAAGCGCCAGGCATTCTGCATGGCCTCGATCAAGGTGCCCTCGTTGTAGCGCGGCGGGGGGCGGGTTTCCTTGTCCTCGACAGCGGCATCGTGCAGTCGCGCTTCCTCGCCATGGCGGAGCGCGGGCAGAAGCTGCGCGTCCTCGCCCTTTTCTTCCGCCGGTTGCCATTCGGGGAAGGCTGCGCGCCAGCCCAGGTCGATCGGCTGCCGCCCCGAGGCCCGGAACTGGTGGCCGCCCACGTCCAGGGTGGCCGTTGTCTGCCGGTAGCGGAAATCCGGCATCATGGCCGCAAGGTAGGAGCGGGCGATGATGTCGAACAGCTTCCGCTCGTCGGCCGAGAGGCGCGGCCAAGCCTCTCGCAGCGTATCCACGGTGTTCACGTTGGGAATGATGGCATGGTGGCTGGCACCCTCCAGGCCCTTGTCGTGGAAGGCGCCGCTGGCACCCCGGCGGATCACCGCCGGGTCGGGTACCGGAATCTGGCTGAAGGCGCGGCCGACCCGCAGCCCCGCCACGATCCGGGGCACGTCGGGGATCAGGTTTTCCGGCAGGTAGCGCGTCTCGGCCCGGGGATAGGTGATGACCTTCTTGCCCTCACCGTCATAAAGCTGCTGCGCGACCTCCAGCGTCCGCGCCGCGGACCAGCCGAAGCGGGAACCGCACAGCTTCTGCAGGGAGGGCAGGTCATGCAGCCGCGGCGGCCCCTGGCGCTTGTCCTCGACCTTCACGGCAAGCGGGCCCTGGAAGCCCTCAGCCAATGCCGCGATGGCCTCGGCATCCTCGCGCTTCAGGATCCGGTCCTTCGGCGCGTGCCGCATCCGCAGCCGGCCCTCGGAGACCTCGGCCGTCGCCACCACCTCGAAATAGGGCTGTGGCACGAAGTGGCGGATCTCGAGCTCACGCCGGCAGACAATGGCCAGGGTCGGTGTCTTGACCCGCCCGACCCCGATCACCGTGCGTGCCCCACGCGCCAGGGTCACGGTGGCGGTGCGGGTCAGGGACAGATTGTAGATCTGGTCGGCCTGGCGGCGTGCCACGGCGGCCGCATAGAGGCGGGCATATTCGGCATTGGGGCGGGCCTTCGCGAAGGCATCCTGGATGGTCCGGGGGTCCTGGGCGGTGAAGATCACCCGCATCACCCGGCCGCGGTACTTCAGGTGCTCCAGGATCTCCTGGCCGATCAATTGCCCCTCACGGTCGCAGTCCGTGGCGAGCCAGACGCATTTGGCGCTCTTCAGCGCCGCCTGGATGGCCTTGAGCTTGGAGGCCTTGTTGCCTCCGGAAGCAGGCTTGGTGCCGTAGAGGCCATCCGGCCGCAACAGCACCGCCGACCAGCGCTTCCAGGCCGGCACCGCTTCTTCCGGCTCCACCAGGTCGAACAGATGGCCTTCCGCCGGCAGGACCACGCCGTAGCGGCCCCCGATGGCGGCCCGTACGTCCTTGGCCTGGCTGGACTTTTCGGTAATGACAAGCTGGTCGGTCATGGGCACCCTTCGGATGTTCTCTAAAGGTTCCAAAGCCGGCCTGCCAGTCCCATCTTGAGGGGCAGCCCGGCAGCAGTGGCAATACCGGCATGGCTGCGCCACGCTTCCCTGGGCTTTTGATGAACCGATCTGAGGGCCGATGGCCGCTGCGACCGTCCAATCCGCACCCACCGAGGCCCTGGCAGGGCTGGTCGAGCGGATCACCTACCACAATGCCGAGAATGGCTTCTGTGTCCTGCGGGTGAAGGCCAGGGGGCACAAGGACCTGGTCACGGTGGTTGGCCATGCCGCCACGATCACGGCCGGCGAGTGGGTCCAGCTCTCGGGCAGCTGGGTCAACGACCGCAGCCATGGCCTGCAATTTAGGGCGCAATTCCTGAAGGCGAGCCCGCCCACCACCCTGGAAGGCATCGAGCGCTATCTCGGCTCCGGCATGATCCGCGGCATCGGCCCGGCTTATGCGAGGAAGCTGGTGCGGGCCTTCGGCGAGGCGGTCTTCGACCTCATCGAGGCGGAGCCGGGCCGGCTGCGGGAGGTGACGGGCATCGGCCCCCGGCGCGCGGCCCGCATCGTCGCGGGCTGGGCCGAGCAGAAGGTGATCCGCGAGATCATGCTGTTCCTGCACGCCCATGGTGTCGGCACCTCGCGAGCCGTGCGGATCTACAAGACCTATGGCGTCAATGCCGTGCAGGTCATCACCGAGAATCCCTACCGCCTCGCCCGCGACATCCGCGGCATCGGCTTCCGCACGGCCGACCTCGTGGCGCAGAAGCTCGGGATCGAGCCCACGACCACCATCCGGGTGCGGGCCGGCATCTCCTTCGCGCTGGCCGAGGCCACCGGCGAAGGGCATTGCGGCCTGCCCGTGGAGGAGCTGACCGCACAGACCGCCGCCTTGATCGTGGTGCCCCCGCCCCTGATCGAGGCCGCGCTGAAGCTGGAACTCGAAGCCGGCGAGGTGGTCGCCGATACGCTGGAGGGCGAGCGCTGCGTCTTCCTCGCCGGCCTGTACCGGGCTGAGCAGGTGATCGCGGAACGGCTGAAAACTCTTGCCGCGGGGCAGCCGCCCTGGCCCGCCATCGACGCGGAACGCGCCATCCCCTGGGTGGAAGGCAAGACCGGCCTTTCCCTCGCGCCCAGCCAGCGGCAGGCCCTTGGGCTCGCGCTCCGCTCCAAGGCGCTGGTCATCACCGGCGGGCCCGGCGTGGGCAAGACGACACTGGTGAATTCCATCCTGCAGGTTCTGCGGGCCAAGGGCGTGCAGGTGGTGCTCTGCGCGCCCACCGGCCGTGCCGCCAAGCGCCTGACGGACAGCACGGGGCTGGAAGCCCGCACCATCCACCGCCTGCTGGAGGCCGACCCCAAGACCGGCGGGTTCAAGCGGAGCGAGGAACGCCCGTTGGAATGCCAGCTCCTGGTGGTGGACGAGACCTCGATGGTCGATGTCCCCCTCATGCGGGCCTTGCTCCGGGCATTGCCGGACGAGGCCGCCCTGCTGCTGGTGGGCGACGTGGATCAGCTTCCGTCGGTGGGGCCGGGGCAGGTGCTGGCGGATATCATCGGCGCCGGGACCCTGCCGGTGGTCCGGCTGACCGAGGTGTTCCGGCAGGCGGCTGAAAGCCAGGTCATCGTCAATGCCCATCGGATCAACCAGGGCCGGATGCCCGAGCTGCGCCAGGCCGAGGGGTCGGACTTCTACTTCGTGAATGCGGCCGACCCGGAGGAAGGGGTGCGCAAGCTGCTGGCGGTGGTGCGGGAGCGTATCCCTGCCCGCTTTGGGCTGGACCCCGTGCGGGATATCCAGGTGCTATGTCCCATGAACCGCGGCGGACTCGGGGCGCGCGCGCTCAACATCGAGTTGCAGAAGGCGCTGAACCCGCCGGGGGAGCTGCGGGTGGAGCGCTTCGGCTGGACCTTCTGCCCCGGGGACAAGGTCATGCAGGTGGCGAACGACTATGACCGGGAGGTCTATAACGGCGACCTCGGCATCATATCGCGCCTCGACCTCGAGGAAGGAGAACTCACGGTCCGGTTCGAGGAGCGCGAGGTCGTTTATGGTTTCGGCGAGCTGGATGAGCTGGTCCTGGCCTATGCCACCACAGTCCACAAGGCGCAGGGATCGGAATACCCTGCCGTGGTGATCCCGCTCACCACCCAGCACTACACCATGCTGGCCCGGAACCTGCTCTACACCGGTGTGACGCGGGGCAAGCGGCTGGTCGTGCTGGTGGGCCAGCGGCGCGCGCTGGCTATCGCGGTTGGAAACAAGAACACGCGGCGGCGGTGGTCCAAGCTCAAGGAGTGGATGCAGGACGGTCCTCTGCGGCCCGTATCCGGGTGAGACGCTCGGCGGGCCAGGCCCATGCGGCCGCCTGGCACCGGCAGGACGTTTCCTGGCAGCCGATCTCTGCTGAGATGCTGGCCGCTGAATCGGGCATCATCGGTCCGGAAGAGAACGGTGCCGGCGGGGCAGATGGGAGGAGCGAGTGGATTTTCGCCAGTTGCGGACCTTCAAGGCCGTGGCAGAACTGGGCAGCCTCAGCAAGGCCTCGGACCGGCTGCGCATCGCGCAGCCCGCCTTGAGCCGCCATATCAAGCTGCTGGAACACGAGCTGCGTACCGAGCTCTTTATCCGCAACGGGCGCGGCATGCAGCTGACCAGTGCCGGCTGCATGCTGCTGGAGCGTACGGCCGGACTGGTCCGGCAGATGGAGCAGGTGCGCGACGACATCCAGTCCTTCAGCGCCTCCCCTGCCGGGCGCGTCGTCCTGGGGCTGGTGCCTACGGTCAGCACCGTGCTCTCGGCCCGCTTCGCGCGCCGCGTGGTCAATGAACTGCCGGATGTAGCCCTGTGCATCGTTGAAAGCTACGGCGGGCATCTCCTGGAATGGCTGAACCGTGGGGAGATGGACCTGGCACTGATCTATGGCCCGGCTGTGGACCTGCATCTCTCGGCCCAGCCGCTCGGCCGCGACGAGGTGGTGGTGGTCGGGCCGCCAGGCTCAGGGCTCAGGGAAGCCGGGCCGGTCCGGCTGGCATGGCTGGCGCAGCAGAAGCTGGTGCTGCCCAGCCATTCCCATGGCCTGCGCACCCTGATCGAGCGCGCGGCGGCCAAGCGTGGCCTTTCCCTGCGAGTTATGCTGGAAGCCGATTCCTACCGGGTGCTGACCAGCTTCGTGGAGGAAGGATTGGGCTTCAGTGTCCTCCCGCCCTCATCCATCGCCGCCGAACTGCGGGCAGGACGGCTGGAGGCGGCGCCGCTCAACCCCGCCGTGACACGGGAGCTTGTGCTGGCGGCACCGGTTGACCGCCCTTCCTCCGTGGCGGCCACAGCCGTCGCCAACCTGATCGTCGAAGAGGTCCGCTGCTTGTGGCAGGAGGGCCTCTGGGACATCCAACTGGAGACGTGACGCCACCACCAGCACGCCCGCCTCAGCTCACCGGGAGCCCGAGCTTCTCGCGGAAGCGGTTCTTCAGATACACGCCGTCCCGCGCCGGCAGAGCCCGCTCCTGGTTTCCTGGAGCAATGCGCAGGACCGCGAAGCGTGGTCCTCCGGCGACGTCCTGCAGGCGGGGGCGGAAGGCTGCCACCCCCTCCAGGTTCCGGATGGTGACGACCTCGGAGAAGCCAGCGCCCTGGGCCAGCTTCGCCAGATCGACGCCGAAGCCAGAATGGCTGCGCTGCATGCCGGTTTCGCCGAACTGTCCATTGTCCAGAACCACCACCGTCAGGTTGGGCGGCTTGCGGACCGAGATCGTCAGCAGCCCCCCGACGCCCATCATGGCCTCGCCATCGCCGGTGATCACCGCCACAGGCTGCCGCGGGCGGGCCAGGGCCAGGCCCAGCCCCATCATCGCGGCGCCGCCCATGGCGCCCCAGAGGTAGAAATTTGCCGCATCGTCGCCCGCCGCGAAGACGTCATAGCTGGGCGAGCCGAGGCCGCTCACCACCAACAATTCCGCCCGGTCCGCCAGCAGGTCACGCACGGCGTGGCGGCGATCCATCGTGCCCGGTTGCATGGCCATCACTCGCTCACCCACTTCTTGCGGCCGATCAGGCGCTGGGAGATCAACACGGCGATCTGCTGATCCCCTTCGAAGGCGAGATCGGCTGCTGCGGTGACGATCTCATCGGCCTCGTCAGCTTCATCCAGGCGCATGACGGTGACGCCCATCAGCTCAAGCGCCGCAGCGGCCGCGCGGCCCATCGGGATCTGCCACGGATTGAACTCGGCCCATTCGCCCCGCATGGTCACCAGGGTCAGGAAGGGAAAGCGGCAGGAGTTCAGCAGCGACAGCATGTTGATGCAGTTGCCGACACCACTCGACTGCATCAGCAGCACGGACCGGTCCCCGCCCAGCCAGGCCCCCGCCGCCAGGGCAACGCCCTCCTCCTCGGTGGTCAGGACGGTGGCCGCCATGGCGGTGTCCTCATGCGCCAGGTTGATCAGGCGGGAATGCCCGGCATCCGGCACATACGAAACCTGGCGCACCCGGGCACGCTTCAGCGCGCCATAGATGGCCACTGGCCAACCGGTATCCACCTCGCTGGCTGGAGGGCCGGCAATCTGGTTCATGGTCTACCCCCTTGATGCTTTCCAAGAGGGCTAAAGCCGATCGGTTCCGAGCCGAATTCGCAATTCGGTCATTCTGCCATGCCGTTCTTGTATGGGATCGACGCCCGAGAAGCGTTGCTAAATCGTTCCTGTGCCAGACGTACGCGACAGACGCACGCCACAAGATCAAGGGAGGAGACCGGCATGGATGTCGGATTCATCGGGCTGGGCCGCATGGGGCGCCCCATGGCGTCGAACCTCTGCCGCAAGGGGTTCCGGCTGGTCGTCAACGACATCAATCCGGAGGCGGTGGCCGAGCTGGAACTGCTGCAGGCGCGTGCCGCGGCAACCGTGGCCGAGGTGGCTTCCGCTGGCCAGGTGATCGTCACCATGCTGCCGAACTCCGCCATCGTGGACCAGGTCGTGGGCGGTGCGGAGGGCGTGCTGGCCAATGCCAAGCCTGGCTCGATCGTGCTGGACATGAGCACCATCGACCCTGAGACCACCGACCGCCTGGCCCGGCAGGCCAAGGAGCGCGGCATCGGCTTCGTGGACGCGCCGGTGGGCCGCCTCGCCAGCCATGCGGACCGCGGTGAGTCGCTGTTCATGGTGGGCGGCGAGCCCGAACATTTCGAGGTGGTCCGGCCGCTGCTGGAAGCGATGGGATCGACCATCCACCATTGCGGCCCCGTGGGCAGCGGCACGCGCACCAAGCTGGTGAACAACTTCCTGGCCGTTGCCTCCTGCCAGATGAATGCAGAGGCGCTGGCGCTGTCGCAGCGCTTCGGCCTGCAACTGGAGACAACGCTGGACGTGCTCTATGGCACCACGGCGGTGAACGGGCAGCTCAAGATCGCGTGGCCGACAAAGGTGCTGAAGGACGATATCGAGCCCGGCTTCACCATCGACCTGGCGCACAAGGATCTGACGCTGATCGTCGATGCGGCCAATATGGCGAAGGTGCCGATGCCCATGGCCGCCGCCGCCCGCGAGGCCTTCAGCACGGCACGGTCGCGCGGGTTCGGCGGCAAGGACTTCTCGGCCATGGTGGACGCGCTCTGCGACCTGGCCGGCATCGAGAAACCCCGGCTGCGCTGAACGGCGGGCCGGATCGCCGGCCCACCGACAACATGCACCGCCCCGTAGAGGGCGGGCCATGCTGACATACAGGGAAACGCCCAATGTCCACATCGCGTCGCGCGCTGCTTCAGGGGACGGCCGGCCTCGCGGCCACCCTGGCCACGCCTGCCATCGCGCAGGCACCCACTATCCGAATCGGCGTTCTGGCTGACTTCTCCGGCATCTACACCGATCTTCTTGGCCCGGCCGGCGTGGCCTGCGCACGGCAGGCCGCAGCCGAGATGATGCCCAAGGTCTCCGGCCTCAATGTCGAGATCATATTCGGCGACCATCAGAACAAGGCGGATATCGGCGCGACACTCGCCCGGCGCTGGTTCGACCAGCAGGGCGTCGACATGCTGATCGCGGGCCCGAACTCCGCCGTCGGCCTCGCCGCCGCAACCGTTTCGCGGGACAAGGACAAAGCCTGCCTGGGCGTGGCCGTCACCGCCACCGAATTCACCAATGCGCTCTGCACGCCGAATACGATCAACTGGACCTATGACGGCTATATGCTGTCCAAGGCCGTGGCGGCGGAGACGGTGAAAGGCGGCGGCCGCAAGTGGTACTTCATCGCCACAGACAATGCTTTTGGCCACTCGCTGCAAGCTGAAACGACCGCATTTGTGCAGGAGGCGGGCGGCAGCGTGGTGGGCGGCTCACGGGTACCGCTGGGAACATCCGACTTCTCGGCCACGCTGCTGGCCGCGCGCAGCAGCGGCGCGGAGGTCATCGGCCTGGCGCTCGGCGGCAACGATCTGCCGAACTGTATCAAGCAGGCGCAGGAGTTCGGGATCACTCAGCGGATGAAGGTCGCGGCCCTGGTCATGTTCCTGAACGACATCAAAGCGGCAGGGCTGCAGACCATGCAGCACCTGCTGTTCACCAACAGCTTTTACTGGGACACCAATGAGCAGACGCGGGCTTTCACCAAGCGCGTGCTGCCGGTCATGGGTGGCGCCTATCCCGGTATGGTGCATGCAGGATGCTACGCCACCACGCTTCACTACCTGAAGGCTGTCGGAGCGCTCGGGGTATCCCGCGCCAAGGAAAGCGGCGCCGCAGTGGTGGCGCAGATGAAGAAGATGCCGACACAAGACGACGCTTTCGGTTCCGGCACCATTCGCGCGGACGGCCGGGCGGTACTGGCAGCCTATTTGCTGCAGGTGAAAACACCGGCTGAAAGCCAGCAGGAGTGGGATTACTGCAAGCTCATCTCTACCATGGCGCCCGAGGACACGGTCAAGCCATTACAGCTGAGCGCCTGCCCGCTGGTGCGAACCTAGGCTTAAGGCCCATCGATCCAGGAGGGATGCTAACGCGGAAGACGGCAGGCACGAAGATATCTGCGCAACGCTTATAGTTCATGTGTCGTCGTGCCGGTCTTCAGGTCAGCCGGACCCATAAAAATCTATGGGCGCGGCAGAGGTCGAGGCGCGAGGTATCTGCCTCGCCTGAACCACCGCGTTGCCTCGGATGCTCAGAAGGCCGGCCAGCACCGGCCTGTGCCAGCGTGTTCTGCATTATTGTGGCAGCGGGAATTCCTGCAAGTATTGCGCATAATCTGGCTCCACATCCACCTCGAGCGTCGCCAGCAGCCGCACCACACCACAATAGAAGGCTACCACCACCGTCAGCTCCGTCAGCAGCGCCGGGTCCAGGTGCGGGCGCAGCGCATCGAAGGTTTCTGCCGACATTCCAGGCCCGTGGAACATCTCCCGTGCACCGCGCAGCACCAGCTTGGCAACCGGATCAAGGCTGCTGCCCTGCCCGTCAGTTTCCGCGGCGATGGCAGCAATGTCATGATCCGGCACGCCGAAGTCACGGCTGATGCGGACATGATGGGACCATTCATAGGGGCTCCGCGCTAGCCACCCGATCTGCAATATTGCCAGTTGGCGCAGCCGCGGATCAAGGCGGCTGCGATGGCGGATGAACATGCCGAGGTTGTCGAAGGCCTTGGCTGCCTCTGGGCTATTGGCCAGAACACGATTCAACGTGATGTCGCGTGCCAGGATGCCCTGGTGTTCGGGCGCCAGATCTTCACGGCTCAGGATGGGTACACGTGCCATGTCCAGCTCCTTCCTAGGCCGTTTCGCCGAGGCGGTAGAAGCGCGTGGCATTGCCGTGGAACAATGCTGCCCGCTCATGTTCCGACCATCCAGCAGTGATGCGCTTGAAGGCATTCCACAGGACCGTGTAGCCACAACTGGCCTTGTCCACCGGGAAATTGCTTTCGAACATGCATCGCTGCGGCCCGAAGGCTTCCACGCAAGTCTCGATATAGGGCCGCCAGAGTTCAGCCAGTTGCACAGAATCCGGTGGAACCTCGCCTTCATGCAGGCCGAAGCCGAAGAGCCGCATCCCCAGCCCGCCGAGCTTCACATGCAGATTGGGGCAATGCGAGAGTTCACGGATCGCGGCGCTCCAGGCCGCGGAAACATGGCGCCGGCGGCTCGCATAAGGCCCGATCCCGATGGCGCCGCCGACATGATTCAAGACGATGCGGGTTTCGGGGAAGGCATCAGCCAAGTCGCGCAGCTCCGCGAGCTGCGTATGGTAGGCCCAGGCGTCGAAGCTCAGTCCCAATGGCGCAAGCTGCGCGAAGCCTTCGCGGAAGCCTGGATCGAGCATCATCATGGGCGGCGGCGTGGCCACGGAGCCTCGCGCTGCCGGGTCTGGATGCCAGGCAGCGATCTGCCGGATGCCGCGGAAGTGCCCTCGCCCCGCCTCGATCTGCGCCTCTAGCACCGGGCGGACGGCGGCACCGGCGCTCAGGTCCGCGAAGCCAACGATGCCATCCGCGACGCGCGGTCCGTGCGGTCTCGACGCGGCACGGGCTGCGGCAGCCGCTACGAATTCCGTTTCCCCCAGCGGACGGAACAGCGGGTCGCCGTCCGGGTGATAGGAGGTGTTGCATTCGATGAAGACGCTGGCCTGCACGGCGTGGCCGCCGGAAGCATCGGCCAGGAATTCATCGAGCATATAGGGATCGCCCGGCCGGTCCCAGAGGTGGTGATGCGCGTCCACAATGGGCAGATCAGGCTCCAGCGCCGGTTCCGCGTTGCGGGCGAGCCAGTCCGGACGAATGGTAGGATGCCGCACAGGTGCGGCAGCGGTCGTGCTCAGGGGCCTATCCTCCAAAGCTTCTTGGGGCGCACCTTCCGGTCCAACGCCCGGATTCATCCTATGCACATGCGCGGGGGCCGTCGACTCTCCTTATGCAGCCTTCTGGAATCATTCCTGCCCGCACCGCTCTCCCAAAGATTGTTGTGGTATCAGCGATGCTCGATTGACAGCGGATGCGCCTCGTAGAAGTGTCAGCAGGATGTGAGGAGGCCCGAATGCGCCACCCCAGCAATACTGGAATCCCCGTCGGGCTGAATAAAGGGCCGGCGCAGTGATGCCGGCTGTGTTGCACCACCGTCTGACAGGACCCCCTGCCGATACGGGGCCAGTTCTGCTGCTGCTTCATCCCCTTGGCGCCGCGCTGGATTTCTGGGCTGCCAGCCTGCCGCTATGGGAGCCGCATCTTCCCTGCCTCGCGGTGGATCTTCGCTCCGCTGGCGCTTCTCCACGCGCGGCGCAGCCACCGGGCCTCGACCGGCATGTCCAGGACCTGGAAGCCCTGAGGGCCGCTTTGGGGCTGGTTTCCGTGATTCCCATTGGCTGTGCCATGGGCAGCATGGTCGCCGCCGCTTACGCCGCGCGTCATGCTGAGCACGTGCCGGCTGTGGTGATGTCGAATCCGACACCGCGCACCAGTGAAGCCGCGGGCACCATGCTGCGGGCCCGCGCTGACGCCGTGAGAACCGGCGGCATGGCCGCCATCCTGCCAGACGCGGTGGACCGCCCCTTCGCCGCGCAGCCACGCGACGGGCGTCATGCCCGCTATCTTGCCGCCTTCGCGGCGCAGGATGCCGCGGCCTATGCCGATGCCGTGCTGGGCTTTGCCACCGCGGATGCCACTGCCGACCTGCGCCGTATCCGCTGCCCGGCATTGCTCGTCGCCGGCCGCCACGACCTGCTGTTGCCGCCAGCGCTGGCGGAGGAGGTATCGGGCCTTCTGCCGGCTGGCACGGCGCAACTGGAGATCGATGAGGAAGCAGCGCATTTCCTGCCCTACCAGCAGCCTGCGCGCTTCGCCGCCCGGGTGCTGGACTTCCTCGCCCCCATCATCGGCGGCAAGCCGCCAGGAAGAGGATAGAAGGGCATGTCGAGAAAGGGCTACCTGCTGGTGCTCATGCATCCGCCCACGGCGCTGGAGGAGGAATTCAACGCCTGGTACGACACGGAGCATGTTCCGGACCGTCTCGCCATTCCGGGCTTCGAAAGCGGAACGCGCTTCCACAGCCTCGCCGGTGGCGCGCCTCGTTACCTTGCCTTCTATGATCTGGCTTCGGTGGCCGTAATAGAGTCGCCCGAATACCTGCGCGTATCCTTTGACCAGGCAACGCCCTGGACCAAGCGCATCACGGCCCGGGCCAGGGTGCAGCGCTTCACCGGCGAGCAGATCTATTCCGGCGGCGGCCAAGCCACACGCCCCGCCCGCCTGCTGCTGCTGCGCTTCCGTGGCCTGAAGGCCGGCGATGCCGATGCCATCGTGACGGCGATGCGTGCCAGCTTCGGGATGCGGCCTGAGGTGCGGCGCGTCCGCGTGCTGGCGCATGACGCGGGGTCTGCCGGCACCGACTTCATCGGCCTGGTGGACACGGGCGCACCGATGTCCGAGCAGTTCGATCCCACGCCCTTCGGCCTTTTGGCCGATGCGCTCGACATGGTCGGCACCTACACGCCTTTCTGACCCCCTGACGGGCCTTGTGCCGGTAGCCATCGGCCCGGTTTGGCATTACAGCCGCGGCGAACGCGACGTGGCGAGGAGACAAGCATGAAGATCACCTGGTTCGGTCACTCCGCCTATCGGCTGGATTTCGGCAGCGCCGTGGTGCTGATCGACCCCTTCCTGTCCGGCAACGGCAACTTCAAGGGCGATGTGGAAGCCGTCACGGCCGGCACCACCCATATCGTGCTGACCCATGGCCATGGCGACCATGTCGGCGACACGGTCGCCATCGCCCAGCGCACCGGCGCCAAGCTGGTGGCGACCTTCGAACTGTGCCAGTTCCTGGCCGCCAAGGGTGTCGCGGCCACCGACCCGATGAATACCGGCGGCACCACCGACCAGGGTGAGTTCACCGTCTCGCTCACCACCGCTTTCCATTCCTCCTCGGAGCTGGATGAGAATGGCGTACTGCACAACCTGGGCCTGCCCAATGGCGTGGTGATCAGCCCCAGGGCGGCGGGTGAGCCGGTGGTCTACCACACCGGCGACACCGACATCTTCTCGGACATGGCGCTGATCGCGGAGCTCTACCGGCCCGAGGTCGTGATGGTGCCGATCGGCGACCGCTTCACCATGGGCCCGCGCAGCGCCGCCCTGGCCATGCGCCGCTTCCTGCCCGATGCCGGGACGGTGCTGCCCTGCCACTACGGCACCTTCCCGCCGCTGGTGCAGTCTCCCGAGCCTTTCCTGCGCGAGATGGGCGACCAGGCCGGGCGCGTGCGTGTTCTGGCGGTGGGTGAATCCTGCACCGTCTGATCAGCGGGTCAGCGAAGCGATGCGGGGCGCGCGGATGACGCGCCCCGCCGCGTCAAGCGCGGAGGACGCGGCGTTTCGGTTTTGGTTCGGATGCCGCTTCGGCGGCCTCCGACTGTCCGCCGGCTTGCATTCCGGCCCAACCGCTCTCGATATGGTCCACCAGCGCCTGCACCGCGCCTTTCGCATTGCCGGCCTCCAGCATGGACAGGAAACGTTCATGCTCCGCCATCTGCTTCTCGCGCCGGCCAATGTATTCCTGGCCGATGAACGGGTACTTGGCCCATAGGACGCGCACGAACTGCAAAGTCTGCGGCCGCTTGGCCATCTCATAGAGCCGGAAGTGGAAACGGTAGTTTTCCGCCCGCATCTCTTGTTCGGTGCCGCTGCCGGTCAGCGCCACGATGCGGGCCTGGCTTTCCCGCAGGCCGGCGATGTCGCGTGGCGTCATCGCCGCGACGGCCCGGGCCGTCAGTTCGCGTTCCAGCAACACGCGCAGCTCAAAGACCTCGGTGGCGGCGCCGGGCACCACCTCCGGTACCAGGAGCCCCTTGTGGGATACGCCGGCTACATAACCTTCGGCCTCCAGCGTATGCAGCGCCTCGCGGACCGGAGTGATGGAAACGCCCAGTTCCTCCGCGATCTGGGACTGCTTCAACTTGGTGCCACGTGGATAAGTGCCAGCGATGATGCGCTCGCGGAGGATTTCGGCCACTTGATCCTGTTTGGTCCTGAACGCCATCGTTACCATATCCTTACCGGGGCATGTCCGGCATTTCCTTGGGCCAGATTACCCGGGTGCTCCCGCCGAAGTAAACGTGAGGCGGGGCGGGAGGGTGGCGCTGTCAGGACTGCCAAGTCAGCGCTGGAAGTTCAGCCGCAACCCGGGCTCGTCCCAGCGCATGCGGGCCAGCTCGCCCTTGGCCGAGAGGGTGACATAGGCGGTGCGCATGTCTGTGCCGCCGAAGCAAATATTGGTCGGATGCGTGTCCGGCATCTTCAGTTCGCGGATGACGCGGCCATCCGGGGCGAAGACCGTGATGAAGCCGGTGCCCAGCGTCGTCACCGCGATATTGCCCGCCGCCGTCACCGCCAGGCTGTCGAAGCGCGTGGGCCCGGGCAGGCCGCCGATGCAGCGCCCGCCATGCGGCGCGGGAAAGACGCCGGGCTTCACCACGCCAGGAGCTTCTACATCGAAGCACCAGAGGCGCGCGCCCTCGGTATCGGCCACATAGACCCTGCGCTCATCCGGGGAGAGGCCGACGCCATTGGGGCTGAGGATGGGGTAGGCGAGCTCGCGGACGGAGGAGCCATCCGGCAGGGCGTAATAGAGCCCGCCGTGGTCGCGTGAGCGCGCGTAGCGTTTGCCCATATCGGTGAAGTAGAAGCCGCCGTGCCGGTCGAAGACCAGGTCATTGGGCGCGGAGAACCGGTGGCCGTTGCATTCGGCATACAGCACCCGCCGCTCACCGGTCCGCGGATCGACGCGCTGGATCGAGCCACCGGCATAATCGGCGGAAGGCCCCATGCCCATGAAATGCCCGGGCAAATACAGGCTGCCGCCATTATCGCAAAGATAGAGCGCGCCGTCCGGCCCCATGGCCAGCCCGTTCGGCCCGCCGCCGGGTTCACCAATCGAGGTGACCTTCCCATCGGCCGTCACCCGCGTGATCTTGCCGCCGTTGATCTCGGTGATGAAGACGGTGCCGTCCTCCAGCACCACCGGCCCTTCGGGAAAGCCCAACCCGCGGGCCATGATCTCGATATTCTCCATGCTCGCTCCGTCCCAGTCGTGTTGCTTGTTGTCACGCCGCTCCGGCGCGGCCCTGCTTTCCGTCATGGCGCCACCGCGTATCGCCAGCCGGGCGGCGGGCCACCCAGCCAGCGCGGCGCCTCCCCGGCCCAGAGCACCGCACCGCTGGCATCCACGCCCCAACCGGCCGCGACACTCAGCACCCGCAGGCCGTCAGGCGCGAGCGAGAGGGCATTGACGTGATGGTGGCCATGCACGACCAGCCGCGCCCCCAGGCTCCGCGCCAGGGCTTCCAGCGCCGCCGCCCCGGCGGGGCGGCTGGAGGGTGCCTCGTGGGTCACCAGCACATCCGCCCGCTGGCCCAACAGCGCCTCCCAGTCCTCCGGCCAGATCGCCATGGCGGCCAGGGCCTCCCCCAGCGCTTGGCGCTGCGCGGCGTTCCAGCCCGCGTCCAGCTTATTGAGATCCGCCTCCAGCTCCGCCCTGCGACGCAGGCGCGGCGGCGCCGGGGGTTCCCAGACCCGGCGGCGGAAGACGCCACCAAGCCCTACGACCCGCAGCCCGCCGATCTCGGCCACCCGGCCATGCAGCGCGCCGGGTGCGGTCAGCGGGTTGCGCTCCGGCGCGGCGAGGTTGGCCCACATTTCCGGCCCGCCGTCATAGTCATGGTTGCCGAAGATCCAGTGCACCGCCACGCCACGGCGGAGCAGCGGCGCCGCCAGCAGGTCCAGGGGCGCGTCGCATTCCATGTCGCCCAGCAGCACCGCCGCGGCGGGCGGCGTGGCCAGTGCCGCCAGCCCGTCTTCCAGGTAGTCCCAGCGCCGGTGCAGGTCCCCCACGAAAACGATGCCGCCGGCACCGGCCACGGCGTCAGATCACCCCTTCGGCGGCGAGTTCGGCGACCTCGCGCGCCGAATAACCCAGCAAGTCCCGCAGCAGCCGCTCGTTGTCCTCGCCATAGCCAGGGGCGCCGCGATCGATGATGCCGCCGCTATAGGCCGGGGTGGCCGAGAGCTTTGCCGGCAGTTCCGTGACGGGCCAGCGGCCGATCTTGGTGCCGGTCACCTCCGTCATCCAATCCAGGGCCGCGAGCTGCGGGTCGCGGTCGCAGCGGTCCTCCGCATTCTGGCAGACGCCGGCGGGCACGCCGGCCGCCTGCAGCGCGGCCATGCAGGCATGGGCCTCCTGCTCCCGCGTCCAGGAGGTCAGCGCCACGTCCAGCGCGTCCTGGTGGGCCAGCCGCCCCTCCAGCGTGGCGAAGCGTGGGTCGCTGGCCCAGCCCGGATGGCCGGCGACCTGGCAGAGCCCGCGCCATTCCTCCTCCGTGAAGCAGGCGATGGCGATCCAGCGGTCCTCCCCGGCGCAGCGATAGGCGCCATGCGGCGCCGCCGGCTTGTAGGGGGAGCGGTTGCCGATGCGGGTCCAGGAGCGGCCATTCACCGCGCGGTCCAGGATCGGCACGCCGCAATGGAAGATGCCGGACTCGCATTGGGAACTGTCGATCCACTGCCCCCTCCCGGTGCGGTCGCGGTGCAGCAGCGAGCCCATGATCGCCATGGCGAAGCCGTAGGCGCCGATCCAGTCGAGGTAGGAATAGCCCCAGCCCGCCGGCATGGCGGGTTCCGGCAGGCCGGACATCTCCGCCGTGCCGGCGAAGGCGGCCGCCACGGGGCCGATGGTGCGGAAGCGGCCATAGGTGCCGACGCCGCCCATGCCGGATTGCTGCACATAGATGATATCGGGCCGGATCTCCCGCAGCGCCTCGTATCCCAGGCCCAGGCGCTTCAGCACGCCGGGCGAGAAGCCTTCCGCCACCACGTCCGACTGCGCGATCATGCGCCGGGCGATCTCCAACCCCTTCGGGTGGCGGATATTGAGCGAAAGGCCGCTCTTGCCGGCATTCTTGTTGTTGAACTGCCCGCCCATATCGGAATCCGTGACGCCCGGCAGCGGCGCTGTGGCCTTTTGCCGCGCTTCCCGTCCACCCACCGGCGCCATGGCGGCCAGGCGGGTGTCGGGGTTCTCCTTCCACTCCACCTTGATCACATCGGCACCCAGCGCCGCGCAAAGCCGCGTGCCGCCGGCGGAAGCCAGGAACCAGGAGAAGTCAAAGATCCGCACGCCCTGCAAGGGAAAGGCCTTGCCATGCGCGGAGAGCCGCGGCTGCCCCTCGCGCGGTTTCGCGGGCACGAGGGGCGGCTTCCTCCCGGCCGGCGCGGCGTCCAGTACGGCCTCGGTATGCTCGCCCAGTTGTGGTGCCCGGGCGCCCGGCTGCCAGCGCGTCTCGGTGCTCAGCCAGCGGCTGGCGGGATAGGGCAGCGCGCGCCCCAGCTCCGGGTGCACCACCTCGGCGAAGGTGCCGCGCACCTGCCAGTGCGGGTCGTCCACATTCTCATGCGGCTTGCGCAGCGGCGCCCAGAGCAGGCCGGCCGCCTGCGCCTCACGCCAGGGCATGTCCTCGTAGGTATAGGCGCGCATGAAGCGCTGGATCACCTCGGTGATATGCGCCTTGCTTTCATCGCCGGCTGCGGAGCCAGGGATATTGCGGGCGCGGGAATCCGCCCCCTGCTCCGGCATCGCCAGATCCGCCTGCATCTCGTATTCGGCGAGGAAGGGCACCAGGCTCGTCTGGTCACGCACCGAGAGGCCGAGCGCGATGAACCAGCGCCCGTCCTTGGTATGGCCGATATTCGGCACGTGGTTCACGTGCTCCCCGGCATGGCGGCAGGTCATGCGGTAGAGCGGCGCGCGGCGCATCACCCAGGACATCACATCCAGCTCGGTGTTCTTGGATACCGCCTCATGCACGGCGACGGAGACGTCCTGCCCTTCCCCCGTGTGCAGCCGGTGCAGCAGCGCCGCCAGGATGCCCACCGTGAGCTGCTCGCCCGCGATGTGATAGGCATGCCAGAGCTGCGGCGCGATGGGCGGCAGGTCGTATTTCCAACCCGGCGCGGCGTCGTAGCCGCAATTCATCATCACGCCGCCCAGGGCGAGGTGGATGAGGTCGCTGGCGCGGTAATCCTTCCAGGGCCCGGTATCGCCGAAGGGCGTCATCCGCGCCACGACCAGCCCCGGAAAGCGGCGCGGCAGGCTCTCCAGGCTCTCGCCCAGCGCCGCATGCAGCCCGCCACGGGTGGAATCCAGCACGATATCGGCGGAGCGGATCAGTGCTTCCAGCGCTTCCCGCCGCGCCGGGTCGGCGATGTCGAGGCGGACCGACCGCTTGCCGCGGTTGTAGGTCCAGAAATGTAGCGACTTCTCGGGGTCCGGCGTATCGCCGGCGAAGGGGCCGATATGGCGGGTGGGGGAGCCTTCCGGCGGCTCGACCTTGATCACCTCGGCCCCCAACCCGGCCAGGATCAGCCCGGCATATTCCGCCAGCTCATCCGCGAATTCCACCACCCGCAGCCCGGCCAGCATGCCGGGCGCATCGGCGTCCAGCTTCCCCGGCTCCACCGCCACACCGGCCTGATCCTGCCGCACCGTCACTCCATCCATCCCCTGGCCCTTTCTGGCCGCGGCAATGCCGGGCCTTCTTGTTCTTCTGTTTCGCGCCCCTGACCCATGGACTCATGCCACCCCGGTGGCCGGGGCCCGCAGATGGCAGGCCACGGCATGGCCCGCCGTATCCGTCACCAGGGGCGGCTCCACCTGCTTGCAGATCGACACGGCGATCGGGCAGCGGGTGTGGAAGCGGCAGCCTGGCGGCGGGCGGATGGGGCTCGGCACGTCGCCCCGCAGCATCGGGCGGTGCGGCCGTGGCGGCCTGCGGCCATTCACCCGTGGCGGCGGCCGGGAGGGCGGCACCGCCGCCAGCAGCGCCTCCGTATAGGGATGGCGCGGCGCCTCGAAGAGCGCGGCGCGCGGCGCCAGCTCCACGATCTTGCCGAGATACATGACCGCAACACGGTGGCTGATATGCTCCACCACCCCCAGGTCATGGGCGATGAAGAGGTAGCTCAGCCCCAGTTCCTCCTGCAGGTCCATCAGCAGGTTGATCACCTGCGCCTGCACGGAGACATCGAGTGCCGAGACCGGTTCATCGCCGATGATCAGCTCCGGCCCGAGCGCCAGGGCCCGGGCAATGCCGAGGCGCTGCCGCTGGCCGCCGGAGAATTCATGCGGGTAGCGCGCCATCTGGTCCGGCCGCAGCCCGGTGCGGCGGAACAGCGCCTCGGCCCGGTCCCGCCGTTCCGTGCGGTTGCCGATGCCGTAGTTGACGAAGGGCTCGGCGACGATATCCCCCGCTGTCATGCGCGGGTTTAGCGAGGAATAGGGGTCCTGGAAGATCACCTGCATCCGCTGCCGGTAAGGATGCATGGCGGAGGGGCCGAGATGCGTGATGTCCTCCCCGCCCAGGCGAATGCTGCCGGCGGTGGGCTCCACCAGCTTCAGGATGGCCTTGCCGGCGGTGGACTTGCCGCAGCCGCTTTCCCCCACCAGCCCCAGCGTCTCACCGGCGCCGATGGAGAAGCTGATGCCGTCCACCGCGCGGATCTCGCCGCGCGAGCGGCCCAGCAGCCCGCCGCGCAGGGGGTAGTGCTTCACCAGCCCTTCCACGGACAGCAAAGGCTTCGTGTCACGCATGGCGGGTGAACTCCCCTTCCCCGGGATGCCAGCAGGCGACAAGGCGGCCGGGCATCTCCTCGCCCAACGGCGGCATGGCCTGATGGCATTCCCCGGTCGCGCGCTCGCAGCGCGGAGCGAAGGGGCAGCCGGGCGGCATGGCGGTAAGCGCGGGCACCACGCCCGGGATCTCCGCCAGGCGCCGCCGACCGACGCCAACGCCGCCGAGATGCGGCATCGCTGCCATCAGGCCCCGCGTATAGGGATGCAGCGGCGCCTCGAAGAGCCGCTCCACCGCCGCTTCCTCGACCTTCCGGCCGGCATACATCACCACCACGCGGTCGGCCATTTCGGCCACCACGCCAAGGTCGTGCGTGATCAGGATCACCGCCGCGCCGGTTTCCTGCTGCAGCTCCCCGATGAGGTCGAGGATCTGCGCCTGGATGGTGACATCCAGGGCCGTGGTCGGTTCATCCGCCAGCAGCAGGCGCGGGCGGCAGGCCAGTGCCATGGCGATCATCACCCGCTGCCGCATGCCGCCCGAGAGCTGGTGCGGATATTCATGCAGCCGGCGCTCCGGCTCCGGCATGCGCACCTGGCGCAGCATGGCCAGGGCGTGGTCCATGCAGGCGGCCCAGGGAAGCTGCTCATGCACCATCACCGTTTCCGCGATCTGCCGGCCGATGGTCAGCACCGGGTTCAGGCTGGTCATGGGCTCCTGGAAGATCATCGCGATCTCGCCGCCGCGCACCGCGCGCATCTCGGCATCCGAGAGGGCCAGAAGGTCACGCCCGCCCAGGATCGCCTCCCCCGCCGCGATCCGCCCGCCGGGCCGTGGCACCAGGCGCAGCAGGGACAGCGCCGTCATGCTCTTGCCGCAGCCGGACTCGCCCACGATGCACAGCGTCTCACCCCGCCGCACCGTGAAGGAGAGGTCCTGCACGGCCACCGCCGGAGGTCCATCGCCCTGGAACTCGGTACGCAGCCCCCGCAGTTCCAGCACCGTCTCACCCAGGTCCGGCAGGCCCGGGTGGCCGGGCAGCACGGCCGCGCTCACAGACGCCTCGCCAGGCGCGGGTCGAGCGCATCGCGCAGCCCGTCGCCGAGCACATTGACCGAGAGCACCATCAGGGCCAGCGCGATGCCGGGGAAGAGCACGTTCCAGAAGGCGAGCTGCACATAAAGCCGGCCATCCGCGATGACATTGCCCCAGCTCGGGATCTCGGGCGGCGTGCCGACGCCGAGGAAGCTGAGGTAAGCCTCCGTCAGCACGGCGGAGGCGCAGATATAGGTTGCCTGCACGATCAGCGGCGCGAAGGTGCTGGGCAGGATGTGCAGCCGCATCAGCCGGGGAAAGCGCGTGCCGATGGCGCTCGCTGCCTGGATATAGGTCTGCTCCCGCACCGTCAGGACCACGGCACGCACCAGGCGCACCACGCGCGGGATTTCCGGAATGGTGATGGCGATGACCACCACCCAGAGGCTGGCGCGCGTCAGCGACATCAGTGCGATAGCGAGCAGGATGCCGGGGATCGCCATCAGCCCGTCCATCACCCGCATGATCACTGCATCCGCCAGCCGGAAATAGCCGGCGACCACGCCGATCACGAGGCCCAGCACCGTACTGGCCAGGGCCACCGTGACGCCGATCAGCAGCGACACCCGCCCGCCATAGAGCACCCGGGCGAAGAGGTCGCGGCCATAGGCATCGGTGCCGAAGGGATGGTCGGCGCCCGGCGGCAGCAGCCGGTCGATCACCTCCATCTCGATCGGGTCCCGGCTGGTGATCCAGGGGGCGAAGAGCGTGCTCAAGACCAGCAGCAACAGGAGCACCCCGCCCAGCGTGGGCAGCGGGTAGCGCCGCAGGCGGCGGAGCCAGCCAGGACGACGCGGCGCGGGCAGAGCCAAGGGCTTTTCGATAGCTGCGCTCATGATCACGCGCCTCCTCAGTACCGGATGCGCGGATCAAGCGCGGAATAGGTGAGGTCGATGCCGAGGTTCACCAGCACATAGACCCCGGCCACCACCAGGATGACGCCCTGGATGACCGGATAGTCGCGTTGCAGCACCGCCTCGATGGTCAGGCGCCCGATGCCGGGGATGGCGAAGACGCTTTCCGTGACCACGACGCCGCCGATCAGCAGCGCGATGCCGAGCCCGATGGTGGTGACGATGGGGACGGAGGCGTTCTTCAGCGCGTGCAGGATCAGGACCCGTGGCTCCGCCAGCCCCTTGGCGCGGGCGGTGCGGATGAAGTCCTCGTTCAGCACCTCCAGCATGGTGGCGCGGGTAATGCGGGCGAGCAGCGCGGTATAGACCAGCCCCAGACTGATTGTCGGCAGCACAAGATGGCGGGCGAAGGCCACCACATCGTCGCCCAGGCTGACGAAGCCTTGCACCGGCAGCAGATCGAAGGTCAGGGCGAAGCCCACCACCAGCCCCTGGCCGATCAGGAAGACCGGCACGGAGAAAGCCACCACCGAGAGCGCCATGATCGTCTGGTCCACCCAGGTGCCGGCGCGCCAGGCCGCCAGCACGCCCATGGGCACCGCCAGCAGCACCGCGAAGACCATGGTGCTGACGGCCAGTGCCAGGGTTGGCTCCACCCGCTCCATGATCAGCCCCAGTACCGGGCGGTTGAGATAGATGGAGGTGCCGAGATCCCCGCTGAGCAACTGCCCGAGCCACAGCATGAACTGCTGCAACAAGGGCCGGTCGAGCCCCAGGCGCCCGCGGATGGCGGCGATGTCGTCGCTGGTGGCCTGGTCTCCCGCCAGGATGGCCGCCGGGTCGCCCGGGCTCAGGTGCAGCATCAGGAAGACGATGACCGCCACGACGGCCATGACCGGCACTGTCGCGAGAATGCGGCGAATGGCGTAAGCACCCATGGCCTCAGCGCTTCTCGATGTTCCAGTAGACGGGCTGGCCGGCCGCCAGCACGCCATGGACGTTGGAGCGCACCGCGATCGGCTGGGTGAACTGGCCGATGGTCAGATAGGGAAAGGTCTCCCAGGCGCGGCGGTGCAGCTTCTCCAGCAGCGGCCGGCGCGCCGATGGGTCGCTCTCCTTCGCCCAGTCCGCGACCATGCCGTCCAGGTCCATGTCGCAGGCCCAGCCCGGATTGGCCTTGTCGCACCGGCTGTTGAACCAGGTATTGGCGACAGGATTGGCCGTATCCGGCCCACCCTGGCCGGTGATGAAGAGATGGTATCCGCCACTCTCCGGCGGATCGCGCCGGGCGCGGCGGGAGAGCAGCGTGGACCAGTCCATCGCCTGCACATCCACGGTTACCCCGGCGCGGCGCAGCCCCTGCACCAAGACCATGGTGGCGGCGTTGTACTGCGGGCGGTCGCTGGGTTGCAGCACCACGATGCGCTCACCCTTGTAGCCGGCTTCCTGCAGCAATTGCTTGGCACGCGCGAGATCCGGGTCGCGGTAAGCCTCGCTGCCCGCGTCGGTGTCGTTGCCAGAGCCGCACTGGAAGATCGCGCCGCACCACCGCGTGTAATACTTGGGGTTGCCGACCACCACGCGCATGTAGTCTTCCTGCTTCGCCAGCAGCGCCAGCGCCTGCCGGGCCCGCACATCGTTGAAAGGCGGGTAGAGCCAGTTGGAGCGCACCAGGAGCTGAGTGCCGAGCGGGTCGATCATCTCCAGCTTGATGTTGCGGTTGCGCTCCATCAGCGGCACGAAATCCATCGGCGGCGCTTCGAAGTAGTCGATCTCGCCCGCGTTCAGCGCCGCCAGCGCGGTGTTGTTGTCGGGGATGTAGCGCCATTCCACGCGCTCCACGAGCGCGCGCTTGCCACCGGAGAGAAAATCCGCCGGCTCCGGCCGCGGCTTGTAGTCGGGGTTGCGGCGATAGACCACCAAGCTCCCCGGCCGCCATTCCTCGCGCTGGAAGATGAAGGGGCCGGAGCCGGTGGTGTCGGTGATCTGCGTATTGGGAGGGGTATTGGCCACCCGCTCTGGCATCACGAAGGTGCCGGTTCCCTTGGCGAGCGTTTCCAGCACCAGGCCGTAGCGTTCCCGCAGCTTGATGGAGAAGCTCCGGTCGCCCGAGGTCTCGACCGCGCTGCTGAACTGCGCCAGCCGCTGCCCCATCGGGTCGCGTTGCATCCAGCGGCGCAGGGAGGCAACGACGTCGGCGGCACGCACCGGCTGGCCATCGTGGAAGGCGAGGCCCTCGCGCAGCGTGAAGTCCCACAGCAGGCCGTCTTCGGAGACGGTGTGCCGGTCCACCATCTGCGGCTGCGGTTCGAACTTCGAGTTCATGCCGTAGAGGGTGTCGTAGATCAGGTAGCCATGCCGCAGCGTGATCAGCCCCGTGGTCCAGACCGGGTCCAGGATCTGCAGGTTGGCATGGATGGCGACGCGCAGCGTGTTGCGGTCCCCCGTTTGCGCCAGGGCGGGCTGCGCCGCCACGGCCCCAAGCAGCGCCGCGCAGAGCGGAGCAAGCAGCCTTCTCATCCTCATCCTCATCTCCTCCCAGCCGCGACTGGCCGCCCTCTGCCGGGGTGGTCCTTGGCGCGCTTCAAGCGTGGATCCGGAACTTCGGCAGGCTTAGAGCTTCGTCCACGGCCTCGAATGTCACCTTGACGGATGCGCCGATCGGCGGATCGTCGGGCGTTTCGCCGGCGAAGTTGCTCAGCATCAGCGGCCCTTCCTCCAGCCGTACGAGGCAGACGAGGTAGGGAAGCTCGGCGCGGAAGCTGTCCCAATAGGCGCGATGGAAACGCACCCAGGACACCAGCTTGCCCCGCCCCGAGACCGGGGCCCAGGACTGCCGCGATGACAGGCAGTTCGGGCAGACCGGAGAGCCTGGATAATGCTGGTGCCCACAATCGTCGCAGCGCTGTACGGAGAGTATGCCGCGCCGGCAATTCTCCCAGAAGCCGCGGCTGACCGCATCGACGGTGGGGCGGGGCTTGGTGGAAAGCGTGGTGGTATCCATGAAACGCCTCCTCAGCCCCGCGTATAGATAATGGAGCGGGAACACGGCGTGATGGCGCAGAACTGCGCCACTTCCGCGCCTTCAACCTGCCGCTCGCCGCATTCGCCACGCAGCTGGCGCACGGCCTCGGCATTCAACGCCCAGCCCTGCATATAGGAGTTTGACAGGTGGCCGCCGTCCGTGTTGGTGGGCAGCCTGCCGCCAAGCTTCAGCGCTCCGCCTTCCACGAAGCCGCCAGCCTCGCCCCGGCCGCAGAAGCCCAACCCCTCAAGGCTGAACAGCACCGTCGGGCTGAAATTGTCGTAGCACATGAGCGTATCGACATCGGCCGGTCCGACCCCTGCCATGCCATAGACTTGGCGCGCGACATCCTGTGCCTGGGGATACCAGCAATCCGGATCGTAATTGGCGATCGAGGCCGTCTCATAGGCCTCTCGCCCACCGATGCCGGAGATCAGGATCGGGCGCTTCTTCAGGTCGCGCGCCCGCTCCTTGGTTGTCATGATCAGGCAGACCGCGCCATCATTGATGAGGCAGTAATCGAGCAGCCGCAATGGCTCGACGATCGGCCGCGCTGCCTCATGATCGTCGATGCTGATCGGCTGCTTCATCACAGCATCCGGATTCAGGCAGGCGTGATGCCGGAAGGCAACCGAGACCTCCGCCAGCTGCCGGGTGGTGGTGCCGTATTGCGCCCGATGCTGCTGGAACATCAGGGCATGGGCCGCACCGGGCGAGGTGAAGCCGAAAGGGTCCCAGACGCCGGGGCTTTCCTCGCCGCCGTAGTTCACGCGGCGGGACCGGCCGATATTGGCGTAGATCAACGCGGCGTAGTCACAAAGGCCGGCATCCAGAGCCGCCGCGGCCTCAATGATGCCCATGGCGGACATCCGTCCATGCGGCGGCAGCGGCACCGTCCAACGTGGCGACAGGCCGAGGATCTCGCCCATGCGGGCATAATACGGAATGCGGCAGACCAGCAGCCCGTCCACCTTGTTCTTTTCTAGCCCGCAATCTTCTAGGGCGTTGCGGAAGGCTTCGGCGCCGAGGCTGTAGTCGTCGCGGTCCGGGAAGTTGCCGTAGCGGGTATTGCCGACGCCGACGATGGCGATCCGGTCCTTCAGGTGGGTGTAGTCGTTCATCGTGTGCGGCGCCCCGTTTCGTCAGGCGCCATGGGCGCGCAGCCGGCACGGACCGGCGACAGGTCCAGTCGCATCCTCGCCTCCTCCCGCCGCCCGCTTTCCGCAGGTCGGTCTTGTTCACGAAGGCCTGGAGCACGCCCTTCGGCCCGCTGCGCCTCCTATTAAATATAAAATGCCTTTTATGACTGGCGGCTGCAAGCATCTTCCGCGATCCTCGGCACATCAGGCCGCTATGCCTTTGGCTCAGCGCGGCGCAAGGGAGGAAACATGAGCGAAAACAAGGAAGGTATCCGTATTCCGGACCTTCGGGGCAAAGCCGTGCTTGTCACGGGGTCCTCCACAGGCATCGGCGCCGCCGTGGCGCGCGGCTTCGGCGCCCAGGGCATGCGCGTCGCCGTGCATGGCCATTCACATCCCGAAGCCGCGGAAGCCGTCGCGGCAGAGGTGGAACGCGCCGGCGGCAGCGCTATTGTGCTGCGCGGCAATGTGCGTTCACGTGAGGACTGCGCGACCCTGGTGCGTGATGCCCATGCCGCCTTCGGGCGCCTCGATATCCTCGTGAACAATGCCGGCAATGTGGTCGATCGCCGCCCCATTCGTGATGTGGATGATGAACTGTTTGACGCCGTGACGGAGCTGAATGCGCGGTCCGTCTTCGCCTGCTCCCGCGCCGCTCTGCCCATCATGGAAGCGCAAGGTGGCGGCACCATCATATCCACGACCTCGCTGGCCGCCCGCAACGGCGGCGGCGGACGCTCGGTGCTCTACGCCTCCTCGAAAGCCTTTGTGTCCACCTTTACGCGCGGCCTTGCCAAGGAAGTCGCGCGCTTCAACATCCGCGTCAACGCCGTCGCGCCTGGTGTCATCGACAAGCCCAACATCGGCAGCACCACGCCTCCCCACCAGATCGAGGCTTCCCTGCGGCAGACGCCGATGCGCCGCACGGGGACAGTGGAAGAATGTGTGGGAGCCTATCTCTATCTTGCCTCCCAGGAGATGTCCGGCTTCGTCACCGGGCAGATCCTGGAGGTCAATGGCGGGCTGCTGATGCCCTGATCGGTACGGCGATTACTCGAGTTGGATCTGCGCCTTCTGAATGACCTCGCGCCACTTCTTCACCTCACGCTCGGTGAGCGCCCGCAGATCCTCTGGCGCCCCTGGTGCCGGCTCCGCGCCAAGCCCCGCCAGAGTGGCGCGGATCTCCGGCTTCGCCAGCACGGCATTGGTGGCGGCGTTGATCTGTCGGATCATGGCGGGCGGCGTGCTGGCCGGTGCGAAGAAGGCAAAGAAGGAGGTCACATCGAAGCCGGGCAGCGCCGCCTCGGCAATCGTCGGCAGTTCCGGGAAAGAGGGAGCGCGGCTGGCACCGGTGACGGCAAGCGCCCTTACCTCCCCCGCCTGGATGAGCGGCGTGGCGGAGGGCAGGTTGTCGAAGATCATGTCCACATGGCCTCCCATCAGATCGGCCAGCGCCGGCGCACTTCCTTTATACGGAACATGCACCATGTCCAGGCCGCCTGCGTGCTTGAACAGTTCCCCGGCCATGTGCAGCGACGACCCGGCGCCGGCTGATGCGAAGGTCATCCTGCCCGGTGATCGCTTCGCGAGAGAGATCAGTTGCCGCACATCCTGCGCTGGCACCTGCTTGTTCACGATCAGGACATTAGGCACCGTGGCGATCAGGGCAACCGGCGCGAAGTCCCGCATGAAGTCGAAAGGCAACTCACGCTGCGCCGCGTGATTCACCGGGTTGTTGAAGGAGCCGACATAGAGCGTCAGGCCGTCAGCAGGGGCTCGGGCGCCCTCCGCCGCCGCCAGGTTGCCGTTCGCGCCGGGCTTGTTCTCGACGATCACCGGCCTCCCGAGATCGGTGGTGATGGCGGTTGCGATCACGCGCGCCAGGCTGTCCGACGTACCTCCCGGCGGAAAGCCAACCAGAATACGCAAGGATCTGGCATTGCGCTCCGCCGGCTGAGCGACGGCCCGGGAGGCGTCGCTGGCCGGTGCGGGGGGCAAGAAGGCCAGATTCCTTCGCCGCAGGAGCATCATGGTGCTTCCATCTCTCGCCAGGAATGAAGCCGCCATATGGCGGCAGTAGCTCGGTCCCTTAGTCAGTCAGCGCGAAGCGCGGCAGCACGGCGCCGTCCGGCATTTCCGCATAGATCAGCCGCACATGGCATCCGATCCAGTTTCCGTCTGGCTGCTCACCTTCAAGGTTGCTGATCATCACTGGCCCTTCGGCCAGCCTGACGGCGATCACGTTGTAAGGTGCCGGATAGGCCTGCAGATACTGCCGGTGAAATATGGCCCAGGAGAGGATGGTTCCGTCACCCGAGACAGGCGACCATTCGAGATCCTCCGACAGGCAGGCATGGCATCCGGGCCCAGGTGGATATTGCCAGGTGCCGCAACTGCAACAGCGCTGCAAGCACATGGCACGGGCACGAATGCCCTCCCACATCGGCCCGTCGTAGAGTCCCTGGACGGGGCTCGGCGTCTGCGCGACGTCGCTTCCCATGGCGTCCCTCACCGGCCGTAGATCAACGACACGGCCTTGCCAGCCACATCGGAGGTATAATGAACATGGCGGCAGTCTGGCACCTGCCTCTCGCCACATTCGCCGCGCAGCTGCCGGACGCATTCGATCTGGTGCGCCCAGCCCTGCATGTAGGTTTCTGAGAGATGGCCGCCGCCGGTATTCGTTGGCAGCTTGCCCCCGGGGCCAATCCGCTGCTCCCGCAGAAATTTTCCGGCCTCGCCGACGGCGCAATAGCCATAACCTTCCAGGGCGAGGGGAACGTGCACCGAGAAGCTGTCGTAGACCTGGAACACATCCATGTCCTCCGGCCCCACCCCAGCAACCTCGTAGGAGCGTGCGGCGGCCTGCTGCTGTGCCGGGAGATAGAATTCGGTGATGCGGGGCTCCAGCGCCGTAGCGCCACGGTTCAGGTCTGAGCGTCCCACCGCCTCGATGAAGACCGGGCGCTCGCACATGCGCTTGGCGCGCTCGGCCTCCGCGATGATCATCGCCACGCCGCCATCGTTGATCAGGCAGTAGTCGAACAGATGCAGCGGCTCGCATACATAGTTCGATGCCATATAGTCTTCCAGCGTGATGCGCTTGCGCATGATCGCGTTGGGGTTCATCGAGGACCAGCCGCGCTGCGCGACCGCGACCTCTCCCAACTCGGCCTCTGTGAAACCACGTGCCTGCTTGTATGCCTGAAAGGTCAAGGCATAGAGCGCACCCTGCGAGGTGAGCCCCCAGGGCGAGTGGTAGACATAGGACAGGAAGGCATCGCCGCCCATGGCCTGCGGTCCGCCGTACTGCGTGCCGGCCGTGCGCTGGTCGTTACCGTAGACGATCGCCACCACATCCGCGAGGCCGGCCTCGATGGCCATGCAAGCCTGCGTCACCGACAGGACGGCATCCGCCTGGCCGCCCCAGCGGGGGTTGATGCCGAGCACTTCCCCCAGCCGCTCATAGGCGGTGGTGGGGCCCGCAATCAGCCCGTTCACCTCCTCACGCTTCAGGCCGGAGTCATTCAGCGCGGCCGAGAAGGCGCGCATGGCATAACCGTAGCAATCCGCAGGCTTCTCACCCGCGCGCGCTCGCTTCCAGTCTCCCACCCAATCCGTATGGCCGATGCCCACCACGGCGGCGGCACGCCGCATGCGCGGCGCTCCCTCCTGCATGCTCATGCGCGTGTCGCTCCTTGTGTCCAGGCTCTCTTCACGCCGCGATCCAGACGTCGCCGAGGTCCTGGTAAATCATGTGCGTCGGTGCCATCGACCACCCGCGAACCTGCTGGTTCATCACCACGATGCGCTGCCACCAGAGGATGGGTACGGCATAGGCTTGATCCAGCGCCCGCGCCTCGAACTGCCGCACCAGCTTCTTGCGCTGTTCGCCATCGATGGTCCTGGCCTGCTCATCGAAGAGCCTGTCCAGCTCCCGGTCGGTGGCACGCGCCACTGCCACCTCGGCGCGGTCATAGGAGATGTACTTCACCAGCACATTTGTCGGGTCATCGCTGAACTGGGTGAAGGAATCCACGAAGGCTTCGAAATTGCCGCTGTTCTGTGCCGCGTACCAGGCCGACAATTCCACCTGCTGGTGCTCGGCCTTCACGCCGATCTGCCGCCACTGGTCGATCATGAAGATGCCGGCGGTGACATAGGGCTGGTGATTGCGGTCCATCAGCGTGAAGCTGAGGTTCTCCGCCCCCGCTTCCTTCAGCAGCCGCTTGGCCTCGGCGCGGTTGGCCGCCATGTCGCGGCCGTAGCCAGGCCACTGCTCCATCTCCTTGGGTGTGGCGGACCACTCGCTACCCGGCCGGACCAGTCCACCGACTTGGCCAAGCTGCGAGATCTTGGACAGCGACTGCGATCCGCCCCAGCGGTCGATCGCCAGGGACAACGCGCGCCGCACCCTTGGGTCGTTGAAGGGCTTTCGCTCGCAATTGAAGGTCAGGATCATGTGCAGCATCCAGCTGGATTCCTGCACACGGGCATCCTGCCCCAGGGCGCGAACGATCCGGTCCCGCTCATTGGGCGTGAAGCCGCGAAATTCGGCCATGATCTGGCGGCCAGAAAGAGCGTTCACCATCGCGGCCGGTGACATGGTGATGGCGCGATAGCCATCGAGATAGGGCTTCCCTTCGCGGAAATAGCCGTCGAAGCGCTCGCCGACCCAGTGGGAACCAGCGACGTGCTCGACAAAGCGGAAAGGCCCGCTACCCATGATGTTGCGCGCCGGGAAGTTTGGGTCGGCACGCAGGCGAGCAGCACTGAAGATCGAGTTCCAGGGCGAGGCGAAGGTATCCATGATGGAGGCATCGACCTCCTTCATCCGGAAAGCCACCGTCAGCGGGTCAGGCGTCTCGATCGTAGCGATCTGCGCGAAGGATGGCTGCCGGTTGGAGACGACGCCCTCCGGCGGTGCCCGCATCCGGTCGTAGCTCGCCTTGACATCCTCCGAGGTCAGCGCGGTGCCGTCATGGAACTTGATGTTGGGATGGAGCTTGAAGGTATAGGTCAGCCGGTCTTCGGCAACGGTCCAGTTTTGCGCGACATCGCCGACGATATTGGGATAATTGCCGGGCTCGTAGCGCAGCAGGGTCGAGTAATGCGGCGCCACGCGGTGCATGACGGCGAAGGTGCCGGTCGCATGCAGGTCATAGGTCGGCGGCTCCGCCGCCACGGCGAAGGTCAGGATGCCGCCGCGGCGCGGGGACTCGCCTTGTTGCGCCAGAGCTGGGCTGGTCCGGCCCAGGGCGGGCAGCACCAGCGCCGGTAGCGCCAGTGCGGCGCGCCGGCTGAGTGGCCTGCCGCGTGGTTCCTGTGTCATGTCTGTGTCCTCCCGTTCTTGTTGCAGCAAGGCCACGCCGGCTCATGTCCGGAATTTCGGGTCGAGCCAGTCGCGCAGCGCATCGCCGAAGAGATTGAAGGCGAAGACCGCCAGGGAGATCGCCAAGCCAGGGAACAGGATCATCCAAGGCGCTTCCTGGTAGAAGTTCGAGGAATCTCCGGCCAGCATCAGCCCCCAGGCCGGCTTTGGCTCCACCACACCGAGGCCGAGGAAGGAGAGCGATGCCTCCAGCAGGATGGCCTGGGCGATATAGGCGGTCAGCAGGATCAGGTAGGGCGCGGCGACATTGGGTGCCATGTGCCGCAAAATGATATGGACATGGCCGTAACCGCCGGCGCGGGCCGCATCGATATAGGGCATGGCGCGAACGCTAAGTGCCGCCGCCCGCACCACCCGTGCCGCGCGCGGCACGATGGGGATGGCGATGGCCGCGACTAGGTTGAGGTCGATGCCCAGCAGCGGCCGGTGCCCGACCACGGCGACCATCACCAGGGCCAGGACGATGATGGGAAAGCACAGCACGATGTCCACCAGGCGCTGCAGCAGCAGGTCCACCCGCCCGCCGAAATAGGCGGAGGCAACGCCGAGCAGGCCGCCTGCCGTGCAGCCCAGGAAGGAGGATAGGAAGCCGATGCTCAGCGCCGTGCGCGCGCCATAGAGCAGGCGAGTCAGGATATCTCGCCCGAAGGCATCCGTCCCCAGGAAGTGCTCCGCCGACGGCGGCGCCAGCATCGAGGCGAAGTCGATCGCTTCCGGATCATAAGGGGCGAGAAGGTCAGCGAAGATCGCCGCCGCCGCCATCAGCAGGATGACCAGCAACCCCGCCGCGCCCAATGGCTGGGCTGCGATGAAACGCAGGACCAGTCCCCGCTCCCGGTGCCGGCTCTGCACCGCTCGCGAGATGCCGGCCTCCATGGATGTGCTCATTGCTCCAGCTCCCTCAGCCGTGCCGCACGCGGGGGTCGAGCACGCCGTAGAGCATGTCGATCAGCAGGTTCATGGTGACGAAAACCACCGCCAGCAGCATCACCAGCGCCTGCACCAGAACGAAGTCGCTGCGCGAGACGGCTTCCACGAAGAGGCGGCCGATGCCGTTCAGGTTGAAGACCTGTTCCGTGACCACCAGGCCGCCGATCAGGAAGGCGAATTCAAGCCCCACCACGGTGATGGCGGGCAGCATCGCATTGCGCATGGCATGCCGCGCCACGACCAACCGCTCGAACACGCCCTTGGCCCTGGCGGTACGGATATAGTCTTCCCTCATCACCTCGATGACGGAGGAACGCACCATGCGCGCCACCACGGCGGCGTAGCGGTAGCCGACCGCCAGGGCAGGCCAGATCAGTTGGGAGATATTCTCCAGGGGTGAGCGCCAGAAGGGCGTGTAGGTCACCGGGGGCGACCAATGGAACACGCTCAGCAGCCCGAGGATGACCAGCATGCCCAGCCAGAAGGAGGGCACCGCCAGCCCCGCCATGGTGAAGATCCGCACCGCATAGTCCAGCCAGGTGTCTCGCCAGAGGGCGGAGATGGTTCCGAGTGGCACGGCGATCAGCACGGCGATCACCGCCGCCATGAAAGCCACCTGCATGGTCAGCCCCAGGCGGATGCCGATCTCCTGCGCCACGGGGCGCCCGGTCCACATCGATGTGCCGAGATCGAGCGTCACCAGCCCGCGCATCCAGTCGCCGAACTGCACCACCAGTGGCCGGTCGAGCCCCAGCCGGGCGCGCTCGCTGTCGATCATCTCCTGCGTCACCTGCGCGCCATCGCTGCGCAGCTTCACCTCGACGATGTCGCCGGGCACCACGCGCAGCATGAAGAAGGTCAGCAGCGCGACGCCCAGGAGTGTGGGCACCATCAGCGCGATCCGGCGGGCGGCATAGCGAAGCATGTCCTTCCTCCTTCTTAGACCCGGATACAGGCCGCCAGGTGGCCCGCCCGGGCCTCCTGCAGCGGCGGCACGACGGCAGCGCAGTCGGGGATGGCCATGGGGCAGCGCGTGCGGAAGACGCAGCCGGATGGCGGCGCCAGGGGCGAAGGCAATTCGCCGCCCAGGGTGCGGGGCGGCCGCTTCCGCTCCACATCCGGGTCCGGCACCGGGGCTGCGTCGAGCAAAGCGCGGGTATAGGGATGCAGCGGCGCGGCATAGAGCGTATCGCGATCCGCCACTTCCATGACCCGGCCGAGATACATGACGACGACGCGGTGCGAGAGATGGCGCACCACAGCCAGATCATGGGCGATGAAGAGATAGGAGAGGCCCAACTCGGCCTGCAGTTCCGCAAGCAGGTTGATGATCTGGCCCTGCACCGACACGTCCAGCGCGGAGACCGCCTCATCGCAGACGATGAACTCCGGCTCCATGGCCAAAGCCCGCGCGATGCCGACACGCTGGCGCTGGCCGCCGGACATCTGATGCGGGTAGCGTTGCCCCATCTCCGCCGGCAGGCCGACCTGCCGCAACAGCGCCGCCGTCCGCTCCCGCGCCTCCGTCCGCCGCATGCCCAGCCGGTGGAGCAGCGGCTCACTGATGGTATCGCCCACCGTCATGCGCGGGTTCAGGGAACTGTAGGGGTCCTGGAAGATCACCTGCATGCGCGTCCGCAGCGCACGCATCTCGGGCTCGGTGGCCGTGGCGATATTGCCGCCGCCGAAAAGGATCTCGCCCTTGCTCGGCTGGTCCAGCCGCAGCACCAGGCGGCCCACCGTGGTCTTGCCGCAGCCTGATTCCCCAACCAGCCCCAGAGTTTCCCCCCGGCTGATGGTGAAGGACACATCCTCCACTGCGCGGACAACCGGACCATCGCGGAAGAATCCCCGCGCCGGCATGCCGAAATGCTTGCTGAGGCCGCGCACCTCCAGCAATGGGCCGCCAGCGGATGCCTCTGCTGTGGGGCCGCTCGCCAAGGCGGCTGCCGGCGCTCTAAGCTCCGGCATGGCGGCCGGCATGTCTTCCGCACGATGGCAGGCGGCACGGCGCTCCGCCCCCATGCCGCGCAGAGGAGGGTCCTTCTCGCAGACCGGAAGGCGTGCGGCGCAACGTGGCGCGAAGCGGCAGCCGGCGGGGGGGCGCAGAAGGTTGGGCGGCAGCCCCTCGATGGTCTCCAGCGCGCCATCCCGGGGCCGGTCCAGCCGCGGCACCGAGCGCAGCAGACCGATGGTGTAAGGGTGCCTGGGCGCGGCGAAGACCTCCGCGGCCGGTCCCTCCTCGACCACCCGGCCAGCGTACATGACCGCCAGGCGGTCCGCATAGCGCGCGACGATGCCGAGATTGTGGGTGATCAGCACCAGCGTGATGCCCAGCCGGCGCGACAGGTCCTTCATCAGCTCCAGGATCTGGGCCTGGATGGTGACATCGAGCGCCGTGGTGGGTTCGTCCGCAATGATGACCTTCGGCTCGCAGGCCAGCCCGATGGCGATCATGACGCGCTGCCGCATGCCGCCGGAGAACTGGTGCGGATACTGCGCCAGCCGCCGCGCGCCATCCGGGATGCCGACCATGCCCAGCAGTTCGATGGAGCGGGCGCGTGCCTGCGCCTCGGTCATGCCGAGATGGATGCGCAATGGCTCGGCCAGCTGCGCGCCCACCGTCATGACCGGGTTCAGGCTGGTCATCGGTTCCTGGAAGATCATGGAGATGTCGCGGCCGCGCAGGGCCCGCATCTCACCCTCGGGCAGGCGCAGCAGGTTCTGGCCGCCGAACATCACCCGGCCGCCGACAATGCGCCCGGCCGGCTTGGCCAGCAACCGCATGACAGACAGGGCACTAACGGATTTGCCGCAGCCGGATTCACCCACCAGGCCCAGCGTCTCACCCGCGCGCACCGACCAGCTGACGCCATCCACCGCGCGCACCGTGCCGGCCGCCGTATCGAACTCGACGGCGAGGTCCTCCACCGCCAGGATGGGCGCAGCCAGGGCATCCGGGGGGCAGCCCGGCACCTCGTTGAGCGCGGACAGTGTGGCTGACACCTGACCGGTCCTCCCCTTATTTCTTACATCTTATAAAATGCCTTATCCGCGCGTCACGCAAGGCTGTTGCGACGTCTGGCCGGATGTCGTCTCAACTGGCAGCCGGGCGCAGAATGCTGGCGCCGGTGGTGCGGCGCGCCTGCAGGTCCTGATGCGCGGCGGCCGCATCAGCCAAGTCATAGACACGGCCGAGCGCCACGCGCAGCTCGCCCTCAGACAATGCCTTGAAGAAATCGCCTGCTCTTCGCAGCAGTTCTGGCCGCGCCGCCGTATGCGTGACATAGGCCGGGCTGGTGACGTAGAGCGACCCCAGGGTGTTCAGCCGGAACAGATCGAAAGGCGGAATCGGGCCAGAGGCGGTGCCGAAACTCACCAATGTGCCGCGCGGCCGCAGGCACAGCAGCGATGCCTCGAAGGTATCACGGCCCACAGAGTCATAGACCACGGGCACGCCCTCGCCGCCCGTCAGGGCGCGCACCCGAGCTGGCAGATCCTCACGCGGATTCACCACCACATGCCGGCAGCCATTCGACGCCGCGGTGGCCACCTTCTCCTCGCTGCCGACCACGCCGATGACCGTTGCCCCGCGCGCGGAGGCCCATTGGCACAGCAATGAGCCTACGCCGCCCGCCGCCGCATGCACCACGATCGTCTCGCCCGGCTGCACCGGATAGGTGGTGTGCAGCAGGTAATGCGCGGTCAGCCCCTTGTTGAAGCCGGCGGCTGCCAGATCGTCAGGCACGCGATCCGGGATGGGCACCAGGTGTTCGGCCCCCACCACACGAAGATCGGCATAGGAACCCACGGGCGGAAAGGAATAAACCACCCGCTGCCCTGGCCGCACGCCCTGCACTCCGGCGCCGACGTCCAGCACCACACCCGCCGCTTCGATCCCCAGAGTGGCCGGGTAGGAAGGCAGCGGATAGCGGCCGGAGCAGTGCTGGATGTCGATGAAGTTCACGCCGATAGCTGTGTGGCGCAGCAGCACCTCGCCCTCGCGAGGCGCCTCCACCTGCCGTTCCTCCAGTCGCAGCACCTCCGGCCCACCGGGCCGGTCGATCAGCACCACGCGCGATTTCGCGGCCACCGCCGGCATCCTATACGCGGGGCCAGATAGGCTCGGCGGTCGCGACGGAAGGCGGATAGACCGCGACTGCCTTGCCTGCCTGCCACTGGATGATCACCAGCTCCGCGCCGACGCGGCGGCCCTTCTCGTCGAACTTCAGCCGCCCGCCGGGCGAGAGCAGCGCCACGCCATCGGTCAGGTCGAAGTTGCGCATGGCTTCAGCAACCTTGCGGCGGTCGGCCACACCGGCGCGTTCCGTTGCTTCGCGCAGGATCATCATGTCCGTATAGGTCATGATGGAATCCTGGTTCAGCCAGGGCTCGCCGGTCTTCTCCGTGAAGCGCTTGGAGAGTTCCGCCTGCCCCTTGCCGCCCCAGTTGGCGACGATGCCCATTAGGCCTTCAATGATCTGAGGGCCCACCACCTGACCCAGTTCCGGGGCACCCAGGGCGCCACCATTGCCGATCTTGGGCAGGCGGTCGCCACTGAGGCGGTATTCCGCGAACTTGTCCATCAGCAGCTTGGTGTCGGGCACGTTGGAGGTGACGCAGAGCAGGAACTGCGGCCGGGCACTGCGTACCCGCTGCACGATGGAGGTGGCATCCGAAAGCGGCGGCGTATAGGTCTCGTCCACCACGGCGCGCAGCTTGTGCTTCTCCAGTTCCGTGGCGCGGATTGGGCGCAGCAGGCTGGCGGCGGAGGCATCGTTGCCGGCGATCAGGCCGATCGTGGTGGGCTGGCTGCCGGCGGCCTGCTTGGCCAGTTGCAGGATGGTCGGCAGCGCCTTGATGGCCTGGTCATCGGCCGTGGGCGCCATCTGGAAGACGTAGCGGAAGCCACGGTTGGTGATGAGGTCGGAATAGGAGAGCGTCAGCCAGGGCAACTCGGCGCGCTCCGTCACCTCGGTCACCGCCAGGGTGAAGCTGCTGAACCAGGCGCCGGTGCCGCCCACCAGATCGGGATATTGCGCCACCATGCGCTGCGCCGCGTTCTTGGCCTTCTCGGCGGAATCGCCGGCGTCGAAGACCACCAGTTCCATCTTGGCGCCGCCCAGCGCCTTGATGCCGCCAGAGGCATTGATCTCATCGATCGCCATGTCGGCGCCCAGGCGCATCAGCATGCCCTGCCGCGCCCAGGGGCCCGACATCGGCGCCAGCAGCGCCACCTGCACCGGCTTGCCCTGGGCCCGCGCCGGCCGCGCACCGAGAGCCACGGCGCCGGCCGCGCCCAGGCCCATGGCCAGTGCCGTCCGCCGTGGCACCACCCGGCCCGTCTGCCTGCTGTCTTCCACCATGTCCGCTTCTCCCTTGTTTTTCTTTGATTAAGCGTCGCCGAGGCCGAGATAGGACCGGCGTACCCGGTCGTCCCCCGCCAGCGTCTCGTAAGGTCCCTCCAGCACGATGCGGCCGGTCTCCAGCACGTAGCCGCGGTCGCAGAGCTCCAGAGCCTCGGCCACCCGCTGCTCCACCAGCAGGATGGTGAGCCCATCCTCCCGGTGGATCTGCGAGATGCGGTCGAAGATCAGGTCGGCGATGGCGGGGGCGAGGCCCATGGAAGGTTCGTCCAGCATCAGCAGCTTTGGCGCACAGGCCAGCCCGCGCCCGATCGCCAGCATCTGCTGCTCGCCACCCGAGAGAGTGCCGGCCAGCTGCCCCGCACGCTCGCTCAGGATGGGGAAGAGCGTATGGATGCGCTCCAGCGTATGCGCCCAGTTCTGCCGCCCCGCCTCGGGGTAGGCGCCCATCTCCAGGTTCTCGCGCACCGTCATGGCCTTGAAGACCTGCCGGCCTTCGGGAACATGGGCGATGCCCAGATGCGCGCGGCGGGAGGCCGGCATCGCCAGCAGGTCCTCGCCGGCGAAACGGATGCTGCCGGCGGCGGGGGGCACGACGCCGCTGATGGTCTTGAAAAGCGTCGACTTGCCCGCGCCATTCGGCCCGACCACGGTGACGAACTGCCCCGCCCCGACCGCGAGCGAAACCTCAGACAGCGCGCGTAGGCCACCGTAGGAAACCGACAGTCCTGTTACGTCGAGCATTGCGCGAGCCACTTCTTCCCGAGATAGGCTTCGATCACCATGCGGTCCTCCACCACCTCGCGTGGCATGCCGTGGGAGAGGACGCGACCACGGTCGATCACCAGCAGCTCATCCGCGACGCGCAGCATGGCGTGCATGGTGTGCTCGATGATGATCGTGGTCATGCCTTCGGCGCGCAGGCCGTGCAGCACATCCAGCACCGCGTCGCATTCCTCGCGCCCCAGGCCAGCCAGGGTCTCGTCCAGCAGCAGCAGGCGCGGCCGGCCGGCCAGCGCCCGCGCCAGTTCCATCAGCCGCAGCTCCTTGTTGGTCAGGCCGCCGGCCGGCGCATCGGTCAGGTGGGAAAGCCCGGTGCGCGCGATGGCCTCACGCGCCGCCGCCACGGCTTCCTCATCCGCGAGGCCGGCGCCGTAGGCCCCGACCAGGACATTGTCCAGCAGCGGCAGGCGGGGGAAGGAACGCACCACCTGGAAGGTGCGGCCGACGCCGAGGCGGCAGATCTCATGCAGCTTGCGCCCCACCAGTTGCTGCCCATCCAGCAGCGCCTCGCCACGGTCCGGACGCAGCACACCGTTCAGGGCATTGAACATCGAGGTCTTGCCGGCGCCGTTGGGCCCGATGATGCCCAGGATGGTTCCTTCCTTCACGGAGAAGGACACATCGTCCACTGCCTTCAGCCCGCCGAAGGATTTGCACAGGCCGCGCACCTCCAGCAGCGTGCGGCCACTCGGTGCCTTGGGGGCCACTGCCTCCGCCGGCATGACTGGCAGCTTCTGGATCGGCACAGGGATGGCCCCGGGCACCAAAGCCTCGGCCGAGCGGCGGCTCCAGCGGTCCCTCAGCGACCAGAAGAGGCCCTCCGGCGCCAGCAGCATGATCAGGATGATCGCGGCGCCATAAACCACGCCCTGGATGCCAGGAATGATCTCGCCCAACTCGGCATGCAGCGTTTCCGACAGCGGGATCAGGATTGCGGCGCCGATCAACGGCCCCCAGTAGGTGCCGACGCCGCCGAAAAGCGCCACCACCAGCGCCTGGGCGGAAACCAGCATGCCGAAGACCGCCTCCGGCGTCACGACCAGCAGGATGCAGGCATAGAAGCCGCCGGCGGCGCCAGCCATGGCGCCGCTGAGCATCAGCGCCCGCATCTTCCACATCCGCACATTGATGCCGGCGGCTTCGGCCGCCAGTTCGTTCTGGCGGATCGCCATCAATGACAGACCGAAGCGGGAATTCTCCACCACCATGGAGATGGCCAAAGCCAGGGCCAGAAGCCCGAGGCCCAGCCAAGTGTAGATGCGCGGGTCAGAGAATTGCAGCCAGGCCGCCGGCGCGTCGCGCCGCATCGGCAGCGAGACTTCCTGCAAGCCCAGATACTGCGCCAGGTAGGACATCAGCAGCGGATAGGCGAGCATCGCCAGCGCGAAGTAGTGCCCGCGCAGGCGGAAGGTCGGCAGCCCGATCAGCAGGGCAGCCGCCGCACCGAGCAACGCCGCGATGGGAATGCCGATCCAGGGCGTCAGGTTCAGCATCGTCAGCCCCAGCGCCACGGTGTAGGCGCCAAGGCCGAAGAAGGCGGCATGGCCGAAGGAGGTGAGGCCGACATAGCCGGAGAACAGATTCCAGCTCAGCCCCAGCACGGCCCAGACAGGCACCAGCGTCAGCATGAGCTGATAATAGCTGTTCGTGACGACAGTCGAGAGGCCGATGTAGGCGAGGAGAAGCACGGCCATGATCAGGCCGTGTCGCCGCAGGCGGGGGGCCGCGCCGGGTCTCATGCGCGTTCCGCCGAGCGGCCGAAGAAGCCTTGTGGCCTCAGGATCAGGATCAGCAGGAAGACCACGAAGATCGCGGAATTCTGCAGCTGCGGCGGCAGGGCCAGCGCTGAGAACTGCTGCACGAAGCCGACCGTCAGACCGCCCCAGAAGGCGCCAAGGATGCTGCCCATGCCGCCGAGCACGACACCCGCGTACATGATGATGACAAAATCCACGCCGACGAAGGGCGAGTAGGACAGGAAGGTGGCGATGAGCCCGCCGGCCACGGCGGTGATGCCGCTGCCCATGCCGAAGGCGATGCGATGCGCCCGGTCCACATCCACACCGGCATAGGTCGCAGCGGTGGGATTGTCGGCCGCCGCGCGCAGCGAGCGGCCAAGCCGTGAGCGCTCCAGCAGGAAATAGAGAGCGATGGCGACGATCACTGCCACGACGCTGGAGACCAGCCGTGCCTGGTTCAGGAAAATCATCGCATCTGTGAAGGGTATTTCCAGCACCCAGGCCGAGGATGACAGCGGCGTGCGCACCGTGCGCGGCGATGAGCCGAAGAGGATCAGGCCGCCGTTCTGCAGGATCAGCGATACGCCGAGTGTGACGATCAACTGCCCGAAATGTCCTTCATCGGCACTGGCCGCGCTGCGCATGCCAGAGACGCGCGAGATCAGGAAACGGTGCAGCAGAACGCCACCGGCAAAGACAATGGGTCCTGCCAGCACCGCCGCCAGCAACGGCCCCGCATAAGGGCCAAGGAAGGCCAGCAGGCCCCAGCCGGCGAAGAGGTAGTAGGCAGCGTACATGCCCAGCATCAGGAAATCACCCTGGGCGAAGTTCACCACCCGCATCACGCCGAAGATGAGGCCGAGCCCGACGCACATCAGGCCATAGATGCAGCCGATCAGCACACCGGCGACCAGCGCATTCAACACATTCTCGATCAAAATCTGGGCGTCGCTCATGGCTCGCCCTCCTCCTGCGCACGGCATAGCAAAGCCGCGCCGGCTCCCTTGGCCTTGTTCACCGCCTTCCTCCCATCGCGCCATGCGTCGTTGCGCCGGCGTCGTGTTTTGTACCGCCCGCAGCGCGAGCGGGTCGTCTCAGGCCTCGATGGTTCCCGAGGCCCGTAGCGCGGCGATGCGCGCCGCGTCATAGCCAAGGATGCCAGACAGCACCTCGTCGGTATGCTCGCCGATCAAGGGCGGCCGCATCAATTCCACGCGCTCGTTGTCCAGGCGGTAAGGCGGCGAGGTATAGGTGGCCTCACGCAACTCCGGATGATCCAGGTGCTGCCAGTAGCCGCGATGCCGCAGTTGAGGATCGCGCTCCATCAAGGTGCGCGGATCGGCCACCACGCCGGCGGGCACGCCCACGGCCTGCAGGGCAGCCATCACATCTTCCGCCTCGCGCTCCACGGTCCAGCGGGACACCGCCGCTTCCACCTCATCCACCCGCGCAAGCCGTCCGGCAGCCGTGGCCAGTTCCGGATCAGCCGCCAGTGCCTCCGCCCCGATGGTCCGTGCCAGCGCCGCCCATTGAGCATCTGTCAGGACGGTGATGGCGCACCAGCGATCCTCGCCCTGACAACGGAAAACATTGTGCGGCGCGTGCTCGGCGGAGCGATTGCCCAGCCGCTCCGGCTCCTGGCCGGTGATCGCCTGCTCCAGCACCGCGGGACCGATGCAGTTGATGGTGGATTCCACCTGTGCGAGATCGATCTTCATGCCGCGGCCGGTGCGCCGGCGATGCCGCAGCGCCGCCAGGACGGCGAAGGCAGCGTGATAGGGATTGGCGGCATGATCAGGGAAATGCGTCCCTGGCCCGAGCGGCGGGCCGCCGTCATAGCCTGTGAGTGACATCAGCCCCGTCACGGCACTGATGGTCATGCCGACGCCCAGCAGGTTGGAAAGCGGCCCATCCTCGCCATACATCGGCATGGAAAGATACACGACATCAGGCCGGATCTTCCGCACCTCCTCATAGCCGAGCCCGAGCCGGTCCATGGCGCCGGGGCCGAAGTTGTTGCTGACAACATCGGCGGTGCAGATCAGGTCACGCACGATCTCGCGCCCTTCTTCCGATTTCAGGTTCAGGGCCACGCTGCGCTTGCCGGTGTTGCGTGAGGCAAAATAGCCGCTGCGGTTCAGCCCCGGAACACCGTCGCGAAAGGGGCCACCCAGGCGCACCGGATCGACCCGCGTGGCGCTCTCGACCTTGATGACCTCGGCTCCGAAATCGGCAAAGACCTTGGTGGAGAAAGGGCCGGCGCCAGCCCAGGTGAGGTCCGCGAAGCGGATGCCTTTGAGGAATTGCGGCTTCATCGGTCCACTCCCGCTCAAAGTGCCGCTGCGCGTGGACCGGCGCCGCCAAGCAGTTCCTCGGTATGTTCGCCCGGCAGCGGCGCAGGGCGATCCAGTTGCCAGACCGGCTCTGACAGGCGGTAAGGTGCGCCCGGGAAGCGCAGCGAGCGCCCGGCTGCCGGGTGCGGTAGGTCGCGGAAGTAGCGGCGAAAGACCAGTTGCGGATCGCCTGGCAGGTCGCTCACCTGGCTCACCGGCGCCATGATGATGCGCCGGCGCAGCGCCTCGCTCCGCATATCCGCCTTGGTTTTGTTGCATGCGAAGGATTCGAAGAGCGTACGGAACTCGTCGCGCATGGCGCGGGTGGTGCGTTTGCGGCGGTCGGACCAGTCAGCTTGGCTCAGCCGCTCACCGCCGGGATGTCCTTCCTCCCGCATCCAATCAACCAGCGCCTTCCAGGATAGCGGCATGGAAAGGGAGCTGGCCAGGAAGACATGCCCGTCGCCGCAGGCCAAGACCTGCTCCGTCGCGTCACGCGTACCTTCGCCGCCACGCACGGGAATACGCCCCTCTAGGTCCCAGACCTGCAGGGCATTCTGCAGCGAATGCGCGACACACTCCTGGGCGGAAACGTCCAGGAGATGAGCGCCGCCGTCGTTGTTCTCGATGTCATAGAGCGCCAGCGCGGTGGCGGTGGCCGCATACAACGAGGCTACGAAACTGGCTTGGCCTGCGGCGATGCGCAGTGGCGGCGCATCCGGCTGGCCTGACATCCATGTGATACCGCCCAACGATTGTGTAACAAGGTCTGAGCCGAGGTAGTCGGCGTAAGGGCCATCGAGGCCGAAGTGCGATACAACCGTCACCACTCGTTTGCCCGGCACTGCCAGAACCGTCTGCAGCAGCGCCGCCTCCTCGCCCTCCAGCACCACGACACTGGCTGTAGCCACCAGGTCGGCCAGCACTGCGCGCCCCTCCTCGGCGTTCAGGTCCAACGCAACGCTCTTTTTGTTGACGTTGAGAAAGGAGAAGCAAACATCACCGCCAAGTCCTGGCAAGGCAGGCTCGCCACGGTCGGCCCGTCCGCATGGCGGCTCAACACGGATCACCTCAGCACCAAGATCAGCGAACAGACGGGTTGCATAAGCACCGAGTTCACGCGTCAGGTCGATAACGCGCAGCCCCTGGTACGGCCGCTCCTCAAGGTTCGGCATGATGTCTCCCCTTCGGGTTTCTTTGTGACGCTCACGGCCTGTCACTGCAGGGCATCAGATCGTTCAAGGCAGTGTGGAAGGCCTGCGGCGCTTCATAGGCGACCCAGTGGCCCGCCCCTGGAATGACGCGCACGGCCGCATCTGGCCTGACACGGCGGAGCGCCGCGATGCGCCCCGGCAGATCAGGAGCCGCAGGCGCATCCTTCTCGCCCCAGATGGCGCCAAGTGGTGCACGCACCTGCTCCAACGCACCGGCAAGCGATGCGGTGGTGGCAAAGGGTAAGCTGGACAATCTGGCGCGGCGAGTGTTCTGGTCCTGAATCTCCAGCGCCAGATCATCGATCTGCCCCGGATCGGCCAACATGAGCCGTTCGAGGTTGGTACGATGCGCCACCCGGCGCTCTTCGCCGATCTTGTTGCGCACCCGCTCAAGCCGAATGGGCCCACGCGGGACGCCGAGCGCGCCAGCTCCCACCAATATCAGTGAGCGGATGCATTCCGGCGCAGCCACAGCCGTGTGGCCCGCGATCAGCGCCCCAAAGGAGAAGCCGACAAGATCGCAGGCAAGACCTTTCGGTAGAATGCACCGCAACCCATGGCCGACGATGCCACCGACACTCTCCGGCCCACAGGGTTCTGGCGGCATGTCGGAATCGCCCAAACCAGGCAGGTCGGCACATACCACCATTCGGTTCTGCGCCAGGAACTCAATGTTCCGGCTCCAGTGTCGCCATGAGCCGGAGCCACCGTGCAGCAGCACCAGTGGATGCCCCCTGCCCCAGACGCGCCAGACCATCTTCCCGTCGCCGCAGCGCGTCTCGACATGTTGGGCAAGGTCCAGCAATGCGTCGCATGACAGTTCGGCGCCGGAAGCCTGTTCCTGACGCTGCAAAGCCTGCTCTGCCATGCTCAGGCTTCGCCTTGATGCTGAACTGTGCACGGGGGCACCAGTCCACACTGACAGCCTCGCAGTTCCGAGTTCTGACACATGATCGAGACGTTCTCCCGCCGCCGATTGTGCAGAATGCATTCTACCCGTCAAGCAATGATTCGGCGCGCTGGAAGGGTGCCTTGAGCTGCGTGGCGTCGATCATCAGCCGCTCCGGCTGCCCTTGCGCCCGGCCAGCTCCGCGAAGATGCGGTTGAAGATGCCCATGCGGCTCCAGCGGATGAAGCGGTTGCAGAGGGTCTTGTGCGGCCCGTATTCGGCAGGCGCGTCGCGCCAGCGAAGACATTGCGGATGACATGGATGATGCTGCTAATGACGCGCCGGTCGTCCACCCGCGGCACGCCATGCGAGAGCGGGAAGGAGCGCGGGATCCGCTCGATCTGCGCCTTCGTCAGCCAGAACAGGTCGGCCATGGCAGCACCTCCGGCCACCATGGCATCACAGCAGGATTAAACCGCAAGAGGCTTATTAATAGGTCCTGTTCCTAATCTTCAGCATGCCATCAAGGTGACGGAGAAGCTGGAAACTAATGGTTTTGCGCCCGTGCTGCTGCGGCGGCTGGCCAAGGCTGAGGTGCGACTTGGGTGCCACGCCGCCGCCCGACGGCTACTGCGCCTGATGCGGGCCAAGGCGAGGGCCCAAGGCGCCATCGCTCTGCCAGGGGCGCGCTCCCAGACCAGGCGGTAGTGCCACGCCATAGCCTGAGTTAGGGAGCTTGGCGTTTCCGTGAGTTCTGGTACCCGGGGCTCCACTTGGAGCGGGAATGCATGCCGGCGGACTGCCTTAAAGCGCGTGTTGCGACAGCCTGCGTGAAATGAGGCGTCAGGTGGTGGGGTTCGCCGCGGCCATGCCATTATACTGAAACTGCAGCGCGCTTCGGATGCGGCGTAGTTGCCACGAAGGCTAGACCAATCGGCAACGATGATGAACAGTGGCCTCGTACGGTGCGCTGCCAACGCAGATATAGCACCTCCCAACACCAGGGATCGACCAGGAACCAACGCATGCCCGTGACCATGATCCGCGCCTCGCACATCATCGCATTCCAGGATGGCGGCCATCGCCATTTGAAGGACGGCGTCGTGGTGTATGAAGGCGACACCATCCGCCATGTCGGCCAAAACTACGATGGGCCGGTGGATGAAGTGATCGAGGCGCGGAACAAGGTTATCACCCCCGGTTTCATCAACACACACGCGCATCTTTCCGAATCGCCACTGGATAAGAGCTTCGTGGAGGATCGTGGGCCGCGCCAGTTCTACCTTTCCGGCCTCTTCGAGTTCCTCTCGGCCAGGGACGGCGCCATCACGCAGGCCGCCCGGCATGCCAGTATCGCCTATTCCATGCCGGAACTGCTGCGCACCGGCACCACCACCATCATGGAGATCGGCGGCTATGGCGACGTGGTGGCCGAACACGCGGCGCGCTGCGGCATCCGCGCCTATATCGGCCAGGGCTACCGCTCCGGCCGCTGGTTCACCGCCAATGGGCGCACGGTCGATTACGAATGGCTGGAAGATGACGGCGCCAGTGCCTTCGACGAGGCGGTGCGCTTCATCGAGCGCGTGGACGGCCGCGAAAACGGGCGGTTGAAGGGCTTCCTCACGCCCATGCAGGTGGACACCTGCTCCGAGGCATTGCTGCGCCGCTCCGCCGATGCGGCGCGCGACATGAAGGTGCCGCTGGCGCTGCACGTGTCCCAGTCGGTGCCCGAGTTCCTCGAGATGACGCGCCGCAACGGCTGCACGCCGATCGAATGGCTGCAGAAGATCGACTTCCTCTCGGAACGCTGCATCCTTGGCCATTGCATCATCCCTGGCGAGAGCAGCTGGGCCAACTACCAGGCGGACGATATCGGCATCCTGGCCGATACCGGGGCCAACGTAGCCCACGCGGTCTGGGTCTTCGCGCGGCGCGGCATCGCCATGGAAAGCTTCGCGCGCTACCAGAAGCGCGGCGTCAACATGACCATCGCGACCGATACCTGCCCACAGAGCATGATTGAGGCGATGCGCTGGACCTCCGTAGTCTCCAAGATCGTGGACCGGCAGACGCAGGTGGCGACGGCGGCCGATGTATTCAATGCGGCGACGCTCAACGGCGCCAAGGCACTGGGCCGCGACGACCTCGGCCGCATCGCGCCAGGCGCCAAGGCGGACCTGCTCATCTGGCACAGCGACAGCCTCTTCATGACGCCGCTCCGCGACCCTATCCGCAACCTTGTCTTCTCCGCGACCGCGGAGGATCTGCAGACCTCCATCATCGACGGCCGCGTGGTGATGCAGGATGGCGTGGTGCCGGGCTATGACCCTGTGGCCCTGGGGCGCGCCGTGCAGGAAGGCGCGGAAGCCATGTGGGCCGGGATGAAGGAGCGCGACTGGGCCGGGCGTGGCATCGAGCAGCTTTCGCCGTCGAGCTACCCGCCCTTCCGCGGCTGAACCCGACGGCCCTCCCGCCGCGCACCGTCACAGGGCGCGGCGGACGGTGCGGCCATCAGCCTGACTGGCGTTTCAGAAGGCTCGCTTCACCGGCAAGGGGTCAAGAGCCCACACCTGCCCGCTGCCTGGCCCGGTCATAAAGGGCCAGGCGCGTGGTTGCCGCCGGGGTCAGGCCGCCGGAATAATCCAGGCCAGCATCGGGCAGGCTTTCGGAGAAATGGCAGGCCGCCTGCTGGCCGGGCGCCACCTCACGCAGCAACGGCACTTCCTCCCGGCACCGCGCCTGGGCGAAGGGGCAGCGGGTGTGGAAGCGGCAGCCTGCCGGCACCGCCATCGGGCTAGGCACGTCGCCGCCCAGCGGCGTGACCCGGCCACGGCGCGACGGATCGGGATGCGGAATGGCGGCCAGCAGCGCGCGGGTATAGGGATGGCGCGGATTGGCGAAAAGCTCCGCCTTGCTGCCCATCTCCATGATGGCGCCGAGATACATGACGGCCACGCGGTCTGCCATGTGCTTCACCACCGCCAGGTCATGCGCGATGAACAGGTAGGACAGGCCGAGCCGCGCCTGCAGGTCCTTCATCAGGTTGACCACCTGCGCCTGGATGGAAACATCCAGCGCCGAGACAGGCTCGTCGCAGACCACCAGATCCGGCTCCACCGCCAGGGCGCGGGCAATGCCGATGCGCTGGCGCTGGCCACCGGAGAATTCATGTGGGTAGCGCGTGGCATGGAAGGGACGCAGCCCGACCAACTCCAGCAGCTCCTGCACCCGGTCCTGGCGGGAGCGGTCGTTGCCGATGCCATGCACCACCATCGGCTCGGCAATGGCGTCGCCCACCGTCAGGCGGGGGTTGAGGCTGGCATAGGGGTCCTGGAACACGATCTGCATGCGCCGGCGCAGCGCCCGCATCGCGCCGCCCGTGACCTTGGTCACGTCCTGGCCATCGAAGCGGATGCTGCCGGCACTGGGCTCGATCAGCCGCAGAGCCAGCCGCGCCGTGGTGGACTTGCCGCAGCCGCTTTCCCCCACCAGCGCCAGGGTCTCGCCCCGCATCACGGAAAAGGACACGCCATCCACGGCGCGCACCGTGCCCACCTCCCGCTGGCGGATCACGCCCTGCTTCACCGGGTAGTGCTTGGCCAGCCCGGCCACTTCCAACAAAGGCGTCATGCGGCAGTTTCCAGGGTCAGCGCTTCCTCGACCGGCGCGCGGATGCAGGCGGCCTCATGCCCCGGGCCCAGGGCTCGCAGCGGCGGCAAGGCCTCACGGCAGGCCTGGATGGCGAAGGGGCAGCGCGGGTGGAAGCGGCAGCCATCGGGGAAGGCGAAGGGAGGCGGCACGGCGCCGTCAATCGCCAGCAGCCGCTCCCGGCTCTCGTCCAGCCGCGGCACGGAGCCGAGCAGGCCGAGCGTATAGGGATGCTGCGGGTCCTCGAACAAGGCGCGGGCGCTGGTGCGCTCCACCACCTGGCCGCCATACATCACCGCCACCTCATCCGCCATTTCCGCGATGACGCCGAGGTCATGGGTGATGAGGATGATGGACATCCCCGTCTCGGCCTGCAACTCCCGCAACAGGTCCAGGATCTGCGCCTGCACCGTCACATCCAGCGCCGTGGTCGGCTCATCCGCGATCAAAAGGCGCGGCTCGCAGGCCAGCGCCATCGCGATCATGACGCGCTGGCGCATGCCACCGGAGAGCTGGTGCGGGTATTCGTCGAAGCGCCGCTCCGGCGAGGGGATGCGCACGCGTTTCAGCGCGGCCACCGCCTTCTCCTTCAGCGCGGCGGCGTTGAGGCCGGGGGAATGCACCTGCATCGCCTCCACCAGCTGCCGCCCCACCGTATGCACCGGGTTCAGGCTGGTCATCGGCTCCTGGAAGATCATGGCGATCTGGCCGCCGCGCACCATGCGCATCTCGCGCGCGGAAAGCGGCAAAAGGTCACGCCCGGCCAGCAGCACGCGGCCATCCACCGTGCGCCCCGGCGAAGGCACCAGCCGCATGATGGAAAGCGACAACATAGACTTGCCGCAGCCGCTTTCCCCCACGATCCCCAAGGTCTTGCCGCGCGGCACGGAGAGGTCCACCCCATCCACCGCCCGCACCAGCCCGGCGGAGGTCTTGAAGACGGTGCGCAACCCTTCGACGCGCAGCAGATCCTCTGTCATCGTGCCCACCGGAAGGTCGGCGGGGAGATCTTCTCCACCGGCCGGTGCGCCCAGTCGCGCTCCGGCGCATTGGCGACGATGCGCTTCTGCGCCTCATGCAGATGCGCGGCGGCGCCTTCGTAATCCATGGTCAGCACGCGGCCTTCCCGCACCACTTCCTGCCCATCCACATGGACGGAGCGGATGGCGCGGTCACCGGCGGCGTAGATCAGGCTGCGCATGGGGTCGCGCGCCGGACGCATCATCGGGTGGGTCACGTCCACCATCACGAAATCGGCGCGGCAGCCCGTGGCCAGCCGCCCGATGTCGTCCCGCCCCAGCGCCTGGGCGCCGCCGATCGTCGCCGCATCGAAGAGGTCGGTGGAGGACAGGCTGCGCGGGTCCTCCGCCTGCGTGCGCGCGAGGTAGGAGACCAGCCGCAACTCGTCCAGCATGTTGTGCGGATAGGTATCGGTGCCGATGCCCATGTTGACGCCGCGGCGGCGGTAGCGGCCGAAATGCTTCATGGTGATGCCGCGCCGCGCGAAGACGGTGGGGCAATGCGCCACGGTGGTGCCGGTCTCCGCCAGCCGGTCCAGGTCGTTCGCCGTATGCCAGCGGGTGCTGGGGTGGTCATCCAGGAAGATGCCGTGGCCGATGATGGCGCGGTCCGAGAGCAGCCCCATGCTGTCCAGCCAGCCGATCGGCGTGAAGCCGCTGCGGCGCGTGATCTCGTGGAATTCCACCACGCTCTGCGCCGCATGGATCTGCCAGGAAAGGCCACGCTTGCGCGCCTCCTCGGCGCTCTCGCGCAGCAGGGTCTCGGAGCAGGTGTCGATCTGCGCCGGCACCACCATGCCGAAGAGGCGGCCGGATTCATGCTGCTCCGCGCGCTCCACCAGCGACAGCGCCTCGGCCATCGCCTTTTCGCCCGCGGCCTCGTCCCACTCGTACTCCACGACATGGCCGTTCTTGGTGAACCAGCGGGCGGAACGGAACATCGGCGCGACGCAGACGCGCATGCCGCTTTCCGCGAGCAGGTCCAGCCAGCCCGGATGCGCCATGGAAAGGTCGGCCACGGTGGTGACGCCGGAGAGCAGCAGTTCCGACAGCGCCACGCGCACGCAGGAGGGCACCGCTTCCGCATCCGCGCGGAAGATCGGCATGTATTCGTAGAGCGAGGAATTATACAGGCCGGGGGAGCCGATCTCGTCGATCAGCCCCTTGTTCATCGGCTCGCTGGAAGGGTGGCAATGGATATTCACCAACCCGGGCATGACCATCATGCCACGGGCGTCGATGACCTGGTCGGCCGTGCCCTCATAGCCACGGCCGACGAAGGTGATGCGGCCATCCTCGGAGGCCACGGAGGCATCGGGCATATAGACATGCTGCCCGGCTGCCTCGTCCCAGGCGATGACGAGGTCGGCGTCCTGAACGAGTGTGGTGGTCATGTCCCTCCCCTTCCCGCTCAGCGCGTCAGCCGGATATCGAGGCCCTTGTAGAGCGCCGCGCCATAGATGCCATGCGGCCGCGCCCCTTCCACCCGCTGCCCCGACATCAGCCAGAGCGGCTGGCGGATCAGCGGCAGCCAGGGGTTCTGTTCCGACAGGAGAATCTGCGCCTCGCCGATCGCCTTGGCGCGGTCCTCCGGCGCCGTGGCGGCGCGGGCGGCGTTGATCAGCCGGTCGGTTTCCGCGTCGTTCCAGTTCATGCGGTTGGGGGTCGGCCGGCTGGCGCTGGGGAAGTACAGGCCCAGCGCATCGGTCGCCGAGGCATAGGGATAGGACATGATGAAGGCGTCGAATTCCTGCGTCGCCAGCTTGCCCCAGGCCACCGTGGCATCCCAGAGCTGCACGCGCATCTCGATGCCGATGCGGCGCAGGTCCGCCTGGATCGCCTGCATCATGCCGTTGTTGTAGGCATGCTGGATGGCATAGGCCAGGAAGGTGGCGCGCTGGCCGTCCTTCACCCGCACGCCGTCGCTGCCCATGGTCCAACCGGCCTCGTCCAGCACCTTGCGGGCGGCAGCGGGGTCGAAGCCCGGCACCTTGGCGGCCGCTTCGCCACTGGCATCCTGCGCATTGGGGTTGACGTAGGAGCTGGCGACCTCGCCGGCGCTGAACCAGACAGCCTTGTTGATGGCTTCCTTGTTCACCGCCAGGTTGATGGCGCGACGCACGGCCGGGTCGTTCATCACGGGCTTGTCTACTTTGAAGCCCATGAAGTTGTCGTAGAAGTAGTTCGGCTGCTGCTGCAGCTTCACCGTCGGGACGCGCTTCAGCCCTTCCAGCGCGAAATACGGAATCCACTGCGTCAGGTCACCCTGGCCGGACTGCACGGCGGCCAGCCGCGTATTCGCTTCCGGGATCACGCGCAGGATAATGCGGCCAACCTGCGGCGACGGATTCTGGTAGATCGGCGGGCCCCAGTTGTAGGCGGGGTTCTTGGTCAGCACCATGTCCTGCCGGGGCGACCAGCTCGCCCAGCAATAGGGGCCGACGCCGTTGAAGCCCTGCACGCCGAAGCCGTCGCCCAGCTTCTCGACCGTCGCCTGGTCGACGATGCCCATGAAATACTGCGTCAGTTGCAACAGCAGCTCGCTGAAGGGCTGCTGCAGCTCGTATTCCACGGTGTAGTCGTCGGTGGCGCGAACCTCCTTCACCTGCCCGGCGCGCGCGCGCACCGGCCCGCGCAGCGCGGGGTCGATGAAGCGGTTGATGGTGTAGACCACGTCCTTCGCAGTGAAGTCCTTGCCATCGCAGAACTTCACGCCGCGCCGCAGCTTGAAGGTATAGAGCTTGCCGTCCTCGCTGACGGTCCAGCTTTCCGCCAGGCCAGGCCGGATGGTCTTCTGGTCCCAGTCCAGCGAGACCAGCGTGTCCGTCAGCAGGAACAGCGCCTCCCCCGCTGCGGTGGCCGAGGTGCGGGCGGGGTCGTAGCGGTCCGCGTCGATCTCGCGCAGCACCACCAGCGTGTCCTTGGGCGCCATCTGCGCCTGCGCGGCGGGCGGCAGCGCGCCCAGCGCCAACAGGGAACCGCTCAGCAGGCCGGCCATGCGGCGGCGCTTCAGCAACTGGAACATCCTTGGGCCTTTCGGTTGCAGCAGGATCAGACGCGGAGCCGGGGGTCCAGCGCGTCACGCAGCGCATCGCCCAGCAGGTTGAAGCTCAAGACCAAGACAAAGATCAGCGCGCAGGGCAGCACGGCGATATGCGGCGCGAAGAACAGGAAGTTCCGCCCCTCCGCCGCCATGGCGCCCAGTTCCGCCATTGGCGGCTGCGCGCCGAGGCCGAGGAAGGACAGCGCGGAGCCCAGCAGGATGACCTGCCCGAAGCGCAGCGTCGCGAAGACGAACATCGGCGACAGGCAATTGGGCGCCACGTGGCGCAGCATCAGCCGGGCATCGCCCATGCCGGTGGCGCGCGCGGCCTCGATGTAATCCTGGCGCATCACCACCAGGGCGGCGCCGCGCACGATGCGCGCCATCAGCGGCACCGTGGCAACGGAGAGGGCCAGCACCACGGCCGGGATGCCGGGGCCGAAGATGGCCGCCAGCGCCAGGCCGAAGAGAATGGCGGGGAAGGAGAGCAGCACATCCATCAGCCGCATCAGCAGCCCGTCCACACGGCGGTAGAAGGCGGCGGCGAAGCCCACGAGGGCGCCCACGAAGCCCCCCAGTAGCACTGAGGCGATGCCGATGATGAAGGTGATGCGCAGCCCGAACAGCAGGCGGGTGATCATGTCCCGCCCCTGCGCATCGGCGCCGAGCAGCAGCCCCGGCGTGCCCGGCACCGCCATGGCGGAGCCGAGGTCATTGTCGAAAGGGTCGGTGGGTGCCAGCACCGGGGCCAGCACGGCCGCCAGAACCAGCAGGATGGCGAGCAGCAGCGCCGCCGCCGCCACGGGCTCCCGCACCAGGCGGCGCAAGGTGCCGGGCGCGCGGCGCGGGGCGGGTACGGGCGGCGTGACGGCGGCCGGGGCCGTGGTAGCGCTAGCCATGCTCAGGCCCCCCTCATGCGCGGGTCAAGCATCACGTAAAGCAGATCCACCACCAGGTTGATGAGGATGAAGCCCAGCGAGAGCACGATGATGGTGCCCTGGGCCATCGGGAAATCCGAGGACAGGATGGCGCCCACAGCCAGCCGCCCGACGCCGGGCCAGGAGAACACGGTTTCCGTTACCACCGCGCCGCCCAAGAGGAAGCCGATCTGCAGCCCGATCAGCGTCACCACCGGGATCAGCGCGTTGCGGAGCGCGTGATGCAGCACCACGGCACGCTCGGTCAGACCCTTGGCGCGGGCGGTGCGCACATGCTCGGCGCCCAGCACATCCAGCACCGCCGTGCGGGTCATGCGCGCCACGGGGGCGATGAAGACGCCGCCCAGCGTCAGCGCCGGCAGCGCCACGGCCTGCCAGCCTTCCACCGTCCAGAGCGGCCCTGCGCGCCCGGTAAAAGGCAGCAATTGCCACTGGAAGCCGACGAACCAGATCAGCACCAGCCCCAGGAAGAATACCGGCACGGAGCCGCCCGCGACGGAGAGCGCCGTGATGGCGCGGTCCAGCAGCGTGCCACGGTAGTAGGCGCCCACGGTGCCCAGCGCGATCCCGGCCGGAATGGACCAGAACAGGGAGGCGAACATCAGTTCCAGCGTCGGCCCGATGGTGGCGCCGAGTTCCTGCGTCACCGGGACGTTGTTGATGATGGAGACGCCCAGGTCACCCTGCAGCAGCCGCCAGAGATAGATGGCGAACTGCACATAGATCGGCTGGTCCAGCCCCAGGTCACGGCGGATGGCGGCCACCACATCGGCCGTGGCGCTGGGGCCCGCCCGTACCACGGCGGGGTCCGTCGGCACCACCTGCATCAGCAGGAAGCCGATCAGCAGCACGCCCAACATGACCGGCACGATCAACAGCAGGCGTTGCACCACATGGCGCAGCATGGCGTCAGCCCAACGCCGCCGACAGCGCCGCCACTTCGCCATGGCGGTCGAAGATCGGCCGGCCGCCGCGGAAGGTCATGTCCGCCTGGGTCGCGAACAGCGCTTCCGGCTCCTCCGCGAAGATGTCGCGGGACAGGATGGTGATATCGGCCTGCTGGCCCGGCTCCAGCGTGCCACGGTCACCCTCGGCGAACTGGCTGAAGGCGCCGCACCAGGTGTAGCAGTGCACCGCTTCCTCCATGGTCAGCACTTCCTCGGCGCCCAAGACGGTGCCCTTGTTCGTCTTGCGCGTGACCATGGTGTAGAGGTTGGGGAAAGGGTCCACCGTGCTGACCGGGCTGTCGGAGGAGGCGGCGGGGTGGTGGCCCTCATGCAGCCAGGTCGCCATCGGATAGGCGGCGGCGGCGCGCTCCTGCCCCAGATTGGTGACGTAGAGGTCACCGAACTCGTACATGAAGACAGGCTGCGGCACCGGCAGGATGCCATGGCGCAGCATGCGCTGGCGCTGGTTGCGGTTCAGGAAGCCGCAATGCTCGATGCGGTGCCGCCTGCCGGCGATCGGCGCGTCCGGCGCATCCGCCTTCTCCATGCCGGAGAGCACCTGCTCGATGGCGGCATCACCGATGGCATGGATGTCCAGCTGCCAGCCCTGGCGATGGTAGCGCGACAGCATCTCGTGCATCGCGTCATCGGGGAAGCAGAAGATGCCCGTGCCGCCGCCCGCGCTTTCCAGATAGGGGTCGAAGAAGGCAGCGGTCAGGCCGCCGGCGGAGCCATCGCCGAAGACCTTCATGCCGCCCCAGGCCAGCAGGCTCTCGGCCGTCGCGCCGGCGGCGATGCCGGGGCGGATGCCCTGCTCCCAGGCCTGCTGCGCGATGCCTTCGGGGTTGCCGAAGAGCACCTGCCACATCCGCTGGTGCAGCCGGCCCTCGGCCTCGGCCTGGTGATAGGCGGCCACCTCGGTCATGCCCGCCGTCATGCCGATATTCATGTCACTGGCCGATGCGAAGCCGTAGCTGGCCAGCTTCTGCCCCGCCTTGTCGATCGCATCCACCAGCTGCGCTTCGGTGCAGGACGGCATCGCCTGCTTGATCATCCGCATGGCACGTTCGGCGAACAAGCCGGTCAGACGGCCGTTCTTACGTTCGATGGCGCCGCCCTCAGGGTCCGGAGTGTTGTGGCTGACGCCCGCCAGCTTCATCGCCATGGAATTGGCGACGCCGACATGGCCACAGGTACGGACAATGAACACCGGGTTGTCCGGCGCCACGCGGTCCAGCTCCTCCGCCAGGGGATGGCGGCCGATGTCCAACTCGCCGTGGTCATAGCCGCGGCCGGAAATCCACTGCCCTTTCTGGGCGCGCTTCGCTGCCTCGCCGACGCGCTTCAAAACCTCGTCCAGCGTGCGCACCTCCTCGGCACGCAGGTTCACCTGGGTCAGCGTCAGCCCGAAGGCGGCCAAGTGCATATGCGCTTCGTTCAAGGCCGGAATCGCCACACGGCCGTTGAGGTCGATACGCCGCGCGGCCGTGCTGACTGCCTGAGACGCTTCCTCCTGTGTGCCTACTGCGACAACACGACCGTCGCGGACGGCAAGCGCCTCAGCAAATCCGCCACGTAACCCGCGAAAGATCCGGCCACCGGAGATCAGCAGTTCCGTGTTCATACGCGCTGAACCCGGTTGGTAACGATCAGGTGCATGGCCGCTCTCCTCGCTGAATGACCCGGATGCAACCAGTGACCATGAAGAGCGTCAAGCCCACCCGAATCGGGCGTGGCGTTCTCTGCGCGCCGTAATGCTTAAATACCTGCCAAATGCACCATCTTCAGCACAGATCATGATCACTCCCGGCAACGATACGCGCAATCATCGTGCTGTCCTGCTTGTTCAGCCGTTGGCACCAGTGGCTATTTGTATATGTGCCTGATGAGGAAGGTTCTGGCCAAGTTTCTGTTTGAATGCGTCTTTGCCGTGCACTATCGCTTCGCCCGAGGCGCAATCAATAACCGCTTGGCGAGGTGGGAAGGCAGGAAATGTCCAGGCGCAAGGCATCGGCTGCGCCATGCAGAACACCTCAAGGAAATAATCTCTTGGCACATCGTGCAGGAGATGACGTACCGGCTGGAGCGGGTTGATCCACCTCTTCCTTCGCTATGGTGTGGGGGCTTGCTTGGCATCTGCGGGTGGGGGTTGCGATAACTCTGCCGCTAGATACGGTAATCGGGTTGGCGTGGTAGCGGTGGCTGCTGCGGCCGGATGTTCTTCCATGTGACCCTTGGGGGTCATGAGCTGAGGGAGGCACCGAGATGACCCACTGCGCCGGGATCGACATCTCGCTGGAGACGAGCAGCATCTGCATCGTGGACGCCGAGGGAGCGATCCAGCGCGAGTTCAAGGTGGAGAGTGAGCCGGAGGCCATGGCTGCCGTCCTGGTAGGGAGCGGCTTTGCCTTCAGCCGGATTGGCCTTGAGGCGGGGCGGCTGTCGCAGTGGCTCCATGCAGGGCTAGCCATGGCAGGCTTGCCGGTGGTGCTGCTCGAGACCCGGCAACTGCGGGCCACCACCAAGGTCATGCCAGTCAAGACAGACCGGAACGACGCGCGGGCGATGGCGCAAGTGGTGCGCACCGGCTGGTACAAGGCGGTGCACGTGAAATCGGAACTGTCGCAGGAACTCGGCCGCAAGCTGGTGGTGGCCAAGTTGCGCGACCTCGACAATGGCATCCGGGGCTTGCTGCGTGGGTTTGGCCTCAAGGTCGGACAGGTCAGCGAGGCAGCCTTCCCGACGCGTGTGCGCGAGCTGACCGACGGGCATGCGGGGCTGGAGGCGCTGATAGGACCCCTCCTGCAGGCCCGCGATGCCGCACGTACAGAGCGCGAGCGCCTGCACCGCCTGGTGCTGGCGGCAATACGCGAGGATGACGTCTGCCGCAGGCTGACGACGGTGCCAGGCATCGGGCCGGTAACGGCGTTGACCTTTTGCTCCGCGGTCGACGATCCCGCCCGGTTCAGTCGCTCTCGGGCCGTAGGCGTGCATTCTGGCCTGACGCCGAGGCGCTACCAGTCGGGTGAGACAGACCGGGTGGGGCACATCAGCAAGCAGGGCGACAGCTTGGCGCGCCAAGCGCTTTATAAAGCCGCCATGGACTTGCTTCAGAAAGGTGGAGGGTTCCTGCTGAGGCAAGGGGAACTCCATGACGCAGCAGAGACGGTTCACGAGGGAATT
>NZ_RFLX01000159.1 GCF_003696345.1 Teichococcus wenyumeiae | reverse complement strand
CCCGGATGCGGCTGCTCGCCGAATTCGTCGACGAACCACAGCAGGAAAAGATGTTCCGCTATGTCGACGAGATGCAGGAGATGGTCGACTCGGCGCTGGCATTCTTCCGCGATGATGCCAGCCAGGAGCCCTTCACCCGCTTCGACCTGCCGCAGTTGCTCAATTCCATCATTGACGACTACGGCGATCAGGGGGTCGCGTTGATCTATGAAGGACCGCAGCACGGCCCGCATCGCGGCCGTCCCCATGCCCTGCGGCGCGCTTTCGTGAACCTGATCGAGAATGCGGTTAAGTATGCGACACCGCCTACGGTTCGGCTGCACCTGACAAGCGGGCGTACGGAGATCCTGATCTGCGATGAAGGGCCTGGACTGCCGGAAGAGGCCCTGGAACAGGCCTTCGCGCCCTATCATCGCCTCGAAACCTCCCGCAATCGCGCCAGCGGGGGCGTCGGGCTTGGCCTGACAGCGGCGCGAAGTATCATCCGGGCTCATGGCGGAGAGGTCTGGCTCAGCAATCGGCCAACCGGCGGGCTGCAAGCGCGCGTCGAACTTCCTGCCACGCAACCTGACGCGCATGGCCGGTGAGCACGCGGCGTCCTGGAAGACGGAAAGAAGGTATGGGTCGTAAATTCCTTTACGCAACTCCGGCGGTTCTGTCAGCGCTCGCGCCAGAGCTGCCACCTCGCGCCAGCTGACGCTATGAGCCGACCCTGCCGCGAGGATGGAGAGCACGGTTGCCGCGCGACGGAGATGAAGCATGCGACTGCGGCTGGCGGGGACATGCTGGTTGTGGCGGATGCGAGGACGGAGGTGGTTGCGAAGTTCGTCGTGGCTGCGGCAGAAGCGTTCGGCTGCGCTGAAGCTCTTGAACCCGCACATACATCGGATGCGGCCTTTTATGCCGCGGTGATGCTGCTCAAGCCCGTTGCTCCTGTAAGCGCTGGTGCGGTGAGTTACCTGCTTGCCCAGTGTTGAGAGGATCGCGCGTGGGTACGAGCCATGCCCGTCCGTGGTGACCTTGCCGGTGGCCGACCTGGCCGAGCGGAAGAACGCCTCGGCTGCCACCATGTCTCGGTGCTCGCTCAGCTCGGTATCGACGAGATCGCCGTTCCTGTCGATCGCCCGATACAAGTAGCACCA
>NZ_RFLX01000158.1 GCF_003696345.1 Teichococcus wenyumeiae | reverse complement strand
TGATGCGCCGGACCGCTCCGAGCAGGAGGACGTTGCCGCCGAGTTGAAGCGGCTGCGGCGGGAGAACGAGATCCTTCGCCAGGAGCGGGACATCCTCAGGCGTGCCACGGCTTTTTCCGCCAGGGGCGGGGTGAGGCCCTGAGCGCCATTGGTCCGAGCGAAGGGCCGGACGGTGAAGTTCACGCTCATCGATGCGGCGAAAGAGGAATGCCCCGTGCACCGTCTCTGCCGTGTCCTTGGCGTCAGCCAGAGCGGCTATTTTGCCTGGAAGGGCCGCCCGGCCTGCCGCCGCAGCACGAGGACATGGTGCTGCTGGCCCATGTCCGGTCGGCCTTTGCTGTCCCACGGCACCTATGACAGCCCGCGGATGACGCGAGAGCTGCAGGCCAGCGGCCTGAGCGTCGGGCGCCGCCGGGACGGCCCGCCTGATGCGGGAGAACGGCCTCCGCGCCCGGCAGAAGCGGCGGTTCAGGCGGACGACCGACAGCCACCATGCCTGGCCGCTCGCGCCCAACCTGCTGGACCAGGACTTCGCGGCGAAGGGTCCCAACCAGAAGTGGGGCAGCAACATCCCCTACATCTGGACCCGCGAAGGCTGGCTGTATCTGGCGGTGGTCATCGACCTGTTCGCGCGGCGGGTCGTCGGTTGGGCCATGGCGGACCGACTGCATCGGGAGCTGGCGCTGACGGCTCTCCGCCAGGCCCTCATCAGGCGCTGCCCAGTGCCAGGGCTGATCCATCAAGCGGATCGCGGCAGCCAATATTGCTCCGCCGACTACCAGGCGGAACTCCGAAAGCACGGCATCCTGATCTCGATGTCGGGCAAGGGGAACTGTTATGACAACGCCATGGTGGAGACGTTCTTCAAGACGCTGAAGTCGGAACTCGTCTGGCGCACCATGTTCGAAACACGCCAGGATGCCGAGCAGGCCATCGGCCGCTACATCGACGGCTTCTACAACCCTGTCCGGCGCCACTCCGCGCTCGATTTCACAAGTCCAACCCAGTTCGAGAGAATGGCCGCCAACTGATCCAACGCCTCTCCACTAAATCGAAGCAAGTCCAGCCAGGTAGCGTTCATATTCGTGCCGCGCGGGGCTACCGCAGAACCCAGATCCTCGATCAGTCAGGATCCGCAGCAGCGGG
>NZ_RFLX01000157.1 GCF_003696345.1 Teichococcus wenyumeiae | reverse complement strand
GTAAGCGCTGCCTGGAGGCCCTACGCTGCAGCGCTTGACGGTTGATCGTCGGCTTTGGTCCAGCACCACGGCATAAGTTCGTCGATGCGGCTGTTGGGCCAGCCGTTGACGAGCCGGGTCAGCAGGTCGGTGAAGTAGCGCTGCGGATCGACGTTGTTGAGCTTGCAGGCCTCCACCAGAGAGGCAATGGCGGCCCAGCGGGCGCCACCATCGTCGCCGCTGGCGAACAACGCGTTCTTGCGGCTGAGGCAGATGGGACGGATGGCCCGCTCCACGACATTGGTGTCGGTCTCGATGCGGCCATCGTTGAGGAACTGCTCCAGTCCCTTTTGGTGGTTCAGCGCATAGCGGATCGCCTCCGCCGTCGGGCTGCTCCGCGGCAGGCGCGCGAGCTGAGCTCCGAGCCAGGTGAACAGCTCCGCCACCAGTGGCCGACTGCAGGCCTGGCGCACCGGCAGGCGCTCCATGGCAGGGCGGCTGCGAATCTCCGTCTCGATGGCGTAGAGGGCGGCGATCCGCTGCAGGGCCCCTGCAGCGATCGGTGCCGCGCCGCCTTTGGTCAGGTCGAAGAACCCGCGCCGCACATGCGCCCAGCAGAACGCCAGAGTTACATCTCCGGCCAGCGCCTTGTAGGCGGCGTAGCCATCGCATTGGACAATGCCGCAGTAGCCCTGCAGCAGCGCCTTAGCGTGCTCCTGCCCGCGGCCGGGCGCGTAGCGGAACACCACGGCCGGGGGATCCGTGCCGCCCCCAGGGCCGGTCGTCGCGCGCCAGGGCCCAGCATACCCCTTCTTCACCTTGCCACGTCCCGGGTCGAGCACCGGCAGGGTGGTCTCGTCGGCGAACAGCCGGGGCGAGGCAAGCAGGATCTCGCGCAGGCGGCGCACCACCGGCCGGATCTCCAGGGCGGCAGTTCCGAGCCAGTCGGCCAGCACCTCCCGCCCCAGCGTCAGCCCTTGTCGCGCCCGTATCTGCGCCTGGCGGTACAGCGGCAGGTGGTCGGCATAGCGGGCCACCAGCACCTGGGCGACGGTGGCCTCGGTCGGCAGCCCGCCCGGCACCAGCCGCTCTGGAGCGGACGCCTGCAGCACCACGCCAGGACAGGCGCGGCAGGCCAGCTTGGGCCGCCTGGTGACCAGCACCCGGAACTGCGCTGGCAGCA
>NZ_RFLX01000156.1 GCF_003696345.1 Teichococcus wenyumeiae | reverse complement strand
GGCCGAGGAGGTGAACAGACACGGGTCATTTCTCAGCGAAAACTCTGACCCCTCCCGGGTCAGGTCTCAGCGAAAATCAACACGCGGGCGGACGGCAGGGCGTCGAGCATCAGGGCTGCGCCCTTGTGGTCGCTCATCTGGCCTTCGGTGAGCAGCAGGACCACGGGGCGCCCCTTTTCGTCGCAGACCGCGTGAAGCTTGGAATTCAGGCCGCCTTTGGTGCGTCCGATACGGCGGGGAACAGCCCCTTTTTGAGCAGGCTGGCCGCCGTGCGGTGCGCCTTCAGATGAGTGGCGTCGATCATCAGTCGGTCCGGCTGGCCTTTACGTCCAGCCAACCCCGCGAAGATGCGGTTGAAGATGCCCATGCGGCTCCAGCGGATGAAGCGGTTGTAGAGTGTCTTGTGTGGGCCGTACTCGGCAGGCGCATCGCGCCAGCGCAGGCCGTTACGGATGACGTGGATGATGCCGCTGACGACCCGCTGGCCGTCCACCCGCGGCACGCCATGGGAGAGCGGGAAGTAGCGCGAGATCCGCTCGATCTGTGTCTTCGTGAGCCAGAACAGGTCAGCCATGGCAGCACCTCCAGCCGCCATGGAATCACAACAGGATCAAAGCACAAGAGGCTTGTTAATAGGTCCTGAGCCTAGCGTCACGTCGAGCGTGCACCGCCACACAACACGCACCTGCCTTTGTGGGTGCAGTAGGCTGATGCGATCGTCACATCGCTCAGCCTCGCACCGATGAGCGAGGTTTCGAGCGGACTAGCCTGCAGTGGTCCTATCCAGCACGAGCGAGCTGACGCTGGACCTCCAAGACGTCGATCGCATAGTTCTGCTCGTAGAACCTTCCGTCTCGTACCTTGTGGAAGGCGAATTCACCGTACTCCACAGTCGCGCCAGTCGGCTCCAAGCCCAACCATTTCTTCTTGGGTGTGCCGATGTTGTAAAGGCGGGCGGCGACCGTGTCGCCGTCGATCGCCATATCGACCACGCGCCATTTGAAATCCGGGACTGCGTCGACGTGCCCCTTCAGCGATGCGATGACATCGGCGCGGGTAATGGTTTTGCCGTGCTGCGTGAGTTCGTCGTGAACAAACTCGGTCATCCGGTCCATATCATGGGTATTGAGCGCATCGATGTAGCGCATGAAGAATGCCTTCAGTTCGCTTTTCGACAT
>NZ_RFLX01000155.1 GCF_003696345.1 Teichococcus wenyumeiae | reverse complement strand
CTCGCTCAAGGAGATCAGCGTCCGCGTGATCGACGTTGCGGAGGCCGTGGTGTTCGAGGGCAAGGCCGCGGCAGATCCCAAATCCTGATCAGCCTCGCCCGGGTCAAGGCACCAGAGGTGGTGAAGGTTGGTCTTGAGACAGATGCTACCTCTCCATGGCTCTACCACACCCTCAAGGCGGCTGAGCTGCCGGTCGTGCTCATGGATGCGTGCCACGCCCAAGCCGCGCTGTTGATGCGACCAGCCAAATCCGACCGCAGCGATGCTCGCAGCCTGGCTGAGATCCTGCGGATGGGCTGGTGCCGTGAGGTCGTGGCCAAGAGCTTCACCTCGCACGAACGCCTGGCGCTGCTTGCTGCCCGGCGCAGGCTGGTCAACATCCGCACGGACCTCGACGCGCAGTTACGTGGCCTGCTGAAGACCTTCGGCCTGATCCTAGGACTCAGCAACACCGACGCCGTGGTGCGTCGCGCCGAGAGGTTGGCCAAGGGCTATCCGGTGATCAGCGCCCTGGTGGCAAGGCTTGCGGAGGTGCGGCGGCACGTGGTGGCCCAGGTGGCAGCGCTCGACCGTGACATCCGTCGCCTCGTGCGCAGCGAGCCGCCCCTGAAACGCTTCATGGCGGTGCCAAACGTGGGGCCGATCACCGCGGTCGCGTTCTTGTCCACCATCGACGAACCAGAGCGGTTCAAGCATGCCCGCGATGTTGGACCTTATCTGGGGCTGACACCAACCCGCTACCAATCCGGTGAGACCGACCGGCACGGCCGCATCTCGAAGTGCGGAGATGCGTTCACCCGCACCTGCCTCTATGAGGCAGCCAACGTGCTGCTGACCAAGGTGGGGCGGTTCTCACCGCTCGAGGCTTGGGGCATGCGCCTCATGCAGCGCATCGGACCCAAGAAGGCGCGCATCGCGCTCGCCCGCAAGATTACGATCCGAGGCAGTGCCTCGAACCCTGCGCTGCATCTGAGTGGACGGCACTGAGTTCTGGTGGACGCGCGAGGAAACCAAGATGGCATGATCCGCGCTCTACCACCTAGGCTCCGCCCCGGCGGAGAGGCTGTTCCTGCCGGGACGGTGGGTGGAGGCGACCGCGCAGAGCCCGTTGGCCGGTCAGGCGCATACCGCCAGATCAGGCCGCCTCAAACATCGCGGCGCCCCATCCCTGACCCCCATCATG
>NZ_RFLX01000154.1 GCF_003696345.1 Teichococcus wenyumeiae | reverse complement strand
CTACGTGGCATTCGACAACAGCAAGGACACTCTGGCAGTGGCTATTGCGGAGGGTGGTCTGCGCGGGGAGGTGCGGTTCTGGGGCACGATCCCGAACCAGCCTGAGGCAGTGCGCAAGCTGGTGGCAAAGCTCGCGGCCAAGCACCCGGTGCTGAGCTTCTGCTATGAGGCCGGGCCATGCGGGTATGGGCTTTATCGGCAGATCAGGGCGCTGGGCCATCCATGCTTGGTGGTCGCGCCCTCGCTGATCCCGACCAAGCCCGGCGGGCACATCAAGACGGACCGCCGGGACGCGACCATGCTGGCATCGCTGTTCCGCGCCGGAGAGTTGCAAGGCGTGTGGGTACCCGATGCTGAGCACGAGGCCATGCGTGAGCTCATCCGCGGTCGGCAGACCGCGATGCAGGAGGTCCGGCGCTCTCGCCAGCTGGTGCTGTCGTTCTTGCTGCGCCACGACCGCGCGATGCCCACAGGCCAGCATTGGACCAGGGCGCACCGGGCCTGGCTGGCGCGGCAGAGTTTCTCCCACCCCGCAGAGCAGATCGTGTTTGAGGAACTGATCCAGCGCATGGAGGTCGCCTGCGCCCGGCAAGGCCGCCACGAGAACGCGATCCGCGAATTGCTGCCGACCTGGTCGCTGGCAGGCACGGTCGCTGCCATCCAGGCGATGCGAGGTGTGGCGCTGATGGCGGCCGTGACGCTGGTGGCCGAGATCGGTGACTTCGGCCGGTTCACCTCGCCGCGGCAGCTGATGGCGTGGCTTGGCCTGGTGCCAAAGGAGCACTCGTCAGGACGCAAGGTCGCCCGCGGCAACATCACCAAGGCCGGCAACACTCGGGCACGCCGGGTGCTGGTTGAAGGGGCGTGGACATACCGGCTCTCCGCCCGCATGGGCGAGGACATCACCCGGCGCAACGAAGGCCTGCCCGAACCGATCAGGGCGGCTGCCTGGAAGGCGCAGCTCCGACTGTGCACCCGTTACCGGCGCCTGCAGAAGTCCGGCAAGCCGCAGCACGTCATCGTGGTCGCGATCGCCCGCGAGATGGCGGCGTTTGTTTGGGCCATCGCCCGCATGGCACAGCCTGTCGTCACAGCGGCATAGGACTGCGCCAGCCCAAGCCAGAAACGGCAACTGGAAAGGATCAGGAGGTCCCCTCGTTGCACAGGGGTGGGCGCGGCGGCAGG
>NZ_RFLX01000153.1 GCF_003696345.1 Teichococcus wenyumeiae | reverse complement strand
GACGATGGCGAAGGCTAAGTTTGAGCGGAACAAGCCGCACTGCAACATTGGCACGATCGGGCATGTGGACCATGGCAAGACGTCGCTGACGGCGGCGATCACCAAGGTTCTGGCCAAGTCGGGCGGTGCGTCGTTCACGGCGTACGACCAGATTGACAAGGCGCCGGAAGAGCGGGCGCGCGGCATCACGATCTCGACGGCGCACGTTGAGTACGAGACGGCGAACCGTCACTACGCGCATGTGGACTGCCCGGGCCACGCCGACTACGTGAAGAACATGATCACGGGCGCGGCGCAGATGGACGGCGCGATCCTGGTGGTGTCGGCGGCTGACGGCCCGATGCCGCAGACGCGCGAGCACATCCTGCTGGCGCGCCAGGTTGGCGTGCCTGCCCTGGTGGTGTTCCTGAACAAGTGCGACATGGCCGATCCCGACCTGCTGGAGCTGGTCGAGATGGAAGTGCGCGAGCTGCTGAGCAGCTACCAGTTCCCGGGCGACGACATTCCGGTGATCAAGGGCTCGGCGCTGATGGCGCTGGAAGACAAGTCCCCCGAGCTGGGCGAGCAGGCGATCCTGAAGCTGATGGAGGCGGTGGACGCCTACATTCCGCAGCCGGAGCGTCCGAAGGACCTGCCGTTCCTGATGCCGATCGAGGACGTGTTCTCGATCTCGGGCCGTGGCACGGTGGTGACGGGGCGCATTGAGCGCGGCATCGTCAAGGTCGGCGAGGAAGTCGAGATCGTCGGTCTGAAGGACACGACGAAGACGACGGTGACCGGCGTTGAGATGTTCCGCAAGCTGCTGGACAGCGGCGAGGCGGGCGACAACATCGGCGCGCTGCTGCGCGGCACGAAGCGTGAGGACGTGGAGCGCGGCCAGGTGCTGGCGAAGCCCGGCTCGATCACGCCGCACACCAAGTTCAAGGCGGAAGCCTACGTGCTGACGAAGGAAGAGGGCGGCCGCCACACGCCGTTCTTCACCAACTATCGTCCGCAGTTCTACTTCCGCACGACGGACGTGACGGGCGTGGTGACGCTGCCGGACGGCGTTGAGATGGTGATGCCGGGCGACAACGTGACGATGAACGTCGAGCTGATCGCGCCGATCGCCATGGACCAGGGCCTGCGCTTCGCCATCCGCGAAGGCGGCCGCACCGTCGGCGCCGGCGTCGTCGCCGAAATCAGCGCGTAAG
>NZ_RFLX01000152.1 GCF_003696345.1 Teichococcus wenyumeiae | reverse complement strand
GTCAACGGCACCCGGCTCCATTATGTTGAAGGTGGCAAAGGGACGCCTGTCATTCTCATGCCGGGGTGGCCCCAGACCTGGTGGGCGTTCCACAAGATGATGCCCGCTCTCGCGAAGAATCACCACGTGATCGCGGTCGATCTGCGCGGAATGGGTACTTCCGACAAGCCGGCGGGCGGGTACGAGAAGAAAAACATGGCCGTCGATATCCGCGAGCTCGTGAAGAGCTTGGGATATGAAAAAGCCCATATTGTCGGGCATGATATCGGCGCTCACATCGCATACTCCTACGCGGCCCAGTTCCCAGACGCGACGCTGTCGACAGTGTACCTCGACGTCTCCGCACTTCCGGCGTCGCTTGCAGATGCCAAGCTGTTGCCGGCGGAAGCGCTATCGGGACCGTTCACAAACGACTTCTACATTTGGTGGTTTGCGTTCCATCAGGTGAACGAACTTCCGGAGCAGCTTATCGAGGGCCGCGCGCATATCTACCTCGATTGGTTCTGGAAAAGCCTGTTGTACAAGCAGGATGCGCTCACCGACCGGGACCGCGCTGTCTATGCCAATGCGTATAATACTCCTGACGGCATTCGCGGCGGCAATGGCTGGTACAAGGCGTTCCCGCAGGATCTGAAAGACAACGCGACCTACGCGCCCAAGATCAACACGCCATCACTGGGCATCGGCGGCCTAGGCAATCCGCTCTTGGTCGACTTCATGAATGCTCGGCTCAGCAGTCCGCAGCTCAGCCACATCCAAGAGAGCGGTCATTACATCATGGAAGAAACGCCGGAGAAGGTCATCGCCCTGATGCTGCCGTTCCTGAAGTCGAATGACCCGCAACGCGCTCGGCGCTGATGAAGGCAATCAACGTCGCCGCGGCCGCCATTCGCTGACTCGAGGGCAGGGAAGGGCGGTCGCGAGAACTGGTCGGCGGCAGCGACGGACCGATCGCTTGAGCCTGATAGCAGGCAGAAAGGCACGTAATGTTCGACTTCCTGAGAAGGCGCGACCTCATGAGGGCGATGAGCCTCGGAGCAGGAGCCGCTCTAGTACCCGCCGGGGCCTTGCTGGCGCGCGCACCATCATCAACAACTAAAGGAGGACGCTCCATGTCGAAAAGCGAACTGAAGGCATTCTTCATGCGCTACATCGATGCGCTCAATACCCATGATATGGACCGGATGACCGAGTT
>NZ_RFLX01000151.1 GCF_003696345.1 Teichococcus wenyumeiae | reverse complement strand
AACACAACCGTAAAGTTCCGCTTCACAACCATTGCGGGTGTGGCGCAATGCTCGCCGTCCCCGAGAAGCCACTCTGGAGTGGTCGGCGCACGCTCCTCATTGTGCAATAAGACGATGGCCTGCCACAGGAGCAGAACAAGCAGATCGCGCACTCCATTCGGATAAGTGCCGACGACCAGTGCAGCGTTGAGGATGTCGAGGCGCCATATGCCCCGCTTGCCGTGCCTTTCAGCCGCAGCCAGCGGGCCGCCATTACGGCCGGCTGGGCGCTGTTCCGCAACGGCCCCCGATCTGACCGAGGCGTGGCGCGGGCGCTGTGCAAAGAGGCCGGGTAGGAAGATCCAGACCAGATGGTAGGGAGTGAACATCTCCCTGGCTTCTATCCGCGCCGCCCTTAGTGTCATCCAGGCGGTGGGGTGCTGCGTGGTGCCGAGGAAGCCGACGCGGGAGATGCACCAAGCCGTTGCGGCCGACCGGGACGAAAAGATATGGCGCCAGTTCCAAGACGTGCTCGCCGCCCGCCCCGGAGCAGGAGGATGAGGAACCGGAATGGTAATCGCCCTCAAATGACGCATCCATGTGCGTCACCGGAGCATCAGTGTCGGGCAGATCGGCAGAACGAGAAAAGGCCGCGGGTTGCCCGCGGCCTTCTTGTCAGTTCTGCAAGAAGCCGGAAAGCCTCTCGTAACTCATGGTCCAGCTTGGTGCCTCGGACGACTGCCCCACTTTGGGTAGATCGCGGCACACCGTGTTGCCCGAGGCCTGCATCTCGGCATTTGCCGTTTCGGTCATCGGTTGGCCTCCTTCCGATATTGGCCCACAAGATAACCCAGCAGCCTCGTCATAATAAGCCGATATTGTGCGGTGCAGCATTGCATACAACTAAGACCGCCTCGCTGTCACCGCAGGGCCTGGACCAACCTGAGAACCTCGCGTTGATCGGCTGTCGAGCGCCACGTTGTTGATTTGGAGTGAACCCCTGAGGCTGGACCGCCCTGGGTCAGAACTAAGCCACGTGCCGGACCAGTTGACGTTCGAACTCTTCGGGTGACCGGTAGCCAAGCGCAGAGTGGAGGCGCCTGGCGTTGTAGACCTCCTCGATGAACCGCGGCAAACGCTTCGCGACATCCTGGAACGTCTCGTAGCCACCGATATAGATGTCCTCGACCTTCAGCGTCTTCATGAAGCTCTCGGCCTGCGCAT
>NZ_RFLX01000150.1 GCF_003696345.1 Teichococcus wenyumeiae | reverse complement strand
GTATGGCGCGACAATCTGGGTGCGAGCAGCGCGGCAATCAGGGTGAGAGTCTGAAGCTACGGCGGGTGGATGATTGTCGCGGCGCGGCATGGAGGCAAGGAGTTTCGGCAGGTGCGCGGCAATCAGGATGAGGTGTTGATTGTCGCGCGCGTAGGTGGCCTGCCTGGCCCGCGTTTCCGCTCGACAGCGGTGCGCCTTCGGTAGCTTTCAACGTTCATCTCGAAGATCGTGGCGTGGTGGACGAGGCGGTCAACGGCGGCGAGGGCCATGACCTGGTCCGGGAAGATCCGGTGCCATTCTCCGAAGGGTTGATTTGAGGTGATGAATAGCGACCGGCGCTCGTAGCGGGTGGCGATGAGTTCAAAGATGACGCTGGTTTCTGACTGATCCTTAGTGACGTAGGCGATGTCGTCGAGGATCAGCAGGTGGTACTTGTCCAGCTTGGCGATGGCAGCTTCGAGCTGCAGATCGCGCCGGGCGGCCTGAAGCCTCTGCACCAGGTCGGTGGTGCGGGTGAACAGCACGCGCCAGCCATTCTCGATCAGGGCGAGGCCGAGCGCGGCCGCGAGGTGCGACTTGCCAGTACCTGGTGGGCCGAAAGCCAGCAGGTTGGCGCCCCTGTCCAGCCAGCTGTCGCCCGCGGCGAGAGCCATGACCTGCGCCTTGCTGAGCATCGGGACGGCCTCGAAATTGAAGTTTTCGAGCGTCTTGCCCGGCGGCAGATAGGCTTCCTGCAGGTGGCGCTGGATGCGCCGGTTGGCGCGCTCGGCCAGTTCATGCTCGGTCAAGGCGGCGAGGAAACGGGCGGCGGGCCATCCCTCCTTGTCGGCGCGCGCGGCGAAATCGGGCCAGATCAGCTTCATGGCCGGCAGCCGGAGGTCGTTGAGGGCCAGCGACAGACGGCCGGCATCGATCGGGTCGGCGGCGGTCATGCGACATCTCCCCGGTGGATGGTGACGATGTCGTCGTAGACGCCGAGAGCGGGATGGGCGACGACCACGCCCGGCAGGGTGGTGATATCGGGCATGAAGCGAGCCCGCAGCTCGGCCATATTGGGGAGATGCCCTGCCTCCAGGAGGGCCTCGAGCGCACTGGCCAACTCGGCCTCGCAGGCCCGCTCATGGGCCAGGGCGAGGATCTCGACTGTGGTGCGGCAGGCCTGACGGGCCGGCTGGCGGGCGAGCATGGCCTCGAAGGTGCGGGC
>NZ_RFLX01000015.1 GCF_003696345.1 Teichococcus wenyumeiae | reverse complement strand
TGATCGTTACCGCCGGTCTGCCCATCGCGGCTCTCCCTACGATCACCTGCATGATCATAGGAATTTCGCGATCAGGACACTAGGCCTGCTGAAGAGACAGGCGCAGGCTCATCTGCATAAGGTGGCGGCTGACATCCCGGAGCCCCTGGAGCCGCCGCTTGCGGATGACCTCCAGCGGCCTGGCGCCCCGGAAGGGTTCCGGGCGGAGCGGCGCCGAAAGCCACGGCCCCGGATCGAGCCCCAGTTGCCCCAGTGCCGCATCGAGCGACCGCATGGCGGCCAGGATCTCAGCCTGACTGTCGGTCAGCTTGAAGCGCGGACGGGCGCCCGACTTACTCAGGCCCCGATCGGACCCGATGAGCGCGAGGGCATCGGGCGCGGCGAGCCCCCAGCGGTCCGCCAGCGACCAGAAGCTGCCCGAGGACAGGCCGGCGCGGGAGCGGGGCCTGTGGTCATGCTTCTCCTCCGGCGACGGTGAGAGCTTGGCGGGAGGGCGGCGCGCCTGCGCCGGCTCCCGCCCGGGCGTCTCGGGAGGCTTGGGCGGCGGCGGCGGTGCCTGCACCTCGGGCCGCAGGGGATCAGCGGTGGCCGCGGGTGCGGAGCCGTCCAGGTCCACGCCGAAATGCTGTGCCAGGCGATCCAGCGTTGCACTGAGATCGCCAAGCGGCTCCAGCACCGACGCGGCCGGGGGCAAGGCCGCCAGGCGCCCATCCCGCCGCAGGGCCGGCAGGTCCTGGGGCAGGGCATCGAGCCGCAGGAGACTGGCTTTCAGCGGATTGCGCGCATCGATGCGGCTTGTCTCGGGAGGGCCGGCATAGCCCTGCTCGGAGGCCACCACGGCCTCGATCAGGCGTGTGGCGGCATCGCGCAGCAGGCGGGCGGCATTCCGGGTGCCGCCGGCCTGCGCCAGCCGCCGTGCGTCCTGGGCATCGGCATGGGCGAGGCGGAGCAGGCTGGCGATCATCTGCCGCACCGACACGCGCTTCCCGGCATGTTCCTTCACGGGCTGGGCCTCCACATCAGTCGGCAGGCCCGGAGGACGAAGCGCCGCAGCCTGGCCTGTCCTGGCCTTTAACGCCCAGAAGGCCGGAAGGGTCGGCGCCCGGCCGGTCGGAACCGGCACATCCAGCGCGGGCGGCCAAGCCGTTGGGCAACACGGCTTCAGCTTTAGGGTGGCAGGCGATCACGACATCTCGGGTCGACAAGGTGCTCCGAATCGTACTCTATTTGTTCTCATAAATGATCCTGATGCCGGAGCCGTATTCATGCCCGATGAGACGCCATCCCTGGTGGACCCCGTCACCGCCCATCGCGTGCGCCAGGCACTGGCCCAGGCGCTCCGCAACGGCTGCACCCTGCGGGAAGCCAAGGGGGAGGGGCGTGGTTACCTGAAGGCCATCAGCCCGGCTCTGCCCCAGGCCCATGTCGCCGAGGTCATCGATGGGCTCCTGGCCGAACTCGATCCGGCCCTGTGCGACCTGATGCACGGCGGGGCCGATGCGCGTGCCGAGCCGCCCGAGCAGCTCCGGCTGGGGTTCTGATCGGCCAGCGGCCAGCACGGTATCAGAGAACCGGCGTGCCCGGCTCGATGCCCAGCAGAACGCGGCCGGCGGTTTCGAAATTCGCACTCTGAACCTGGGCATGCTGAGAGGCCGTATGCACGTCGCGAAAGCAGCGCTGCAGAGGGCAGTGGTCGTAAATCGAGGTGCCGCCGCCGATGTCATAGGCAGCCTGCACCACGGATTTCGACACCTCCCCCGCCTGGGCCAGGGCCAGCCGCACCGCCACCCGCTGCTCCAGGGTGACGGTGCCGCCGCCCGCCGCGGTGCTCCAGGCGGCCTCGCAGGCTTCGAGCAGGAAGGCACGGGCGGCCCGCAATTGCGCTTCCGCCCGCCCGAGGGTGGCGTGAACGACGGGCCGGTCCCGCAGCAGCTCCGGCCGGATGCGGGGGGTCTTGCCGGCCGTGATCTCCCTGACCGCATCCAGCGCCGCCCGCGCGATGCCGAGCGGCACGGCCGCGATCGTGAGGCCGAGGACGGTGTGCCGCGGTATCGTGTAAAGGGGGCCGGGCTGCACCGGCTCCTGATCCGGTGCCAGGGCATGGGAAGCCGGGACGAAGACATCGGCCATGCGGTAGTCGTGGCTGCCGGTTCCACGAAGGCCTCCGACATGCCAGGTGTCGATGATCTCCGCCTCGCCGGTCGGAAGAAACAGGATGCGGGTATCGACGGTGCCGTCCAGTGCCCGGCGCAGGACACCATCCTCCATCACCACGCATCCCGTGGCGATCCAGGCGCTGTGCAGGATGCCGCTGCCATAGGCCCAGCGTCCGCTCACGCGGTAGCCCCCTGGTAACGGCACCGCCCGGCCGAGGGGCGCGAGGTTGCCGGACACCAGCGCCCGCTCCGCCACGAAGATCCGGTGGGCGGCAGCCTCGGGCAGAAAGCCCGAGAGCCAGGGCGGAGCGCCGCCACCGATGGTCACGCACCATCCCACGGTGCCGTCCACCCGGCTCATCTCCTCCACGACCTGGAGGTAGTCGGTCAGGCTCAGCTCGAGGCCGCCCAGCCGCCGCGGCAGGAACAGCGAGAAGAAGCCATGCTCGCGGAGCTGCTCGATGAGGACGGCGGGCAACCGCCTTTCGCGCTGGATATCGTCCCGCAGGCCGGTGATGGCCGGGCTGAGGGAGCGGGCCGCCTCGATGAGCCTCTGCGCTTCCAGCCCGCGTTCGCGTGCGATGGACATGGCCGGCCTTCCTGTTGCAGCCACTCTGCCAGGTGCATGCTTCTTCCTCCGGCGCGCCGCTGGCAAAGGAAAACCGCCGCCCGGCATCCGCCGATTGCGTGGCCGCGCCGCAATGCGCGCCGGGGTTAAGGGCGCGCCCTGAGAGACCATCAAAGTGCTATTCCTGTTCTGATCCACTGGCGCATATCGGCGCCGGGCGTCATGGAAGCGGCATGCCACATGATGCCGTGACCGCACCTGACCTCCACGCGCTGGAAGAGATGGCGGCGTTGCTGGAGGCCAGTGGGCAGTACCGCGTGCTCCGCCGGGTGAGACCTCACCCACAGGCCGCGATCCCCGACGGCACCCGGACCCGCCTTGGCCTGCTCCTGGACCTCGAGACGACCGGGCTCGACCCGTTGCGGGACGAGATCATCGAGATCGCCATGCTGCCCTTCACCTACGGGCTGGACGGCACGGTCTATTCGGTGGGGGAGGCGTTCAGCCAGCTTCGGCAGCCCTCCGTGCCCATCCCGCCCGCCATAACGGCCCTGACAGGCCTGACGGACGAGATGGTGGCCGGCCATAGCATCGACCCCGCCGAAGTGGCGCGGTTCATCGAGCCGGCCGCTCTCATGATCGCCCATAATGCCGGCTTCGACCGCCGGTTCGCCGAAGCCTTCTGCGGCGCCTTCGCGGAGAAGCCCTGGGCCTGCTCGCTGAAGGATGTCGACTGGGCGGCCGAGGGGTTCGAAGGCAGCAGGCTGGGCTATCTGGCGATGAAGCACGGGCTGTTCTTCGACGGCCACCGCGCCGTGCACGACTGCCAGGCGACGCTGCAGATCCTGGCGCGGCCGCTGCTCCGCTCCGGCGTCACCGGCCTGGCCCGGCTGCTGGAGAACGCCCGGCGCCCAAGCTGGCGCATCTGGGCGGCCGAGGCGCCGTTCCACCACAAGGATACTTTGAAGGCGCGGGGCTACCGGTGGAACGGCGAGGCCAACGAACACCCCAGGGCCTGGTACATCGACGTGGTGGAGGGTGCGCAGGCCGCCGAATGCGCCTTCCTCTGCGAGAGCATCTATGGCCGCGAGGTGGAGCCGCCGATGCGCCGCTTCACCGCCTATGAACGGTTCTCCGTCCGGGGCTGACAGCCGGCGGAGGCCCGGAGGTCTTCCACGCCCACCAACCCTTCACCTCAAGGCTCGCAGGTCTCGTTCAGCGCATCACCGGTCATGGCGCGGATGCGGCTGGCCAGAGCGGTCATCGCGAAGGGCTTGGTGATGACCTGCATGCCGGGCTCGAGGCTCACATTGCCGATCACCGCATTCTCGGCATAGCCGGTGATGAAGAGCACCTTCAGCCCCGGCCTGTGCTGGCGCGCGGCATCCGCCAGCTGCCGCCCGTTCACGCCGCCCGGCAGGCCCACATCCGTCACCAGCAGGTCCAGGCGCCGGGGGGACTGAAGGATGCGCAGGCCTTCCGGGCCATCGGCCGCCTCGATGGTGTCATAGCCGAGTTCCTCGAGGACCTCGGTGACCAGCATGCGGATGACCGGCTCGTCATCCACCACCAGCACCGATCCCTTCGCCCCGGCGCCGAGAGCGCCGGATGGCGCTTCGGCCGCCACATCGGCCACGGTCTCCCCGACATAGCGCGGCAGGTAGATGTGCACGGCGGTGCCCCGGCCCACCTCGCTGGTGATGCGCACGCGCCCGCCGGACTGCTGCGCGAAGCCATAGACCATCGACAGCCCGAGGCCGGTCCCCTGGCCCAGCGGCTTGGTGGTGTAGAAGGGCTCGAAAGCCCGTTCGGCGACCTCGGGCGGCATGCCGGTGCCGGTGTCGGTGACGGAAACCATCACATACTCGCCCGGCTCCACCCCGCGCAGCCGTGCCGCGCGCGGGTCGCCCAGCGACTTGTTGACCGCCTCGATGGTGAGGCGCCCGCCATCCGGCATGGCGTCGCGGCCGTTGATCGCCAGGTTGAGCAACGCGTTCTCAAGCTGGTTGGGGTCGCACAGCGTCATCCACAGGTCCGGCGGTATCGCCGTCTCGACCTGGATGGCGGGCCCGACGGACCGGCGGATGAGGTCTTCCATCGAGCTGACAAGCCGGGTGATGCCGGTCGGCTTCGGGTCGAGCGTCTGCCGCCGCGAAAAGGCCAGCAGCCGATGGGTCAGCGTGGCCGCGCGCTGTGCCGAGCTTTGGGCGGCTTCCAGGTAGCGTGAGAGATCCTGCGTCTGGCCCCGGGCGATCCTGAGCCCGATCAGGTCCAGGCTGCCGGTGATGCCGGTCAGCAGGTTGTTGAAGTCATGCGCCAGGCCCCCGGTGAGCTGGCCGACGGCCTCCATCTTCTGGGACTGACGAAGCTGCTCCTGCGCCCGCTCCAGTTCCTCGGCCGCGATCTTCTCGGCCGTGATGTCGCGCCCCACGGCGTGGATGAAGCTTTCATCCGGAACGCCGGTCCAGGAGATCCACCGGTAGCTGCCGTCCTTGTGCCGGTAGCGGTTCTGGAAGTGGAGGACCCGCGCCCCTTCGGCAAGCTGGCCCACGGCCGCCGTGCTGGCTTCACGATCCTCCGGGTGGATCAGGTCGAGGAAGCGGCTGCCGAGCAGCTCCGCCTCGCTCCAGCCCAGCAGCGTCCGCCAGGCGGGGTTTACCGCCGTCATCGTCGAATCGAAGCGCCCGACCAGCATGATATCCGTCGAGAGGCGCCACATGCGGTCCAGGTCCGCGGTACGTTCCGCGACGCGTGCTTCCAGCGCCTCGTTGATGGCCAGCAGCGCGTCTGCCAGCGTGCGGCGGTCGTGGATGTCGGTGTTGTTGCCGAGCCAGACGGTGATCTCGCCGCTGGTGTCGCGCACCGGCATGCCACGGATCTGGAACCACCGGTAGGCGCCGTCATGGCGCCGGAAGCGGCAGTCCACGGCATAGATGCCGCCCTCGCTGCGGGCTTTCTGCCAGGCGGTGAGAAGCGTTCCGGCATCCTCGGGATGCAGGATCCTGTCCCAGCCGAGGGGGAGGGATTCCTCCGCTGTCAGGCCGGTATATTCGTACCAGGCATCGTTGAGGTAGCTCAGCGTCCCGTCCTGGTGGCCGAGCCAGATGATGGCCGGCGAGGAGGAGGCGAGCAGCCGGAAGCGGCCTTCGCTTTCCCGCAGCCGCGCCTCGCTCTCCGCCAGGGCCCGCACCGCCCGCCTGCGCTCTGTGATGTCATGCACAACCAGAACGGCGCCCGTGACCCGGCCCTCCACCAGGATCGGCGCGTTCGAGCAGGCGACGTCGACCGTGTCGCCGGTCTTGCGGAAAAACACGTCCTCATGCCCGCGCAGCACCTCGCCGGACGACAGTGCCCGGACCAGCGGGCATTCGCTGGCGCTGTAGGGCTGGCCGTCCTCGTGGTGGTGATGCAGGAGGTCATGCAGGGCGCGGCCCATCAGCTCGCCGCGCTGCCAGCCGAACATCTGCTCGGCGGCCGGGTTGGCGAAGGTGATGCGCCCTTCAGGGTCCATCAGGAACAGCGCCTCAGCGGCATGCTCCGTGATGGTCGCCAGCAGGTCCGTCTGCTGGCGCAGCTCGGTTTCGGCGCGCAGGCGCTCGCGGGCCGCGGCGGCCTGTTGCGCCAGGGTGCCCATGAAGAGCAGGTCGGCGTTGGAGAAGCGGTCGCGGCGCCGCGTCCCGAAGGACAAGGTGCCCAGAAGCCGTTCCGCCGCCAGCAGCGGGAAGGCGGCATAGGCGCGGATGCCATGCCGCCGGACGATGCCCGTGCGGGGATCGTCGCTGGCCTGCACGTTGCCGACATACATGGCCCGCCGGGTGCACGCGACATGGCCGCACACGGAGCTGCCGTCCATGTCGATCCGCGCGACCTCCGCCTCGACCTCCGGCGGCAGCCCGAAGCGGGCGGCGAGATGCAGCGCGTTTTCTCCTTCATCGGCCACGAAGCTCAATGCCGCATCGATGCCGAATTCATCGGCCAGCGACTGGAAGAGCGATCGCAGAACCTCGTCCGGGTCCCCTGTGTCGAGGAACCTGGCCGCGGTCTCGGACACGATCTCCAGCCTGCGCGCCCGCATGCGCAGCACATGCTCGTCGCGCTTCCGGTCGCTGATGTCGCGGTAGAAGACCACGATGCCATCGGCCGTCGGATAGGCCCGGATCTCGAACCATGTGTCGCGGTGGTCCGAGACATAGTGGTTCTCGAGAGTGACGGGGACGCGTTCCTCCAGGCAGCGCCGGTAGGCCGCCTCCAGCGGCGTGCCCACGGAGGCTGGCCAGAGGTCCCAGTGCACCTGGCCGAGCAGGTCTTCGCGGGACCTGCCCTCAAGCTCGATTGCCCTGCCGTTCACTTGCACGATCCGGAAGTCGCGATCCATGGCCATGAAGGCATCGCCCATGGCTTCAAGCAGGTCAGCGGCGCGCGCCTCGGCCAGCTCGGCTTCCTGCTGGGACCGGCGCTCCTCCGTGCGGTCCCGCAGGATCTTGAGGAAGCCCCGCACCTCGCCGTCCCGGAGCGGCATCATCTGGCCGCGGGCCCAGAAGCGCGAGCCGTCCTTCCGGACGTGCCAGCGCTCACCCTCCGCCCGGCCGTGCTCCAGGGCGATGTCCATCTCGGCGCCGGGCAGGCCGGTGGCCCGATCCTCGGGCAGGAAGATCACGCTGCCCGGCTGGCCGAGGATCTCGGCCTCCTCCCAGCCGAGGGTGCGCCGCGCCCCCTCGTTCCAGGATGTCACCCTGCCCGACAGGTCCATGCTGAAGATGGCGTAGTCGGTCGCACTCTCCAGGATGAGCCGGTGGAGCTCCGAGCTCTTCTGGAGTTCGGCCTGGCTCCGGCGCAACTCGGCGTTGACGCGCTGCAGCGCGGCGTTGAGTGAACCGGGCGAGGCTGAGCCCTCTTCCCTCATGCCAGCCCGGAGCTGTGCGACCTCGGCCTCCAGCTCGGCTTCACGGCGCCGCAGCCGCGCCAGTTCCGTCTGGTCTGCTTGCTCGTCCGGGGGCATCACCGCGCCACCTGCGGGGCACCCGCGCGGCGTGCCTCGGCCATGTCCAGCATCCGCTGGCGCGAGAAGCCGGCGATGCGCGCGGAAAGGGTGGTGAGCGCAAGTGCCAGTTCGGCCTCGTCCATGGCGCCCCGGGCAACCCATTCCGCCAGCAGGCCTTCCGGCGTTTCTTCCGCCCGCCGCATCCAGTCCGGCGTCGTGGCGCCGTGGCTCCCGTCCCACTGGCTGCACCAGAGCCGCCAGCGCGTCCTGGATCCGTGGTCGCGGGGGAGCCCCGTGAAGCAGCCTTTCGGCAAGTAGCCGACGGCGATGTTCACATGCGCAGCCGGAGCATGAAGCCGGGGGCGCCGGTCCCAGACGATCACGGCGTCCTGCGGCTGGATGCGGCCTTCCAGCAGGTCCTGGGGGAAGAGGGCCAGGGTGGGGCAGGTCTCCGAAGCCTTGCCCAGCCCACGCCAACGCTCCGGCCAGGCCGAGGCCGGCGTGGCTTCCAAGGTTTCGATCAGGGCGCGGAGCGCACCGCTGGGGCCATCCCCGGCCCCGATGTCGCGCGCCCGGCGCCGGGACAATATTCCGGCATGGTCCAGCGCGGCCTGCCAGACGTTTCCGAACAACATCTCCAGCCGTGGGACGAGGTTACCTTGGCCGTCCATCATCCCCTCACGTGTGAGCCGCTGTTTCTAGGCTAAAGCAACCTAGGCGGAAAGCACCTAAGGGCATTCTGGGTTGTATCTTAACCCAGGGCTTTCCCCTCGGGCTTTAGAAATGAACGCCATGGCTCAGCAGGGGCTTTAATCCTTTGACATTGTCCTGATATGAGCATAGTCCATATCGAGGCATAGGAGGCCGCCTTATGACCGCTGTCCAGAGTGCCGCACGCTCGCCTGTCGCCCCCAGGCCGTACCGCCTGGACCGGAGCCGCTTCGCGCCGGAAAACCGCCGCCGCCTCAGTGCTCCCGGACTGCGGACCTTCCTGGCCATTGCCGATCTCTGGGGGCTCGACGAGACCCAACGCCTGCTGGTGCTCGGCTACCCGCCGCGCTCGACCTTCCACAAATGGGCCAAGACGGTTCGCGAGCATGGCGAGATCACCCTTGATGCCGATGTGCTGACGCGGATCTCGGCCGTGCTCGGCATCCATCAGGCCCTTGGCGTGCTGCATGGCAGTGAGCGGGAAGGGATGGCGTGGCTGCGGGCCCCGCATGGGGCGATCGTCTTTGGCGGCAGGCCGCCGCTGGATCTGGTGACCAGCGGCACCCAGGACGGGCTGATGACGGTGCGCCGCTTCCTCGATGCCGCGCGCGGCGGCCTCTACATGGAGCCGGTGGAGGCGCTCGACCAGAACGCCCGGCCTTACACGGACGAGGATCTGATCATCTCTTGATGGATGCCCATGCGGCCGCTCCGGCCCCCAGCTACCGCCTGATTCCCTCGAAATTCCCGCCCATCGGGCTGTTCGACACCGTGGCCACGGCGGCGGATGCCGAAGCCGTCATGGAGCTTGCCGGCTGGACCAACGACCGGCTGGTGGAAGAGCGGCTGCGGCGGCTGCCCGAGGCGGAATGGGTCTACGGCCGCCCGAATTCCAGCGTCGTCATGGCCACCTTCCTGCACGCGCCGCCCTCGGGCGCGCGCTTCAACGGGCCGGACCTGGGGGCCTGGTATGCCGCGGCCAGCCTGCGGACAGCGGCCATCGAAGTGGCGCACCACCTGCGGCGGGAAGCCGTGGCCACCGGTGCGCCCAGGCTGCAACGGGCCTTCCGGACCTACACGGCCAGCCTCGCGGGGGATTACCTGGACCTTCGGGGGCAGCAGGCGGCGCGGCCGGAGGTCTATGCCACCGGCAGCTACGCGGCCTCCCAGCTCCTGGGGGAAAGCATCCGTGCCTCGGGCGGGGCGGGCATCATCTATGACAGCGTGCGGCATGCCGGGGGCACCAATATCGTGGCCCATCGTCCGCGCAACATTCTCCAGGTGACCCAGGCCGACCACTGGCTGCTGGCCGTGCAGGCCGCCTCGCCCCGGATCAGCCTGAAGCGGTTGAGCGGCGCCTGAGGCGGCGCTTCCAGGGCCGGCAGGTCTCCTGCCGGCAGCGGCTCAGCGTGGCGCTGGCCCGGCAGCCTCCGGCAGCGGCGCCAGCAGCAGCTCGAAGGTCATCAGCACTGGGTTCTCGCCGGGCAGGATCGCGCCTTCCTCCACCCGCCCCTCGTGATCCACGGCCAGCAGGGTCAACGCGGCGCGCGGTGGCTCCTGGCCCTGGGCGGGCAGCACCTGGCCGTCCCGCACCAGCACCTCGGCCGGCGCCATGCCCATGCAGCGCCCATCGGCGAAGCGCGCACCCACCAGGCTGCCGAGGCCGCCGCAAACCCGCGCCGCCGGCCAGCCGAGCCGGGCGCAGGCGGCCTCCAAGGCGGCGCAGGCATCCTCGTTCGGCTGGATCTTGACCAGTGCCCCGGTGGCCGGGCCGGTTGGCGCGGCCCAGGCTTCCGGCGTGAAGAGCGAGAAGTTGGTTTCCGCATCCGGGCGGACCGTGAAGCCGGCACCCTCGACAGCCCAGGCCTCAGCCTCCACCGGCTCGGCCAGCATCGTCTCCAGCGGCAGGATATGGCCGGCGGCGCGCTTTCCATCGGCCCCGGTCCAACTCGCATGAATATGGGCGAAGGGGCCATCCTCGCGTTCGCCGAAGGTGATGTTCACCTGCCCGCCGCGCGCGGGGGCCGCGGCCTCATGGGTTTGGGAGTAGTAGGCGGCGTAGCGCGGCTCGGTGGACAGGGCGGGGATGACGTAGCGCAGCCGCCGGAACACCCCGCCATGCAGCACCAGCACCCCGCTCCGATGGCCCTCGGCGCGCATGGCGCGGGCCACCGCCTCGTTCAGCGTCACGCCGGCCTCTAGCATGACGCTGAACCGCGCCAGCTTCCCCGCTTGAATGGTCAGCCGCTCGGCCGCCGCGGGCCCCGGCTGCTGCTGCCGGCGCATCAGGCCACCTTGTCCCGTGGCGTGGCGGGCAGGGGCAGCAGGCCGCGCGCCTCCAGGTCCTGGCGGACCAGCGCCTTGGTGATCTTGCCATAGCCCGATTTCGGCAGGGCCTCCTGCACGAAGACATGGCGCGGCAGCTTGTAGCGGGAGAGCCGCTCGCCGAGGAAGGCCAGCAGCGCCGCCGAATCGACCTGCGCGCCCGCCTGCGGGACGACGACGGCGATGCCGGTCTCGCCCCAGAGCGGGTCCGGCACGCCCAGCACCGCGCATTCGACGATGCCGGGAAAGGCCAGGATCTTTTCCTCCACCTCGCGCGGATAAACGTTGGAGCCACCGGAGATATACATGTCCGAGGCCCGGCCGGTGATGAACAGGAAGCCTTCCGCATCCATGTGGCCGAGGTCGCCGGTGCGGAACCAGCCGTTGCGGAAGCTCTCCGCATTGGCCTTGGGATTCTCCCAGTATCCGGCGAAGACGGCGGGGCCGCAGACGCAGATCTCGCCATCGGTGCCCGGCGGCACCGGGCGGCCCTCGGGGTCCTGGATCTCCACCATCATGCCGGTGCGCTCGATGCCGCAGGTGCCGATGCGCGCCTCCGGCCCATCCTCCGCCACATGCAGCGCCGGCGGCAGCACGGTGATATTGCCGGTGACCTCGCCCAGCCCGAAATACTGCACCAGCACGGGGCCCAGGGCGGCCAGGGCGCGCTTCTGGTCCTCCCGGTACATCGGCGCGCCGGCATAGATGACGTGGCGCAGCGAGGAAGTATCGGCCGCCGCCAGGGAAGGGTGCTCCACCAGCAGCTTCAGGATCGTCGGCACGGTGAACATATTGGTCACGCGGTGGGTGGCGACGATGCTCCAGATTTCCGCCGGGTCCAGCCGCTCGCCCGCCGGCAGGATGGTGACGGCGCCGCAGGCGATCTGCGTCATGGCATGCACGCCGGCGCCATGGGACAGCGGCGCGACCACCACCGAGGCGTCCCGCTCCGTCGTGCCGGGCATCAGGTCGTTGAGGTGGTTGTTCAGCACGAAGGCCATCTGCCCATGCGTCAGCACCGCCGCCTTGGGCCGGCCCGTGGTGCCGGAGGTGTAGAAGAACCAGCAGGGATCGTCATATTCGACATCGGCATCGCGCAGCGGCGCGGCATCCTCGGCCGCGATCCAGGCATCGAGCGCATCCGCCCCCGCGCCCTCGATCCAGCCAAAGACCGCCAGATCCGGCCGCGCCGCCCGCACCGCCTCGGCGTGCTCCGGGAAATCCCCGTGGCAGAGAAAGGCGCGCGCGCCGGACTGGGTGGCCATGAAGCCGATCTCGGCCGGCGTCAGCCTGAAGTTGGTGGGCACGAAGACGGCGCCGAGGCGGAAGGCGGCGAGCATCGTCTCGATAATGCCATTGCCATTCCTGGCATGCACCAGGATGCGGTCGCCCTTTACGATGCCGCGCCGCGCCAGGGCGCGGGCGAGGGCGGAGACGCGGCCATCCAGGTCCCGCCAGCTCCAGCGCCGCTCGCCCCAGAGGATGGCCGAGCGGTCCGGCAGGCGCCGCGCCGCGCGGGTCAGGAAGTAGGACAGGTTGGCAACGCGGCGGGAGGCGGGCTGCATCAAGGCGCTCACCGCGTGCGTTCCAGGATGGAGACGTAATTGACCACCGCCGTGCCGCCCATGTTGAACACGCCGCCCAGGCGCGGTTCGGGGAGCTGCATCGCCCCCGCCTCGCCGCACAACTGCATGGCGGCCATGGCATGCATGGAGACGCCGGTGGCGCCGATCGGGTGGCCCTTGGCCTTCAGGCCGCCGGAGCGGTTGATCGGCAGCCTGCCGCCGGGAAGGGCCGTGCCCTCGCGCACCACGCGGTAGCCCTGGCCGGGCGGGGCGAGGCCCATGGCCTCGTATTCGATCAGCTCGGCGATGGTGAAGCAGTCATGCGTCTCAACGAAGCCGAGGTCGTCCAGTGTGATGCCGGCCTCCGCCTTGGCCCGGTCCCAGGCCCGGCGCGCGCCCTCGAAGGCGATAGGGTCGCGGCGGGAGAGGGGGAGGATGTCATTCGCCTGCTGCCGTGCGCGGAAGGACACGGCGCGGGAGAGCCCCGCCGCCGTCTCGGCATCCGCGATCACCAGCGCGGCGGCGCCATCCGAGATGAGGGAGCAGTCTGTGCGGCGCAGCGGGCCGGCGACCAGCGGGTTCTTGTCCGATACCGTCGAGCAGAAATCGAAGCCCAGGTCCTTGCGCATCTGCGCGTAAGGGTTGTCCACGCCGTTGCGGTGGTTCTTGGCGGCGATCTGCGCCAGCACCTCGCTCTGGTTGCCGTAGCGCTGGAAATAGGTCTGGGCGATGCGGCCGAAGATGCCGGCGAAGCCGCCCTCCACATCCGCTTCCTCCTTCGCATAGCTGGCGGACAGCAGAATCTCGCCGGTGCGCGCGGTGGGGATGGCGGTCATCTTTTCCGCGCCGATGACCAGCGCGATGCGCCCGCGCCCGCTTTCGACGAAATCCAGCGCGCCATACAGGGCGGCGGAGCCGGTGGCGCAGGCATTCTCGTAATGCGTGGAAGGCGTATGGGCGAGGCCGGGCTCGTTCAGCCCGGCCAGCGCGCCCTCAAAACCCTGGCGGGAGAAGCCGTTGTTGTAGACGCCGACCGTGATGGCATCGACATCCGCGGCCTCCACGCCCGCATGTTGCAAGGCGGCGCCGGCCACGCGGGCCATCAGCGCCTCCACATCCGGTTCCTCCAGCCGGCCAAAGGGCGAATGCGCCCAGCCAACGATCGCGGCACGGTTTCTCACGCCATTTTCCTCCCCGAGGTTTTGCGGGCTACCGGACGCTCGGCCCGCAGCCTGCCGGCATTTTTCAGTTTTGCTTCCAGCCGCGTCACTTCCTCGCGCAGCAGGGCTGCCAACTCGGGCTGCCGGTCCGGGCCCATGCGGCTCTCGATGGCGGCGAGGGAAAGCGCGGCCACCGGCTCGCCCGCCGCGTCCCGCACCGCGAGGCCCATGCCCCAGGAATGCGAGACCACCAGGCCGGGATTGATGGCGAAGCCCCGCATCCGGCATTCCGCCACCAGCGCCCGGAGCCGCTCCGGCCTGTGCTGCGGGTAGCTTGTGGCCAGCAGCCCGGCATTGGCCTCCAGCGCCGCCTCCACCTCCGGGTCCGGCAGCGCGGCCAGCAGGGCGAGGCCGGCGCCGCCCACGCCCAGCGGATGCCGCATGCCGGCGGCCAGCACATGGGTGCGGATGGGAAAGGAGCCTTCCTCGCGGTGCAGGCAGACGGTGAACATCTCCCGCCGCACGCAGAGAAAGGCGGAATCGCCGCTGGCCTGTGCCAGCCGGGCCAGCCCGTCCATCGCCAGCCGGTGGATGCCGAAGCGGTCGGCCGCCAGCGTGCCCAGGACATAGCTCTCGGGGCCGAGGTGGTAGCGGCGGCTGTGCGCATCCTGTTCCACCAGCCCGCCACGCATCAGGGCCAGCAGCAGGCGCCGCGCGGTCGGCCGGTTCAGGCCGCTGGCCTCCACCAGTTCCGCCAGCCCGATGCCGGCCGTGGACTGCCCGGCCACGAGCTTGAGCAGGGCGATCACCCGCTCGCTGCTCTGGGCGCCGGAGGTGGGGCGGCGCGAGGCTCCGGCGCCACCGTCCACAATATGGACCTTTCTTGCGTCTCCCATGGGGTTTGACGATAGATCATTTACGGCGTCTGGCAATTCGTTTTAACTTTCTATCAAAGTTGCCATCCACGATGTGGATGGCTGCCATGCCCTCCGGGGACGCAGCGAAAAAGATTTGGGAGAGGAAATCGGATGAGCATCACCACGGGCTTCGGCCGTCGCGCGGTTCTGGGCACGGCCGCGGGCAGCCTGCCGCTGCTGTTTATCGGGCGGGCCAGGGCGGCGGAGACCACGCTGCGGATCTCCAACAACGTGCCGGCCACCCACCCGCTGAATGTCCGGCTGCGCGAGGCAGCGGAGGCCATCGCGCGTGAGACGGATGGCAAGGTGGAACTGCGGATCTTCCCTTCCAACCAGCTCGGCGCCGATACCGACGTGCTGAGCCAGGTGCGCGCCGGCGCGGTGCAGATGATGACCATCTCGGGCCTCATCCTCTCCACCCTGGTGCCGGCGGCCTCCATCAACGGCGTGGGCTTCGCTTTCACGGACTATCCCACGGTGTGGAAGGCGATGGACGGCGCGCTGGGCGCCCATGTGCGGGCGGAGGTCGGCAAGGCCGGGCTGATCATGTTCGAGCGGATCTGGGACAACGGCTTCCGGCAGATCACCTCGTCCCACAAGCCGATCAACACGCCGGCGGACCTGGCGAATTTCAAGATCCGCGTGCCCGTCAGCCCGCTCTGGACCTCGATGTTCACCGCCTTCGGCTCGGCGCCCACCTCGATCAACTTCGCCGAAACCTATTCCGCCTTGCAGACGCGCATCGTGGACGGGCAGGAAAACCCGCTGGCGGTGGTGGAAACGGCGAAGCTCTACGAGGTGCAGAAATACTGCGCCATGACCAACCACATGTGGGACGGCTTCTGGCTGATCGCCAACCGCCGCGCCTTCAGCGCCGTGCCGGCCGCGTCCCGCGTCGTCGTGGAGCGGGAGCTGAACGCCGCCGCCATGCGCCAGCGCGAGGATGTCGCCGCCCTGAACGCGAAGCTGGAAGGCCAGCTCCGCGAACGCGGCGTCACCTTCAACACGCCCGATGCCGCGCCCTTCCGCGCCAAGCTGCAACAGGCCGGCTTCTACAACGAATGGAAGGGCAAGTTCGGCCCCGAGGCCTGGGCCCTGCTTGAGGGCGCCGTGGGCGGGCTGGCCTGAACATGGCCCTGCCGCAGGCCGCCGTGGCGGATGGTGCGCGGGAGGCGGATGGCCTGTTCCGCACGGCCCTCTACCGGCTGGAAAGCGTGGTGGGAGGATTGGTCTCCACCGCCGCCGCCCTGCTGGTGGCGGCCGAGATCGTGCTGCTCTTCGCCGGCGTGCTGGCGCGCTACGCGCTGCATACCCCCCTGATCTGGGCGGATGAGCTGGCCACGATACTCTTCATGTGGCTCGCCATGCTGGGGGCGGTGATCGCCTTCCGGCGCGGGGTGCATATGCGCATGACGGCGCTGCTGGCCCGCGCCCGCCCCGGGCTGCGGGGCCTGCTGGAGGTGCTGGCCCTGACGGTGCCGCTGGCCTTCCTGCTCATCCTGCTGCCCACCGCAATCGAATACGCGGAGGAGGAAGCCTTCGTCACGACGCCCGCCCTCGGCATCGCCAATACCTGGCGCGCCGCGGCCCTGCCCGCCGGCATGGGCCTGATGGCCTTCATGGCGCTGTGCCGGCTGGCGCGGGCCGAAAGCCTGGGACGCAGTGCCCTCGGGTTGGTGCTGACCGGCGCGGCGGTGGCCGGGCTGGTGGCGCTGGCGCCGGCCTTCCCGCCGCTGGGCAACCTGAACCTGCTGATCTTCCTGGTGGCGGGCGTCGCCCTGGCTGTGCTCTCCGGCGTGCCCATCGCCTTCGCCTTTGCCATCTGCACCATGGGGTATCTGGGACTTTCCACCGATATCCCGATCTTCGTGATGGTGGGCCGGATGGAGGAGGGCATGTCGCACCTCATCCTGCTGGCCGTACCGCTCTTCGTCTTCCTCGGCCTCTTGATCGAGATGACGGGCATGGCGCAGGCCATGGTCGCCTTCCTGGCCGCGCTGCTCGGCTCCGTGCGCGGCGGGCTCTCCTATGTGCTGATCGGGGCGATGTATGTTGTCTCCGGCATTTCCGGCGCCAAGGCGGCGGATATGGCCGCCATCGCCCCCGCCCTGTTTCCCGAGATGAAGGCCCGTGGCGCCGATCCCGGTGACCTCGCCGCCCTGCTCTCCGCCACCGGGGCGCAGACGGAGACAGTGCCGCCCAGCCTGGTGCTGATCACCATCGGTTCCGTCACCGGCGTCTCCATCGCGGCGCTCTTCGCGGGTGGCATCCTGCCGGCGGTGGTGCTGGGCATCATGCTCTGTCTGGTGGTGCGGCACCGTTACCGGCACGAGGATGTCTCCCACGTGCGCCGCGCCTCCTGGGCCGAGATCGTCCGCAGCTTCGGCATCGCCCTGCCGGCGCTGGCGCTGCCCTTCATCATCCGCGCCGCCGTGGTGGAGGGCATCGCCACCACCACCGAGGTCTCGACCATCGGCATCATCTACGCCGCCCTGGCCGGGCTCCTGCTCTACCGCCGCTTCGACATGCGGCGGCTGGGGCCGATGCTGGTGGACACGGCGAGCCTGTCCGGCGCCATCCTGCTGATCATCGGCGCCGCCACGGCCATGGCATGGTCGCTGACGCAGTCCGGCTTCTCCGCCGACCTCGCCCACGCCATGACCAACCTGCCGGGTGGGGCCGCCGGCTTCATGGCCGTGTCCATCGTGGCCTTTATCGTGCTGGGCAGCGTGCTGGAGGGCATTCCGGCCATGGTGCTCTTCGCGCCGCTGCTCTTTCCCATCGCGCATCAGCTCGGCATCCATGAGGTGCACTACGCGATGGTCACCATCCTCGCGATGGGGCTGGGGCTTTTCGCGCCGCCCTTCGGCATCGGCTACTACACCGCCTGTGCCATCGGGCGCGTCGATCCGGATGCGGGGCTGCGGCGCATCTGGGTCTATCTGGGCGCCCTTCTGGTCGGGCTGGTGATCGTGGCGGCGGTGCCCTGGATCTCCGTGGGGTTCCTCTGATGAGCGGGCCGGGCAGGGGCCGCCTGCAGGGCAAGGTGGCCCTGGTCTTCGGCGCCGGCTCCTCCGGCCCCGGCTGGGGCAATGGCAAGGCGGCGGCGGTGGCCTATGCGCGGGAAGGCGCCCGGGTCGTTTGCCTCGACCTTTCCGCCGAGGCGGCGGAGGAAACTGCCGGCATCATCGGCGGCGAGGGTTTCGAGGCGCTGGCCCTCCCCGTGGACGTGACGGAACTCGGCTCCGTCACCGCCGCCGTCGCGGCCGCGCTCGCCCGCTTCGGCCGCATTGATGTGCTCCACAACAACGTCGGCGTCACCGTCTCCGGCGGGCCGCTGGAGCTGGAGGAGGCGCAGTTCCAGCGTGCCATGGACCTGAACCTGCATTCGGTGTTCCGCACCGCCAAAGCCGTGTTGCCACAGATGCTGCGCCAGGGCAGCGGGGCGATCGTCAACATCTCCTCGCTCGCGGCGGTGCGCTGGACCGGCTATCCGTATTTTTCCTACTACGCCTCCAAGGCGGCGGTGAACCAGGCGACGGTGGCCCTTGCCATGCAGTATGCCGCGCAGGGCATCCGCGCCAATTGCATCATGCCAGGGATGATCGACACCCCGCTGATCTACAAGCAGATCGCCGCCCACTATGCCTCGGTGGAGGACATGACGGAGGCCAGGGCGCGCGCGGTGCCCATGGGCCGCATGGGTGATGCCTGGGACGTGGCCCGCGCCGCCGTTTTCCTGGCTTCCGACGAGGCGGGCTTCATCACCGGCGTGTGCCTGCCCGTCGATGGCGGGCAAAGCTGCGCGACAGCCGTGCCGCGTTAGCGGCGGGGCTCCGGCGCCATCGCGGCAGTGCCCGGCTGCATCCCGCCGAGGCATCGCCTTCAGAAGCGTGCCAGAAAGAGGTTGAAGGCCTCGGCCACGATCTCCGGCGTTTGCACCGCCATGAAATGCCCGCTCTCCACGGCCTGGAAGGATGCCCCGGGCACCAGGCGCGACAAGGGCTCGATCATGGCGGGCGGGCGGAGCGGGTCGTGCTGGCCGGCCATGAACAGCGCCGGGCAGCGGATGGAGGCGATGCCGGCCTGCATCTCGAGCCCCGCCAGCATGCGGTAGATGGCGGCATAGCTGTCCGGATCATTGGCCAGCCAGCGTGCGCGGAAGCTGCGGAAGCGCGCGGCATCGCTGCGCAGAATCTCAGGGTAGCTGCGCGCCAGTTCCGTCTCGGCCACGGCGGCCATGCCATCGCGCTGCACCGTGTCGGCGTAATCGAGGATGGCCTGCCGGCGTTCCTCCGGGATGCCGGTCGCCGGCCCCATGGCGATCAGCCCTAGCACGCGCGATGGCCGCGTCGCCGCGAAATGCAGGGCGATGGCGCCGCCCACAGCGCATCCGGCGAGCAGGACGGGACCATCCACTCCCAGCGCATCGAGCAGGGATTCAAGATCCTGCGCCATGGTGTCGATGCTCAGCGGTGACCGCGCCTTGGTCGAGATGCCAGCCCCGCGGGTGTCGTAGCGCAGCACCCGGAACCGTGGATCGAGTTGCGGGACCAGCATGTCCCAGCTTTCCAGCGTGCCGCCCATCTCATGCACCAGAACCAGCGTCTGGCGGCCCTTGCCGCTCAGGGCATAGCGCAGGCCCGCGCCGTTTGCCTCGATCCAGTCCATCTGCCTCTCCCGTTTCTCGTTCTCACGGCGTTACCAGCCATCGAGGGCGGCGCCGATCTGTTGCGCGGCTTCCCGCAGTGCCGGCAGCAAGGTGCGGCGCAACTGGTCGAGCGAGACGCGCGCCGCCGATGTGCCGATGTTCAACGCGGCCACTGTGGCGCCAAGCCGGTTGACGATGGGCACGGCGACGGACCGGATGCCGAGTTCCATCTCCCCATCGATGATCGCATGCCGGGCGCGCCGCACTTCCTGAATCCGTGCCCGGAAACGCCCGGGGTCGGTGATCGTCCGCTCTGTCCAGGCTGTCAGTTCATGCCGCCCCAGCCAGGCCTCGAACTGATCCTCGGGAAGGGCCGCCAGCAGTACGCGGCCCAGCGAGGAGCAATGGGCCGGCAGCCGCGTGCCGACATCGATGCGGGAGGAAAAGACGCGCCGCGCCTCGACCCGCGCGACATAGATCACGTCGGCGCCCTCCAGCACCGCCATGGAGCAGGACTCCTGGAACTTCTCCGACACCGCCTGCAGGATCGGCCGCGCGACATCGCCGCGCCCGAAGGAAGAAAGGTATCCGTGGCTGAGGTCCAGCACCCGCGGCGTCAGCCAGAAGTTCTTGCCGTCGCTCGCCAGGAACTGCAGCTCCACCAGCGTCAGCAGGAAGCGCCGCGCGGTGCCGCGGCTGAGATTTGTATGCGCCGCAACCTCGGTCAGCGTCAGCCTTTCCCGCCCCCGGCCGAAGGTCTCCAACACCGCTAGGCCACGCTCCAGCGCCGCCACGAAATCGGGCCCGCGTGCCGGCGAGTCGTTCAAGTCGGATTCCGCCTGCCGGGAAGTCTTCTTCGCAGATGCAGCAGAATTCGCTGTCACCGTGTAAGCGCCTGTGCGGCCTGCATAGCGTTATCCCTGGTCTCGCGCCCGAATGCCGTGAACCGCATACTGCTGCGCATCATCCGCTCGCAAGGCGCATTTCACCTCGCGTCGCGCGTGGAGAATTCGCTTGACAGCACGCTGCGGCTAGTTCGTCATGATGCAGTTTCACGGACAATTGTCCGCTATACGGACAAACTCCGCAAGAATCCACACGGCCCGCAGAGGCCGGCGCAAGTGCACTGACGGCCCCCGGCGCAACAGCCGGAGGCCCACGAGGGAGGCGCCAGCGAGATGACGAAACCCAGAGGTTCTGGGGCTATGTGCCCACGCCTGACGACCCGGACGGACCCACCGCGCCGCGCGGGGCGCCGGCTTCCATGATCGACAAGCGCGTGCAGACCGTCGCCGATGCTCTCGCCGATACGCAGGATGGTGCCTGCGTGCTGCTGGGCGGCTTCGGCGCCGTTGGCCAGGCCGATGCGCTGATCGAGGGCCTGATCGAGCAAGGCGCCAAGGACCTCACCGTCGTTGCCAACAACGCGGGCTCCGGCCGCACGGGCCTGGCGCGGCTGCTGGAACTGGGCCGCGTGCGGCGCATGGTCTGCAGCTTTCCGCGAAGCCCGGGCTCGTCGGTCTTCGAGGAACTCTACCGCGCCGGGCGCATAGAGCTGGAAATCGTGCCGCAGGGTACGCTGGCGGAGCGGATGCGCGCCGCCGGCGCCGGCGTGCCGGCCTTCTATACCCCGACCGGCGTCGGCACCCTGCTCGCCGAAGGCAAGGAAACCCGCGAGATCGACGGGCGCACCTACCTGCTGGAAAAGGCTTTGCACGGCGACGTGGCGCTGGTCGAGGCCTGGCGCGCCGACCGCTGGGGCAACCTGACCTACCGGGAATCAGCGCGCAACTTCAACCCGGTCATGGCCATGGCGGCGAAGCTGACCGTCGCGCAGGCGCAGCACATCGTCGAGCTCGGCGATCTTGACCCCGAGGCGATCGTCACGCCGGGCGTCTTTGTCGACCGCGTCGTGCATGTGCCCTATGCCGCGGCCACGGCAGCGGCCTGAAAGGAAGCCACCATGCCGAGCGCAGTGGACCTGGGCTGGAAGCCCCGCAGCCGCACCGAGATCGCCGGCCGCCTCGCAAGCGACATCCCCGAAGGCTGGGTGGTGAATCTCGGCATCGGCATCCCGACGCTGGTGGCGGATCAGGTGCCGGAAGACCGCGAGGTGATCTTCCAGTCGGAGAATGGTGTCGTCGGCATCGGGCCGGCCCCTGCCGCCGATGCCGTGAGCCCCTGGCTGATCAATGCCGGCAAGCAGCCCGTGACGCTGCGCAAGGGCGGCGCCTATATCCACCATGGCGACAGCTTCGCGATGATCCGTGGCGGGCACCTGGACCTTTGCGTCCTGGGCGCCTTCGAGGTCGCGGAGAATGGCGACATCGCCAACTGGGCCGTTTCGGCGACGGATACGGCCCCCGCCGTGGGCGGGGCCATGGACCTCGCGGTGGGCGCGCGCCGCCTCTGGGTCGCCATGGAGCACACGACGCGCGAGGGCCAGCCCCGCCTGGTGCAGCGCTGCTCCTATCCGCTCACCGCGGCTGCCGCCGTGTCGCGCATCTACACCAATCTGGCGGTGATCGATGTCACGCCCGAGGGGTTCCGCGTGGTGGATATGGTTGAAGGCCTTGGCTTCGATGCCTTGCAGGCCATGACAGGCGCGCCGCTGCGGCAGGGCTGATATCGCAGCCGCCGAGGTCAGACAAAGAAAAAAGGTCAGGGAGGTCCAAATGCTCAATCGCCGCAGCCTGCTTGCTGCCACCGCCGCCACGCTGGCCGCGCCGCGCATCCTGCGGGCCCAGGAAAGCGCCTATGTCGTCGGCACGCTCTTCCCAATGGCCGGGCCGAATGCCGAATACGGCACGATCTTTACCAACGGCATCCAGCTGGCGGCTGAACATGTCCGTGCCGACGGTATTCTGAAGAAGCCCATCGAGATCCGCGCGCAGGACAGCCAGGCCACGCCGCAGGGCGGCGCCGTCGGCATGACCAAGCTGGCGAATGTGGACAAGGCCTCCTATGTGATGCTGGGCTTCACCGGCGTTTCCAAGGCCGCCGCGCCGATCGGCACCCGCAGCAAGGTGATGATGATCAATGGCGGCGGTGTCGGGCCTGACCTCGCCGGTCTCTCGCCCTACTTCTGGAATGTCATTCCCCTGGCCAACCAGGAGGTGCAGGCCCTGCTGCCCTGGCTGAAGCAGCAGAACCTGTCCCGCATCGCGCTGATCTATGTCGATGATCCGCTCGGCAACGGCATCCTGCAGCAGTTGAAGGAAAGCCTGCCCGGCATTGGCGGCAGCCTGGCCGGCAGCTTCAGCATCCCGCCGGCCACGCAGCAATTCGCGGCCATCGCCGCCCGCGTGCGCGACACCAAGCCGGATGCCGTCTATTTCGCCAGCTATGGCGCGCAGCAGGCGCAGATCGTGAAGCAGCTGCGCGACAACGGCGTGTCGCAGCAAATCCTGACCTATTCCAGCGGCAGCATCCCCTCCGTCGTCACCTTACCGGAAAGCGAGGGGCTGGTCTTCACCAGCCAGGCCTCCGACTGGTCGGCCGCCGACCCGCTGACGCAGCGCTTCGTCACCGACTGGCGCGCCAAGCACAATGCCGATCCCACCAGCTACAACCAGAACTATTACAACGCCATGCGGCTCTTCGCGCTGCTGGCCCAGGGGCTGGAGAAGGCGAACAAGCCGGTGACCGGCGAGAACCTGCGCGAGGAACTGCTGCGGGTCCGCCGCTTCCCGCTGGTCGGCGGCGAGGGCAATTTCGGGGACGAGGGCACCATGTCCATGCCCATGCAGATCAACCGCATCCAGGGCGGCAGCTTCCAGAAGATCGCCTGACACCATGCTGTTCCTGCAGCTTCTGGTCAGCGGCATCCAGACCGGCGCGATCTATGCCCTGACGGCGGCTGGCTTCGCGCTGATCTTCGGTGCCACGCGCATCTTCCACGTGGCGCATGGCGCCAGCTTCGCCCTGGCCGGCTATGCCTTCCTCATGTGCAGCCAGGCCGGCCTGCCCTGGCCGGTGGGCTGCCTGGCCGCGCTGGTTGTCGCGGTATCCTTCGGCCTGGGCATGGATGCCTTTATCTACCGACCGATCCAGCGCCACGAAGGCTCCTTCTTCACGGTCTTCGTCGCCGCCTTCGGCATGACCATCGTGGTGCAGAGCCTGATCGAGATCGGCTTCGGCCGTGGCTTCGCGGTGGTGCCCAGCGCCCTGACCATGGCGAGGGAGGTCGTGCCCGGGCTCTACCTCGCGAATATCTTCTGGGTGGCGGTCGGCGTCGCGGTGGTGCTCTTCGCGCTGGTCGGGGTGTTCCTGAACCGCAGCCGCGCGGGCATCGGCCTGCGCGCGCTGTCGGAGAATCCCGAATTGCTGCGCGCCTATGGCCTGTCGTCCCGCAGGCTCTCGGCCCTGGCCTTCGGCCTTGGCTCCGCGCTCGCCGTGCCGGGCGCGGTGCTGACCGCCGTGACATCCGGCCTGCAGCCCGCGATCTCCGCGCAGGTCATGTTGATCAGCCTGGCGGCGGCGGTGGTGGGCGGCATCGGCAGCCTGCGCGGCGCGGCGCTGGCCGGCCTGCTGCTCGGCGTGGTGGAGAACCTGGTGGTCTCGGTGCTCGACACGCAATGGAGCAGCGCGGCGGGCTTCGTGGTGCTGTTCATCTTCATCATGTTCAAGCCCAGCGGCCTTTTTGGGCAGGCGGTGACGCGATGATTGCCTATCTGCTGAATCTGGCCACCCTGGCCACGGTCTTCGGTATCCTGGCGGCCAGCCTGAACCTGCTGATCGGCTATGCCGGCATCTTCAGCATCGCCCATGCCGTGTTCTTCGGCATCGGCGCCTATACGGGCGCGCAGCTCGCCATCCTGTTCATCCCCGATGTGCTGCTGGCCTGCCTCGCGGGCGGCCTGCTGGCCGGCGCCCTGTCGCTTTGCCTCGCGCTGCCGGCGCTGCGCGTGCGGGGGGAATATTTTGTCGCGGCCAGTCTCGGCCTGCAGATGATGGCGGTGACGCTGTTCTCCGAGGCGCATGTCCTGACCGGCGGCCATGGCGGCTTGGTCGGCATCCCGCTGCCGACGCTCTTCGGCATCGACATCTCCGCGCCCGCCACCTTCCTGCTCTTCTGCCTGCTGGTGCTGGCCTGCGTGCTGCTGGCCATCCGCATGCTGATGCGGGGCAGCTTCGGCCGGGCGCTGATGGCCATCCGCGACAGCGAAAGCGCGGCGGAGGCCTTCGGCAAGGATGTGCCGCGGCTGAAGACGCTGGCGGTCGCCCTCGGCTGCACGCTGGCGGGCGTCGCGGGGGCGCTCTTCGCCTTCTACATGGCCTTCGTGAACGTGGAGAGCTTCACGCTGGAGCAGTCGATCCTGGTGATGGCCATGGTGATCATCGGCGGCACCGCGACGCTGGCGGGGCCCCTGGTCGGCGTGCTGCTGCTGTTGCTGCTGCCGGCCGCGCTGTCCTTCCTGCCCTTCATCCCGGCGACGCAGATCGGCGCGGTGCAGCAGCTCATCTACGGCGCCGCCATGACGCTGCTGATGATCTTCCGCCCCGCGGGTCTTGCCGGGCAATCCACGGGGCGCCGCTGATGACGGACCTTCCGCTCTCCGTCCGGGGCCTCGCCAAGAGTTTCGGCGGCCTCGCGGCGGTGCAAGATGTGGACCTGGACCTGCGGCCCGGCATCTGCACCGCGCTGGTCGGCCCCAACGGTGCCGGCAAGACCACCATCTTCAACCTGATCACCGGCAATATCCCGCCCGATGCCGGCGAGGTGCTGGTCGATGGCAAGGCGGTGCGGGGCATGGTGCCGCATCGCATCGCCCGCATGGGCGTCGCCCGCAGCTTCCAGGACCTGCGGCTCTTCGGCCGCATGTCGGTGCGGGACAATGTGCTGGCGGCGATCGAGCACAGCGCCTGGCTCTGGCAGCCCGGCGGCGGCAAGGCGCGCCGCGCGCGCGAGGCCGCCGTCGAGGCGGCGCTGGACCGCACTGGCCTGACGGCGCTGGCCGATGCGCGCGCGGCTGATCTCGCCTATGCCGAGCGCAAGTTCCTGTCCATGGCCCGCATCCTGGCGACGGGCGGGCGCATCTGGCTGCTGGATGAGCCCGCCTCCGGCCTCGACCCGCATTCACGGGCGCGCTTCGTCTCGCTGGTGCGCTCGGCGGTGGCCGAGGGCGTGACGATCTGCCTGATCGAGCACAACCTCGACATCGTCACGGAACTCGCGACACGCATCGCCTTTCTCGACCGTGGCACCAAGCTGGCGGAAGGGGAGCCGCAGGCCATCCTGCGCGATCCGGAGCTGATCGGCATCTATTTCGGGGAGCGCCGGACATGAGCGCCGTGATGAGCCACACCGCCGCCATGCCCGCCACCGGCACGCCGCCGGCGCTGGAGGTGCGCGGCCTCACCTCCGGCTATGGCGGCCGTGAGGTGCTGTCGGCGCTGGACCTGGCGCTGCCGCAGGGGGAGGTGCTCTGCCTCGTCGGCCATAATGGCGCGGGCAAGTCGACGCTGCTGAAGCTGCTTTTCGGGCTGCATCAGGCCAGCGCCGGCACCATCCACCTGCGCGGGCAGGCGATACAGCCGAGGCCGGATGTCATGGCCCGCGAAGGCGTGGCCTATGTGCCGGAAGGGCGCGGCGTCTTCCCGGGCCTGCCGGTGCGGGACAACTTCGCCCTGGCCCTCTGGTCCGCGAGGCTGGAGGGCGCGGAGGCCGAGGCCCGCACCGAGGAAGTCCTGACCGTCCTGCCGCGCATCCGCGAATTCTGGAGCCGCCGCGCCGGGCAGCTTTCCGGCGGGCAGCAGCAGATGGTCTCGATCGGGCGCGCCCTGTTGTCCCGGCCCTCCATCCTGTTGCTGGACGAGCCTTCCATCGGCCTCGCGCCCAAGACCTTTCAGGACCTGATGGCGCCGATCCGGGCGCTGCAGCAGAAGCTGGGCATGTCGATCCTGCTGGTGGAGCAGAATGTTGGCGAGGCTTTCGCGGCCTCCGACCGCGTGGCCGTGATGAAGTCTGGCCGCATGATCTTCAACGGCGTGCCGGCGGACCTGTCCGACCATGCCAAGCTGATGGAGATGTTCTGATGACGTCTCTGGAGCAGCGCATCCAGCGCATCGAGGATGAGCTGGCGATCGGCCAGCTCCGCGCGCGCTATTGCCACCTGCTGGATGACCGGAACTGGCCCGCCTTCATCGACCTCTTCACCGAGGACGGTGTCTTCCAGGGGCTGGACGCGGTGCGCGGCCATGCGGCGCTGATGGATTTCTTCAGCCGGCGCGTGCCGGAGCTCACCGAGGATTTCTGGCACTTCTGCACCAATGGCACCGTCGAGATCGAGGGCGACGCCGCGAAGGGGCGGATCACCCTGGAATATCTCTCGGTCACCGATGGCGTCTCCTATGTCTCCGCCGGCCACTACGACGATGTCATGGTGCGGCGGGACGGGCGCTGGCGGTTCCAGTCCCGCGTCATCACCTTCTACTACCTCGCGCCGCTCAGCCAGGGCTGGGCCGGGCGCCCCTTTCCCGGCCGCTGAAACGATCCAGGAGATTCCACATGCTGTTCCATGTTGCCATGGAAGTCCGCCTTCCCCCCGACATGCCGGCCGAGCAGGCCAATGACATCAAGGCGCGGGAAAAGGCCTTCGCGCTGGAGGTGCAGCGTTCGGGGAAATGGCCGCATCTGTGGCGAGTCGCCGGACGCTACGCCAATATCTCGATCTTCGATGTTGCCGACACGGACGAGCTGCACGGCATCCTCTCCTCCCTGCCGCTGTTTCCCTACATGGACATCAAGGTGACGGCGCTGGCGAAGCATCCTTCGGCGCTCTGAGCCGCCCGGATTTCTCACGGCACAAGAAGAAGCAGGGGGCCGGGCAGGCCATGCGCCGGACCCTCCGCCATGACACAAGGAAACGCCATGTTAGACGATACCCCGCCCGAATTGCGCATCATGGCTGAGGGGCTCCGCTTTCCCGAGGGGCCGGTGGCCATGTCCGACGGCTCGGTGGCGCTGGTGGAGATCGAGGCCCGCACCGTCACGCGCATCGCGAAGGATGGCGCGCGCAGCGTCATCGCGCAGGTGCCGGGCGGACCCAATGGGCTGGCGCTGGGGCCGGATGGCATGATGGTGCTGTGCAACAACGGCGGCTTCGCCTGGCATGAGGAGCCTGGCATGCTGCGCGCCGTCGGGCAGGCCAGGGATTACACCACTGGCCGCATCGAGCGCCTCGACCCGCGCAGCGGCGAGATCACCCGGCTCTACGATTCCTGCGACGGCGAGCGCCTGAAGGGGCCGAACGACCTGGTCTTCGACGGGCAGGAAGGCTTCTGGTTCAGCGACCTCGGCAAGAGCCGCCCGCGGGACCGCGACCATGGCGGCGTCTACTGGGCGGCGGCGGATGGCTCCCGCATCGTGGAGGCCGCCTTTCCCATCCCTGGCGGCGCCAATGGCATCGGCCTGTCCCCGGATGGCAAGGTGCTCTATGTGGCGGAAACGGAGACGGGGCGGCTCTGGGCCTGGGACATCCTGGGCTCGGGCAAGCTGCGCAAGGCGCCCTGGCCCAGCTTCAACGGCGGCAGCGTGCTGTGCCAGTTCCCCGGCTTCCGGCGGCTGGACAGCCTGGCGGTCGCGGCCTCCGGCAATATTGTCGTCGCCACGCTGGTGAGCGGGGAGATCACCACCGTCTCGCCGGAGGGGCGGATCGTGCACACCATCCGGATGCCGGACCTGATGCCGACCAATATCTGCTTCGGCGGCCCGGACCTGCGGACGGCCTATATCACCCTCTCCACCACCGGGCGGCTGGCGACCATACCGTGGCACGAGCCGGGGCTGGCGCTGCCCTACGCGGCATAGAAGGCGCGCCGGGGGCCTGCGTCCCCCGGCTCTTTTGTCCTGCCGGCTGGCGCGGGCCGCGCCGGGGCAGCGGAAGGATATCCCGACATGGCACATCTCCCCGAGGCTCAGGTTCCGGGCCTGTACCACCGCAGGATCGGCACCATCCTGCTCAGCGCCGTCAGCGATGGCTTCCTGAGAGGCTCCAACGCGGCGCTGCAGAATATCTCCGGCGACGATGCCGCGCGCATGCTGACCGAGGCCTTCCGGCCGACGCCGCGATGCGGCTCGGTCAATACCTTCCTGGTGCGCGGCGGCGGTCGCACGGCGCTGATCGACACGGGCTGCGGGCCTTCCATGTTCGCCATGGCCGGGAAGCTCTTCCAGAACCTGGCCGCAGCCGGCGTGGACCCGGCCGAGGTCGATACCATCCTGATGACCCACCTACACCCCGACCACTCCAGTGGCCTGACGGGCGCGGACGGCCGCGCGCTGTTCCCGAACGCCGAGCTGGTCATGCATGTGGACGAGCTGGCCTATTGGGATGACCCGGCCTCCGCCACCCGCGCCGCAGAAACCGGGCAGGGCTTCCCTTACTTCGCGGAGGCGAAGGAGCAGCTGGCGCCCTACCGCCAGCGGCTGCGCCTGTTCGAGGGCGGCGAGGTCTTCCCGGGCGTCACGGCCATGCCCTTTCCCGGCCATACGCCGGGGCACTGCGGCTATGCCATTGCCTCCGGCGACGAGACGCTGCTGATCTGGGGCGACATCGTGCATGTGCCCGAGATCCAGGTGCCCCGCCCGGAGGTCGGCATGCAGTTCGACGTGGAGCCGGAGCAGGCCGCCGACACGCGGCGCCGGGTCTTCGACATGGTGGCGGCGGACCGGCTGCTGGTCGCCGGGATGCACCTGCATTTCCCCGGCTTCGCGCATATGGCCCGCCACGGCGACGGCTATGTGCTGGTGCCCGAGGCCTGGAACGTGGCGCTGTAGCCCGGCCGCCCGGTGCCGGCGGTCAGGAGATCCACCCGAGGAGCCTGAACCAGGCATAGTCCAGCGGCACCAGCAGGGCGAGCGTCACCACCGCTAGGAGCAGGCAGAGCCGGAGCCCGTCCCGCGCCGGCACCTTGCCCATGCCCATGGCCACGACGATCGGGGAGGCCTGGTAGGGCAGCAGCGGCGTGGCATAGCCGATCACCTGCACCATCAGCACCGTCAGCAGCGGCAGGCCGGTTCCCTCGGCCAGGCCCTGGGCGAGGGGGGTGAAGAGGGCCGGGACGCCATTGGCCGTGACAACGAAGTTCAGCAGCACGGTCAGGGCCGCCAGGGTGGCGAAGCCGAGGCCGGGGCGGGCGGGGTCGAGCGGCAGCAGGGGCAGCAGCGCATCCCCGATCATGGCCCCCAGGCCGGAATGCACCACCACCGCGGTGACGCCCAGGATGCCGGCGACATAAATGCAGGTGCGGATATTCGCCCCGGCCGCGAATTCATCGCCGCTGAGAAAGCCGACGCGTGGCAGCAGGCAGAAGCAGGCGGCGCCGAGGCCCACCCAGGCCGGCTGGATGCCGTGCCAGGCATCCGTGGTCCAGAGCAGCAGCGTGGTGGCGAGCAGCAGGCCCATGCGGCGCTCGGCGGCGCTGAGCGGCCCGGGGGCCTCCGCCACGATGTCCTTGCGGGGCGTGGCCGGGAACAGGGCGCTGATGCACCCGGTCAGCACCGCGCCCTTCAGCAGGCCCAGCACCGGGGCGTGCAGCAGCAGGTAGGAGAGGTAGGTGAAATGCGCCCCATAGGCCCGCTCCGCCGCGCCGGCCATGATCAGGTTGGGCACATTCGCCGGCAGGATGCTGGCGGAAAGCTGGAAGGTGCCGAAGCCCACCGCGAGCGCGAGGCCGATGCGCCCCCGGCCGCCCTCAGCCAGCCCGGCACGATCCGCGAGCGCCATGACGACCGGCATCAGCAGCGTGATCCGCCCCATGTTGGAGGGCATGGCGAAGGCCAGCGCATAGGTCAGCAGCACGACGCCGCCCACCATGCGCGGCCAGGAGCCGGAAAGATGCGCCGCCAGGAGCCGGGCGGCGCGGTCGGCCAGCCCCACCTTCCGGATCGCCACGCCGAGCACGAAGCCGCTGAGCACCAGCCAGAAGGCCGATGACAGGAAGCCGGAGAACACCACCTCGGCCGGGGCGATGCCCAGGATCATCGCGATGGCGAAGAACAACAGGGCCGTCAGATACTCGGGCAGCCGGGATGCGGCCCAAAGCCCGATCGTGCCGGCTGTCAGCAGGCCAGGCAGCAGCAACCCGCCCCAGGCAGCAGATGATCCCATGTGAAGCCCTTCATCCTCTGTTGAGGCCAAAGGACCATGGCGGGAGGCGGAGAGGAAGAGCGGCTACCTCGGGCCGCCGGTATCGACGGTGCTGCCGCGCGGCGCCGGCTCTCCCGTCACGAAGCGCGCGATGGCCGCCGCGATCTTCCGACCGCCTTGCACCGAAGGCTCGATCGGATTGGCGAAATCGCCATCCTGGTCGCAGATCAGCCGAAGGTCGATCAGCGGCAGGCCCAGCCGGAACGCTTCCCGGATGATCACGTCGTTGAACAGCGCCAGGCCCGTCACCGCCAGGTTCCGCTGCTGCTGGTCCGGGAAGCGCGGGTCATAGATGGTGCAGAGCGCCACCGGCAGGCGGCGGGCCGATACGGCTTGCAGCATCATCCTGTAGTCCTGGCGGAAGGCCTGCTGCATCTCCGCCAGCCGCTGCACGGCCTCCGCCACGCTTCGCGCCGGCTGGGCCAGCAGGCCTTCCTGCCGCAGCGCGTCGTTGCCGCCGGCGCTGACCACCAGATGCGTCGCCGCACCGGGGGCCTGCTCCAACTGGCGCGCGACACCGCTCACCACAGCCCCGTCCCGCGCCGCCAGCCCGGCCTGCCATCCCTGCGGCAACAGCGGGCGAAGCTGGGCAATGACATCCGGTCCGCCAGCCACATAGGCGCCGTTGTCGAGGATCGAATCGCCCAGCAGGACGACATGCCCCGCCCTGCCGGCCTGGGCCTCTCCGGCGGCCTTCGCGGGGGCTGCGGCCAGGGCCGCCAGCCCGGCGCCCATCGTCACGCGGCGGGGCACCGCCGGATCCTGTGGAGCAGACATCATCAACCCTCCGCGCCGTCCGCCGAGCAGGGCGGCGGCCACGGCGCCATCATCCGCCTGGGTGTCAGATGGAAATCCTCCTCCTCCCGCCGCAAGAACCGCCCGATCACTTCATCGGGCAGTTGCCGCGGCAGAGCCTCAGGCGGGCAGCACATCCATGGCCAGCGTCATCTCATCCGCGCGGGGCATATGGCTGACGCCGCGCCGCATGGCCCAGATATTCTTCTGGATATGCAGCGGCACCCAGGCGGCATCGGCGGCGGCGATGCGTGTGGCGTCCTGGAACAGCTTCTCGCGCGCCGCATCGTCGACGGTCGCCAGCGCTTGCGTCAGCACGCGGTCGTATTCCGCGCTGGAATAGCCGACGTGGTTCACGGTGCCCCAGCCCTTTTCCATGTCGCGGGTGCCGAGCAACCCGCGCAGGCCGGCCGAGGGCTCGCCGCCCGAATTGGACCAGCCGCCCATGGTGATGCTGGCATCGCGCCGCGCGCCGCGCTGCGCCACCACGGCGAAGGGCATGGTCTCCACCTTCGTCTTGATGCCGACGCGGCTCCACATCTGCCCGATGCTCTGCGCGATCTGCGCATCGTTCACGTAGCGGTCGTTGGAAGCCAGCAGCGTGACCCCGAAGCCATTGGGCAGCCCGGCTTCCGCCAGCAGCTTGCGCGCCTTCTCCGGGTCGAAGGCGGGGAAGGGCAGGTCCGGCACATAGCCATAGGTCTCCGGCGGCATCAGCTGGCCGGTCGGCAGCGCGGCGCCGGACATGACGCGGTCCGCGATGGCGGGGCGGTTGATCGCGATGGACATCGCCTGCCGCACCCGCAGGTCCGTCATCGGGTTGCGGATGGCCTCGCCATTCGGGCCGGTGACATAGGGGGATTCGGCGCGGAAATCGGTGCGGAGATAGACGGAGCGCAGGCTGGTGATCTCCGACAGCGCGAGGCCGGCCTCGCCGCGCAGGCGCGCGATGTCGTTGGTCGGCACGGCATCGATGAAGGCGACATCGCCGGCCTGCAGCGCGGCGGTGCGGGCGCCGTCATTGGCGATGATGCGGTAGTTCACCCGCTCCCAGGCCGCCTTTCTGCCCCAGTAGGCATCGTTGCGCACCAGCTCCACCCGGTCGCCGGAACGGAAGGAAACGAGGCGGTAGGGCCCGGTGCCGATGGCGTTCTTGCCGTTGTTGAAGTCGCCCGTCGCCGGGTTCGCGCCCAGCCCGTGCCAGATGATGGCAACCTGCGACAGATCCGCCGGCAGCAGCGGATAGACGCCGGCTGTCTGGAAGCGGAGGCAATGCGGGTTCACGATCTCCACCCGCTGGATCGCCTTGGTATAGACGGCGAAGGAGCCGGGGCTGTTCACCACGGTCGGCACGCGCTCGATGGTATAGGCCACGTCCCGCGCGGTGAAAGGCTCGTTGTTGTGGAAGCGGATGCCTTCCCGCAACTGGAATTCCCAGGTTGTGTCATCCACCAGGCGCCAGGAGGTGGCGAGGCCCGGCACCAGGCGGCCCTGCGCGTCCCGGTGCACCAGGTAATCGAAGAGATGCGCCGCCAGGGCATTGTTGGGCGTGAGCGTATAGAAATGCGGGTCCACCGAGCTAGGCGGGGCGCCGACGGCGAGGTCCAGCAGGCGGCCCGCCTGCGCCCGCGCGGGGCGTGCCGCCGGCAGCAGGGCGGGCGCCAGGGCGGCGCCCAGGATCAGGCGGCGGGGAAAGCCAGTCATGCGGTGTCCTCCGGTGCGGGGGCGGGTGTCGCCTGCGGGGTGGCTTCGGCCTCGGCGGGCCCCAGGATGTCCCGTGCCGTGCGCATGAAGATGCGGGCGCCGATCGCGATCAGGTCGTCGGGGAAGTCGTAATCGGGGTTGTGCAAGCTGGGCCGGCCTTCCCCGGCGCCGAGCAGGAACATCGCGCTGGGCGCGAGCTGCCGGAAGCGGCCGAAATCCTCCGAGGCCCGCAGCGGCAGCCCCCGTGGGCCATGGGGGATGCCCTCGGCCTCGCAGGCGCGGCGCAGATGCGCCACGGCCTCCGGCGCATTCTCGCAATGGTTGAAGACATCCTGGTAGACGATCCCGACATCCAGGCCGGTATCCGCCGCCGCCTGCCGCGCCAGGGCCTCGGCCTGCCCGCGCAGGCGCTGCATCCGCGCATCGTTCAGGGTGCGCAGCGTGCACCAGACCTCGGCCTGGCCGGGGGCGATGCCGAAGCAGGGCTCGCCTAGGGCGGCATGCGTCACCGTCACCATGGCGAAGTCGGGCGCCAGCCAGTCGCCGCCGCCCAGCGCCGTCAGCTCCGGCATCAGCCGCGCCACGGCCGCCATGGGCGAAAGCCCGGTCTCGGGGGCCGAGGCATGGGCGGTGCGGCCGGACAGCACGATCCGCATGCCGGCGGAAGCGCAATTGGCCGGCCCCGCGGCCAGCGCCACGGCGCCGAAGGGCAGGCCGGGCATGTTGTGGCAGGCGAAGGCGAGGTCCGGGCGGATGGCGGCGAAGGCCGGGTCGGCGATCACGGCGGCGGCGCCGGTGCCATCCTCCTCCGCCGGCTGGAACAGCAGCACCACGCGGCCCCGCTGCGGCCGCTGCCGGCCGAAGCCGCGCGCCAGCGCCGCCAGCATGGCCATATGCCCGTCATGGCCGCAGGCATGCGCCCGGCCGTGCACGCCGGAGCGGTGCGGCGCCTCCGAGAGTTCCTGGATGGGCAGCCCGTCCAGCTCGGCGCGGAACATCACCGTGGGCCCTGGCGCCGCGCCTTCGAAGATTGCGGCCACGCCATGCCCGCCCAGGCCGGCCAGCACATGGTCCGCGCCGGCGGCGGCCAGCATGGCCTGCACCGCGCGGGCGGTGCCGGCCTCCTGCCCGGAGAGTTCCGGCATCCGGTGCAGGCCGCGCCGCCATTCCGCCAGTTCCACCGCATCGCGGTTGGTCAGGAACATGGTCACGCGGCGGCCCTGAGGCCGGCGCGCAGCAGCATGCCGTAAAGGTCGCGCGGGTCGTCCGGGTCGGCCAGCAGGTCCAGCTGCGCGTATTTTCCCGTGCGCAGCAACTGGTCCCGCACATAGCGCAGGGCGGAGAAATCCTCCGTCGCGAAGCCGACGCTGTCGAAGACCGTCACTTCCGCCGCATCCCGCCGGCCTTCCGCCCGCCCGGTGACCACCTGCCAGAATTCCGTGACGGGATGGTCCGGCGGAAGCTGCTGAATCTCGCCCTCGATGCGCGTCTGCGGCGTGTATTCCACGAAGATGCCCGCGCGCAGCAGGATGTCGCTGTGCAGCTCCGTCTTGCCCGGGCAGTCGCCGCCGATGGCGTTGATGTGCACGCCGGCGCCGACGAGGTTGTCTGTCAGGATGGTGGCGAACTGCTTGTCGGCGGTGCAGGTGGTGATGATCTGCGCGCCCAGCACCGCTTCCTCGCTGCTGCCGCAGGGCACCACCGTCAGCCCGCTGCCGGACAGGTTCTGCGCCGCCTTGCGCGTCGCGGCCGGGTCGATGTCATAAAGGCGCACGGTGTCGATGCCGCAGAGGGCCTTGAAGGCCATGGCCTGGAACTCGCATTGCGCGCCATTGCCGATCATGGCCATGACACGGCTGCCGGCGGGCGCTAGGTATTTCGCGGCCAGGGCGGAGGTCGCGGCGGTGCGCAGCGCCGTCAGGATCGTCATCTCGGAGAGCAGCACGGGATAGCCGTCGCTGACCTTGGCGAGCATGCCGAAGGCGGTCACGGTCTGCCGGCCTTCCCGCGTGTTCTTCGGGTGGCCGTTGACGTATTTGAAGCCGTAGGTCTCGCCATCGCTGGTCGGCATCAGCTCGATCACGCCCTCGGCCGAATGCGCGGCGACGCGCGGCGTCTTGTCGAACAATTCCCACCGCGCGAAATCCGCCTCGATATAGCTGGCAAGTTCCGACAGCAGCCGCTCGACGCCGATGTCCAGCACGATCTCCATCATGTGCTCGACACTGACGAAGGGCACGAGGCTGAGGGGGCCGGGGGCGGCAATCGTCATGGAACAACTCCTGTGACGTGCGTGGCGTGCTGGTCCGTCTAGCGCTATCGGTGTTACTGTTAACTGTCAACAGTTACGACCGGGAGCGCGGATGAACAGGAGACGCGCGCCCGCCCGGCCCGGAGAAGGCCGTGAAGGACAACGGATGAACCTCGCCAGCACCACGCCCCTGCATTCCCCCAGCCTGACCCAGACGGTGCGCGGGCAGTTGATGCGCCTGATCGCCCAGGGCACGCTGCGGCCGGGGGCGCGGCTGAACGAGGTGCATCTGGCCGAGCGCTTCGGCATCAGCCGCGGCCCGGTGCGGGAAGCGGCGCGGGAGCTGGAAGGCGCCGGGGTGCTGGTCAGCCGGCCACGCCAGGGCTTCTACGTGGTGAACTTCACCCCCGCCGAGATCCGCGACATCTACGAGACCAAGAACTGGCTGGAAGCGGCCTTCATCGCCGACCTCGCCGCGCACCTGCCCATGGCGGCACGCCAGGCGATCCTGGCCGATATCGGCAGCATCGACACCACGGACCGCGAGGCTTTCGGCGAAACGCTGCTGCAGTTCCGCCGCCGGGTCTGCGACCAGTTGCGCAACCGCTTCCTGGCGGAACTGATGACGGCGCTCCACCGCAAGTTCTACGTCATCTCGGCCGTGGTGCCGGTGACCGATAACGCGGTGCGGGAGCAGTGGATTCTGGCGGTGCTGCGCCGCTTCTGGACGGCGATGATCGCGGGCGACGTGGATGCCGCGCGCGCCGTGATGGCCGAGGACACGGCGCATTGGCTGGCGGACCTGCCGCAGCGCTTCACAGGGGTGCCGCCATCATCCGCGCCCCTGTCGGTGGTGCGCGGCTGAGGCGGCCAACCGGCCCATATGGCGTGCCGGTAAGGGTTCGCGGTGGAGGGAGGCCCCCTTCCCGGCAGCAGGGAAGGGGGCCTCGTCAACCATGGCGGCCGCGGCGTTTACTCGGCCGCCGCGTTCTCCTTGGCGAAGGCCGCGACATCGGCATGGGTGGCGAACCACACGTCGCCCTTGGACTTCGCATGGCGGATCAGCTCGTCAAGGATCCAGATGCGCGAACGGTAGCCGATGATGTGCGGATGCGTGGTGAGCTGGAACAGGCCGCCTTCCTCATAGGCGGCGTCGAACTCGCGGCGGAAGATGTCGAACACGGCTTCCGGCGGCGTATAGGGCCGCAGCGACTGGAAGCGGTGCATCATGAAATACACCGCGTCGTCCCGCACCCATTCCACCGGCAGCTCGACGATGCCGGTGGCCTCGCCCTCCAGCAGAAGCTCGTAGCAATCCTCGTCCGCCATCAGGGACGAGTCGTAGAGTAGGCCCATCTCCCGCTCGATCCGCAGGGTGTTCGGGCTGAAGTCCCAGGACGGCGTGCGCAGCCCGACGGGACGCTTGCCGGTGATCTTCTCCAGCGTGTCGGCCGAACGCAGCATCAGGTCCCGCTCCGCCTCGTAGGGCAGCACGGAATTCAGCTCGTGAATCCAGCCATGGATGCCGATCTCGTGGCCCTCGGCGATCACCTGGCGCTGCTCCTCCTCATGCAGCAGCGCGGCGACGGCGGGCACGTAGAAGGTGGCGGGCACGTCGTGCTGCCGCAGCAGCTTGAGGATGCGCGGCACGCCGACGCGGGGGCCGTACTGCCCCCAGGCCAGGCGGCCGATGGACTTGCCGCCGTCGCGCAGTTCGTTGGTCTCATGGTCCGCGTCGAAGGAAAGGGCGAAGGCGGCGCGGGCGCCGTTCTTCCAGCGCGCCGGGCGGTAGCGCCGGCCGGCGCGAACCTGGTCCACCAGCCCGCGCCAATGCGGCTCCGGCCACTGCCAGGGTTCCTGCGATGCCTGATCGGGCATGATGCCGCCTCCTTGCGTTGACTTGCCTGCGCTCATTTTCCGCCATCCACGGACAGAATCTGCCCGTTGACGAAGCTGGCCAGATCGGAGGCCAGGAACAAGACCGCCTTGGCGATCTCCTCCGCCGTGCCAAGGCGCTTGAGCGCCACGTTCTCGACGATCTGGCGCTGCTTCTCCGGGCTGTAGGAGGCCCATTGCCGCTCCGTCGCCTCATTGGTGCGGACGAAGCCCGGCGCCACGCTGTTGACCCGGATGCCGTGCGGGCCGAACTCATGCGCCATCTGCCGCGTCAGCCCCAGCAGCGCGTGCTTGGAGGCGCAATAGGCCTGCACGCCCGTCAGCGAGGCCTGGAGGGCGGCGCCGGAGGTGATGGTGACGATGGCGCCGCGCCCGGCCGCCTTCATCGCCGGTGCCGCGGCGCGGCAGAGCGAGAAGGCGGAACCGAGGTTGATCTCGACCACGCGATCGAATTCCTCGTCCGCCACGCTTTCCAACGGCTTCATGGCCTGGCCGGCCACGCCGCCCGCGTTGCAGACCAGCACGTCGATGGGCCCGCCGGCGGCGGCCTCCACGCCACGTATCCAGGCGGCGGCGGCGGCGCGGTTGGTGAGGTCCACCCGCTGCCCGTGCATGCCCTCGGCGGCCAGCGCCTCCTGCGTTTCAGGGCGGATGTCGCAGCCATGCACGGTGGCGCCGTGGTCGCGGAACATCCGGGCGATGGCACGGCCGAAGCCGATGGCGGCGCCGCTGACCGCCACCGTCTTGCCGGTGAAGTCCAGCGCCGTCACGGCAGGATCTCCAGCAGGTTGGCGTCGGCCATCGGGCGCTTGCCGGCCTCGATCTCATGGATGCAGTTGACCAGGCCGTTCAGGGCCGGGCAGGGGATGCCGTGCCGGGCGCCCAGCGCCGCGACCGGCGCGATCTGCACATCCACCTCGGTGCGGCGCTTGCGCACCGCGAGGTCGCGCCACACGCCGGAGTGGGTCTTGGCATTGGGGCGGTTGAAGGCGACCATGGCCTCGACGCTGGCCCGCGCCTGTTCCTCGGTGGCGCCGGGGCGGAAGGCGGCGGGGTCGAAGCCGTTGAAGCCGAGCGGCGAGACGCCTTCCGCCGCCGCGACCTGCAGCACCTCGCCGGCCAGGGCGCGCCACAGCGGCAGCAGCTCCGGCCGGGCGAGGCAATCGGCGATGCCGAGCTGCCCCACCGCCTGCGCGAAGAGCAGCGAGCCATAGGCCAGCTTGCCCCAGAGATAGGCGGCGATGTCCTGGGTCAGGATGGCGTCGGGCTCGAAGAGCCTGGCTTCCTCGAGGATGTCCTTCAGGCGCTCCGTCACCTGCCCGTCCAGCTCGCCCACCACGAAGGCGGCGCGGTTGCCGTAGAGGATCTCACCCGGCGCGATCCAGTCGGCGCCGAAGTTGATGAAGGCGCCCACCGTGCGCTCGGCGCCGACGACGCCGGCGATGATGGATTCACAAAGGCCGTTCTGCAGCGAAACGACATGGCCGTCCGGCGCCAGGTGCGGCGCCAGGGCGCGCGCCGCTTCCTCGGTGTGGTGCGCCTTCACTGCCAGGTAGACGCGCTTCCACTGGCCCTTCAGCTCCTGCGGCAGGAAGGCGGGGGCGGCGACGGTCATGGGGTCCACCGGGCCGGTGATGCGCAGGCCCTCGCGGATCGCCGCCACATGCTCCGGCACCACATCGACGAAGGTGACGTCGCGCCCGGCGCGGGCCAGCGCGGCCCCGAAGGTGCCGCCGATGGCGCCGGCGCCCCAGATGAGAACAGGTTCGCTCATGGTCTCGGTTTCCTCAGCGCAGCTTTTCATGGGCGGTTTCGCGGAAGCCCCAGATCACCAGCCCGGACACGACGCCCGAGAAGATCAGGTAGTAGGTGGGGGCGATCGACGACCCGGTGTTGGAGATCAGCCAGGTGGCGATGAAGGGCGCGAAGCCGCCGAAGATGGCGACGGCCACACTGTAGCCGGTGGACATCAGCGTGGTGCGCGAATGGGTGGGGAAGAGTTCCGACAGGGCGGAGGGCCCGGCGCCGGAGAAGGCGGCGATGAACAGGTTGAAGACGATCTGGATGGCCACGATCGTCGCCAGCGAGGGCGAGGACAGGATCACGCTGAACAGCGGGTAGGGCAGGATGGCGAAGGCGGCACAGCAGGCCAGCAGCAGCGGCTTGCGCCCGATGCGGTCCGACCACCAGCCGAAGAAGGGCGTGGCCACCACCAGCACCACCAGGGCGATGGAATTGCCCCAGAGCGCCTGGGACTGCGTCAGGCCGGCTTCCTTGGTCAGGAAGGTCGGCATGTAGCTGAGCATGATGTAGTAGGAGACGGTCCAGACCACGGTGAAGCCGAAGGCCTTGCCGAGCAGCACCAGCGGGCTGCCGAGGTCATGCGGCTCGCGGGCCTTCTGCGGCGCCTGCTGCGCTTCCACGAAGGCCGGCGTTTCCTTCAGGTTCCGCCGCATGTAGATGCCGACCGGCAGCAGGATGCCGCCCAGCAGGAAGGGCACGCGCCAGGCCCAGTCCCGCATCTCGTCCGGCGTGAAGATGCCGGCGACGATGGCGACGACGACGCTGCTGAGCAGGTTGGAGGCGGCGATGGAGGCCTGGCCGATGCCGCCGAAGAGGCCGCGCCGGCCCTCGGGCGCGGATTCCACGATGAAGGCGGTGGCCCCGCCCCATTCGCCGCCCGCGGCCAGCCCCTGGATCAGCCGCATCAGCACCAGCAGCACCGGCGCCAGCAGGCCAACCGTCTCGTAGGTCGGCAGCAGGCCGATGCCCACGGTGCCGAGTGCCATGCCGAAGATGGTGATCAGCAGCGCGGCCTTGCGCCCCTTCCTGTCGCCGAGGCGGCCGATGACGATGCCGCCCAGCGGCCGCGCCAGGAAGCCGACGCCGAAGGCGGCGAAGGTGGCCAGCAGGCCCGCCGTCTCATTGTCGCTGGGGAAGAACTTGTGGCCGATGGTGGTGGCCAGATAGGCATAGACGACGAAGTCGTAGTATTCGAGCACATTGCCGATGCAGGCGGCGGCCAGTTGCTTGCGGCGCTCGGCGATGGAGAGCTTGCCTCCCTCCGGCGCGGCCGCGGCGGTGGTGCCATGTGCCATATGGTGTCTCCTGGGTTCCGGGTTGCGGCGGGTGTCAGCCGGAAGCGGGCGAGCCCAGCGCCTGGGTCAGGCGCTGCCCCGCGGCGCGCAGCCGGGCGGTGAGGTGGTCGCGCTTGGCGAGGAAGCGCTGGGTGACGCAGCCGACATCAAGGGCCGCGGCGATGCCGCCCCCGGGCAGGAAGACCGGCACGGCGACGCCGGTGCCGCCCAGGACCCATTCTTCCTCGACAATGGCGATCTTCTCCTCGCGGACGCGCGCGACGATGCGGCGCAGGGTGGCGAGGTCGGTGACGGTGCTGGGCGTCTGCTGGGTCCGGGGCACGGCGCCGAGCATCGCCTCGGCCTCATCGGGCGGGGCGAAGGCCATCAGCACGCGCCCCATGGCGGTGCAGTAGAAGGGCGAGCGGGTCGCGATGTCGAAGTCGTAGCGCAGCATCTGCTGCGACACGACCTTGCAGAGCGAGCGCACCCCGTCGCTCTCGGCCAGGCCGAGCAGCACGGTCTCGCCCACCTCCTCGCAGAGCTGCTCCATGATGGGCCTGGCATGGGCCAGCAGCCGGGCCTGGTGCTGCCCGCCCCAGCCGAAGCCGTGTTGGCGGAACAATTCGTTCAGGGCATAGCGGTCGGCGGTGTCGCGCGTGACATAGCCGCGCGCGGTGAGGGTACGCAGCAGCATGAGCGTGCTGCTCTTCGGCAGGGCGAGCGCCGTGGCCAGCTCGCTCAGCGAAGCGCCTTCGCCCCGGCTGGCCAGATGTTCCAGCAGGTCCAGGACCCGTGCGGCGGAACGCACCGTGTCGTTCAAGATGTTGAACTGCGTTCAATCATTCGAACAACGCTATGAAACGTGGCCTCCCCCTGTCAATAGGAACCGCCCTGGCACTGCGCTTCCGCCTATTCCCACCTGCTAAACTGCAATAGCATTCCGATGGTGCGTAGATGCTCGGCCCGCTGGTGTTCGGCGATGTCCGCGCCCCATGCGCTGCGCTCGCTGGCCGTGGCTTTCCCGGAAGAGGCCCGACCGCCCGGACCAGGAAAAGCGCTGCCCTGAGCAGCAACGAAGACCAAGGGAGAAAACCGATGTCCATCACCCGCCGCCTGACGCTGGCTGCGCCGGCGCTCCTGCTCGCCCGCGCCGCCGCCGCGCAGCCTGCCTGGCCGACCCGTCCGGTGCGCGTCATCGTGCCATTCACGCCCGGCGGCGCTGCGGATATCGCGGCCCGGCTGCTGGCGGAAAAACTCACCCCCGTCTGGGGCCAGCCCGTGGTGGTGGAGAACCGGGCGGGCGGCAATGGCATCATCGGCACCGACCTCGTCGCCAAGGCGGCGGCGGATGGCCATACCCTGGCCTGCACCTCCATCGTGCACGCGGTGAACGCGCCGCTGTACCGCACGCCCTACGATGTGCTGAAGGATGTTCCCGCCGTCACCATCCTGTATTCCGTGCCGCTGGTGCTGGTGACCGCGCCGGACCTGCCTGTCAGCAACCTGGGGGAACTGATCGCGCTGGCCAAACGCAGCCCCGAAAAGGCCACCTGCGTCGGGACCGGCGGGCTGTATTGCGCCATGTTCAACATGCTGGCGGGCACCGATATCGAGCAGATCCCCTATCGTGGCTCGACGGCGGCGCATCCCGACCTGATGGCGGGCCGCGTCGGCTTCATGGTGGACACCATGCCGGCCGCGCTGGGGCATGTGCAGTCCGGGAAGCTCAAGGCCCTGGCGGTGCCCAGCCCGCAGCGGATCGCCTCCCTGCCGGATGTGCCCTCGATGCCGGAAGCCGGCCTGCCGGACTTCATCGCCTCCAGTTGGGGCGCGCTGCTGGCGCCAGCAGGCGTCTCGCCAACCATCGCCCAGAAGATCGCCGATGACAGCGCCACGGCCCTGCGCGCGCCCGAGATGAGGGAGCGCCTGGCCGCCCTTGGCGCCGAGCCGGTGGGGCTGGGGCCGGATGAGGCGCAGCGCTTCGTCACCGCCGAGGTCGCGCGCTGGACCCGCATCGCTGAGAACGCGAAGATCGAGAAGCAGTAGGTGCCAGGCCACTGCAGGCCCTGGCGGCCCGCAGTGCTTCTGCCCGGAAAGGCTGTCGGGGCGTTCTACCGCTTCGTCAGCCAGCGCTTGGAGATGCGGCAGGCGACGGTGAAGGCCGGATTGAAGACATTGCCGACATCGTAGCGGACGACCTGGCCCATCAGGTGGCTGGCCGCGCGGGCATCCAGCCCGTAATCCTCGCCGAGCCACCGCATCATCTCGGTGGTCGCGTGCTGCAAGGCCTGATCCAGCGGCCGGGCATTGCCGATGGTGAAGATGTCCTCGGCCGTCTCGCCGCGCGGCCAGGTGATCCTGCGCTTCAGCACACGGAAGGTGACTTCCATCTCGAAGGAGGTCTCGATGCCGGTGCCGACGATCTCGCCATCGCCCTGGCAGGCATGGCCGTCGCCCAGATAGAAGAGCGCGCCCGGCACCGAGACCGGGAACCACGCCGTCGTCCCCGGCGCGAAGAGGCGGTAGTCCATGTTGCCGCCATTCTGCGCGCTGGTGGCTGTGGAGATCGCCTGCCCGCCCGCGGGCGCGACGCCGAAGCAGCCGATCATGGGCTGGAGCGGCGGCGCGAAGGTCTCCAGGCCCGGGGCCGCTTCCTGCAGCCGCACGGTGCCGGCCTGGTTGTCGATCTCCCAGACCGCGCGCTGCTGCGGCGGCCGCTCGGCGACGGCGGCCGGGTCCAGCACGGTGAGGGCGAGGGGGGAATAGGTCCAACCGGTTGCGCGGCTCGGGGTCAGCCGGTCGATCCGGACGGCCAGCGTGTCCCCGGGCTCCGCGCCTTCAATGAAGAAGGGCCCCGTCATCGGGTTCGGCCGGCTGGCGACGGCTGTCTCGCTGGCATCCAGGCCGGAGGCATCGATCGTGTCGGTCACCACCGTGTCGCCATCGGCGATTCGCAGGCATGGCTCGGCGGTGCCGATCACGTTGAAATAGCGGGTGGGGCGGAAGCGGTGCGTGGCCATGGGCCCTCCGGGAAACCTCTTTGATGCCAGGTGTGCCGTCTGCTCGGCCTACGCCACAGCTGCGTCCGGCACGCTAGGAACCGCTCCGGGGGTGGTCAAGGGCGGGAGAGGTGGGCCCGGGCACCGGCGACTCTGCCCTTGCCACCACACCAGTTGCTGCCAAGAGTGCCAGCAGCCGGCTGAACAGGGGGAACGAGATGGACATCAGGTTGGACGGCCGCGTGGCCGTGGTCACGGGCGGCAGCAAGGGCCTTGGCCTGGCGATCGCGACCCGCATGGCGGCCAGCGGCGCCGATGTCGCGCTGCTGGCGCGCCGGGCGGATGTGCTCGAGGCGGCCCGCGAGGCGGTCGGCCGGACAGCGCGCGGCCGCGTCCTGACCGTGGCCTGCGATGTCTCCAAGGCCCAGGATACCGCGCGCGCCTACGAGGAGGTCATGGCCGGCCTGGGCCGGGTGGATATCCTGGTGAACAATGCCGGCACCTCGCAGACCGGCGCCTTCACGACCATCACGGATGAGGTGTGGCAGGCCGATCTCGACCTCAAGCTCTTCGCGGCCATCCGCCTGGCGCGGCTGGTCTGGCCGCAGATGGAGGAGCGGCGCTGGGGTCGCATCATCAATGTGCTGAACATCGGCGCGAAGGCGCCCAAGGCTGGCGGCGCGCCCACGGCGGTGTCGCGGGCCGCGGGCATGGCCCTCACCAAGGTGTTGGCCGGGGAAGGCGCCCCGCACAACATCCTGGTTAATTCGCTGCATGTCGGTCTGATCGAAAGCGACCAATGGGTGCGCCGCCATGCGCAGGCCCAGGGGCAGACGGGCCAGTCCTATGCCGGGTTCCTGGCCGATATGGGCAAGGGCGTCCCCATGGGGCGGGTCGGCACCGCCGAGGAATTCGCCAACGTGGCCTGCTTCCTGGCCTCGGACGCCGCCGGCTACGTGACCGGCACGGCGATCAACGTCGATGGCAATCTGTCGCCGGTGATGTAGCGGCCGGGGACGCTGGCCCTGCGGGTTCCCGGGCCGGATCGGCCGGTTGCCGGACTGCGGTGGGGCAGCATCGGCCTTGCCGCAACGCCCGGACGTTCGGGCCGATTACCGCGAGGCGGCCTGGGCTGTGGCTGGAGCCGCCGCGACATCCATCGGGTGCCGGTGGCCTTTATTCCGCGGGCTGGAAAGCCGGCACCGGCGCCGGGTGGCTCGCGGAATTTGCGTTCGGCCGTGCCGTCCCGCGCAGGTAGATCCGCACCGACTTGACGATGCGCTCGCGGATCACCTCCGGTGGGAAGGATGATGCGACGCCGAGCAGCAGCCGATGATGAAAGGCGCCCAGGGCCATGCCCATCAGCATATGGGCCGCTTCCCGTGGGTCGCCGATCTCGTGATGGCCGCTCTGCTCCAGCTCCGCCAGATACGACTCCAGGGCCATCCGGGCTGTACCCGCGCCCCGCCGCTCGGCAGCCGCCAGCAGCGCCGGGCTATGGGTATATTCAGCCATGATCATCCGGCGGCGGGACGCGGCGTCCTGGCTCAGTATGATGCGGCCGGCCTCTTCCAGGAATGCCACCAGGGCCGCCTCGGGCCCCTTGGACCGGTCGATCCGGACCTGGCTGACCACCTCCTTGGAATGGTCCATCAGGCCGAAGAAAAGGTCCTCCTTCGAGCTGAAGAACTTGTATATGGTCTTCTTGGAGCAACCGGCCCGGCGCGCGATATCATCCATGGTCGCCACATGAAAACCATTGGCGGTGAAGGCGGCCTCGGCCGCTGAGAAGATACGCGCACGCGCGGCGGCCTCGGCCGCCTCATGGGCGCAGGCCTGCCGCTCCAGCGTAACACCCGGTTGCATCTTGTCGTTTTGCTGCAATGCAATATCGCCTTGACGCTCACGAGGAAACTAGCGAGTTTCCGCAGTAACCGGAAACCACGAAGTTTCCAACTGAACTCCCTGCAGGACAGCCAAGATGCCCAAGCCGAAGCCCCCTTCTGCCCGCCCACGCTTATGGCAGGCCCTGCCGCTGCTCCTGCTGGCCCTGCCTTTCCTGGCCGCCTGCAAGGATGAGGTACAGGCCGCCAAGCCGGCCGCGCCGCCGCCGCCTGTCTCGGTGGTCCGGCTGCAGCCGGGAAGCGTGCCGATCCAGAGCGTGCTGCCGGGCCGCACCGCCCCCTATCAGGTGGCCGAGATCCGGCCCCAGGTCAGCGGCCTGCTGCAGGAGCGGCTCTTCCGCGAGGGCACCGAGGTGGAGGCCGGGCAGCCCCTCTACCAGATCGACCCCGCCCCCTACCGCGCGGCCCTGGCCAGCGCCGAGGCCAACCAGGCCCGCGCCGAGGCTTCCTTGCAGGATGCCCGGGCCACCACCAGCCGCTACCGCCCGCTGGTCGGGCAGAACGCGGTGAGCCGGATGGCCTATGACAAGGCCGTCGCGGTCGCGGCGCAGGCCGAGGCCGAGGTGGCCGCCGCCAAGGCATCGGTCCAGGCCGCGCGCATCGACCTGGAGCGCACACGCATCACCTCGCCCATCTCCGGCCGCACCAGCCGCTCCAACCTCACGGTCGGCGCGCTGGTCACGGCCAACCAGGCGGCGGAGCTGCTCACCGTGACGCAGCTCGACCCCATCCTGGTGGATGTCACCCAGCCCGCCGAGGCGCTGCTGCGGCTGCGGCGGGACATGCAGGCGGGGCGGCTGCTGCGCGGCGAGGGGGAGGCGGTGGATGTCCGCCTGACCCTGGGCGACGGCACCGAATACCCGCTGGTGGGCCGGCTGCAATTCGCCGAGGCGACGGTGGACCGCGACACCGGCTCGGTCACCCTGCGGGCCACCTTCCCGAATCCGGATGGCATGCTGATGCCCGGCCTGTTCGTGCGGGCGCGCCTGGAGGCCGGCGTGGCGCAGAACGCGCTGCTGGTGCCGCAGCAGGCGGTGACCCACAATGCGCGCGGCGAGGCCACGACGCTGGTGGTCGATGAGCAGGGCACCGTGCGCCAGCGGGTCATCGAGACCAAGCAGGCCATCGGCAACCAGTGGCTGGTCAGCACCGGCCTCTCGGCCGGGGACCGCGTGGTGGTCCAGGGCATGCAGCGCGTGCGCGACGGCGTGAAGCCCGAGGTGCGCGAGATCACGTTGCAGGAGCTGGAGCAGGGCAGCGGGCCCGCCGTCGCGGCCGCGCAGGCGCGGGGCTGACCCGGCATGGCGCGCTTCTTTATCGATCGACCCGTGTTTGCCTGGGTGATCGCCATCGGCATCATGCTGATGGGCCTGATCGCCCTCCGCAGCCTGCCCGTGGCGCAGTACCCGACCATCGCGCCGCCCACCATCTCGATCCGCGCCACCTATCCCGGCGCCTCGTCCCAGACGGTGCAGAACACCGTGGTGCAGATCATCGAGCAGCAGCTGAACGGGCTCGATGGGCTGCAATACTTCACCTCGCAGAGCAACCGCGACGGCTCGGCCCAGATCACCCTGACCTTCGCGCAGGGCGTGGACCCGGACATCGCGCAGGTGCAGGTGCAGAACAAGATCTCGCCCTCCCTGTCCCGCCTGCCGCAGGCGGTGCAGCAGCAGGGCGTGCGCGTGGTGAAGTCGGCCACTTCCTACCTGATGGCCGCAGCCTTCGTCTCCACCGACGGCAAGCTCACTAGCAACGACCTGGCGGACTATATCGGCTCCACCGTGCAGGACCCGCTTTCGCGCACCCCCGGCGTCGGCGACTTCAACCTCTTCGGCTCGCAATACGCGATGCGGATCTGGCTGGACCCGGACAAGCTGGTCGCCTTCGGCCTGATGCCCGCCGATATCTCGGCGGCGCTGTCCTCGCAGAACGTGCAGGTGGCCTCGGGTGAGCTGGGCGCGCGTCCCTCCGTGCCGGGGCAGCGGCTGAATGCCACGCTGATCGGACCCTCCTATCTCCGCACGCCCGAGGAATTCGGCGCGATCCTGCTGAAGGTGAAGGAGGACGGTTCCCAGGTACGCCTGCGCGACGTGGCGCGGGTGGAGCTGGGGGCGGAGAATTACGGCGTCAGCAGCGTGCTGAACGGGCAGCCCTCCGCCGGCATCGCGGTGCAGCTGGCACCGGGCGCCAATGCGGTGGACACGGCCGCGGCGGTGCGCGCCACCATCGATTCCCTGAAGGAGACCCTGCCGCCGAATGTCGAGGTGATCTATCCGCTGGATACCTCGCCCTTCGTGGAGATCTCGATCCACGAGGTGATCAAGGCGCTGGTCGAGGCCATGGTCCTCGTCTTCATCGTGATGTTCGTCTTCCTGCAGAACTTCCGGGCGACGCTGGTTCCGACGCTGGCGATCCCCGTGGTGCTGCTGGGCACCTTCGCCGTGCTCTCCATCGCCGGCTACTCGGTCAATACCCTCACCATGTTCGCCATGGTGCTGGCCATCGGCCTGCTGGTGGATGACGCCATCGTGGTGGTCGAGAATGTCGAGCGCGTCATGGAGCAGGAGGGGCTCTCGCCGCTCGAGGCCACGCGCGTCTCGATGGACCAGATCTCCGGCGCGCTGGTGGGCATCGGCCTGGTGCTCTCGGCCGTCTTCCTGCCGATGTTCTTCTTCGGCGGCTCAGCCGGCGTGATCTACCGGCAGTTCTCGCTGACCATCATCACGGCCATGACGCTCTCGGTGATCGTGGCGCTGGTCTTCACGCCCGCGCTCTGCGCCACCATCCTGCGCCGCCCGAAGCATGGGGAGAAGCGCGGTTTCTTCGGCTGGTTCAACCGCGGTTTCGACCGCACCAGCCGCGGCTACGTGAAGGGCGTGGGCGTGATCGCCCGCCGCCCGGCCCGCTTCCTGGTGATCTATGCGGCGCTGGCCGTCGCCATGGGCGTGCTCTATGCCCGCCTGCCCACCTCCTTCCTGCCGGACGAGGACCAGGGCGTGATGTATGCCCAGGTCGTCGCCCCTCCTGGCGCCACGGTGGAGCGGACGCAGCGCGCGCTGGACGAGCTGATCTCCTACCTCCTGACCGAGGAGAAGGACCGGGTGGAATCCGTCATGGGCATCACCGGCTTCAACTTCAGCGGCCGCGGCCAGAATGCCGCCATGGCCTTCATCCGCCTGAAGGACTGGTCGGTCCGCAAGGGGGAGGAGAATTCGGTCCAGGCGCTCTCCCGCCGCGTCATGGCGCGCTTCGCCCGTTACCCGGATGCGATGGTCTTCGCCTTCGCGCCGCCGGCGGTGTCGGAACTGGGCAATGCCAGCGGCTTCAACATGCAGCTGCTGGACAATGCGGGCACGGGGCGTGAGGCGCTGGTGACCGCCCGCGACCAGCTGCTGCAGGCGGCGTCACAAAGCTCGGTGGTCAGCAATGTCCGCCCCAACGAGCAGAACGCGGAGCCGCAATACCGGCTGGAGATCGACTGGGAGCGCGCCAGCACCCTCGGCCTGACCATCTCGCAGGTGAACAGCACGCTTTCGGCGGCCTTCGGCGCCTCCTATGCCGGCGACTTCGTGGACCGTGGGCGGGTGAAGCGCCTTTATATGCAGGGCGACGCGGCATCGCGCATGCAGCCGGACGACCTGGCGCGCTGGTATGTCCGCAACAGCCAGGGCGCGATGGTGCCGTTCTCGGCCTTTTCCTCGGCGCAGTGGGAGCTGGGCGCGCCGCGCCTGGCGCGGTTCAACGGCATCGGCTCCATCGAGATCCAGGGCAATGCCGCCCCGGGCCATACCACCGGCGACGCCATGGCGGAGATGGAGCGGATCGCGGCGGAACTGCCGCAGGGCATCGGCATCGCCTGGAGCGGCCTGTCCTTCGAGGAGCGGGCGGCGGGTTCCCAGGCCTTTGCCCTTTATGCCATCTCGATGATCGTGGTCTTCCTGTGCCTGGCCGCGCTCTATGAAAGCTGGGCCATCCCGGTCTCGGTGATGATGGTGGTGCCGCTGGGCGTGCTGGGCGCCGTGGCGGCGACGCTGCTGCGGGGCATGTCGAACGACGTGTATTTCCAGGTCGGGCTGCTGACCACCATCGGCCTTTCCGCCAAGAACGCGATCCTGATCGTGGAATTCGCCAAGGAGCACTTCGAGTCCGGGGAGAGCCTGCTCGACTCCGCGTTGCATGCGGCGAAGGAGCGCCTGCGGCCGATCCTGATGACCTCGCTGGCCTTCGTGCTGGGCGTGGTGCCGCTGGCCATCTCCACCGGCGCGGGCGCGGGTGGCCGCACGGCGATCGGCACGGGGGTGATCGGCGGCGTGATGACCGGCACGGTGCTGGCCGTGTTCTTCGTGCCGCTGTTCTTCGTGGTGGTGCTGCGCCTGTTCCGCACCAAGCGCGGCTCGGAGCGGGTGCAGCCTGCGCCGGCACCCGCGGAATAACCCGCTCTCCGGCAGCCCCTTCAGCGGGGCTGCCGGGCCATCATCGGATCCCCCTCGTGTTTGATGATGGCGGCTTCGAGCCATGACACGGCATGGCTTCGCGCCCCGCGCCGCAGGGTGGGGAAGGGGTGCAGTGAACGCGGCAGCCCGGTGAAACGGGCCCGCCGGTTACCGCCAGCCGGGCGCCGGGGCCTTCCGGACGCGGCTGGAAGCCTCCTCCAAGGTTTTGATCTCGCCTTCCCAGACGAGGTCGATCAGGTCGCGATTCGCCATGATCCAGGACGAGACCTTGGTGAACTCATCCTGATACAGTCCGCCGCTGATCTGCATGACCAGGGGCTCCAGCATGAGCGTGGTCATGCGGTTGGGCTCGGGCCGCATGCTCGGTGTCACGGCGATCACCACAGGCTCATCGCTGCCGCCGCGCCGAAGCCAGATCACGCCCGGCAGCCCGGTCAGATGCGGCCCGAGGCCGATGGGCTGGGGCGTGTTCCGCACCGCGGGCGCGGGAGCGGGAGCAGCATTGGCTTCCACCCGGCGCGGCGCGCGGGATGCCTCGTCACCAGCCGCGGGCGAGCGGCCCGGGGGCGGGGAGGCCGCGGGAGGAGCGGGGCGCGGCGCGGCAGCAGGCGGAGGAACCGGTGCCGGCGCAGCCGGCTCTTCCCGCGATGGCCGCGCTTCCGGCGCTGGCTCGGCTTCCGGCACAAAGGAGCCGACGGTGACGCCCTCGTCATCCGCCGCCAGGGAAATCGAGTAATCCGCCGCGAAGACCATCCGCAGGGCATCCTCGAAGGAAGCGCGGAAAGCCTGGGGCTCCTGGCCCGGGCCGCCGAACCGGCGAAGCAGGTCGGGCCAGGGAACTGTCGTCGTCTGCCCGGCCGGCTGATTGTGCAGCACGTAGCGGATCCAGCCATGCGCATCGAGCGCCAGGGATTCCGCCGCCAGGGTGCCCACGATCTCGCGGTCCAGGGGAATGGCGTGTTCCATCAGGCTGGCATGGAAGCGGCTGCTCAGCCGGATGCGGGAGCGCCATTCCGTGCCGGGCCGGCGCCGCTGCCCCCTCGCGTCGAATACCGCCAGGGCCTGGTCCTTGTCCCAGGAGAGGCTGAGCCTCGCCGCGGCCAGACGCTCAAGCTGCGTGGTCAGTTCCTGCAGCACGGGTTCGGTCGCGGGCAGGCCGGCCTCGGCGGCCAGGGCGGCGGCATCGGCGCCCATCTCCAGCACCGCGCTTTCCGTCCGCACGGCCTTGTCGCAGACATGCATCAGCAGGCGCCGCAGGGCCCATCCGGAGGGCACCAGCTGATCCGCCTCGGCCACCTCGATGGCCAGGCCCGCGCCATCCACCTCGCGACGCCAGGACCCGCTCGACGCGGAGAACGGAAGTGCCATCTGGGAGAAGGCGGCATGGTGCCAGATGAAGCGAGGATCGGAACGGGCCTCACCTCGGTTCAACGCTATGGCAGGCGGCACAAGAACAGACATGTTGGATTAATCCAGCTGGCGGCGAAGGGCCACGGCGTGTTCCTGCGGCGCGTCGCAGCGGAGCCGGGCGCAAGAAGCAGAGAAGGCCCTTGAAGAGAGAATTATGGCTTCAGGAGAATAATCACAGGAGATCATCCTGAGAAGAGACCGCCGGCATTTTTCTTGCGAATACACCCGTGGACACCTTCGGCAGCTTTTTTGAGGCGCTTCCGGCCATAGTGACGGAAACGTGCGGGAACGCCGGCGGCGCCTCATCCTTGCGCTGACAACTTCGGAGAAGCCGCCACGACTGGGTAGCCGTGGCCAATGGCGGGATGATGGGCACTGGGCCTTGTTCAGCCGATGCATGCGGCGGTTGTTCAAGAGCAGCCCGCCCCTGCATGCGGCCTTGACCATGAACTGGGCGCGGGCGCCACCGGTGGGAACAGGCCTCACAGAACCGCCACTGGCTGCGCTAGCGCGTTCCAGTCGCCTGGGACGTGCTGACCATGGTCGAAGTATGTCTGGTGATCGCGCTGCCACAGGCCCCGCAACCGGTGCTGCATTGCTCGGAATTCCGGCGGCTGAGGGAAGGCCATCCCGCTGATGTGCGAGCACTGGCATGCGGAACAGGGCCTGGACTGCATCTCCCTGACCTTCCGTGCCGCTCAACACGCGCGGGGATCGTCCTGGCTGGCACAGTAGTGATCGCTTCTCCACCACCTCAAACAGCAAGTCACTGCCGCAGGTAGAATATCGCGGGGTGGCCCTGCCGCAATCATATGCAAAACGTAATATTTCGACCCCAGGTCGAACCGAACTCCAGCCTGTTGAGTTAACTGCTGGTCTTCATGACCCCGTGCTGTCCCCCTCCCCCAGGAGACCGCCGTGCCCCCCCATACATCCGATCTTTGCCCCCTCCACGTACCAGGGGGCACATCGCGCTCTTCTGGCCATCGCTGGAAAAGGTACTTCCTTCCTGTGGCCCTGGCCGCGTCGATACTGCTTCTGCCCGGCGGCGCCGTCGAGGCCGAGGCCGCGCAGACAAGGCAGGCGCGCCCGGCACCAGCCGCGCAAAAGCAGCAAGCCTCGAGAGCAAGCAGCCCGACGGTCAGGAAGGGCCTTGCCCAGCGCCGAGGTTCCCGTGACCGTGAGAGGCAGGCCCGGCCTACGCCCCAGCCCAGTGCGGCGGCCAAGCCGGATCCTGAAGTTATCAACGGCGCTCTGCAACGCGCGGCTCTGGCAACCGGGCTTAATGCCGGTGTCCTGCGCCGCATCGCTGAGCGGGAAAGCCGCCTCAACCCCGCAGCAGCCAATCCTTTCTCATCGGCGAGAGGACTGATGCAGTTCACCCGCGACACCTGGCTGGAAGTGGTTCGTGATTTCGGTCCGCGCCACGGGCTCAGCCAGCAGGCCCAGGCATTGACCACTGACCGCGACGGCAAGATCGGCGCGCGGAACTGGCAGGAGCTCCAGGGCATTCTCCGCCTCAGGGACGACCCGCATCTTTCGGCGGTCCTCGCCGCGGAAAGGCTCAAGAAGGCCCGCCCGGCTCTTGAGCAGGCTCAAGGCCGCACGGCCAGCCCCGCCGACCTTTACCTGGTGCATCTGCTGGGACCAACCGGAGCCAGGCAGTTCCTGGCGGCGGTCCGAGAAACCCCCAGCCGTTCGAGCCTTGCCATCGTCGGCAATGCGGCGAAGCCGAACCCGGGGGTCTTCGAGCGGAGCGGCCGGCCGCTCCCCGTCAGCAAGGTCTATGAGGAAGTGGCCGAGATGTTTGAACCCCATGCAACGGCGACCGCTGAAGTGGCACAGGATGCTGCGCATATCGCAGTGGCTGAAGCCGACCGGTAGGACCGCCCCATCCTATCCGGCCTCAGATGGTATCAGAACGATGATCCCATATCGACGGGCGCCTCAGGCAGACAGCCGGACCTTGCCGCAGTCAGCGTCGATGTTCGTTCTCCTGAAACTGAATCAACGGCTCGGGGCCGGACAAATTGTAAATTGCGCCACCAGTTACCGCAGCCAGCACCACGCCGGTGCCGATCAGGAGAGTCTGTCCAATCTGTTGCCGACTTGGCCCCTCGGCGCATCCCGCCGCTGCCAGAAGGAGTACGAGCATGGAAAGCCGACGCATGGATTCGCTTCATGTCGATTGGAATGCCAAAATTACATCATCCGCAGGCACATAGCTGGATCGCAACAAATTCTGCCGGCGCTGGATGATGGCCACCGGAGGCCCCCACGCCAGACCTGAGGGAACTGCATATCCTGGGCGACTGAATCGAAGGCAGTTATGCGAGTCTTGCCGGGGTGGAAGCGGGCTGTCAGCCGCTTCACTCACGACATTGGGCAGGATGATCAGGGCTCATCCAGCGACACGCCACCAGCGGCCTCGTTGATGGCGTTTTTCGCGGGGTCCAGCTCCGTAACCAGAACAGACGGCTAAGGCGCACGACTCACGCCAGGAGGCTACGACGAAGCCTTATCCTTTCCTGGTAGTGCCGCACACTCAGCGCAAACCATACTTCGACGGACAGAACGAGGGCCATCAAAGCTACCGTATGGATGACGTGGCGACTTACCCCGATCTCAGGCGAGTGCTTCGTCAGGTCGCAGCGCTCAAGCTCGAATACTTCGGGATCGAGTTTGTCGTGGCGGTGCCGTCGGCTCCATGGCGCCCCTGCGCCGACAGCATCGACTTCCTGGGCATGCCGCAGTCAGCCTTCTCGTCCTGTTCGGCCTGGGTTGGGGCCTGCGCAGCGGGCCAAGCTGGGCATGCTGCTGGCGGGAGTCCTGCTCATACGGCTTTTGCCACACCCTCCACGGCCCCGGCGGCGCCCGCCCGGTCGTCCTGACGCTGGTTGGCGCCGGTGCCCTGGCGATCAACCTTGCCTGCACGCTCATCCTGGTGCGCTACCGGTCCCACGGCGGCAGCCTGACCCGGGCGGCCTTTCTGTCGACCCGCAACGACGTGCTGGCCAATGCCGCTGTCACAACCGCCGGAATGGTGGCGGCCCGCCTCTGGCCCTTTGCCTGGCCGGACCTGATCGTGGGCCTTGGCGTTGTGGCCATGAATGCAGGCGCGGCTCGCAAGGTCTGGGTGGCTGCCCGCGAGCAGCACGGAACAACTGCCTGAAGGCGGCTCAGGAGCGGTCATGCCATCTTGTTTTGCACGGCACACGCCAGCGTGATACGATACGACCGTATCATTTGAAACGTGCGATGGTTCCTCCAAGCTGGCTGCTCTTCACCTATAAGGTACCCTCTGAACCGGCCCCACCCCGCATCGCCGTATGGCGGAAGCTCAAGGGCATGGGCGCCGTCTACCTGCAAAGCGGCCTGTGCCTGTTGCCCAGGACCGAGGAGCACACGCGGCGCCTGAAGATGCTGGAGAATGACGTCGCCCAGGCGGGCGGCGAGGCGGTGATCCTGGAGACAGCCGCGCTGGACCGGTCGCAGGAGGAGAAGGTGCTCGCCCGCTTCCGGTCCGACCGGAACGAGGCCTATCGCGAGTTCCTCGAAAAATGCGCCGACATGGAGGCCGAGATCGCCAAGGAGCGGGCGGCCAACAAGTTCAGCTATGCGGAGCTGGAGGAGAACGAGGTCGATCTCAAGAAGCTCCGCGGCTGGCTCGCCAAGATCACCCGGCTTGACTTCTACGGCGCCCCCCTCGCGGCCGAGGCGGCGGAGCGACTGCGCGCCTGCGAGGCGTTGCTCGACGCCTATGCTCGCCAGGTCTTCGATGCACATGACGAGAACCGATAAGCGAGCGTGAGATCACGAGGCGGCCGCGTGACCGCCGGACCTGAGACAGCCGCCCAACGCCATACGTGCCTGCCTTCCGCCACGTCCTGCCGCGACCGTCGCGCGGTGTTTCCGAGAGTTTACGGCATCCATGTTTGCGTCATTCTCCAAGCCACCGGCCGCAACCGTCCTGGTCGTCGATGACGAGCCGTTCATCCGCACGGTGGTCGCGAGGGCTTTGGACGAGATAAACTACTTCACCATTGAGGCCGAAAACGCCGAGGTGGCCCTGGATCTGTTGCATGCGGACCCAGGCATCGGCCTTCTCATCACTGACATCCACCTTCACGGCGCCCTCGATGGGCATCAGCTGGTATTGAAGGCCTACAGCATCATCCCTGCGCTGAAGGTCATCTACATGACAGGGGACTTTGTTGCCGCAGCACGGCTCGGCAAGCAGCCAGGCCCTGCTGACGGGGTCTTGGTCAAGCCCTTCCGCCTGGAAGATCTCTGGCAGATGGTTGAAGGCTGCTTGAAGACAGCCTAGCAGCCACCGCGTCGTGGAGCGTGAGGATGGAGCAGATCAACACCTTCGATCTCCTGGTAGCACGTGAGAAACTTGAAGGCCTCAAGGCGGCAGTGGCAGCCTTGGTCGATCGTCCTGAAGCTGGCTCCATCATCCAGCTCCTGAACGCTCTTGAGACTGCGCTCGATCAGGCCGACCAGCTCGCCGACATCCTTGGCGCCAAGATTGCGCCCATGCCATGGTGGCATGACTTCGCATGGAAGCCGGGAACAGGAAGCCCAGAATGAGCGGCGCCTTCTAGCAAGCATGCGCGTGAAGCTGTTCAAACGATAGCCTGGGCGTAGTCCACTATGGATGCTGCGGCGCGCGAGGCCTTTCATCCAGGGCCGGAAGATCGTGGCCGGGCATGTGGCGGCGATCCCGTTGTACCAGTTCGTCATTCTTCGGCGGCGCGGCGTGACCTACGAGGCGCAGCAGGACCAGCGGATGGTCGCCATCAGCGCACCTGGGGTGCGCCGACGTCTACCTGATCCTCATCAAAAAGCCCTGCTCAATGACTGCGACGGGCGAGATGGCGCAGCTTCATGCCCAGCCAGGGTTCTCGCCGGCTGAGGAGCCTTCCGGAAAGCAGAGATTGGAGCAGATGCTCAGGACGGCGGATGATGAGCCTGAGGCGTCAACTCACGATCATTGGCGCCGAACCCTGTGCCGCGCCAGATCAATCGGAGCCGTTCGCCTGCAGTTGACGCCGCAGTTGCTCGTTCTCCGCCTTCAAGGCAGCTATCGCGTCGCGCACAGGCCGGAGCGCCTCCTTCAACTCGGCTTGCGTGAAGCGGGGGGTGATGTGCTGCGGGCAATTCCAGTCGCCGCCTCGACCGTGATCAGTACCGCGCGCTCGATGCGCCCGGCATAGCCGCGCACGGCCGGCCGTTCTGCCAGGAGCGGCTCCTCCCATGCATCTGCGACGTGCATGCGCCCGAAGATCTTGAGGCGGCGCTGCCGCGCGTAATCCATGAGGAACAGGGCGGCCCGGTTGTTCGCCCGCACGTTGCCGATTATGAGGTACTGCCGGTTGCCGCGGCAATCAGCATAGCCGGCGTTATGCCGTCCAGGAAGCGCGGGAAGCCCGCCGGTCCGCCGCGGAACTGGACATAGGGCCAGCCGGTCTCGGACAGGCTCGCCAGATAGAAGCCGTCGCGCTCTTCGATGAACTGCTTCTCGGCTGGCCAAGTCGATCATGATGGACAGCCTCACCGGGCGCGGAGCCCTCGGCGCGGGCCCATTGGCCCGCACCGCCGTAGCGCTCACGCACCGCACGCACAGATGGCGTTGTCGCGACCTCGAGATACCTGTGACGCATGGGCTGCTCCTGTGCCTCGGCCGGGACGGCGGCGCGGCAGACGCCCCGGCGGTCCCTTAGGCCTGGAACGCCCAGTCGGCCGGCTGCCAGCGGAGGCTGCCCCGGTCGGAAACGATACGCCCGAGCCCTGGAAAGGCCATGTGCGTGGCGGCAATCAATGCACCTTGCTCCGCGGCGCGCGGGAAGAACCGCGCCCGCATGGCCTGCGCCGCTGCGTGGTCCTGTTCCATGAGAAAGTTCACATCGGTCGCGGAGGGATGCACCACTGGAAAGACCATGTCGGACACCATGATCAGGCTCTGCCCGGCATCCTCGATCCGCACGCCGATGTGGCCGGGCGTATGGCCGGCCAGATCGATGATGGAGATGCCACGTGTGATCTGGCGCTCGCCGTCAATGGCCTGCAGCCGCGGATACAGCCGCATCACCTCGGCCGATAGCCGGAAGCTGGGCTGCAGATACTCCGGGGCAGCGTTCTGCTTGGCAGGGTTTGTCCAATGCACCACGTCACGCCGGTCAATGTAGATCTCGGCACTGGGGAAGTTGTTCCGCCCGCCGGCCACCAAGCCACCGATGTGGTCCTGGTGCATGTGGGTCACGATCACCGCGTCGATCTGGTCGGGGCGCAGGCCGAGGGCGGCGAGCGCCTGAGGCAGCAGGCCCGTCTGGCCGAGCGAACCGGCGGGGCCGGTATCGATCAGGACCCGGCGCTCGCCATCCTCGATCAGGTACTGGTTGAACAGAAAGCGGACGCCACCGGGCCGGGCCACGAACTGTGCCCGCGCGGCCTGCTCGACCTGCTCAGGCGTGCGGCCCGGGAAGTAGCTGTAGGGCATGTCCGCGTAGCCGTCCGCCAGCGCGGTCACAGTGAATCGGCCGATCCGGATCTGCGCCTGGGGCAGGTTAACGGCCGGGCTGGCGGCGGCGGCATGGCTGACCAAACCGACGAGGGGCAGGGTTCTGGCGGCCAGGGCACCGAAAGAAAGGCCGAGCGTAAAGGCACGGCGGGACGTACCGGTCATGACTTGCTCCTTCTGATCAGGTCCGCGGCCTCGGCGGGTCTGCCTGACGGGTGGCGGTTGCCTGAACGGAAAGCTATGGCCTCTCACCAAGCCCGCGATATCCTGCTTCTGCGGGAGCCTGCCTTCCGTATTGCGGGAGGCAGCATGGACCGGTTCGAGGCAATGTCAGTGCTGCTGGCGGTGGTCGAGGAGGGGAGTCTCTCGGCCGCATCGCGCCGCCTCCGTGCGCCGCTCGCCACGGTCAGCCGCAAGGTCGCTGACCTCGAACGGCATCTTGGGATCCGGCTCCTGGTGCGAAGCAGTCGCCGTGTCGAGCTCACCGATGCGGGGCGTGACTATGTCGCCGCTTCGAGGCGGATCATCGAGCAGGTGGAGGAGGCCGAGCGGCAGGCCGCGGGCGAATACCGCGTGGCGCGTGGCGAATTGCATGTCACTGCTCCGATCATGTTCGGCCAACGGCACCTGCTGCCGGTCGCGCTCGCGTTCCTGGCCGAGCAGCCCGAGATCAGCCTGAGGCTGATGCTGGTTGATCGTCAGATCAGCCTGGCTGACGAGCATGCCGATATTGCCCTGCGCATCGGGCACCTTGAGGACAGCGCGCTGGTTGCCACGCGCGTCGGGACGGTGCGCCGCGTCATCTGCGCCTCGCCAAGCTATCTTGCCCGCCGAGGCGTGCCGCGCCGGCCCGAGGATCTGGCGCAGCATGATGGCATCAGCTTTCGCGGCTTCGCCCATTCCCCCGAGTGGCGCTACCGGCGGGACAGCACCGCCTTCACGGTCGAACCGCGCCAAAGGCTTGCCGTCAATACGACAGAGGCCGCCATACAGTCCGCACTGGCCGGTTTCGGCGTCATCCGCGTACTGTCCTATCAGGTCGCGGACGAGTTGCGGTCCGGCCGGCTCCAGTCGCTGCTGGCGGATTTCGCGCCAGAGCCGATGCCGGTGAGCCTGGTCTACGCGATGGCCGAGCCCTTGCCGTTGAAAGTCCGAAGCTTCCTGAACTGGGCTGTGCCGCGACTGCGGGCTGACATGGCCGATCTGGACACCAAAACTACCTGACCGCCATGACAACAATCTCTCATCAAACAACTTTCCGCAGCCCGGCCGGTTCCCTTGCAGGAATGCGGCGATGTCAGCCGTAGGCCAGGGCAAGCCCAGGCTCATGCCATGCCATCTCGCAGAGCCGGCCTTCGTGGGACATGGTGACGTAGGCGGTGCGCAGGTCCTGGCCACCGAAGCAGATGTTGGTCACCAGCATGTCCGGCACGGTGTGCGGCACGACGCGCGACCCATCCGGCGAGATCTCCATCACACTGCAAGTGTCCAGCGCAGCGATGCAGATCTGGCCGGAGGCGGATATGGCCAGGCTGTCGAAGCGGCGGTATCCACCCACCCCTACCACCAGGCGTCCGCCATTTGGCGAGGGCCAGGGTGCCTTCGCCACCGTTCCAGGCCCCGTGACGTCCCAGCACCAGAGCCGGCCGGAATCGGTCTCCGCCACGTACAGCGTCCGTCCATCTGGCGAAAGGCCAATGCCATTCGGCGCGAAAAGCCCCCCGATGACCTCGCGAATTTCCGATCCGTCCTCCCGCGCCCAAAAGACGTAGCCGCGATCCATGTCGCGGTCCCGTCGCTTGCCGTGGTCGGTGAACCAGAACCCGCCCTGCCCATCGAAGACCAGGTCATTGGGCCCCTTCAGCGCATGCTCCCCGCAACGATCGTAGAGCCGCTCCACCCGGCCGTTGGCGGTATCTACCACCTCGATCCGGCCGCCGTCATAGCTGTCGGCCTGCCCATGCGGGCGGAAGGTCTGCCCCTCCCGCACCCAGTTGAAGCCGCCATTGTTGCAGATGAAAACCTTGCCGCCAGGGCCCATGGCCGCGCCGTTGGGGCCGCCTGGCACCTGCGCCACGATCTCGGTACGGCCATCCGGCCGCACGCGGGTCAGCGTCTGGCGCGCAATCTCGACCAGCAGCACCGAGCCGTCGGGCATGCTGATCGGGCCTTCGGGAAATTGCAGCCCGCTGGCGATGACTTTCATGTTCGTTTCCTCTCCCCATGACGCATCTGCGCTTCATTCTGTGCGACGCGCAGTACGATCTTGCCGGTATGGCGACTGTTTTCCATCATACGGTGCGCGGCCTGGGCCTCCCCCAACAGCGGCACGTCGTGGATTGCGGTCCGCATTCGCCATGGTCCAACAGCGACCAGACCTTGTGCGCGGCTCTGCCAGAATAGCGCCCTTCGGCGGCGCTGCGTGGGCGCGCGGTGGAGCCGGTGACCTTCAGCCGCCGCCTCACGATGCGGGCCAAGTCGACCTCGTCCACAACCGCCCCCGTGACATCGATGGTCACCAGCCGCCCGTCTGGAGCCGGGCAGCGCAGGTTGGCGGCGGCATAGCCGGCGTCAACCATGTCTGGCACCACGCTACTTCGGTAACCGCGCGACCTCCTCTCGAAGCTGGCGCCGTGGTGGTTCCATCGGCGATGGTCACCACATTGCCCTCATGCGTCAGTCAGGCAGCCGCTGCATCATGCCGGCGCCGCCGCGCAGGATGTCCTTGACGATGGCGGCCCGCGCGCCTGCGCCGTCACGGCGCCGCAGCGCTTCCATGACCTCGACATGGGCATGCGGGTCGTCGCCAACGGGCCAGCCTTCCGGACCGTTGTAGAGGTAGTTCAGGAAGGGGCCGCTCTGCGCCCAAAGCCCTTCCACCACCCGGTAAAGCCGTGGCATGCCGGACTGGCGGGCAAGACCGAGGTGGAAGGCCTCGTTGAAGCGCAGGGCGGTACCGTAGTCCCGCTCCGCCTTGCCGCGCACCAGCCCGTCATGCAGCGCGGCAAGCTCGGCGATGCCAGCGTCGTCGATGCGCTGGGCCGCACGTTCGGCGCCAAGGCCTTCCACCTCCGCCCGGATGTCACGCAGTTCCCCGTAAACAGACCGGGTGGGCTTCGGCACGGTGATGGACTGGCCCGTGCGCGATTCGAGGATGCCCTCGGCCACCATCTGCAACAGCGCTTCCCGCACCGGGGTCAGGCTGGTGCCGAGCCGCAAGGCCAGCTCGCGCCCGTTAAGCTTCTGGCCCGGCTTCAGTTCCCCCACCATCAGCGCCTTGCGGATCTGCTGGTAGGCCTGCGTGCTGAGCGAGCTGCGTTCCACGGTACCGAACACCTCGGGCGCAGGGTCCGCCTCCTGCTTGTGCCTCATGCTGCTTTGTTCCGCCGCCACATCAGTGTTGACAAGCCTCTTAAGGTCGTCATGAAATATATCAAATAAATTAAACCAGGGAGGGGACGATGAGCAAGCCGTCGTCGTTTAAGGCCGCAGAGCCAGTTTCCAACGCATCCGCGGCCGTGGCGATCGCCGCCAGCCTGCAGCGCCATGGCGTCACCGCCACCTTCGGGCAGAGCCTTCCCTCGGCGCTGCAACTGGCCAACCCGCTCTTCGGCATCCGCCAAGTGGCCTATCGCACCGAGAATGCCGGCGGCGTCATGGCCGACGGCTATGCGCGCATCTCCCACAAGGTCGGCGTGGTGACGGCGCAGAACGGCCCAGCGGCCGCGCTGCTGGTCGCGCCGCTGGCGGAGGCGCTGAAGGTGTCGGTGCCGGTCGTCGCCATCGTGCAGGAGGTCGCGCGCGACACCTACGACAAGAACGCCTTCCAGGAACTGGATCATTTCGCGCTCTTCTCCGGCTGCGCGAAATGGGTGCGCCGCGTGGACCGCGCCTCCCGTGCCGAAGACTATGTGGACATGGCATTCACCGCCGCCACGTCGGGGCGGCCAGGGCCGGCGGTGCTGCTCTGCCCCGCGGACTTCCTGAACGAGGCCGCCACCATCGCCAACAAGCGGTCCGCCAACCTGGGCCATTACCCGCTGGACCGGGTGGCGCCCGATCCGGCGCAGGTGGAACGCGCGGCGGAACTGCTGGCCGGCGCGCGCGCGCCGCTGGTTTTCGCCGGCGGCGGCGTGCATCTTTCCGACGCGGCCGGGGCGCTGGCGGCGCTGCAGGAGGAAGCTGCGCTTCCTGTGGCCACCACCAACATGGGCAAGGGCGCGGTGGATGAGACGCATCCGCTTTCCCTCGGCGTCGCGGCCAATGCCATGGGGCGTAACGGCAGCACGCGGCACCTGCGCCCGATGATCGAGCGTGCCGACGTGGTGCTGCTGATCGGCACCCGCACCAACCAGAACGGCACGGATTCCTGGCAGCTCTACCCACGCGATGCGACCTTCATCCATATCGACCTGGATGGGCAGGAAGTCGGCCGCAACTACGAGGCCCTGCGCGTGGTGGGCGACGCCAGGCTGGCGCTTGAAGCGTTGCTGGAGGCGCTGCGCCGGCGGGGCCTTTCCGCCCGCCACGCCGCCCGCGCAGCGGTGGAGGTCGAGATCGCCGAGGGCAAGCGCCGCTTCCGCGACGAAGCGGCCGCCGTGGTGACCTCCGCCGCCAGCCCGCTGCGGCCGGAACGCGTGATGGCGGCGGTGGACGAGGTGCTGACGCCCGAGACCATCGTGGTCGGCGATGCCAGCTATTCCTCCCTCTGGATCACCAATTATCTGGTGTCCCGCAAGGCGGGGCAGCGCTTCCTGACGCCGCGCGGCCTGGCCGGGCTGGGCTGGGGCCTGCCGATGGCGCTGGGTGCCAAGGTGGCCGCGCCGGAAGCGCCGGTGATCTGCATCAGCGGCGACGGCGGCTTCGGCCATTGCTGGGCGGAGCTGGAAACGGCGCGGCGCATGAAGCTGCCGGTCGTGCTGATCCTGCTGAACAACGGTGTCCTGGGGTACCAGAAGGACGCGGAGATGGTGAAGTTCGGCGCCCATACCGACGCCGTCTTCTTCGAATCCGTGGACCATGCCGGCATCGCCCGGTCCTGCGGCTGCCATGGCCGGCGCGTGGACCGGGCGGAGGATCTGGTGCCCGCGCTGCGGGAGGCGCTCTCCGCCGACCGCCTGACGCTGATCGAGGTGATCACCGATCCCGCCGGCCGGCCGCCCGTCACCTATTACGACGGCCATTTCTGAGCCGGCGGGACGGAACCCCGCCATGCAGGTCCTGTTGCAGCTCCTCATCTCCGGCGTGCTGCTGGGGGCGGTCTATGCGCTCGGCGCGCTGGGGCTGAACCTGATCTTCGGCGTCGCGAAGGTGGTGAACTTCGCCCATGGCGAGTTCCTGATGCTCGGCATGTTCGCCGGCTATTGGCTGATGACGCTGACGGGCATCAACCCTTACTACGGCGCGCCGCTGATCGGTGTCGCCTTCTTCCTGCTCGGGCTGTTGTTCTACGGCGGGCTGATGCGCTTCACCATCTACAAGCCGGAGCTGACGCAGGTCTTTGCAACGCTCGGCCTCGGCATCCTGCTGCAGAACCTGGCGCTGATGGCATGGTCGGCCGACTACCGCACCGTGCAGGTCATGCCGCCGGGGTTTGAATCCATCAACTTCCTCGGCGTCTTCGTGCCCACCAACCGGCTGGTCGCCGCCGGCTATGCGGCGGTGATCCTCGGCGCCGTCATCGTCTTTCTCAAGACCACCTTCACCGGCCGCGCCATCGAGGCGGTGTCGCAGGACCTGATGGCGGCGCGGCTGATGGGCGTGAACCCGAACCGCATCTTCCTGATCACCTTCGGCCTGGGCATCGCACTGACCGGCGTGGCCGGCGCGGTGCTGGTGCCCTCCTTCTACGCCTTTCCCTCCGTCGGCTCCTTCTTCGTGCTGGTCTCCTTCGTGGTGGTGGTGCTGGGCGGGCTGGGCAGCGTGGCGGGCACAGCGCTGGGCGGGTTGGTGCTGGGCATCGTGGAAACCGGCACCGGCTACCTCGCGCCGGACCTGAAGGAAGCCACGCATTTCGTGCTGCTGATCCTGCTGCTGGCGCTGCGCCCGCACGGCCTGCTGGGCGTCAAGGGCGCCGAGAAGGAGACGTTGAAATGAGGGCGCATGGCTACCTCGCCACCGGCCGGCGCGACCTGCCCGGCCTGGCGCTGACGCTGCTCGTCGCCGTCGCGCTGCCGCTGCTGGTGCGGGACGAATACTACGCCAACGTGCTGGTGCTGATCCTGATCTATGCCGGGCTGGCATCCTCCTGGAACCTGATCGGCGGCGTCGCCGGGCAGTTCTCGCTGGGGCATTCGGCCTTCTTCGGCATCGGCGCCTACAGCTCCACCATCCTCTACAACTATCTCGGCGTCTCGCCCTGGCTGGGGCTGCTGGTGGGCGGGGTGATCAGCGTCGCCCTGGCCGCGCTGATCTCCTTTCCCGTGTTCCGCATGCGCGGCGTGTTCTTCGCCATGGCAACGCTGGCAGTCAGCGAGACCATCCGCATCCTGGTGATCTACGCCCGCAAGTTCGTGCCGCTGCCCTACAGCATCAGCATCAACTACGAACCCGGCTTCTGGCGCATGATCTTCGAGGACCGTTCCTCCTATGCCCTGCTGGCGGGCTGCTACTTCCTCGTCTGCGCCGCCGTGACCTTCGTGCTCACGCGCAGCTACACCGGCTACTACCTGCGCGCCATCCGCGACAACGAGGACGCGGCCGATGCCTCCGGCATCCATATCCGCCGCTACAAGCTGCTGGCCTTCGTGGTCAGCGCCTTCCTGACCGCTGCCGGCGGCACGCTGATGGCGCAGTACATCCTCTATATCGAGCCTGGCACGGTGTTCAGCATGGAACTCTCCGTGGACCTGCCGCTGATGAGCATCCTGGGTGGCATCGGCACCGTGCTCGGCCCCTTTGTCGGGGCGCTGATCCTGATCCCGCTGCGGGAACTGCTGGTTGAGCATCTCGGCGGCACGCTGCCGGGCGCGCATCTCGTGCTCTACGGCCTGCTGCTGATCCTGATCGTCATCCTGCTGCCCAACGGGCTGCTGGGCGGCCTGGCGCGCCTCGGCGCCCGGCTGCGCGGCCGCCGGCCGGCGGCGCGGCCGGAGGTGCGGAAGGCATGAGCCTGCTGGAAGTCACCGGCGCCACCAAGCGCTTCGGCGGGCTGGTCGCTGTCAACGCGGTGGACCTGCGCGTGGAGGCCGGGGGGATCGTCGGGCTGATCGGCCCCAACGGCGCCGGCAAGACCACGCTGTTCAACCTGATCGCCGGCGCCTTCGCTCCCGATGCGGGCGATGTGGTGTTCGACGGCCGCTCCATCGCCGGCCTGCATGCCGCCACGATCTGCGAGCGCGGGCTGGCGCGCACCTTTCAGATCCCGCAGCCCTTCGGCTCCATGACGGTGCTGGAAACCATCACCACCGCGGCGCTGCTGCACGGCCGCCACATCGGCCGCGCCGAGCAGGCCGCGCGCCTCGCCGCCGAGCGCGTGGGCTTGCAGGGGCGGGAGGATGTGCTGACCGGCTCCCTCACCAACGCACAGAAGAAGCGGCTGGAGGTCGGGCGTGCGCTGGGCACCATGCCGCGCCTGCTGCTGCTGGACGAGGTGATGGCCGGGCTGAACGCCGCCGAGGTCAGCCGCATGCTGGACGTGATCCGCCGCCTGCGCGGTGAGGGCGTCACGGTGCTGTTGGTGGAGCACAACATGGAAGCCGTCATGGCCGTCACGGACCGCCTGGTGGTGCTCGACAGCGGCCGCAAGATCGCCGACGGCCCGCCGCTGGAGGTGGTGGAGGACCCGCAGGTGATCCGCGCCTACCTGGGCGAGGACGATGCCGCCGAGCTGGAGGACAGCGATGCTGAGCGTCCGTAACCTGCATGCCGGCTACGGCGACACCGAGGTGCTGCAAGGCATCGACCTGGACGTGAACCAGGGCGAGGTGGTCGCCATCATCGGTGCCAATGGCGTCGGCAAGACCACGCTGCTGCGCACGATCTCCGGCCTGCTGGCGCCGACGGCGGGCAGCGTCACCTTCAAGGGCCAGCCCATCGGCGGCATGGCCGCCCATGCGGTGGTGGAGCATGGCGTGGTGATGGTGCCGGAAGGCCGCCGGCTGTTCCAGCGCATGAGCGTGCGGCGCAACCTGGAGGTCGGCGCCTATGTCGGCCGCGCCCGCCCGCGCATGGCCGAGAGCCTGCGCGAGGTCTACGACATCTTCCCGATCCTGCAGGAACGCGGCGCGCAGCTTGCCGGCACATTGTCCGGCGGCCAGCAGCAGATGTGCGCCATCGGCCGCGGGCTGATGGCGCTGCCGGAACTGCTGATGCTGGACGAGGTCTCGCTGGGCCTGGCGCCGATCGCGGTGAAGCGGGTCTACGAGGCCGTGCGAGCCATCCGCGACCGCGGCATCACGCTGGTGATCGTGGAACAGAATGTCAGCCAGGCGCTGCGCGTGGCCGACCGCGCCTACGTGATCGGCGGCGGCCGGGTGGTGCTGAGCGGGACGGGACGTGAACTGAGCAACAACAACGATGTCAGGCGGGCCTATCTGGGCCTCGGCCTGCACGAGCACGGGGAAACGATACCATGAACATCACCCGGCGTGGCCTGGGCGGCTTAGTGGGTGTGGGGCTCGCGGCCCCCGCCATCCGCACGGCGCGGGCGGCTGACGTGGCCAAGATCGGCGTGCTGCTGCCGCTCTCCGGCCCGCTCGCATCGCTTGGCAATGACGTGATGCGCGGCATGCAGCTGGCGCGTAGCTTTGCGAACGCGCAGGGCGGCGTCTTCGGGCAGCCGGTGGAATTCGCGCAGGTGGACGTGCCCGGCTCCACCGAGGCAACGTCACAGGCGCAGCGGCTGATCTCCAGCGAGCGCGTCAAGGTCATCGTCGGTTCCTACGCCAGCGCCATCTCCTTCGCCGCCAGCCAGGTGGCCGAGCGCAACCGCGTCGTCTACTTCGAGCAGGGCGCGGTGGCCGACGACATCACCGCGCGCGGCTTCAAGTACCTCTTCCGCTTCATCTACCCGTCCAGTGAGCTGGGCCGGAAATGCGCGGAATACGTGACAGAGAAGGTGATCTCGGGCTGTGGCCTGGAACTCGGTAGCGCCAAGATCGCCATCCTGGCCGAGAATTCCAACAACGGCACCGCTGTCGCGGCCGGCGCCAAGGCCTGGTTCGACGGGAAGAAGGCCAATCTGGTCGATGTCACCAGCTACGACTTCAAGACCAACGACCTCTCCTCGGTGGTGCAGCGGCACAAGTCGCTGGGCGTCGACATCGTGGTGGCGGAATCCTACACGCCCGATGCCATCCTCTACTGGCGCCAGGCCCGCGAGGCCGGCCTGAAGCTGAAGGCGATGATCGGCAACGGCGGCGGCCACAATGTCGGCGAGTTCGCCGAGGCGATGGGCGACGATGTCAATGGCATCCTGAACACCGGCACTTCCGTCTACATCAACCCGGAGGCCCTGACGCCGGAGACGGCGACCCTGTTCCGCCGCTTCCACGACGAATACCCGAAGATGTTCGACGGCCGGAAGCCCTCCGCGCATTCAGGCATGGGCTTCAACGCCATGCATACCCTGCTGACCGAGATTCTGCCCGCCGCCGGCAGCATGGATACCGAGAAGATCCGCCAGGCCGCGCTGGCCATGGACAAGCCGGTCGGCACCTCCATCGTCGGCTGGGGGCTGAAGTTCGACCCGAAGACGCAGAACAATACGCGCGCCTTCCCGACCTACGACCAGTGGCAGGACCGGCAGATCCGCTCCATTGGCCCGGACAGGTTCGGCATCGCCGAGAAGGTGACCATGCCGCTGCCCGACTGGGGCCAGCGCGCCAATGTCGGCAAGTAGTCGCGCGAGAACGGCGCCATGAGCAGCCAACGCGTGGTGCTGGTCGCCGGCGCGCTGGGCGTGGTGGGGCGCGCCGCGCTGGCGCATTTCCAGGAGCGCGGCGACAGCCGCGTCATCGGCCTCTCCCGCCGCGCGCCGGATTTCCCGACCTCGGCGCAGTGGCTGCGTGTCGACCTCACCGATGCGGCGGCGACGGCGGAAGCGCTGCGCGCCGTGCCGGACGTGACGCACCTGGTCTACACCGCGCTCTACGAGGAGCCGGAGCTGGTTTCCGGCTGGACCGGCGACCGCCAGATCCGCATCAACCTGGAGATGCTGCAGAACCTGGTGGAGCCGCTGCAGCGTCACGCTCCCGGCCTGCGGCACGTGACGCTGCTGCAGGGCACGAAGGCCTATGGCATCCACCATGGGCCCTTCCCCATCCCGGCGAAGGAGAGCGACCCGCGCTTCATCGCGCCCAACTTCTACTACGACCAGGAGGACTGGCTGCGGGCGCAGGCGGCGACGGCGGAGTGGGACATCACGGTGCTGCGCCCGCAACTGGTCTGCGGCCACGCCATCGGCAACCCGATGAACGCCGTGGCGGCCTGGGTGTCTATGCCTGCATCACGCGGGAGCTTGGCCTGCCGCTGCGCTTCCCGGGCGGGGAGCCCTGCATCCAGCAGGCGGTGGATGCAGGGCTGCTGGCCTGCGCCATCGCCTGGGCCGGCGAGGAACCGCGTTGCCGTGGCGAGATCTACAACATCACCAATGGCGATGAATTCACCTGGCCCAGGCTGTGGGGTGCCTTCGCCGATGCTTTCGGCATGACGCTGGGCGCGGCGCATCCGCATGCGCTGGCGGCGGTGATGCCGGGGCGGCGCGCGGTGTGGGAGGCGATGGTGCGCCGCCACGGCCTGCGCCCCCATGCCTACGAGGAAGTTGTCCGTTCCTGGGAGTTCCTCGACTTCACGCTGCGCCATGGCGAAACGCGGCCGCGCCATTCGATCATGTCCACGGTCAAGGCGCGCCAGCACGGCTTCGGGGATTGCACCGACTCCGAGGCGATGTTCCGCCGCCAGTTCCGCGAATTGCAGGCGGAGCGGATCCTGCCGCCCAATCCCGCCTTGCCGGCGACCGGTGCCGGCGTGGCCTGACCGGCGGCACTGAAGGACTGCACAGACAACGAATCTGCCGGTCCCGTCGGGTACCGGCCAGGAGAGCACCGATGCTTGCTGTTCAGAAAACCTCGCCGGCCTTCGGCCTCGATCTTGTCGAGGCGGCCGAGCCGCAGCCGGGACCGGGCGAGGTGCTGGTGGAAGTCGATGCCGTGGGCATCTGTGGCAGTGACGTGCATGTCTACGAATGGACGGCCGGCTACGACTGGATGCGGGAGAGGATGCCGCTGACCATCGGCCATGAATTCGCCGGCCGCGTCGTGAAGGCGGCGCCGGATGTCACGACGCTGAAGCCGGGCCAGCGTGTCACGGTGTGGCCCTCCATCGCCTGCGGCCATTGCCGCGCCTGCGCCGCCGGCCGGCCGGAAGCCTGCGAGAACCGCACCACCATCGGCCTGACCCGCCACGGCGCCTTCGCGCGTCATGTGACGGCCCCTGCCAGCCAGTGCTTCGCGCTGCCGGAGGGGCTGGACATGGAACTGGCGGCGATGACCGAGCCGCTCTGCGTCGGGGCCCGGGCCGTTGAGGTTGGGGAGGTGGCGCTGGGGCAGACGGTGGTGGTGCTGGGCGCCGGGATGATCGGCCTGTCCATCGCGCTGATGGCGCGCATGGCCGGCGCCTCGATCGTGATCGTCGCCGGCCTGAACGACGAGGTCCGGCTGGAAACGGCGCGGCGGCTCGGCTTCCAGCACACGGTGGACCTGGCGCAGGAGACGCTGGACCAGGCGGTGCAGCGCATTGCCGGCGGCCCGGTGGACCGGGTGTTCGAGGCCACCGGCGCGCCCTCCAGCATCACGGATGGGCTGCGTGTGTTGCGGCGCGGCGGCGTGCTGGTGGTAGGCGGCATCCACGCCCGCCCGGTGGAGATCAACCTGACCGACCTGGTGCGCAACAAGCACCAGCTCCGGGGCACGCATGGCTCGGCCCGCACCACCTGGGACACCGTGCTGCGCCTGCTGGCGCAGTCGGGCGAGAGCTTCCGGCCACTGATCTCCCATCGCATCGCGCTGGAGAAGACGGTGGAAGGCTTCGAGCTGAGCCGCAGCAAGGCGGCCGTCAAGGTCATGGTGCTGCCGGGCCTGACATAGGGAAGGACACGAAGAATGGCGGAACGGAAGCGCGTGGCGTTGGTGACCGGGGCCGCGCGCGGCATCGGCTACGGCATTGCCGGGCGGCTGGCGCGGGACGGCGCGCATGTGGTGATCACCGACGTGCTGGACAGCGTGGCCGGCAGCGCGGCGGCGCTGCGGGCGGAGGGCGGCTCGGTTGAAGGCATCGCCGGCGACGTGTCGGACGAGGCCTGGGTCGCGGCGCTCGCGCGGCAGATGGAGGAGCGCCATGGCGGCGTGGACATCCTGGTCAACAATGCCGGCATCTCCCCCAAGCGCGACGGCGGCAAGATCCTGGTGCGCGACACCACCTGGGCCGAATGGCAGCAGGTGATAGCCATCAACCTCGGCGGCGCCTTCCTGATGTGCCGCGCCTTCGTGCCGGGGATGCAGGCGCGGGGCTGGGGGAGGGTGGTCACCATCTCCTCCCAGGCGGCGCGCACGCGGGCGGATATCGCGGGCGCCGCCTATGCCGCCTCCAAGGCAGGGCTGGTGGCCTTCTCCCGCGTGCTGGCCTCGGAAGCGGGGCGGCAGGGCGTGACGGTGAACTGCATCGCCCCCGGACGCATCGAGAGCCCGATGCAGGCCGTGGCGGGAGAGGAAGCCACGCGAGAATACGTCACGCGCATTCCGGTCGGCCGCATCGGCACCGCGGCGGATATCGCGGCCACCGTGGCCTTCCTGGCGTCCGAGGAGGCCGGCTTCATCACCGGCGCCACGCTCGACGTCAACGGCGGCTTCTTCATGGGCTGACGGCCCCAACAATCCGAGGAACACCCAGAATGCCCACGCCCCGCCTGCTGCAGGAGGAGGTCACGACGTCGGATGCCATCACGCTGGTGCTGGAACAGGCCGGCATCGACATGGTCTTCGGCATCTCCGGCGGCCATACCGGCCATGTCTTCACCGCACTGTCGAAGCGGCAGAACAGCATCCGCACCGTGCTGGTGCGCGAGGAATCCCTCGCCGGCGTCATGGCGGAAGTCTATGGCCGGCTGACCGGCCGGCCCGGTGTCATCCTGGGGCAGGGCCCCTGGGTGCTGGGCAACGGGCTTATCGGCACCATCGAGGCGCTGCTGTCCAGCTCCCCCATGCTGCTGCTGACCGACCTCAGCGATACGCCGGAATTCTCCACCCATGCGCCCTACCAGTCCGGCACGGGCGAGTACGGCAACTGGGATGCGCGGCGCAGCTATGGCGGCGTCACCAAGGCGGTCTATCCCGCGCTGCAGCCGGCCGGCGCCGTGCAGGCGACGCAGCTGGCCATCAAGCATGCGCTGGCCGGGCAACGGGGACCTGTGGCGGTGCTCTACAGCATCGCGGCCCTGGCGGGGCGTGTCGGGCCGGACAGCGTGCCACGGCTCTACGAGACGCAGCCCTACATCCCTGGCCCGCTGCCGCCCGAGCAGCCCGACCGCATCCAGGCTGCCGCACAGGCGCTGGCGGCCGCCAGGCGCCCGGTGCTGGTGGCAGGCAACGGCGTGCGCATCGGGCAGGCCTTCGGCCCGCTCCAGGCCCTGGCGGAGGCTGCGGGGCTGCCGGTAGTGACGACGCCGTCCGGCAAGGGCGCCATTGCCGAGACGCATCCACTGGCGCTGGGCGTCTTTGGCACCTTCGGCACGCCGGCCGCCAATGCCTGCGTGGCCGAGGCGGATCTCGTGCTGATCGTCGGCTCCAAGATGACGGCCTCCGACACCGCGCGGGAGAACCCGGCGCTCCTGAACCCGGAGCGGCAGGTGCTGATCCAGATCGACGTGGAGCCGCGCAACCTGTCCTGGACCTTCCCGGTCGACCACCCGCTACTTGGCGAGGCGGGCGTTGTGCTGAGCCAACTTCGCGATGCCTGCCCAGGCGGGAGCCGGCTGGAGGAGGGCCCCGCCCGCGTCGAGGCGCATCGGGCGGCACATGGCTTTTTCGACCATCCGGCCTCCCGCGCGTCCGGGTCGCCGGTGATGCCGCAGCGGATCATCGCCGAGTTGCAGCGCGCCCTGCCGCCGGATGGGATGGTGACCTGCGATGCGGGCGAGAACCGCATCTTCATGACGCATTTCTTTCAGACCCGGCAGGCCGGCAGCTTCCTGCAGGCCGCCGGCGCCGGGCCCATGGGCTTCGCCATCCCGGCCGCGCTGGCCGTGAAGCTAATTCATCCGGAGCGCGCGGTGGTGGCCGTCTGCGGCGATGGCGGTTTCGCCATGACCATGAACGGGCTGATGACGGCGCTGGAAAACGACCTTCCCATCGTGGTGCTGGTCTTCAACAATCATGCCCTGGGCTGGTCCAAGCATTCGCGCGGACCCTTCGCGACCGAGTTCCACGATTTCGACCATGCCGCCATGGCGGCCGCGATGGGCTGCCACGGCATCCGCGTGCGCGATGCGGAGGAGCTGGCGCCGGCACTCACGGAAGCCTTCGCCTGCCGGAAGCCCGTGGTGGTGGATGTTCACACCTCTCTTGAGGTGGCCTTCAGCGATCTTGTGACACCACTGGCGCGCTAGAGCCGCGGCTACAGCCTGCACGGGATGATCAAGGTTGACAGTCGGTTACTGATCAGACCTGATGCAGGCAAAAAGAATGACAACAAAGATGAGGGAACGAGACCATGGAAGAAACGCCTTCTGCGCCGCCGCACACGCATGACACCATGGATCATGGTGCTACGCCCGGCGGCATGAAGCCTTTGCCGCGTCCCTGAGCGCGGGCACCGCTCCAACCAACACAACAAGCAAGGTCGGGGGCGGCAGCCTGATGCCGGGAACCCGACCAGAAAGCCTTGGTGAGGAACCATGAGAAGACGCCAAGCTATTCTGGCGGCCGGCAGTGCATTGCTGGCGCCGTCCCTGGCACATGCGGCCTGGCCGGAACGCGAAGTCACGATCCTGGTCGCCTATGGCGCCGGTGGCTCGACCGATGTCTGCACCCGCGCCGTGGCTTCGGAGGCCGAGAAGATCCTTGGTGTGCCTGTGCAGATCGTGAATCGCACGGGCGGGCAGGGCACCAGCGCACCCGCGCAGGTCACCACCGGCCGGCCCGATGGCTATACACTGGCCACCGCCGGCATGGCCGCGCTGGCCATCATGCCCCATGTGATGGACCTGTCCTACACGCTCGATGACTTCACCTACCTGCCGGGCTATGCGCGCTACCTGTACGGAATCGCCGTGCCTGCGGACAGTCCGTTCCAGAATGTGCGGCAGTTGATCGATGCCGCGAAGGCACGCCGCATCACCTTCGCCGCGGCCGGCGCGCCACAGAATATCGGCATGTTCGAGCTGAATGCGAAGCTCGGCACGCGCTTCGGCTTCGTGCCCTTTCCCGGTGGCGCGGAAGCGGTGACGGCCGCCATCGGCAAGCATGTCGATTTCGTGGTGCAGAACCCGCCGGAGATGCTGCCCGCTCTGCAATCTGGCCGGCTGCGCCTCCTCGCCTCGGCCAGCGATGTGCGGTGGAAGGAATATCCCGATACCCCGACCCTGCGTGAGGAGGGTGTCGACCTCGCGGTGGACAGCGTGCTCGGGCTGGTGGGGCCGAAAGGCATTCCGGCGGAGCGGGCGGAACTGCTCTCGCGCGTGTTCCTGGAGGCCGCGCGGAAGCCCATTGTGGCCGAGACGCTGAATCGCTTCGGCATGATCCCGGCGCCCGTTCCGGCGCCTGATTTCGAGCGCATGCAACGCACCGCCTTCGCCGAGTTCGGCCCGCATCTCCGTGCGGCCGGCCTGGCCAAGCGCTGAACCCGGAATGCCTGTCATGAAACGACGCCAGCTCATCCTCGGCACCACCACCCTGCTCGCCGCGCCGGCCCTGGCCCAGCCGCGCTGGCCCGACCGCGAGGTCAGCGTGCTGGTGCCCTTCGGCGCCGGTGGCTCCACCGATGTCTCGGTCCGCGCGGTTTGCGCGGAGGCCGAGAAGATCCTCGGCGTACCCATGCAGATCGTGAACCGCACCGGCGGGCAGGGCACCTCGGCGCCGACGCAGGTGGCGCAGGCCCGCCCCGATGGCCACACCATCGGCAGCGCCGCGATGTCCGGCCTGGCGATCGCGCCGCATATGTTCGAGGTGAGCTACAACCTCGACAGCTTCTCCTACCTGTCCGGCACGGCACGCTTCCTCTACGGCATCGCCGTGCGGGCGGAGAGCCCCTATGGCAGCGTGCAGGACCTGATCAACGCAGCCAAGGCGCGGCGCATCACCTTCAGCGCCACGGGCCCGCCGAACAACCTGGGCCTGTTCGAATTGAACCGGAAGGCCGGCACGCGCTTCGGCTTCGTGCCTTTCCAGTCGGGCGCAGAGGCGGTCACGGCGGCCATCGGTGGCCATGTGGATGCCACCTCGCAGACGCCGCCCGAGATGATCCCTGCCATCCAGTCCGGCCGGCTGCGCCTGCTGGCCTCGGCCAGCCCGACGCGGTGGAAGGAATTCCCGGACGTGCCGACGCTGCGCGAGGCGGGCTATGACGTGATGATCGAGAGCCTGCTGGGCTTCGTGGCGCCCAAGGGCGTGCCGGCGGAACGGCTGGCGGTGCTGGGCGACGCCATCCAGCGCGCCGCGGCCACGCCGGCGGTGGAGGAAGCGCTGGGCCGCTTCGGTATGGTTCCGGCCATCCTTTCCGCCACCGAGTTCGAGGGTGCCATCCGCTCCGGCTTCACAAGCTATGGGGACCAGCTCCGCGAGGCCGGGCTGGCACGGCGTTGATGCGGGGACATGTCCGTGCCGTGGGCATCGCGGCGCTGGTCTTCGCGGCGCTCGCTGGCTGGGAAGCCTCCCGCTTGCAGGCCTGGTCTCCCTTCGACGGGCCAGGCCCCGGCCTCGTGCCTCAGGTCCTCGCCGTGCTGATCGCAGTGGCGGCCCTTGGCGTCATGGCGGCGCCAGGGGATGGCGCGCTGGAGGGCGGCGATGCCTCGCCCCTGCGCTCCCGCTGCTTCCTGGCCTATGGCGCCGCCATGCTGGGCGTGGCGCTGGCGCTGCCATACGCGGGCTTCATCGTGACCGGCTTCGCCGCCACCCTGCTCGTGCTGCGGGTGGGGGAGGGCCGCTCCTGGGCACGTTCGGCCGGTTGGGCGGTCATTCTCGTGGTGGCGGTGACGCTGCTCTTTGGCACGGCACTCGGCGTGCCGTTTCCTGACGGGCCGGCAGAGCGGATGCTCGCCCCGCTCAGACTGATCCGCATCGGCTGAGGAGGCTGGCATGATCGACGGACTGATGCAGGGCTTCGCGGTTCTGCTGACCTTCCAGAACCTCAGCCTTTGCCTGCTGGGCGCCGTGCTGGGCACCTTGGTCGGTGTGCTCCCCGGCCTCGGGCCGGCCACCACGATCGCGCTGCTGCTGCCCATCAGCCTCAAGCTGGACCCCACCGGTGCCATCATCCTGCTGGCCGGCATCTATTACGGCGTGGCCTATGGCGGCACGATCACCTCGGTATTGATGCGCATCCCGGGCGAGGCCTCCTCGGTCGTGACCTGCATCGACGGCTATGCCATGGCCAAGAACGGGCGCGCGGGCGCGGCGCTCGGCATCGCGGCCATCGGCAGCTTCATCGCCGGCACGGTCGGCGTGCTGGGCGTGATGCTGCTTTCCCCCCCGCTGGCCGAGATCGTCATCGCCTTCGGGCCCTGGGAATACGCGGCGCTGATGCTGGCGGGCCTGTCCATGATCGCCTTCTTCGCGGCTTCCGGTGTCGCCAGGGCGGCGCTGATGGCGCTCATCGGGCTGTTCCTGGGCTCGGTGGGGCTGGACCCCATGGCCGGCACCCCGCGCTTCACCTTCGGCGTGCCGGCGCTGGTGGACGGCATCAACATCGCGCCCCTCGCGCTCGGGCTGTTCGGCCTCTCGGAACTGCTGTTCCTGGCGTTGAGCGGCGACGGGAAGCCCGAGATCCTGCGCGCGCCCTCCGGCATGCTTGGCTTCATGCCCAACCGGCAGGAATGGAAGCGGAGCGCCGGACCCATCGCGCGCGGCTCCGTGCTGGGCTTCCTTGTCGGGCTGCTGCCGGGCGGCGGCGCGGTGCTGGCTTCCTTTCTCTCCTACGCGGTCGAGAAGCGGCTCACCAAATACCCGCATGAGTTCGGGAAGGGCGCGATCGAGGGTGTCGCAGGGCCGGAAAGCGCCAACAACAGCGGCACCGCAGGCGCATTCATTCCGCTTCTGACCCTTGGTATTCCGTCCAACGCCGTGACGGCCCTGCTGCTTGGCGCGCTGCTGGTGCATGGTGTGCAGCCCGGCCCCATGATCCTGGAGCGCCAACCCGAACTCTACTGGGGCGTCATTGCCTCGATGTATCTGGGCAACTTCATCCTGGTCGTGCTCAACCTGCCTTTCGTCGGGTTGTTCGTGCGTGCGCTGGAGGTGCCACGGCGTTTCATGGCCACGAGCATCCTGCTGATCTGCGTCATTGGCACCTGGAGCACAGGCCTGAACCACTTCGATGTCCTGCTCGCCGCCATCTTCGGCATTGTCGGCTTTCTTCTCCGCCGGGCTGGCTTCGATCTCGGGCCGCTGATCCTTGCTTATGTGTTGGGGCCGACGCTGGAGCGATCCCTTCGCCAGGCCTTGCTCATCTCGGATGGCGACCTGATGGACGTGGTGAATCATCCGATCGCGCTCGGGTTTCTGATCGTCGCGGCCCTCGTGCTGCTGAGCGCGGTGACAATGCGGAAGCGGCCGGCGGTGGTGCAGGATGGCGGCTCGTAGAAGGCAGCATCAGGTTCGGCTGCGGCCTGGATGCAGGTGCTGCCGGACGGCGCTGTCCAGGATCATCCCGAAAGAGAGGTCGATCCTAAAGAAGGCACTCGGCTCCGGTAAGACGCCTTCGATCCGGTCTGCAATATAGGACAGAAGTCTGTCCTGTTTGTAGAACATTATCGTTGCGCGGGTCTCCTATGGGTGCTTATCGTGGCATCCGTTGCACGATGCGCAGCGATGGCGCGACGGACGCTGCTTCGGCTTTCGCAGAAGCCTGGCAGCCTGTTTTGCCATGGCCGCAAGCGGGAAAGGCTGGTCGGCTGCGACACAGATGCTGGGCCTATGCCATGCAGCATCAGATACGTCGCGCCTAATCCAAATCCACCGAAAGGAAGCGCCGGGACAATGAAGAGCCAAGATCCTGACAAGGATGGTCACGTCGGACATGCCCATGGCGGTGCATTCGGCCAAACCGGGGAACTGCCCCGGGCGATTACGCCGGATTGCCTGTGGACCGGACGGTGCCTTGCCAGCAGCGTGCCTGACATGCACGCGCATTACTCGCTCTATCTGCTCAAGGGCTCCACGAAAACGATCCTGATCGATACTGGCCATCCCATCCACTGGGACGCGGTGAGACGCGACGTGGACACCTTCCTGGCTGGCCGCTCCATAGACTACATCTTCCCGACGCATAGCGAGCTTCCGCATTCCGGCCTGCTGGAGCGCTGGATGCGCGAGTTTCCGGAGGCCGTCGCGGTAGGAGACCTGCGGGACTACCCGCTGTACTATCCTTCCCTCCAGAAGCGCTTCCGGCACGTCGCGGCCGGCGACACGCTCGACCTCGGCGACCGGCAGTTCCTGTTCCTGCCCCCGGTGTGGCGTGACCTGCCCGATACGCTCTGGGCCTTCGACACCAAGGACCGCATCCTCTTTCTCTCCGACGCCTGCGCCTACTTCCACGCCCATGTGCCGGGCCAGTGCGATCACCTGAGCAGCGAGATCGCACCGCCCGACATCGCCATGATGCAGGACTTCAACGACAAGGCCCTGCACTGGCCGAAGTTCACCGACAGCCGGCCGACCTTTCCCGAGATGGATGAACTGATCGCCCGCCTGCGCCCACGCCTTCTCGCCGGCGCCCATGGTTGTGTGGTGGACACGCCGGAAAGCACGCTGCCGCTTTTCAAGCAGGGTATCGCGATGGGGCCCGTGGCGGCATGAGCGCACCGGTATCCATGGAAACCGAGGGACTGGCAGAGATCATCCCTGGCACGCTCTTCGCCACCGGGGGCTGGCTGGATGTGGCGGCGCGTCCCATCAGCTGGCTGCCGCAGGGCGCGCGCGGCCTGTTGCCGGTGCAGGGCTATATCCTGCGGGATGGCGGGCAGTGGCTGATGGTCGATACCGGATTGGCCGTGCACTGGCCGCTGATTGCGGATGGCATCCGCAACACACTGGGCGGCACGACCGAGCGGCGCCTCATCACCACGCGGCGCGAGCAGGATTGCATGATCAACCTGCCAGCTATCCTCCAGGACTTCGGCGTGCAGGAAGTGCTTTATGCCGGCGTTCTCAACCCGTTGGATTTCTTCGAGGGCGTCGAGGAGACAAGCGCGGCCGCGCAGATCGAGGCGACACCTGGCCTGCGCGCCGTGCGCATCGCACCTGGTGTGATCACCCAGGTCGGCCGCCTGCGGCTGGAGGTGCTGCGGGTGGAGTTGCGCCTGCTCGCCACCAACTGGTTCTACGAGGCGGCAACGCGCACGTTGTTCACGTCGGATGCCTTCGCCTTTCTCGCCCGCCCGGCCGGAGCCTGGGCCCCTGGCCTTTCGCGGCTGCGGGGTCGGGACGAGACACCGATGCGGGCCGATGACATCGCGCTCTACCTTTCGGCCAAGATGGACTGGCTGGTCGGCATCGACCCCACGCCCATTCTCCGCGATCTCGATAGCATCCAGTCCGCACGCCCGATCGACCGCCTGTGCCCCGGATTCGGCCTCGTGATTGAGGGTGAGGAGGCGGTGCGCGAGGCTTTCGACCGGATGCGCGAGGCGCTGCATATCCTGGCCTCCCGGCAGCGGACGGCCTGGCGCTTCCCGGATGCCCTGCTGGCCTTCACGGCGGGAGAGGCGGTGGAATGAGCGGCTTTCCCGGTAGCGCCTTCCGGGCGCGTATGGCGGCGGGGCAACTGGCGCTCGGCAGCAACCTGCGCCTGTCGCGCAGCGCGGAAGCGGGGCCGATCCTGGCGGCCTGCGGCTTCCACTGGGCCATGCTCGACTTCGAGCACAGCCCGGCCTCGCCGCATCTGGCGCATGACATCGCGCTCTCGGCCATTCGCGCCGGCATCCTGCCCATGGCGCGCCCCTCCAGCCACGACCCGCATGAGATCGCGGGGCTGCTGACCAACGGGGCGCTCGGCCTCGTGGTTCCGCATGTGGACACGCCGGAACAGGCGGCCGCCGTGGCACGCGCCGCGCGCTTCGCGCCCAGGGGGAACCTCTCGGTGCCGGGAACCCTGGCGCATTTTGGATATGATAAAAGCCTCGCGGAAGCCTGCGGGATCTTCAACGAGGAGGTGGTGGTGGTCGTGATGATCGAGAGCCGCGCCGCCGTCGCGAATGTTGAGGCGATTGCGGCCGTGCCAGGGGTGGATGGCCTGTTCATCGGGGGCTCCGACCTGCTCTGGGATCTCGGGCTGGCCGGCCAGTACGATTCGCCCGCACTGCGGGACGCGGTGGAGCGGACCTGTGCCGCCGCCGCGCGCAACGGCCTCTTCGCTGGCATGGGCGGGCCGCGCGACGAGGGACCCTGGCAGGGATTCCTCCGCGCCGGCATGCGCATGATCCTGACGGAGAACGACCTTTCCCTGATGATGCGCGGCGCCCGCGACCGCCGCGCCTTCTTCGAGCGGGCGCTCTCGGCCAGTGACGTGACGGCCTGAACGCGATGTTGACCCTAGGCGCCCGGGGTCAGCATCAGTGGGCCCTGCCCGGAGGCTTCCGCCCAGGCGGCGAAGAGGGGGGAAGGGGTGACGCAACCGCTGCGCAGCAGTTGCAGCCAGATGTCGGCCGCGCGCACGAAGGCATTCACCCCGCGTGGCCAGATGATCAGGCTCATCGCCTCCGCCATGGCGCGTTCCTCCAGCCGCGCCGCATAGGAGGCTTCCAACTCGACGCGCAGCCCCCAGAGATTGCCGCGGGCGGCGTGCACGGACAGGCGCAGCAGGCGGGCCGTTGCATCGGGCAAGGGGCTGCCCGCATTCAGGGCCGCCGCGCCGTCAAGATAGCTCCGCGCCGCATCGAGCCCAGGGAAAAGGGGTGCCCAGGCCTTCGGCAGGAAGGCATGGGCCTCGACACCCATGGCCCAGCCGGTCTGCCGGAACACGGCGTCGGCCAAGTCATCGCTGCCTCCGTGCTCGCGGAACAGCGCGACGTGATGCGTACCCACGCCCTCGTCGCATGCCGCCAGGATCGCCAGCCACACGCATTCCCGTTGCAGAGGCGGCAGGCCGCCTTCCTCGAGGGTGAGCGCCCGGTACATCGCGCCGTAGGTCTCGTGCAGATGGGGCAGGGCGGCCGCCAGCAGGCCGCGATGCGGCAGCACATAGCCCCGCGCGTCCCGCAGCGACCGCATGGCCTCGCGGACCCGTTCCACCTCCGCCGCGCCATCATCGGCCCCGGTCTTGCTCATGCGCTCCTGGCTCCTTCGAAGCGGCTCGCCTGCTGCGCGGCAGGTCTCTCCGCCAATGACTGCGGTCAATCACATTGGCCCTGGCTGCCCAAATCCAGCAAGGCGGGATGCCGCCAGGAGGATCATGATGCGACGCCGTGAAGCCCTCACCCTTTTCTCCCTTGCCATGCTTCCGGGCGCCGGCAGCGCGCTGGCGCAGGCGCCTTGGCGGCCGACGAAGCCTGTGACACTGCTGGTGCCCTTTCCGCCCGGCGGTGCCACCGACCTCTGCGCCCGCGCGCTGCAGCCGGGCTTGCAGGCCGCCCTGGGTCAGACTGTCATTGTCGAGAACCGCCCCGGTGCCACCGGCGTCGTCGGCACGCGCGCCGTCGCCGCGATGCCGGGGGATGGTCATGTGCTGCTCGTGAATGCCAGCGGCACGATGACCATCCAGCCCATCGTGATGCAGCAGCCCGGCTTCGATCCCGAGCGGGACTTCAAGCCCGTGGTGCTGGCCATGAGCGCGCCGAACGTGATCGTGGTGAATCCGCAGGTCCCCGCGCGCGGCGTGGCGGAACTGAAGGCCTGGATGGCGACCCAGGGCGACAAGCTGTCCTTTTCCTCTTCCGGGATCGGTTCCTCGGAGCAGTTGGGCATGGAGCTGTTTCTTCTGCGGACCGGCCTGAAGGCGCTGCACGTGCCTTTCGCCGGCGGCGCGGCCGCGATCACCGCCGTGATCCAGAACACCGTGCCCTTCTCCATGGTCAATTCCGGCACTGCCGCGCCGCAGATCACCTCGGGCCAGATCCGCATGGTGGCCGTGGCCGGCCCGCGCCGCCTGACCTGGGCGCCGGAGGTCGCGACCATGGCGGAGCAGGGCCTCCCCGACCTGCATTCCCTCTCCTGGACGGGCCTCTTTGTCCCGGCCGCGACGCCTGAGCCGGTGGCCGATGCGCTGCATGCCGCCATCGCCGCCACCCTGCGCCAGCCCGAGGTCGTCGAGCGGCTGGAGCGCATCCGCTTCGTGGTGGAGGGCGGGAGCCGTGCTGAGCTTGGCGCCCTGGTATCCGGCGATCTCGCACGCTGGCGGGGTGTGGTGAAGGATGCCGGCATCGCCGTGAACTGACCGAGGCTTACCCTTTCAAAGACAGGACCTGCCCCATGCCCATTTCCCGCCGCGCGGTCCTGGCCGCTACCGGCTTCGCCGCCGCCTCCGCCCATGGCGCGCGCGCCCAGCCCGCCTGGAAGCCCAACCGCCCCATCCGGCTGATCGTTCCCTTCACCCCCGGCGGCACCACGGACCTGCTTGGCCGCCTCGCCGCGCGGGGCATGGAGGTCGCGATGGGCGCCTCCGTCGTGGTGGAGAACCGTGGCGGTGCCGGCGGCGCGATCGGCAGCGACCTCGTCGCCAAGTCGCCGCCGGACGGCTACGCGATCGTGCTCTCGAACATCGCCTCCCAGGCCATCGGCCCCGCGGTGTGGAAGCAGGTTCCCTATGACCCAGTGCGGGACTTCACGCCCATCGGCCTCATCGCCGCTGTTCCCAGCGCGATCGTGGTCGCGGCGGATAGCCCGATCAGGACCATGACCGACCTCATCACGCGGGCGAAGGCCGGCACCGTCCGCTTCGGCTCCACCGGCATCGGCACCTCCAGCCATGTGAAGCTGGAGTTGCTGAACCGCGCGGCCGGCGTGCAGATCCTGCATGTTCCCTATCGCGGCTCGGCGCCGGCCGTGGCGGATATCCTGGGCGGGCAGATCGAGGGGCTGATCGCGGCCGTGCCGGATGTCGGCCGCAACGAACGGCTGCGCATGCTCGCCGTCACCACGCCGGAACGTGCGGTGCGCTGGCCGGATGTGCCCAGCGTGCGGGAATTCGGACTGGAAACGCTGGTGGCCACCAACTGGTTCGGCCTGTCCGGGCCGGCCGGCGTTCCGGAGCCGGTGGCGGACGCGCTGCACCACGCCCTGGCGAAGGGCCTTGCCGAGCCCGGCACCGTGGAGCGCCTGCTGGATTTCGGTGCCGGCCCGAACAGCATGAGCCGGGAGGATTACGCGGGCCTCATCGCGTCCGAGGTCACGCGTTGGAAGAACATCGCGCGGGAGGCCAATATCCAGGGCGAGTGAGCAGCCCAGCCCATGCGAATCCGGGTGCGGCCAGATGGCCGCACCCGTGCTATTGAGAGCGACCATGGAGACCAAGCCCCCCACGCCCCGCGCTGTTCTTGTCGGCATCCAGACGCCGGAGGTCGATGACGTCGCGCATGAAGCCAGCCTCGAGGAACTCGGGCGCCTGGTGAAGACGCTGGGCTACGAGGTGGTCGGCACGGTGTCCCAGCGCCGCGAAGGCACCGGCGCCGGGTCGTTGCTGGGCAGCGGCAAGCTGGCGGAACTGGCGGCGCTGACCGGTGGCACCGGCGTGGTCAGCTCGATGGCGCCGCCCCCGCGCTCCAAGGCACGCGCAAGGTTCGAAGCCGCCGCCGAGGCTGCTGAGCCGGCCGAGGCCGATCAGGACGCTGCCCGCAAGCCTGAGTTCGTGATCGTGGACCATGAACTCTCGCCCAGCCAGATCCGCAACCTGGAGCGCGCCACCGGCGCCGAGGTGCTGGACCGCACCGGCGTCATCGTCGAGATCTTCCACCGCCATGCCAAGACGCGCGAGGCGAAGCTGCAGGTGGAGATGGCGCGCCTGAAATACGTCGCCCCCCGGCTGCGGGAATCCTCGGGTGGCGGTGAGCGGCGGCAGGGCCCGGGCGCGGGCGAGAGCACCCTGGACCTCGACCGCCGCAAGATCCGCGACCGGCTCGCGGAACTGAAGGACCATCTGGAAGCGGTGCAGCGCGACAGCGACCACCGCCGTTCCGCGCGGCAGGACCAGCTGCGGGTGGCGCTGGTTGGCTACACCAATGCGGGCAAGTCCTCCCTGATGCGCGCCCTGACCGGCAGCGAGGTGCTGGTGGAGGACAAGCTTTTCGCCACCCTCGATACCACCGTCCGCATCCTGCAGCCGGAAACCCGGCCGCGCGTGCTCATCTCGGACACGGTCGGCTTCATCAAGCAGCTCCCGCACGACCTGGTCGCCTCGTTCCGCTCGACCCTGACGGAGGCCCTGGAGGCCTCGCTGCTGCTGTTCGTGGTCGACGCGTCGGACCCGACCTACGAGGCGCAGCTGGAAGTGACCCGCGGCGTGTTGCGCGAGATCGGCGCGGATGCGGTGCCATCCCGCCTGGTGCTGAACAAGATGGACCGCGTGGATGCCGCCGGCCGCGCCGCCCTGATCGAGAAGCATCCCGACGCCATCCTGCTTTCCGCCCATGCTCCGGAGGATGTGAGCGCGTTGCGCGGCACCATCATCGCCTTCTTCGAGGCCGAGATGGTGGAGGACGTGCTGGCGCTGTCCTATGCCCAGCAGGGGCTGATTGGCGAGATCTACAACAGCGTGCGGGTGCTGTCGGAGGAATACGACGAAAGCGGGCGGGTGCTGAAGGTGCGCGGCTTGCCTGGAGTGATCGCGCGGCTGAAACGGAGCCTGGCGGCATCATGACGCGGAAGGCCCGCAGGCGTCTCTGCGGCAGCCTCCATCGGCCCGGCCTGGCAGCGCCAAGGTAGCCCCGGGTTCGCGACAGCCGCCATCCACTCGGTTCCCCGGCACGCAGTGGCAGGAATATCGCTGAGCCACTGCGGATTGGATCTTTGCGACATGTCATCGGCGTGCTCGGATCACGTCCTGCGCCGTCCTGGCAAGGGTTCCGGGATGGACCATGTGGAACGCCGCCTTGGTGACGATGACGCCCAGGAACCGATCGAGCCATTCGCGCCAGGAGGGGACAGGAAGCCTGCGGCGTGCCCTGGCCCTTCTGAGGGAACTGGGCTCGGCCGAGGAGGGCGGGCTTCGGCTGACGGAACTGGTTGGCCGCACGGGGCTGGAGACCTCCACGGCCCATCGCCTGCTCGCCTGCATGGTCGAGGAAGGCTTCCTGCAGAAACTGGACAACAAGCGCTACATGCTGGGCCCCCAGCTCTTTGAGCTGGGCCTGGTCTCCGCAGCGCGGATAGACCGCTATGCCGCGGCCGAGGAGCCTTTGCGCGACCTTGCTGCCCGCGTGGGCGCTGTCGCCGTGCTCAACCAGCGCAGCGCGTGGGAAACCATCTACCTCAAGCGCGTCGCCTGCCCGACCCCTGGAATGGCCATCAGGGGAACGGTCGGCACGCGCCTGCCCATTGGCATCGGGGCGGGCGGCGTGGCCTTGCTGGCAAGCATGGCGGCGGCCGAAGCCGAGGAACTGCTGCGCGCCAATGACCATCGCTACCGCCGCTTCCACCGCCATGCACCGGACCTGCTGCGGCGCCGGCTGGAGCGGGCCCGCAGGGACGGGTTCGCCGTCACCGAGAGCTTCCGGCATCCTGGCGTGAATGCCCTTGGCCTGGTCGTCCCAACCGGGGCGGGCCACCCGGAGCTGTCGCTCGGCCTCGTCGGCCCAGGGATCGACGCCAGCCACCCGGGCCGCCTTATCGGCGAGATGCAGCGCACCGTGCATGAGATCGCCGCAGGCTGCCGCAGTTGAGTGACCGCCCCTGCCGCCGTCTTTCCAGCGACCATAAACTTTCCACATCTTGGGAAAGATTGGCTGGGGCGGCCTCTTTCCCGGGCGCGCCGCCGGCCTGACCATGCCGTCGCGGAACCGCATTCCGCGACGGAGAGAAGCCACCCATGATTGAAGCCTCTACCCTATGCTGCCGCGGCAAGGTGGCTGCGCCCCCCGTCGCGGGCACCGGCATCCTGTTCACCGATGCGAAGGCGGAGCCCCACATGCCGGCGCTGAAGGGGCAGATCACGTCAGGTGCCGTGCTGGAGGCCGTGGCATGAGCGGGCGGCAGACCATCGTCATCGCGACCCCGCTGGAGGCGGAGCATGTCGAGGCCCTGCGCGATGTCGCGCCCGGCCGGCTGGAGGTGCTGCACGAGCCTGAACTGCTGCCGCCCATCCGCTACACTGCCGACCACAAGGGGGCGCCCTTCACGCGTGACGCAGCGCAGGAGCAGGCTTGGCGGGCGCTGCTGGCCAAGGCCGACATCCTCTGGGACTTCCCGCCGGCCGAGCTGCTCGACAGCATGCCGAAGCTGCGCTGGATTCAGGCGACCAGCACGGGCGTCGGCCCACTGGCGGCGAAGCTCCGGCTGGCGGAGCGTGGTGTCACCGTCACCACGGCGCGCGGCGTGCACGCCGGGCCGCTGGCTGAATGGGTCTTCATGGCGCTGCTGCAGCATGCCCGTGGCCTGGATCACCTGCGGCGGGAGCAGGCGGCGCGGCGTTGGGTGCGCTACTGCGGCGAGGATCTGGCCGACCGTACCCTGCTGCTGATCGGCGGCGGCGACCTCGCGCGCGGCTGCGCCCGCATCGGCAAGGCGCTTGGCATGCGAGTCGTCGCCCTGGTCCGCCGCCCCGGCCAGGAGCGGTCCCAGGCGGCGCTCTTTGACCAGATCGCACCCGTGTCCGACCTGCTGGAACTGCTGCCGAAGGCGGATGCGGTGGTGGTGACGGTGCCGCACACGCCGGAAACGGAAGGGCTGTTCGGCGCCGCCGCTTTCGCCGCCATGCGGCCCGGCGCAGCCTTCGTGAACATCGGCCGCGGGGCGGTGGTGGAGCACGCGGCACTGCGCGAGGCGCTCGGGAGCGGGCAGGTGGGCTTCGCCGCGCTGGACGTGACGGAGCCGGAGCCCCTGCCGCCGGAGGACCCGCTCTGGGCCATGCCCAATGTGCTGATCAGCCCGCATTCCGCCAGCACCGTGTCACGCGAGAATGCGCGCATCGCCGCGATCTTCCGTGAGAACCTGTTGTGCTGGCTTGATGGCAGGCCGGAGGCCATGCGCAACATCCTGGCCCCGGGCCAGCTCTACTGACCTGCCGGCGCCACCCGCGCGATGCATGGCCGGTGCCGAACCACCGGCACCTGAATGAAGGAGATGATGGCATGAAGCTGCTGCCGAGACTGGCCCTGGGCCTGTCCATGCTGCTGTCCGCACCGGCCATGGCGCAGGAACTGCGGATCGGCATCCAGTCGCCGCCCAGCACGCTGGACCCGCACTGGCTGCTGAACCTGTCGAACACCGGCGCGCTGCGCAACATCTACGAAACGCTGGTCACCCGCGACGGGCAGATGCAGTTGAAGCCGGGGTTGGCACAGTCCTGGCGGGTGCTGGACGACACCACATGGGAGTTCCGGCTGCGCCCTGGCGTGCGTTTTCACGATGGCTCGCCGCTGACCTCGGCAGATGTCGTGGCCTCCTTCCAGCGGGTGCCGAACGTACCGGGCAACCCGAACCCCTATACCATCTACCTCGCCGGCGTGACGGCCGTGGAGCCGGTGGACGACCTCACCCTGCGCATCCGCACCAACGGGCCGCTGCCGATCCTGCCGACCAACCTGACGCAGATCTTCATCGTCCCCCGCTCGGTGGCGGAGAAGGGCAATGCGGAATTCAACACCGGGGCGGCCGCGATCGGCACCGGCCCCTTCCGGGCCGCGAGCTGGTCCACCAGCGCGCCGCTGGTGATGCGCCGCAACGAAGCCTGGTGGGGCGGCACCGTGCCCTGGGAGACGGTAAGCCTGGTGCCGATCCCGGTGGACAGCGCCCGCGTCGCCGCGCTGCTCGCGGATGATGTCGATTTCATCAACAATGTTCCGTTGCAGGACGCGCCCCGCATCCGGGGCGACCAGCGCTTCGCCCTGTTCGACGGCCCTTCCGTCTATGCCGCCAACCTCTACCTGGACGTGGAGCGTCCGAACCCGCCCGGCGTCGAGGCGGAGGGGCGCAACCCGATGCTGGATGTCCGCGTCCGCCGCGCCATGTCACTGGCACTGAACCGGGAGGCGATCGCGCGGCAGATCATGGAAGGCTATGCCGACCCGACGGACCAGCCGGCGCCGCCTTTCGTCTTCGGTGCTCTCCCCGACCGCCCGGTGCCGGGCGCGGACCCGAACACGGCCCGAGCCTTGCTGGCGGAAGCGGGATTTCCGCAGGGCTTCGGCCTGAACCTGTTCTGCTCCCCGAGCCGGACGCCGCGGATCTGCCAGGCGATGGCCGCCGCCTGGACCCGCATCGGCATCCGCACCACGGTCGAGATCGTACCGCAGGCCACCTTCCTCACCCGCCGCAACAAGCGGGAATACGGGGCCTTCGTGACGGCCTTCGGCTCCCTGACGGGCGAGACCTCCTATCTGCTCGGCTCGCAGCTGCACTCCGCTGGCACGGTGCCGGGCCTTGGGACGCTGAACTTCACCGGGCTTGGCTTGCCGCAGACAGATGCGCTGATCCAGCGCGCCCGCGCGACCCTGGACGATGCCTCACGCGCGCAGCAACTGCGTGAACTGATGCAGCATACGGTGGACCACAGCTTGATCATCGGGGTCGGCCTCCTGCGCTCCGTCAACGCAGGACAGGCCCGGCTGAGCTACAAGGCGCGGGCTGATGAGGAGGTTCTGGCCGTCGAAGTCAAAGCGCGCTGATACGACGAGCTAGGCGGCGGGAGGCGATGGCCGTGCCGGTTCACGCGCAATCCCTGCCCGCCTCCCAGGAAAGCGGAGAGGGGAGCGCCAGTATGGAGCTTCCCGGCTCCCCGGCGGAATGTTTCGGCGATCGAGGCCAGCTCCAGCAGGGAACACGACGATCTCTTGGGAGTTCTCCGGAGGGAGAAAGCATTCCCCCTCCTTGTTCTGCTCGGACGATCAGGCCCGCTCCAGGTTCCACATGATTGCGAAACCTGCCACGCGCCCCTTCAGGTTCTTGTTGATCGCCGTCATGGATTTGTAGGCCCCAACAGGAATGTAGGGCAGTTCGTCCATGACGATGCGCTGCATATCCTCAGCGATCTTCTTCTGTGCGGCGAGGTCCGGGGCCACGAACCATTCGTCGCGCAACGTCTCCAGTTGCGGCACATCCGGCCAGCCCACCCAGGCGCCCGCGCCATTGCCGCGCAGCGGGAAATGCGCGGAAGGATCGACAAAGTCGAAGGACGAGAAGGAGGTCAGCAACATGCTCCAGCCACCTTTGTCCACCGGCTCCCGCGACGTGCGGCGCTGCACCACCGTGCCCCAGTCGCCGAGCGCGATATCCGCGTTGAAGTCCAGCCGGCGGACCAGATCAGCCGCCACCTGGGTCATGGCGGAGGGAGCCAGGATGTCGGTCGGCCCGATCAGGCGCATCAACTCGTTGTTGTAGCCGGCTTCCTTCAGCAGCGCCTTGGCCTTGTCCACGCTGCGGGGGCCCATCAGCGGCTCCAGCCCCACTTGCGACGCCAGTGGCGTGCCAGGAGTGAAGACGCCGACATTGTCCATGTAGATGTCAGGCTCCAGCCCGACGATGGCGCTCATGAAGTCCGTCTGGTTGATGGCGGGCAACAGCGCCTGGCGGATCTTCTTGTTGTTGAAGGGCCCGTGCAGGTGGTTGAAGCGCAGCACCCCCACCAGCGGCAGCGGGTCGATCTCCTCGATGGAGATCTGCCGGTTCCGCTTCAGCAGCAACTGGATCTCCGGCGGCGGCTGCTCGAACCAGTCGATCTCACCGGTTTGCAGGGCAGCAGCGGCCGTGGAAGCATCCGTGATGATATGCCACTCGACGCGCTCGAACTTCGGGAGCTTCGGGCCAGCCGTCAGGCTGGGCGTACCGGCCGGCGTGGGGCTGTAGGCGTCGTTGCGCTCGTACACCACCATGCTGCCGGAGTTGAACTCGTCCTCCTTGAAGCGGAAGGGGCCGCAGCCGGTGGTATCGCGGATCTGGGTGAAGGCGTCGGTCCTGGCCAGCCGCTCGGGAATAATGAAAGGTGGGCTGTTGCTGACCTGCGCCAGGGCATTCAGCAGCAGTGGAAAACGGCGCTTCATGCGGAAGCGCAGGCGGCGGTCGTCCACCACCACCAGTTCATCCACGAATGTCGCCAGCTTCTGGCCCATCGGGCTGCGCTTCATCCAGCGGTTCAGGCTGGCAACGGCATCCTGGGCGCGCACCTTCTCGCCATCGTGGAAGCGAGGGCCATCGCGCATGGTGATGGTGACGGTGCGGCCTTCATCCTCCTCGACCGCGCCTTCCGCCAGTTGCGGACGCGGTACGAAACCCGCATCCATGCCGTACAGCATGTCGTGGATCATGTAGGCATGGTTGCGGGTGACGTTCGCCGTGGTCCACACCGGGTCCAGGCTGGTCAGATTGGCTTGCGGAACCAGTTTCAGGACGCGCTGGCGGGCGGGCTGGGCGATGGCGAAGCGGGATGGTGCCGCCACGGCAAGGCCGGCGGCGGCGCCTGCCCCAGTGAGCAGTGAACGTCTTTGGATCATGAAGCTTCTCCCATTCTTGTCGCGCCATGGAATGGGAGGTTGCGCGAAAGTGCAACCCTTCTGGAGGTCCGGAGCATCAGCGCGTCGGCAGAAACCAGCGCAGCTGGCTGAGAAGCAGGATGATGCTCTGTCCGAGGTCGAGCCCCGAACCAGCCACTCTCTGAACAACGGATCCGAAAACCTACATCTGCCGACGCGCCGGCGGGAGCGACAGATGCAGCGCTTCAAGTGGCAGGAGCAGGCCCAGCGATTCCTCGCGGCATACATCATGATTTGCGGCCACTTTGGTCCAGTGCGGGACCTCATCGCCGCCGTATATGTGAAGGCCTCCCGGGCTGGCGCGAGGGGAGATGCGTCCAGACAGTGGCGCAAAATCGCGCACGCCTATGCATGCAGATAAACCCGGCGCTGCGCTGAACAGGTTGGCAGTCTTCGCCAGGTTGCTGGAAAGGAAGGCCGGGGGAAGGTAGCAGGAATCACCTGCATCAGGCACCAGGATGAGGCATGGCTCAGTCGCGCTGCCGAGCACGCCGGCCTGAGAACCGACTGATGCGGCGCATGTGCCAGGCCTCAACCCAGTGGCTGTCATGACCGGCCTCGCACCTCCTACCGATCCATGTCGATCTCCGCCCTAGTCCAGCTTCAGCCCGATGCGCTGGACGATGTTCTGGTAGAGCGCGAATTCGCGGTCCAGGAAGGCGCGGGTAGAGGCGGGGGTGCTATCCAGCACGGGGGTGGTGCCGGTGCTTTCCAGCCGCTCACGCACACGCGGCTCAGCGAGTGCCGCATTGGCGGCCTTGCTCAACGCCCCGGCGATGTCCTGCGGCATATCCTTGGGCCCGACCATCACCGTCCAGGTGGTCAGCTCGTAATCCGGCAGCACGGCTTCCGCGACGGTGGGCACGTCCGGGAAGTTCGGGTCGCGCTGGCGGGTGGTGACGGCCAGCAGCCGCAGCGCGCCGTCGCGCACTTGGCCGACGACGGAGCCAAGCTGGTCCACGGCATAGAGCGTCTCTCCCTTGATGAGGGACTCCGCGGTCTGCGAGCCGCCGCGGTAAGGGATGTGCTGTGCACTGGTGCCGGCAAGGTTCGCCAGATAGTCGGCGCCGAGATGCGCCACGCCGCCGACGCCGGAACTGGCATAGGCGATCCGCCCGGGCTCGGCGCGCAGCCGTTCGACCAGTTGCTGCAGCGTGGTGATGCCGGAATTGGCCGGCACCACCACGCCGAGCGGACTGGTGCCGACCACGGTGATCGGCGTGAAGTCTCCGGTCGGGTGGTAGCGCGCGGCGCTCGCGCCCGATGCGGGCGCAACGGCCAGGGTGGAAGCGGAGCCCACCAGCAGCGTGTAGCCGTCCGGGCGGGCGCGGCGGACATAATCCGCCCCGATCGCGCTGCCGCCGCCCGGGCGGTTCTCCACCAGGGCGCGGCCCTCGGCGGTGAGAAGCGGGCCGATGCGGTCCGCGAGGAGGCGGCCGGCCAGGTCATTCGCGCCGCCAGGGGCGAAGGGGACGATGACGGTGATCGGGCGGTCTGGAAAAGCGGCCCAAGCTGGTCGCGCAAAGGTGAGCCCGGTGGCGGTGAGGGCAAGAGTGGCGGTTCGGCTGCCAAGGCAGCGTCGGGTCAGCATGGTTACGTCTCCTCGCCGGCCTCTCGTGGGCCGGTCAGGGAGCAGTCTGCCCAAACCGGAGCGCAGCGTCACCCGCCGTAGTTCCCCGGACATTTGCGGACGGCCTCCCGGCCAGTCAGAGGCAGAAGCGGCGCCACCCCGGGGTGTGCGGCCCTGAATGCCCGGTGCTGATCTTCGCCAGGAGCCGCCCCCCTGGGGAGTGGCACCATAGCGCCCTTTCCCGCGAGTCTTGCCCATGGGGGACTTGTGCGATCATACTTTCCCCAACGCGCCGACCGGCGCGCGGCCGGCAGCCGCCATCTTCCAAGTGCTTCCCGCTTGTGGGCGGTCCAGGCCTTCCCTGGAAACCTGTTCCGGCACAAGATGCCTGCCATGGCCATGCAACTGCACGATCTGGCTGGCGCGGATCCTCGCCGGCGCTTTTCCCCTTATTGCTGGCGGACCCGTATGGCCCTGGCACACAAGGGCTTTGTTCCCGAAGCTCTGCCATGGCGCTTCACGGACAAAGCGGCGATCGCGGACTCCGGCAGCGACAAGGTTCCCGTGCTGCGGGACGACGGCCGCGTCATCGCTGATTCCTGGCATATTGCCGAATATCTTGAAGACACCTATCCGGACCGCCCAAGCCTGTTCGGCGGCCCGGGCGGCCGTGCCCTGGCCCGCTTCGTCAACGCCTGGGCGGATGCGACCGTGATCGCCGGGCTGGCGACGCTGATCGTGGCTGACATACCGGCCATTCTGGCGCCCGACGACCTGGCTTACTTCATCCGCAGCCGTGAGGCCCGCTTCGGACGCCCATTGCCGGAAGTGACCGCCGACCGGGACGAGCGGGTTGTGCAGTTCCGCCAGTCTCTGCATCCGGCGCGCATGATCCTGCGTGAACAGCCGTTTCTGCACGGCGATGCACCGGCTTACGCGGACTACATCCTGTTCGGCGGCTTCCAATGGGCGCGCTGCGTCAGCTCCTTCCCGATCCTGGTGGCTGATGACCCACTCTACGCCTGGCGGGAGCGCATGCTTGATCTGTTCGGCGGCCTGGCGCGGAGCGCCCCCACCGCCTGAGTGGTGTCAACGATGAGGCGTGGCAAGCGTTAGCCTGCTATCGCCTGTGCAGAGGAGTGTTATGGGCCGCTACACACCTCCGGTTGCTCAGCGGCTAGGCATGGGCACCGGAAGCGGGTCGGAGGCCCGCCTCGAGATCCTGGCGCGCCTTTTGGACAGCCGGTGGCGAGTTCCCGGTACCGGTATCCGGTTCGGCGCCGATGCCCTCATGAGCTTGCTGCCGGGCGTGGGCCCGGTGGTGTCCACGGTCGTCTCCGCATACATCATCTGGGAAGCGCGCCGGCTCGGCGTGTCCGGCGGAACTCTGCTCCGCATGATCGGCAATGTCGGCCTGGATTCGTTGATCAGCTCCGTGCCGCTGGCTGGCTCTGTCGGCGATGTCTTTTTCCGGGCCAACCTCCGCAACATGGCTCTCCTGCGGCGGCACATGGGGCGGCAGAACCATAAGCCGCGCTGAGAACGGCCCCGGCGCCAAGTCACCAAGGTGGCCTACCCTGCGCCCTTCCTGACCCAACACCACCCCGCACGACATGGCCACGGTCCCTTTTAAGAAGGGCTTCGATGACAGCGGCCAGTCCTCTCCCGGCCAGCAATTCGCCCTGCCTTCCGTCAGGCAGACCGCTTGGCGCCCGCGACGCAGAGCACCACGAGACCAGTGGTGGCGAGCATGGGCCAGGAGACGATCTCGCGCAGCAGCAGCGCGGACAGGACCAGGCTGATGAACGGCTGCAAGAGCTGGAGCTGGCCGACACGGGCAGTGCCACCCAGCGCAAGGCCGCGGTACCAGAAGACGAAGCCGATCAGCATGCTGAACACCGAGACGTAGGCGAAGCCCAGCCAGGCAGGGGCACCGACGGCTGTCCAGGAGGCAGGAAGCGTGGCCAAGGCGAATGCCGCCATCAGGGGCAGTGCCAGGAGCAGGGCCCAGGAGATGACCTGCCAGCCTCCGAGACGCCGGGAGAGGACGGCGCCTTCCGCATAGCCGAGGCCGCACAGCAGGACGGCCGCGATCATAGAAAGGTCGCCGCGGAGCGACCCGGCACCGCCATTGACCAGAGCGAAACCAGCGACCGCCGCCGCCCCGATGCCCGAGAAGAGCCAGAACATCGGGCGCGGCCGTTCGCCTCCGCGTAGAACGCCGAACAGCGCCGTGGCCAGCGGCAGGAGGCCGATGAACACCACGGAACGCGCCGCGCTGATATGCTGGAGCGCCAGGGCAGTCAGCAGCGGGAAGCCCACCACCACACCGGCCGCCACGGGGATGAGGGCAACCCAGTCCGCACGCGCTGGCAGCTTCGGCCGGAACATGGCCAGGATGGCGGCGGCCAGAACGGCCGCGACCACGGCCCGCCCTGAGGTCAGGAACAGCGGTGATAGGTCGGCGACGGCAAGGCGCGTCGCTGGCAATGAACCGCTGAAGATCACCATGCCCATCAGGCCGTGAATCCAGCCCTCCACCGAACGATCCATCCACATTCTCCTCGGCGGCATTCATTGGAGAACTGGCTGCCCTATGCCAGAAACAGTTCGAGCAAACTGTACGGGTGCAGGTGGCAGCACAGTTGCTGCCTCCAGGAGGAGTGGGCATGGGCGCGACACGTACGGGGGAGGTCATGGAGGCCATCCGGGCGAAGCTTGCCAGCCGCGCCCTCGCAACGGGCGACCGGCTGCCTTCGATCCGCCAGTTCGCGGCGGCCATGGCCGTCGCGCCCTCCACGGTGGTTGAGGCCTATGACCGGCTTGCGGCCGAGGGCCTGATCCGCTCCCGCCGTGGCTCTGGCTTCTACGTGACGGGAACGGGCCTGCCGCCCATGGGCCTGGCAGCGGCCGGAGCGCCACGCGACCAGGCCGTTGACCCGTTCTGGGTCTCTCGGCAGTCGCTCGATGCGGACCCCGCCGCACTGAAGCCTGGGTGTGGCTGGCTTCCGGCGGGTTGGATGCCCCATGCCGCGCTGCGCCGCGGCTTCCGGGCCCTGGCACGCGCCGATGACAGCACGCTGGCGGATTACGGCCCGACCCGTGGCTCCCTCGTCCTGCGCCGCCTGCTGGCCGGGCGCTTCGCCGGGGAAGGCTTGGATATTGGCCCTGACCAGCTGCTGCTGGTGACCTCCGGCACCCAGGCCATTGACCTGATCTGCCGGTTCCTGCTCAGGCCGGGCGACACGGTATTGGTCGACGACCCCTGCTACTTCAACTTCCAGGCGCTGCTCCGGGCGCATCAGGTGCGGATCCTGGGTGTGGCCTATACCCGGTCGGGGCCTGACCTGGATGCCTTGGCGGCAGTGCTCCGGGCGGAGCGGCCGCGCCTCTACATCACCAATTCCGCGCTACATAACCCGACCGGCGCCACACCCAGTGCCCAGACGGTGCACCGCCTGCTCACCATGGCGGCTGCGCACGACCTGACAATCGTCGAGGACGACATCTTCGCCGACTTCGAACCCGAGCCATCCCCGCGCCTGGCGGTGCTGGATGGCCTGCACCGGGTGGTTCGCATCGGCAGCTTCTCCAAGACCCTCTCGGCCTCGATCCGCTGCGGCTACATCGCCGCTCGCGCTGACTGGATCGAGGGGCTGGTGGACCTGCAGCTTGCCACCGGCTTCGGCGGACCAAGCCCGGTGGCGACCGAGGTCATTGCCGGTGTCCTCTCCGGCGGCAGCTACCGCAAGCACATGGACGAGCTGCGGCAGCGGCTCACGCGCGCCCGGCGCGACACCGCTCGCCGGCTGGAGCCGCTCGGCATCCAACCCTGGCTGATGCCGCGTGGCGGCTTCTACCTGTGGTGCCAGCTTCCCGCAGGCCAGGACTCAACCGACATCGCGCGCGCTGCCCTGGCCGCCGAAGTCGTGCTGGCGCCAGGCAACGTCTTCAGTGTGTCGGGAACCGCGTCCAGCTTCCTGCGCTTCAACGTCGCACAAGCCGTCGATCCGCGGGTGTACGAGGTCCTGGCGCGGGTCATGGCGGCAGCGGGGTAGGGCGCGGTTCAGTCCTGCTTATTTCCGGAAGCGGAGAGACCGCTTCCGGCCACACCTTTCCGTTCCAGTCGGCACGGTTCTGAACAATGGTGCCGCAAGACTGCTGTTGCTCTGCAACGCAAAGTGCGTGCCGCGCGGCTGATCGAGGTCCGCGCTTCGCGGCATCGGCGCTTGTTCGGAAAAGACGCCGGCGAGTTGCCACGCGCCGCCATGACGGTGCAACGCCTGTTGAGCGACACGCCGGGTGGACTTCCCAGCAGCACGAAGAGCGCCCACAATCCCCGCAGGCAGGGGGAAGCGACCGGGCATGATCGAGGCCGAATACGATACCATTGTCATCGGCGGCGGCTCCGCCGGCGCCACGCTGGCCGCCCGCCTCAGCGAAGACCCGGCGCACCGCGTGCTGCTGCTGGAAGCCGGGCAGGACCTGCGCACCGCCGACACGCCCGAGCACATCCAGATCCCCAACCCGATGCGCGCCATCGGCGACGACGACTTCCGCTGGCCCGCCTTGCTGGCCCGCCGCACCGAGCGGCAGGAGCCGCGGCTGCTGTGGCGCGGGCGGGCCATGGGCGGCAGTTCCACCATTAACGGGCAGATCGCCATCCGCGCCGTGCCCGACGACCTGGACCGCTGGGAAGCCCAGGGCTGCGCCGGCTGGGGCTGGGACGCGATGCTGCCCTACTTCCGCAAGCTGGAAACCGACCGGAACTTCCCCGACGCGCCCTACCATGGCGACAGCGGCCCCATCCCGGTCTACCGAGCACCAATCGAGGACTGGGGCAGCGTCGATTGCGCGCTGCGCGAGGCGTCGCTGGGCCTTGGCTACGGCTGGTGCGAGGACCACAACGCCCCCACCGGCACCGGCGCCTCGCCCTATGCCATCAACAGCACCGCCGGGCGCCGCGTCTCCACCAATGACGGCTACCTGGAACCCGCCCGCGCGCGCGCCAACCTGCGCATCGTCGGGCATGCGCTGGTGGAAAGCATCCTGCTGGAAGGCAACCGCCCGCATGCCAGCGGCGTGCAGGTGCGCGTGGGCGGCGAAACCTATCGGCCGCGCGCCCGGCGCGAGGTGATCCTCTGCGCCGGCGCCATCCATTCCCCCGCCATCCTGCAGCGCTCCGGCATCGGCCCGGCGGCGCTGCTGGAACGGCTGGGCATCGCCGTGCGCGCGGACCTGCCGGTGGGCGAGAACCTGCTGGACCACCCGATCATCGGAGCCTTCCTGCACCTGCGGGACACGGCGCAGGTGGGCACGCTGATGCACCGCCACACCAACTGCTGCCTGCGCTACGGCTCGGGCCTCGGCGGCGCGGGCGAGAACGACATGATCATGATCGCCGGCAACCTGGCCGGCGCCGCGCTGTCGAAGAACGGGCCGGATTCCACGCGCGGCCGCATCGCCGTCTCGGTCTACCAGGCCTTCAGCCAGGGCCATGTCCGCATCACGACCCCCGACCCCACGGTCGACCCGGCGGTGGAGGAACGCATGCTGTCCGACGAGCGCGACCTGATGCGCATGCGGGACGGGGTGCGCCGCCTGCGCGAGATCTGCATGGCGGAGGGCGTGACCAAGGTGGCCCACCGCGCCGAATACGGCCTGACAGGCCGCTCCATGGAAGATGCGTTGACAGATGCCGAGCTGGACGACTGGCTGTTCAGCGAATGCGGCGACGCGCAGCACGCCAGCGGCACCTGCCGCATGGGCGCCGAGGATGACCCCCGCACGGTGGTGGACAGCGAGTGCCGCGTGCTGGGCTGCACCGGGCTGCGCGTGATCGACGCCTCCATCATGCCGGAGGTGCCGCGCGCCAATACCCACCTGACCACCGTGGCGATCGCCGAACGCATGGCCGACCGGCTGAAGGCGGCGTCGTGAGCGGGGCCGTCGCCGACGCGCTGGCCGCGCAGTCCGACGCCGTCCGCGCCCGGCTGGAAGCACTGATCCGCCTGCCCAGCGTCAGCACCGACCCGGCCTACGAGCCCGGCATGCGGGCCACCCGCGCCTATCTACTGGACTGGTTCCGCGAGATGGGCCTGCAGGAGGTGCAGGAGCTTGATGGCGGCGGCCACCCGGCGCTCTACGGCAGTTGGAGCGGCGCGCCGGGCAAGCCGACCCTGCTGATCTACGGCCACTACGACGTGCAGCCGCCGGACCCGCTGGAGGAATGGATCAGCCCGCCCTTCGAGCCCACTGAGCGCGACGGCTGCCTGTTTGGCCGCGGCGCCTCGGACGACAAGGGCTCCAGCGTCATCGCCATCGCCGCCGTGGAGGCCTGGCTGCGGCAGCCCGGCGGCTGCCCGGTCAATGTCAAACTGTTCCTGGAAGGCGAAGAGGAAGTCGGCAGCCCGACCTTGCCCGCCATTGTCGCCAGATACGGCGCGCTGCTGCGGGCGGATGCCATGCTCTCGGCCGATGGCGGCCGCGCCAGCGCGACCATCCCAACCATCAATGTCGGCGCGCGCGGCAATACCGGCTTCGAGGTGAAGCTCACCACCGCCGCCAAGGACCTGCATTCCGGCAAATATGGCGGCGCCGTGCGCAACGCGCTGCACGAGATGGCGAAGCTGGTCGCCAGCTTGCACGACGCGGAAGGCCGCATCGCCGTCGCCGGCTACCTCGACAGCGTGGCACCGCCCGGCAACCAGGCCCGGCACGACACCGCCGCCTTCGCGGTGGACGAGGCCGCCTTCTGCGCCGAGGTAGGCGCCGCCCCGCTGGGCGAGCCCGGCTACACGCTGCGCGAGCGGCTGACGTTGCGGCCGTCCATCGATGTCAACGGCATGTGGGGCGGCTATACCGGCGTCGGCGCCAAGACCGTGATCCCGCGCGAGGCCCGGGCCAAGCTGACCATGCGGCTGGTGGCGGGCCAGGACCCGGCGCAGGCGCGCGCGCTGGTGCAGGCACATCTCCAGGCGCAATGCCCGCCCGGCGTGCGGCTGGAGTTCAGCACGCAGGGCGGCGGCTCGCCGGCTTCCAGCCTGCCGCTCGGGCACCCGCTGGTGCGCGCCGGCAGCACGGTGCTGGAACGCCTGCTGGGCCAGCGGCCGGTGCCGGTGCGACTGGCCGCGACGGTTCCTATCACCGCGTTGTTCAAGCGGCTGCTGGGCATCGAGACGCTGATGTTCGCCTTCGGCCTGCCGGACGAGGACGTGCACGCGCCCAACGAGTTCTTCCGCCTGTCCTCCATCCCGCTGGGCCTGCGTGCCTGGGTGATGCTGCTGGAGGAACTGGGCCGGGTGGACCCCGCTGCGTTCCACGGAGCTGACGCTGCGCCGTGAGGCGGCTTTAATCCGCCTGCTCGCCTTCGCTGTGCTGCCTGCCTTGCCGCGACGGACATGGCGGCGGCTGACTCGCTGCCCAGCGCGCGTGCTGGCGTACCTTGCAGGAGCCACTCGAATCAGCGGCCTTGGGGCCAAGTGAGAAAGCTGCGTATCGTGACTGATTCGCAGCCCTTGAAGGAGACCTTCATGCGTCGTCGTTCACTGCTGCAGGGAATGGCAGTCTCCACCGCCGCCCTGGCCGCCCCGGCCCTCGCGCAGGGACAGTCCCGCACCCTGCGCTTCATCCCGCAGATCGACCTGGCCTTCCTCGACCCGCATTGGACCACGGCCAATGTGACGCGCAACCACGGCTTCATGGTGTTCGACACGCTCTACGGGCTGGACCAGAACGATGTGCCCTACCCACAGATGGCCGAAGGCCATGTGGTGGAGGATGACGGCCGGCGCTGGACCATTCGCCTGCGCGAGGGACTGTTGTTCCATGACGGCACGCCAGTGCTGGCGCGGGATTGCGTGGCCAGCATCCGCCGCTGGGGCGCGCGCGATGCCTTCGGCGGTGCCCTGATGCGGACGACCGAGGAGATCGCCGCTCCCGACGACCGCACCATCGTGTTCCGCCTGAAGAAACCTTTCCCCCTGCTGGCAGATGCGCTGGCCAAGACCACCGCCATGATGCCGGCCATCATGCCGGAGCGGATCGCGCGCACCGACCCTGGCGCGCAGATCACCGAGATCATCGGCAGCGGCCCCTTCCGCTACGTGCAGGAGGAGCGGCTGCAGGGTGCGCGCAATGTCTATGCGCGCTTCGACCGCTACCGGCCGCGCGAGGGCGGGCCGGCGCTGGGCACCGCCGGGCCCAAAGTCGCGCATTACGACCGCGTGGTCTGGACCACCATCCCGGATTCCGCGACCGCCGCCGGCGCGCTGATGACCGGCGAGCAGGACTGGTGGGAGCAGGTGGCGCATGACCTGAAGCCCATGCTGGCCCGCAACCGCGACATCCAGCTGCGGGTGCAGGAGGAAGCGGGCACCATCGGCATGCTGCGGCCGAACAGTACCCAGGCACCCTTCAACAACCCGGCCATCCGCCGCGCCGTCATGGGCGCCATCGACCAGGCCGCCTATATGCAGGCCATTGTCGGCGACGACCCCGCCAACTACCACGTGCCCACCGGCTTCTTCTGCCCCGGCACGCCGATGGCCAGCGAGATCGGGCTCGACCCGCTCCGCAAGCCACGCGACGACGAGGCGGTGAAGGGCGACATCCTCGCCGCCGGCTACAAGGGCGAGAAAGTGGTGCTGCTGGTGCCGACCGACTACGTGACGATCAAGGCGCTGGGCGATGTCGCGGCTGACATGCTGCGGCGGATCGGCATGAATGTCGATTACATCGCGACCGACTGGGGCTCGATGCTGCAGCGGCGGAACAACCGCGGCCCGGTGGAAACCGGCGGCTGGAGCCTCTTCGCGACCAGCTGGACGGGCACCGACTGGCTCAACCCGGCGACGCATGTGGGCGTGCGCGGCAATGGCGCGGCGGGCTATGCCGGCTGGTACGAGAGCGCCAAGCTGGAGGGCCTCTGCAGCGACTGGTTCGATGCGCCGGACCTCGCTGGCCGCCAGGCGATCTGCCGGGACATCCAGCATGTTTGCATCGAGGAAGTGCCCTACTACCCCCTTGGCCAGTTCAAGCAGCAGACGGCAACGCGTGGGGTGCAGGGCCTGCAAACCGGCTTCACCAAGTTCTGGGGCGTGCAGCCAGGCTGACCGGCGGAAGGCCCGGACAAGGCGTCCTCATCAAGGCACGGGCGGCATCCGTTCCGCCACCCGTGGTGCGACGCCGCCGCCTCAGCATTCCGATGGTGCTGGCGCTGCTGCCGGCGGCGCTGAAGCACCGATCGCCGCAGAGCCAGCCGCCTGATCATCCGGCACCCGGCAGGGCAGCCGCAGCCAGCCCCGCGGCACTGGTGAGCACTACCACCAGCCATGCCGGAACCCGCCACAATACGAGCGCAGCAAAGGCCAGCAGCGCGATGGCGAAATCCGCCGGGGTGCGAACGGTGGAAGTCCAGATCGGGTCGAACAGCGCTGCCGCCAGGATGCCGACGACAGCGGCGTTGACGCCCATCAGCGCGGCGCGTGCGGCCGGGCGTTGCCGCAGGGCGTCCCAGAACGGCAGCATGCCGTACATCAGCAAGATGCCAGGCAGGAACACCGCGAGGAGCGCGATTGCACCGCCCAGGACGCCGTTGGGCCAGGGGGACTGCGCCGCGCCGAGGAAGGCCGCGAAGGTGAAAAGCGGACCCGGCACGGCCTGCGTCACACCGTAGCCCGCGAGGAAGGCATCGGCCGAGATCCAGCCGGTTGGCACCATCGCCCGCTCAAGCAACGGCAAGACCACGTGGCCGCCGCCAAAGACCAGTGATCCAGCGCGGTAGAAGGCGTCGATGGTCTCCACGGCGTGAGAGCCGGTCGCCGTGGCCAGCAGCGGAAGCCCGATCAGCAGGACGGGGAACAGCGCGAGGGCGAGCACCGCCGCGGCGCGCGGCACCCGGAAGGGCAGGGCGTCGTCGGATGCCGCCGCCGTGGTGCTCCGATACAGCGACAGCCCGGCCGCCGCCCCCGCCAGCAGGACGCCCACCTGCGTGAGCGCCGAGGGAAGCAGCAGAAGGGCAACAGCTGTCAGAATGGCCAAGGTGGCCCGCGGCCGGTCCGGGCAGAGGCCATTCGCCATGCCCCAGACCGCCTGTGCCACGACGGCGACGGCCACCAGCTTGAGGCCATGCACCACGCCCGCGCCGGTCTCGCCGGCCAAGGCATCGACACCGTAGGCGGTCAGCAGCATCACCAGCGCGGAGGGCATGGTGAAGCCCAGCCAGGCTGCCGCGCCCCCCGGCAGGCCGCCACGCAGCAGCCCGAGCGCGAAGCCCACCTGGCTGCTGGCCGGGCCGGGCAGAAACTGCCCGAGGGCCACCAGATCGGCGTAGCCTTTCTCGTCCAGCCAACGCTGCCGCGTGACGAACTCCTCACGGAAGTAGCCGATATGGGCGATCGGCCCGCCGAAGGAGGTCAGCCCGAGGCGGAGGAAGACCAGCAGGATCTCGAAGAAGGAGTTCCGCGCCGGAGCTTCCCCCTCCCTGTTCGGTGCCGCGGTTGAGGGGGCAGATGTATCCATGTAGCGGTCCTTGACCGTTGCTGCGGGCAGATCATGCACAGCGGCAGCTTGCGCTCCAGTGACAGTCTCAGAAGAAGGCCAGTGACTTGATGACCTGACGGCGACAGGCCTACCTTGGGGCAACTGCCGCTCTCATTTTCAGCATGCGGCCGGCTGCCACAGGCCGGGTGCCTCTGGCCAGCGAAGACCATTGCTGCCCGGGTTACTGGCCCAGGTGCCGGTTAAAGAACAGGCCGATCTCGTCGAAGGCCTCCTTCACCTCGGGGATGCGATCATCCCGGTAAAACTGGGCATGGGACTGGCCCTCGAAGACCTGCAGCACGGCCTCCGTCCCGGCCTGTCGCAGAGCCCGGTGCATGCGGACGGTGTTGCTGAGCAACAAGTCACGCGTGCCAGTGGTCAGAATGGTGGGTGGAAAGCCACGGACATCCCCGTAGACCGGCGACAGGAACGGGTCCTTGAGATCGTGCCCATTGGCATAGAAGCGGGTTGCCGCGTCACAGAACCCGTCGGGCGAAACCAGGACATTGTCCACCATGGCGTTGGTCTGGAACGAATCGCCTTGCTTGGTGACATCCGACATGGGCGTACCGGGCGCGATGGCGCCGGGCATGGGCAGGCCTTCCTGCTTGGCCCGCAACATCATCTCCAATGTCAGGGCACCGCCGGCGGAACTCCCGAAAACGGCGATATTCGCTGGCGGCACCATCTTGATCGCCGCCTTGTACACCGTCACCGCATCATCCAGCGCGGCCGGGAAATAGGCTTCCGGGGGCATGCGGTAATCCACGGCGATCACCTTCATGCGCGCGAAACCTGCCAGGAAGATCGCCTCCGGCAGTGCGGCCTCCCGCGGGTTCAGCACGTAACAGCCGCCATGCACATGGACCGCGAGACGGTTGCGGTTCTGCGGCGGCATGTCGGCCGGGGTGATCGTGTAGATCCGGACCCCGTCGAGCATCGACGGTTCGATGGAGACCCGCATGCGCTCGGCCATCGCGGGGATCTGCGGTGCGACCGTGGTGACGTTGCTCTCCGAGAGCTCGCGCCAGCCGTCGGGCGTTGTGGGAGGCTTGTCCCAGTTGGTCCGTAGCGGCTGGGCGATGATGGCCTGCATCTGCGGGCTGACCGTCGTCGGCACCGGCAGGGTCTTGGCTGGCACCTCGCGGGGTGCGAGTGTCTGAGCCGCCACAGGGACAGCCACCAGCAAGGCCGCCGCAGCCGATACGGCCAGGGGAAAGAATCGCGTGACCATGAATGTCTCCTCCAGCGGGCCTTATGGCTGGCCTGCTGTGGCGAGACTGAACTTGCCCTGGACAAGCCGCAAGAGGAGCTGCCGCTCAGCTCGCAACGATGAGCCACGGCCCATGTCTACTCAGCGGCAAAGCCGTGGTGCCCAGAATGCCTTCGCCTTTCCCATCTGACAGCCTGTTTGGGAAGAGTCCGGGTGAGGTGTTCGGGCGCCCTGGAGTGCTCAGATGGGCTGGATGTGGACCAAGGAGCATCGCGCTGGGCAATGAGGGTCTGAATGGCGCCGCGATGCGACTGATCTGACCGATCGGAAGCGGCGGGTCATCCAGCCCCTGCTGCCGCTTGGCAGCACCCACAGCAGGCGGCCAGGCATTGACCTACGTACGGAGGTGTTGAACGCGCTCCACTGCCTGAAGCGGGCAGGGTGCGGCTGGCGGCTGCGGGTCCATTCCTTTTGGATGGCCGGTAAATGCCCGAACAGGCTCAGAGCAGCCTGACGAGAATAGTCACTGGCGGATGAGCATGACCGCGAGCATCCACTTCAGGTGTAGTTCAGGCACATGCGAGCCCCAGCAGCCTCACCGCATGCTCCACCAACAGGCGCTTCTGGATCTTGGAGCTCGCAGTCATGCCAATATCCTCGAAGCCTTCCACCACACGCACATAGCGCGGCACCTTGAAGGCGGCCATGTTCTGCCGGCTCCAGCCGATCAGCTCCTCTTCCTCCAGCCGCTGGCCTTCGTTGAGAATGACAAAGGCGCAGGGCACTTCCATCAGGCGCTGATCCGGCACACCGACCACCACGGCCTGCCTGATAGCGGGATGGCGGTTGAGGATGTCTTCGACCTCGGCCGGAGAGACGTTCTCGCCACCCACCCGCACAATGTCCTTGGCGCGGCCAGTGAAGAGCAGACGGCCATCCCGGTCCAGCCGTCCGAGGTCGCCGGTGGCAAGCCAACCCTCGGCGTCCAAGGTGCGCGCGGTTTCCTCGGGCTTGTCGAAATAGCCCTGCATGAGGTTCCAGCCACGCACAAGGATCTCTCCTTCAGCCTCCGGCAGGCAGTCCTCGCCGCCGTCCAGCGCGCGGATGCGGATGTCCACGCCCGGCTCGGGGCGCATCCTGCCCTCGACGCGGATATTCTCCGCTTCCCACCAGCAGGATTGCGACACGTTGGGTGAAGCTTCGGACAGGCCGTACCCCACCACGCATTCCCGCGCGCCAAGTTCGTCGATGATCCGGCGCACGATGGTGGGAGAGGCCGCGGCCCAGGCGCCGCGCAGCACCAGCCGGCGCTGCGGCCGGTCCGGGTGGTTCAGCAGCATCAGCGCCATGGTGTCGTTGCCGGAGAAATGCGTGCAACGCTCTTCCTCCATGATCCGCAGCGCCTCGCCCGGTTCGAAGCGGTCCATGGTCACCAGCGTCACCACATGCTGCAGGCAGGACAGGATGGACAGCGTGGTGCCGGCGACATGGAAGAAGGGGCGCGCGCTGTGGAAGCGGTCGGCGATGCGCAGCCCCATCCGCCCGCCGGAGAAGAAGGCATCGGCGCACATGTTCCGGTGCGTCAGCAGCACGCCCTTGGGAAAGGAGGTGGTGCCGGAGGTATACTGGATCAGCAGCACGTCGTCCGGCATGCAGCATGGCGCCACTGGCCGCCCTTTCCCTGCCGCCAGGAAATCGTCCCAGGCCATGGCGGCAGCGGGTACCTCCTGGCCCAGCACCACCACCTGGCGCAGGTCCGGCAGCGCCGCGTCCGGCAGGGCGGCATCCAGGCCCGGGCAGATGCCGCGCAGCATGCCGACGAAATCCACGCGCAGGAACCTGTCGGACAGGATCAGCATGCTGACGCGGGACTGCTTCAGCGCATAGGCCATCTCGGCCGCCTGGAAGCGCGTGTTCACCGGCACCGTCACCGCGCCCAGCGAGCCGATGGCCAGGAAGATCGCCACCCAGCGCGGCCCATTGCCCATGCAGAGGCCGACATGGGCGCCCCGCCGCACGCCGGCAGCGGCCAGGGCGGCACGGATGGCCGCCACTTCCTCCGCCAGCGCGGCATAGGTGATGCGGCCGGCAGGGGCGACGATGGCCTCCACCTCCGGCGCGATGACCACGGCACGGCGCAGCGCGGCTTCCGTGGTCAGCGGGCAGATGCCCTCCAGTTCCATGCTCATTCCGCCGCCTTCCCGAAGCTGGCCATGGTGCGGCGCCAGGCCCCTTCGGCCAGATTCTCCTCGATCGCCATCAGTTCCGTGGCCAGGGCGCCGCGCGGGTCGCGCTCCACGCCCTCATCGATGCAGCGCTTGGCCTGCCGCAGCGCGCTGGCCGGAGCGGCGGCGATGACCCGCGCGATCTCCGCCAGCGTCTCCTCCAGCGCATCCACCTCCACCAGGCGGGACACCAGCCCGGCCTGCACCGCCTCGGCGGCGGAGAGGCTGCGGCCGGTGAACATCATGTCCTTGGCCAGCCGCTTGCCGATGATGCGCGGCAGGCGCTGCGTCGCGCCCACCGTGCCCCAGAGCGCCTCCGGCGTGCGGAAGGATGCGGCGGGGGTGGCAATGATGAAGTCGCAGGCTGCCGCGATCTCGCCGCCCGAGCCCACGGCGGCGCCCTCCACCACGGCGATGGAGGGCATGGTCAGCCGCTCCAGCGCGTCATAGGCCACGAAGCCCTTCAGGCGGCGGGCGCGGACCTGGTCCTCGTCCATGCCCTTGCGCTCCTTCAGGTCGGCGCCGGCGCAGAAGACGGGGCCATTGGCGCGCACCAGGACCAGCTTCGCCTCCTCCGCCACGGCGCGGCGGGCGCCGGCCAGCAGCGCTTCCGCCATGGCGGTGTTCAGGGCGTTGCGCGCCTCCGGCCGGTTCAGGGTCAGGGTGACGACGCCCGCTTCCGTCTTGGCCCATAGAACAGCTTCGGTCATAGCGCTCCCATCTCCCGCAATTCGGCGACGCGCGCCGCATCCATGCCGAGGCGCCGGGCCAGCACCTCCTCCGTATGCTCGCCCAGCAATGGCGGGCGGCCCACTTCCGGGTTGGCCCAGCCCTCGAAGCGCAGAGGCACGGGCAGGGCCGGGAACTGGCCCAGCACCGGGTGGTCGAAGCGCGACACCATGCCGCGCGCCTGCACGTGCTCGTCGACCAGCACCTCATCCAGAGCCAGCACGGGCCCGGCGGGCACGCCGGCCCCGTCCAGCCGTGCGAAAGCTTCCCCGCGCGGCAGGGCCGCCAGGGCGCGGGACATGGCCGCCATCACCTCCTCCCGCCGCGCGACGCGGCCGGCATTGGTGGACAGTTCCGCATCCGTGGCCAGGTCATCCAATTCCAGCGCGGCGCAAAGCGGCGCCCAGTGCTGGTCGCTGGCAGTGATATGCAGGTAGCGGTCATCCGCGCAGCGGAAGCTGGCGCTGGGCACCCGGCCCGGATGCTCGGTGCCCAGGCGCGGCGGCACCTCGCCCAGGGCGAAGTTGCGTGCCGCCGCGATGGTCAGCAGCGCCACCTGCGCGTCGAACATGGACAGGTCCACATGGCCGCCCTTGCCGGTGCGGTCGCGCCCGCGCAGGGCCGTCAGGATGGCGATGGCGGCCCAAAGGCCGGAGGACAGGTCGGCCACCGGCAGCCCCGGCTTCACCGGCCCGCCGCCGCGCTCTCCAGTGAGGCCCATCAGCCCGCCCATGGCCTGGAAGACGGTGTCGTAACCTTTGCGCTTGGCGTAAGGCCCGGTCTGGCCGAAGCCGGTGCAGGACAGATACACCAGCCGCGGATTGACTTCCGCCAGCTCGGCATAATCCAGCCCGCGCCTCGCCAATGTGCCGACGGGAAAGTTCTCCACCAGCACATCCGCCTGCGCGGCGAGGTCGCGGATCACGCGCCGCCCCTCCTCATGCCGCAGGTTAACGGTGATAGAGGACTTGGAGCGGTTGCAGGCCATGTAGTAGCCACTGACACTGCCGCCGGGCGCTTCGGCGAAGGGCTCGAAGCTGCGGGTCTCGTCGCCGCTGCCGGGTTGCTCCACCTTGATGACCTCGGCGCCCATCTCGGCCAGCAGCATGGTGGCGAAGGGGCAGGCCAGGACGCGTGACAGGTCCAGGATCACCAAGCCGTCCAAGGGCTTCATGCGAACTCCTCCCGCATCGCGCGTGCCTGCGCGAAGCCTTCCTCCAGGGGACGCGCGCCGGCGGCGCAGAGCCGTTTCAGCGCCCGCATGCGCGGCGGCGGCAAGGTGGCCAGGGATGCCGCCAGGCTCATTGCGGCCTCCAGCAACTCATCCTCCGGCACCAGTTTGCCGCAGAGGCCCAGCCGCCACGCTTCGTCCGCCGGCAGGTCCTCGCCGGTGGCCAGCAAGCGGAAGACCTCGCGCGGCGGCAGGTGCCGCAGCAGCACCGGGGCCATCAGAGCGGGCAGCATGCCGTGCCGTGCCTCGGGGAAACCCAGCTTCGCGCCCGATGCCATCAGCATGGCGTCGCAGCCCAGCGCCAGGGCGGCCCCGGCACCCAGCGCGGCGCCCTGCACCGCCGCCACCACGGGCTTGCCGATGCGGCCCGGCGCCAGCAGCACCGCCTCGCTCAGCGCCGCCCTTGCCGCACGTGCACCAGGATCGGCGGCGATGGCGCGGATCTCGCCCAGGTCGGCTCCGGCGCAGAAGCCGGGGCCATCCGCCGCCAGGACCACGGCGCGCACCGCCTCATCCCCCCCTGCCGCCGCCAGCGCATCCACCAGGCCCTGTGCTGTGGCCGTGTCCAGAGCGTTGCGCTTCTGCGGCCGGGACAGGAACAGCAGCCGCACGCCGTCCCGCGTGTCGTGCCGGATCATGCCGGCGCCAGCGCGGGCAGGCCGGCGAGGCGGCGGCGGGCGGCCTCGGCACCCTCGACGAGCCGTCGCATCACCACGGCGGCCGGGGGGATGTCGTCGATCAACCCGGCGGTCTGCCCGGCCTCGACCTTGCCCCACTCCACATCGCCATCCAGCGCGGCCAGCTTCAGGCTGCGGCTGTTGTAGAGCAGCGCCAGCGCCTCCTTCTCATGCCCGGCGCGCTCGGCGGCATCGACCTCATCCGTGAAGCGGTTGCGCAACTGCCGCACCGGCAGCCCGCCGCGCCCCACCAGCGTGGTATCGGCCAGGGCGGCCTTGCGTACCATCTCCTTGTAGGCGGGGTGCACCGTGGCTTCCTCCGTCATCAGGAAGCGGGTGCCGAGCTGCGCGCCCTCCGCGCCCAGAGCAAACATGGCAGCGATGCCCTCGCCATCCGCCACGCCGCCGGCCCCGATCACCGGTAGCGACACCGCCTTCACCACCGCCCGCACCATCACCATGGCCGAAACCTCGTCCGGCGCGGGGTGGCCGCCGGCCTCGCCGCCCACGACGATCAACCCATCCACGCCGGCTGCTTCCGCCTTCATCGCATGCAGCGGCGAGGCAACGACATGCAGCCACTTCGCGCCATAAGCGCGGAAGCGCGGCAGATGCGCCTTGGGCCCGCCCTGGGAGCCGATCACCACCGGCACGCGTTCGGCCTCGGCAATATCGAGGAACTCGGCGGAACGCTTGTTGTAGAGCGGGATATTGACGGCAAAAGGCGCGTCGGTGCCGGCGCGCACGGTGCGGATGGCCTCCAGCAGCGCCTCTGGCCGCATCGGGCCGGCGGCGATCGTCCCCAGCCCGCCCGCACGCGCCACGGCCAGCGCCAGTGAGGCCGAGGAAGAGGCCCAGCTCATTCCTCCCTGCACAATGGGATAGCGGATGCCAAGAACGCCCGGCAGCCGCGAGGGGAAGCCGAATTCCATCACAGCGATTCCGCGCCGCTCTGCTTCACCAGCGGCCCCCATTTGGCAGCCTCCGCCTGCAGGAAATCAAGATAGGCTTCCGGCGCCAGTGGCGCCGCTTCACCGCCCTGCGCCGCGAAACCCTGAACCAGTTCCGGGCTGTTCAGCGCGCGTGTGGCGGCGTCGCGCATGCCCTCGCGAATATGCGCCGGCGTGGCGGCGGGCAGGGCCAGGCCATACCAGTTGTCCGAAATGACGCGCGGCAGGCCAAGTTCCGCCGTGGTCGGCACATCCGGCAGGCTCGGCACGCGCTGCGCGGTGGTGACGGCCAACGGGCGGAAGGCCCCCGCCTCGATATGCGGCCGCAGCGCCGGCACGTCGGCGATGAGATAGGTGAAGCGGCCGCTCAGCAGGTCGGTGGCCGCCGGAGCGACGCCGCGATACGGAATGTGCAGCGCCTCCATCTTCGCTTCCGAGGCCAACAGCGCGCTCGCCAGATGCGTGATGGAGCCAACCCCGGCCGAGCCATAGTTCACGGCACCCGGCTTCTTCTTCGCCAATGCCACCAGCGCGGCGAGATCCCTGATGTCGGATTTCGCATTCACCACCAGCACTTCCGGCACGCGCACCACCAGCGTCAGATGCGCCAGATCCTTGTAGACATCGAAAGGCATCTGCTGCTGCGGCATGGCCGGCGCGATGGACAAGGCACCGGGGCCGGTGAAGCCGAGGGTTGACCCATCCAGTGCGGACTTGGCCACGGCGTCGGTTCCCAGCAGGCCGCCGGCGCCGCCACGGTTCTCCACCACCACAGGCTGGCGCAATTGCTTGCCGAGGGCATCGGCGAAGACGCGGCCGAAGATATCGGCGGGGCCACCTGCCGCGAAGGGAACGATCATGCGCACCGGGCGATCTGGCAACCAGTCGCCGGCGGCGCGGGCCCGGACCGCCGGAAGGGCCAGCACGGTCGCCAGCAGGGTGCGTCGCTTCAGCATCATCGTCCTCCTTGCGTGGGCTTGCTGCCCCTTCGCCAGGGAACCTAGGCCTGTTTGTTGATAATATCAACCATCCGTCGCAGCCTTCTGCCGTTCGGAAACAGGGCGGGAAACTGAAGGGGAAACCGAGATGATGGCCAGGCGGCGCGGGCTACTGACGGCCGCAGGCGCCTTGGCGATGCCGCTGGCGGCCCATGACACAAGCGCGGCCGTGACCAGACAGGGCCGTGCGTTTCGTCATGCCCTTTGCACCTAGCGGGAGACTTGCTGAAGGTGCGCATGGCCGCGACATCCTACACGTGCCCTGTCGGGGCGGACGCAAGCGGTGAACGCGCTCTATGCCGGCGATACCGGCATGCCGATCACCGAACTGATCAAGACGATGACGCATGTGCCGGATTGGAGAAATTGCCAAACCACAGCCTCGACATATGGTACGGCCTGTCGGGCCTCATGGCACGCCGCCGGGCGTGGTGCAGCGCCTGGCGCAGGAAGCGCGCCGCTGCGCGAGGACACGCCGCTGGACGCGCCAGTCACGAAGCTGCTGCTGGATGGCTCCGGCCCGCTGGAAGCGCGTATGCGGGCCGAGGTGCCCCTGTGGAAGAAGGTGGTCGCCTTCCGCCGGAATCAGGCTGGAACAGGCGCCCAGGTCGGCTGGCGCCTGGCCTTGAAGGCAGCAATACCCTCCTCGGCCTCGCCGCCGGCTGCGCAGCGGGCAAAGGCCTGGGCACCGGCCTCGGCGTAATGGCCGGGGACCGCATCGCCCAGCGCCGCCAGCAGGGCCTTGGTTTCCGCCAGCGCGCCGGGGGCGCCTTGCAGCACATCCGCCACCAAGGTGGCCGTGCGAGCGGCCAACGCGGCGGCGTCAGGCAGTACTTCATGCACCAGCCCGGTGGCCAGAGCATGCGGTGCATCGATGGTGGCGCTCTGCAGCACCAGCCGGCCAGCTTGGCTGCGGCCCATGCGGTGCGCCAGCCAGGGCAGGATCTGCGCGGGCACTAACCCGCGCCGGACCTCCGGGGCAGCGAAGCGCGCCTCCCCGGAGGCCAGCGCGATATCTGCCGCGCAGACCAGACCAAGGCCGCCAGCGAAGGCCGAGCCCTCGACCTCGGCGATCACCACCTGCGGCAGCGTGGCAATCGTCGCCAGCCGTGCGGCGGTGCGCCGGTTCCGGCTCAGTTGCCGGGCGAGCTTCTCTTCCGGCGGCAAGGGCGCGCCGGCTTCCGTGAGGTCGAGCCCGGCGCAGAAGTGCCCGCCCGCGCCGGAGATGACCAGCACGCGCGCGGTACGGTCCTCGGCCAGGCCCGCCAGCAGCGCGTCCAGTTGCTCGACCATCTCAGCATTCATGGCATTTCGCCGCGCCGGGCGGTTCAGGATGGCGCGGACCACGGCGCCGTGGCGCCGCACCAGCAGCGGGGCCTCATCGGTAGCGGTCATGCATGTTCTCCCAGCCGCGTGGTGCGGGCATGCAGGCGGCGGCCCAGCAGGGTTTCGGCGGCGCGGCCGGCGTCACGCAGGCGCGTGATGTCCAGACCGGTGCGGAGGCCCATGGCCTCGAACAGCGTCGCCAGATCCTCCGTGCAGACATTGCCGGTGAAGCCTTCGCCATAGGCGATCTCGGCCGGATGCCCGCCGGTGCCGCCCAGCGCCGTGTCGAAATAGGTGATGCCCGCCTCCAGCGCCGCGACGCAATTGGCCAGGCCAGTGCCGCGCGAATCATGGAAATGCGCGATAACTACGACGTCCGGTGGCAATTCCGCCTGCAGCAGCCGCATCAATTCCCGCACGCGCGGCGGCGTGGCGCTGCCGATTGTATCGCCCACCGCAATGCGCTTCACGCCCAGCGCCAGGTAGCGCTGCGCATCCTCCACCACGCGCGCTGGCGGTGTCGGGCCATCGAAGGGGCAGTCGAAGGCAACCGAAATGGTGCCGACGGTGGTGAATGCATTTCCGGCCAGCGCCGCCATCTCCTCCACATTGCGCCACTGCTCGGCACGGGAGCGACGGAGGTTGCGCTGTGTATGACCTTCGGAGGCCGAGACCAGAAAGCTGATCTCCTCCGGCGGCCGCGCATTGCGGGTGGCCAGCGCGCGCTGCACGGCGGCAGGGTTGGGGCAGGTGGCCTTGAACAGCACGCCCGGGCGCGGCGGCACCGCATCCAGCAACTCCACCGCATCGGCGAATTGCGGCACGTATTTGGGATGGGAGAAGGAGGTGATCTCGATGCGGCGGAAGCCGCAATCCGCGATGCGCTCCAGCATGGCGGCCTTGTCGGCGGCGGGCAGCACTGTGGGTTCGTGCTGCAACCCGTCGCGGGCGAAGCACTCGTTCAGGATGACGTCGGGCATCTCGGTCATGCGGGGAGGAGATCCTTTAGCAGATCGATGGCGTCGTAGGGCGTCAGCGCGACATGGGCGCCGGCCTCGCGCAGGGCGTCCAGCTTGGCGGCGGCGCCCTCCCGCGCATGGCCGATCAGGGCGCCGGCATGGCCCATCTGCCGCTCCGCCGGCGCATGGCGGCCGGCGACCGTGGCGACCACCGGCTTGGGGAAGGCTGCCAGCGCCTCGGCCAGGGCATATTCCTTGTCGCCGCCGATCTCGCCGCAATACAGCACGGCGGCGGTGCCGGGGTCTTCCGCCAGCCCGGCCAGATACTCATGTGGGTTGCGGCCGATGACGCCGTCGCCGCCCAGGTGGATGGCGATGCGCTGCCCGATGCCCGCCGCCGTCAGCAGCCGCGCCATGGTCAGGGTCAGCGTACCGCTGCGGCCCAGCAGCGCCACCCGCCCTGGCATGCAGAAGGATGGCGCGACGGAGCCCAGCAACCCTTGCCCCGGCACGCAGAGCCCCAGCGTATTCGGCCCCACCAGCCAGCAGCCGGCGGCGCGGGCCGCCTGCGCCGCGCGCAGCGTGTCATGCAGCGGCACGTATTCGGCGGCGGCGACGATGGTCGGGATGCCGGCGGCGGCACATTGGCGGATGGCGTCGCCCGTGCCTTCCGGCGGGGTGTAGAGGATCGCCGCATCCGCCGGGACCTCCAGGGCCCTCAGGCTGTCCAACAACGGCAGGTCATCCAGCGTGCCGCCGCCCTTGCCCAGGGCGATGCCGGCCACCATCGGCGTTCCGGCCTCCCGCATTCCCGCCACCTGCCTTGCGGCGTAGCGGCCGGTTGGGTTGAAGACCACGACGCGGCGGGGGAAGGCGTGCAGGAAGGGCGGCATCATGCGGCGAGGTCCGTGGCCAAGGCGCGCACCAGCTCCAGCGGGTCATCCCGCAGGGCGGCGATGCCGGCGGCGTTCAGCCGGCTCCGCGCCGCTTCAGCGTCGAAGCCCCGCGCGGCGGCATGAGCGGCGGCGAAGCCGAGATAGAGGGGCTTGGGCGGCGGGTTGCGCGCCAGGAAAGCCAGCAGGGTTTCCACCCGCTCCGCCAGCGGGCGCGAGGCGAGGGTCGTATAGAACAGGATGGCGCGCACCTCCGGCCGGGCCGCGATGGCGAAGGCGGCCTCCAGCCGTGCCTCCGTGGTATCGGCCGGGCCGCCCTGGAGGTTGTCCATGAAACTGGCGGCGCGCAGGCCGTGGTCGGCCAGCAGGTCCAGCAACTGCATGCCGAGGCCGGCGCCGGCGGAAACCAGGGCCACGTCGCCCGGCATCTCCACCAGCGCGAAGCCGCGCTGGCGCGCCTGCCGCTCCAGCGGCGTCAGGGCGGCTTCCTCCAGCGCGGCGCTGACGGGGAGGGCATCGTGCCGCGCCACGGCCGCGCTGTCGCGCACCAGCTTCGCGTCGCAGGCGACCAGCCCGGCCGGCGTCACGGCCAGCGGGTTCAGCTCCAGCAGCTCCAGGTCTTCCTCTCGCAGGATGCGGGCCAGGCGCGGGACCAGCCGGGCCACGCGTGCGGCAAGATCGGGCGGCAGGGCAGCGGCGACGGCGGCAAAGCTCACCTCGGTGGCGAAGGGGTCCTCCGGGTCCAGATCCCAGCGTGCCGGCGGGGCCGCCTGTTCGATCTCGACGCCGCCATCGGTGGAGAACAGGCACTCGATCCGCTGCGTGGTGCCGTTGACGCGCAGTGCCAGGTAAAGCTCGCGCTCGATCTGGACGGGCTCCTCCAGCAGGAAGGACACCTCGCCGGTGATGGCGATCATGTCCTGACGCAGGGCCGGGATATCCGCGGCAGCGGCGCGGCGCACCAGGCCACGCTTGCCACGCCCGCCCTCCAGGATCTGCGCCTTCAGCACAACCTCCGCGCCGAGGTGCAGCGGCACAGGGTCGGAGGCACCCAGCACGACGCTCCGTGGCACCGCGATGCCGTGCCGGCGTAGCAGCGCCTTGCCGTCCATCTCGGTCAGCCGCACGGCCCAATGCTCCTCCCGTTGTCGCGGGCCAGCTAGCGCCGTTTCGTTGATAGTGTCAACTATCTGCGCGCGGGCCGGCGGCGGCCTAGGACAAGTCGTGCTTCCCGCTTAGAATGCACACATGCCTGCATCCCGCACTGCAGCCCAGGCCAAAGCTGCGCTGACCATCAAGGACCTGCTGTCCTACCGCATCCATCAGCTTGCCAACGCGCTGAGCCGTGGCGCGGCCGCGCGCTACCGGCGGGAGTTCGATGTCAGCCTCATGGAGTGGCGCACGATCGCGTTGCTGGGTGACTTCGCCCCCATGACGCTGAAGGATCTGGCGCGTCAGAGTGGCTTGGACAAAGGCCTGGCCAGCCGCGTGGTCAGCGGGCTGGTGCAGCGTGGCCTGGTGAAGCGTGGCACAGCCTCCGATGCGCGGGAACTGGCGCTGAGTCTGACCCCCGCTGGCAAAACTGTTTTCCAGGGCCTGATGCGCGCCGCCAGCGAACGCGACGCGGCCTTCCGCGCTGTGCTGACAGACGACGAGTCCGCCTGCCTGGAAAGCGCGATCGGCAAGCTGATCCAGGTCGCGAGGACACAGGCTTGAATCGGGGCGGTTAACGCTGCGGTTGCCAGCCTCCTCCGCAGTTCATGCCGCCGGACCACAGTTGCCGCGGAGGGCGCTCTATTCCGTGCAGCAGCCATTCAAGAGAGCTCTTCTGACTGGACACGAGCCAGGCGGCATGGCTGGCAAGCCGAGCTTCTTTGCTGTCTCCACTGAAGGCCGGACGATCGATCCCGATCTGCAGCGCCATATGGCGGCTCTCGTGGGCGCCCGTATCATGGACTTTAAGCCAGCCATGTTTCGCTTATCTCCCCCGCAGGAGATTGCCGCACTCGTCCTGGACGCCGCTGCTCAAGACGGTGCTCCTGGCCGTCAGCAGCCAGGCGCTACCTCCAAAATCCCGGGCACCCGAAGAGCAGAATCAATACATCTCTATACCAGCACTGCGACTGGACGAAGGATGTCGTAGACTTCGTTTGCGATCCTAATAAAAGGGCCCGAAGATTTGGCGCCGTCGTCAGAGCAGGCGCTCCGCGACGGCAGGGACCATCCTGTGCTGCGGGAAAGCCAACTGCCCGATGGTTACTAAGGAGAACAGCCGAGCCGGCATCTTCTCGGCTACGGCGCAGTGGGCGAGTAGCCCGAGCATTATCGTTCCTTCGAGCAGGACTCAGCGGCCCTCTGCTCTTGCGGCCTGAGGTGAGACAACAGGCGAGGGCGCCTTACCCGCTGCTGCCGGATGCGCCCCACCTCAGCGAACTGGTTTGGGAACCGCACAACACCAGGTCGAGCATGCGGCGGCCCTGGTGTCATGTCGGCGTTTCGGCAGACCGCCGCGCCGCTTCCGCGTCTCGTGCCGGAGGCAAGCCGAACAGCCTGCCGTACTCGCGCGTGAACTGGGGTACGCTCTCGTAGCCAACAGCAAAGGCCGCGCTGCTGGCCGAGCGGCCTTCTCCTTGCATCAGGCGCCGCGCCTCTATCAGCCGCAACTGCTTCTGGAACTGGAGGGGCGAAAGCGAGGTCACGCTGCGAAAGTGCTGATGGAAGGAGGATGGACTCATCCCCGCGACGGCCGCCAGGCTCTCGACCGGCAGCGGCTCCGCGAAGCGGGTGCGCAGCACCGCCACGGCACGCGAGACGCGCTCCACATGCCCCCCTGGCCAGCCGATCCGCCGCACCGCCGCCCCATGCCGTCCGGCGAGGAGCCAGTAGTGCAGCTCGCGCATCAGGGATGCCTGCAGCACCGGCAAGGCCGCCGGGCGGTCAAGCAGACGCATGAGCCGGGTCGCCGCCTCCGCCACCTCAACCTCGGTCGGTTCGACCCGCACCGCGTCAGCATCGGTTGCGGCGGTCCCGTCCATCTGCAGGCTCAGATCGGCGATGATGCCGGGGTTCAGTTCGACCACCAGCGACAGGTATGGCTCGGCCGTGCTCGCCCGGGTCACCTGGCTGACAGTGGGCACATCGGCCGTGATCAGCAGCAAGTCTCCCGCCCCAAAGTTGAAATCCCGCGTTCCCATGGTGACGCGCTTGCCGCCCTGCACCACCAGGCAGGCGAGCGGGCGGGAGATGTCGTGCACCAGTTCGCTGGGCGCCGTCGCGTGGACGGTGCTCAGGCCCTGGATGTCACTGCGGGCAATGCCATAGCCATCGGCATGCGCCTTTCCGTGGCGCCGGACCAGGTCAAGGAGGCTGCTCATGGCGCCACCCTAGCGGCGGCAGGCCGCGGCCGCACCAGCTTTGGAGAATCAGGCAAGCAAGCCCCAGGTTCCGGTAAGGACGGCAGCCGGGCCCAGGCCGATGATGGCGGCGGAATTCACCAGGGGTTCAGCCATGACCACCATCTCCCTCGTTACCGGTGCCAGCCGCGGCCTTGGCCGCAACACGGCGCGCAGCATCGCCGCCCGCGGCGGCGACGTCATCATCACCTACCAGAGCCGGGCCGGGGAAGCCCAGGCAGCCGTCGCCGAGATCGCCGCCATGGGACGCAAGGCGATCGCCCTGCAGCTCGACGTCGGCGATGCCGCCGCCTTTCCGGCTTTCGCCACCGCGTTGCGGGCGGCACTGGGCGAAACCTGGGGGCGCCACACCTTCGACCACCTGGTCAACAACGCCGGGCACGGCGATTACGCGCTGATCGCGGATACGACCGAGGCGCAGTTCGATCGGCTGGTCGACGTGCATTTCAAGGGCGTGTTCTTTCTCACCCAGGCGCTGCTGCCGCTGCTGGCCGATGGCGGCCGTATCGTCAACCTGTCCTCCGGACTGACGCGGGTTTCGGCGCCGGGCTGGGCCGCCTACTCGGCGGTGAAGGGCGCGGTGGAGGTGCTGTCTCTCTATATGGCCAAGGAACTTGGCGCGCGCGGCATCGCGGTCAACACCGTGGCGCCCGGCGCCATCGAAACCGACTTCTTCGGCGGCGCGGTGCGGGACACCCCAGAGTTCAACAAGTTCTTCGCGGACATCACCGCGCTGGGGCGCGTCGGGGTGGCCGACGATATCGGCCCGATGATCGCCAGCCTGCTCGGCCCCGACAACCGTTGGGTCAATGCGCAGCGCATCGAGGTGTCTGGCGGCCAGGGCATCTGACCGCCGCGCAGACGGAAACAGGCAGCCACCACCTAGACGGGCGGCGGCTGCCAGTATGCGGGAGGAAATGCCGATGCCCAAAATGTTCATCCACGCGCCGGAAGGCACGTTCGATCTCGACGCCCGGACGCAGGTCGCCTCGGAACTGACCGAGCTTGGCTTGCGATGCGAGGCCATTCCGGCAACCGCCTTTGTACGGAGCGCGGTCTGGCTCTACTTCAGCGACTATCCCGCGGGGATGGTCTTCAGCGGTGGCCAGCAGACTTCGGCCAAGGTCATGAGCCTGCTGGTCTATGTTCTGGAAGGCGGGCTGGACAGCCAGGGCAAGCAGGCGCTGATCGCGGGCGCGACCGAGATCCTCGGCCGCCATGCAGGCATCGAGGGCCGGATTCCAGCCTATGTCTGCATTCGGGAGGTGCCGGAAAGCAACTGGGGCATCTTCGGCGCGGCCGGAAGCCTGGAGGCCCTTCGCGCATCGCCGGAAGGCGCAGTGCCGATCTAGGATGCGCCCGCGCGGCAGCGCGAGCCAGCCGCCCGGGTGCAAACCTTATGGTCTGCTGGATGGCCAGGCCTCATGGGCGGGCCTCGCCGCCGCGTGTCCACCAGCGGATGGGCCGGGGAAGATGCCGGCCGCGAAGGCCGGACCCGCCATCTGCCCAGGGAGTGTCAGCCCTTCCTCACCGTAGCTGGCGGTGCAGGAAGTCGATCACGGCCTTCACGCGCGGCGCCTGCACGCGCCCGCGCGGATACAGCAGGTAGAAGCGGTCATCATCCGTCCGCTCCTGGAAGTCCTTCAGCAGCGGGACCAGGGTGCCGCGCTTCAGGTCCTCGGCGATGTGGAATTCCGCCAGCCGGACCACACCGAGGCCCACCAGCGCCAGGGTGCGCAGCAGCTCGCCCTGGTCGGCGCCGATGAAGCTGGGGATGTCGATGAACTTGATCGCGTCGTCCTCGTGAAAGGTCCAGGAGTTCCAGAGCGTCCGGATGGTGAAGTTGAGGCAGCGATGCTCCAGCAGGTCGTCCGGCCGCTGCGGCGTACCGTGGCGCGCCAGGTACTGCGGGGCGGCGGCGATGCTCCAGGGGCGGCGCCTCAGGGGCCGCCCGATCAGCGACAGCTCCGTCGGCCGGCCGCTATGCACCGCCACGTCGAGGCCCTGGCGCACGAAGTCCGCCCGCTCAGTGCCCAGCACGAATTCGAGCCGCAGCTTCGGGTGCCGCTCCATCAGCGCGGGCAACTGGGGGGCAATGATGTACTTGGCCGTGGTGAGCGCGGTGTGGATGCGCACCAGGCCGGAGATCTCGCCGCTGGTGGCGGTGACGGCATCCTCAGCCTCTTCCATGGCATCCACCACGCGCTCGCTTGCGACACGGAAGGCCTGGCCCTCCTGCGTCAGCCGGATGGTTCCCGCCACGCGCTCGAACAGACGCACCTGAAGGCGTTCCTCCAGCCGGGAAACAAGCTTGCTGACCGCCGAGGGCGACAGGCCGAGCTTGCGGCCGGCCGCCGAGAAATTGCCAGCCTGCACCACCTGAAGGAAGACCGTCATCTCGCTGAACTTGTCCATGGCCTCCCCCCTTGGCTTGCGCGACTGTGAACCTGCTTCACAGCCGCTGTGACAAGCTTGGCATTGCGCCATGGCAGCACGGGTGAAGAATAACGGCAATCGAGAACAAGAACCTTGGATGGAACGCTCATGAGCAAGTCGATCAGGATAGGCTCCGGGTCCGCCTGGTGGGGTGACCGCGTCGAGCCTGCCCGCCTCAACGCCGAGCGTGGTGACCTGGACTACCTTTGCTTCGAGACCATGGCGGAAGCGACCGTATCGGCCGCGCAGGTGCGCTCGCGCCGCGATCCGGATTTCCCTGGATACGACACCTATCTGGAGGACCGGATGCGGGCGGTGCTGCCGGCGGTGCTGGCCCGCGGCACCCGCATCATCTCCAACCAGGGCTGGATCAATCCGGACGGCGCCGCAGCGCGTGTGGTGGAGATGCTGCGGGAGATGGGCCATCCCGGCATCAAGGTTGCGGCCGTCAATGGCAGCCTGATCACCGACAGGGTGCTGGAACTGACGGACACCATCCTGGAGAACGACGCGCCGACGCGCAGCTTGAGCAACAGCCTGATCTCGGCCGAAGCCTATCTGGGTGCCGAGCCGATCGTCGAGGCGCTGCGCGGCGGCGCGCAGATCGTGATCACCGGCCGTGTCGCCGACCCGTCGCTCTTCCTGGCGCCGATGATGTTCGAGTTCGGCTGGACGGCGGAGGACTACGAGAAGCTCGGCGCCGGCAACGGCATCGGGCACCTGATGGAATGCGGCGCGCAGGTCACAGGCGGCTACTTCACCGACCCGGGTTTCAAAGACGTGCCGGAGCCCTGGAACTTCGGCTTCCCCATCGCCGAGGTGGAGGCGGATGGCAGCGTCGTCATCACCAAGACGCCGGGCACCGGCGGCGCCGTGACCCTGCAGACGGTGAAGGAGCAGATGCTCTACGAGGTGCACGACCCGGCCAACTACATCACCCCCGACGTGGTGGTGGATTTCACGCAGGCGCGGCTGGAGCAGGCGGGGAAGGACCGGGTGCGCGTCACCGGCCTGACGGGCAAGCCGCGCACGCCGACGCTGAAGGTTTCCATGGGCTGCACGGAAGGCTTCATCGGCGAGGACATGTTCTTCTACGCAGGTCCGGGCGCGCTGCGGCGCGCGCAACTGGCGAAGACCATCCTGCAGGAGCGCTTCAAGATCGTGGGGCTGAAGGCGGAGGAGATCCGCATCGACTTCCTCGGGCTGAACGCGGTGCATGGCGCCGCCACGCCGGCCGACGCGCCCGAGCCCTACGAGATCGCGGTTCGCGTCGCCGCCCGGACCAGCACACGGGCGGAGGCGGCCAAGGTGGGGCGGGAGGTGGACGGCATGGCCGTGTCCGGCATTGCCCATACCGGCAAGCGCGTGCCGCACCAGGACCGGGTGCGCGAGGTGATCGGTGTCTGGTCCAGCCTGGTGCCGCGCGAGGCGGTGCATCCCGCCATCACCTATTTCCAGAGCTGAGGAGCACGACCATGCCGAGCGTGAAGCTCCAGCACCTGGCCCATGCCCGTTCAGGCGACAAGGGCAATACCTCCAACATCTCCGTCTTCGCCTATGAGCCGGAATTCTACCCGCTGCTGAAGCAGCAACTGACCGCGGATCGCTTCAAGGCCTTCTACGGCGCCGCCGTGACAGGCCCCGTGCTGCGCTACGAGGTCGACAATATCGAGGCGCTGAACTTCGTGGCGCATGGGGCGCTTGGCGGCGGCGTGTCCCGCAGCCTGGCCCTGGACAACTACGGCAAGGCACTTTCCGCCGCCGTCCTGGGCTTCCTCATCGAGGTGCCGGAGGAGCTGGTGCCGCGCCTGCGGCAATACGAAGCCGCCTGAACCGCGACAGCATGGGCGGAAGGGCAGGAACATGCCCGCCGCCACGCCCGGAGACCTGCGCCGCCGCACCCCGCGGTGGCGCAGGCGGATGCGTTTAAAGAACAAGAACGGAAACGTCCTCATGCCAAGCATGCCATTGAACAGGCGCCGCTTCCTCGGCCGGGCGCTCGGGGCCATGGGCCTCCTCCTGCCGGTGGGGGTGGGGCAGGGCCACGCCACGGAGCCCTATCCCTCCCGGCCGGTGCGCATCATCGTGCCCTATCCGCCGGGCGGCACCACGGACATCGTCGCGCGCATCATCGCGCAGCAGTTGAGCGAGCAGCTTGGCCGGCCCTTCGTGGTGGATAACCGTGCCGGTGCCAGCGGTGCCATCGGGGCATCCGCCGTGGCGAAATCGGCGCCCGATGGCTACACGCTGCTGATGGGCACCGCCAATTCGCATGGCATCAACTCGGCCCTGCAGGCCAACCTTCCCTATGACGCGGTGAAGGATTTCGCGCCGATCACCGTGGTAGCCAGCACGCCCAACGTCGTCATCGTCAACGCGAAGCTGCCGGTCCGCAGCCTGGCCGAGCTGCTGGCTCTGGCCAAGGCCGATCCGGGCAAGCTGAACTATGGTTCCACGAGCCCCGGCGGCTCGCCCCACATGAGCGCCGAGCTGTTGCAGGCGATGACCGGCACCCGGATGACCCATGTGCCCTACAAGGGCGCCGCGCCCATGCTGACCGACCTGGTCGCGGGCACCATCCAGGTCGGCTTCGACAACCTGCCGTCTTCCATGGGCATGATCCAGTCGGGCGACGTACGCGCGCTGGCTGTCACCACGCCGGAGCGCTGGCCCGGCACGCCGGACCTGCCGACCGTGGCTGAGAGCGGGGTGCCGGAATACGAGGTCTCCGGCTGGTTCGGCCTGCTGGCACCGGCTGGCACGCCCGCCGCCATCGTGGAGCGTATCCAGGCCGCCGTCGTGCAAGCCGTGCGCAAGCCCGGCGTGCAGGAGCAGTTCGCGGCGGCCGGCGCCAAGCCGGTAGCCGACCGGCCGGAAGTCTTCGCCCGCCAGATCGCCGCAGATGTGGAACGCTGGAAGAAGGTGGTGGAGACCACCGGCGTCAGGCTGGAATGAGCGGCGCGCAGCCTCCAGACGGCGCTGGTGCGGGGAGGTGAGCAGGCAGCCTTGGGGCCAGCCCGTAATGGTTCCTTGGCAGCAGTCCCGTTGTGGTGCCGCGTCACCAGATCCGGTCTTCTGTCCGTGGCCGGCACCCATGGCTCCTCTGAGGCATTGCAGCCTTAGTGAGCGGCTCAGTCAGCGCAGCGCGCCTCTTCCCACATGTTACGCTGCGGTTCCTGTGGCGATCCGCGTCCCAGCCTGTATGTCCTTGGACTAAAGCCACCCGTCACGAAGAGATCGACGACCCAGGCCGCGGCGCCCGCGGGACGACCGGATGGCTGTGGCCCCGCCCTCAACGCCGACGGCGGCGGCTGCCTTTCGGGCGCTTCACCCGCGCTTTGGGCTGCGCCTTCGCCGGAGGGAGGCGAAGGGGCTCAGCGGCGGGAATGCCGTCTGCCCCCACGTAACGCTGCAGCGTCGCGCCAGCGGCAAGGTGAGGATAGGCCTGGGCGCCGCTCGACCATGTCTTCGCGAAGGCGGCGACCTCGGCGTGATCCTGGCTGCGGATGGTCTGGACCAGATAGGAGGCCGCCTGAGCCGGCCGCAGACGCTGCCGCTGCAGCAGGTGCTGATGCCATTCGCGGATGCGCAGGGGACACCAGTCCACCAGGGCTTCCTGCAAGGCACGGCGCACCTCTCCCGGCAGTTCCTCATAGGCCCGATAGGGGTCGCCCTTGAGCTTGCTGTAGGGCTGGGCCGCCATGCTGTTGTCCATGGCCGCCTTCTACCGAAGGGCGGGCCGCCGGGAAACTACGTCGCCAACCGCTGGGTGCCGGGCACCTATGCCGCCGCGTTGGGTGTGGCGGCGTTTCCACCCGCCTGGCAGGCCGCCTGAAGCCTGCTTCCCTGGCTTAGTGGCCTTCGCCAGGAAAGCCAGCGGTGAGTTCGGCCACGCGCTGGAGTGCCTCCCGCGGCAAGGGGCCCTTCAGCACGGCCTCCAGCGCTGTCTCGAATTCCTCCACGCTGGCCATGCCGACCAGGACCGTCCCCATCGCGGGGTGGCTGATCACGAAGCGAATGGCGGCTTCCGGCAGAGAGGCGGCGAAGCCTTCCTCCACCAGCGGCATCAGCCGGGCAGCACGGCTCAGATCGTCCTCATAGGAACGTCCCGAACCCATCGGCTCCGGTGGCGGGCTGGCGACGGGATGGCGCTGGGTGGAGCCGCTCAGGGCCCCTCCGGCCAGGACACGGATGCCGACCGCGCCCATGCCTGCCTCCCGCATGCGGTCAAGCAACCGCCCGTAATCCTGCGCCGGGTAGCCCGCGGGCAAGGCGGCGCCAGCCGAGGGGTTCAGCATATTATAGATGACCTGCGCCGCGCCGAAGAACCCGGCGTCGACGATCCGGTGCAAGGCCTCGGTTTCCCCGACTGCCGTCCAGCCGGGCAGCCGCAGCTTGCCGGCGGCCTGAAGCGCCTGGAAGGCGGGCACTACCTCCTCCAGCACCTGGCTCACGCTCAGGTTCTCGCCGCCGCCGTGCAGGGTGACTTCGTTGTGGAGGTAGAAGATGTCCGCCTGATCCCGCTGCAAGCGCCGCAGGCTGCCCTCCAGGGATGCCGTCACAGCGGCGGCGATGTTGCCGAACTCGTCCGACCGCAGCCGGACCTTGGTACCGACCAGGACATCCTTGGCCTTGAGCCGCCGCAGGGCGTTACCCAGGTTCTGTTCCGAGGCGCCGTTGCCGTACTGCACGGCAGTGTCGAAGTAGTTGATGCCGGCTTCGAGCGCACGGGCGATGGCACGCTCCTGGTCCGCGACCGCACCGCGAACCATCAGGCCCCCGACCCCGCCGCAGCCAAAGCCGAGCAGCGATGTGGACATCCCATTCGGACCGAACCTGCGTGTCTCGATGACCATAGCTTTCTCCCGCGCACCGTCAGATGTCGGCCATCTTGCTGTTCCGGCGGCGGGAGCGCCAGGGCAGGGGAAGTACCCAACGACAGGCTTCCATCCGCGGGCCATCTCTGGGTCAGAAAAGAAACGGCCGGCCAGATCGCGGCGACCGCAGTGAGTATCCGTTGCCACCCTGCCGCTCATCTGGCACGCGATGTGAAGATCATCGTGCCGATCGGGCTTGCAAAGAGGCATGTAAGCATTGTTAGGCTGGAAAACTGTGAGGGACTGTGGGCGTTTGGCTGCAAGGAGGCAGCCATGGCTGAGATTGTACACCCGCATGACGATCCTTTTCACGGGGAACTCAGAGCTTTCGCCAACCGTGACGGCTTTGTTGTTATTGAGATGAAGGAAGAAAGAGACGCACCTTTCCTGGTCCTGAGTGCGCTGGAAGCGGCCCGCCTGATGGCGGCCATGCGTCACGCCATTTCCGGAATAAATGAGGATGTGAAGAAGGCCATTCCGCCGGAAGATTGACCGTGCACGGCCGGCAAGACCGGTGGCGCGGCCAACAGCAGCCCATGAATGGCTAGGAGCCCTGTCGGGATGAGCGCACGTCTGCCGGTAGGCCTGCTAAGCCTGCTGCTGCTGCAAGGGCCGGGGAGCACCTCGTCGCTGCCGGTGACACTGGCCCTGTCGGCTGGGGCTTTATCTGCCGGCGTGGCGGGCTTCAGCGCGCCCGCGGAGGCGCGGCCCCGCTCCAGCGGCGGCTATTCCCGCCCCGGCGGTTCCTTCCGCACGCCGTCCGTGGGTGGCTCCGGCAGTTATGCCCGGCCGCGTACCCCCTCTTCCGGGGGCTATGCGCTGCCACGTTCCGGCGGCACGAGCACACCCTACGGCGGCGGGGCCTCGGCCGGCGACCGCAGCTACAACCGTGCCCAGGCGGCCGATGCCCTGCGCAGGATGCGGGAGAACCAGGCCGCCGCCGAGCGCGCGGCACGCCCGGCACCCATCCCATCCCCGGCGCCCTCGAGAGATCCCCGGGGTGGTGGTTCCGGCTTCCCGGGCGGCGGCTATGCCGGAGGGTATCGCACGGCGCCCGGCACCAATTACGGCGGCTGGTACCGTGACCGCGGCTGGCGCATCCCGGGCACCGTGCTCAGTGGCCCGCGCTCCTTCGGCATCTGGGACGCGGCCTTTCTCTGGTTTCTGTTCAGCACGCTGAATCGCCCGGGCCACTCCGACTTCTTTCGGAACCATCAGGACGACCCAGGCTACCGGGAGTGGCGGCAGGAAGCCGAGCGCCGCGCCCAGAGCGACCCCGAGGTGCGTGCCCAGCTGGAGGACCTCGACCGGCGGATCGCTGAGAAAAGCGACCAGCCGCGCGACCCCAGCTACCTGCCGCCCGATGTGCCGGCGGAGGTCGCCACCGGTGCCGAGGGTGCCGAGCTACCTGACCGGCGCACGCCCAGCTTGGTGCCGGTTGAGCAGGGCGGTCAGGGCCTTCCCGCCTCGGTGGTCGGCGTGGTGGTGTTGGGGGGCGGCCTGCTGGCGGTCCTGGCCTGGCGCCGCCGCAGCGGCCCGCGTTCCGCCGGAAGCCAGCCAAGCGGAGCAGGTGGAATGGGGCAGGGCGGAACTCTGGCCAGCGGGGCCAACATGCTGCGCCACAAGACGTCCGGCGGAGGCTATGTGCCATCCCGCTTCCGGGTGGGGATGACACTGGCGATAGACCCGACGCCGTTCCTGCTGGCAGCGGGGGCCACGCATCTGTCCAGCCCTCCCGGTGCAGGCGAGATGATCAGTGTGGAGGAGGTCGGCCGCATCGGCGGCGACGTACCAGGCGGGCTGGTGCGCCTGTACCTGCCGGGCGACAGGGCCATGCTGCAACTGCATCTCGGCGAGAACAACGAGCCGGACGAATGCCGCTACTTCGCGTTGCTCGATGAGGTCACGCCGGCCGATGAAGCCGAGTGGGGCGCCTGGCTGGACCCGCGGGAAGGCATGATCGGCTGGCCCGAGTTCCAGACCAAGGATGGCAAGATTTATGCCCGGGCCTGGTCGCCCGGCCAGTCACGCGTGCAGCCGCGGCAACTGGTCGAAGAGGTCGATTCAGCCTCTGGCCATCGGACCATCGCCAGCCAGAGCATGCTTTATGCCGCACCCACGGGCCTCGCCATGCCTGCCCCCCAGACGGAATACATCCTGGTCTCCGCTGTCGAAGATAGCGGGCAGGCCTGGGTTGAGATCCGTGCCGGGCTGGACATCAATCCAGCCTCCCTGTCACTGGCCTGAACCACCGCAGCGAAGGATGAAGCGACAACATGGACGTGATCCTCGTCACCCTGCAAGAAGGCCTGCCCGTTCTCGTGGTGCAGTTCGCACTGACCCTGGCGCTGCTGATCGTGGGTGTGGCGGTGTACATGGCCATCACCCCGTTTCATGAGATGCGGCTGGTTCGCGCGGGCAATGCCGCCGGCGGCATCGTGCTGGCGGGCAGCGTGGTGGCCCTCGCCATTCCCCTGGCGGCCACGCTGGCGACAAGCCGCTTCTCGCTCGACATCCTCATTTGGGGTCTGGTGGCGCTGGTTCTGCAGCTGCTGACCTTTGTCGCCGCCACGCTGCTGATCCGTGGCCTGCGCGGCATGATCGAGGCCGGCAATATCGCCGCCGCCTGGTTGCTGGTGGGCGTGCAGCTCGCGGTGGCGCTGCTCAACGCCGGCGCCATGGCTGGCTAGTCGGAACAATCAGAAGGGAGATCGCCATGCTTGCCTTTATCCGGAACCTCGTCGGCGTGAAGACCGACCAGGCCGTCAACAATGCCGTGGAAGCCATCGTCCGCTGGGACCCGAAATCCGCCACGGAGGCGGAGCTGCGGACCATGGAGCAGCACCTCGACCAACTGGGCCTGCAGGTTGCCGAGGCACGCCAGGCTTACGAGCGGGAGAAGCGCGAGGCCGACACCATCCAGGCATTGTCGCAGCAGCGCCTTGCCGCCGCCGAGCAGCTCCAGAGCCGCGCGGAGGCGGCGACGGATCCGACCCAGAAGGGTGAGCTGGAACGCTCGCTCAGCACGCTTCTGATAATGCTGGAAGAGATGGCTCCCGAGGTGGAGCGGGAGAAGCAGGATGCGGCCGATGCGCAGGACTTCCTGAACATGCTGCAGCAAACCTACGAGCAGGCCGGCAGCAAGTTGAAAGCCGCGCGCTCAGAGCTGGTGCGCGCACAGCGGGACATGACGCGCGCGGATGCGCAGCGGCAGGCTGCGGAACGCCGTGCCGAGGCCGCGCGCCAGGCTGCGGGGTTGAGCGGCGCCACCAGTGGCCTGAGCGTGGCGCTGAAGTCGATGCGGGACGCTGCCGCCCGGGACCTGGCACAGGCGGAGGCCGCCAACGCCAAGGCCAAACTTCTGACTCCCACGCAGCCAGAGAAGGACGACCCGAATATCGCCGCCGCCATGGACGCGGCGGCGGGCCGCCTGCCGGCTCCAACCAACCTCAGCGACCGGCTGGCGGCAATCCGGCAGAAGCAGGGCACCCAGCGGCGCATCTCCGGAGCAGATTAGGACACCCGCTCACCAAGCTCGGCCTGAGATCCCTTGTCCTGGCGGATTTGCAAACGGCTTGGCAAGGCAAGGGATGCCAGGCCGAGCACGGTCTTTGGTGGTGTGCATCGTTCTGTTCAGCATCTGCGGCCGGTGAGGGCATTCGTGGCCGGGCGCCGGCCTGGAATCACAGGCTTCGCAGATCTCTCTTGCTCGTACGATAGGTCTTTTGCAGCAGAGCCAGGCGCCGGCGCTCGACCTCATGCACCACCTGGGATTTCATCAGTGCTGAAGATGCCAGTTCCTGGCTCAGCTTCTGGAAATGCGCCCAGCGGCCGGCGTCGAGGGTGCCCTCGTCCAGTGCGGCGTGTACCGCGCAGCCCGGCTCGCTGCTGTGTCCGCAGTTGCGAAAGCGGCAATTCAGCGCCAGGTTTTCTATGTCGTCGAAGACCGTGCTGAGACCCTCATCCGCCTCGACCAGGCCCACTTCGCGTATGCCGGGCGTATCGAGGATCATCCCGCCGCCAGGAAGAAGGACGAGCTGGCGATGGCTGGTGGTGTGACGCCCCTTGGCATCCGCCGCGCGGATGTCCTGGGTCGCCATCCGCTCTTCGCCCAGCAAGGCATTCACCAGGGTGGATTTGCCGACGCCCGATGAGCCGATCAGCACACAGGTCTCGCCCGGCGCAATGTGATCCCGCAGGCCGCCCAGGCCATGATCCTGGCGCGCCGAAACAACAAGCACCGGGCAGCCCGCCGCCAGGGTGGCGATCTCGGCGGCCAGGCTCTCGGGTTGCTCGCACAGGTCGGATTTGGTCAGCACCACCACCGGCCGTGCCCCGCTCTGCCAGGCAGCCGCGAGAAAGCGCTCAAGCCGGCGTGGATTGAGGTCGGCATTCATGGAGGTGACGACGAAAACAACGTCGATATTGGCGGCGATGACCTGCAGCGTCTGCACGCTGTCGGCTGCGCGGCGTACGAAGGCTGTACGGCGAGGCAGGACGGCATGAATGGTGGCTTTATCTTCGCCGGCTTTCACCGACAGGGCCACCCAATCGCCGGCAGCCGGATGGCCCGCCTCCCGAGCCTCGTGGCGCAGGCGGCCGGAAAGTCTGGCGCTCAAGTTGCCGCCAGCCGTGGCCACCAGATGCGCTTCACGTTGCTGGACGACGATACGTCCTGGGACATGGCCGGCGCGCGCATGCGGCTCAAAGGCCAGCCGCAGGGTGTCAGACCAGCCATACTGTTCAATCAAATGGAGCACTCTCACATGGGATGGGCGCTGCGGCATCGCCTGGGTAGAGAACCAGCCTACCGGGCCAGTCTTGGAGCCAGCAATCCACCACTGCGCGAGCCATGGCGCGTTGTGCCCACGATGGCCATTGCACCAAGTGCTTGAAGATGGCGGGCCAGGCGCAGGGAGTAGCGGTGGGTCGTGCCCATTGGCAGAAGGCGCAAGGCGGGGCTCACGCGCGAGGCGCGGCCGGATCGGATCTGAAGGCACAGAAAAAGCCTCGGCTGGATCTCCAGCCGAGGCTCAAACCCATCGCAGCGCGAGCGCTGCGGTGGCATTGGGGAGCGGCCATATGGCCGCTCAACCCTTGGTTAGGCCTGGCGCAGATTGCAGGCCGAGACCTTGCCCTGCTGGCCGCTCTGGACGTCGTAGGAGAGCTTGTCGCCCTCACGAACGTCCATGCCGGCGCGCTGAACGTCGGAGATGTGCAGGAAGACGTCCTTGGAGCCGTCCTCGGGCTGAATGAAGCCGAAGCCCTTGGTCGTGTTGAACCACTTAACGGTGCCGATAGCCATGAGATTATTCCGATCAAAACGGAAAACCGCCGTGCAGTATTGCGCGGCGTATCATCTTCAATTTGAAACGGAAACAAGCTCAGAACCCAAATGAATGGGCAGGAGAAGCAAACCGGAACAACGAAACTGACAAAACCTATATAGAATCCGGCCACTCGATTTACAAGCACTATTAATGTCCAGCTTTGGCAACGACTGGTATTTATCTGGGCTCGGGACCTATTCACGATCCTCTTGTGCTTTGATCCTGCTGTGATTCCATGGCGGCCAGAATGCTGCCATGGCTGAGCTCTTCTGGCTGATAAAGGCGCAGATCCAGCGGACCGGGGCCAGTTCCCGCTCCCGCACGGAGGCCCGCAGGCCGATGATCAGCGGGTTTTCCACGGCATCATCCACGTAACCCGCAATGGCCTTCTGCGGATGCAAAGGCCAGCCTGATCGATCGACACCACTCACCTCAAGGCGCAGCGTTGATGCTGAATGGCCCGCCGTCCGTCCGCGCCCTGATCGGCGACGAGGGCTGTGACAGAGACAGCCTCCGCCAAGCCCTGGCCGTTCGTGGCATCGAGCCCGCTCCCGGCAGTGCCATGAACCCCGCCACGTCGCGGCCGCAAGCAGTGCGGTCCATATCCCAGCGCGCTCCGCCAGCGGCACGGCACCGGGAACATGTTCAGCAGGCTCAAGGACCGGTGCAGCATCGCCACGCTCTCTGCGCCACCAGCCTTGCCGCTGCCGTCCTCTCGTGAATCAACGATGTCTGAAGCCTGCTCTCCTCAGGCGGGACGCAGTCCCCAGAAGACCGGCAACCCAGGGATCATCCCGGTGAAGTTGCTGCGCATCGCCGTCAGCATGGCGGTCTGCCCCAGCGGAATATAGGGTACATCCGTGTAGGCGATCTCCTGCAACCGGCGCGCCGCATCAAGTTGCGCCGTGGCATCGGGAGCGGCGAACCACGCATCACGCGCGGCCTCGATCTCCGGACTGCGGCACCAGCCATTGCCCAGGCTGCCATCGCCCCGCAGCGTCGCATGGACACCCGGGTTCAGCTGGTCCGTCCCGGCATTCAGTACGAGCCAGGCGCTCCACCCACCCTGGTCGATCGGCTCCTGCTTCATGCGCCGCTGCAGCACCGAGCCGAAATCCATCGTCGCGACATCCACCTTGAAGCCGGCGCGGTCGAGCGCATCGGCAACCACGGTGGAGGCGAGCTGGTTCAGCGGCAGGTCGCCCGGCACCAGCAGCCGCAGCGTCTCGCCGCGATAGCCGGCGGCCGCCAGCGCCGCCGCGTCATGCGGTGCCTCCAGCGCCGACATGCCGGCCTCGCTCGCCAGTTCCGTGCCGGGGCAGAAGAAGCCGACGCGCTCGCGCCACAGGGTCGGCTCGGTGCCAGCCATCGCCATGACGACATCGCGCTGGCTGATCGCGGCGAGCATCAGCCGGCGGATGGCGGGATTCGCGGTCGGGCCCTGGAGGTGATTGACGCGGAGCGAGGCAATATAGCCCGTGGGGTCGAGCGTCCCGATCCGCAGGCGGCGGCTCCGGCGCAGCAGCGGCAGCATGTCGCTATGCGGTTGTTCCCACCAATCCACCTCGCCGGATTGGAGCGCGGCACTGGCGGTGGAGGGATCGGGCATGACCACCCACTCGACACGGTCGAGGGCCACGTGCTTCGGGCCGGCCGTGCCCTCGGCGCTTCCGGTCTCGCGCGGCCGATAATCCGCGAACTTCTCGTAGACCAGGCGGCTGTTGGCGACATATTCGTCGGGCTTGAAGCGGAAGGGCCCGCTGCCGACCATCTCCGCGATGGGCCGGTCCGGATCGCCCGCCGCCAACCGCTCGGGCATCATCGCCGCCGTCATCAGGCAGGTTTTGCCCAGCGCCATGGGCAGCAAGGGATAGGGCCGCTTCAGGCGGAACACGATGTCGCGGTCACTGGCCGCCAGCAGTTCATCCGTCGCCGCCATCAGGGCACGCCCGATGTCGTCGCGGCGGGCCCAGCGGCGGATGCTGGCCACGCAGTCCCGCGCCAGCACCGGCGTGCCATCGTGGAACTTCTGGCCTTCCCGCAGCCTCAGCGTCCAGCGGAGGCCGCCATCCGTGGTCTCGAACCCATCCAGCATCTGCGGCTGGTAGCGGAAGGCGGCGTCCTGGCCGAACAGCGTGTCGAAGACCAGATAGGCGTGGTTCCGCGTGACATAGGCGGTGTTCCAGGTGGGGTCGAGCACCGCGGGCGAGGCATGCGGCACGAAGCGCAGCACGCTGCCACCGGCGGCGCGCGCCAGGCGCGGCGCGGCCAGCGCGGCGCCCCCCAGCGCCAGGATTTGGCGGCGATTGATCATGGTCGTCTCCGAAGCTTGAATCAGGGGCGGCCGCGGATGGCCGCGGGCTGGCCGGGCAGGGGCAGCAGCACGCCGGTATCGACCAGTGTATCGCCGTCGATGCGGTAGACCTGCAGGTTGCGGTCGAGAAAATTGGCCACGTAGAAGAAGCGGCTGTCGGGGCTGAAGGCGCCGCCTTCCGGCAGGCCGCCGGCCGGCAACTCGTTGAGCGCCTTGAGCACGCCGTCCGGCCCGATGCGCAGCAGCCGCACGCTGCCGTTGCGCGTATAGGACCACGCCGCATGCGGTGCGACCGAGCCACGCAGCAGCACCGCAACGGCGAAGCGCCCGTCGGGGGAGATCACCAGTCCCTCCGGCCCGTCGCCAACGGTGACATGGTCGACGACGCGCGGCGGGTTCGCCCTGGCATCGATCACGCTGACGGTGTCCACATGACCATCGCCCTGCACGCCGGTATTGGCGGCCAGCGCGTAGCGGCCATCGGGCGTCACCTCCACCGTGTAGACGCCGATGCCGGTCGCGATGTCCCTGGAGCGGTCGTAGGTGACGGCCGTGCCGTCGATCTCCAGCACGCCGACGCGGTGCACCGTGTGCTTGGTGATGAAGGCGCGCCTTCCATCCGGCGTGATGGCCACGGAGCCGGCCTCGTCCTCCACCGACACCTCGGCGATCTGGCGTACGCTGCGGCCGTCGATCGACAGCACGGAGATGCTGCGGCTCGCCCGGTTGGCCACCAGGGCGAAGCGGCCGTCGCGGGCAATGGCGAGGCCGGAGGGCTGCCGGCCCACAGTGATGGTCTCGATCAGCCGTGGCGGCTGCGCGGTGAGGTCGATGACATGCAGGCTGTTGTCGGGTGCGGGGCGCCAGGTGGCGCCGTCCTGCTGCATCACCACCGGGTTCGCCACCAGGCCGAGCGTGCCATCTGGCGTGATCTGCAGGTTCGTCGGCGGCCCCTGCACGCCGTTCATCAGCGGCAGGCTGGCGGCGACGCGCGGCTGCGCCGGATCGGTGATGTCGATGATCGAGACACTGTCGTTGCCGGGCGCACGGACGCTGGTGCCGGCCGGCGCGTTCTGGGTTTTCTCGTCATTGCCGACGATCAGATAGTTGCCCTCTGCGCAGGCGGCCCCGGCATGGAGGCCGGCGATCAGGCAAGCGGCCACGCCGGCCAACAGGATGGGTCGCGCTGTCATGACGCCTCTGGCCACTGTTTCATTCAACAAAACGATGTTTCATTATCTTGTCAGCCTGCCGGCGCCTGCGCAAGATGCCGCGATGAACGGCAATCCCTTCCATCCCGCGACATCCGGCTACCCGCGTGACCTGCGCGGCTATGGCCGCGACAGGCCTGATCCGGCATGGCCGGGCGGCGCCGCCCTGGCGGTGCAGTTCGTGCTGAACTACGAGGAAGGCGGCGAGCACAGCGTGCTGCATGGCGATGCCCACGCCGAGAGCTTCCTCGCGGAGCATTTCACCGGCCCGCCGCGAGCAGGACGCCATGCCAGCATCGAGGGCATCTTCGAATACGGCTCGCGCGTGGGCTTCTGGCGCTTGTGGGACCTCTTCACCGCTCGCGCCGTGCCGGTGACCGTCTTCGGCGTCACCATGGCACTGGCGCGGCACCCGGAAGCCGTGGCCGCGATGCGGGAGGCGGATTGGGAGATCGCCAGCCATGGCCTGCGCTGGATCGACCATTCCACCCTCGCCGAAGCCGATGAGCGGCGCTACCTCACCGATACCATGGCCCTGCACCGGACGGTCTGCGGCGCCGGGCCAGAGGGCTGGTATCTCGGCCGCGCCTCACCCAACAGCCTGCGGCTGCTGACCGAGCTGACCCAGCCGCTCTACCTCTCCGACTTCTACAACGATGAGCTGCCCTACTGGCGCGTCATCGGCGAGGCACCGCAGCTCGTGCTGCCCTATACGCTCGATGCCAACGACATGCGCTTCCTGACGGCACCGGGCTTCGGCAATGGCGAGGATTTCGCCCGCTACCTCATCGACAGCTTCGACGTGCTGCTGGCGGAAGGGCTGCGCGGCTCGCCGGGCCTGATGAGCATCGGCCTGCATCCACGCATCACCGGCCGCCCCGGCCGGCTGGCCGGGCTGGCGCGCTTCCTTGACCACGTGGCGAAACACCCCCAGGTCTGGCTGGCGCGGCGGGACCAGGTGGCGCGGCACTGGCGGGCGCGGTTCCCCTACCGCGCGCCCTAGCCCGGGGTTAACAACGGCGGGACACTGACCGCCGAGCCCGCCGATGTACCGCTCTCTCCTGCCCGCACTGCTTCTTCCCGGCCTGCCCGGGCTGGCCACGGCGGCCGAACTCACCATCGGCCTGGGGGCCGCCATCACCTCGGTCGACCCGCATGTCGCCTTCGGGCCGAACCGCGCCCTCGCCATGCATGTCTATGAGCCGCTGGTGCGGAGCGGCGACCGGCAGGAGCCGGAGCCGGGGCTCGCCCTGTCCTGGACAACGGCCGACGCCATGCAGTGGGAGTTCCGCCTGCGGCCGGGGGTCACCTTCCAGGACGGCACCCCCTTCACCGCGGAGGATGCCGCCTTCTCCCTCCGCCGCGCTGCCTCGGGGGAGGGGCCGCGCAGCTACCGCTCCTATACGCGCGGCATTGTCGGGCTCGAAGTGAAGGACCCGCTGACGCTGGTCGTCGTCACAGGGCAGGCCGCGCCGCTGCTGCCGCGGAACCTCAGCACCTTCGGCATGGTCTCCGCCCGTGCTGCGGCCGATGCGGCGGAAGCGGATTTCGACGGCGGCCGCGCCGCGATCGGCACCGGCCCCTTCCGCCTGCTGGGCTGGTCGCGCGGTGCCGCCGTGACGCTGGCGCGGAATGAGCGCCATTGGGGCGAATGGCCCGCCTGGGACAAGGTGACCTTCCGCTTCATCCCGAATGACACCGCCCGGGTCGCCGCGCTGCTCGCCGGCGACCTCGACCTGATCGACGCCGTGCCGGCCAGCCTCAACCAGACAATCCTCGGCCGCCAGGGGCTTTCGCTCACCGCCACCACCACCGGCATGCTGAACTATCTCCAGCTTGACCAGCGCCTGCCGGTCCCGGCCGGTGTTTCGGCCTTCGACGGGGGCGCCCTGCCGGGCAACCCCTTCCGCGACCTGCGGGTCCGGCAGGCGATGACACTGGCGGTCGACCGGGACGCCATTGCCGGCCGGGTCATGCAGGGGCAGGCGGAACCCAGCGGCCAACTCGTTCCGCCCGGGCTGAGCGGCCATGTCGAGGGCCTGCCGCCAGCCACCCCCGACCCCGCGCGCGCCCGCGCCCTGCTGGCCGCGGCTGGCTATCCCCAGGGCTTCCGTGTCACGTTGCGCTGCACGGGCGACCGTTACCCCAATGACGCGAAGGTCTGTGAAGCCCTGGCGCAGATGTTCAGCCGCATCGGCATCCGCACCACGCTGGAGGTGCTGCCGGCTGCCGTGTTCTTCCCGCGCTTCGACCCAGCGGGCACGGCCGGCGATGCCGGGCTGGGCCTCGCCATGGCCGGCTTCGGCCCGGCCAATGGCGATGCGGCGGCCTCGCTGGCGGGCCTGCTGCACAGCCACGACCGGGCGCGCGGCCTTGGCAGCGCCAACGGCGGACGCTACGGCCGGCCGGATCTCGACAGCATCATCGAGGCCGCGCTGCACCTCGCCGACCCTGCCGCGCGGCAGCGCCAGGCCGAAGCAGCGACCAGGCTGGCCATGGAGGATGTCGGCATTATCCCTATCCACTTCATCCGTGCCCAATGGGCATACCGCGACCGGCTGCATCTGCGTCCGCGCTCGGATGGCGCGACCTTCGCCATGAACATTCGGCCGAACCCATGAGCACGCCCCCGAAAGACCCGGCGAACTACACCGTCGATGCCCTCGATACGGCCCTCGAGCTGGTCAACATCATCGCGGAGGCGCCGGGGCATGGCGTCACCGAACTGGCGCGGCGCTGCGGCCAGACCAAGGCGCGCACCTTCCGGCTGCTCTGGACGCTGGAGCAGCGCGGCGTGATCAGCCGGGCAGGGCAGGACGCCACCTACCGGCTTGGGCATGCCGCCTTGATCTGGGGCGCAGCGGCGGCGACGCAGCACGACCTGGTGCGGGTGGCGCAACCGCTGCTGAAAGCCCTGGGCGAAGAGACCGGCGAGACCACGAAGCTGCGCATCCGCGATGGGCTGGATTGCCTGACCGTCGCGAAATGGGAACCGGACCGGGAATTGCGGTGCCACAGCCTGGTTGGCCGCCGCCACGCCTTGCAGGAGCAGCCGGGCCTCGTGCTGCTGGCCCATGCCGAAGCCGATATCCAGCGCCAGGTTCTCGGCAGCCTGCCGCCCGCCGCCGCGCGCGACCTGGCACAGACATTGGACCGGATCCGCGAGCAGGGCTTCAACGTCACCCGAAGCGAATTCGACGGAACAAGGGAGTCGATCTCGATCGCCGCGCCCGTCTTCGACCAGACGGGAATGATCGCCGCCTCGGTTGCCGTTGCCGCGCCAGCCAGCCGCATGGACGAAGCACGCCAAACTGTTGTTGCGGCGGCACTGGGCAAGGCTGTGCGGCATCTCTCGACGGCACTGGGCCATCGTCATCGTTTCTGAGGATGACCTTTCCCGAAAGAAGGGGAAAGCATTCGGGAGCGCCGGTGACTGCCCTGGTGCCGCGGCGGCGCAATGGCGCAGGACAGCCTGCGCCGCTCAGGCCTGCCCCGCCCCGAGGCCCAGGAAATGCCGCACCGCCGGTGTGCCGGGTCCCATGTGAAAGCGCAGCACCCCGCCTTGCAGGTCGGCATCGGCATGCGACACGCGCCGGTGCTGGCGCAGATGCTCGGCCCATGACTCGACCATGAACCACTCCATCACGCATTCGGGGTCTGCGGCGTCTTCCGTGACGCCCCAGGCATAGGCGCCATCCCGCCTGCGTTCCTGCGAGAGGCGGGTGAGCATGTGCAGGAAGGGCGCGCGGTTCTCCTGCGCGACGCGGTACTCGATCAGGATCAGCACAGGGCCGCGGTCGTGCTCGACAGGGCCTGCCGTGAGAGGCTCCGGCCAGTGGTTGGACGGGACGAGATCCGCCTCGCCCACCGGCAGCTTGACGCGGTGCAGCAGCAGGGCAGCGAGGATCAGGCTGGCGGCGCCGGCCAGCAGCGTTGCGGGCACTCCGATGGCCTCGGCCACCGTGCCCCAGCCGAGGCTGCCGAGCGCCATGGCGCCGTTGAAGACCGTGAGATACACGGCCAGTGCACGCCCGCGCACCCAATTGGGCAGAATGGCCTGCGCCGTGCCGTTCAGCGTGGTCAGGGCGGTGATCCAGGCGGCGCCGAGCAGCAGCAGGATGACAGGCGCGGCCCACTGCGGCGGGGCGAAGGCCAGGGAGGCCGTCGCCAGGGCCGTCACCATGGCGGCGCCCAGCATCAGCCCATCGGCATCCAGCCTAGCGCGGAGCCTTGGCAAAGCCAGCGCGCCAAGGATGGCGCCGGCCCCGACCGCACCCAGCAGAATGCCGTAGAAGCCGGCATCGCCGCCCAGCAGGTTGCGGGCGACCAGCGGCAGCAGGGCCCAGACGGCACTGGAGCAGACGAAGAAGACGGCGGCGCGCAGCAGGACGATGTGCAGATCCCGGCTGGCGCGGGCATAGCGTAGCCCGGCGCGGAAGGCGCCGAGGAACTGCTCGGACAGGACATCACCGGCCCCGGCGGGGCGCCGCCACCAGAGAAGGGCGGCGATGACGATGACATAGCTGGCGACATCCATCCCATAGGTCGTGGCTGCGCCGAAGGAGGCGAGCAGCAGGCCACCCATGGCGGGGCCGATGGAGCGGGCGATGTTGATGCCAAGGGAGTTGAGGGCGACGGCACTCTTGAGATCCCGTGCCGCCACCAGCTCCGGCACGATGGCCTGCCAGGTCGGCGCCATGAGGGCAGCGCCGATGCCGCCCACGAAGGTCAGGGCCACAAGGGAGCTGACCGTCATCAGCCCCAGGTAGGACAGCGCCATCAGCGTGATGCTGACGGAGGCGAGCAGGAGCTGCACAGCGATCAGGAAGCGCCTGCGGTCCAGGATGTCGGACAGGACGCCGGCGGGGATGGCGAGCAGGAAGACCGGCAGGGTGCCCGCGGCCTGGATGAGCGACACGGCGGCCGGCCCGGCACCAAGGTCCGTCACCAGCCAGGAGCTGGCCACATCCCGCATGAAGCTGCCGGTATTGCCGAGGACGGTTGCCGCCCAGAGCACCGCGAAGGTGGTCTGGCGGAGGGGCGCGAAGCTGCCGGCGGGGGCCGCCTTTGCTGGGTCAGGCGCGGTCATGCCGCAGGTCCCACAGGGCCAGGAGCAGGAAGGCGCCGGCGAGGCCAAGATGCTCGTAAAAGGCATTAGCCGCCATGAAGCGCTCCTGTCCCAGTGGCAGCGCCCAATAGCGGTTGGCGATGAAGGTGGCCGCCAGGGTGAAGGCGCAGAGCGCCAGCGCGCCCAGCCAGCGCAGCCGCCCGGACAGGATGAGAGCGCTCGCGAGCAGTTCCACCGCGATGGTGGCGGCCGCCGTGAGGCCGGGCACCGGCAGGCCGAAATGCGCGGCCTCGGCCACCGCGCCGGGATAATCGAGCAGCTTGTTGAACCCACCCTGCAAATAGGCGGCGCAGAGGCCGAGCAGGCCGAGGAAGATCAGGGCCTGCCGCAAGGGGACGGGGAGGCTGCCTGCGGGCGGGCGCATCCTCAGAAGGCCCAGCAGGAGCAGCCGAGGGCTCCCCAGAAGCCCTGGTCCTGGCCAGCAGGGGTGGAAGCGGCCCAGGCGCGCGCATGCTCGTGCCCATGGACGCCGCAGGCACTGTCGCAGCAGCGGGCGAGGCGGGCCAGGGCATTCCTTGTGCCGGTGGCGGAGGCGCGGCGATCCTGGTAGCCGCCGAAACGCCGGACGGGGGACCAGTCCGGCATGGCGGGCGGCAGAGGCGGAGCGAGGCTGGCATAATCGCCCGCGCCATGGACCACGCGGCCGCCGAGGATCGTCAGGACAGAGGTGATGTCCTGGATCTCGTCTTCCGGAACGCCGAAGTAGTCGCGGTCCAGCACCGCCATGTCGGCGAGCTGACCGACTGCGATCTGCCCCTTCTTGCCTTCCTCATTGGAGAACCAGGTCACCTTCTCCGTCAGCATCCGCAGCGCCGTCTCCCGGTCCAGCCTGTTGCGTTCGGGCGTGATGCGCATGCCGCCGACGGTCCTGCCGGTGGTGAGCCAGGAGAGCGCCACCCAGGGATTGTAGGATGCGACGCGCGTGGCGTCCGTCCCGGCGGAAACCTTGACGCCCATTTCCAGCATCTTGGCGACCGGCGGCGTCGCCTCGGCGGCTCGGGCGCCGTAGCGCTCGACGAAATACTCGCCCTGATAGGCCATGCGATGCTGCACGGCGACGCCGCCGCCCAGGCGCGCGATGCGTTCGAGGCTGCGGTCGCTGACCGTCTCGGCATGATCGAAGATCCAGTGGAGATCGCCGATCGGCATCTCGCGGTCCACCTTCTCGAAGACATCGAGGGCGCGGGAGATCGTCTGGTCATAGGTCGCGTGCAGCCGCCAGGGCCAGCGGTTCTGCACGAGGATGCGCACCACCGCTTCCAGTTCCAGTTCCATCTCAGGCGGCAGCTCGGGCCGCTCCATCCGGAAGTCCTCGAAATCGGCGGCGGAGAAAACCAGCATCTCGCCCGCGCCATTGAGGCGGAAGTAGTCGTCGCCCTGCTGGTACTTCGCGTTGCTTGTCCAGCGAAGGAAGTCGTCCTTCTCCTGCTTCGGCTTCTGCGTGAACAGGTTGTAGGCGATTCGCACCGTCAGCTCGCCATCCGCGGCCAGCTTCTGGATCACCTCGTAATCGTCCGGATAGTTCTGGTAGCCGCCGCCCGCATCGATGGCGCCAGTCACGCCCAGCCGGTTCAGGTCGCGCAGGAAGTGCCGCGTGGAATTCAACTGGTAGTCCAAAGGCAGCACCGGCCCCTTGGCGAGCGTCGCGTAAAGGATGGTGGCATTCGGCTTGGCCAGCAGGAGCCCCGTGGGCGTGCCATCCGGCGCGCGTTGAATCTCGCCGCCCGGCGGATTGGGGGTGTTCTTGTCATAGCCGACGACGCGCAAGGCCGCGGCATTCAGCAGAGCACGGTCATAGAGATGCAGGATAAATACCGGTGTGTCCGGTGCGGCAGCATTGATCTCGTCCAGCGTCGGCAGGCGCTTCTCGGCGAACTGATGCTCGGTGAAGCCGCCGATGATGCGCACCCATTGCGGCGGCGGCGTGATGGCGACCTGCTTGCGCAACATGTCCATGGCATCGGCGAGCGAGCGGACGCCGTCCCAGCGCAGCTCCATGTTGTAGTTCAGACCGCCACGGATCACATGCAGGTGGTTGTCGATCAGGCCAGGGATCAGGCGCCGCCCGCCAAGGTCGATCACGCGCGTGCCAGGGCCGGCCGTCGGCAGAAGGGTCGCAGCCTCGCCCACGGCAGAGAAGCGTCCCGCGGTGACCGCCACGGCCTCCGGCGCCGGATGGGCGCGGTCCAGCGTGGTGATCCGGCCATTGTGCAGAATCATGTCGGGGGCGGCATCGGCGGCCATGGCGGGGCTCCGGCTGGAAAGGGCGAGGCTGAGGGCCGCCAGGCCCCCGGCAACGGTGCGGCGTGTAGGAGCGGTCATCAGACGGTGTCCCTTCCACTTCGGCCGGGCAACTGGCCAAAGATGTGCTGCCTTGCTTCCGCGTGCAGCACCGAGAGGCTGAGAGGATGGCCATCCAGCAGCCGCTTGGCGATCGGGACGAGCTGCTCGCCCAGCAGGATGCCGAGGAGTCCGACCAGGGCCACGACCGGCGGCGCCGGCGAACGGACGTTCAGCAGGCTGTAAAGAACGCCTACCAACAGCCCGACACCAAGCGCGAGAAGATAAGGCTTCATATGAAAGACCTCTCTAGAAGTATGGCAAGCGCCGATCATGGACGCGGCATCAACGGTGATGTCCGCAGCAGCCCAGGCGCGGTGGATGAGCACGGCCGTGGCGCCGTTCGAAGGTGAACTCGTCACGCGTGCGCTCCTCCTCCGCCTGAAAGATTTCCGAGTGCGCCGGTGGATCAGCTCTGCACAAAGGCCAGCAGATCTGCGTTGATGCGTTCCGCATGGGTCGAGAGCATCCCGTGCGGGTAGCCTTCGTAGACCTTCAACGTGCCGTTCTTCAGCAACTTGACGGACTTCAGTGCCGCATCCGCGATCGGCACGATCTGATCGTCGTCACCATGCAGCACGAGCGTCGGCACAGTGATCGCTTTCAGGTCCTCGCTCTGGTCGGTTTCCGAAAAGGCCTTGATGCCGTCGTAATGCGCCTTGGCGCTGCCCATCATGCCCTGGCGCCACCAGTTCTGAATCACGCCTGGATAAACCTCCGCGCCTGGGCGGTTGAAGCCGTAGAACGGGCCGGATGCGACATCGAGGAAGAGCTGCGCCCGGTTGTCGGCGACACCCTTGCGGAAGCCGTCGAATACCTCGACCGGAAGGCCCTCAGGATTGCTCTCGGTTTTCAGCATTAGCGGTGGCACAGCGCTGACGAGCACTGCCTTGACAACACGCCGCGCCGGCTGGCCATGCTTCGCGACATAGCGGGCGACCTCACCACCGCCAGTGGAATGCCCGACATGGACGGCATCTTTCAGGCCCAGATGCTCGACGACAGCGAAGGCGTCGGCCGCATAATGGTCCATGTCGTGACCTTCGCTGACCTGTGCCGAGCGCCCGTGGCCACGGCGGTCATGAGCGACGACGCGATAGCCCCTCTGTACGAAGAAGAGCATCTGCGTGTCCCAGTCATCGCTGGAGAGCGGCCAGCCATGGTGGAACATGATTGGCTGAGCGTCCCTGGGCCCCCAGTCCTTGTAGAAGATCTCAACACTATCGCTGGTGGTCACATATGCCATAGCGTCCCATCCTTCTGTCCTGGGGTGCGTGGTTGCTTCTGTCAGATGTGGCAGGAACGGTGGCCGCCGGCTCGATGTCCTGCCCCTGCCTCGTGTGATGCAAGCCGGCAGGCATCTGTCCATCCGGGGGCACGACGCTGTCCTTCAGTGCCCTTCGGAGGCACCGAACATCGTTTTGGCGTAGATGATGCCGAGGCCATAGGCACCGCCGAACCGCTTGGCGATGCCGGTGGTCATGTCGTAGGTTTCGCCGCGCGCCCAGTCGCGTTGCAGTTCCAACAGGTATTGCAGCGACGTGATCGGACGGGCGCCAGCCTGGATCATGCGTTCCATGGCACGCTCATGCGCTTCCTCGGACACGTCACCGCATGCATCGGCGATGACATAGACCTCGAAGCCCTGGTCGATGGCAGAAAGGGCAGGGCCCACGATGCAAACCGAGGTCCAGAGTCCGGCCAGCACGACGCGCGGCGCGCCGATGCGGTTGACCTCCTCGATGACCGCGACATCTTCCCAGGTATTCATGGAGGTGCGGTCGAGCAGCGTCTGGCCCGGAAAGGCGCGGGTGATCTCCTCGAACATGGGGCCGGAGAAGGATTTCTCGGCGACTGTGGTGAGGATGGTGGGGACACTGAAGCCTGCCGCAGCCTCTGAGACCAGGGCAGCGTTGTTGCGCAGCGTGACTGCGTCAATCGACTTGGTCGCGAAGGACATCTGCGACTGAAAGTCGATCAGGATCAGCATGTGGTTCCGGGGGTCGAGCAGGCCCTTCCCTGGGACTGGTGCGGCCATAGGCATCGAGCGTCTCCTTGTTTGGCTGGGCGGAAGCCTAAGGAAGGAAGCGGGATCGGGGCCATCGTACCTTTGGATCGGTCTGCCCCTACCTGGGCAGCATGGGATCAGGCCAGCGGAGCGTCAGGGGCCCAGAATGGCGTGCAGGTGCGCGAGCAGCTCGTCAGGCTGCACAGGCTTGGCGAGATAGGCCTGGATGCCTGCCGCGATCGCATTCCGGGACGACACCGGGTCCGGGTAGGCGGTGATCAGGATGGTCGGCAGTTCCCGCCCCGCGGCGCGCAGGCGATGATGTAGCTGGATTCCGCTGATGTGCGGCAGGCGCACATCGGCGATCAGACAGCGCACCTCATCCAGATCCTCGAAGGCCAGGAAGCTGGCGGCGTCCGGAAAGCCCAGGCCCGTGAAACCCAGGGCTCCGACGAGGCTGATCAGCGCAGCGCGGGCAGACGCATCATCCTCGACAATGGCCAACATGTTCCGCACAGGCCCGCCAGCTCTACCTGGGCCGCGGCTATCGCGCCCCTGGCAAAAGGCTCGGCGCAACCGGTGCTTGCGGCAATCATATGAAAGTATCGGCAGCTCAGATCATTCTGGCTCAGCGGCAAGCTTGTCGACAGCACGCACCAGATCGGCAAAGGAATTCGCGCGAAGCTTCTGCATGATCTGCGCACGATGCGCCTTGACCGTGACCTCGCTCAGCTCCAGCTTGGCCGCGATCTGCTTGTTCAGCAGACCGCTGGCGACGAGCGGTGTCAGTTCCTGTTCGCGTGGTGTCATGGCGGCAAAGCGCGCCCGCAGCTCCGCGAGTTCGGCGGCGCGTGTTCGGCGAAGCCGGTCCAACTCGACCCCTTTGTGCACGGCATCAAGCAGATCCTGGTCCCGATAGGGCTTGAGGAGGAACTCGATGGCACCGGCCTTCATGGCCGCGACCGACATGGGGACATCGCCATGGCCCGTGATGAAGAGCACCGGCATCCTCAATCCGCGGCGGCTCAATTCACGCTGAAATTCCAGCCCGCTGGCGCCGCGCAGGCGGACATCGAGCACGAGGCAGCCTGGAAGGTCCGGACGGTTGGCGTTCAGGAAAGCTGGTGCAGATTCGAAGGCCTGAGTGACATAGCCCTCTGAGGAGAGGAGGTTTTCCAGGGAAGCGCGGATAGATGGATCGTCATCGACGATGAAGACGATGGACTGTTCTGCCATATTCATCTCCCTCTATCGGGACCGGTCATCTCCGCCCCAGGCAGCGAGAAGTGGAATTCAGCTCCGCGTGGAAGATTTGGCGACGTCCAGAGGCGCCCGCCATGGGCTTCGATCACGGCCCGGCAGAACATCAGTCCCATGCCCATTCCCTCTGGCTTCCTGGAGAAGAACGGCTCAAAGATCTGCTCCTCAGTCCCAGGTTCCAGCCCGACACCAGTATCCTGAATCGAGACCTCGACTTCCCCATCGTCGATCGGGCGGGCCTTGATGCGAAGCTTGCGTTGGCGCTCCTTGCTTGTCCTCATGGCGTCGAGGCTATTCTCAACAAGATTCCAGACCACTTGCCTGAGCTGGACCGGATTGCCGATCACAGCCGGCGTACGCGGGTCGAATTCGACCTCGACAGAGATACCGGCAAGTTCCGCTTCGACTGCCACGGATCCTGTGACGTCCCTGATAATGCTTGCCAAGTCCACTGGCACGCGCTCCTGTGCGCCTTTCATGAACATGGCGCGGATGCCCGATACGATCTTATTGGCGCGGTGACCATCGGATACGATCGCCTGCAGGCTCGCATGTACCTTGTCGATGCGTGGCTCTGCTCTGGCCAGCCAACGCAGCCCTGCATCGGCATTGGTTACGATGCTTGCCAGTGGCTGGTTGATCTCATGAGCGATCGAGGCGGACAGGGCCTCCATGGCGGTGAGACGGTTCTGCCGGGCACGCTGCTCGGCAGCCACGGATCGGGCAAGCTTGGAATAGACTGTTGTTGTCTCGGCCAGCAGAACGAGCAGCACAATGCCTGCAGCGGTAAGCCCGTAAACCCGCCCGGCCCACCAGCCTATGCTGAACCTGACGCCGCTGCTGATATAGGAGAGCAGCGTCAGTTCGATGACCAGCGAGAAGAGAACGAGGCAGACCCAGATGTCTAGCGATGATCGCTGCCGCCGAATCAGGACCGCGATGCTCAGCAGGTAGATCGCCATCACAGTGCCTGGAACGAAGGACCAAAGGGCTGTTACATGATGTGCGTCTTCCATGAAGACAGGTAGCGGCAGTATTTCTTTGGTAATCAACCACGTTATCACTGTAGCCACTGCAAAAATGCAGAATACGGATTGGATTATAATTCTGACAGCAGGCCTAACCGTCAGATTACTTGCTGGAGCAAGCGCATAGCCTAGAACAAAGAGCGCGAAGGCAAAGCGGCGTAACGCAGCGATCGTGGCAGTGGTCTGGAGGCTGGCTTCGATGCCTAGGGAAGCGAAGAGGCCTGGAAAGGTTATTGCCCATCCCGGGACCATCAGGGCCGCAAAGAGGTAGCCGGAAGCCAGGATCAGCAAAGCAGAAGATCTCTGAACATTAAACATCGTATAAAGAAGAGCTGATGTTATGATCTCAAGAACAAATATTGCGGACGCGTAGGCAGGCAAAATAATTTCTGTGCCGGTTGTTCTAAAGTGCGCAAAGGGAATTGTGAGAAGGAGTGCGCTGAGCAGAGCAGTGGCTACCGCTGCCACTAAGCATAACTGCGGTCGATTCAGGCTGACGATTGGATCGCGTCCATACGGCAAGAGGGCCTCGTATCTCAGGATGGCTCTGGGTGTTTCGTGCTGCCACTCGTTCAGGATTACATGGCAGATAAGCTTAGTAAATGAGACCTTCAGCAGGGCGGCTATCCTGTCTCATCCTATGCCCCGAGCCGCAGTGATATAGCCCGGATCCTGTCCGCGGCTATTGCGGCCTTCCATCCAAGCCCGTTGGCACGACATCTGGACGCCTCTAAAAACCTCGCGGTTGACACGCTGAGCTGATTCAATGAGGTCAATCAGCGGAGGCAGTGGCGATGGCAGATCAGCCGGGCTTC
>NZ_RFLX01000149.1 GCF_003696345.1 Teichococcus wenyumeiae | reverse complement strand
TGGGCCTGTTGTGCGTGGCGGGTTTATCCGCCTGTGCGGGGCAGGACAGGCTGCCGCCGACGGTGGCGGCCCGCACGGTCAATGCCGATGCGCAGGAGTACCTGCTGGGCCCGGGCGACAAGCTGAATGTGTTTGTGTACCGGGCGCCGGAGCTGAGCGCCAACGGGCTGCCGATCCGCCCGGACGGCCGGGTGTCGCTGCCGCTGGTGCCTGACATCGAGGCCGCCGGCAGCACGCCGAGCCAGCTGGCCCGCCAGATCGAGGCGCGGCTCAAGGAGTATGTGCTGGAGCCCAATGTCACGGTGATGGTGCAGTCCTTCGAGGGCGCGCCGGACCGCCAGATCCGGGTGATCGGCGAGGCGGCGCAGCCGATGGGCATGCCCTACCGCGAAGGCCAGACGGTGCTGGACGTGATGATCAGCGCCCGCGGCCTGACCCGCTACGCCGCCGGCAACCGTGCCGAGATCATCCGCCGCGGCGCCCCCGGCCAGCCGGCGCGGAGCATCCCGGTGCGCCTGTCCGACCTGCTGCGGGATGGCGACATGTCGCAGGACATCGCCATGCAGCCGGGCGACACGCTGGTGATCCCGCAGGGCTGGTTCTGATCCCATGAGCATTCTCGCCATGGCCCGGCGGCAGGCGGTGATCGGCTGGCGGCACCGCTGGAAGGCGCTGCTGGTGGGCTGGGTCGTCTGCCTGCTCGGCTGGGCTGCCGTGTATGCCATTCCCAACCAGTTCGACAGCAGCGCCCGCATCTATGCCGATGCCGATGCCATTCTCGGCTCCGCGCTTCGCGGCATCGCCATCGACAGCTCGCCGGCGCAGCAGGTGGAGGTGCTGCAGCGTACGCTGCTGAGCCGGCCCAACCTGGAGAAGGTGATCCTGCGCACGCCGCTGGAGCAGCGGGTGCAGTCGGTGGCCGAGCGCGATGCCCTGATCTCGCGCCTGACGCGCGAGATCCGTATCACGCCGCAAACGCGCAACCTCTTCACCATCGAATACCGTGACCGCGACCCCAAGGTGGCGCGCGACGTGGTGCAGGCGGCGCTGAACCTGTTCATGGAAGCCGCCACCGCCACCGACCGCCAGCAGATGGAAAGCGCCCGCGACTTCGTCGCCCAGCAGCTCGCCTCCTACGAGGTGCAGCTGCGCCAGGCCGAACGCCGCCGCGCCGAGTTCCAGGCACGCTATATCGACCTGCTGCCCTCCGAGG
>NZ_RFLX01000148.1 GCF_003696345.1 Teichococcus wenyumeiae | reverse complement strand
GACGAACTTATGCCGTGGTGCTGGACCAAAGCCGACGATCAACCGTCAAGCGCTGCAGCGTAGGGCCTCCAGGCAGCGCTTACCAGCCTGCCGTGGTGCACGATGGGACAAATATCAGAAGCTTTCCTTGCCCCATGGCCTTCACCGCGGCGGCAAGTCTTCCTCAACGTCCCACCTCAATCAGCAGGGCGTGCCATATAGAGGCGGCGATTGGTAAAGGAGAACCAGACCTTGCGGTGCCGCAGCCAGTTCTCACCCAGAATGAGTTCTTCCTTCGGCCCTCCCAGGTCGGCCGTGACGAACACGAGCTGATTTCGCAGGACTTCTCCGCCGACTGCCATCTCGTCCAATCTGTACTCGCGGCCGCGCTGTCCAATTGAGTCGGAGCCGTAGGTGCTTCCCTCGCGGCCCGTTGGCGTACGCAGTGCCAGCCGGTTTGCCAGCGCTTCGGACATGGTGCTGGCATTATTTCCGGACTGGATTCGCGCTCGCACGGACTGGCCATTCACACGCACGGTAATTACGGGCGCGCCGATGCCGCGCGTCTCCATGATCACATTCGCGGCTGATGGCCAAGGCGGACTCGCAGGGCGACAGTTACTGGTACGATGGATCACGACTCTTCGGCCGGGAAGGTCAACCTCCAGTTCACCCTGGCGCAGCAGGTCAGCGCCAACACGCCGTCGAAGCCCGGCGGCCCCCCGCCCGTGCCGAAGAAGGGGCGCACGGCCAGACTGCGTCCGCTCCATTCCTGCCCGCTGACGCGCAGGCTTCGGCTCAGCATGTTGTGCCGGGTGACCGGCCCGGAAGGGCTGGGGTAGCTAGACTGCTTAGCAGGATCCTCAGGCAGACGCAGCCGTTGCGCGACCTGGGGCAGGAGGCTGGTCAGACCGAGACCGATGTTGACCTCCAGCGTCACGGGCCGGTCGTTCAGGCTGCCCGCCACATTCAATCCCGGCCCCTGGAGGGGAATGACGTCACCCTCGCCGAAGACGCACTCCGGCTGTGCCTGCCGCGCATCACTCTCGACCGGAGCAGCGCAAGCGCTGAGAAGCGCGAGTATCCCCAGCAGAGGCGGGGTGAGGGCGGCTCGGACCATTCTTAGGCATTCTCCACTGACCGTCCGATTATGCCTAGGCTCAGGACTCCTTGATCCAGAAGAGGACGGTGGCGGCGAGGCAGATGGCGGACATGAAGGTGTGGGCGCAGCGGTC
>NZ_RFLX01000147.1 GCF_003696345.1 Teichococcus wenyumeiae | reverse complement strand
TGTCGGCTCGAAGCTGCCCACCTGAAGGCAAGGCAGCACAGCATCGGCACGCTCGGGAAGAAGGGCATTCAGGCCGCGCTTACAGAACACGCGAGCAATGTTCAGGATAGGATGGCCGCCGTGGCTGATCAGATGGAGTTACCCCCATCAAACCGGATACGAGGCTGGTTGAGGCTGGGCTCCGTTGAACTCACGAGGTGAGCGCATGCGCAAGCCTTTGTGGGGATGGTTCTCGTTGTAGTCGGTGATCCACTCTGGGATCTGCTGGAGGACTGCAGCGGCATCGGGCCGGGGACAGATGCGGGCGTAGTCGCGCTTCAGGGTCTTCACGAAGGCCTCGCTGATCCCGTTGCTTTCCGGGCTGCGGACCGGGGTAAAGCAAGGAACGAGGTGGAGGCCGTCGCGAAGTCCAGCGTTTCGCGGGCGGTATAGGCGGAGCCATTGTGGGCGAGCCACTGCACCGGATGGGGCACCCGCAGGGAGCCGAACCGCTGCTCAACAAAGGCAAGCATCATGTCGCGCACCATCTCGCCGCTGATGCCACCGGTAGAGGCCTGCCAGGCGATGATCTCCCGGTCATGGGTGTCGATAGCAAAGGCCAGGCGCACCACCCCACCGTTCCAGCACGGAATTTCCAGGCCGTCGGAGGACCAACGCAGGTTCGACGCTGGGGCAATAACGCTGCCCTCGTGGACGCGGATGGGTCTCCGGGTGCCGTGCCGCTGGAGCAGCAGGTTTCCCTGCGCCATCAGGCGGTAGACCTTCTTGTGGTTTAGGGGCCCCGCCCCGGAGGCCCGCCGTGCCCGGTTGAGTAGAGCCGTGATGCGGCGGTAACCAGAGGCCGGCCGGGCATCAGTAAATTGGGAGATTGTCAGGAATTTCGTGTAGGGCGGAGCGGTTGAACACGCTCAGGCCATGGTGTGGGTGAAGCGTTCACCGAACAGCACGGCGACCTAGGCCTTGGCCCATTCCCGCGGCGGCATGATCCACTCCTTCTCCGCCCGGTGCAAGACCAGAAACAGCAGCTTCAGGGCGGTTTCGTCGGTTGGGAAGTGCCTGCGGGCCCGCACCGCCCGGCGCAGCTTGGAGTTCAGCGCCTCGATGGCATTGGTGGTGTAGAGGAACCGCCGAATGGATACCTCGAAGAACCTGTTGCTGCGCTGTGCTGGCGGGCCTGACAGGCACCTGAGGCAGTGAACTGGCCTTGCTGACGAG
>NZ_RFLX01000146.1 GCF_003696345.1 Teichococcus wenyumeiae | reverse complement strand
TGGACTTGCCCTGGGAAAGTGGAGAGCGGTTGTTGAACTATGCGACGGCCTCGAAGGCACAAGGGCTCTGATAGCCAAGTGCTGAGTGCCGTCGCCGCGGATTGTAGAAGCTGTCGATATAGCGGCCAAGGGCGAGTTCGGCCTGCTGACGTGTGAGGAAGGTGGTTCGCCAGACCATCTCCGCCTTCAGGGTCTTGAAGACGGTCTCGACCATGGAGTTGTCGAAGCAGTTCCCCCTGCCACTCATCGAGATGGCGATGTCCGCATCGCGAAGCATCTTCTGGTACGCGCCCGAGCAGTATTGGCTACCTCGATCGGAATGCTGCACCAAGCCTGGTGGCGGTCTGCGCAACACCAGGGCTCTTTGCAGCGCGGCCATGGGAAGTTCCTTCTTCAAGCGATCACCCACGGCCCAGCCGACGATCCGGCGCGAGTACAGGTCAACCACAATAGCCAGGTAGAGCCAGCCCTCTGCTGTCCAGATATACGAGATGTCGCTGCCCCACTTCTGGTTTGGCCCGGTGGTTGTGAAGTCCTGCTCCAGCAGGTTTGCGGCGACCGGATTGGTGTGCTGGCTGTCGGTGGTGCGCTTGAACCGCCGCTTCTGCAACGCTTTCAGCCCATTGTCGCGCATCAAGCGGGCCACCCGGTGGCGCCCGATCGAGAGACCCTGGGCCTTCAGCTCGGCATGCATACGCGGACTGCCATAGGTCTCGTTGGAACAGGTGAAGTGACCGCGAATATGAGCCAGGAGGATCAGGTCCTCCCGCTGCCGCCGGCTGGCTATTCTCCCCTTCCAGGCATAGTACCCGCTCGCACTCACGCCCAGAATACTGCACAGACGTGGCACCGGTGCTGTCGCCTTCTCCGCATCGATGAGCCGGAACTTCATCGACTTGTCTCCTTGGCGAAGAAGGCGGTTGCTTTTTTTAGCAAGTCCCGTTCTTGCCGCAGGATCTCGTTCTCCCGCCGGAGCCGCGCCAACTCCTTCTCCGCATCCAGGTGAGGGCCGGCCAGCAGCTCCGTCTCCTGCAGGCGACGCCTCCAATGGGTCAGCGTCGACTTGCCTACCCCGAGGTCGGCCGCCACTTCGCCCACCGGCCGCCCGCTCGTCGACAACAGTCGGACCGCCTCACGCTTGAACTCCTCCGTCCAGCCACGCTGGCGTGGATCTCCCATCGCACCCTCCAGGTTCTCATGACCTTACCTCAGCGCTCTCCACTTCTCCCGGGGAAGTCCA
>NZ_RFLX01000145.1 GCF_003696345.1 Teichococcus wenyumeiae | reverse complement strand
GGGAGGGTGATGATCAGGAGGACGAGGCTGACGGTGATGTCGAAGCCGCGGCGCAGGGCGGCGGCGGCGAGCCCCTCCGGCCGCGCCTGCACCGTCAAGAGCCAGTCCGGCGCCAGCAGGTCGCAGGCCACGCGGTTGTGTCGGCATTCATGGAATTCCGCTGGGCTCAACAGGCGAGTTCCTGCCTTGGCGCAGGCTTGGCGCGTTTCGTCATTCAGCAGCTCCGGTGGTGCCACCACGGCCCAGACGTGCTGCGCCCGCAGCCGGCGCGGCTCGCGCAGCAGTGCGGTGGCATCCTCCCCGGCGCGCAGTGCGGCAACGGCGAAGACCTCGTTGCTGTCGGTGGCGGCGCCTTCCACCGGCGTCAGCAGCAGAATGCGCCGGCGCAGCAATCCGCGCCGCAGCAGCAGCAGGAAGGTGACGCGCGTCAGCGCCACCGCGCCAAGGCAGCCCAGCAGCACTTCCGGCAGGATGCCAGGGGGCACGGTGGGGCGGCCAGCGGGATAGGCGATGCGCAGCACCAGCCATGTCGCCAGCACCAGCAGCCCGCCTGCCAGGGCGCAGCCGGTCAGCATGCGTTTCTGCCCGGAGACCAGTGCGGGCTGGTACAGGCCGCTCGCGCCGCAGACCACGCCGCAGCAGAGCGCCAGGGTCGCGGCCACCAGGGTCGCGCGGACATGGTTCACGGGATATTCGGCGGAAGCCCCGACGGCGATCAGGGCATAGACCGCCAGAAAGACCATCAGGCATTCCGACAGGTACAGCAGCACAAGTTCGGAACGGATGTTGTGACCGAACATGCTCGTCATAGCCGGGCCTCACGGGGGGATTTGGCTTCAAAACGATAGCACTTCGTGAGAGGTTTCCGAAAGAGAATCGTCAGTACACGGATGTTGCGCGGAACGAAAACTGAATATGAATTATGAAAAAATTGCCGCTGAGCGCGATTAAATTGCAAGAACACAATAGTGAGTTACAGGAGTGCCGTCATTTTTCATGACGGAACTTGTGGCGGAAGTGTAAATATTCGATTGCAGATCGAATTTGTTCTGTTAACGTCTGGTCTAGCCGGGATGCAGTCTGGTGGCTCAGCCGCTCGTGCAGCACCGGCGACCTCACGCGAAGCAGAGCCGCCCCATGGCAATCCGTTTCCGTCGAATGTCTCTGGGCCTGTTGTGCGTGGCGGGTTTATCCGCCTGTGCGGGGCAGGACAGGCTGCCGCCGACGGTGGCGGCCCGCACGGTCAAT
>NZ_RFLX01000144.1 GCF_003696345.1 Teichococcus wenyumeiae | reverse complement strand
AGGTGGACGCCTCTAAAACCTCGCTGTTGAGACGCTGATCTGATTCACTCGCCCTGGTCAGCGGAGGTGGCAGGAATGGCGGCTCAGCCCGGGTTCTTCGATGTCGAGGAGCGGTATGCGGCACTGTCCGCCGCGGGCGACCAGCTGGAGCGCCTTGCGGCCGTGGTCGACTTCGAGATCTTCCGCCCTGTACTGGATGCGGCCCTGGCGCGGTCGGACCGCAGCCGAGGTGGGCGTCCGCCCTATGATGCCGTGCTGATGTTCCGCATCCTGGTGCTGCAGGCGCTCTACAGCCTCTCGGATGAGCAGGCAGAATTCCAGTTGCGCGACCGACTGTCCTTCATGCGCTTCGCGGGCCTTGCTCTGCACCAGGCGGTGCCGGACGCCAAAACCATTTGGCTCTACCGTGAGCAGCTCAAACAGGCGAACGCGATTGAGGGGCTGTTCCGCCGCTTTGATGAGGTGCTGGCGGCCAAGGGCTTTCTCGCCATGGGTGGGCGATCATTGATGCTACCCTGATCGCCGCGCCGCGCCAGCAGCTCACCTCCGAGGAGAAGACCATCATCCGGGAAGGCGGCACGCCGGAGGGATAGTCCCGCGCTAAGCGGGCGCAGAAGGACCGGGATGCGCGGTGGACGCTCAAGCGCGGCAGGACCAAGCCCAAACCAGAAGGCACGCAGCGCCAGGCTATCCAGATCGCGGTGCCAATTTTCGGCTACAAAAGCCACATCGGCATCGACCGGCGGCACAGGCTGATCCGCCGCTGGGCCGTCACCGATGCCGCTCAGCGTGACAGCCGCAGCTTTCCCGCCCTGCTGGATCCTGGGAACACCGCCAGCCGCGTCTGGGCCGACACCGCCTACCGCACCAAGCGCAGTCTGGAGATCCTGGAGCGACGAGGGCTGAGTGAGCGCCTCCAGTTCCGGCGCCCACCGCGGCGCCAGCTCTCCGAACAGCAGGCGAAGGCCAATGCATCACGCGCCCGGATCCGCTCCGGCATCGAACATGTTTTCGCCGCGCAGAAGCATCGCATGGCGCTGTTCGTGCGCACCATCGGCCTAGCCCGGGCGCAGGTGAAGATCGGCATGGCCAACTTGGCCTATAACTTCACCCGTCTGGCCTGGCTCAGCACCCGAACTGCGCCCGCATAACCCCACAGCGCCCAGGAAGAGCGGCACCGGCCGCCCCAAGCCGATCATCCAACCCCATCAGCAGGGGCGGGTCATGACCTGAGGCGGCGATCCTGCTCG
>NZ_RFLX01000143.1 GCF_003696345.1 Teichococcus wenyumeiae | reverse complement strand
GTTTGCTGCTTGTCGTTCTGCCTGTTCTGGCGTGCGGTAGTCCAGGGCCGAATGGAGGCGCTGGCGGTTGTAGAAGCTCTCGACGTAGGAGAACAGGTCGCGCTTGGCCTCGTCCCTGGTGGCATAGGTCCGGTGGTGCACCAGCTCGGTTTTCAGCGTGTGGAAGAAGCTCTCCATCGGCGCGTTGTCCAGCGGGTTGGCCCGCCGGCTCATCGACGGAATGATGGCTGCCTCTGTCAGCGCCGCCTGGTAGTCACCGCAGGCGTATTGGATGCCGCGGTCGGAATGTTGGATGAGGCCGGCACTGGGACGCTGGCGCTGGATGGCCATCAGCAGCGCCGACGTCGCCAGCTCGGCCCTGAGATGGTCGCGCATGGACCAACCCACGATCTTGCGGGTGTGCAGGTCCATGATGGCGGCCATGTAGAGCCAACCCTCGCCCGTGGCGATGTAGGTCAGGTCTGCCATCCAGACCTGGTTCGGCCTGCTGGTGGCGGAGAACTGGCGCTCCAGCAGGTTCGGAGCGACTGGAAAGGCATGGCGGCTGTCGGTGGTCTGCACGCGGCGGCGCTGGGCGACAAGGCCGCGCACGCCGTGGCGACGCATCAGGCGCTCGATCCTTCCGCGACCAACCCTCCTCCCGTCTGCTCGCAACGCCGCATGCACGCGCGGACTGCCATATCGGCCACCGCTTTTAGCATGCGCCTGGCAGATTTCAGCCAGCAGGGCACGGTCCTCGACGGCTCGCTTGCTGTCCGGCCGGGACCGCCAGGCGTAGTAGCCAGCGGTCGAGATGCCCAGGACGCGGCAAAGTTGCTGAACCGGCCAGGCATCGCGGCAGTCCTCTACCATGCGGAACTTCATCTCAGGGGACCCGCGAAGATCGAAATGGACTTTTTTAAAATGTCTCGCTCCATACGCAGCCGGTCGCACTCGCGCCGCAGCCGCGCAATCTCAGCCGCTTGATCGGCTGTCGGAACCGGCAAGGGCTTGAGAGAAGAGACGATAACAGGCGCTTCGGCTTTGGCGGCGCCGACGCCATACTGCCGCACCCACCGGCATAGCAGCGTCGGGTGCAGCCCAACCTCGCCTGCTACCGCCGTGGGCGTGCGCCCGCTGCTGACCACAAGGTCCACGACCTGGCGCTTGTAGTCCTCCGTATAGGAACGTGGCTTGGTCCTCGTCGCTTGCTGATCCATCAAACACCTCCAGCTCAAACTTTGCCTCTGGGTGTCCACGGAAGCCAAGGAGGATCA
>NZ_RFLX01000142.1 GCF_003696345.1 Teichococcus wenyumeiae | reverse complement strand
TCTGCTGGGTGCGCTGGCAGAAGCGCTGTATGGCACCGAGGATGTCGTCGGCGGACTTGGTCCAGCGGAACGGTCTGGGATCGACGTTATGGGCCTCGATGAAGGCACGGATGTCGCGCTCGAGCGCCTGGGTGGAACGATGGATGCCGCGCCGGATCTGCTTGTCGGTGATCAGGGCGAAGAAGCGTTCGACCTGATTGATCCAGGAGGCGCCGGTGGGCGTGAAATGGACATGCCAGCGCGGCCGCTTGAGCAGCCAGTCGCGGATCGGCTTGGTCTTGTGGGTGGCGTAGTTGTCCATCACGAGATGGACGTCGAGATTTGGGGGCACGGCTTCCTCCACCTGATCCAGGAACTTCCGGAACTCGGTGGAGCGATGCCTCGGATAGCAGCGGCCGATCACCGCCCCGGTCGCGATATCCAGCGCCGCGAACAGCGAAGTGGTGCCATGGCGGGTATAGTCATGCGTGCGCCGCTCCGCCTGGCCGGGACGCATCGGCAGCAGGGGCTGGGTGCGGTCGAGTGCCTGGATCTGGGACTTCTCATCCACGCACAGCACCAGCGCGCGGTCCGGCGGTGCCAGGTAGAGCCCGACGATGTCGCGCACCTTCTCGACAAGGAGCGGGTCATTGGAGAGCTTGAAGGTCTCGCTCCGGTGCGGCTGCAGCCCGAAGGCCCGCCAGATGCGGTGGATGGTCGATGGCGCATACCCGACGGCCCGAGCCATGGAGCGCAGAGACCAATGTGTCGCACCTGGCGGCGTTGTTTCCAGCGTCAGCCGGATGGTATCGGCGATCGCGTCATCGCCGATCGTGCGCGGCGTGCCTGGTCTGGGCTCATCGAGCAGCCCGTCCAGGCGATGCACGGCGAAGCGCCGACGCCACTTCGAGACCGTGTTAGCGTCCGCGCCAACCTCAGCGCCGATCGCCTTGTTCTCCAGACCCGAGGCGGCGGCCAACACAATGCGGGCCCGGCGCGCCATCGCCTGTCCGGTCTTGTGAGCCCGAGCCAGGGATTCCAGTTCCCGACGTTCGGCCTCACTCAGCCTAATCGTTACCGCCGGTTTGCCCATCGCGGCTCTCCCTACGATCACCTGCATAACCATAGGAATTTCGCGATCAGGACATTAGGTTGTGTGCTGGGTCCCCGTTGGCGCCAATTGGGACCTCGCCCTCTGAGAGCCCGTTCTCTTCTGTGGGCGCCCCCGTGAACGCAAGGGAAATCGGCGGGATGGATGGCACGCAGTTGGGTGCTGACTTC
>NZ_RFLX01000141.1 GCF_003696345.1 Teichococcus wenyumeiae | reverse complement strand
GCCGCCATTCCTGCCACCTCCGCTGACCAGGGCGAGTGAATCAGATCAGCGTCTCAACAGCGAGGTTTTAGAGGCGTCCACCTGGAAGCGCAGCTACGGACTGCGTCGTATGGGATGGCGCGGCTTGGCCAAGGCGTGCCTACAAGTCCACCTCACCGCCATCGCCTACAACCTCAAGCGAACAGCCAACATTCTCGGAAGGGCTGCGGCTTGAGACAGCCATGCAAGGCTCATCATTCAGCCAAACAGCCCCCCCTTCCGGCGGGAAGAAGCAGCGGCCGCACATTCAGCCACTCGAGCGTGCACCGCCCTTCCGCGCACAGGTCTCATAAATTGTCAGGATGATTATCACCAGAAATGTTTATGGCCGCGTATTTTTCATGACCTACTTTTATTATGCTTCTGCCCTCTGTGGCCGCCACAAAAGATTCGGTACACCTCGACACTATTCTGTCATGTAATTCAGCAACTAAAACGAGGGTTTTTGATAGCCATTCACCGGAATTATCTAGCAACTCTACTTCTGCACCTTCTATGTCCAACTTCAAGATGTCTATGCCTGGCGCCTTGAATCTTCTCATTAAAGTTGAGATGTTTATTCCGGGAACGCTTTCTATAAATTCCGCATCAAGGCTGTCCAGAGGATTTTCTGAAATTGTAAACCCCCAAAATCCTGTTTTACGGTCCAATAGTCTCACAGTACGTTCATCACTGACTAATGCGGCCCTCACTGGAAATATATTACGATACGGAGCAACATTTTTTTGTAGAATTCTGTAGTTATCAGTTGATGGCTCAATGGTAACTATTATTGCGGAAGGATACAGAATAGAAAAGGCTATAGCGGCAGTGCCAATGTATCCGCCCGCATCAATTATGAAACCATAATCCAAATTCGGAAGTATTTTTCTAATTATAGAAAATTCTCCGTCTCCCGAAAGGCAGTCGCGAGCAACTTTGAGGTCTGGCGTATCTGGCCGAACAAGGATTTCTACACCAGAAATTTGCACTCTTTCCCAAAATTCTGAATCGCTCATTTTATATTCCCCATCATCATTAAAGATTTTCTGGCAATGACCCGATTTAAAATGTCAATGGCAAGTAAGCTGTCGGACCTCTCCGGCGCAGCAGTAGGATTCCACAATTTCCTGCGATAGGAGTTACGAGAACTGTGCGCGTCGTGGTTGAAGGTGGACGCCTCTAAAACCTCGCTGTTGAGACGCTGATCTGATTCACTCGCCCTGGTCAGCGGAGGTGGCAGGAATGGCGGC
>NZ_RFLX01000140.1 GCF_003696345.1 Teichococcus wenyumeiae | reverse complement strand
GGGAGGGTGATGATCAGGAGGACGAGGCTGACGGTGATGTCGAAGCCGCGGCGCAGGGCGGCGGCGGCGAGCCCCTCCGGCCGTGCCTGCACCGTCGAAAGCCAGTCCGGCGCCAGCATTTCACACACCACACGGTTATGGGTGCATTCATGCAACTCGGCCTCGCTGAGCACGCGCACGCCGGCTGCCTCGCAGGCATGGCGGGTATCGGCACTCATCTCGCCGGGGGCGGCGACGACGGCCCAGACCCGCTGCGCCCGCAGCCGCTCGGCCTGCAGCAGCGTGGCGGCCTCGGGGGAGGTGGGCAGGGTGGCGATCTCGAAGATGTCGCGCCAAGCCGCGGGGGCGGGCAGGCGGGCGATCTCGGAAGCCGCCGCGCCGGGCAGCACAAGGATGCGCCGGCGCATGAAGCCGCCGCGCAGCAGCAGAACAAAGGCCAGGCGCGTCAGCATGACGGCCAGAATACAACCAAGTAAAACTTCGACGACAATAATGTAGGAAGCGCTGAGATCGGCGGGGGCGACGATCATCAGCACCAGCCAGGCGGCCATCAGGAGCAGCACGCCGGCCAGAGCGAAGCCGGTGAGCAACCGCCGCATGCCGGCCAGCAGCTGCGGCTGGTAGAGTCCGCTGGCGCTGCTGACGAGACCTGAACACAGGGCCAGCAGGGCGGCGGCCACGGCTGCGCGGCCGTGATCCACCGGCACGCCTCCAGGCATGCCGCTGGTCATCAAAGCATAAACGATCAGAAAAACTGTCAGCGTCTCTGCTAGATACAACACCACCAGCTCAGAGCGGATGTTGTGACCGAACATGCTGGTCATGGGGGGAACCTCGCCGGGGGGAGTGCCTGTGGCCTCGATAAAGCGTTCGTTAGCATTTTGCCGGCGGAAAACGATAGACCTACTGAAATACAAGATTTTTACGTAATCTGTAAAAACAGGCATTATCAAGCATAGATTTTTCATGTCGTGCTTAATATGTAGCGAAAGTCGCAGTATCACTTGGACGTGAGCTGTCGATTTTCTAAACGTATATTTCTCCGACGCTGTAAAATCTGGATTGCGCTGGCGTCTTGTTCTGTTAACGTCCGCCAGCAGTTGAGGAAGCGAAGCCGCAAGGTCATTCGTTGCGCCCCCCGATCAACGACGGAAAGTAAAGTTGCGCCATGCCGATCACGTCTCGTCTGACTAAGTTAACGTTGGGCCTGTTGTGCGTGGCGGGTTTATCCGCCTGTGCGGGGCAGGACAGGCTGCCGCCGACGGTGGCGGCCCGCACGGTCAAT
>NZ_RFLX01000014.1 GCF_003696345.1 Teichococcus wenyumeiae | reverse complement strand
GCGCCGAAGAAGGCGGCGGCGAGCACGGCGCGCAAGGCGACCACCACGCGCGGCGCGGCGGCGAAGAAGACCACCGCGACGGCAGCCCGCAAGACGACTGCGGCGCCGAAGAAGGCGGCTTCGGCCAGCACCGCGCGCAAGCCCGCGGCTCGCAAGTCTGCGGCCACGGCGACGCCCGCGCCGAAGAAGGCGGCTGCTGCGCGCAAGCCGGCCACGCGCCGCAACGCCAAGGCGGAAGCCCCCGTCGCGGCGCCGGAGGCGGCGGAGACGGTGACGATCATCGAAACCACCGTGAAGCGCGCGAAGGCGCCGCGTAAGGCTGCCACCGGCACCCGCTCGCGTAAGAAGGCCGAGGCGCCTGAGATGCCGGCGATGGATTCCGGTGCGGATGCCGCGCCGATGGAAGACGCGCCGACTCCCGCGCCCACTCCGGAGGCAAGCTCGCTGCCGGAAGAGCTAAACGGCAACTAAGCCGTCCGCTGACATGAAAGAGGCGCTCCCGGCGACGGGGGCGCCTTTTTTCATGCTCGCGTATCCCCTAGCCTGCACAGGTTAGGGAGAAGCTCATGAGCGATAATCTGCGGCGCGTTCTTTACCTCAGTCATGCGCCCGAGAAGGTCTATGCATTATGGCGCGCCCGCATGCCGGAAGGCTGCGAACTCCTGACACTATCGGCCAATGACGATGTGGAGCGGCTTGAAAAGCTGTCGGTCGCGGATGCCGTGATCGTGGCGCCCGCCGTGTTGAAGCCCGAATGGGTGAAGCTGGCGCCGCGCCTTTCCCTGGTGCAGCACCAGGGCGTGGGCTGGGAAGGCGAGACGCCGATCGCGGCGCTGCGAGAACGCGGTATCCGCCTGGCCATCAACCCGCTCGGCACGCCGGAAGTGGTGAGCGAGCATGCGCTGGCGCTGATCTTCGCCTGCCTGCGCCACATTCCGCGCGCCGATGCGGCCATGCGCCGTGGCGAGTGGCTGGGCACCGCCATCCGCCCCATCTCGCGCAATCTGCGTGGGCGCACGGTGGGCATCGTCGGCATGGGGCGCATCGGCTCGGCCGTGGCGGCGCTGTTGCAGCCCTTCGGCGTGCGCGGGCTTTATGCCGACCCGGCGGTGCAATTGCCGGAAGGGCTGGAGCTGGCGCTGGGCTTCCGCCGTGTGCCGCTCGATGTGCTGCTGCGGGAGTCGGATGTGGTCACGCTGCACCTGCCGGCCACGCCGGCCACGAAGCACATCATCAACGACCAGAGCCTCGCCACCATGAAGCCGGAGGCCATCCTGGTGAACTGCGCCCGTGGCGCCGTGGTGGATGAGGCCGCGCTGGCCCGCGCGCTGTCCGCCGGCGTCATCCGCGCCGCCGGCATCGATGTCTTCGAGCCCGAGCCGCCGCGCCCCGACAACCCGCTGCTGCACCTGGAGAATGCCGTGCTGACGCCGCATATCGCCGCCGGCACGCTGGATGCCATGATGGCGAAGGTGGAAGGTGCCACGGCCAATCTCGGCCGCTTCTTCCGCGACGGCACGCTGGAGAACGAGATCGACCTCTCGTTGCTGCCATGATGATCCGGCTGCTGCCGCCCGGGGAGCGCGCGCCGATCGGCGCGCTGCTCGATGCCTATGCGGCGGAGATGCGCGGGGTGCTGGCCGGCGATGCCGCGCTGGCACCCGGCGCTGCCCTGGAGATGCTGCAGCCGGATGCCCGCACCGAGGTCCTGGCGGCTTTCGAGGGCGAGGAGGCATTGGGCTTCGCGCTGTTCTTCGACCTGCCGGAAGTGGTCTTCGCCCGCCGCTGCGGGCAGCTCGACGACCTTTTCGTGCGGGCGGATGCGCGGGGCAAGGGCATCGCGCGCCGCATGATCGGGGAGCTTCAGACGCTCGGGCGGCAGCGGAACTGGACGCATCTGCGCTGGTTCGTGCCGCCGGAGGACCATGCAGCGCTGGCGCTCTACCAGCGCATCGCGGAGGAGCCGGGCTGGCGCTCCTTTATTCTTCGCCTGGACCCTGCGGCTTCCCTGTAGGGCGGTTGCGCCGCAGGCTGCGGGAGAAGCGCAGGGAGGTGCTGACGAAACCCTGGGCGCGGTAGAAGGCATGCGCTTCCTCCCGCTGGGTGCCGGTGGTCAGTTCCAGCAGGTCGCAGCCCGCCTGCCGCGCCGCCTGGGCGCCGGCCTTCAGCAGCAGGCGGCCGATGCCGCGCCCGCGTTCCGCCTCATCCACCACCAGGGTGGTGATGCGGGCAACGGGGCGCGGGTCCTGCAGCATGGGCGCCCAGTGGAGGGCGATGAGGCCCGCCAAGGGCCCGTAATCGCCCGCCACCAGCAGGGTGCCATGACTGTCCCGCAGCACCTGCGCCAGCCGCTCAGCGGCCTCCTGCGGCGGAATGGGATAGCCGAGTTGCCCCAGCAGCCGCGCCACATCCGCGGCATCCGCCGGCACGGCGCCACGGACCTCGATGCCGCGCAGCGGGCTCCAGGCCATCAGCGCGCCAGCAGGCCGCCCGCCACCAGCAGATCCGCCGTGGCCGGGTTGAAGGCGCAGGGCACGTCATAGACCAGCGCGATGCGCAACAGCGCCTTGACGTCCACGTCATGCGCCTGCGGCGCCAGCGGGTCAGGAAAGAAGATCAGCGCGCCGATCTGTCCTTCCGCGATCATGCCGCCGATCTGCTGGTCGCCGCCCAGCGGGCCGCTTTTCACGGTGGTGACATCCAGCGCCGGATTGCGTTCGCGCAACACACCACCGGTGGTGGCGGTGCAGACGAGCTTGTGCCGGCCCAGCTCCGCCGTGTGCCGCGCCGCCCATTCGGCCAGCGCGGGCTTCATGCGGTCATGCGCGACCAGGGCGAGCTTCAGGGACATGCTGCATCCTTTATCCGAAGGTGGAGAGAAGGTCGTCCACCTGCGCGGGGGTCAAAGTGCGGGCGGGCATGCCGCGCAGCATCAGCGCCAGCCGGGCGGCTTCCTCCAGTTCCTCGGCGGCATAAACGGCATCGGTCAGTGTCTTGCCGGAGACCACGGGGCCATGGTTGGCCAGCAGCATCGCGCGCGCTTCCAGCGCGGCGGCATGCACCGCCGGCTCCATCGCCGCATCGCCGGGGCGGTAATAGGGCACCACCGGCAGGCTGCGGCCGATGCGCATGACGAAATAGGGCGTCAGCGGCGGGATGGGCGCGGGCTCGCCCGGCGTGGCGAGGCAGCCGATGGCGGTGGCATGGGTGGAATGCAGGTGCACCACCGCGCCGGCCTCCGGCCTCGCTGTCAGCACCGCGCGGTGCAGGAAGACTTCCTTGGAAGGCTTGTCGCCGCCGATATGCTGCCAGTTCCGGTCCAGCCGGCTGATGCGCTGCGGGTCCAGGCTGCCGAGGGAGGAATTGGTCGGCGTCATCAGGTAGCCGTCCTCCAGCCGCACGCTGATATTGCCGGCGCTGCCGACCGAATATCCGCGCGCGAAGAGGCTGGCGCCGAGGCGCGCCAGTTCCTCGCGTAGCGCCTGCTCCGTCATGCGCTGAAGGCCTTCAGGAAGAAGTCCCGCGCGCCGAAATTGCCGGATTTCAGCGCCATGTGCAGGCCGGCGGGCTCGGCATAGGTCCAGGGCACGCCGGGGTCGATCTGCGGCCCGATGCGCAGGGCGGTGACGCCGAGGCGCTGCACCACCGCGCCCGAGGTCTCGCCGCCCGCCACCACAAGCTGGCCGACGCCGGCCGCGACGAGGTCGGCGGCGATGGTCGCCAGCGCTTCCTCCACCAGCACGCCGGCGGCCTCGCGCCCCAGCTTTTCCTGCAAGGCCGCGACCTTTTCCGGCGGGGCGGAGGCGGCGATCACCACCGGCCGTTCCTCGGACAGCTTGCCCCGCACCCATTCGCGCGCCTGCGCGGCCAGGGCGGCGGCATCCGGTGTGGCCAGTGCATCCAGTTCCAGCACCGGCACATGGTCCCGTGCCATGCCGATCTGCGCCAGCGTGGCGCGGGAGCAGGAGCCGGCGACCACCGCCATGGTGCCGCGCGCTTCCGGCAGCTCGTCGGCATTCTCGCGCTCCGGCAGCAGGCCCTGGAGGCGGAAGTTCTCCGGCAGGCCCATGGCGATGCCGGAACCGCCGGTGACCAGTGCATGCTCGGCGCAGGCGCAGCCGATGGCATGCAGATGCGAGTCCGTCACCGCATCCACGATGGCATAGCGGCGGCCGGCATCGCGCAGCCGGTGGAATTCGCGGCGGATGGCGGCCTCGCCCTGGTCCACCGCGCTGAAGGGTACCAGCCCGACGCCGCCGTCGGTCTGGCGGGAGAGTACGCGCACCAGATTGGCATCGCGCATCGGCGTCAGCGGGTGGTTCTCCATGCCGCTCTCGTTCAGCAGCTTGTCGCCGACAAAGAGATGGCCCTGGTAGATGCTGCGCCCATTGGCGGGGAAGGCGGGGCAGGCGATGGCGAAGCCGGCGTGCAGCCGCCGCATCAGCGCATCGGCCACCGGGCCGATATTGCCTTCATCGGTGCTGTCGAAGGTGGAGCAGTATTTGAAGAAGATCTGCCGGGCACCGCCGGCCAGCAGCGCCTCGCAGGCGGCGAGGCTCTCGGCCACCGCCTGCTTCACCGGCGCGGTGCGGGACTTCAGCGCCACCACCACGGCATCGGCCTCGGGCAGCGGGCCCTGCGGCACGCCGATCACCTGCACGGTGGTCATGCCGTGCGCGACCAGCATGGCGGCGAGGTCGGTGGCCCCGGTGAAGTCGTCGGCGATGCAGCCGAGGATAGGCATGGCGTTCTGTCCCGTTTCTTCTAGTTGATGACCCGTGTGGGCTTCGGCGTGGCCGGCGGCAGCGCCAGCAGATCGGCATGGCCCACGCGCGCCATCAGGGCGCCACGCGCGGCCTGCAACTGGCGCGCCTTGCGCCATTCCTCGACCGTCGGCGCCAGGGCGCGCGGCAGGGCGCGCAGCGCGGCATCGGCATGGCCATCGGCCAGGGCTTCCGCCATGGCGGGCGTCGCGGCGGGGATGCGCCAGGGGCTGGGGGCCGTGGTGACGGAAAAGCCATGCGCACGGAAAGCCTGCGCCAGCACAGCCGGCGCCGCCGGCCCCAGCGCGCGGCCGCCGAAGCCCTTGTCCCGCGTCTGGTCGCGCCGGAAGCCGCGTGCCACCAGGCCGTCCTTCGGATGCGGCGGGAAGAAACCTTCGTGGCCATCCACATTCAACGCGGCATAGAATGGCACCTGCAAGGCGGCCGCCATCCGCGCCACCCAGGCGTGGGAGACGAGGTCGCAGAGCGCGCTGCTGACCACGCCATCCGCCTGATCCAACTTCAGGTTGCCGGGCGCTTCCGCCAGGTCGGCCAGTTGTGCTTCCACTCGCCAGACACCGACGGGCGTGTGCACCAGCATGATCTGCGGCTTCGGCAGCGTCACGGTCCAGCCGACGCGGTCGGCGGCCTCGGCGATGTCGTCGAAGGCGCGGTCCAGCAGGGCGGCATTGGAATCCACCAGCGTCCAGATCTGCGTGCGCCCGACATAAGGCGCCAGCCAGCGGAACAGCGAACCCGTGCCGGCACCGAGGTCGATGATGCGCGGCCGCACCGGCAGCGCATCCGCCAGCAGCAGCGCCAGCGGCACGGAACGCGCGCGGCCATCGAAGGGCTCGCGCAGTTGCAGCCATTCGGCGTCGAAGTTGTCGCTCATGCGCCGGCCTTTTCCATCTCGGCCAGAAAGGCGGTGGCGCGGTCGGGCCAGCGCGGCAGGGCCTGCCCGGCTTTCCAGGCTTCCTCGGCCATCTCGGCGCGCAGGCCGGTGTCGAAGATCGGCCGGCGCATGGCGCGGGAAAGGGAGGTGACATCCCCCGGCGCCGCGATCACGCCCGCTGTTTTCGGCACCACATCGGCGATGGCGCCGCCGGCGGTGATGGCCACCGGCAGGCCGCGCGCCAGGGCTTCCGCCGCCGCCATGCCATAGCCTTCCCAATAGGTCGCGAGGGCAAAAAGGTCGGTGCGGGCATAAAGCTGCTCCAGCTCCTCCTGCGGCACCTCGCCCGCGAAGGTCACGCGGTTGACGATGTTCAGTTCCTCCGCCAACGCGGCGAGGGTCTTGGCATGCACGGGGTCGCGCGGCGCGCCGGCGATGGTCAGGCTCCATTCCAGGTCGGTCAGCCGCGCCAGGGCGCGCAGCAGCACGTCATGCCCCTTGCGCGGCGCCAGCACACCCACGGCCAGGATGGCGCAGCCCGGCCCGCCGGAACCCTTCGAGCGCGGCGCGGGATCGGTGCCCGGCTCCACCACGCCGATGCGCTCGGCGGCGACGGAGAATTCCGGTGGCAGCCGGTCCGCCGTCAGTTGCGAGGTCGCCACCAGCCGCGCCATGCGCGGGAAGAGCAGTTTTTCCAGTTCCTTCAGCCGCGCGCGGTCTTCCTCCGGCACGCCGGGCTCGATGGCGGTGGGGTGATGGATCAGGCCGATGGCGCGGCGGCGCTCCAGCTCCTCCACCATGGGCGCGAAGGCGGGCAGGCCGAGGCCGTCGATGATGATGCGCGTGTCGTCCGGAATACCCGCCAGCGCGGCGCGGGCGGAAGCCTCGGCGGCGGCATCGGGCAGCGGGTGGCGGCCTTCCAGTTCCACCACCTCGATCTCATGACCGGCGGCGCGGAAGCCTTCCACCAGCCGTCGGTCATAGCCATAGCCGCCGGAGACGATGCTGAAAGGGCCAGGAACCAGCAACGCGAGCTTCATCAGAGCGGGGCCTCGCAGGCCGCCCAGGCCAGCGGGCTTTCCCGCAGCAGCACCTTGATGGACTCCACGCCCTTCGCACCCTCGCCAAAGCGGCCGGCGCGGATGGCCTCGGCCAGCTTGCCGTGGATGAAGTGGCACAGAAATTCGGTGCTGGTGTTCTGCCCGGCGAATTCAGGCAGTTCGTCCAGGTTGTTGTAGTCGAAGCTGTCGAGGATCTTGCGCAGCTCGACCCGCGCGGCGGCGATGTCGATCAACAGGTTCAGCCGGTCCAGCTTCGGCGCGCGGAACTCGGCCTCCACCACGAAAGTGGCGCCATGCACGCGCTGGGCCGGGCCGAATTCCTCGCCCTTGAAGCTGTGGGCGACCATGACATGGTCGGCGACGGTCAGGCTGTACATGCGGGCATCTCTTCAGGTTGGTCCGATCAGTAGGTGACGACGGGGCAGAGCGGCGCAACCTCTCCCGGCGCCGCCGGGCCGAGGATGGGGGCATATCGCGCCGGAAGTTCGTTGAAGGAAAGGGTGGGGCCGCAGAGCGCGTCCAGCGCCGGCTCCGCCAGCAGGGACAGCGCCAGGGCCATCCGCTCCGCATGCGTGCGGCGCCCGCGCATGGCGGGCGCGACGCTGCCGACCTGGGTGGAGATCATTTGCAGCCGCTTGGCGTGGAAGGCCTCGCCCAGCGGCAGGCCGACTTCCTTGTCGCCGTGCCAGGAGGCTTCGAGGATACGGGCCTCGAAAGCCGCGTGGCTCAGCGCGCAGCGCAGGCCGGCAGCGCTGGCGGAGGTATGCACGATCAGTTCCTGCTCCGCCGGCGCCGCCTGGGGCAGCGCGAAGCGGAGGCCGAGGCGCCGCGCCGTATCTTCCCGCGCCGGGTCGGTATCCACCACCGTCACGACCGTGCCGGGGATGCGCCCCAGCAGCCAGCCCGCCAGCAGCCCCACCACGCCGCCGCCCACCACCAGCACGCGTTCCCCCGGCAGCGGGCGGGCGTCCCAGACGATGTTGAGCGCGGTTTCCATGTTGGCAGCCAGCACGGCGCGGGCATTGGGCACGGCATCGGGGATGGTGATGCACATCGCGCGCGGTGCCAGGAAAAGGTCCTGGTGCGGGTGCAGGCAGAAGACGCGGTGGCCATCGGCCACGGTGCCCACCGCCGCGTAGCCGTATTTCACCGGAAAGGAGAACTCGCCCTGCTGCAGCGGCGCCCGCATGGCCTGCCACTGGCTGCGCGGCACATGCCCCTCGAAGACCAGCCGCTCGGTGCCGCGGGAGATGCCGCTGGCCAGGCTGCGCACCAGCACCTGATCGAGGCTGGGGACAGGCAGGGTTTCCTCGCGGATCTCGCCATGGCCGGGGGCGGTGATCCAGAAGGCGCGGGCCCTCATGGTTCCTCGCAGACGGCGGGGCGCGCGCGGTGCAGAGCGATGTCGAACAAAACGTCCTCCCCCAGGTTATGCACGCCCCAGGTGAAGCGCAGGCCATCGGCGATGCGCGCGGCCTCCGGCAGGGTGAAGGCGGGAATGCCGGAGCCCAGCAGCACCGGCGCCACCGTGACATGCAACCGGTCCAGGCAACCGGCGGCGAGAAAGCGGGAGACGGTGAGCCCGCCGCCTTCCACGAAGATGCGCGTCAGCCCCCGTGCCGCGAGCGCCCGCAGCAGGGCCGGCAGGTCCAGCCCGCCGATGGGCGCGCGGGGCAGGCGCAGCACCTCGGCGGCGCCGTGGATATCGGGGCCAAGGGCATCCTCAGCGCAGGCCAGCAGGGTCGGCGGGCCACCGAGAGCGAAAAGGCCGTATTCGGTGCCAAGGCGGCGCTCGGTATCCAGCACCACGCGCACCGGGTTAGGGCCCGCGCATTCGCGGGTCGTCAGGCGGGGGTTGTCGTGCCGCACGGTGCCGGCGCCCACCACCACGGCATGGCACAGGGCGCGCAGGCGGTGGGTGTGCAGGATATCGCCCGTGCCGCCGATCCATTGGCTGGAGCCGGAGGCGGTAGCGATGCGCCCATCCAGCGTCTGCGCCAGCCGGCCCAGCACCATGCAGCCGTCGATCGCGCCGCCCGGCGCCAGCACCGGCGCGAAGAGGCGGGCCACGGGCCCCTGCGGCATCGCCGCGCCCGTCAGGCCTTCCCGCTGGCGGAGCAGGGCTTCCCAGGTCGAGTCGTCCCGCGCGGCGTCGAGGCGGTGGCTGTCCATCACCGCATTCTATGCCGCAGCGGCGGCGGCGGTGCCACCCCGCCGCACGCGGTGGTGCGGTTCAGGCCGGCTGGATGCCCCGGCGGGCATCGGCGCGGCGCAGCCAGGAGACCAGCGGCAGCGCCAGCAGCACCATCCAGAGCTTGCCCAGCACCTGCCCGCCCAGGAAGGAAAGATCCCCGAAGGCGATGAACAGGAAGGCGACGCTGTCCACCACCAGCCCCGCCAGGCCCGAGGCCAGCACCGCCAGCACCAGGTTGCGCTTCTGCAGCGGCGTATAGACGGCGAGGTCCACCGTCTCGCTGATCAGGAAGGCGGCGGCGGAGGCCAGCACCAGGGAGGGTGGGGCCAGGAAGGCGGAGAGGATGGTGCCGCCAAGAATGGCGAACCAGGCAAAGCCGAGGCCGAGGCGCCGCTGCACCAGGTCCCGCAGCACCAGCGCGAGGCCGATCATCAGCACGCCGGAAGGCGCCATCACGCCCGGCGCCACCGGGATCAGGCAGGGGCCATCGGGCACGCAGACGGTGCCGGCATGACCGATCAGCCAATTGGCCGCGGGAATGGTGAGCCCGAAGGCGACAAGGGCCGCGAAGCCCTCCAGGCGGCGGGTATCGGTCATCTGCGAGTTTTCCCAGAACGGGGCGGGTGCATCCGCGTGTTGCCACGCGGCGAACCCCCGCGCGTCAGGTGCAGGCTCGATACTCCCGATAGCCCTTCGCGCGCAACTCGCAGGCGGGGCAGGTGCCGCAGCCATAGCCCCAGGGATGACGGTGCGCGCGGTCGCCCAGGTAGCAGGTATGGGTATCCTCGACGATGGAATCGACCAGCACCGTGCCGCCCAGCCCCTCCGCCAACCGCCAGGTTTCCGCCTTGTCGATCCACATCAGCGGCGTGTGCAGCACGAAGCGCTGCTCCATGCCGAGGTTCAGCGCCACCTGCAGCGCCTTGATGGTGTCGTCCCGGCAGTCGGGATAGCCGGAGAAATCCGTCTCGCAGACGCCGGTGACGATGTGGCGCAGCCCGCGCCGATAGGCCAGGGCGGCGGCGAAGGTCAGGAAGATCAGGTTGCGGCCGGGCACGAAGGTATTGGGCAGGCCATTCTCCTGCATGGCGATTTCTGTCTGCCGCGTCAGGGCGGTATCGGACACGGCGGCCAGGGCATCGAGCTTGAGCGAATGGTCCTCGCCCAGCTTCGGCGCCCAGTGCGGGAAGTGGGTGGCGATATCGGTGCGGAAGGCCGCGCGGCATTCCAGCTCCACCTTGTGGCGCTGGCCGTAGTCGAAGCCCATGGTCTCGACATGGGAAAACCGCTCCAGCGCCCAGGCCAGGCAGGTGGCGGAATCCTGTCCGCCGCTGAACAGCACCAGCGCGCCGTCACTCATTCTCTTGTCTCCAGTCTCGCCACGGCCCAACGCGCGGCATCGGCCACCACTTCGGCGGGGTCTTCGCACAATCCGGCCGCCACGTCCCGCAGCGCGGGTATGCCGGAATTGCCGATGGCGATCAGCACGTTCCGCACGAAGCGGTCCCGCCCGATGCGCTTGACCGGAGAGCCGCTGAACAGCGCTCGGAAGGCAGTGTCATCCAGCACCGCCAGCTCCGCCAGGCGTGGCGCGGTCAGGTCCTCCCGCGCGATCAGCCCGGGCTCGCGGCCATGCTGCGCGAACTTGTTCCAGGGACAGACGGAGAGGCAGTCGTCGCAGCCGTAGATGCGGTTGCCCATCTTCGCCCGGAATTCCTCGGGGATCGGGCCCTTGTGCTCGATGGTCAGGTAGCTGATGCAGCGCCGGGCATCGAGCCGGTAGGGGCCGACAAAGGCATCGGTCGGGCAGGCGCGCAGGCAGCGCGTGCACTTGCCGCAATGGTCCACCTCCGCCGCATCGGGCGCGAGGTCGAGCGTGGTGTAGATCTCGCCCAGGAAGAGCCAGGAGCCGAATTCGCGGGAGACGAGGTTGCTGTGCTTGCCCTGCCAGCCCAGCCCGGCCTGCTGCGCCAGGGGCTTTTCGGCCACCGGCGCGGTATCGACGAAGACTTTTATCTGTTGTTCGCGCCACTGATCCATCATCCAGCGGCCCAGAACCTTCAGCCGCTTCTTGACGATGTCGTGGTAATCCTTGTGGCGGGCATAGACGCTGATGCCGCCACGGTCAGGCTGGGAGAGGATGGAAAGCGGGTCTTCCTCCGGCCCGTAATTCATGCCGAGGGCGATGACGGAGGCGGCTTCCGGCCACAGCGCCTGCGGATGCGCGCGCTGCTCGGCGCGGTCCGCCAGCCAACCCATCTCGCCCTGCATGCCGGCGGCCAGGAAGGCATCCAGCCGCGCCCGCACTTCCGGCCCCAGATGCGCGGGCGCGAAGCCCACCGCATCGAAGCCGATCTCCAGCGCTTTCGCGCGGATCAGCGCGGTTGTGTCAGCCGCGGCCACGGTAGTTGGGCACGTCCTGCGGCGGAATCCACACGCCGGCCGGTGCCTCGCCCGTCTGCCAGAAGACATCGATCGGGATGCCGCCGCGCGGGTACCAGTAGCCGCCGATCCGCAGCCAGACCGGGGAGAGCGTTTCAGCCAGACGCTGGCCGATGCCCACCGTGCAGGCCTCGTGGAAGGCGCCGTGGTTGCGGAAGGAGGTCAGGTAGAGCTTGAGGCTCTTGCTCTCCACCAGCCAGTCGCCCGGCACGTAGTCGATCATCAGGTGCGCGAAGTCGGGCTGGCCGGTGATGGGGCAGAGCGAGGTGAACTCAGGCGCCGTGAAGCGCACGCAATAGCGGCTGCCGGGATGCGGGTTGGGCACGCGCTCCAGCACCGCTTCCTCGGGGGTGGTGGGCTGCTGCGTGTTCTGGCCCAGCATGGTCAGGCCGGAAACGTCATGGCTGCTCATGCGGCGGTCTCCTGTGCGGTGGTCCAGCCGGCCTGGATGATCTCCGCTTCCTGGGCGAAGCGGCCGGCGACGATGGCGGCACGAATGCGCGCCATCAGGTTCTGGTAGTAACGGATGTTGTGCCAGGTCAGCAGCATGGGCCCGAGCATTTCACCCGCCTTGAACAGGTGCAGCAGATAGCCGCGCGAATGCCGCGTGCAGGCGGGGCAGTCGCATTCCGGGTCCAGCGGGCCGGTATCCTCGGCATGCTTAGCGTTGCGGATATTCAGCACGCCCCGGCTGGTATAGGCGCGGCCGGTGCGGCCGGAACGGGTGGGGATGACGCAGTCGAACATATCCACGCCACGCGCCACGGCGCCGATCAGGTCGCTCGGCGTGCCGACACCCATCAGGTAGCGCGGGTGGGTTTCCGGCAGCATGTCGGCGCAGAAGTCGAGGGTGCGGAACATCTCCTCCTGCCCCTCGCCAACCGCCAGGCCACCGATGGCATAGCCCTCAAAACCGATCTCGGTCAGCGCCTTGCTGCTTTCCGCGCGCAGGTCCTCGAAGGTGCTGCCCTGCTGGATGCCAAACAGGCCATAACCCTCGCGCGGCGTGAAGGCGGCGCGGGAACGTGCGGCCCAGTCCATGGAAAGCTGCATGGCGCGCGCGGCTTCCGTATGCACCGCCGGGTATTCGATGCATTCGTCGAAGCACATGGTGATGTCGGAATCCAGCAGGTGCTGGATCTCGATGCTGCGCTCCGGCGTCACGCGGAAGCGCTCGCCATTGATGTGGCTCTGGAAGGTGACGCCGTCCTTGTCCAGCTTCCGCAGCTTGGACAGCGACATCACCTGGAAGCCGCCGGAATCCGTCAGGATCGGGCCATGCCAGTCCATCATCCGGTGCAGCCCGCCCAGCCGGCCGACACGTTCCGCGCCCGGGCGCAGCATCAGGTGATAGGTATTGCCCAGCACGATCCTGGCGCCGGTGGAGCGCACGGCATCGGCCGTCATGCCCTTCACCGTGCCGGCGGTGCCGACGGGCATGAAGACCGGCGTAGGCACATCGCCATGCGCGGTATGCAGCATGCCGGCGCGGGCCTTGCCGTCATGGCACTGGCAGTTCCAGGAGAGCGTCACTGGGCGGAATCCTCCCGGAACAGCAGGCTCGCATCGCCATAGGAATAGAAGCGATAGCCGGCCGCGATGGCATGGGCATAGGCATCGCGCATCCGCGCGGTGCCGGAGAAGGCCGAGACGAGCATGAAGAGGCTCGACTTCGGCAGGTGGAAATTGGTCAGCAGCACATCCGCCGAATGGAAGCGGTGGCCGGGCAGCAGGAAAATATCCGTCAGCCCACGGAAGGGATGCACCACGCCCTTCTCATCAACCGCGCTTTCCAGCAGCCGCAGCGCGGTGGTGCCGATGGCGACGATGCGCCCGCCCCGCGCGCGGGTGGCATTGATGACGGCGGCGGCTTCCGGCGTCACCTCGCCCCATTCCGAATGCAGCTTGTGGGCGCGCGGGTCCTCGGTGCGGATGGGCAGGAAGGTGCCGGCGCCGACATGCAGCGTCACCTCCACCTGCCCGACGCCGCGTGCCGCCAGCGCCTCCATCAGCGCCTGGGTGAAGTGCAGGCTGGCCGTGGGCGCCGCCACCGCGCCGGGCTGGCGGGCAAAAAGATGGGTATAGTCGTCCCGGTCCTCAGGGCGCGGGCCGTCCGGGCGGGCGATATAGGGCGGCAGCGGCACCTCGCCGGCCTTTTCCAGCGCGGTGGCCAGCAGCGCCTGGTCCGGGCCGAAATCCAGCAGCACGGCGCCGCCATCCTGCCGTTCCACCACGCGGGGCGCGAGTTCCGGCGCGCCTTCAATGGACAGCACATCGCCGGGGCGCAGCTTCTTGGCACCGCGCACCAGGGCGTGCCAGGTGCCGCCGGCCTCGGTGCGGTTCAGCATGATCTCGACACGCGCCTCGCCCCGGCGGGCATGCAGGCGGGCGGGGATGACGCGGGTGTCGTTGACCACCATCAGGTCGCCCGGTGCCAGCAGGCTGGGCAGGTCGGCCACGCCCAGGTCGCGCGTGCCTTCCGTGCTCACCACCAACAGGCGCGCGGAATCACGCGGGCGCGCAGGTTCCTGCGCGATTAGGGCCTCGGGCAGGGCGAAATCGAAATCCTCGGCCCGCAAGGCGGGGAGGGCGGGGGCGTCGGTCTGGGTCATGGGATTCGCCCCGGGCGGTAGCGGAGCGCAGGGCGGAAGGCAAGCAAAGCCTCGGCAGGGCAGGGCTGCCCGCCGGGCTTCACGGCGCCGCGTGGCTCAGCCCACGGCGGCCACGCACTCGATCTCCAGCAGGAAATCCGGCACGGGCAGGGCCTTCACCACCGCCGTGGTGCGGGCGGGGAAGGGTGGGGAGCCGAACCATTCGGCATAGATGCGGTTCATGACCGGGATATCCTCCTCCCGCGTCAGCAGCACATTGACCTTCACGATGCGGCTGCGGTCGGCGCCCGCACGCGCCAGGGTGCGGTCGAGGTCCGCCAGCACCGCGCGCATCTGCGCCGGGAAGTCGCCCTTGGCGATCTGCCAGTTCTCGTCGAAAGGCCCGGCGCCGGAGACAAACAGCAGGTCTCCCGTCCGCACCGCCAGCGACAGCGGCGGCATGCGCTCGGGCTCGTTCGGCGGGTAATGCGTCAGCATGGCGTTGGCTCCCTTGGAAAGAACGGCCATGGTGGCATTGCCACGCCGAAGCTGAAAGCCGGCGGGCGGCGCGGAACTTGCATCCTGGCCCGCGCGAACACACCAGCTGGAGCGTCACCATGCCGCAAGCCGATACCGCCCGTTTCCTTCAGGATCTTTATGACCTGCGGAAGATCGGTGCCTTCAAGACCGGCGTGCATCGGCCGACCTATAGCTCGCAGGACATGGAATCCCGCCGCTGGCTGATGGAGCGGATGCGGGAGGTGGGGCTGGAACCCTCTATCGACGGCATCGGCAATGTCTTCGGCCGCCACACCGGCCCCGGGCCGCATATCCTCGCCGGCAGTCATATCGAGAGCCAGAACGAGGCCGGCTGGCTGGATGGCGCGCTCGGCGTCGTCGGTGCCCTGGCCATGGCGCGGGCGGGCCTGCCCGTGGATGTCTGCGCCTTCGCGGATGAGGAAGGGCATTTCGAGGGCGGCTTCCTCGGCAGCAAGTCGATCATCGGGGAATTGCCGGAGGAGGAGATCGACCGTAGCCGCAACCGCACCGACGGCACGCCGCTGCGGGATGCACTGCGCGCCGCCGGACTGGAAGGGCTGCCGCGCCTGCAAATCGACCCGAGCCGCTACAAGGGCTTCTTCGAGATGCATATCGAGCAGGGGACGCAACTGGAGCGGGCTGGGCTGCGCATCGGCGTCGTCACCGGCATCGTCGCCATCTGGCAGTTCAGGCTGGTGGTGGAAGGGCAGCAGGACCATGCCGGCGGCACCACCATGGCGGAACGCAAGGATGCGGGCCTGACCGCCGTGCGCCTGCTGGCCGCCATCGACCAGGAATTCCCCCGCATCTGCGGCGAGCGTTCCACCTGGACCGCCGGGCGCATCGTGCTGGACCCCGGCGCGCCCTCCATCATCCCGGGCCGGGCCGATATCCTCTTCCAGTTCCGCGACATTTCGACGGAAACGCTGGAGCGGATGGAGGCGACGCTGCGGCGGCTGGTGCAGGAGAGCAACCGGCGCGAGCGCTGCACCACCACCCTGCATGTGGTCAGCCGCTCCAGGCCCGCGCTGAGCGACCCGGCGATGATGGCGGCGCTGGACGCGGCGGCCGAGGCGGCGGCGCCCGGCGCTTGGCAGCGCATGCCCAGCGGCGCCGGGCATGACGCGCAATACCTGGCCAAGCAGATGCCGGCGGTGATGCTCTTCGTGCCCTCGATCGGCGGCATCAGCCACCATTGGGCGGAAAACACCAGTGACGAGGACCTGGCGTTGGGCGCCCAGGTGCTGGTGGATGGCGCGGCACGTTATCTCGGCCTGGGCTAAGCGGCGCTCAGTGCGCCGGGCTCGCGGCCCGGCGCGCGACACCCTCAGCGGGTGCCGTCCACCAGCTTGGTGAAGTCGGCATCCAGCGAGGCCAGGGCGGTGTCGATCCGGCCGCGCTGCTCACGGGCCCAGCCTTCCTGCTGCCCCAGCGCCTGCCGCGCCCCGGCCAGCATGCGCGCCATCTCGGCCGGCTGCGGGCCGCCGCTGGTGGCGCGGTTGCGGACAATGGCCACGGGGTCGAGCGTGGAGCGGAACTCCGCCTCGCTCATCGGCAACTCGCCGCCTTCCACCTTCATCTCGGCCAGGGTGGCGGCGTAGATGCGCTTCGCTTCCTCGTAAGGGAAGTCGGTGGGCTTGATGTCGTGGCCCTTGGCATGGTCCACGATCTCGGAAGCGAAGTGGTGGCCGACGCGGAAGGGCAGGCGGTACTTCCGCATCAGCACATCCGCCAGTTCCTGCGACGCGGTCCAGTCGCTGTTCAGCTCCTCCAGCGCCCGCTGCGGGCTGATGACCAGGGCGTTCAGAATGCGGTCCCAACCCTGCAACATCCGCAGCGTGGCGGCGACCATGGCGGAATTGTCCCGCACGCTCTTGGGGTCGGACATGCCGGGGGTGATGTTATGGGCCTGCAACACGCGGCCCATGGCCAGCGACACCACGGTGGAGGCTTGGCTGCGCGTGTCGTTCAGCAGGCCCGGGTTCCGCTTCTGCGGCATGGCGCTGGAGACATAAGTATTGCCGCCGCCTTCCTGCAGCAGGATCCAGGGGCGGGACTGCGCATATTGCGTCATGATGTCTTCGATGAAGGCACCGGCATGCAGCGCGATGCTGGTGACGACCGCGCCGACCTCCACCGGATGTTCCGAGGAGGAGATCTGCCCGGCGTCATAGGCATTCTCCACCACCACCGGGAAGCCGAGGTAACGCGCCATCCGATCCCGGTTCAGCGGCCAACTGGTGCCGTTCAGCACCGTGGTGCCCATGGCGGAGCGGTCCACCCGCGCGAAGGCTTCCCGCAGGCGCTGCGCGTCCCGCACCAGTCCCGCGACATGGCCCAGCAGGTAATGACCGAAGCTGTTGGGCTGCGCCGCCACGCCATTGGTGTAGTTCGGCACGATGGTGCCGGCATGCTTTTCCGCCAGCCCCACCATCGTGGCCGTGGTCTTGTGGAGCTGTTCGGCCAGCTTCAGCAGGTCGTCGCGGATGATGGCGGCGCGGTAGGTGGCATGCATGTCCTGGCTGGAGCGGCCGGCATGCAGCAGTGTCGCCTCCACACCCGCCGCCTCGATCAACAGCGGCTCGAAGGTGATGACGCTGGAGGGGCGCTTGCCACCCGGCTGCGCACCCGCCTTCAGCACATTGGCGAGGCCCGCCGCGATGCGCGGCGCCATCGACCGGTCCAGCAGCCCCTCATCGGTATTGATGACGGCGGTGGCCTTGTTGATCTCGCCCAGCCAGAAGAACTCGTCGCGCGGCGCGGGCTGCTGGGACAGGGCCGGCAGCGCACAGGCCGAAAGAACGAGGGCTCCAAGGCAGGTTCTGAACCGGGACATGCTTCCTCCATCCATGATGCGGCTGATCGCCGCCAGATGGCTTGGCCTGCGCCAGGGAAGCAACAGCACGTCACCGCGAGTGCTGGCGGCGGAGTGCCGAGTGAAGGCCGGGCCGCCGCTACATCTCCACCCATTGCCGCAGCAGGTTGTGGTAGCTCGCGGTCAGCGCCAGCACGCCGGGGTGGTCGTCGGGAAGGTCGGCACGGGTCTGGCGGATGCCGTTGTCCAGGCCATAGAGCAGGCTGCGGCGGCCATCGTCCTTCACCATGGACTGCGTCCAGAAGAAGCTGGCCCAGCGGCTGCCGCGCGTCACCGGATTGACGCTGTGCAGCGAGGTGGCCGGGTAGAGCACCATGTCGCCGGGCGCCAGCTTCACCTGCTGGGTGCCGTAGGTGTCCTCGATCACCAGCTCGCCGCCGTCGTAATCCTCCGGCGGCGTCAGGAAGAGGGTGGAGGAGACATCGGCCCGCAGTCGCCCGCCGCCCGGCACGTAGCGGATGGTGTTGTCCACATGCGCGCGGAAGGTCATGCCAGCGTCGTAGCGGTTGAACATGGGCGGATAGACCCGCAGCGGCAGCGCGGCGGAGGTGAAGGTTGGGTTCCGCCCCAGCGCGCGCAGCACCAGCTCGCCCAGTTCCCGCGCCTCCCGTGAGTTCTCCGGGACCTGGAGGTTGAACTTCGCCTTGGCCGACTGCTCCCCTGCGGTGGTGCGGCCATCGACCCAGGCGGCGGCTTCCAGCACCTGGCGGCATTGCGCGACCTCGGCGGGGGAAAGAAGCTGGGGAATGCGGATGAGCATGAGCTGCGGACCTGAAGCCTGGGGTGGAACGGGAAAAGGGGCCGCCGGGGCGGCCCCTCCTCAACGGCTCTGCGGCAGGTACCGTCAGAACTCGGCGCTGAGCGAGACCAGCACGGTGCGGCCCGCGGAAGGCAGCACACGGTTGCCGAACAAGGCATTGTAGTTCAGCTCGTTCGTCAGGTTGTAGCCATTCACCTGCAAGCGCAGGTTTTCGTTGATCCGGTGCGAAACCATTGCGTCCAGCGAGAAGTTGGACGGCGCCTCGGCGGTATTCGCCGCGTTCAGGAAGACCTTGTCACGCCAGGTGAAGCCGCCGCCCACCGTCAGGTTCCAGGGACCGTTGCGGTCGAACTCATAGGTGGTCCACAGCGCGGCCGCATTCTCCGGCACGTATTGCACGCGCTTGCCGACATTGGCGGCGGTGGCGGAGGAGCGGGTCTCGCTGTCCATGTAGGTGTAGTTGGCGTTGATCGTCCAACCCGGCAGCGGCTGGCCGGTGACGCCGATCTCGACGCCCTGGTTCCGCTGCACGTCGGAGGAGAGGGTGGCGATGCCTGTCAGCGGATCGACATCCTGCGCATTGCTCTTCTTGATGCGGAACAGCGAGCCGTAGACGCCGAGGCGATTGTTATCGAGGATGCCGACCTTGGCCCCGATCTCATAGAGCGTGTTCTTTTCCGGCTTATAGTCGTCCCGGAAGCCGCCCACGGTGGAAGGCTGGGTGAAGAACAGCGAGCCCGGCGGGGTCGAGGAGCGGGAATAGGTCGCATAGTAGGTCTGGTTCTGCGTCGGCTCGAACACCAGCGAGGCCCGCGGGTCCCAGGAGGTCGTGCCGATATCGAAGTCGCTGGTCAGCGCCTGCCCGGGCGTGCCGGCGGTATAGGTGGATTCGTACCGCGTCACGCGCACGCCACCGATAATCGAGAGTTCCGGCAGCAGCCACAGGCGTTCGTTGATGAAGGCGCCATAGGCATCGGTATTGCCGTGCCGCTCGTTGGAAGCGGCCGCCAGCAGCCGGCGCAGGCCCTTGTCCTGCGGGTTGCGAAGCGTGTCGGTGCGGGTGGTCTGGTAGCCGTAGCCGGTGCGGTCGATCTCCTCGTGCCAGATGTCGATGCCGCCCGTCAGCTCATGCCGCAGCGGGCCCGTGGTGAACTTCGCCGTGGCGGTGGCGACGTTCTGGATGGCCCAGGTGTCCTGCTTGTAGGGATTGCCGGCGCCGCTGGGGCTGAAGGCCGGGTTGCCGCCGCGCACGAAGAGATCGGCGCAATCGACGTTGCAGCTCGGAATGGCATAGGCGAATTCGCGGTCCACCCAGGTGGTGCGGAAGTCGTTGCTCAGGGTCAGCCAGTCGCTGAACTGGTGCTGCAGGCGCGCGGTGAGGCGGTCCACCTCGACCTTGTCGCGGTCGTTGCGGCTGCCGTACCAGGTGCCGCGCGGCAGGCCGTATTCCGTGATGGGCCGCCCCACGCTGCTGCCGGGTGGCGTGATCACCGGCACGCCGGCATCGGTGGGGATGTCATACTCGTAGTGCAGGTATTCCAGCGTGAAGGTGGTGTCCGTGCCGAGGCCCAGCGCGATGGAAGGCGCAACACCCCAGCGGGAGCCGGTGGGTGCGTCGCGGTCCACCGTCCGGCTGGACTGGCCCATGATGTTCAGGCGGATGGCGCCGGTGTCGCTGAACTGCTGGTTCAGGTCCAGCGTGCCGCGCGCGAAGGGGCCCATGCCGCCCGTGGCGGTGCCGCCGTAGCTGTTGCCCAGGTGCGGCGTGCGGCTGCCCACCGCTACGGCGCCGCCCACCGTGCCCGTGCCCAGCGCGTAACCCGAGGGGCCCTTGATGACCGCCACGTCTTCATAGGTGAAGGCATCGCGCACATAGGAGCCGAAGTCGCGCAGGCCATCGAGATAGACGTCGTTCTGGGCGGAAAAGCCGCGGATGCGGAACTGGTCGCCGTTGACGCCGCCATTGCCCTCACCGATCGAGACGGTGATGCCGGGGACGTTGCGCAGCGCCTCCTCCAGCGTGGTGACGTTCTGCTGCTCCAGCACCTCGCGCGGCACCACGTTGATGGTCTGCGGCGTGTCCTGCACCGTGCCGGGCAGGCGGTTGACGGAGGTGCCGCGCTTCAGCGTGTTGGCCGGGGCATTCGCCTGCACGTCGATGTTCGGCAGCACGATGGTGCCCTCGGGCGCCACAGCCTGCGCCTCTGCCGTGCCTGGCAGCGCCATGGCGACACCCGCCATCATCGCCGCCTGGGAGACCGTGCTCACCAAACCCTGCCGCCTGCTCATCGGACTCGCTCCGCCTAATTAAGAATGATTTTCATTATGATTATCAAATTGGAGCGTCAACGTGGCCAAAGGTGGATTGGGCGGGCTGTTGCACCAGGGACACAGTGCCGCATAAGTAAGGCTGTGCCATGCTGGTGCGGGATGGCGGCGGATGGACCTCCCGCTGCCAGCCGCACGGCGGCGCCACCTGCCCGGAGCCCTCTTCCCATGCATCGCCGCATGCTGATCGTCGCTGCCTCAGCCCTTTTCCTGGCGCCCGGCATGGTGCTGGCGGCGCCCGATGAGACGGCGCTGCGGGCCCTGAACCGCGCGGTGGTGGAAGCGGCGGTGCTGCCCGGCTACCGCGCCTTCGCCACCGCCGCCACCAGCTTCGCGGCCAGTCTGGCCGCCCTCGGCAAGGCCCCGGCCGATGCCGCCGCCCTGCAGGCCGCCCGGCAGGGCTGGGCGGATGCGATGCTGGCCTGGCAGGGGGTGCGCCACCTGCGCTTCGGCCCGGCGGAGCTGTTCAGCCGCCACCAGCGCGTGGAGTTCTGGCCAGACCCGCAGGATACGGTGGGCCGCGACCTGGCGGATGCCATCGCGCGGCGGGACGCGGCATTGCTGGATGTGCGGCCGGAATCCCTTTCCAACATCACCACCCTCGGCCTGCCCGCCGCCGAGCGGCTGCTGTTCGGCGAGGGCGCGGCGCCCCGGCTGGCGGCCGGCGATGCCGAGGCCGCCTATTGCGCCGCGCTGCTGGGCGCGGTGGGGGCCACGGTGGCCGCCATCGCGCGGGACATGCTGGAAGGCTGGAGCACCGGCCCCAATCCCTATGCGACCGTGATCGTCGAGCCCCGCGCGCCCTATGCCTCGCCCAAGGATGCCACGCTGGAGCTGTTCCGCGCCATGCATGGCGCGGTGGGGGGGGTGGCGGGGCGCAAGCTGTCCGAGGCGCTTGCCAGCGGCCAGCCGCAGCGGCTGGAATCCTGGCGGTCGGAACTCTCCGGCCGCGAGCTGATCGTCGATGTCGCGGCGGCGCGGGCGATGTTCCGCAGCGGCTTCGGCCCGGCGCTGGAGAAGGACGGGCAGGGGGAGTTGGCAGCGCTGCTGTCCCGGGCCTTCGAGAGCACCACCGCCGCGGCCGAGGCGCTACCCCTGCCGATCGAACGCGCGCTGGCCCAGCCGGAGCAGCGGGCGCGGGTGCAGGCCTTGCAGACAGAGGCCATCGCCCTGCGCGACCTGCTGGCGGAACGCCTGCCTCCCGCATTGGGGATTCCCTCTGCCGTGACCACCTTGGAAGCGAACTGATCAGGCCCGAAGGCTGGACAAGCCGGCTCATCGGGCGCAGGAGCCCGCCCCATGTCCGATCACGCCCATTCCGCCGAGGACGAAGGCCTCGACGCCCTCTTCGCCGGCTACCGCCAGTTCCGCCAGAGCGTTTGGCCGGAGCGGCGGAAGCTCTTCGAGACCCTGGCACGCGACGGCCAGCACCCACGCGCGCTGGTCATCTGCTGCTCCGACAGCCGGGTGGACCCGGCGATGGTCTTCGGCGCGGCGCCGGGCGAGCTGTTCATTATCCGCAACGTCGCCAACCTCGTGCCGCCTTACAAGCCGGATGGCGACTACCACGGCACCTCCGCCGCGCTGGAATTTGCTGTGCGCGTGCTGCAGGTCCCGCGTATTATTGTGCTTGGGCACGCCATGTGCGGCGGCGTGCACGCCTTGCTGAACGGCTTTCCCGAAAGCGCGCGGGACTTCGTCGCGCCCTGGATGCGCATAGCCAATGAGGCCCGCAGCCGCGCCCTGGCCTGCGACCCCGTCGATGCCCAGACCGCCTGTGAGCAGGAGACGGTGAAGCTCTCGCTCCGGAACCTGCGCGGCTTCCCCTGGGTGGCGGAACGGCTGGCTGAGGGCAAGCTGCGCCTCTATGGCGGCAGCTTCGACATTCGTTCGGGCATGCTCACGCTGCTCAAGGATGACGGCAACTTTCACCCGGCTTAAGCGTTGCCGCGCCACAGCATGCCTCATTCCGGACTGATCAGGGCCGCAGGTCCGCCTTGTCCGGAGTGTTTGCTGTCAGCCTGAGACAAGGAGTACCAGTATCTTGAACCGCCGCGATGCTTTGCTCGGAGCCTTGTCGCTGTCCACGCTCTTCATAGCGGAGGAGACGGCACATATGTCCGAAGCGCAGGCAGCTGGGCCGGCGGAGGCGCCTTTCGACGGCAACACGGTACGGGAGGCCGCGCGCGCCCTGGCCGCCCAGCCCTACAAGGCGCCGAGCGAGGACCTGCCGGCACCGCTGGGCGATCTTGGTTACGACCAATACCGTGACATCCGCTTCCGCCCCGACCAGTCGCTGTGGCGGCCGGAAGGGCTGCCCTTCCAGATGCAGCTGTTCCATCGCGGCTTCCTGTACAAGCCGCGGGTCGAGATGTTCGAGGTCTCGGATGGCGTGGCGCGGCCCATCCGCTACAATCCGGATCTGTTCACCTTCCAAAACATGCCGCGGCCGCCGAACGAGGATCTCGGCTTCGCCGGCTTCCGCCTGCACGCGCCGATGAACCGGCCGGAATATTACGACGAGGTCTGCGCCTTCCTGGGCGCCAGCTATTTCCGGGCGATCGGCAAGGGGCATATCTACGGCCTTTCCGCGCGTGGCCTGGCGCTGAACACGGCGGACCCGAAGGGCGAGGAATTCCCGCTCTTCCGCTCCTTCTGGGTGGAGAAGCCGCGGGAAGGCGTGAACGCCATCACCGTGCATGCGCTGCTGGACAGCCCTTCCTGCGCCGCCGCCTTCCGCTTCGCCATCCGCCCGGGGCCGACCACGGTCTTCGACGTGGAATCCACCGTCTATCCCCGCACGGACATCACCACCGTGGGCGTGGCGCCGTTGACCAGCATGTTCTGGTTCGCCCCCCTCAACCGCGCCGGCCGTGACGACTGGCGCCCGGCGGTGCATGACAGCGATGGGCTGCTGATGCTGACCGGGCGGGGGGAGCGTATCTGGCGCCCGTTGAACAACCCGCGCGACCTCCAGGTCTCCATCTTCAGCGACAGCAATCCGCGTGGCTTCGGCCTGATGCAGCGCCGCCGCGACTTCGCGAGCTACGAGGACCTGGAAGCCCGCTACGAGAAGCGGCCGAGCCTCTGGATCGAGCCGATCGGCGACTGGGGCCAGGGCGCGGTGCATCTGGTCGAGATCCCGACCAATACCGAGATCCACGACAACATCGTGGCTTTCTGGCGCCCGAAGGACCCGCTGAAGGCCAAGGGTGAATACCGCTATACCTTCCGCATGCACTGGTGCAACGAGGCGCCGGTGGACCCGGCCCTGGCCCGCATCACGGCCGTCTATTCGGGGGCCGGCACGCAGCAGGGCCTGCGCTATTTCGTGCTGGATGCCGAGGGCGGCGCGCTGCGCGACCTGCCTGCCGACGCCAAGCCCGAGTTGATCGTCACCGCCAACCAGGGCGAGATCCGCAATCCCGTGGCCTATCGCAACCCGGAGAATGGCGGCTGGCGCATCGCCTTCGAGCTGGCGCCGGGGGATATCCGCGGCATTGAGCTGCGGGCGGAATTGCGGAGCGGCGCGCAGCCGCTGGCCGAGACCTGGCTCTACCGTTGGACGGCCTGAAGCCCATGGACGGGGCCGGCATCAACAGGGGCTGGCAGGCCCTGCCACCGGAAGCACCGATGGAGATGCCGGTGCAGTCGCTACGCGCCCGCCCGTCGCGGCGCCCCGGCGGCATGCCATCGCGCCCGATGGCCAGTTGGCTGCGGCGCCTGCTGGTGGTGGGCGGCGCCATCCTGCTGACCCTCTTCGCGGCGCGCGAGATGTCGCTGGTGCTGAACAGCGGCAAGCCCACGGTGCTGGAAGCCATCGTGCTGGTGCTCTTCGTCGTGCTCTTCGCCTGGATCGCGCTGTCCTTCGTCAGCGCCTGCTGCGGCTTCGTGCGGCTGCTGATCGGGCCGGACAAGCGCCTGGGCATCGAGGATGAGGGCCCGCCGCCCATGCCAAGCGGCGTCACCGCGCTGCTGATGCCCACCTATAACGAGGACCCCAGCCGGGTGATGGCCGGGCTGCAGGCCATCCATACCTCGCTGACGGAAGCGGGGGCGATGGACCGCTTCCATATCTTCATCCTCAGCGACAGCACCGACCCCGCCGCCTGGATCGCCGAGGAAGCCGCCTTCCTCGACCTGCGCCGCCGCACGGGCGACGAGACGCGCATCTTCTACCGCCGCCGCCCCAAGAACATCGAGCGCAAGGCTGGCAATATCGCGGAATGGGTGCGCCGCTTCGGCGGCGCCTATCCGCAGATGCTGGTGCTGGACGCCGACAGCGTCATGACCGCCGACACCATCATGCGGCTGGCCGATGCGATGGAGCGGCACGAGGATGTCGGCCTGATCCAGACGCTGCCGATCATCACCGGTGGTAGCACGCTCTTTGCCCGCATGCAGCAGTTCGCCGGGCGCGTCTACGGCCCGCTGATCGCCGAGGGCATCGCCTGGTGGCATGGCGGGGAAGGCAACTACTGGGGCCACAACGCCATCATCCGCACCGAGGCCTTCGCCACGGCCGCCGGCCTGCCGGAGCTGCGCGGCCGCAAGCCCTGGGGCGGCCATATCCTCAGCCACGACTTCGTGGAGGCCGCGCTGATGCGGCGCGCCGGCTGGGCCATCCACATGGTGCCCTGGCTGCGCGGCTCCTATGAGGAAAGCCCGCCCTCGCTGATGGACCTGGCGGTGCGCGACCGCCGCTGGTGCCAGGGCAACCTGCAGCACATGGCCGTGCTGCCGACGCGCGGGCTGCACTGGGTCAGCCGCCTGCACCTGATGACGGGCATCGGCTCCTACATCACGGCGCCGATCTGGCTGGTCTTCCTCTTCACCGGCATCCTGCTCTCGCTGCAGGCCCGCTTCATCCGCCCGGAATATTTCCCCGCCGGGCCCAGCCTCTTCCCGGAATGGCCGACCGTCGACCCGGTGCGCGCCATGTGGCTGTTCATCGGCACCATGGCGCTGCTGCTGGCGCCCAAGCTGATGTCCTGGATCGCGCTGCTCTTCCACCCGCGCGACCGGCGCGGCTGTGGCGGCGCCATCCGTACGCTGATCTCGATGCTGCTGGAGACGGTGATCGCCGGCCTGCTGGCGCCGGTGACGATGCTGACGCAGTCGATGGATGTCTTCTCCATCCTGCTGGGCCGGGATTCCGGCTGGTCGGCGCAGCGGCGCGACGATGGCTCCATGCCCTTCGGACAGATCGTGAAGCTCTATTGGCGGCACACCGCCTTCGGCCTGGCCTTTGGCGTGGTGGCCTGGCTGGTCTCGCCTTACCTGGCGCTTTGGATGTCGCCGGTGATTCTGGGCCTCGCGCTGGCCATTCCGCTGGCCTCGCTGACGGCGCGGCGTGACCTGGGCCTTGGTCTGCGCCGGCTGGGCCTGCTGCTGGTGCCGGAGGAAAGCGAGACGCCCAAGGTCCTGACCGATGCCGTCATCTTCCGCCGCCAGCGGGAGGAATCGCCAGCATTGCCCGGGCCGCAGGCCCTGTTTCAGGAACCGGCGCTGCTGGAAGCGCATCGCCGCATGCTGCCGGCGCCGCGCCGCCCTCGCCAGGACCCCTTCGACGCCACGCTGCTGGTCGGCCTGGCCAAGGCGGAGGAGGCCGAATCGCTGGATGAGGCCCTGCATAGCCTGAGCCGCGCCGAGCTGGCGGCGGTGCTGGCCGACGGCCATGGCGTGTCCCGGCTGAGCACGCTCGCCGGGAAGGCCTGACCTCGACCGGCAGGTCTGGTGCGAGGGCCGCGTTCGCGCGGCCCTTTTCCATCGATGCAACGGACATTACGCCCGTGCGGCCCATCCCGGTTGCGGGCTCTACGCTGTGTCGCCCGTCTTACGTGGTAGCGGCCAAGGCTGGGCCGTTCCTTTTACTTCGTGTTAGTTGAAAACCATTCTCAGATGCTCTGCGTCTGCAAATCATTCTCTACAAAACGTTGAAGATGAATGGTTTGAGTTTATGCAATCATGCTGGCTGCGATGCGTTCACACGGTATTCGCCCTTCAGTTCTTCGAGGAGGTTACCATGTCGCTTGCTCAAACCGCTGACGTTGCCTGCACGAAGTGCAAGTTCTTCGACGACCACGTGGCCCAGATGCAGGCCAAGGACGACGGCCTGTGCCGCTACAACCCGCCGGTGAACCAGCCGAGTGAGAAGGCGCACGGCCTGTGGCCGGTGGTGTCACGCACGGACTGGTGCGGTCACTTCAGCTTGGACGGCGCCGCGACGGCCGGCAACGCCGATTGATTGCTGCTGAACCGGCTGACCCTGCGGGCAGCTTGCCTTAAGCTGCCATTTCCGCGCTCTGTTTCAGCCGGTTCGCATCTCCTCTTCAAGATCCCTCGGCGCCAGCGCGCCTGAGGTGACCAACTGTGGGCCGATCCGATCGCGTGGAGATGCTAGGGAAACAGGGAGCTGGAGCCTTAGCGGTGAGCCGGGCCGAGCGGATTAGGCGCTAGCGACTTGGCGGCGCGTCCATGGGGTGCGGCGCCGGATCTTTTCCGCTGAAGCCGAGCGCTTGCAGCACCCCGATTGAGTGCTCGGCCGAGACATGGTGGATGAAGGTGCCGCCCTTCTTCTCCCATCCCTCGCGGGCGGCTGCACGGTCATCCACCAGCACATGTCCGGGCCCGGACCAGCGCGGCTTGTCCCGGCTCATGCAGGTGATGACGGGTACATGCGCCCCCAGCATCCGCGCCACCCAGCGCGTCTTCTGCGCCGGGGCCCAACTGCCCAGCGGCAGGCCAGTCAGGATGGTAGGGTGGTGCGGCGCGCAGAACTGCCACAGCGCCTCCGCGTCCTGCATGAATTCCAGCGTCTCGAAGAATTTCGGCGCCTTGGACAGGGCGCCCCACATGGTCTTCAGCGGCAGTTCCTCCGGCCGCTTGCCGGTCACCTGCCGCACGCCGCTGTCGAAATCGGCCAGGACCCCATCGAGGTCGAGGAACAGCTTCATCATCCCCATTCGGGCCTTTCGTCCATTTCGCCGGGGCATAACGCATCGGCCCGGCAATGGGATGAACGGCCGGTGGGTGGCTCGACAAGCCGGGGCACCGGGCGCAGTTTTGGCACCAGTCGGGCGGCTCCTGTCGCCGCCAGCGGCCCAAGGAGTGCCCCATGCAGAACACCGAAGAGATCTGGCGCCTCGTCGATGAGCGCCAGCAGCCGTTCATCGAGCTCAGCGACACCGTCTGGGGCATGCCCGAGCTGGCCTATAACGAGCACCGCTCCGTAGCCGAGCATAAGAAGGTGCTGGAAGCGCATGACTTCCGCATCACCGAGAATGTTGCCGGCATTCCCACCGCCATCATGGGCGAGGCGGGCGAGGAAGGCCCGGTCATCGCTATCCTGGGTGAGTATGACGCGCTGCCCGGCCTGAGCCAGGAAGCCGGCGTGGCCGAGCACCGGCCGATTCCGGGCGCTGGCCATGGTCATGGCTGCGGCCACAACCTGCTGGGCGCCGGCGCGCTGCTGGCCGCCACGGCGGTGAAGGACTACCTGGAGCAGAACGGCATCAAGGGCCGCGTGCGCTACTACGGCTGCCCGGCCGAAGAGGGCGGCGCCGCCAAGGCCTTCATGGTGCGGGATGGCGCCTTCAAGGATGTGGATATCGCCATCTCCTGGCACCCGGCGCCCTTCGCGGCGGTGAACGAGGCCAATTCGCTAGCCAATACCCGCATCGACTTCACCTTCGTCGGCCGCAGCAGCCACGCCGCCGCCGCGCCGCATCTGGGCCGCTCCGCCCTCGACGCCATCGAACTGATGAATGTCGGCGTCAACTACATGCGCGAGCATATGCCGAGCGACGCGCGCATCCATTACGCCTATCTCGACGCTGGCGGCATCGCGCCCAACGTGGTGCAGGGCAAGGCCACCGTCCGCTACCTGATCCGCGCCACCGACCTGCCGGGCCTGCGCGGGCTGATGGAGCGCGTGCGCAAGATCGCCGACGGCGCCGCGCTGATGACCGAGACCTCGGTCACCACCAAGACCGTCTCCGCCGTCTCCAACCTGCTGGGCAACAGCCCGCTGGAGCGTGCGATGCAGAACAACATCGAGCGCCTGGGCCCGCCGCCCTTCGATGACGAGGACCGCGCTTTCGCCGCCGAGATCCAGAAGACCCTGACGCCGGAGGATATCGCCTCCGCCTTCAAGCGCATGGGCGTGCCGGTGCGGCGCGGCGTGCCGCTCGCGGACCAGATCATCCCGCTGGAAGCCAAGGGCGCCGCCATGGTGGGCTCCACCGACGTGGGCGATGTTTCCTGGGTGGTGCCGACGGTGCAGGCGCGGGGCGCGACCTATGCCATCGGCACGCCGGGCCATTCCTGGCAGCTCACGGCCCAGGGTAAGTCGCCGCTGGCGCACAAGGGCATGGTGCATGTGGCCAAGATCATGGCCGGCGTGGCCGTGGATGCGCTGCGCGACCCCAGGCTGATCGAGGCCGCCAAGGCCGACCTGGCCGAGCGCACCGCGGCCGACCCCTATGTCTGCCCGCTGCCGGACGACCTGACGCCGCCCATCCACATGGGCAAGAACTGAGGAGGGGAAGGGGGCTTCGGCCCCCTTTTTCAATGGCGCGCGCTGCTGGAGAAGAGGTTCACCACCAGCACCCCGGCCAGGATCAGGCTGAGCCCGATCACGGCCGGTAGGTCCAGCTTCTGCCCGAAGACCACCCAGCCCACGGCCGAGATCAGCACGATGCCGAGGCCGCTCCAGATCGCATAGGCGATGCCGACGGGAATGCCGCGCAGGGCCAGGGAGAGGAAGAAGAAGGCGCCCAGATAGCCCAGCGCCATCAGCAGCGTCGGCCATGGCCGGGTGAACTGCTGCGAGGCCTGGAGCGCGGAGGTGGCAATGACCTCCAGCACGATCGCCACCAGCAGCGGCAGATAGGTCCGCAGCACAAGCCACCTGTTCAGGGGAGATTTGGTGCGGGTGGTCGGACTCGAACCGACACTCTGTCACCAGAAGCGGATTTTGAGTCCGCCGCGTCTACCATTCCACCACACCCGCACGGTGCGTGCCGCTCTTCTCCCAGCCTTTGGCACCGATTTCAAGAGCCCCTGCCATCGAAACACGTTGCATGGTGCCGTTGGGGGCGCGTGCTATGCTGCAACCAACCCTCCGCCGGGCCATATAAGCCCGGTCCGCCCGAGAGGCTGCTACGATGACTCAGCACGCTACCCACCGCCCTGACCCCGAGATCTCGGCCTCCGGCATGGCGGGCCTCGACCCCGTCTGGTCCCGCATCCGCTGGGAAGCCGAGGATGCCGCGCGGCGGGAGCCGGAGCTGGCGGGCTTCATGCACGCGGCGGTGTTGCAGCACGAGACGCTGGAATCCGCCCTGGCCAGCCGCGTGGCGGACCGGATGGACCATTCCGACCTGCCCACCACCCTGCTGCGCCGCAGCCTGGAACGCGTGCTGACCGAGCAGCCGGACCTCGCCCTGGCCGTGCGCGCCGATATCATGGCCGTGGTGGATCGCGACCCCGCCACCAACCGGGCCGTGGAGCCGCTGCTCTATTACAAGGGCTTCCATGCCCTGGCGGCGCACCGGCTGGCGCATCACCTCTGGAAGGAAGGGCGGCGGGACTTCGCGCTCTGGCTGCAGTCCCGCGCCTCCGTGGTGTTCCAGACGGACATCCATCCCGGCGTGCGGATCGGCAAGGGCATCTTCCTGGACCATGCCACCGGGCTGGTGGTGGGCGAGACCGCCGTTGTCGAGGACGATGTCTCCATCCTGCAAGGCGTCACGCTGGGTGGCACCGGCAAGGAAAGCGGCGACCGGCACCCCAAGATCCGCCACGGCGTGCTGATCGGCGCGGGGGCCAAGGTGCTGGGCAATATCGAGGTCGGCTGCTGCGCCCGCATCGCCTCCGGCTCAGTGGTGCTGAAGCCGGTGCCCTCGGGCTCCACCGTCGCCGGGGTCCCGGCCAAGGTGGTGGGGCAGGCGGGCTGCGCCGAGCCTTCCCGCGCCATGGACCAGACGCTGGACGGCGTCTGAGTTTAACCCTTCGTCACTTGCTGGCTTACGGAAGCGGCGCGACAAGACAGCCATGCCTCTGCTGATCGCCATCCTCGCCGCCACCGCGCCCCTTGCCGCCATGGCGACGGAGCGCTGGGGCGGGCTGAACCCCTGCCTGCTCTGCCTCTGGCAGCGCTGGCCCTATTGGGTGGCGGCGGTGCTGGCGCTGCTGGCCTACCTCCTGCCGCGCCGGCTGATGCTGGCGCTGGCCGGCCTCGCCATCCTGACCTCCGGCGCCTTCGCCGTGGTGCATCTGGGGGTGGAGGCGAAGTGGTGGCCCTCGCCGCTGCCGGGCTGCGTGGCGCCCAACGCCAGTGCCGGGCAGAGCGTGGAGGAGATGCTGGCCAGCCTCTCCCCCCGCCCGGCCAAGCCCTGCGACGAGCCCACCTACCTCGTGTCCGGCCTGCCCATCTCGATGGCCGGGATGAACCTCATCTATGCAGTGGCGCTAGGCGGCGTCGCGCTCTGGGGCGCGCGCCGCCTGAGGTGAACGGCGCGGCACCAGCGCAGGGCTGACGCCCGGCCTCCGCGCATGCCAGGATGCGACATGCGCCCCCTGTTCCGCCTCGCCACTGGCCTGACCCTGTCGCTGCTGGCGGCCTGCGCCACCGAGCCTGCGGGGCCGGACCCCGCCATGCTGGCCCTGGTGGCCCGCCTGCCACAGACGCTGGGGGGCTTCGAGCTGCAGGAATCCATCCCCAGCCCCGCCGGGACCCAGCCCAACCACACCTGGAGGGCGCGCTACGTGCATCCTGCCTCCGGCTCCACGGCGCAGGTGCTGATCGGCGCGCCGCTGGTGCCGCCACTGCCGGATGGCCCGGATTCCCCAACGGTGCGGGATACCACCAACCTGCTGGCGCTGGCGGCCCAGGCGGGGGCCGGCGGTGGCGGGCTGACCCGCGTGCCGGATTTCGGTGTCGGCGCTCCCGGCCGGGCGCGCGAGCTGCGCTGCTCCGACCTGCGGCTCCAGGCGCCAGGCGGCACGGCGCCGGTCGCGCGCATCATGAGCTGCACCACGGGCGTGGAGGGCGGGCTGGTCTCGGTCGGGCTCTTCGCGCGCCATCCGGCGGATCAGGCGGATGTGGCGCGGCTTTTCCTGGTCAGCTTCGCGTTGCAGGTGACGCGCGTGCTGCGCGGCACCGAGGCGCCACCCCCCGCCGCGCCGGATGAGGCGCCCGACGGCGCCCGCCTGTTCCGGCTGTGACGCGCCCTCAGCCTTCCAGCTCGCTGTCCCAGTAGAGATAGTCCCGCCAGCTCTGGTGCAGGCTGTGGGGCGGGAAGGCGCGGCCGTTTTCCTGCAATTCCCAGCTGGTCGGCTGGCGCGGCTCCTGGCGCGGGAACATCTTGATCTCGCGTGGCAGCTTGCTGCCCTTGCGCAGATTGCATGGGCCGCAGGCGGTCACGACGTTCTCCCAGCTTGTCCGCCCACCGCGGGAGCGGGGGATGACATGGTCGAAGGTCAGGTCGTGGGTCGGCATCTCCTCCCCGCAATAGACGCAGGAGAAGCGGTCCCGCAGAAAGACGTTGAAGCGGGTGAAGGCCGGCCGGCGGGCGGAAGGGATGTATTCCTTCAGCGCGATGACGCTGGGCAGGCGGATGACCTGGCTGGGGGAATGCACCTCGGTCTCGTATTCCGAGAGCACGGAGACGCGGTCGAGATACACGGCCTTCACCGCGTCCTGCCAGGACCATAGGGATAGCGGATAGTACGACAGCGGACGGAAGTCCGCGTTCAGCACCAGGGCAGGGAACCCTTGACTCCCCGCGGACATCAACCCGTCAGGCAAGCGCCGCTCCTTTTCAGGCCGCGCGCCTCAACCGCTGGGGCTGGACCGAACGGACGAGCCCCAGATGTCGTGGCGCCGTCGGTTTGCCTGAAATTCATGGCAGGTCGGCGAGGCCCGTGCAATATCGGGCCTCGCCAGTTTCATGGCAGCGTCACGCAGACTGGATGCCGGCCGCCGCCCGTTGCAGGAAAAGCGCGCCGGCGGAGAGCCCGGCATCGTCGATGCCGTGGCCAAGCCTGGGGCAGAAGGTGGATTCTACCGGAACCCCCGCCGCCCGCAGCGCCGATTCGGCCTGGCGGCTGGCGGCGGCGGGCACCACCTCGTCCACCTCCCCATGCACCAGCAGCACCGGCGGGCGGGATACGATCTCCTGCGCCAGCGTCTCGGCGCCGATCAGCATGCCGGAATAGGCCATGATGCCGGCCACCGGCTCCTTCCGGCGCAGGCCGGCGTAGAGCGCCATCATCGCGCCCTGGCTGAAGCCCATCAGCACCACGGCGGAGGCGGGCAGGCCATAGGTGGCGCAGGCCTCGTCGATCATGGCATCCAGCGCCGGCCGCGCCACCTGCACGCCCGCCAGCCGCGCGGGAGGGGAACGGTCCGAAAGGCTGAACCACTGCCGCCCGAAGGGGGCGCCGTCATGCGGCTCCGGCGCGTGGGGGGAAAGGAAGACGGCGTCCGGCGCGGCATTGCCCCAGTGGGGCGCCAGGTCGATCAGGTCATTGCCGTCGGCGCCGAGGCCGTGCAGCAGGAAGACAATCATCTTCGGCGCGCCGCCGTTCTTGGGGCCCCATTTCGGTCCAGTCATCGTGGCCATCCGGTGCCGATCCTCTTGCTGTGGTGCGGGGCTCTCCGCTACGCGCGATCGGGCATGGCCGCAACCATCGTCACCCGCTTCGCCCCCAGCCCCACGGGCCGGCTGCACCTGGGGCATGCCCATTCCGCGCTGCTCGGCTGGCAGGCGGCGCGGGAGGCCGGCGGGCGCTTCCTGCTGCGCATCGAGGATATCGACCCCGTCCGCTGCCGCCCCGAATTCACCCAGGGCATCCTGGAGGACCTGCGCTGGCTGGGCCTGGACTGGGACGGGGAGCCCCGCATCCAGTCCCGCCACCTGCCGGATTACCGCGCGGTGCTGGACCGGCTGGAGGGGATGGGCCTGCTCAATCCCTGCTTCTGCACCCGCGCCGATATCGCGCGGGAGGTGGCGGCCATCGGCCACGCGCCGCATGGGCCGGATGGGCTGCTCTACCCCGGCACCTGCCGCCGCCTGTCGCCGCGCGACCGCGCCGCGCGCATCGCGGCTGGCGAGCCTTATGCCCTGCGGCTGGACATGGCGGCGGCGCTGGCCCGGCTGGATGCGCCATTGTTCTTCGAGGAAGCCGGCCGGGGCCGGCTGCGCTGCGACCCCGCCCGCTTCGGCGATGTGGTGCTGGCCCGCAAGGATATCCCGGCCTCCTACCACCTCTGCGTCACGCATGACGACGCGCTGCAAGGCGTGACGCTGGTAACGCGCGCCGAGGACCTGCTGCCCGCCACCGACCTGCACCGGCTGTTGCAGGCGCTGCTGGGCTGGCCGGCGCCGCGCTACCGCCACCATCCGCTGCTGCTGGGGCCGGATGGCAAGCGCCTGTCCAAGCGTGACAACGCGCCCACCCTGGCTGCGCTGCGCGAGGCGGGGCAGAGCCCGGCGGCGGTGCGGGCCCTGGCGATGGGCGGGGCTACTTCCCCTGCGGGCGCGCCAGCTTCGCCAGATCGAAGCGGGTCATGAGCTGGGTCAGGACCTCGGGGTCCTTGATGCCGCTGCCTTCCAGCTTGATGGCGACATTGCCCCGTGCCAGCGTCAGCTCGGCACTCTCCTCATCGCGTTGCAGCACGGCATTGTCGCCGCCGATCCGCACCCGCTTGGCGCCTTTGCCGAGCATGGCCGGGTTGTTGACCATGGAGGCCAGCGCCTGGATCATCGGGCTGTCCACAAGCACGGTGGCCTTGATGCTGCTGTCATCGCTGCGGGTATAGGTGCGCTCCACCAGCACGCCGCCGCCCAGCATCTGCGCCGCCAGGGCGCTGCCGGCGCCATCGTCGCTGCTGTCCTCCAGCGTCCAGCCCGCGGGCGCGGCCGGGAAGAGGGCGGCATAGAGCGCGTTGCGCTTCTGGTGCAGGGCGTTCAGCGCGAAATTGGTCTCGGTCAGGGCGCCGGAGACGTCGCCCTGGCCATAGAGCTGCCGGGCGCGGTCCAGCCCTTCGGAAATCTCGTCGGCCCGGGCGGTGCCGGCGGCCAGCATCGCCGCCACGGCCAGGGTGGTGATGCGGAATCGTTGGTTCATGGAAATGCTCCTCCGGCCGCGCCTTAGCATCGCCACGCCGGAAGGGCAGGGGGAAGCAGGCGGGGCCGCCGTCACGAATGCGACAGCCCCGCTCAGGCTGGGCGCTCAGGCCCGGCCGTAGGTATCCTCGAATCGGACGATGTCGTCCTCGCCGAGATAGGAGCCCGACTGCACCTCGATCAGCGTCAGCGGGATCATGCCGGGGTTCTCCATCCGGTGGACGCAGCCCAGGGGCAGATAGACCGATTCGTTCTCCCGCAGCAGGATGCGCTCGGCATCGCGCTCGACGATGGCGGTGCCGTTCACCACCACCCAGTGCTCGGCGCGGTGGAAGTGCTTCTGCAGCGACAGCTTCTGGCCCGGCTTGACCGAGATCTTCTTCACCTGGAAGCGGTCGCCCTGGATCAGCCCTTCATAATGGCCCCAGGGGCGATAGGCACGGCGGTGTTCCGTGGCTTCCTTGTGCTTGGCCTTCTTGAGCTGGCTCAGCAGCGTCTTGACGTCCTGGGAACGGTCGCGGTGCATCACCAGCACGGCGTCGTCGGTGACCACGGTCACCACGTCCTCCAGGCCCACCACGGCGGTCAGGATGCCTTCGCTACGCACGTAGCAGTTCTTGGCATCCAGCAGCTCGACCGGGCCGACGGTGGCATTGCCCTGCGCGTCCCGGTCCGAGACCTCCCACAGCGCGCTCCAGGAGCCCACGTCGGACCAGCCGATGGAGGCCGGCACCACGGCGGCATGGGCGGTCTTCTCCATCACGGCATAGTCGATGGAAATGTCCGGCGCGCGCTCGAAGGGCTCGGCGGCCAGGCGGATGAAGTCGAGGTCCCGCGTGGCCTCGCCGACGGCGCTGCGCACGGCCGCCAGCAGCGACGGGGCCAGCCGCTCCAGCTCCGCCAGCAGGGTCGCGGCGGTGGCGACGAACATGCCGGAGTTCCAGAGATGCCTGCCGCCGGTCAGGAAGCCCTCGGCCGTGGCCACATCCGGCTTCTCGACGAAGCGGGCGATGCTGAAGACGCCGTCCAGCCCCTCCAGCGGCTCGCCGGTCTCGATATAGCCGTAGCCGGTCTCGGGCGAGGTGGGCTGCATGCCGAAGGCCACGATCCGCCCGGCGCGGGCGGCGGCGGCGGCGCGGTCCAACGCGGCGGAGAGGGCGGCGGTGTCCGAGATGGCGGCATCGGCCGCCATCAGCCAGAGCACGGCGCCCGGGTCCTGCTCATGCGCGATCAGGGCGGCGGCGGCGATGGCCGGGGCGCTGTTGCGGGCCACAGGCTCCAGCACGATGGTCGGCTTGGCGACCCCTGCCGCCTGCAATTGCTCGGCCACCATGAAGCGGTGGGCCTGGTTGCAGACGATGATGGGGGCACTGAACCCGCTGCCCATGGCGCGGGCCACGGTGTCCTGCAGCATGGTCGTGTCCACTGAAACCAGGGGCCAGAACTGCTTCGGATATCCTTCCCGGGACAACGGCCACAGCCGGCTGCCGGTGCCGCCAGATAGCACGACCGGCACGATCCGCTGGGAGTTGGCTTCGACCATCTTGTTCGTCTGATCCTATCTGAGACGCGACGATGGAGCATAAGGAGCGAGGGCCACAAAGAAAAGCCGCCCCGAACAGATGTCCGGGGCGGCTCGCCGGCAGGTGCCGGATGGTCAGGGCGGGTGGGCGGCGTCAGCCGGCCATCGCCTCTTCCTTCTTCTTGCGCAGGCCGGGCAGCAGCATCAGGCCCAGGGCCAGGGCACAGATGACCAGCAGCACGGCGCTGATTGGGCGCTCGATGAACACCGACACGCTGCCGCGGGAGAGCAGCATGGCGCGGCGGAGGTGTTCCTCCATCATCGGGCCCAGCACGAAGCCCACCAGAAGGGGCGCCGGCTCCATCTTCAGCTTGTTGAACACATAGCCGAGGATGCCGAAGAAGACGGTGGCATAGACGTCGAACACGTTGTTGTTAATGGAATACACGCCGATCGCACAGAAGGTCAGGATCGCCGGGTACATGTACTTGTAGGGAACCTGCAGGAGCTTCACCCACATGCCGATCATCGGCAGATTGATGACCAGCAGCATGACGTTGCCGATCCACATGGAGCAGATCAGGCCCCAGAACAGGTCGGGCTGGCTTTCCACCATGCGCGGGCCGGGCTGGATGCCCTGGATGATCAGCGCGCCCACCATCAGCGCCATGACGGCGTTGGAGGGGATGCCCAGCGTCAGCAGCGGGATGAAGGAGGTCTGCGCCGCCGCGTTGTTGGCGGCTTCCGGACCGGCCACGCCCTCGATGGCGCCGTTGCCGAACTGGGCCCGGCCCTTCGACATCTTCCGCTCCATCATATAGGAGCCGAAGGAGGCGAGGGAGGCGCCGCCGCCCGGCAGGATGCCCAGCACGGAACCGATGATCGTGCCGCGGACAACCGACGGGATGGAGCGCTTGACCTCTTCCCTGGTCAGGAAAAGGCTGCCGACCTTGGCGGTCAGCACGCTGCGGACTTCCGGGCGCTCCAGGTTCAGGATGATCTCGGAGATGCCGAAGACGCCCATGGCCATGGCCGCGAAGTCCAGGCCGTCCGACAGTTCCGGCACCCCGAAGGTGAAGCGCTGCTGGCCGGTCTGCACGTCCGTGCCCACCAGGCCGAGCGCGACGCCGAGGACCACCATGGCCACCGACTTCAGCACCGAGCCCTGCGCCAGAACGGCCGAGATGATCAGGCCGAGCAGCATGAGGGAGAAGTAGTCGGCCGGGCCGAAGCTCAGCGCCACTTCCGTCAGCAGCGGGCCGGAGGCCGCGACCAGCAGTGTGGCGACGGAGCCGGCGATGAAGGAGCCGACCGCCGAGATGGTCAGCGCCGCGCCCGCACGGCCGTTGCGCGCCATCTTGTAGCCTTCCAGCGTCGTGACGACGGAGGAGACCTCGCCTGGAAGGTTCAGCAGGATGGCCGTGGTCGAGCCGCCGTACTGCGCGCCGTAATAGATGCCGGCGAGCATGATGATGGCGGTGGTGGCCGGCTGGCCGAAGGTGATGGGCAGCAGCAGCGAAATAGTGGCAACCGGTCCGATGCCCGGCAGCACGCCGATCGCGGTACCGATCAGCGCGCCCAGCAGGGCGAAGAGCAGGTTGTCGAAGCTCATCGCGACGCCGAAGCCGTGCGCGAGGTTACTAATGAGGAGATCCATTGGTCGTCCCTACCCTTGGCGGCTCAGAAGAAGGTCGGCCAGATATTCACGCGGATATCGAGTTCGTGGATGAACACCCACCAGCACAGCGCGATCAGGAACACGACGCAGGCGGCAACGCCCAGCGGACGGTGCTCCTTGTCCGCGAAGGCCGCGACGACCACCATGATGGCGATGCTGAGGAACAGCCCGCCGGCATCGAGCAGCACGCCGAAGAGGGACATGCCGGCCAGCACTGTGGCCAGCACCCGCCAGCCCGGGCTGATCGCCAGGATGAACATCGCGATGACGATGGACAGGCCCAGGGCGTACCAGTTGGTGGACAGCGCGGGCACCGTGCTCAGCAGCTGGTAGCCCAGCAGGCCGGCGGCGATCGCCAGCGCCAGCGTGACGAAATCGATCTTGGTCCACTTCTCCAGCGGGTCGGTGCCGCCAAAGAAGGATGTAACAAACACAATGGCGCCTAGGCCGAGTTCCAGCCAGAACACGAGCATCGGCATGTAGCCAGGGCCCATGCGCCGGGCATTGCCCAGCGTGTGGTCCATGTTCAGCCAAAGGCCGAGACCCGCCAGCACCAGCAGAAAGATGCCAGAGGCAAGGTCTTTCGCGTTGATCTTCATGCCGATCCTTTCTTGAACCTCCGCGTGCGGCAGGCACGCCTTAACGCTTAGAAGAAGACGAGTGGGAGTCAGTGTTGATGTTGCCGGAGCCAAGTCTTGGCCCTGTGCGCAGCGCGGAGTGCCGCGATTCGAAGCGGATGACAATCCCGCCGTGTACGGCAAAATCCAGGGCTTTCTTGCCCCCCGCCGGCTTCCTCCTCCCCCATTCGTACGAAGCAGGCCACCTATGTCATCATCGCCGGGCGACGGCAATAACCATGCTCACGATGAAGAGAACTTCATTCGGCTCGTTGTAGCAAGAAAGTTGCGTCAGGTGCAGTTTGCTCGAACCTTCCTCTCAGGATCGCAAGAACATGAACGACTTTACACATATCAATGACCCGTCGCGCCGCATCCGCGAGGCCGCCGCGGCGCTGGCGCCGCGCCTGGTGGAACTCCGCCGCGACATCCACACGCATCCTGAGCTGGCCTTCGAGGAGGTGCGTACCAGTGGAATCGTGGCCGCGGAACTGGAGCGCATGGGAATCGCGCACCGCACCGGGGTCGGCCGCACCGGCGTGCTCGGCTTCATCGAGGGCGGCCGCCCCGGGCCGACGCTGGCCATCCGCGCCGACATGGACGCCCTGCCGATCCACGAGGAAACCGGCCTGCCCTTCGCCAGCCAGACGGACGGCAAGATGCATGCCTGCGGGCACGACATCCACACCGTTACATTGCTGGGCGTTGCTTCGGTCCTGAAGGATCTGGCGCCGCATTTCGCCGGGCGTGTCGCCCTGGTCTTCCAGCCCGCCGAGGAAACGCTTGAAGGCGCGGACGCCATGATCGCCGATGGCGCGCTGGAGGGCGTGGACATGGCCCTGGGCTTCCACAACCACCCGGACATGCCCACCGGCCGCTTCGGCTACGTGCGCGGCGCCTGCCTGGCGGCAGCGGATAAGTTCGACCTGATCATCCGCGGCAAGTCCGGCCATGCGGCGCATCCCTATGCGGCGGTGGACCCCATCGTGGCGGCGGCGCATTTCGTGACCCAGGCGCAGACGGTGGTTTCGCGCGAGATCAAGCCGCTGCAACCGGCGGTTGTCACCATCGGCCAATCCACCGGCGGCACAACCTATAATATCATTCCTGAGCGTGTTCACCTGAAGGGTTCCGTTCGCACTCTGCATCCCGAGGCGCGCGATACCGCCGAAGCCGCGCTGCGCCGCCTGGCGGAAGGCATCGCGGTCGGTATGCGGGTCGAGGCGCAGATGGACTACCAGCGCAAGGTGCCGCCGCTGCTCAACAGCGACCGCGTGCTGGAACCGGCGCTCGTCGCGCTGGCGGACCAGTTCGGCATGGACTTCGTCGATGAAGGCGAGCCCAGCATGGGTTCCGAGGATTTCTCGGCCTTCGCGACGCGGGTGCCGGCGTTGCAGCTGCGTATTGGCTCTTCCGCGCCAGGGCGGCAGGATGCGCTGCATAACGCCAAGTACCAGCCTGACGAGGGCTGCATTCCGGCGGGGGTGGAGGCGCTGTCGCGCGTCGCGCTGCAACTGCTGGGCTGAGAACAGGACATAGAATGAAAATCTGCGTATTCGGCGCCGGTGCCATCGGCGGCCATGTGGCGACGCGGCTGGCACTGGGCGGGGCGGATGTCTCGGTGGTGGCGCGCGGCGCGCATCGTGACGCCATGGCCGCCGAGGGCCTGACCGTCGAGGCCAAGGACGGCACGCACAAGGTCCACCCCCGCGTCGGCAGCCCGCAGGAGCTGGGCGTGCAGGATGCGGTGATCGTCACCGTCAAGGCGCCGGCGCTGCCCAGCGTCGCGGAGGCGATCGGCCCGCTGCTGGGGCCGGAGACCACCGTCGCCTTCGTCATGAACGGCATCCCCTGGTGGTATTTCGACCGCCACGGCGGCGCGCTGGATGGCCGCCGCCTGCCGGAGATCGACCCCGGCGAGGCCATCCGCAAGGCGGTGGGCGTGGAGCGGACGCTGGGCGGCGTGGTCTATTCCGCCTGCACCGTGAAGCAGCCCGGCCATATCTTCGTGGAGAACGCGACCAACCGCGTGGTGCTGGGCGAGCCCGACGGCAGCGCCAGCCCGCGCGCCGAGGCCATCGCCGAAGTCTTGAAGAAGGGCGGCATGGGCGGCGAGGTGACGCAGGACATCCGTGGCGAGATCTGGACCAAGCTGGCCATGAACCTCGCCTTCGGGCCCTTCGCCATCCTCTCCCGCATGGGTTCCGGCGGCGCGGCGCGGGACCCGGTGGTGCGCACGGCCATGGTGCGCGCCCTGCAGGAGTGCAACGCCATCGCCCGGGCGCTGGGCCATGACGTGAACCTGGACGCGGAGAAGCGTGTGGCTTCCATCAGCCGTTCCAACCACAAGGCCTCGATCCTGCAGGACCTGGAACTGGGGCGGCCGATGGAAGTCGCCGCCATGTTCCGCGTGCCGCTGGAGATGGCCCGCATGGCGGGGGTGGAGACGCCGGTGCTGGACCTCGCCGTGGCGCTGGCGGTGCAGCAGGCGACCGAGGCCGGGCTCTACAAGCCCGCCGCGTAGGGAATGGGCGCGGGGTGGGCCGGGATCGCGGCCTGCCCCAGCACCCAGCCTTCCCAATGCCGCACCCAGGGGTCTTCCGGCACCACATCCGGCCGCGCCCCTGACAGCACGCCGATGACGCAGAGCAGCCCGAGCAGGCTGTCGAACCGGTCCTCGGCCACCGCATCCGTGCCGAAGCCATGCTCCATCGCCCGTTCCAGCGCCGCGCCGGGCCGTACGCCGAGGCGCGCCATGGCCAGGTGCAGGGAAGGGGCGGCGGCGAGCCGCGCTTCCCGCGCCCGCTTGCTGCCGGCGAGCTTCACGCCGAGATGCCGCATCGCCTCCGCCGGATAGGTTTCCGCCAGCACCGCCACGCCCGGCGCCAGCAGATCCCGCACCAGCCCCTCGAAGGGCCAGAGCCGGTAGGGCGCGCCGAAGGCCAGGGCAGGGGAGAGCCAGTCCCGCCAGGCGCTGATGGCGGCCTTGCCGGTCTGGTTAGCGCCGAGGGTCCAGAACAATGGCGCGCCGGCCGGGCGCTCGGTGGTGGCGAGGTCGCAGAGGCGGGAAAGCCCCGCCGCGCCCGCCATGCCCAACGCCGCCGCATGCGCCGCGCGCGTCATGCCCTTGGTGCCGCGCGCCGGGTAGAAGGGGCGCTGGGCCGAGACCTCCTCCAGCCCGGCGGCGACACGGAAGAAATCCGGCGTCCCGGCCAGCCCGCGCAGGAAGGGCAGGAAGCCGGCTTCATCCCGCCCGGCGGCATAGGCGCGCGGCAGGCCCAGCGGCAGGTCGAGCCCCAGCAGCAGCGGCGCGCCATGTTCCAGCAGCCGGCGCACCAATATGCTAGGGTCGCCGACCGGCGCGGGAGCCTCGGCCTGCCAGATGCCGTCCCGGCAGAAGGCGATGCTGACCCATCGCTTGCCGGGATCGACGCTCCAATCGGCATGTGCCGCTATCAGGGAAGGTTCAGCCATGCGCTACACCCGCACGGCCCGCCTGCTGCACTGGCTGACAGTGGCGCTGCTGCTGGGCCTCGCGCCCCTGGGCCTGTGGCTGGGATGGGCGCCGCCGGAGGACGAGGCGCTGAAGCTGCGGCTCTATATGTGGCATGAAAGCCTGGGCTTCCTGCTGCTGCCGCTGACGCTGTTCCGCCTGTTCTGGCGCTGGCGCCACCCGCCGCCGCCCGGTGGGCCGGTGCAGCCCGCCATCCTGGCCCGGATCGCCCTGGCGAACCACGCGGCGCTCTATCTGCTGCTGCTGGTGCAGCCGGTGCTGGGCATGCTGGCCACCACGGCCTGGGGCTTTCCGCCCAGCCTTTTCGGCCTGCTGCCCCTGCCGGCGCTGATCGGCGAGAACCAAGCCATCGCCCCGGGCCTGACCAGCCTGCACGGCTGGGTGGCCCTGACGCTCGGCCTGCTGGTGCTGCTGCATGCCGGCGCCGCGCTGGTCTGGCACGGGTTGATCCGCCGCGACGGGCTGCTGCGGCGGATGCTCTAGACGGCTCAGAGCGGCTTGGTGGCCTTCTGCATCAGGCGGGCAAAGAAGCCCTGCTTCTTCGGCTCGGCCGAGGGGGCGGCCTTGGCGGCGGCGGCCAGCAGGGCCTCGCGCTCCTGCGCCTTCAGCTTCAGCCACTGCTCCAGCGTCTTGCCGGCCTTGGCGGCGCGCTTGGCTTCATAGGCGCGCTGGCCCTCGCTCATGCGGGGGGCGGTGGTGTCGCTCGTCTTGGCCATCGATGCTCGGTCCCTGCGCGGCCAGTTGGTGCCGCATGCGCCAGATGCCCGCTGCGGCCCGTCGCATCAAGGGGCTTGCGCATCGGCCGGTGCTAGCCTTCCCTGGTGTGCATGGAACCGAGACTGAAGGCCGGCCTTTGGGCCAGCATGGCCATCCGCATGGCGGACCTGGCCGGACGCCCCGCCATGGTGCTGCGCAAGGGGGACGAGGATGCGGGCGGCATCCTCTGCGTGCTGCGGGGGCGGGAAGGCTGCGTGGTGCTGGTCCAGACGCGGGACGCCGAGGGCCGCCCCGCCTGGATGCGCGGCACCGGCAAGGACCCGGTGCCGGAGCCGGAAGCCGATGCCTATGTCGCCCGCCAGACGGCGCGCGACCCCGACCTCTGGGTCATCGAGTTCGAGGCGCCGGACTTCGTGCCGCCCTTCGAGGCAAGGCTGATCTAGAAGCGGCGCGGGCCGGGGCCCGCGCCCGGCCGCTCAGCAGACGAAGTCGTTCTCCGCCACCCGGCCGCCCTGGGCCACGGCGTGGATGTTGCCCCACATCTGGTTGATGGTGCTGGCGAAGTTATCCGCCGCCATGGCCGCGATATGCGGCGTGACCACCGCGTTATCCAGCTTCAGCAGCGGGTGGTCGGCTGGCACCGGCTCGGTCTCGTAGACATCGGTGGCGGCGCCCAGGATCTCCTTGGCCTTCAGCGCCTCCACCAGGTCGCTCTCGATCACCACGCCGCCGCGGGCGCAGTTGATCAGCACGGCCTTGGGCTTCATGGACTGCAGGGCCTTGCGGTCGATCATCCCCTTGGTCTGCGGCGTCATCGGGCAATGGAGGGAGACGATGTCGCACTGCGCCAGGATCTCCGGCACGGTGGCGAAGCGCACGCCCTGGGCCGCCTCTTCCTCGGCGCTCAGCGGGCGGGTCTTGTTGTAGAGCACGGGGCAGCCGAAGGCCTTCACCATCCGCGCCACATTCTGCCCGATGGCGCCATAGCCGATGATGCCCACGGTCTTGCCCGAGATCATCAGGCTTTCCTTGGGCAGGGTGGTGGTGCGCCAGGCGCCGTTCTCGCGCAGGGTGGCATGGCCGAAGGCGAGGTTGCGCAGCAGCGCGATCATCAGCCCGACTGCGAATTCCGCCACCGGTACCGCATTGCTGCCTGTGGTGCGGGCGACGGTCACGCCCTGCGCCTTGGCGGCTTCCAGGTCGAAATTGTCGACGCCCACGCCCCACTTGTGGAGCAGCTTGGCCTTGCCGGCGGCGGCCAGCAGGTCGGCATCCACCGGGATCTGGCCGGAGACGATGTAATCCGCCTCGGCCACCAGCGCCTTCAACTCCGCGTAGTCGCGGGTCTTGGCGTGGTCCAGCGTCAGGCCTGGGGGCAACAACGCCCGCATCCGCTCGGCGGTGGAGGGCGTGATCGGGTCGAGGACGATGATCTTTTCGCTCATGTCCCAGGCATAATCCGTAACGAGGCGGCCGAAAATGCCCTGTCTGCGCTAAATTGCCGCAGGACGCATCAACATGGCTGCCTTGTCGCACAGGGTGAAATATTGACGCCGCCCCCCGCGGCGCAGGAGTGTCAGAGCATGCAGACCCTGACGCAGGATGCGGCGATGGACCGCCCCAAGGCCGCCCCGGTGCCGGATGACGACCAGCTCATCCGCACCGCCGCCAAGCTGACGCGCGACCTCGGCACAGCCAAGCCCGGAGTCTACTGGGCGGACCTGCTGCTTTCCACCGGCATCGGCTACAGCGCGCTGGCGCTGGCCATCCTGGCGGCGCCGCTGGGGGTGAAGCTGGCGGCGGGGCTGGCCTCGGTGCTGGCGCTCTACCGGGCGCTGAGCTTCATCCATGAGCTGACGCATCTGAAGCCCGGCGCCGTGCCCGGCTTCCGCACCGGCTGGAACCTGCTGGTGGGCGTGCCGATGCTGGTGCCCTCCTTCATGTATGAGGGCGTGCACAACCTGCACCATGCCCGCACCCGCTACGGCACCGCCGAGGACCCGGAATACCTGCCGCTGGCGCTGATGAAGCCCTGGACGGTGGCGCTCTTCCTGCTGGCCTCGGCCCTGGCGCCGGTGGCGCTGCTGCTGCGCTATGCCGTGCTGGCGCCGCTCTCCGCCCTGGTGCCGCCGCTGCGGCGTGTGGTGGTGGAACGCTATTCGGCCCTGGCCATCGACCCCGCCTTCCGCCGCAAGCCGCCGGAAGGCAAGGCGAAGCAGGACTGGCTGCTGTGGGAAGCCGTCGCCTGCCTCTGGGCCTGGGCGCTGATCGCCGCCGGCTTCCTGGCCACGGGGGCCTTTGTCACCTTCCTGCTGGTGACCTCGGGCGTCGCGGTGCTCAACCAGCTTCGCACCCTGGTGGCACATCTCTGGGAAAACGAGGGCGAGCCCATCAGCATCGCCGAGCAGTACCTGGACAGCGTCAATGTGCCGCCGCCGGGCCTGCTGCCGGCGCTCTGGGCGCCGGTGGGCCTGCGCTACCACGCGCTGCACCACCTGCTGCCGGGCCTGCCCTACCACGCGCTGGGCGAGGCGCACCGGCGGCTGGCGGCGGAAATGCCCATGACCTCCGCCTTCCACCGCGCCAATTACCGGGGCATGAGCGGGCTGTTGATCCGCCTCTTCGGCGGCATCGCCCCCGCTACCGGTCGGTAAGCCGCAGCTCGATCCGGCGGTTGCGCGCCAGGGCGTCGGGACCGTCGCCGGGGTCCAGCGGCTGGTTGTCGCCGAAGGCGGCGGCGGCCACGTGGTTGGCCGGCAGCCCTTCGCCGATCAGCAACTGCGCCACGGCGATGGCGCGTGCCGCCGAAAGCTCCCAGTTGCTGGCATAGCGGCCGCTGCCGCTGAGCGGGCTGCGGTCGGCATGGCCATCCACGCGCAGAATCCAGGGCAGGTCGGCCGGGAAGCGCGTGCTGACATCCAGCAGCACCGCCGCCAACTGCCGCAGTTGCTGCCGGCCGGAAGCGGAAAGCTCGGCGCTGCCCACCGGGAACAGAACCTCGCTCTGGAACACGAAGCGGTCGCCGACGATGCGCACTTCCGGCCGGGTGCCCAGCACGTCGCGCAGGCGGCCGAAGAAGTCGCTGCGGTAGCGCTGCAATTCCTCCACCCGCGCCGCCAGGGCGGCATTCAGCCGCTGGCCCAGGGCGGTGATCTGCGCGTCCTTGTCGCGCCCGGCGTCCTCCTCGGCATCCAGCAGCGCGGCGACGCGGGACAATTCGGCCCGAAGCTGCGCCACCTGTTGCGTCAGCAGCGCCACCTGGGCGCGGGCGCTTTCGGCCAGCCGGGCATGGCCGGAAGCTTCTTCCTCGGCCTTGCGGCGGGCTTCCTCGGTGGTGGCCGATTGGTTCAGGGCGGTCTGGGCACGCTGCTCCAGCTCGTCCCGCAGCGCGGTCAGGGCGCGGACCTGTTCGTTCAGCCGGGCGATGTCGGAGAGCCGGGTGGCGATGGTGGCGCGGTCGGCCTGCACCGTCCGGTCCAGTTCCGCCATGGCCTGCCGCATGCGGTCCAGGTCGGCGCGGGCAGCAGCCAGTTCGGCGGCCCGCTGGTCGCGCGCCGTCTCGGCGCTGCCGGCGCGGGCCTGCTGCTCCGCCAGTTGCCGGCGGGTCGCCGTCAGGGCCTCCCGCTCACCGGCCAGTTGCCTGCGCGCCTCGGTCAGCTCCCGTACGGAGGCCGCGGCATCTCCCCCGCGCGCCTCGGCGCGGGAAAGGGCCTCGGCCAGCCGCTCCTCCAGGCTGGCGATGCGTTCGCCGGCGCCGCGGGAGGAGGCCTCCAGGTCCGCGAGGCGCGCCGCGAGGCGGTCGCGGTCGGCGCGGGTGGCGTCCCGGTCGGCGCTCTGGCGGTCCCGCTCGTCGCGCAGGCCGCCCAGTTGCGCCAGGGCGGCGTCACGGGCGCCGGTGGCGCTGCGCAGTTCCTCGGTCATGCGGGACAGGCGGCCGCGCAGCTCCTCGCCGGAATTGCGTTCCAGCGCCAGCAGGTCGGCCAGTTCCGCCACCTGCCGGTTCAGCCGGTCCAGCGCCTGGTCGCGCGAGGAGAGGGCGACGGAAAGGAAGCCCTGCGCCAGCACGAAGACCAGAAGAACAAAAATCAACACCATCAGCAGGGTGGACAGGGCGTCCACGTAGCCGGGCCAGGCGTTCAGCCCCTCCCTGTTGCGGCGCAGGGCCATGGCTCAGCGCGGGCCTTCGTCGGCCAGCGCCGCGATGGTGCGGGCCAGGATCTTGATCTCGCCCCGGATCTCGGCGGTGGCCTGGGCGCGGCCCTGGGACACATCCTCCAGCAGCCGGGCGAGGTAGAGCTCCACGTTACGGAGATGCCCGCGGGAAGCATCGTCCAGCGCGCCGTGGGACTGCACCTCGGCCAGCCGGGTCAGGGTGGGGGCCAGGGCGGATTGCCCATCGGCCACGCGCTGCATCAGCACCTGGCTGGCGCGCATCTGGTCGGCCAGGATGGAGAGCCGCTCCGTCAGCGTCACCAGCGCCTGGGCGGAGGCTGCGCGGCCTTCCTCGCCACGGGTGATGATGCGCTGGAGGTTCTCCAGGTTCTCGGCGGTCTGTTCCAGCAGCGCCTGGACATAGGCGGGCACGGAGCCGCCGCCCGTTTCGCCGCCAACATCCCCCAGCACGCCGGAGGAGAGGCGGGTGACGCCCGCCAGCCATTCCTCCAGCTCGTTGTAAAAGCGGGTCTGCGCCTGCCCGGCCGTCAGGTCCAGGAAGCCCAGCACCAATGCGCCGGCGAGGCCTAGCATGGAGGAGGAGAAGGCCACGCCCATGCCCCGCAGCGGCTGGGTCAGCCCGCTCTTGAGCTGGTTGAAGAGCTGGTTCACGTCGCCCGAGCCGACGGACATGGAGGAGATCACTTCCGCGACCGAGCCGATGGTCAGGATCAGCCCCCAGAAGGTGCCCAGCAGGCCCAGGAAGATGGAAAGGCCGGTGACGTAGCGCGACAGCTCCCGGCTTTCATCGAGGCGGGAGGCGATGCCATCCAGCACGCTGCGCATCGCGGGGGCGGAAAGGGAGAGCCGGTCCCCCCGCTTGGTAGCGAACATCGAGGCCATCGGGCCCAGCAGGCGCGGCGCCGGGCGGGCCGGGGCGCCAGGGCGGGGCTCGCGGAAGCCTTCCAGCCAGGCGACCTCGGGGTTCAGGCTCACCACCTGCCGGATGTTCCAGGCGATGCCCAGCAGCAGCACCGCCAGGATGACGGCATTCAGCACCGGGTTGGCCGAGAAGGCGTGGATCAACTCGCCCGAGAGCACCGCTGCCAGCACGAGAACGGCCAGCAGGAAGACCAGCATCCGCAGCAGGTAGCGGTTGGGGCGTGTCATTTCGGGGGGGCGGCCTGTTGGCTTTGGGCGGTGAGGCTGGGGCTGGGCACGCCGGGCGGCAGCAGTTCCACCGCATCTTCCGCCGCCGCCGTACGGCCGATCGGGCGCAGGTCGATGCGCGTGCCCGGCAGGCCGCCGGCTTCCAGGGCGCGGCGGATTTCCTGGGCATTGGCCAGGGCGGCGCGGCGGGCCACCGAGATATCCTCGGCCGGCCCGGCCACCTGCGCCACGACCGTGACGCGGCCGGGCACGGCGGCGAGGCGGCGGGCGATCTCGGCCAGGGTATTGGTGGTGGCGGGGTCCAGCCGGCCGGTGGCGGGCGCGCCCTCGATGCGCCAGCCGCCTTCGGGCAGGTTGCGCATGCTCGGGGGCAGGGCCACCAGCGGCAGGCGCGCCGGCGGAGTCGCGGGGCGCGGCGGCTGGGTCAGGTCCGGCGGCTGCGGCGCGGCGGGCGCCGGGTCACTGGGCGCGGCGGGCTGCTGTGCGCGAATGACGGCCGTGGGCAGGCCGACCTGCGCCAGGGCGGGCGCGGCCAGCAGAAGGGCCAGCGGCAGCGCCATCAGGGCGCGGCGGGCATGGCGGCGGGGAAGGGTGCGACAAGGACGCATATGTGCCGCACCCTAGACCTATCGCCGGGCAGGCTCAATGCGCGCCCGCCCGGCGATGAAAGGCTCAGCTTTCGTGGCGGCCCTCGGCGCGGGCGCGGGCGACCATGGCGATGCCCTCCTGCACCACGTCCCGCAGCTTGGGCTGCAGGTGCGGGTTGCCGGCGACGATGTCGCCGCTCGGGTAGGGGTCGCCGCCGTCCGGCGTGGTGGCGTAGCCGCCGGCTTCCTTCAGGATGATCAGCCCGGCCGCCATGTCCCAGGGCTTGATGCCCAGTTCCCAGTAGCCGTCGTAGCGGCCGGCGGCGGTCCAGGCGAGGTCCAGCGCCGCGGCGCCCATGCGGCGCACGCCGGCCACCTGCGGCATCAGCCGCGCCAGGGTGGCGCTGAACTCGGCCTTGCGCTGCGTCATGGCGAAGGGGATGCCGGTGGCGAAGACGGCCGGCAGCATCTCCCGGCGGCCGGAAACGCGCAGGCGCCGGTCATTCAGGAAGGAGCCCATGCCCTTCTCGGCCCAGAACAGCTCGTCGGCGGCGGGGTTGTAGATCACGCCAGCCATGATCTCGCTGGTGTTCTCACCCGTGCGCTTCTCGATGCCCACGGAGATGCACCAGTGCGGGATGCCGTGCAGGAAGTTGGTGGTGCCGTCCAGCGGGTCGATCACCCAGCGCCATTCCCAGTCCTCGGCGCCGGTGATGCCGCCTTCCTCGCCCAGGAAGGCGAAGTTGGGGCGGGCGCGGCCGAGGTCGTTGCGCAGGGTCTCTTCGGCCCGCAGGTCGGCCTGGGAGACGAAGTCGCCCGGACCCTTCACGCTGACCTGCAGCTGCTCGACCTCGCCGAAATCGCGCAGCAGGCGCTTGCCCGCCTTCTGCACGGCGGCGACGACAACATTCAGGGCGGGGGAAAGGCGGGCGGACTGGGCCACGGGCGGGGTTTCTCCGAAGGACGCGGCAGAAAAGAAACAGCCGCGGCGGGTGGTTGCCCGCCGCGGCGATCAGGAGGGGTGCGTCAGGACGGCACCCGAAGGGCCTCAGCCCTTGGCGCGCTCGACGTAGGAACCGTCTTCCGTCTTCACCACGATCTTCTCACCGGCGGTGATGAAGGGCGGCACCAGCGTCTTCACGCCGTTGGACAGCAGCGCGGGCTTGTAGGAGGAGGAGGCGGTCTGCCCCTTCACCACCGGGTCGGCCTCGGCCACCTCCAGCGTCACGTTCTGCGGCAGCTCCATGGCCACCGGGTCACCCTCGATGAGCTTGACGGAGACCGTCATGTTCTCTTCCAGGAACGGCAGGCGGTCGCCCAGGATGGCGGAGGGAACCACGGTCTGCTCGAAGGTCTCCGGGTCCATCAGCACCAGGTTCTCGCCGTCGGCGTAGGAGTAGGTGAACTCCTTGTCCTCGGTCATCAGGCGCTCGACGGTGTCGGCGGTGCGCCAGCGGTCGTCCTTCTTGGTGCCGGTCTTGATGTCGCGCATCTCGACCTGGATGAAGGCGCCACCCTTGCCCGGGGTGATGATCTGGATCTTCAGCACGGTCCAGCGACGGCCCTCGTACTCGATGACCTGACCGGGGCGCATCTGGTTGGCCTGCTGCTTCATGGGCGGGGCACCTGTGTCTGGAGACGCTTGAAGGAACGAAAAAGGGCCGCGCTCCCGGCAGGGCCGGGAGGCGGGCGGGGCCGGGGTTTAACGCGGGGAGGGGGGTGCGGGCAATGGGGCAGCCGCCGCTCAGCCCTGCGCGCCGCCCTGGGCAGCATCCGGCGTGCCGCCATGGGCAATCAGCGCGCGCACCCTGTCCGCCAGGATTTCCATGCTGAAGGGCTTGCTCAGCACCTGCGTCCCTGGTGCCAGCCGGCTGGGCCCGAGCGCCGCATCCTCATGATAGCCGGTGATGAAAAGCACCTTCAGGTCCGGCCGCGCTTCCCGCGCCGCATCGACCATTTGGCGCCCGTTCATGCCGCCGGGCAGGCCCACATCGCTCACCAGCAGGTCGATCCTCGCATCGGAGCGCAGCACCTGCAGGCCGCTGGCGCCATCCGCCGCCTCGATGGTGGCGTAGCCGAGGTCCTGCAGGATCTCCACCACCAGCAGCCGCACGGTGGGCTCGTCATCCACCACCAGCACCGTCTCGCCCCGCCGTGCCGGGGCCATGCCATGGGGCGCTTCGCCCGTTCCCTCGGCCGCGCTGGCTCCTTCGTGCCGGGGCAGGTAGAGGCAGATGGTGGTGCCTTCGCCCGGCGCCGAGCAGATCCGCGCCTGCCCTCCCGACTGCCGCGCGAAGCCATAGATCATGGACAGGCCGAGCCCGGTGCCCTGGCCCAGCGGCTTGGTGGTGAAGAAGGGGTCGAAGGCCTTGGCCGCCACTTCCGGCGTCATGCCCGTGCCGGTGTCGGAGACGCAGACGGAGACATAGGCCCCCGGCGGCAGGTCAAGCGCCCCTGCTTCCGCCGCATCCATCGGGCGGTTGGCGGTCTCGATGGTCAGCCGGCCGCCTTCCGGCATGGCATCGCGCGCATTGATGCAGAGGTTCAGCAGCGCGTTTTCCAGTTGGTGATGGTCGATCAGGATCGGCCAGAGCCCGGCGCCCGGCACAACCTGCAGCGAGATGGCGGGGCCCACCGTGCGGCGCACCAGTTCCTCCATCCCCGCCACCAGCCGGTTGGCGTCTGTGGGGCGCGGGTCCAGCGTCTGGCGGCGGGAGAAGGCCAGCAGCCGGTGCGTCAGCGCCGCCGCGCGCGTGGCGGCGCCCTGAGCGACCTCGATGAAGCGTTCCATCTCCTGTATGCGCCCCCGCGCCATGCAGGTGGAGATGAGTTCCAGGCTGCCGCTGATGCCGGTCAGCAGGTTGTTGAAGTCATGCGCGATGCCGCCGGTGAGCTGCCCCACCGCCTCCATCTTCTGGCTTTGGCGCAGTTGCTCTTCCAGCCGTTCCCGCGCCGCGGCCTGCTCCCTCTCCACCGTCACGTCTCGCCCGACGCCGAAGAGCCGCTCCCCGCCCGGCTCCGGCGAGAGTGTCCAGGCGAACCAGCGCCAGCCGCCCTGGGCATCCCGCAGCCGGTTCTCGAAGCGTATGGCCTGGCCGGTGCGGCGCATACCCTGCAAGGCCGTCCGCACCGGGCCGATATCCTCGGGATGCATCAGTCGGGCATAGGGAATGGCGAGCAGATCCGCCTCCTCCATCCCCAGCAGGCGGCTCCAGGAGGGGCTGACGCGCAGCAGGTGGCCTTCGTAATCGGCCACCACCAGCAGGTCCTCGCTCAGTTCCCACAGCCGGTCACGCTCCCGCGTCCGCTCGGCCACCAGCTCTTCCAGGCGGCCGGCCAGAGCGCGCAGCTCATCCTCCGCCTGCCGCCGCGCGATGGTGGCCAGGGTGCGGTCGGCCACGTTGCGCAGGAAGGTGACCTCCTCCTCCGTCCAGCGGCGCGGCTGCGCCTGGTTGACGAAGAAGAAGGCGACGAGGCGGTCATCCTCCATCAGCGGCAGGTTGACGATGGCGCGGGCGGAGAGGGCTTCCACCAGCGCCGCGCGCTCCCGCATCCGCGGGTCTTTCCGCGCATCGGGCACCACCACCGTCAGCCCGCGCTGCAGGTCCTCGATGAAGGAGCCGTAGTCCCGCATGCTGTGCCGCCCGGCGATGCTGCGGATGCCCGGGGCCACCCAGTCCTGGTCCAGCATCATGGTTTCGCCATCCGGGGCGAAGCGGCCATAGCCGGCGCGGTCGACGCCCAGGGTGCGGCCGAGGATCTCGGCGGCGATCATGGACATGGTGCCGGCATCGCGCAGGTCGCGCAGGCGGTCGCCCAGTTCCAGCAATGCATTGCGGCGCAGCTCCGCCTTGCGCACCTCCCGCATGTCGCACGTCACGGTGCCATAGCCGGTGAGGCGGCCCTGCGGGTCGCGCAGCGTGAAGATATTGAACAGCACCGGCAGCACCGCGCCGCTGCGGAAGTCGTGGAAGCGCAGCTCGCCCTGCCAGGTGCCCTGGCGCTGCACGGCGGGCAGCACGGTGCCCGCGATGGTCTCGCGCTCCTCCCGCGCGAAATAGTCGGTGATGCGGCTGTCGCGCGCCGCCGCTTCCTCCAGTCCCACCAGGCGGCAGCCGGCGGGGTTGACGAAGACCATCTGCCCATCCGGCCCGCAGGCGCCGATGAAATCGGCCGATTGCTCCACCAGCGCCGCCAGCCGCCGCATGTCCTCGTCGGCACGGCGGCGCTCCGTCACTTCCAGGAAGAGCACGGCGAACGGTCGCCCTCCAGGCGATGCGCGCGGCCCTCATACCAGCGGCCGAACTGCCGCACCTGGCGGGTGAAGGTGGCGGATTCCCCTGTCTCGACCACACGGGCGAAATCGTCCACCCATTCGTCCTCGATGCCGGGGATCAGTTCCCGCACCGTCTGGCCGACGGCCTGCTCACGCGGCAGGCCGGTCAGGTCGTCCCAGGCCGGGTTCACGTCCAGGTAGCGCCAGTCGGTGACGCGGCCGAAGGCGTCGCGGACCACCTCGCCGATCACGAAGCCCTCGCGAAGCTGCCCGAACAGCCCGCGCCAATGCGCCTCGCTCTTCTGCAAGGCCAGCTCGGCCCGCCGGCGGTCCGAGATATCGTTGAACAGCACCGCGACGCGCGGTTCCTCCGGCTCACCGACGCGGAAGGCGTGGACCTCGTACCAGCGGCCCAGGGAGGCTGCCGCGTTCTCAAAGCGCGCCGGCTCCCCGGTCAGCGCCACGCGGCCGTAGATGTCGTACCAGTGCTGCTCATGCTCCGGCGCCATGTCGCGCATCCAGCGGCCGGCGGCATCCACCAGGCCGGTCTGGCGCTCGAAGGCCGGGTTGACCTCGATGAAGCGATAGTCCACCGGCACCTGCCGCGCATCGAAGCGCATCTCGATGATGCAGAAGCCGGCGTCGATCGCCTCGAAGAGGGTGCGGTAGCGGGCCTCGCTCTCGGCCAGCCGGCGGCTCGCCGTCCGCTCTTCCGAGCGGTCCCGCAACAGCCGCAGGAAACCCGAGGCGGTGCCGTCCGCCTGCTGCAAGGGCATCAGTTCGCTGGAAGCCCAGAGCCGGCTGCCGTCGCGGCGCAACTGCCAGCCCTGTGCGATGGCGCGGCCTTCCCGCAGGGCCTGCCGCCTCTCCGCCGGGATGCGGTTGGCGGCGCGATCCTCGGGCGTGAAAAGGCGCTCCAGCGGCTGGCCCAGCATCTCGGCGGCCGTCCAGCCGAAGAGGTGCTCCGCCCCCGTGCTCCATTCCGTCACCCGGCCTTCGAGGTCGGACGCGATGATGGCGACATCCAGCACATTGCCCAGGATGGCAGCCTCGGGGAGGGGTGCGTCAGCGGCCGGACCCGGACGCCCGGCCAATTGGCGCCGCAGCTGCGCCACCTCCGCTTCCAGGAACCGCTCGCGTTGCCGGAGCCGGTCGATCTCGCTCGTGCTCAAGGCAGCCGCAGAGCATCAAAGGAGAGCGGATGATCCATGGTGCAGCCTGTCCCCCGCTTTTCGGCGGTGTCAAGGCGTGCCGCCGGGGCGCCTGTTGCGCAACGGCACGGTCTGGAGGGTGAGCTGCGGCGACTGGCCGCTCTGCCAGGAATTGGCGCCAGGGGCAGGCTGGGGCACCGGGATGTCGGCCCGCGCCTTGCGGCTTTCCGCGATGGACGTGCCCAGCCGCCGGTCCCGCTCATCGGCCAGCCGCTGCTCCAGCTGGCCATCCGCCGTGAAGCCCATCATCAACTGTGGGATACCCAGCGGCAGCGTGTCGCCACGGTCCACCTGCCAGGTGTGCCAGGTCTTGCCATAGGTGCCGGCGAGCTGCCGCATCGCCACCGTCTCCACCGCCTCGGGGATGCCGGGCATCACCAGCTCGCCGGAAGTGGTTTCGTAGTGGTGGCTGTGCCAGAGCCGCTTCTCATCCTCCGGCAATGTCAGGAACAGCCGCTCGGAGATGATGTATTCGATGCCGATCAGCCGGGCATTGGCCTCGTTGCTGTCGAAGATCGTGCACTGGTGGAAGTCCTCGGTCAGGTGGGTGCAGAAGTGATGCGCCTCGACCTGCCGGCCCATGTCATCGGCATAGAAATGGAAGCCGTTGAGATAAAGGTCCATCGCGTTCAGCGGCGCCTTGCTCTGCAGCAGCGCCGCCCCGGCGCCCAGCGCCCGGCTACGCGCGGAGGGAGGATCGCCCGCCGCCGCCGGCCCGCCGGAATGCGGGGAGGCCGGCTGCGCCTGGGCCCGGCCGCAGGCACAGGCCGCCATCGCGCCGGCCGCCGTGGCAGCCAGGCCTCTCCCCAGGGCCCGCCGGCCCAGGCCACCTTGCAGACGCTTCATGCCGCAACCTCCTCTCCGCTTGCACTGGCCGGTAAACCGTGCGGCGGCGTGGATGTTGCGTCAGTGGCCCGTGCGGGCTGTCAACGGCCCCAGCGCAGGACCAGCGGGTCCAGCCGCCGCGCCACCGTCATCAGCCCGGCGCGGGTGGCGGGGGACAGGGCGGGGATCGGATGGCGCCCGGCCTCGCAGGCGATGACGCCGCCCTCCTTCATCAGCGCCTTGGCGGCCAGCAGCCCGCCTTGCCGGTTCTCGTAATTGATCAGCGGCAGCCAGCGGCCATAGGCCTCGGCGGCGCCTTCCTTGTCCCCGGCGAACCAGGCATCGGTGATCTGCCGGATGCCGTCCGGATAGCCGCCGCCGGTCATGGAGCCGGTGGCGCCAGCCTCAAGGTCCGCCATCAGGGTAATGGCTTCCTCGCCATCCCAGGGGCCGACAATGGCCTCGCCGCCCAGCGCGATCATGTCCCGCAGCTTGTTAGCGGCGAAGGGCACCTCGATCTTGAAATAGGAGAGGTTCTTGATCTCCCGCGCCATGCGGGCCAGGAAGGCCGCGGACAGCGGCGTGCCCGCCACCGGCGCGTCCTGCACCATGATGGGGATGTCGATGGCATCCGAGACCAGGCTGTAGAAATCGAAGATCGCGGGCTCCGGCACGCGGATGGTGGCGCCGTGATAGGGCGGCATCACCATCACCATGGCGGCGCCGGCATCCTGCGCGCGGCGTGAGCGCTCGGCGCAGAGGCGGGAGGAGAAATGCGTGGTGGTGACGATCACCGGCACCCGGCCCGCCACATGCGCCAGGATGGTATCCTGCAGCACTTCGCGCTCATGGTCCGAAAGCACGAACTGCTCGGAGAAATTCGCCAGGATGCAGAGCCCGTGCGAGCCAGCGTCGATCATGAAGTCGACGCAGCGGCGCTGGCCCGCGAGGTCCAGGCCGCCGCGTTCGTCGAAGATGGTCGGCACCACCGGAAAGACGCCCTTGTAGGCCTCTGCCATAGCCAGCTCCCTTGTTCCGCCCGGTTATCGGGTCGTTCCATGGAAGCTTGCCATGGCCGGTGGCGCGCGGCCAGATCAGGCGTCGTTCAGCGGGATCTCCACCTCCAGCAGCGGCGCGTGCTGCTGGGCGCCGTAGACATCGGTGTCGCCGATGTCGCCGGCCGGCACCAGCCGCGGCAGGGTCGCCTTGAAGGCGGCGGCGGTGTCGTAGGGGGTGAAGAGCACGTCCTTCTCCTCCACGCCGTAGAGGCGGGAGAAGAGGGCGGCGTTCAGCACGCCGGTGGCCTTCACCTTGCGGTACATCTCATGGTCCTCGAACAACACGTCGATGGTGACCATGAAGGGGCCGGCGTTCTTGCTCTTGCAGATCTGCGCGATCTCGCGAATGCGGGGCATGACGTGGCTCCTCACACCATCTCGTATTCGATGGGGAACATCTCGTAGGGGTCCTTCGGCGCCACGACATGGAAGACGCTGAAGCGGAACATCGGCCCCAGCTCGATATCGGAGGGGCTGAAGGGGAAAGCCATGTTGCCTTCCTTGCATAGCCGGCCAGGGAAATCGGCGTGCAGCATGGAGGTGCGCGCCATGGCCAGCACGGCGTTGGCGATGTCCTGCGTGCGGCCCACCACCTCGATCACGAAGCCCAGTTCGTGGGAGGTGATCTCCTTCTGCGGCTCCCAGGCGGCCATGACGCCGTCCTTGCCATAGGTGCGCACCACCATCTGGTAGTCGCTGGGCGGCACGCCGAAGGAGGCGGCCTTGGTGGCGACCTTGTCGCGGTGCGTCTCCAGGTAGCTGTCGATCTGGCCGATCAGCACCGGGTCGCGCGTGCCGCAGATGGTGATGGCGCGGTAGCCGGCGCGCTCCACGCCCTCCAGCTTGATGGTGTACTGCTCGGCCGGCGTCCAGGTCATGCCGTCGACCTTGACGGCGCGGTCGCTGACGGCGGTGAAGGTGCAGGCGCTGGTGTCCAGCAGCCCACCCGGCTCCACGTGATGGATCGGGCTGGAATTCTCGTGCAGCGCGAAATTGGCCACCGCCAGCGGCGTGGAGCGGCGGATCGGGTTCGGCGGCTCGCAGATCAGGTGGTCGTCGCGCACGCGGACGAAGATGCAGTCCGGCTCCTTCGGCACGGAAGGCTCGGCGCCGCATTCCAGCATCTTGCCGGCGTACCAGCTCGGTGCCGGATTCATGCCGGCGCGGATGGCCGGACCCGCCCATTGCGCCGGGTCGCTGCTGCGGCCGGCGAGGATGACCTGCGCGCCATTGTCCAGCGCGCGGTTGAACGGCTCCGGACCCATCATGCCGACGATGCGCTCGGCGCGGCGGATGGTCGCCTCGTCCAGCGGCTTCATCTTGGCCAGGGGGCGGGACAGGCCGGCATTGACGCGCTCGACCAGGCTGTCCGCGCTCTGCTCGGAATGGATCAGCGCCATCTTGAAGGAGAGGCCCTCCTCCTTCGCGATCTCCCGCACCAGGGCGGCGGTGTCCTGCAGATGCGGCTCGCCGCCCGCGCCGCCGGCGGTGCCGATGATGCAGGGGATCTTGGCGGCCACCGCCGCCATCAGCATCAGCCGCAGGTCGCGCTTGACCGAAAGGCGCGAGCAGAAGGACTTGCCGGCGCCCAGGTAGTAGGGGCCGGGATCGGTGCTGCCGCCATCGCAGCCGATGATATGCGGCTCCCACGACATGCCAATCCGCAGCGACTCCTCGGCATAGCCGTATCCGAGGATACCGCTCGTCGAGAGCATTCTGAACTCGTTCAAAGGACGCTCCTGAATCAAAGTCTAACCATAGGGAAGCAGGCTCAGCCCTTGGGCAGCAGCCCGTCCTTGTCCGCCTGCTGCCAGCGCTTGTCCTCTTCCACCAACTGGCTCGCGAAGGCGGCGCGCGACAGGTCGGTGGGGTCCACGGCCAGGTTCTTCAGGCGCTCCTTGAGGGCAGGGGTTTCCATCGCCTTCAACACCTCGGCATTCAGCTTTTCCGCGATCGCCTCGGGCAGCTTGGCGGGGGCGAACATGCCGAACCACCCGGTGAAGTCGGCGCCCTGCACGCCGCCTTCGGCCAGCGTCGGCACATCCGGCAGGAAGGCGGAGCGCTTGTCGCTGCTGATGGCCAGCACCTTCACCGTGCCGGCGCCGAGCAGCGGCATGGCGGTGGCGGTGCTGCCCCAGGCCACGGGAAGGTGGCCGCCCGTCAGCTCAGCCAGATAGGCGCCGCTGCCGCGATAAGGAATCTCGATCATCTCCACGCCGGCGCGCTTGGCGAACTGGTTGGCGGTGAAGGAAGACTGCGCGTCGGACGTACCCTGGGCAATGGCGCCCGGCTTCTCCTTGGCGGCCTTCAGCAGGTCGCCCAGGCTGTTGAAGGGGCTCTTGGCCGCTGTCATCAGCACCAGCGGGTAGCGCGCCGTCATGGCGATCGGCGTGAAATCCTTCAGCGGGTCGAAGGGAATATTCGGCGTGATGTAGCGCGACATCACGTGGGTGGAGGTCACCACCATCAGCGTGTAGCCATCGGCCGGGCTGTGCATCACGGCCTCGCTGCCGACGATGCCATTGGCGCCCGCGCGGTTCTCCACCACGAAGGTCTGGCCCAGGCTGCTGCCCAGCGCTTCCGCCAGCGCGCGGGTGGTGACATCGGTGCCACCGCCGGGGGCATAGGGAACAACGACGCGCACCGGCTTGCTGGGCCACTTGTCCTGCGCCCAGGCCGGGCGGATGGCGGGCATGGCCAATGCCGCCAGCCCGGCGCCGAGCAGCGTGCGGCGCGTGGCAGACGCAAGAATGGTGTGGTCTTTGTTCATTGTTCTCTCCCTGGTTTCTTCTTGTTCAGCCGAACGTGTGGAACCCGCCGAACCCGCCGGCGAGGTAGAGCAGCGGTGGCACGCCCTCGCGGGTGCTGACGCCCCGCACGGTGCCGACGAAGATGGAATGCGTCGCGTGCACATGCTCCGCCTCCAGGTCGCAGTCGAAGCTGACCATGGCATCGCGCAGCACCGGGGCGCCGGTTTCCGCCATGCCCCAGTCGCCCGCCGTGAAGCGTGCCTCGCCCTTCAGCCCGTCGCGGCCGGCGAAGCGCGCGGCGATCTCCGCCTGCTCCTCGGCCAGCAGGTTGACGCTGAAGCTGCCATGGGCGCGGATCAGCGGATGCGCGCTGGCGCTGGCATTGACGCAGCAGAGCAGCATCGGCGGCGCATCGCTCAACGAGCAGACGGCGGTGGCCGTCATGCCCGTGCGCGCGCCGGCGGGGCCGGTGGCGATGACCGCCACCGCCCCCGGCATGGCGCGCATGCCCGCCCGGAACGCCGCCGGGTCGATCAGCGTGCCGGCCGCGCTCATGAGACCTCGCGCATCGCCGGCTGGCGCCAGGAACCGATGGCCGGCTTCGCCAGGCCCAGGTTCTCGCGCAGCGTGCTACCCGCGTAGTCCTTGTGATAGAGGCCGCGGCGCTGCAGCTCCGGCACCACGAAGCGGGTGAAGTCCTCGAAGGCGCCGGACATATGCGTGGCGGCCAGCACGAAGCCGTCGCAGGCGCGGGCGGTGAACCATTCCTCCATCTGGTCGGCCACCTGGGTGGGCGTGCCGCAGAAGATGGGGAATTCGCCGATGGTGCCGCGGCCGGAGAAATGCACGAAGTCGCGCACCGTCGGGTTGGGCTTGCCGGAGAGAGCGACGATGCGGTCCTTGAAGCCGGTCCAGGAGAGCTTCTTCAGTTCCTCATCCGTGAATTCGGAATCGAGGTCCTTGGAGCCGAAGTCGAAGTTCAGCGCTTCCGAGAGCAGCACCAGCGCGTCGATCGGCTTGGCCAGGGCGCGGATGTATTCGCGCTTCTCCTCGGCCATCGCCTGGGTCTCGGCGACGCAGACATAGCAGGCCGGGCAGACGGCAACGCTGTCCGGGTCGCGGCCGGCGGCGGCAACGGAAGCCTTCAGCTCGCCATACTGCTTCTGGCCCATCTCCTTGTTGGGGTAGACCACGAAGATCAGCTCGCCCCAGCGGCCGGCGAACTGGCGGCCACGGCCGCTCTGCCCCGCCTGGATCAGCACCGGATGGCCCTGGGCCGAGCGCGGCACAGGCAGCGGCCCGGCCGACTTGAAGTACTGGCCCTGGTGGTTGAGCTTGTGGACCTTGCTGCCATCGGCGAAGCGGCCGGAAACCTTGTCGCCGATGATGGCGTCGTCTTCCCAGCTGTCCCAGAGGCCCATGACGACTTCCATGAACTCGTCGGCGCGTTCGTAGCGTGCGTCATGCGCCAGGTGGCCGTCGCGGCCGAAATTGGCGGCTTCCGAATTGTTCAGGGAGGTGACGACGTTCCAGGCGGCACGGCCGCCCGTCATCAGGTCCAGCGTCGCGAAGAGGCGGGCGACGTGGAAGGGCTCGTAGTAGGTGGTGGAATAGGTGACGCCGAGGCCGAGCTTCTCCGTCGCCATGCCGATGGCGGTGATGATGGTGGCGGGGTCCATCTTCACCACGCGCACGCCGTTCTCCACGGCATCGCGATGGTCGTTGTTGTAGATGTCCGGCATCGCCAGGCGGTCATCGAAGAAGGCGAGGTGGAACTTGCCGTCCTCCAGCGCGCGGCCGATGCGCTGGAAATACTTCGCGCTCAGGAAATCCATGGGGTTGGCGGGGTGGCGCCAGGAGCCGGGGGCGATCGAGCAGTTCTGCGCCTGCAGGAAGCCCACCATTTTCATCTGCCGTTGCGACGTGCTCATCAGCTCAGCCTTTCCTTCTGCCGGTGGGGCACCGGCCGGCTCATGTCCGGGCAGCGGCCTTGCCAACCGATTGCGCGAACGTTTGCGCTTGGTGGCCGCAGTAAGGCGTGGATTTTGATCTAGGTCAACCAGAATATCAGGTTAACACCGCTGACGTTCTTGCTGCATTGCCGAATAATAGTGAGGCCTGTTGGCTGATCGCGCTTCTGCGAACTGCGCGAACGGTAGCGCACCGATCATCTGTGCTATGGTGGCGGCATGAATGACGCCTCGCCACCGCCCGGCAACCGCCAGCGTGCCACCATCGTCACGCTCTCCCGCATGGCGGGGGTGGCGCCGTCCACCATCTCGCGCGCGCTGAAGGGCGATACCCGCATCTCAGCGGAGACACGGGCACGTATCGCCGCGCTGGCGCAGGAACTGGGCTACACGCCGAATGCCCTGGCGCGCACGCTCTCCTCCGGCCGCAGCGGCCTGATCGGGCTGGTGCTCGGGCCTTCCACCCACCCGATCTACACCGAGATCCTGCACGAGGCCGTGGCCCAGGCGGGAGAGCGCGGCATGCGGATGCTGATGATCCATGCCGGCGCCGGGCCGATCGAGGACAAGACCGCCGAGGCGCTGCTGCAATACAAGGTCGATGGCTGCCTGATCACCTCGGCCGAACTGTCATCCCGCGCCGCCGCCGTCTGCGCCGCCAATGGCGTGCCGGTGGTGATGGTGAACCGCGTGGCGCGCGAGCATGGCAGCGCCGTGGCCTGCGACAACCTGGCGGGGGGCGCGGAGCTGGCGACGCTGCTGATGGCGCGGGGGCACCGCCGCTTCGGCATGGTGAATACCTCCAACCCCACCTCCACGGCGGTGGAGCGTGAGCAGGGCTTCGTGCAGCACCTGGAGCAGGCGGGCCACAAGCTGATGCTGCGGCTGGACGGCCAGTCCACCTATGACGGCGGCTACGAGGCCGGGCGCCGCATCGCCGCGCTGCCGCCGGCGGAACGGCCGGATGCCATCTTCGCCGTCAGCGACATCATCGCCATGGGTGTGCTGGATGCCCTGCGGCTGCAGGGCATCCAGGTGCCGCAGGATATCTCGGTGGTGGGCTTCGACGACATCCCCGCCGCCGCCCGGCCGATCTATGACCTGACCACCGTGGCGCAGCCGCTGAAGACCATGGTCGGGCGCGGGTTGGATCTGCTCTCCGCCCGCATGGCGGACCCGGACCTGCCGGATGAATCCGTCACGTTGCGCGGCAAGCTGATCATCCGCGGCTCCGTGCGGCCCGCGCCGGGCTGAGGCCGCTCCGGCGACCGCATTCTGGCTTCTACCTCGGCGCGGCGCCCGGAAATTCCCCCGCACCAGAATCCTGGCCTGCGCGGTGCGAGACAACGGGCTGTTCAGCTTTCGCGCGGATACTGCGGGCTCTTCACCGACACGGAATAACCGCCATGCGTCCCGCCCTGACCGCCGCCGTGCTGCTGGTCGCCGCCGCCATGTGGCCCTCCATCGCCGAGGCCGCCGACCGGCGGGTGGAGGTCGTGAATGCCTCCCGCCAGGATCTGCGGGAATTCTACGCCTCCAACACCAAGCGCGGCTCCTGGGAAGAGGATATCCTGGGCGAGGACGTGCTGCCCCCCGGGCGCTCCGTCACCATCGATATCGACGATGGCTCCGGCGCCTGCCGCTTCGATTTCCTGGCGGTGCTGGATGGCGGCCGCAAGGTTGAGCAGCGCAACGTCAATGTCTGCGAGATCAGCCGCTTCACCGTCCGCTGACGGGATGGCTCATGGCCCGGCGGCTGCGCTGCGCGCGAGGCGTTGTGCCATGCCGCCGGCCAGTGTCTCCGCCATGCAGAGATAGCCAAGGTCGTTCATGTGGAAGCCGTCGGGCGAGAGCATGAGCACCTTGCGCGGCAGGGCATCCCAGTAGCGCATGATGGCGTAGCGGCGCATCAGCGGCACCCGCTTCTCCGCCGCCACACGCTCGATGCTCTGCACGAAGTCGCGGTACAGATCCTCGCTGGACACGCCGGGAAAGAACTGCGGGTCGATCAGCAGCAGGTCGAGCCCGCGGCCCAGCACGAAATCCACGCCCTCCCGCAGCGTTTCGGCAAAGGCTTCGACCGAGATGTGGCGCATGGCGTCGTTGGTGCCGAGCTGCCAGAGCACCACGTCGGGCTTCCACTCCTCCACCGACTTGCGCATCCGCACCAGGGTGGTGGAAGCGACTTCGCCGCCGATGCCGTCGTTGCGCACGGTGATGTCGGCTCCCGGCAACAGCCGCACCAGCGCATCCCGCAACCGGGGCGGATAGGCATGCGCGGACGCCGAGGCGCCAACCCCCGCGGTGGAGGAGGAGCCGATGGCCAGGATGCGCACCGGCTCCTTGTCCTGCAGCAGCGCCGCCATGCGGGGCAGCGCGAATTGCAGCCTTTGCAGCTCCCCCGGCACGGCGCAGGTGTCAGGCACATTGCCCACGGGCGGACTGGTGCTGCCGGGCGCCGCTGGCAACAGCGGCGCGGCGGCGGGGGGCGGGGCGGGGATGGCGGTCTGCGCCCGGCCCAGCTTCGCCAGCCCGAGGGCCGCGACACCGGAGAGCAGCAGCGCCCGCCGCATCAGAAGGGCAGAACCGCCGGGCCGGGCGCGACGGCGGCGGCCCTGCCGCGGCGCTTCTCCGCCAGGGTCAGCAGCCAGGCCGCCAGGAGCTGCGCCCCAATGCCCAGGGCGACATAGAGGATATCGAAGCCCACGCCGTCATGGCCCGTCTGGCGCAGGGTCACGCCAGTCATGCTGAGCACCAGCCCGGTGCAGAAGACCGGCAGGGAATGACGGCCCATCATCGCCAGCGGGCTGTTCGCGGGCCGTGCCTCCGCCCAGGCCTGCAAGGGGGAGTGCACCACCACATAGGCCAGCGCCAGCACGTGCAGCAGGCGCGGCACGGAGAGATACTGCTTCTCCGGCACCAGCAAGAAGTCGCGCAGCACCACATCCTCCGCCACAGGCGCGAGGTGGAAGACCGTCACCACCATCGAGACGATCAGGAAGCCCAGCGCCAGCAGCCAGGCCGGGCGGTGATAGGGGATGGTGAAGCCCGTGCGCTCCCGCTTGCAGCCCAGCGCGAAGCCGATAGTGAAGAGGAACTGCCAGCTCAGCGGATTGAAGAACCAGCCGCCTTCCATGGGATAGGAGGGCAGGTTGGTGCGCGTCAGCCCGGCGGCGGTGTAGAGCGCCGCGGAGAGCACCAGGGTCAGCGAAAGGCTGCGCGTGCCCAGCCACAACAGCAGCGGCAGGATGGCGATCAGCACGAAATACAGCGGCAGGATATTCAGGTATCCCGGCTGGTAGCTGAGGGTGACGGCCGAGACCAGCGACTGGATCGGGTCGGCGATCAAGGGGTCCAGCGCCACCACGTTGAAGAGTTCCGCATCCCCGGTGCGCAGCACAGCCCAGGCAAAGACCGCGCTTCCCAGCACCAGCATGGCGAGATGGGTGGTGTAAAGGCCGGCGGCACGGCTCATCACGCGCAGGGAGACATTGAAGCGCTCTGCCGAATGGCTCTTGTAGCGGCCGGAATAGGCGCAGGCGGCGGCATAGCCGGCGAAGAGAACGAAAAGTTCCGCCGCGTCGGAGAAGCCGAAGTTCTTGTGCGTCCACCCCTCCAGCACATTGCCGGAGACATGGTTGATGAAGATCGAGGCCAGCGCGAAGCCACGCCAGACATCCAGCGCCGTGTCCCGCCCAGGCGGAGCCAGGCGGGCCGTGCCGCCTGCGGCGGTTGGCGCTGCTGTGGATGACATGGCGAATCCTCCTTGAGCCGCGCCGGGGCACGACAGATCAGAACGGCAAGGGGAAGTTGTGGTTGCCTTGGCTCAGCCGGGCGCGAGGTCCACAGCCACGTCCAGCCAGTGCCGCCCGCCGCCTAGGATGATGCCCCGGAGCGGCGAGACATCGCTGAAGTCGCGACCCCAGCCCAGCACCACATGCTCTTCCGCCACCACCAGGTTGTTGGTGGGGTCCAGCCCCACCCAGCCATGGGCCGGCCCAAGCCAAGCCCCGACCCAGGCATGCGACTGGTCGGCGCCCTGCCGCGCCACAGCTCCCGGTGGTGGCCGGGTGCGGATATACCCGGATACGTAGCGGGCCGGAAGGCCAAGCCCACGCAGCCCGTTCAGCATCAGGTGGGTGAAGTCCTGGCAAACGCCCGCCCGCTGCGCCAGCACCTGGGATACCGGCGTGGCGATGCCGGTGACGCCGGCGCGGAAGGTAAAGTCGCGCCGGATGCGCGCATTCAGGTCCAGCAGCCCCGCCAGCACCGGGCGCCCTGGTGGGAAGGAGGATGCGGCATAGTCCCGTGCCGCCGCATTCTCCGGCAGCATGGGCGAGGGGAAGGTGAATTCCACCGCCTCCGGCCCTGGCCGGGCAGCCAGTTCTTCCCAAGGCGGGGTCGCTTCGGCGGGCGGTGGCAGCGGGAAGGCGGTTTCTACCTGTGCCTCGGCCACCACCTCGAAGCGGTCATGCGGCTGGTCGATGGACAGCCAGGTGACACGGTTGCCGAAATGATCTGTGCCCTGCGTCAGCCGGGATGGCGTAGGGGTGCAGCGGATCTCCTCCGCCAGCACCCGCTGGCCGGGCACGGCGCGCGGCGATAGGTGGAGCATATGGGTCGCCATATCCACCGTCTCGGCATAGCGGTAGGTGGTGACGTGGCGGACGCGCCAGTTCATCGCGGCCCTCAGTAAATGTCGGTCAAGGCCGGGGCGGTGGCGGGTGGGGCGGCTTCCATCTGCCCGCCCAGCGCCTGGGCCGCCGGCAGCAGCGCGAAGTAGCGGCGGGTGACGGCATCGGAAAGGTTGGCCACCTCCGCCTCCACCCGGCCGATGGCGGGTGCCAGGGTGGTGGTGGCGGCGGCCTGCTCCGGGCTGGCCAGGATGGCGGGGGGCATGGCCTCCACCTCCGCCAGCAGCGCGGCGGCGGCGGCGGCCAGGGGGGCGTCGCCCAGATCGGCCAGCAGGGTCTGGATGGCGCGCAGCTGGAAACCCAGGCCGCGCGGGTTGCCCGGGTCCGCCAGCACCAGGTCCAGCGCCGGGGCCGGCTGCAGGATGCCCAGGTAGCGGTTGCGGTAGGTGATCACGGAATCGCAGAGTTCCAGCGCCAGCCGCAGCCCCGCTTCCACCCGCGCCGGGGCCTGGGCCAGGGCGAAATGCAGCTGGGAGGCGACGCTCTGCGCCCGCTCCATCCGCCGGCCAAGGTCCAGGAAGGTATAGCCGCCGGCCCGCACCATGTTCTCCGCCGCCACGCCGGCCAGGCTGGCGGTATAGCGCAGCACCTCGGCCAGCAGGGCTTCCAGCGCATCCAGCCCGCGCACCGTGGCGGCCTGGGCCAGCAGGCTGCGCAGGGGCTGGGTGAAGGTGGCGTAGATATCGGCGGTCAGGCGGTCCCGCACCGCCTCCACCAGCCGCCCGACCTGCCCCAGTTGCTCCACCACCGCGCCACTGGGCTGCACGCTGCGCAGCAGCGCCTCCCGCAGCGGGCCGGTACCGGCGCCGCTGGGCTGTTCCTCGGCCGCGATCAGCCCGGCATGGTGCAGGCACCGGGACAGGGTGGCCAGTTCCGCCACCTCGTGCGGCAGCAGCGGGCCCCGGTCCAGGCGGCAGAGGGTGGCGCGCATCAGCCGCGCCGCGCCTTCCAGCCGTTCGGCATGGCGGCCAAGCCAGAAGAGGTTGTCGGCCACGCGGGAGGGCAGGTCGCCCGCCGCGCGGCGGATAGCCAGCGGCGGCTGGCGCTGCGCGGCCGGGCCGGCGATGCGGGCATTGTCCTGGTGCAGCACCCAGACATCCTTGGCCAGGGTGCTGCCATCCTCGGCCTCCACCCGCGCCAGGCCGCCAGGCAGGATGTGCCACTGGCTGCCATCCTGCATCAGGAACAGTCGCAGCCGCAGCGGGTGCGGCATCAGCGCATCCCCCTGCACGCAGGGCGCCACCGAGGCCGGCAGCGCCTGCTGCGCCACGTAATCCGCCGGCCGGGCGGCGATGCGGGAGACCAGTTCCGCCCGCGCCGCCAGATCCAGCGCATCCGGCACCACGCCCTGGCCATGGGCGCCGGTGGCGGGGTGGAGGGTCCAGCCGGAGAGGTTCTCCAGTACCCCCGGGTCCACCGGCCAGCGCGTTTCCGGCTGCGGCAGCAGCAGGTCCTCGCCCAGCAGGCGGCGGGCCAGCGCTGGCAGGACGGCGGCCAGGCCCGGTGCCTCGGCCAGGCCGGAGCCGGGCTCGTTGACGATTTTCACGGTGCCATGGCGGGCGGCGTCCAGCAGGCCGGGCACGCCCATGCCGCCGCCATCCAGCTCCAGCGGGTCCAGGCCCCGGCCGGGCACGCGGCGCAGCAGCACGTGCACCGGCTGCAAGCCCTTCAATGTCTTCAGGAAGACGCCTCCATTGCGCACGGAAAGGTCGCCCGGCTCCACCAGCGCGCAGGAGAGTTCGCGCGCCAGCAGCACATGCTCGAACCACAGGCGGTGATGCACGCCGGGCGTCAGCAGCGCCACGGCGGGGCCGTCGCTGCCCGGCGCCCGCTGCTGCGGGGCCAGGTGTTGCAGCGCGTCCTGCCACAGCTCGAAGAAGGGGCGCAGCGGCCGCAGCTGATGGCCACGGAACAGGCCGGGCAGGGCGCGCGAGAGCATGCGGCGGTTTTCCAGCGCATGGCCGATGCCGCCGGCGCGGCTGGTGAGGTCCGCCACCACATGCCAGCGCCCGTCCGGCGCGCGCAGCAGGTCGGCGGCATAGCAATGCAGGAAGGGGTGGCTGGCGGTGCCATCCGCCTTGCGGCAGGGGCGCAGGAAGGCGGGATTGGCGTAAACCAGCGCTGGCGGCACCAGCCCTTCCGCCACCAGATGCTGCGGGCCGTAGAGGTCCGCCAGCAGCGCCTCCATCAGCCGCGCCCGTTGCGTCAGCCCGGCGGCGAGGTGGTCGAATTCCTCCGCCGGCAGCACCAGCGGCACCGGGTCGCAGCGCCAGGAAGCCTGGCCCACCCCCGGCACCTCGCCCGGCAGCAGGGAGGTCACGCCCTCGGCGAAGACACGTTCCATCCGGCGCGCCGCTTCCCCGAAGCTGCCGGCGGCGCCATCGGCCAGCCCGGCCAGGATGCCGCGCCAATGCGGGCGCAGGTTGCCCTGGCCATCGACCATCTCATCGCGCGGGGGAAGCTTACTCACCCCGCGGCCGCTATCACGCGAAACGGCGCAGGTCGAGGGTTCGGCTCAGCTCCGCGCTGACCACCCGCAGCGGCTCCGGCATCGCGCCGGGCGTGTGGCCGAAGGGGAAGAAGCGGGCGCGGCGCCGGGCCTCGGCCTCATTGGCATTGACCGGGAAGGTCTCGTAGTTGCGGCCGCCGGGATGCGCGACATGGTGGCTGAAGCCGCCCAGGCTGCGGCCGGTCCAGCTATCCCAAAGGTCAAAGACCAGCGGCACCTGCGCGCCGATCATCGGGTGCAGGGCGGAAGGCGGCGCCCAGGCCTTGAAGCGCACCCCCGCCACGAATTCCCCGGCCTGCCCGGTGGCCTGCATCGGCAGGGCGCGGCCGTTGACGGCGACGGTGTAGCGTTCCGGCGCGAAGCCGGTGGCCTTCACCTGCAAACGCTCGGTGGAGCTGTCGACATAGCGGGCGGTGCCGGTGCCGGTGCTTTCCTCGCCCAGCACATGCCAGGGTTCCAGCGCGTGGCGCAGCTCCAGGCCCACGCCGGCCAGCGTGACCTCGCCCACCTGCGGGAAGCGGAACTCGGCATGGGGCGTGAACCATTCCGGCTGCAATGGCGCGCCGAGGGAGCGCAGCTCCGCAATGGCATCCCGCAGGTCCTGCACGGCGTAATGCGGCAGCATGAAGTCGTCGTGCAGCCGTGTGCCCCAGCGCACCAGGCGCCGTTCATAAGGCTGGTTCCAGAAGGCAGCGACGGCGGCGCGCATCAGCAGCATCTGCGCGGCGGCCATGCGCGGATGCGGCGGCATCTCGAAGGCGCGGTATTCCACCAGTCCCAGCCGGCCGGTGCTGCTGTCCGGCGAATACATCTTGTCGATGCAGAATTCGGTGCGGTGGGTATTGCCGGTCATGTCCGCCAGGATGTTGCGGAACAGCCGGTCGGTGACCCAGGGCGCCTTCTCCTCAAAGGGCCGAACCTGCTGGAAGGCGATCTCCAGGTCGTTCAGCACGTCCTGCCGCGCTTCGTCGATGCGCGGGTGCTGGCTGGTCGGGCCGATGAACAGCCCGGCGAAAAGGAAGCTGAGGCTGGGATGGTTGTGCCAGAAGCCCAGCAGCGACTTCAGCAGATCGGGGCGGCGCAGGAAGGGGCTGTCAGCCGGGGTGGCCGCGCCCATCACCACATGGTTGCCGCCGCCGGTGCCGGTGTGGCGGCCATCCAGCATGAACTTCTGCGCCGCCAGACCTTCCTGGCGCGCGGCTTCGTAAAGCTGTTCCGTCCGCTCCACCTGCTGGTCCCAGTTCAGCGCGGGGTGGACATTCACCTCGATGACGCCGGGGTCGGGCGTGACGGAGAAGCTCAGCACGCGCGGGTCGCGCGGCGGTGCATAGCCTTCCAGCACCACGCGGCGGCCGGCCCGCGCCGCCGTGTCCTCGACGGCGGCGACGAGGTCCAGCCAGTGCTCGATCTTCGTCAGGGGCGGGAAGAAGACATGCAGCCTGCCGTCCCGCGCCTCCACCGTCAGGGCGGTGCGGACCAGGGCCGATGCTCCGGCTTCCACCTCCGGTACCGGCTGGTGCAGCACGGGGAAGAACGCGCTGCCCTCCGTCGCCGGCGGCACGCCGGGGCGGGAGAACTGCCGGGCGTGGCCCGCGGCCTGCGGCGCGGCGGCGGTCCCGGCGCGGTGGAAGCTGCCGGCGGCGGGCAGGGGGCCACGCGGGGCGAAGGGATCGGTCTCGAATTCCGTGGGGATGCTCCTGGGGTCGGCCCAGGGCAGGCTTTCCAGCGGCAGACGGAAGCCGATGGGTGAATCGCCGGGCAGCAGGAAGAGCACGCCGTCCCGGAAGAACCACTTGCCGGATTCCCAGCCCGCCGCGCCATGCCGCAGCGGCAGCACCGAGCCGACGCTGGCTGTAAGCCCCTGGCTGAAGACCTTCGCCAGCCGCGCGCGCTCCAACGGGTCGCGCAGCTTGGAGTCCTCGGCCACCACATTGGCCGGCAGGCGCTTTTCCTTCCAGAGATAGTAGTGGATGTCCTCATGCGCCGGGTTCACCAGCGCGGGGTCCAGGCCCAGCCGTTGCGCCAGGGCCGCGGCGAAGGCGGCGGCATCCTGCGCCGTGGCACTGTCCTGGTGGTCGTCGTCCGAGAGCAGGCCAGCGTCGCGCCACACCGGCTGGCCGTCCGCGCGCCAGAAGGCGTTCAGCGCCCAACGGGGCAGTTGCTCGCCAGGGTAGTGCTTGCCCAGGGCGTATTGCACCACGCCGCCCTGGGACCAGATCGGCATCAGCCGCTTCAGCAGCCGCCCGGCCAGCTTCCGCTTGGTGGGGCCCAGTGCGTCGGTGTTCCATTCCGCCGCTTCCTGGTCGGTGGCGGACACGAAGGTGGGCTCGCCGCCCATGGTCAGCCGCACCGCGCCGGCTTCAAGCTGCGCGTCCACCTGCCGGCCGGCGGCCTTGATCGCTTCCCACTCCGCCTCGGCATAAGGCTTGGTGACACGAGGCGTTTCCCGCACGCGGCGGACGGACATGCCGAAGTCGAAGCTCACTTCCGCCTTGCTCATCAGCCCGCTGATCGGCGCGGCGGATTGCGGTTCCGGCGTCGCGGCCAGCGGGATATGGCCTTCACCCGCCAGCAGGCCGGAGGTCGCGTCCAGCCCCACCCAGCCGGCGCCGGGCAGATAGACCTCGGCCCAGGCATGCAGGTCGGTGAAATCGGTGGTGGGACCTTCCGGGCCTTCCAGCGGCTTCTCATCCGCCACCAGCTGGATCAGGTAGCCGGAGACGAAGCGCGCGGCATAGCCCAGGTGGCGCAGCATCTGCACCAGCAGCCAGGCGCTGTCGCGGCAGGAGCCCTTGCCCTTTTCCAGCGTTTCCTCCGGCGACCAGACGCCGGGCTCCAGCCGCACCACATAGGCGACGCTGCGGTTCACCAGCGCATTGATGTCCATCAGCATGGACACCGTGCCCTGCTTCTCCCGGCTGATCTGCGCCAGCAGCGCGGCAAGCCGCGGGCCGGGCGTATCGGCGCGGCGGAAGGGCGCCAGCTCATGCTCCAGCACGGGGTCGTAGCTGAAGGGCCAGGTCTCGGCCTCGGGCTCCAGGAAGAAGTCGAAGGGATTGACCGTGGCCATGTCGGCCACGAGGTCCACCGTGACGTCGAACTGCGTCACGCGCTCCGGAAACACCACGCGGGCCAGGAAATTGCCCTGCGGGTCCTGCTGCCAGTTCAGGAAATGCGGCCTGGGCGCGATGGTGAGGGAATAGGAGAGGATCGGCGTGCGCGCATGCGGCGCCGGCCGCAGCCGGATGGTCTGCGGCCCCAGCGAAACCGGGCGGTCATAGCGGTAGCTGGTGCGGTGCGTCAGCGCGACGTTGATCGACATGCAGGCTCCCGGGGAATCGTTCGCGTTCCAGCATAGACTGCGGCTGTTGCGCTGCGAAACGTCCCAGGGCCGGCAAAGGCCGCCGCATCATCTCATACGATGGGCGCGCGGCGGTGGCGGCGGCTGCTGCGGTCGAAACGCCTGTTCATGATGTCGTTGTTCACGGCCGCCGCCGCGGCCGCTGCCTGCGGCAGGGCCGGGGGCTCGGCCAACCGTTGCAGCACCACCGCCCCGCCCTCCGGGAAATTGGGGCCGGAAAGGGCGGCGCGGGCGCCATCGGGGTTCAGCCCTTCCAGGGCACGCGCGGCACGGCGCAGGGCGCCTTCCACCTCCCGCGACGGCGCCCTGGGGGCGATGCCGAAGGCGCGGCGGGCCTCCGCCTGTCCCAGTTGCAGTTGCAGCAGCGTGGTGCCGTTGAAATCGCTCTGACGCGCCAGGTCCTCGCTGAGCCGGCGGGTCAGGTATTCCAGCTGCGCGACGGAGCGCGCCACCCGCGCGGGCTGCCCGCGCTGCGACGGCAGGTCGCCGAACTGGAAGGGCGCGTTCAGCGCCGCCCCCCGGATCGGGTCCCCGGCACCGCCAAGATAGAGATCCGCCGGGTCGGAAGTCCCGGCGCAGGCGGCGAGCAGCGGCAGGACGACAAGGGCAGGCAGGAAGGGCAGGCGCTTGAACATGGCCGGATACCGGGTTGCTGTTCCGCAGCATCTGGCGCATCCCAGGGCCATGCAAGCGGCATCCGGGCTCTCATGCGCCGATCCGCCCTTGCCCCAGCCGCCCGGCGCTGCCACACAGCCGCCGTTTGTCTTGACTCCGGGACCAATGACCGAAGACCTGCCCAGCCCAGCCCTGCTGCCTTCCGGCCTGACCGACCTGCTGCCGCCCGAAGCGGCGCGGGAAGCGGCGCTGGTGGAGGCGATGCATGCCGTCTTCGCGGCGCATGGCTATGAGCGGGTGAAGCCGCCGCTGCTGGAATTCGAGGATTCCCTGCTGGCCGGCTCCGGCGCCGCCGTGGCGGACCAGACCTTCCGGCTGATGGACCCGGACAGCCACCGCATGCTGGGCCTGCGCGCCGATACCACGCCGCAGGTGGCGCGCATCGCCGCCACGCGGCTGGGCGCCGTGCCGCGCCCGCTGCGGCTCTCTTATTCCGGGCAGGTGCTGCGGGTGCGCGGCACGCAACTGGCGCCGCAGCGGCAGATCCCGCAGGTGGGCATCGAGCTGATCGGCGCCGACAGCGCCGAGGCCGATGCGGAAGTGGCGCTGCTGGGCGTGGAAGCGCTCGCGGCCGCCGGCATCGCCGCGCCCAGCCTCGACATCACCCTGCCGACCATGGCGCCGGCCCTGCTGGATGCCGCCGGGGTGGAAGGCGACCTGCGCCGCAAGCTGGCCCGGGCGCTGGACCGCAAGGACGCCGCCGCTGTGACGGAACTGGCCGCCATCGCCGGCCCGCCCGCCGTGGGGCTGACCGGGCTGCTGACCGCCGCCGGCCCGGCCGATGGCGCGCTGGCCGCGCTGACCGCCGCTGACCTGCCGCCCGCCGCCCGCGCCATCGCCGACAATGCCGCCGCCATCGTGGCCGCCATCCGCGCCCGCGCGCCGGGGCTGCGCATCACGCTGGACCCGGTGGAATTCCGTGGCCTGCACTATCACGTGGGCGTCGCCTTCACGCTCTATGGCCCCGGCAATACCGGGGAACTGGCGCGCGGCGGCCGCTACATGAGCGGGGAGGAGCCTGCCACCGGCATGACGCTCTACCCCGATGTCGTGGGCCGCGCCGTGGCCGCGCCGCCGCAGCCGCCCCGTGTCTTCATCCCGCGCGGCGCCGATGCCGCCGCGGCCGCCGCCCTGCGCGCGCAAGGTTTCATCACCCTGGCTGCCCTGTCTGACAGCGACACACCGCAGAGCCTGCGGTGCAGCCACATCCTGCGCGGCACCGTTGCCGCGCCGATCGAGGAGAACGCATAGCCATGGCCAATGTCGCCATCATCGGCGCCCAGTGGGGCGACGAGGGCAAGGGCAAGGTCGTCGACTGGCTGGCCAGCCGGGCCGATATCGTCGTGCGCTTCCAGGGCGGTCACAATGCCGGCCACACGCTGGTGGTGGGCAACCAGACCTACAAGCTGAGCCTGCTGCCCTCCGGCATCGTGCGCGGCAAGCTGGGCATCATCGGCAATGGCGTGGTGCTGGACCCGGACGCGCTGCTCTCCGAGATCGAGAAGGTGCGGGCGCAGGGCCTGGATGTCGGCCCGCACAACCTGCGGATCGCCGAGAACACGCCGCTGATCCTGCCGCTGCACCCCGCCATCGACAAGGCGCGCGAGGCCGCCCGTGGCGAGAGCAAGATCGGCACCACCGGCCGTGGCATCGGCCCGGCCTATGAGGACAAGGTGGCGCGCCGCGCCATCCGCCTCTGCGACCTGGCGGAGCCCGAGACGCTTTCCGCCAAGCTCGACGAGCTGCTGCTGCACCACAACACGCTGCTGAAGGGCCTCGGCGCCGAGACCTTCGAGAAGCAGGACCTGCTGGACCGCCTGCTGGCCCTGGCCCCCAAGCTGCTGCCCTTCTCGGAAGCGGTGTGGGAGCGGCTGGACGAGGCCCGCCACAGCAACAAGCGCGTGATGTTCGAGGGCGCGCAGGCCGTGATGCTGGACGTGGACCACGGCACCTATCCTTTCGTGACCTCCTCCAACACCGTGGCCGGCAATGCCGCCGCCGGCGCCGGTATCGGCCCGCACCAGATCGGCACCGTGCTGGGCATCGCCAAGGCTTATACGACCCGCGTCGGCTCCGGCCCTTTCCCGACCGAGCTGTTTGACGACGTGGGCAAGCGCCTGGGCGAGCGTGGCCGCGAGTTCGGCACCGTCACCGGCCGCCCGCGCCGCTGCGGCTGGTTCGATGCCTGCCTGGTGCGCCAGGCGGTGAAGGTCGGCGGCGTGCAGGGCCTGGCCCTGACCAAGCTGGACGTGCTGGATGGGTTGACCGAGCTGAAGATCTGCACCCGCTACCGCATCGACGGCGAAGTGGTGAAGCGCCTGCCGGCCGCCGCCGGCGCCCAGGCCAAGGCCGAGCCGATCTACGAGGTGCTGGAAGGCTGGTCCCAGTCCACCCAGGGCGCGCGCTCCTGGGCCGAGCTGCCGGCCAATGCCATCAAGTATGTGAAGCGGATCGAGGAACTGGTGGAAGCGCCGGTGACGCTGCTCTCCACCAGCCCGGAGCGTGACGACACCATCCTGGTCAGCGACCCCTTCGCGGACTGAGGCGCCAAAAGAGAAGGGGCGCGGCCTTCGCAGGCCGCGCCCCTTTTTTTGTGTCCACCGTTCCGGTGGATCAGTCCACCGTCAGGCGGCGCTCGGCGATCTGGGTCTTCATGCTCTTCTGGAGCTTCTCGAAGGCACGGACCTCGATCTGCCGCACGCGCTCGCGGCTGATGTTGTACTGCTGGGACAGCTCCTCCAGCGTGGTGGGCTCGTCCTTCAGGCGGCGCTCGATCAGGATGTGGCGCTCACGCTCATTGAGCGTCTTCAGCGCCTCACCGAGCAACTCGCGGCGGTTGGACATGTCCTGCCGCTCGGCGATCTCGGTTTCCTGGCTCTCACTCTCGTCCACCAGCCAGTCCTGCCACTCACCCTCGCTGTCGGCGCGCACCGGCGCGTTCAGCGAGTTGTCGGGCGAGGCCAGGCGACGGTTCATGGACACCACGTCCTGTTCCGGCACCTGCAGCACATGGGCGATCTTTTCCACCTGCTCAGGCTTCAGGTCGCCCTCTTCCAGGGCAGCCATCTGGCCCTTCAGCCGGCGCAGATTGAAGAACAGCTTCTTCTGCGCGGCGGTGGTGCCCATCTTCACGAGCGACCAGGAATGCAGGATGTACTCTTGGATCGCGGCGCGGATCCACCACATGGCATAAGTGGCCAGGCGGAAGCCGCGGTCGGGATCGAAGCGGCGCACCGCCTGCATCATGCCGACATTGCCCTCGCTGATCAGTTCGCCGACGGGCAGGCCGTAGCCGCGGTAGCCCATGGCGATCTTGGCGACGAGGCGCAGGTGGGAGGTGACAAGGCGATGGGCGGCCTTCTGGTCACCGGCCTCCTTCCACGCCTTGGCCAGCCGGAATTCCTCCTCCGGCGTGAGCATGGGAAACTTGCGGATCTCCTGCAGATAGCGGGAGAGATTGCCCTCAGGGGCGATCGGAATCATCGAAGACGTAGTGGAAGCCATGGTTGCATCTGCCTCCTGCACCTGCCGGGAGCCCCTGTGACGGCGAGCCCCGGAACAGGTCATCTGTCCGGGTCGCACCCCGCTGGGCCCTGACGCACCGCACTTGCCCCGCAGTCACAACGGGACGGGTCCGGCGGCCGCGCCATCGGTGTGGCACCCGGCGTTGGCGACTGGGAGAACGATATCAAGGGGCGGAGGGTTGCGCAAGAAAATCCCGACTGTAATAGTCGGGTTACCCGGCGTCACCATCCAGCAATGCGAGCAAGTCCTTGAAATCTTGCGGCAGCGGAGCCGTGAAGCGAAGGGTTTCTCCGGTAACGGGGTGCGGGAAGCCTAATGACTCCGCATGCAATGCCTGCCGGGGGAAGGACAGCAATGCGTCCCGCGCAGGGGCCGGAAGCGCCTTGGCGCTGCCAGGCACGCGCTTGAGGTAGACCGGATCGCCCACGATCGGGTGGCCGATATGCGCCAGATGCACCCGGATCTGGTGGGTGCGCCCGGTGGCGAGGCGGCAGCGCAGCAGGGCGCAGGCGGTGCCCCAGGCTCGCTCGGTGCCGTAGCGGGTGAGGGCGTCCTTGCCATTGCGGGTGACCACGGCCATGCGCTTGCGGTCGGTGGGGTGACGGCCGATCGGCGCCTCCACCTCGCTGCTGGACGGGCTCGGCACGCCCCAGGCCAGGGCGAGGTAGGAACGCTCCAGCGCCTCCCGGCTCGCGAAAGTGGCGGAGAGCGCCTGATGCGCGCGCTCCGTCTTGGCCACGACCATGACGCCGGACGTATCCTTGTCCAGCCGGTGCACGATGCCCGGCCGCTTCTCGCCGCCGATGCCGGCCAGGTCGTCCCCGGCATGGGCCAGCAGGGCATTCACAAGGGTGCCGTCCTGGTTGCCGGGGGCGGGGTGGACCACTAGCCCGGCGGGCTTGTCCAGCACGATTAGGTGGCGGTCCTCGAAGAGGATAGTCAGCGGGATGTCCTGTGCCTGCGGCTTCGCCGGTGCGGCGGGCGGCACCTCGACGCGATAGGTGGCGCCGGCGCGCACGGGCTCGGACGGGTCGGCCACCGGGGTACCGTCCCGCAGCACCTGCCCGGCCTCGATCAGCGCCTTGACGCGGGAGCGGGAGAGCGTGCCTATCCCGGCCGCCAGGAAGCGGTCCACCCGTTGGCCCGCCGCATCGGCGCCGGCCGGCAGGGTGAAGGCTTCGCCTGGCGTCAGGCTTTCAGTGGAGGTGTCGGTGCGCGCGCTCAAGATCCTGGTGTCCGTCATGGGCCTGCTCATCGTGGTGGCCACGGTGGCGCTGGTGGTGCTGGTGATCCAGCGCATGGGGCGAGCCGCCCAAGGTGTCGCGCCCGGTGCTAGCACGGAACTGGCCCTGCGGCAGCCCGCCGGCAGCCGCATCGCCGGTATCGCCACGCTGGAAGGGCAGCTGGCCGTCTGGGTAGAGCGGCCCGATGGCGGCCGCGTGCTGTTGCTGGACCCGCGCAGCCTCCGCCAGACGGGCGAGGTGCGGCTGGGAGAGTGATCCGACCCTGTTTGGTGAGGCGGATGAAAATTTCTTTCCAGGATACGCAGAAGGCACCTTGATCGGCGCCGACAGCGCGGTTAGAAGCCCGCCACGCCCAACGAAGTCCCCTTCGTCTAGAGGCCTAGGACACCGCCCTCTCACGGCGGTAACAGGGGTTCGAATCCCCTAGGGGACGCCATCTCACCGCAGTGCGGTTCGAGAACAGCGGCTTTATTCAAGAACATGCTTCGATACATCGCTTGGCCTGCATCCCGGCCTTGCGCCTGCTTGTCTTCTATCCGCGGGCACCTTTCGCGCCATAGGGCTTCCGACAGTCCAGTTCCTTACGGCTGGCCTGTAGACCAGGTCATATCGGGCTTGATCAATGTGTCGGAAAAGCTTACGACATCTTACGATCACACGATCGTGAAATCGGCTAAGAACTGGCCGATCGGAAAGGTGCCCGGATGAGTGCCCTGCAATACGCCCCGCCGCTGTCGGATTTGGATCTGGCGTGGGAAATCACCAGCCGCGTCCTTCATGAGGGTGCCGAGGATACCCGGATGCCGGCCCTCTGCCTGATGGCCTGCATCGTCGCCAAGTATCCGCTGGGCGTTCTGCAGGATCTGGCGGAGGACATGCTCTCCACCTTCATCGCCGAAGCCAAGCCGACGGCCGACGAGATCGACCTGATCCGCTACTTCCGCGCTTCCGAAGTCTGACATCGCACCACGGTGCGGGATGGTTGGCCTGTGCCGGCACATCCCCCACCTATCTCCGCATGACTGCCGCCCTGGCGCACCCGTTCCGGGAGTGCCGAAGCAGCGGGGAGGAGAGACGCGATGCTGCCAGATACCGCCCGCCCTGCCTGCGCCCCGCGCCTTCTGCCCGGCGCCAGCAGCCTGCGGCCCCGCGAGTCATCCCCGCTGCGCCTGCCGGCCGTGCTGACCCGGTGGCTGGACACCCGCGCCCGTGACCTGATGCAGCCGCCGGATGGTCCCGGCTTCGACTTCACCCGGCCGCCCGGCGAGGCCGCGCTGATCCCGGCGGACTCGCTGTCCTGGTGCGTCTTCAAGAATCCGGTTTCGCTCTTCATCGGCGGCGTGACGGCGGTGATCCTGGAACTGGCCGAGCCTGGCGTGCGTAGCGGCGTCTGGGAGCATTCCTCCTTCCGCAGCGACCCGGTGCGGCGGCTGCAACGCACCGGCCTCGCGGCCATGGTCACGGTCTATGGCGCCCGTAGCCAGGCGGAGGCGATGATCGCCGGCGTGGTGCGGGCGCATGGCCGCGTCACCGGCCAGACCCCCGCCGGCCAGCCCTACCGCGCCAATGATCCGGCCCTGCTGGACTGGGTGCAGGCCACCGCCACCTTCGGCTTCGCGGAAGCCTATCACCGCTACCTCCGCCCGCTGGCGGAGGAGGAGATGGACCGGCTCTATGCCGAGGCGCTGCCCGCCGCGCGGCTCTACGGCGCCACCGGCGCCCCGCGCTCGGAAGCGGAGCGGCAGGCGCTCTTCGCCGCCGTGGCGGAGCGGCTGGAGCCTTCGCCCATCGTCTTCGAGTTCCTGGACCTGATGCGCCATGCCCCGGCCCTGCCGGCGGCGCTGCGGCCTTTCCAGGTGCTGCTGGTGCGCGCCGCGGTGGAGGCCACGCCGGACTGGGTTCGTGAACGCCTCGGCCTCGGCCCGGAACTGGGGCTGCGGCGCTGGGAATACCCGCTGGTGCGGCACGCCTGCGCGGCGGCGGACCGGCTGCTGCTGCCTTCCGCCGCGCCAGTGCGGGCCTGCCTGCGGCTTGGCCTGCCGGCCGACTACCTCTTCCGCTAGGCGACGCTTTCCAGCGCCGCCGGGGTCCGTAGGTCGTTCTCGAAGCGATCGCGCCAGCGTTCCAGGCTGTTGCGGCGCATCACTGCCATCATGGCGGCGTGGCGCTCCCGCCGTTCCTGCAACGGCATGGCCAGGGCCTGGGCCAGGGCAGCGGCCATGGCCTGCTCGTCATGCGGGTTCACCAGCAGCGCGGCATCCAGCTCCCGCGCCGCGCCGGCGAAGCGGGAGAGGATCAGCACGCCGGGGTCCACCGGGTCCTGGGCCGCGACGAATTCCTTGGCCACCAGGTTCATGCCATCCCGCAGCGGCGTCACCAGCCCGACGGCGGCGGCCGCGTAGAGCGGCATCAAGTCCCGCCGCGCGAAGGAGCGGTTGAGGTAGCGCAGCGGCGTCCAGTCCAGCTCGGCGAAGCGGCCGTTGATGCGCCCGGCCTCGCCTTCCAGCTGCCGCCGAATCTCCTGATAGGCCTGCACGTCGGAGCGGGAAGGCACCGCGATCTGCGCGAATTCCACCTGCCGATGCCAGCCGGCATTCTCCGCCAGGAAGCGCTCATAGGCCGCGAAGCGCTGCGGCAGGCCCTTGGAATAATCCAGCCGATCCACGCTCATCACCAGCGCACGGCCATTGAGGGAAGCGCGCAGCGCCTGCATCTGCGGGCTGTCGGCGGCGGCCTCGGCCTCCGCGCGCAGCATGTCCACATGCACGCCGATGGGATAGACGCCGGTGCGGATGGCGCGGCCTCCCACGGCCAGCACGCCATCGGCGCGCGCCTCGCCGCCCATTTCCCGCAGAACGTAATCGGCGAAGGCAAGGCGGTCCGATTCGGTCTGGAAGCCGATCAGGTCGTACTGGCACATGGCCGCCAGCAGCTCGGCATGCGCGGGCACGTTCATCATGACCGCGGGGGCCGGGAAGGGCGTGTGCAGGAACAGCCCGATCCGGTTGCGCGCGCCCCGCTGCCGCAGCGCCTTGGCAAGGCAGAGCAGGTGGTAGTCATGCACCCAGACCACGTCCTCGGGTGTCATGAAGGCGCTGATGGCTTCCGCGAAGCGGCCATTGACGCGGCGGTAGCCTTCGAAATCGGCCCAGTCGAACCGGGCGAGTTCCGTTTGGTAATGGAAGATCGGCCACAGCGTGCCATTGGCGAAGCCGCGATAGTAGGTGTCGTAGTCCCGCTGGTTCAGGTCGGTGGTGTAGAGGCTGATGGAGCCGGAGCGCTGCTCCACCACCGGCAGGGGCGGGGTGACCATGTCGGGCACGACTTGGCCGCTCCAGCCGAACCAGCGGCCGCCCTTCTGGCGCAAGGCATCCATGACGCCCGCGGCGAGGCCGCCAGCGGTGGGCTCGCCCTCCGTGATCGGGGCGACGCGGTTGGAGACGACGATGAGGCGGGACATGCGATGCGCCCTGTCGAGGTGATGACGGAGGGATTGGCGGGGGCAATTTGGGCGGAATTGCGCCGCGCGGCGGCAAATTTGAAGGCGCATGCGCCAAACCCCGGCCAGAACCGAGCCCATATTCCGCCATATTCGATTTTTATAGATGGACACTGGGTACGGAAGCTCTTCGGCCAGGCCAGACCACCTGCGTCCATTCCAGCATCGTCGTTGTTCATGCGACCCGTGACTTCGGCGGGCCGTGGGAAGGAATGTTTCATGCGTATCGCGCAAATCGCTCCTCTGTTCGAGGCTGTTCCGCCGAAGCTCTACGGCGGCACCGAGCGGGTGGTGCATTCGCTGACCGAGGAACTGGTCGCGATGGGCCATGAGGTGACGCTGTTCGCCAGCGGCGATTCGATCACCAGCGCGAAGCTGGCCGCGATGCGGCCGGAGGCCCTGCGCCTGGACCCGACGGTGAAGGACTGGGTGGCGCATTACATGCGCATGGTGGAGACCGTCGGCCGCCGCGCCGGCGAGTTCGACGTCATCCATTCCCATATCGACTACTTCCCACTGGGCCTGCTGGACCGCCAGGGGACGCCCTTCCTGACCACGCTTCATGGCCGCCTGGACCTGCCGGAATTCGGCGAGATCTACGGCACCTATGCCCATACGCCTTTCGTCTCGATCTCCGACCACCAGCGGCTGCCGATCCCGCAGCTCGACTGGGCGCGCACCATCCTGCACGGCATGCCGGCCGACCGCCTGAAGCCGCTGGACGTGAAGCGGGACTACCTAGCCTTCCTCGGCCGCGTTTCGCCGGAGAAGGGGCTGGACCGCGCCATCCGCATCGCCGCCGCCGCCGGCATGAAGCTGAAGGTCGCCGCCAAGGTCGATAACGCCGACAAGGCCTATTTCGAGAGCGAGATCAAGCCGCTGCTCTCCATCGGCGAGGTCGAGTTCATTGGCGAGATCAACGACGACCAGAAGCCGGAATTCCTCTCCGGCGCCCATGCGCTGCTCTTCCCGATCCGCTGGCCGGAGCCCTTCGGCCTAGTGATGATCGAGAGCATGGCTTGCGGCACGCCGGTCATCGCCTTCCGCCACGGCTCGGTGCCCGAGGTGATGGAGGATGGCCTGACCGGCTTCATCGTCGAGACCGAGGAAGAGGCGGTGGCGGCCCTGAAGCGCCTGCCGGAGTTGGACCGCACCCGCGTGCGCCAGCGTTTCGATGAGCGCTTCACGTCCCGCCGCATGGCGCAGGATTATGTGGACCTGTACCAGGAGCTGATCGACGCCAAGAAGTCGCCCCGCCTGCGGGCCGTCGCCGGCAACTGAGGCCAGAGGCTTTCACGGAACGATGGCGGCGGGTGCGGAAAGCGCCCGCCGCCATCGGCGTTTTCAGCCCTTGTCGCGCGCCTGCCAATCCGCCAGCGGAATGCGCGGCACGTTGATGATATCGGTGGTGCGGGCATAGCCGCCGCCGCCATGCATGCGGCCGATCAGCCCCAGCTTCGGCGTGTCCACGTAGCATTTCGCCGCATCCAGCACGCAATCGTCCTGCACATGCGCGGCCAGGATGGTGCCCAGCACCAGGGTATTGCCGCCCAGCGGGACCAGCTGATGCGTCTGGCATTCGAAGGCCACAGGGCTTTCGGCGACGCGGGGCGGCTTGACCAGGCTGCTCGGCACCGGAGTGAGCTTGGCCTCCGCCATCTCATCCACCTCGGGCGGCAGGTCGATGGCGGTGATGTTCATGGCATGCACCGCCGATTCCGGCACCAGGCAGACCACGAACTGGCCGGTGGCTCGGATGTTGGCCAGGGTGTCCTTGTCGGTATGCGGCCCGCCGATGGAGACGCCCAGCACCGGCGGGTTGCTGGAGAAGGCGTTGAAGAAGGAGAAGGGCGCCATGTTGATGCCGCCCTGCGCATCCTGGGTAACCACCCAGGCGATGGGGCGCGGCACCACCGTCGCCGTCAGCAGCTTGTAGCGGTTGTTGGGCGAGGTAGTGGCGAAGTCGAACATCATGGCGGGCGTCTTCCAGCAGGAGCGGGCCGCATGGTGGACAGGGGCGGCGGGGGCTGTCCAGCCGCCCACCGCCCGCCCGCTTATGCGCTGACCGGCACGGCCGCCACCGGCTCCCGCCGGATGGCCAGGGAGATGCCGGCGGCCAGCAGGCCTGTCATGCCCGCCAGCACGAACATGGTCAGGTAATCGCCCTGGGTGTCGCGCAGCAGACCGCCCAGGAAGGCGGCGCTGGCGGCGCCGATCTGGTGGCCGGCGGCGATCCAGCCGAAGACGATGGGGGCATCGCGCTCCCCGAAGGCATCGGTGGCCAGCCGCAGCGTCGGCGGCACGGTGGCGATCCAGTCCAGCCCGTAGAAGACCGCGAAGATCGAGAGGCTGTAGAGCGAGAAATCCGAATAAGGCAGGTAGATCAGCGACAGGCCGCGCAGCCCGTAATACAGGAACAACAGCTTGCGCGGGTCATAGCGGTCGGTCAGCCAGCCGGAGAGGGTGGTGCCCACGAGATCGAAGATACCCATCAGCGCCAGCAGCCCGGCCGCCCGCACCTCCGGGATGCCCATGTCGCCGCAAAGCGCGATGAGATGCGTCCCCACCAGCCCGTTGGTGGTGAAGCCGCAGACCCAGAAGGTGGCGAAGAGGTACCAGAAGGCACGCGTGCGTGCGGCGCGCTTCAGGCTGCCGAAGGTGATGGAGAGCAGCCCGGTGGGCGGCGGCGGCGGCACGAAGCCCGGGGGGGCGCCGTAGGGCACCAGCCCCACCGAGGCCGGCTTTTCCGGCACCAGCCACCAGACCAGCGGGATCACGGCGGCGATCACGGCCGAGACGGTGAGCACCACCGGGCGCCAGCCGCCCGCCTCGGCCAGGGTGGCCAGGATGGGCAGGAAGATCAGGCTGCCCGTGGCGGTGCTGGCGGTCAGCACGCCCATGATCAGGCCGCGATGCGTGGAGAACCAGCGGTTGGTGATGGTGGCGCCCAGCACGATGGCCACGGCGCCGCTGCCGATGCCGGAAAAGACGCCCCAACTCAGGATCAGGTGCCAGGGCTGGGTCATGAAGCTGCTGGCGGCGGTGGAGGCCGCCATCAGCGCCAGGGCGCAGAGCATGGTGCGGCGCAGCCCGAAGGTGGTCATCAGCGCCGCCGCGAAGGGTCCCACCATGCCATAGAGGAAGATGCCGATGCCGGCGGAGAGCGCGGTGGTGGCGCGGCCCCAGCCGAAGGCTTCCTCCAGCGGCAGGATCAGCACGCCCGGCGTCGCGCGCAGGCCGGCGGCCGCGAGCAGAGCCAGGAAGATCACGCCCACGACCACGAAGGCGTATTTCTGGCCAAAGGGCCTGCGTTGGATTATATCCATGTTACTGACCGGTACGTTGCTTTCCTGCACAGTACGTACCGATCGGTAACATCGTCAAGGCCGATCCGCACACATGAGCACGACCGCCAAGCCCAGCGCCGCCGTCCGCATCCGCCAGACCGCCGCCGAACTGTTCTACCGGGCGGGCATCAGGGCGGTGGGGGTGGACGAGATCGTCAACCGGGCCGGCGTCACCAAGCCCAGCCTCTACCGCGCCTTTTCCTCCAAGGACGAGCTGGCGGCAACCTACCTGCGGGACTACTGCGGCATCTTCTGGGGCCGCTTCGATGCGGCGCGGGCGGCGCATCCCGGCGATCCGCGTGCCCAGATCCTCGCCTTCCTGCGCGGGGCGGGGGAGCGCGCGATGCAGGATGGCTATCGTGGCTGCGGCCTGACCAATGCCGCCATCGAATATCCGGAGCCCGGCCACCCCGCCCGCGTGGTGAGCGAGGCGCATAAGCAGCAGCTCCGCGCCACCTTGCGGGAGATGGCGGCGGACATGGGCGCCAGCGACCCGGCGGCGCTGGGCGACGGGCTGCTGCTGTTGATCGAGGGCGTCTATGTCTCCGGCCAGATGTTCGGCCATGGCGGGCCGGCCGGGGCCGCCGCCGCCAATGCCGAAAAGCTGATCGACGCCTGGATGCCGCCTAGCGGGCAGCCAGGGTGAAGCTGGTGTCGAAGGCCTCTGCCACCGAGATGGCGCGGGAAAGCACCCCGAACTGCACGGCCTGGTCGCTGGCCTGCTGAAGTTCCGCCACCAGGGCCGCATCCACCGGGACGGCCTTGGTGGCCTGGTTCTCATAGGCGCGGCGCAGCAGCGGCTCCGGAATGCGGGTGAGGGCCGAGGTGCTGCGGGCAAAGGCGGGGACATTGCCCCGCGCCCAATCCCAGCCGCGCTGTTGCCGCACCAGGAATTCCTGCAGCAAGGGCCGCTTGTCCTTCAGCGTATCCACATGCACCGAGGTCAGGCTGACGGTGGGCGTCAGCCCTGTGCCGTCGCGCAGCACGCGGGCGCCGAAGCTTTCCACCTCGATGGCCACATAGGGCTCCCAGATCGCCCAGGCATCCACGGAGCCGGAGCGAAAGGCCAGCGCCGCATCCATTGGCCCCAGCGCCGCCTGTGTCACCTCGCCGGGATCGATGCCGGCATCCTTCAGCGCTGCGCGCACGAGGTACTGGCCCCAGCCGCCGCGATTGGCCGCCACCTTGCGGCCGCGCAGATCCGCGAGGCTGCGGATCGGGCTGCCGTCCCGCACCAGGATGGCTTGGCTGCGCGCCTCGGCCCTGGTGGCGCCGACGGCGCGGATCGGCGCCCCATTGGCGTAGACGCCCAGAAAGGCGAGGTCGCCCTGGCTGCCGACATCCAGCGCGCCGGCGTTCAGCGCCTCCAGCAACGGCGCGGCGGCGGGGAATTCACTCCACTCGATACGGAAAGGCAGGTCGCGCGCTTGGCTGGAGGCTTCCAGCAGAGAGCGGATGCCGCCTTTTTGGTTGCCCACGCGCAGCACGGGCAGCGGCTGCGCGCGCAGGATGGCGGGGGAAGCAAGAAGTCCGGCGGCGCCCAGCAGCGCGGCGCGGCGTCGGATCACGATATCGGTCATGGCAAAGCCCTTGTCGGCGGGATGGAGGAGGGGGCGGCTCAATGCCGCCGACATCGCCTGCACCCCTGTCGCCAGGGCTGGATGAAAATGCGGATCGGATGGGGCACGGGCCGCTTCCTGTCACCGGGTTGGTGACAGGATTAACGATTCCGATCCGGTGGTAAATAATTAATCGGAAAACAATCGTGGAATCTTTAATTCACTATCACTTCACCGGATAAGGTGGCGCTTCCCCGCGCAGCAGCACGGCGTCGACATTGTCCAGGGCGCGGAAGCCCATGGCATCGCGCGTCTCCACCGTGGCGCTGCCCAGATGCGGCAACAGCATGACATTGGGGGCGCTGTAGTAGCCCTCGAAGATCCGTGGCTCGCCATCGAAGACATCCAGGCCGGCGGCGCGCAGATGCCCGCTTTCCAGTGCCGCGCAGAGTGCCGCGTCATCCACCGTGGAGCCTCGCCCGGTATTCACCACGATGGCGCCGGGGCGCAGCAGGGCAATGCGCTGTGCATCCAGCCAGTGCCGCGTGGCGGCGCCGCCGGGAATGTGCATGGAGAGCACGTCGATGGCGCCGAGGAAGCTTTCGTCGCTGTCATGATAGGTGGCGCCCTGCGCCTCGGCTTCCGGCAGCGGGCGGCGGTTGCGGTAATGGATCTCCATGCCGAAGCCGCGCGCCATGCGCGCCAGGGCCTGGCCGATGCGGCCCATGCCGAGGATGCCCAGCACCTTGCCTTCCAGCGTCACGCCCATGAGCTGCGTCGGCGCCCAGCCGGTCCACTGGCGGGCGCGCACCATCCGCTCGGCCTCGCCGCCACGCCGGGCGGCGGAAAGGATCAGCAGCATGGCGATCTCGGCGGTGGCGACGCTCAGCACGTCCGGCGTATTGGCCACCGGGATGCCGCGCGCCGCCGCCGCCGCGAGGTCGATATGGTCGGTGCCGGCGCTGAAGGTGGCGATGATCCGCACGCTCTCCGGCAAGGCCGCGATGGTTTCGGCATTCAGCGCATCCCCGGCGGCGCAGAGGATGCCGGCGGGCTCGGCCTTGCGGGCGGCCGCGACGATCTCGGGCCCCGTCATCCGCGTGTCGGCGGTATTGGGAATCGTCGCGTAGTCGCGGGCGGCGCGGGCTTCCACCGCCTCGGGAAAGTGGCGGGTCAGCAGCAGCAGCGGCTTGGACATCGGTGTTCGGCCTCCCTGGCATGGCGCGGTTTGGTGGCCAGCTTGCGGGCGGGCGCCGCCGCCGCCAAGGGGGTTGGGCTTGCCTTCCCCCCGCGTTGCGTTCACCGTCCGCGCGGAATCGCACGGCTGTGCTGCGGGAGAGAGAAGATGGATCTGGGTCTCAAGGGGCGTCGCGCCCTGGTGATGGGTGGCTCGAAGGGCCTCGGCCGCTCGGTGGCCGATGCGCTGGCCGCCGAAGGCGTGGCCATTGCCGTCTCGGGCCGTGAGCAGGCGAGCCTGGACAAGGTCGCGGCCGAGCTGAAGGCGCTGGGTGCTGCCAAGGCTGTCGGCATCCCCGCCGATGTCGCCTATGGCGAGCAGATGGACGCGCTGGTGGACAAGGCCGTGGCCGAGCTGGGCGGCATCGACATCGTGGTGCTGAACCATGGTGGCCCGCCGCAATGCACGGCGGCCGATATCAAGCAGGAAGACCTGACCACCTGGTTCCAGCGCATCGTCCTCTCCCCCATCCGGGTGGCGACGCGGGTGCTGCCGGCCATGCGGGCGCAGAAGTGGGGCCGTGTCATCGCCATCGGTTCCTCCGGCATGGTGCAGCCGCTGCCGAACCTGGCGCTGTCCAACACGCTGCGCGCCGCCATCGTGGGCTGGAACAAGACCCTTGCCGCCGAAGTGGCGGGCGAGGGCGTGACCTGCAACATCCTGGCCCCCGGCGCCATCCGCACCAACCGCAGCATCGAGCTGGCGGCCGGCGCGGCGCAGAAGGCCGGCAAGACGGCCGAGGACATCATTGAGGCCCGCAGCAAGACCATCCCGGCCGGCCGCTATGGCGAGCCCGCCGAGTTCGGCCCCATGGGCGCCTTCCTGGCTTCCGACCGCGCCGCCTATACGACCGGCCGCATTCACCTGATCGATGGCGGGGTCGTTGGCTGTGTCTGAGACTCTCCGCAGCAACCTGACGCCGGACATGGATCTGGCGTCGCGGTTGTTCGATGAGCTGCGTGCCAACAGCACCGACGGCCTGGGCGTCACGCGTGACGCCTATGGCGCCGGGGAACGGATGGCGCATGAACTGGCGCGGCGGGAAGCCGAGGCGCTGGGGCTGGACGTGCAGGCCGACCCGGTCGGCAACCTCTACATGACGCTGCCCGGCACCGACCGGGCGGCAAAGAAGGTGCTGCTGGGCAGCCACCTGGATTCGGTGAAGGAAGGCGGCAATTTCGACGGCGCCGCCGGCGTGCTGGCCGGGCTGGCCGCCGTGGCCGGGCTGAAGCGCGCCGGCTTCCGCCCCAGCCGCGACATCACTGTCATGGCGACGCGGGCGGAGGAAGCGGGGGCCTGGTTCCCCACATCCTATCCCGGCAGCCGTGGCGCACTGGGCATGCTGAAGGCCGCCGAGCTGGAAGTGAAGCGGCAGGACACCGGCCGCAGCCTCGCCGACCACATGCGGGAAGAAGGCTTCGACCCCGACTTCGCCGTGCGTGGCGAGAAGGTGGTGACGCCGGACAACACCGCCGCCTTCCTCGAAGTGCATATCGAGCAGGGCCCGGTGCTGGATTCCGAGGAAATCCCCGTGGCCGTGGTCACCGGCATCCCCGGCTCCCGCCGCCTGCGGCAGGGGCGGGTGCTGGGCGAGTACAACCATTCCGGCGGCACGCCGCGCCGCTACCGCCGTGACGCCGCCATCGCCCTGGCGGAACTGGCGCTGGGGCTGGACGAGGAATGGGCGCTGCTGGAAGCGCATGGCCATAAGCTGGTCTGCACCTTCTGCACCATGGCCACCACCGAGGAAGCCGGCTTCACCAAGATCGCCGGCGAGGCCACCTTCATGCTGGACGTGCGCAGCGTGAACCCGGCCAGCGTCGATGCCATCTTCGCGCGGCTCGCCGTGCTGGTGCCGGAGATCGAGGCGCGGCGAGGCGTGAAGTTCGACCTGGGGCCGGAGACGGGTTCCACCGCCTCTCCCATGGATGCCGGGGTGCGGGCCGGGCTGGCGCGCGCGGCGGAAGCCATCGGCGTGCGGCACATGGAGATGGCCTCGGGCGGCGGGCATGACGCTGCGGCCTTCGCGGCGGCGGGCATTCCGGCGGGCATGCTCTTCGTGCGCAACCAGAATGGCAGCCACAACCCGCATGAGGCGATGCGGATGGAGGATTTCTCCGCTGCCTGCGCCGTGGTGACCCGCTGGCTGGCGGATGTGGCCGGTTGAAGCCTGAAGTCTACATTGACGCCGATGCCTGCCCGGTGCGGGACGAGGTGTTCCGCGTCGCGGAGCGCCTCGGCCTCATCGTGCATGTGGTGAGCAACGGGGCGCGCGGCATCCGCCTGCCGGAGGTGGACTGGGTGAAGCGCGTCATCGTGTCCGAGGGCGCCGATATCGCGGATGACTGGATCGCCGAGCATATCGCCGAGCATGATGTCTGCGTCACCGCCGACATCCCGCTTGCCTCCCGCTGCCTGGCCAAGGGTGCGCGGGCGCTGAAGCACAACGGCACGGTCTGGACCACTGACAATATCGGTGGCGCCCTGGCCGGGCGGGCGGTGGCGGAGCATCTGCGCTCCACCGGCGCCACCACGCGCGGCCCGGCGCCGATGCAGGGTTCCGACAAGTCCCGTTTCCTCTCGGCGCTGGAAACGGAATTGCAGGCGGCGATCCGCGCCAAGGAATCGCCGCCGGTGTCGCTGTGGCGGCCGATCGAGTGGTGAAGGCCGCTCCCTAGCCCAGCAGTTCGATATACCGGGCGGCGGAGCGGGCCACGATCTCCGGCCCATCCGCCAGCACTTCCTGCCCCTTGAAGGCGCCGTAGATGCGGCCGTAGCGCCAGGGCGCCAGCCGCGCCGCCACGCGGCGGATTTCGGCGGCGGGCAGGGGCATCATGTTGGGGTAGCTCCACATGAAGGACACGCGGCGCGCGCCCGGCGCCACCTGCACAATGTCGCCCGGCAGCAGCGCGCCCGCGCCATCCTCCGTGCCTGCCCAGTGCAGCACGGTGCCGCCGGCGAAATGCCCGCCGGCGCGGATCAGCGTGACACCGGGCAGGATCTCCAGCGTCTCGCCGTCCCAGAAGTGGATGGCGGGATCGGGGCGCATCACCCATTCGCGGTCGGCGGCATGTAGGTGGATCGTGGCGCCGAAGGCGGCGGCCCAGTCCTGCATCGTGGTGTAGTAATGCGGGTGGGAGATGGCGATGGCCCGCACCCCGCCCAGGCCGTGCACCAGTTCCTTCGTCGCGTCATCCAGCAGCGCGATGCAGTCCCACAGGACATTCCCGGCGGGCGTGCGCAGCAGGAAGGCGCGCTGGTTGATGGCGAAGGCAGGCATGGTCTGCACGCTCAGCAGGCCGGGTTCGTGCTGGCGCCAGGCATTCACATGGCCCTCGGCCAATGCCTCGCGCGAGATCCAGGCCTGGCCGCTGGCGGGAACATATTGCCGCTCATCCTCGCAGATGGGGCAATGGGCGGGGGGCTGCGGCGCATCCGGGTAGGAGGTGCCGCAGGCCTTGCAAAGAAAGATCGTCATCCGCTCCTCCTTTCCCGCCGGTCTGGCTGGTCAGCCGGGGATCAGCTCGATCCGCTGCATCTCCATCGCGTCCACCGCTTCGCGCGAATACAGCAGCGGCACATAGGCGCCGCGCGACCAGCTCGGCGCCAGGTCCGCGTAATGCGGGGAGCGCGGGTCGCCCGACTGGCCCGGGGCATTGATGGCGATGCTCTTGTCCCACTCGCCGACATCCATCACCAGCCGCACGGAGGCGCCGTACATGGCGCGGAAGTCGCTGGGGCGGTAGCCGGTGTGCATCGGCGTCGAGGCGCTGCCACCCACCGGCAGCGGCCCGACATCCAGATGCGCCGGCGCATCCGGCAGGCCGGAAAGCGCGTGCTGGAAATAACCGTGGTGCAGCTTGCCCCATTCCCAACCGGAGGGGGAGGAGCCCATGCGCTTCTCGCAATCGCGGAAAGCATCGGTCAGGCAGCTTGCCAGCAGCGCGTCGCGCCCCGCCGCCGGGTCGGTGCCGAAGCGGCTGTCGGGCTGCTCCAGCGCGCGCAGCAGCGCTTCATTGTCCTGCGGCAGCAGCAGCGGGCGCAGAGAGGCATCGGGCACCAGTGCCTCCAGCATCCGCGGCTTCAGGAACTTCGCCAGGAAGACCTCGAAGAGCGCGGCGGCGGCGCTGTTGGCGCGAAGCTGGTGGTCCCATTCCTCCAGCAGCGTCAGCGCCGCCCAGAGTTCCGGCGCCGCGCCGCTGCGCGGCAGGCGCAGCAGCAGCGCGCAGAGCCGCCGCGCGGGGATGGACAGAACATCCGTCTGCAGCGCCGCCGAATCCTCCACGCGGTGCAGCGGCTGCTCATTGATGCCGATCCGCCCCAGCACTTCGCGGATGCGGCGGGCGCGGGAAGCCTCGGTCCATTCGAAGCCGAACATCTTCTGCTCGTGCGGCCAGTCCGCCGGCAGGTTCAGCTCATTGGCGGAGGCGACGAAGCCTTCCGGCGGATTGACGATGGTGGGGTATTCCGCCGGGTCCAGCAGGCCGGACCATTCGTAGCGGCCATCGCCCGGCATGGGCAGCAGGCCGTCCCAGTTGGGGCGCTGCGGCGCGTAGCCGGCGGGCATCCAGGCGATGGTGCCGGAAGTATCGGCATAGATCTGGTTGACCGAGGGCGTGCCCCAGCCGCGCATCGCCGCCGCGTAATCCTCCAGCGTCGTGGCACGCATGCCGGTCAGGCTGCGCAGATAGGGCGCGGAACCCGGCAGCGACCAGACAGTGCGGACGGCGACGGCGCGGCCCGGCGCCTCGGCGATGATGGGGCCGTGGCGCGTGAAGCGCAGCGGCAGGCTCTGCGTCTCCTGCCCCATCACGGTGAACTCGGCCATCTCCTCGATCATCGGCTCGTAGCCGTCGCCGTAGCGATAGCTGCTGCCGTCGCCGATGGTCTCATAGACCATGACGTCTTCTTGGTCGGCGCCATGGATGGTCAGGGCGAAGGCCGCCGTGCCGTTATGGCCGATGGAGATGCCGGGCACCGCCGGCTCGCCAGCGCCGATGGCGTTGAAGCCCGGTGCCTCGAGGTGAACGATGTAGCGCAGGCCGGGCGCGGCATGGGCGCGGTGCGGGTCGCTGGCCAGGATGGGGCGGCCGCTCTCGGTGCGGCTGCCATGCACGGCCCAGTTGTTGGAGCCTTCCATCTCGGCCTTGCGCATCACCTCGCCATTGTCGGCCACCTGGGTCCAGCGGCGCCAGTCCTCCAGCGGCGCGGCGAGGCGCTCCGGGCTGAAGGTCACCGCCGCCGTGGCGAGCTTGAAGGTATCGAGGCAGGTGATCTCCAGGCTGCCGAGGTCCAGGCCTTCCGGCCGGATCGGCTCGCGCATCGGCTCGATGTCCTTGCGCAGCAGGTCGGTGGCGAGGTCGGCGCGGGCCAGCACGATGGCGCGGATGACCTCGGAAAGCGCGTTGCGCGTCAGGGTATGGGTGCGGATGCGCACCACGTCATCGGCGGCCCAGTGCGCGGGCCTGGTGCCCATCTGCGCGAATTCGGGCGGCAGCCGCTCGGGCTCCCGCGCGCAGAGATCGACATAGGCGTTGATGCCGGCGGCGAAGGCACCGCAGATCGCGCGCGCATCCGGCGCATAGGCGGCGAATTCGGCATCCATGTCGCCGCGATACAGGAACAGCCGCGCGGCGCGGTCCTGCGCCAGGTAGCCGGGGCCGAAATCGGCCGCCAGCAGCCCCAGGCCGCGCTTGCGCCAGAGGTCGATCTGCCAAAGCCGGTCCCGCGCCGCGTTGAAGCCCTGGATGAACCAGAGGTCGGCCTCGGATTCCGCGCGCAGGTGCGGCACGCCCCAGCGGTCCACCACGATGCTGGCGGGGGCCTTCAGGCCCTCCAGCGTGATCGTTTCCCGCGTGGCGGTGGGGGGCGTGGCTTCGGTCATGGGGTGAGTCTTCCCGGTGTCTGTAGGCGGGCGGCAGGCTAGGGGGCAGGGGAGAGATGCGCAATCCGCGCCTGGCGGCCCAATTGTGGCTTGGCGGCTGGATCAACCGGCATCCCCGATGCATGATCCGCGCCTCCTGTGTGACCTGAGGACTGCCTGCCATGGCGCTGCGCTGCGACACCATCATCCGCGATGCCACGATTTTCGACGGAACCGGCGCGCCCCGGCGCTTGGGGGATGTCGGTGTCACCGGCGACCGCATCGTGGCGGTGGGCGACCTCGGCGGCGCCAGCGCGGACCGCGAGATCATCGCCACCGGCAAGGCCATCGCGCCCGGCTTCATCGACTCGCACACGCATGACGACCGCGCCGTGCTCTGCGGCCCGGCCTGCACGCTCTGCAAGATCAGCCAGGGCGTGACGACGGTGGTGGTGGGCAATTGCGGCATCAGCCTCGCGCCCATGCGCCACACCGCCAAGCGCCCGCCGGCGCCGCTGGACCTGCTGGGCGATGAGCAGTGGTGGACCTTCGACAGCTTCGGCGACTATGCCGACGCGCTGAAGAAGCAGGGCAGCGAGGTGAATACCTATGCCCTGGTCGGCCACCAGACGCTGCGGGTGGAGGCGATGAATGGCGACGTGCACCGCCCCGCCAAGGACGTCGAGATCCACCGCATGCATGCGCGGCTGAAGCAGTCGCTGGCCGAGGGTGCCTCGGGCTTCTCCACCGGCCTCTACTACCCGCTGAACAAGGCCGCGACGACCGAGGAGGTGATCGCGGTCGGTGAGGCGCTGAAGACCACCAACGGCCTCTACACCAGCCACATGCGCGACGAGGCCGACCATGTCCTGGCCTCGATCGAGGAGACGCTGCGCATCGGCACGCGGCTGGGCCTACCGGTCCATATCAGCCATCACAAGTGCTCGATGCCGGAGAATTACGGCCGCAGCGTGCAGACCCTGGCGCTGATCGAGGCCGCCGCTTCCATGCAGGAAGTCGCTTTCGACATGTATCCCTATCCTGCCGGCTCCACCGTGCTGATGCCGGAGAAGGTGCGGGGGGATACCCGCGTGCTGATCAGCTGGTCCGTGCCTTACCCGGAGATGGCGGGCCGCGATCTGTCCGAGATCGCGCGCGGCTGGAACACCGACATGCGCGGCGCCGCCGAGCGGCTGCTGCCCGCCGGCGCCGTTACCTTCCAGATGGACGAGGAGGATGTGCGCCGCATCATGCGCCACCCGCTCTCCATGATCGGCTCCGACGGCCTGCCGCATGACGCCAAGCCGCATCCGCGCCTCTGGGGCACCTTCCCGCGCGTGCTGGGCTTCTATTCCCGCCAGCTTGGCCTCTTCGACATGGAGACGGCGGTGCACAAGATGACCGGCCGCTGCGCCCAGGTCTTCGGCATGGTGGACCGCGGCGTGATCCGCGAGGGCGCCTTTGCCGACCTCGTGCTGTTCGACCCGAACACCGTCATCGACAACGCCACCTTCGAGAACCCGGTGCAGATGAGCCTGGGCATCGAGCAGGTCTGGGCCAATGGCGTGCTCTCCTTCGCCGAGGGCAAGGCGACGGGCGCGAAGCCCGGCCGGCTGGTGACGCGCGGCCGCTGAGCGGGATGTCATCCGCGCTTCATCCTCCGTCAGGCTGAAGCATGGCAGGATGGGCGGCATGGACAGCGCCGCCCGTCACATCCTGGAACACTCCCGCCGCGGCCTGTTGCGCAGCGGGCTCGGCATGGCGGCCCTGGCCGCCTTGCAGCCGCCCTCCGCCCGCCATGCCCTGGCGGCGCCTGCCCTGCCGCGCGACCCCTTCACCCTGGGCGTCGCCTCTGGCGACCCCTGGCCGGATGGCGTGGTGCTCTGGACGCGGCTGGCGCCGGAGCCGCTGGCGGGCGGCGGCATGCCACGCGCCGCCATCCCGGTGCGTTGGGAGGTGGCGGAAGACCCCGGCTTCACCGCCATCGCCGCCACGGGGGAGGAACTGGCGCGGCCGGAACTGGCGCATGCGGTGCATGCCGAGGTCGGCGGGCTGCTACCCGGCCGCGCGTATTTCTACCGCTTCCGCCTGGGGGAATGGCTTTCGCCCACCGGGCGCACCCGCACGGCGCCAGCGGTGGATGCTACCCCGGCGAAACTGCGCTTCGTCAATGCCGGCTGCCAGAACTACCAGCAGGGGCTCTACACCGCCTGGCGCCATGTGGCGGAGGAAGAGGACCTCGACTTCGTCTTCCACTACGGCGACTACATCTATGAATCCGGCCGCAGCGCCAGCGCCATCCGCCCGCACAACGGGCCGGAGCCGCTGTCGCTGGACGAATACCGTGCCCGCTACGCGCTCTATAAGCTCGACCCCGATCTGGCGGCGGCCCATGCGGCGCATCCCTTCCTGCCCTCCTTCGACGACCATGAGGTGCAGAACAACTGGGCCGGTCCGTTCAGCCAGGACGACGGCAGCAACCCCAACCGCCCCGCCGTGCCGCCGGAAATCTTCGCCCTGCGCAAGCAGGCCGCCTTCCAGGCCTGGTACGAGCATATGCCGCTGCGCCGCGCCCAGTTGCCGCGCGGGCCGGAGATCGAGGCCTATCGTGCCCTGCGCTACGGGCGGCTGCTGGATATCGCGGTGCTCGACACCCGCTCCTTCCGCACCGACCAGCCTTGCGGAGATGGCGTGAAGCCCGCCTGCGCCGCGCAGCAGGACCCGGCGGCGCAGATGATCGGCCCGGCGCAGCAGGAATGGCTGGCCAAAGGGCTGGGCCGCAGCGAGGCGCGCTGGCAGTTGCTGGCGCAGCAGGTGCCGATGCTGCGGGTGGATTCCGGCCAGGACACTGTGCCGCGCCTGCCGATGGACAAGTGGGACGGCTACCCCGCCGCCCGGCGCCGGGTGCTGGAGGCGCTGCAAGGCGTGCCGAATTTGGTAGTGGCCTCGGGCGATGTGCACATGGCCCTGGCCGGCACCCTGCGCCCCGACTACGATCGGGAGGACAGCCCGGCGACAGGCACCGAATTCACCGCCACCTCCATCTCCTCCGGCGGCGACGGGTCCGAGTCACGGCCGTCCAGCGCGCGGGAACTGGCGCGCAACCCGCATCTCGCCTTCACCAACAACCGGCGCGGCTACACCCTGCACGAGGTGTCGCGGGACAGTTTCACCGCCACCTTCCGCGCCGTGGCGCAGGTCTCGACCCCCGGCGCGGCGCGGGAGGACCGGGCGCGCTTCGTGGTGGAGGCCGGGCGCCCCGGGCCGCAGCCGGCCTAAGGGCAGGGGTTCCAGCCGCCCCGGCGCTAGGCTAGGGAAGCGGAAGAAACGGCAGTAAGGCTGTCCCATTGCCCCCTGGAACCTCTTTCATCGCCGAGCCCGCGCCCGCCGCGGCCAGCCGCGCCTTCACGCCATCCTTTCGGACCGGGCTGGTGGCGGCGCTGCTGACGGTGGCGATGTGGACCACCTGGATCATCGGCAGCCGCTTCGCCATGGGCGGCGCCCGGCCGCTGAGCCCGGCGCTGCTGGCGCTGGTGCGCTTTGGCACAGCCGCGCTGCTGCTGTCGCCCTGGTGGTGGCGCATCCGCCTGGTTCCGCGCCGGGCGCCGAAGCTGGCGCTGCTGGGGCTGCTGGCCGCCGGGCTGCCCTACCAGTTCTGCGTGCTCTACGGGCTGCGCTTCGCCCCGGCGGCGGAGGCCGGGCCGCTGCTGACCGGCAACCTGCCGATGTTCATCGCCCTTCTTTCCAGCCTGGTGTTCCGGGAGCGGATCGGCGGCATCCGCGCCGCCGGCATCCTGCTGATCACGGCTGGCGTGGTGGCCATCACCGGCTCCGGCCTGCTGGACCTCGCGGGCGGCGGCTGGCGCGGGCATCTGCTGATCCTCTGCGCCGCGTTGTCCTGGTCCGTCTACACGGTCTTCTTCCGCCGCAGCGGGCTGACGGGCACCGAGGCGGCGGCTTTCGTCGGCCTCTGGTCCGTGGTGCTGCTGCTGCCCTTCGCGGCCGGGGAGATCTGGGCCGCCTATCAGGCCACGCCCACGCCAGTGCTGCTCCGCCAGGTGCTGGTGCAAGGGGTGATGGCCGGGGTGGTAGCGCTGATCACCTTCACCACGGCAGTGCGGCACCTGGGCGCCGCCCGCACCTCCGCCATCACCGCCCTGACGCCGGCCACGGTTGTGGCGGTGGCGGTGCTGCTGCTGGGTGAGGTTCCAGGCTGGCCGGAGCTGCTGGGCTGCGCCCTGATCATCGCCGGGGTGGTAGCCGCCAGCGGCGCCCTGGCTCCGCGCAGCCGGCCGGGCTGAGGCACAGACGGCGCCGGGCCGCAAGGCTGCTCCGCGCCATTATTGCGCAAGTGCGGTAGCCCTGCGCCCCGCCATCGGTCTATCGTGCATGCCACTATGGTTTGAACGAGGAAACCTGAGGTCATGACGGTGCGCGGGTGGCAGCCCGGGAGCTGGCGCGAAATGCCGATTCGGCAGGTGCCAGATTATCCGGACACGGTGAAGCTGAAGGCGATGGAGGCGAAGCTCGCCGGCTTTCCGCCTTTGGTGTTTGCCGGCGAGGCCCGGCGCCTGAAGAAGGCCCTGGCCGCGGCCGGGCAGGGCAAGGCCTTCATCCTGCAGGGCGGCGACTGCGCCGAAAGCTTCTCGGACTTCAACGCCAATACCATCCGCGACACCTTCCGGGTGCTGCTGCAGATGGCGGTGGTGCTGACCTTCGGCGGCGGGCTGCCGGTGGTGAAGCTGGGCCGCATGGCCGGGCAGTTCGCCAAGCCGCGTTCGTCGGATACCGAGACGCTGGATGGCGTGACGCTGCCTTCCTATCGCGGCGACATCATCAACGGCCCCGAATTCTCCGCCGAGGCACGGCTGCCCGAGCCGTCGCGGATGGAATTCGCCTATATGCAGTCGGCCGGCACGCTGAACCTGCTGCGCGCCTTCGCCACCGGCGGCTATGCCGACCTGCATCAGGTGCACCGCTGGAACCTGGGCTTCGTCGCCCGCTCCCCGCTGGCGGAGCGCTACCAGGATCTGGCCGCCCGCATCGACGAGACGCTGCGCTTCATGGCCGCCTGCGGCATGAGCGAGGCGCCGCAGGTGCGCGAGACCGAGTTCTACACCAGCCACGAGGCGCTGCTGCTGCCCTATGAGGAAGCGCTGACCCGCGTGGATTCCACCACCGGCGACTGGTACGCCTGCTCCGCCCACTTCCTCTGGATCGGCGATCGCACGCGGCAGCCGGACGGCGCGCATGTTGAGTTCCTGCGCGGCGTGAAGAACCCGCTGGGCCTGAAGGTCGGCCCGACCACGGATGCCTCTGAGCTGGTGCGGCTCACGGAGATCCTGAACCCGACCAACGAGCCCGGCCGCCTGACGCTGATCACCCGCATGGGTGCCCAGAAGGTGGCCGAGAAGCTGGCGCCGCTGCTGCGCGCGGTGCGCGATGCCGGGCGCGAGGTGGTCTGGATCTGCGACCCCATGCACGGCAACACGCATACCGCCGGCAGCTACAAGACCCGTTCCTTCGACAGCATCCTGACCGAGGTGCGCGGCTTCTTCGACGCGCATGGCGAGGCCGGCACCTGGCCCGGCGGCGTGCATGTCGAGATGACGGGCAACGACGTCACCGAATGCCTCGGTGGCGCGCATGGGCTGAAGGAAGCGGACCTTGCCGCCAACTACGCCACCCAGTGCGACCCGCGCCTGAACGCCGAGCAGGCGCTGGAGCTGGCCTTCCTGGTGGCGGAGGAGCTGAAGGCCCGCCGTCCGGAGGGTAGCCAGTTCCCCTTGATCGCCGCCCAGTGATGGGAGCGATGCCGCCGCTGCCGGTGGAAGCGGATATCGCCAGCCATACGGACGTCTATTTCAACCGGACCAAGCAGATCGTGGCGCGCTTCGGCGATTGCCGCGTCACCTACGCGGTGTTTCTGCGCCGCCCGGTTGTCTCGGCGCCCCGGCTGGTGATGGAGTGGCTTTCGACCATCGCCGCCGAACGCGGCACGCAGATCGATGTCGAGCTGATGCACAAGGAAGGCGAGTGGGTGGGGGCGGGTGACCCGATCCTCTACATCACCGGCGCCTTCACGCAGCTCGCGGATCTGGAGACGCTCTACCTCCAGAAGCTCGGCCCGGCCTGCGTCGCGGCGCATAACGCCTATCAGATGTGCCTGGAACTGCCGGGCGCCGCCTTCCTGGCCATGGAAGCCCGGCACTGCGCCGGCGCCGAGATGCAGGAGATGATGGGCTATGCCGCCGCTGTCGGCTCCGCCGCCGCCAAGCGGGAAGGGGCGAAGGGCTTCATCGGCAATGCCACCGATGTCACCTCCCACTGGTTCGGCAATGCGCGGGGCTTCGGCACCATGCCGCATGCTTTGATCGGCTACGCCGGCAGCACGCTGCGCGCCGCCGAGATGTTCCACGAGACCTATCCGGAGGACAACCTCACCGTCCTCGTCGATTACTTCGGGCGGGAGGTCACGGACGGGCTGGAAGTCGCTCGCCACTTCAAGGACCTCGCGGCGGCGGGGCGGCTGTCGGTGCGGCTGGACACCCATGGCGGCCGCTTCCTGGAAGGGCTGGACCCGGCGGAATCCTACGCGGTGCTGGAGCGCCACGCCCCCGGCGCCATCCGCCGCTACCGCTCCGAGACGGAACTGCGCCATCTGGTCGGCACCGGCGTTTCCGCCGCCGCCGTCTGGCGGATGCGGGAAGCGCTGGACGAGGCCGGCTTCCCCAAGGTCGGCATCGTCGCGTCCTCCGGCTTCGGGGTGACCAAGTGTCGGGTGATGAGCGAGGCGCGGGCGCCGATCGACGTGGTCGGCACCGGCAGCTTCATTCCCAATACCTGGAGCGAGACCTACGCCACCGCCGATATCGTCAATTACGACGGGCAGGCGCGGGTGAAGATCGGGCGCGAGTTCCTGCTGCGGAAGAACGGCGCCCGCAAGCGCGGCAATTGAGCCCCGCGCGGGGGTGGGTGGCTTGACGCCATCCGCCCCCGCCGGGAGGCTGCCGGCCATGCGTATCCATATCCAGAATCCCGAGGGCGACGCCCTCTTCGCCATCACGCCGGCCCAGTGGCAGGCCGCCCTGGCTCGCCACCCCGACTTCGCCGGCACCGAGGCCAGCTTCGCCGATGACGAGGCCGGCCGTCAGGCCGCGCTGCCGCAGGCGGATGTGCTGGTCACCTGGACCAAGCTGCTGGCGCGCGACTTCAAGCCCGGCACGCTGCCCGCCGCCGCCCCGCAGTTGAAGGTGGTCTTCTGCACCTCCGCCGGCGTGGACCGCCTGATGCCCTTCGACTGGCTGCCGGAGGACGTGGCGCTGCTGAACAACAGCGGCACCCATGCCGCCAAGGCCGGCGAATTCGGCCTGATGGCGCTGCTGATGCTGGCCAACCACATCCCGACCTTCGCGCAGGACCAGGTGAAGCAGGTCTGGGCGCCGCGCTTCGGCCCGGTGCTGGCGGGGCGGACGGTCTGCGTGGTGGGGCTGGGCTCGCTGGGCGGCGCCATCGCGGAGCGCGCGGCGCAGTTCGGCATGACCGTCATCGGTGTGCGCGGCCGGCCGGCGCCGCACCCGGCCTGTGCCCGCGTGGTGGGCCAGGATGCGCTGGACGAGGTGCTGCCGGAAGCCGAGTTCCTGGTGCTGGCCTGCCCGCTGACGCCGGAAACGCGCGGACTGATGGATGCGCGCCGCTTCGCGCTGCTGCCGCGTGGCGCCAGGGTCTTCAACATCGCCCGCGGGCCGGTGTGGGACGAGGATGCGCTGTGCGACGCGCTGGAATCCGGCCATCTGGCCAGCGCCATCACCGACGTGGCGTCGCAGGAGCCGCTGCCGGCCGGGCACCGGCTCTGGACCGCGCCCAACCTGCTGATCACGCCGCATATGTCGGCGGATGACCCGACGACCTACAACGACAACAGCCTGGACGTGCTGTTCCGCAACCTGCGCGCCATGCGGGACGGCCAGCCGATGCCACAGCGGATCGACACGCGGCGGGGGTACTGAGCCCCCGCCGGGCCGCGCGCCGCCTTACTTGCCGGCGGCGGCGGCCTTGGCGATGGGCGGCACGAACTGCTGCTCGGTATCCCAGGGGAAGAGGATCCAGGTGTCCTGGCTCACCTCGGTCACGAAGGTATCGACCAGCGGCTTGCCTGCGGGCTTGGCATAGACCGTGGCGTAATGCGCCTTGGGCAGCAGCTTGCGCACCACCTTCAGGGTGGTGCCGGTGTCCACCAGGTCGTCGAGCACCAGCCAGCCCTCGCCGTCGCCAGCGGCGGCGGGGGGCTTGGCCACGACCGGCTCGCCCTTCACTTCCTCATCATAGGTGATGATGGAGGTGCTCTCGATCATCCGGCAATCCAGCTCGCGCGCCACGATGGCGGCCGGGATCAGCCCGCCGCGCGTGATGGCGACGATGCCCTTCAGCGGGGTCTTCTCCATCAGGCGCCAGGCCAGCGCCTTGCTGTCGCGATGAAGCTGGTCCCAGGAAACGACGTAGTAGCGGGGCGCCATGGTCAAAACATCCTGCCGCCGTTGGGTACGGCGATATCGGGGCGAATAAGGACCACCTCGCCATCTGAATCCGGTAGGCCGAGGGTGAGAACCTCGCTCTCGAAGCCAGCGATCCGGCGGGGTGGGAAGTTAACGACGCAGAGCACCTGCCGGCCGATCAGCTTGAGCGGCGCGTAATGCACCGTGATCTGTGCAGAGGAGCGCCTGATGCCAATCTCCGGCCCCAGGTCGATCTCCAGCGCCAGGGCGGGCTTGCGCGCGCCTTCCAGTGGCTGGGCATCGACCACGGTGCCGACGCGGATATCGAGGCGGTCGAAATCCTGGATCGTCGCGGTGCTGCTCATCTGTTCCGGATAGCGCGTCCCCGCCCGGGGAGGAAGAGGTATGGGCGAAGGGATGACGAAGAGGGGAGCGGGGTGGATGGACGTGGCGGCTCTACCGTGTCAGCGTTCGACCCGACCGGTACCGCTTTTTTGCCCCGAGAGAATCCTGATGCGCGATTTCCACTCCCCTGGCCGCAGCCCCGTCCTCGCCACGCGCGGCATGGCCGCGACCTCCATGCCTGCGGCGACCCTGACGGCGATCGACATCCTGCGGTCGGGCGGCAATGCGCTGGATGCCGCCATCGCCGCCGCCGCCGTGCTGGCGGTGGTGGAGCCGCAATCGACCGGCATCGGCGGCGACTGCTTCTGCCTCTATGTGCCGGCGGGCCAGGGCAAGGTGGTGGCCATGAACGGCTCCGGCCGCGCGCCGGCCGGCGCCACGCCGGAGCGGCTGCGGGCCGACGGGCTCACGGCCATGGACGCGACCTCGGCCCATTCCGTCACGGTGCCGGGTGCTGTCTCCGCCTGGGCGAAGCTGAACGCCGCCTATGGCCGCACACCGATGGACCGCATCCTGGCGCCCGCCATCCGGCTGGCGGAGGAAGGCCACCCGGTGCATCCGCGCGTGGCCTCGGACTGGGAAACGGCGGCGCCCAAGCTGCGCAAGCGCGAGGCGACGGCCCGCCACTTCCTGAAGAACGGCCAGCCGCTGCAGATCGGCGACATGTTCCGCCAGCCGGCCCTGGCCCGCACGCTGCGCGCCATCGGCAATGAAGGCGCCCGCGCCTTCTACGAGGGCGAGATCGCGGCCGACATGGTGGCGGCGCTGCGCGAGGCCGGCGGCAGCCACACGCTTGAAGACTTCGCCAATGGCCTGGACGCGGCCGAGTTCGTCGAGCCGATCCAGGCGCGCTGGAAGGGCCTGGACATCTTCCAGTGCCCGCCGAACGGTTCCGGCGTGCTGGTGCTTTCGATGCTCGGCGTGCTGGGCGGGATGGAGACGCCCTCCGGCGGCCCGCTGTCCGCTACCCGCCTGCACCGGCACACGGAAGTCGCCCGCCTGGCCTATCGCGACCGCGACGCCTTCCTGGCCGACCCGTCCCAGGCCGATGTGCCGGTGGCCAGGCTGGTCTCGGACGAATACACCGCCCAGCTGCGCGCCATCATCGACGACACCCGCGCCATGCGGGAACTGCCGCCGGCCGGGCTGGCCGAGCTGCTGCCGGTGCACCGCGACACCGTCTATCTCTGCGTGGTGGATGAGGAGGGCAATGTCTGCTCCTTCATCAACTCGCTCTTCGAGAGCTTCGGCTCCGGCATCCTGGCCGAGCGGAGCGGCGTGATGCTGCACAACCGCGGCTTCGGCTTCCGGCTGCAGGAAGGCCACCCCAACTGCATCGCACCCAACAAGCGCCCGATGCACACCATCATCCCCGGCATGGTGATGAAGAACGGCCAGCCGCTGATGCCCTATGGTGTCATGGGCGGCCACTTCCAGCCGATGGGCCAGACGCTGTTCCTGTCCAACCACTTCGAATACGGGTTAGATGTGCAGGCGGCGCTCGATCTGCCGCGCCTCTTCCCCTATGCCGGCAAGTTGCAGGTGGAACGCGGCATCTCCGCTTCCGTCATCGACCAGCTCAGCCGCATGGGCCATGTGCCGGAACTGATGGACAAGCCGCATGGCGGTGGCCAGGCCATCCTGATCGACCGCGAGCGCGGTGTGCTGGTGGGTGGTTCCGACCCGCGCAAGGACGGCTGTGCGCTGGGCTACTGAGCCCGGCCGCGACTTCCCGAGACCATTGAGGACTTGCCCCGCATGACTGAGCCCTGCGACCTCTCCGCCGTGCAGGCGCGGCAGATGATCGGCACCAAGAAGCTTTCGCCGGTCGAGCTGCTGGAATCCTGCATCAAGCGCGTGGGGGAGGTGAACCACGCCGTCAACGCCATGGTGGCGATGGACGAGGAAGCCGCCCGCGCCAGCGCGAAGGAGGCCGAGGCCGCCGTGATGCGCGGCGACCTTCTGGGCGCGCTGCACGGCCTGCCGCTGGGCATCAAGGACCTGGACTCCACCGCGGGGCTGGTCACCACCTTCGGCAGCCCGATGTTCAAGGACAACGTGCCCGACAAGGACGACCACCATGTGGCCGACCTGCGGGATGCCGGCGGCATCATTCTGGGCAAGACCAACACGCCGGAATTCGGCGCGGGGGCCAATACCCGCAACGCCGTTTATGGCGCTACGGGCAATCCCTTCGACCCGACGCGCTCGGCCGCCGGTTCCTCCGGCGGTTCGGGCGTGGCGCTGGCGGTGGGCATGGTGCCGCTGGCCAGCGGTTCCGATACCGGCGGCTCCCTGCGCAACCCGGCGGCCTTCAACGGCATCGTGGGCTTCCGCCCCAGCCCGGGGCTGGTGCCCAACAGCCGGCGCGCGCTGGGCTGGTCCGGCCTTTCCGTGCTCGGCCCCATGGCGCGCAACACCGCCGACCTGGCGCTGATGCTTTCCGCGATGGCGGGGGACGAGGGCGTGGACCCGCTGGCCTATACCCTGCCGGATGTCGATGTCCGGCGCGGCATGACCTGGGATGCGGCGGTGGACCTTTCCGGCCTCCGCGTCGCCGTCACGCCGGATTTCGGCTTCGCGCCGACCGACCGGCATATCCGCGAGGTCTTCGCCTCCCGCGCCGCCGCGCTCGCGCCGCTCTTTGCCTCGGCGGAGGAGCGGACGCCGGATTGCTCGGGCGCCGACGAGGCCTTCGCCATCCTGCGCGCCGTGTCCTTCCTGGCCGGCTTCAACGACCGGGTGAAGAAGGACCCCAACTGCGTCGGCCCGAACGTCCGGGCCAATGTCGAGGAAGGCTGGGGCTATTCCGCCGCTGATGTGGCGCGCGCCAGCGTCTTGCAGACGCAGATGTACCGCCGCTGGCAGGAATTCTTCGACAGCGGCGTGGATGTGATCATTTCGCCGGCCATGACCATCTCGCCCCGTCTCTGGAGCGAGCTGTATCCGGCCGAAATCGACGGCGTTCCGACCAAGAGCTACTTCCACTGGCTGGCCACCGCCTATGCGGCAACGCTGGTGGGCCACCCGGCCATCAGCCTGCCGCTGGGAGTGGACAAGGCGGGGATGCCCTTCGGCCTGCAGATCGTCGGCCCGCGTGGCGGCGATGCGCTGGTGGTGGCGGTGGCGGCGGCCATTGAGGCGGCGGTGGAAGGCGATGCCACCCTGGCCCGCCCGGTGCCGGACCTCGCGAAGCTGCGCGCGGCCCCGCCGATCTCCGGCATGCCGGGCTTCCTCAGCTTCGACTGAGCGCGGGCTGCGCGCCGAGCCCATCGGCACGCAGCGGCTGCCAGACCGAGACTTCGCGCGGCGCTGCCAGGATCTCCGGCAGCGCCGCGTGCCATTCGGCGCGGTAGGGACGGTGGATCTCCACCTCCACCACCTCCTGATGATCCGCCCAGGTTTCGTAGAGCATGAAGCGGCAGGGGTCCTGCGGGTCCCGGTGCAGCACGGCGTTGCGGAAGCCGGCTTCCGCCCGCATGGCATCCAGCACGCCGTTCAACAGCGTGGTGAAGCGCCCCAGTGCCTCGGGCCGCACGGTGAAGCGGATTTCGTAGACGACGCTCATGGCCTTCGGGCCTCCATGGTCAGGGCTTGCCGTGTGGCGTCATCGGCCGGGTAGAAGCATTCCAACGCCAGTTCCGCCAAGGTGATGTCCACCGGTGTGCCGAAGACGGTGGTGGTGGACAGGAAGCTCAGCGCCCGCGCCTTTCCCGGCACGCGGATGCGCAGCGGCACCGCGATGCCGCCGGTGACCGCTTGCGGCCCAGCAGGGCAGGGATAAGCGGCGAGTTCGGCTTGCAGCGCCGCCAGTTCCGCGTCCCCGGAACGCTCCACCTGCATCCGCAGCCGTTCCAGCAGATGCGCGCGCCATTCCGGCAGGTTCTCGATGCGCGGCGCCAGCCCTTCCGGGTGCAGGCTCAGGCGCAGCACGTTGACGGGCGGTTCCAGCAACCGGGCGGCAGCACCTTGCATCATGGGTGCCAGGGCGGCATTGGCGGCCAGGAGGTGCCAGTGCCGGTCCACCGCCAGGGCAGGGAAGGGCTCGTGCCCCTTCAGGATGGCTTCCACCGCGCTGCGGGCCGCCGCCATGTCCGGCGCCTGCAAGGGCCGCTCCGGGTAATGCGGCGCGAAGCCGCCCGCCATCAGCAGCAGGTTGCGCTGGCGCAGCGGCATGTCGAGATGCTCGGCCAGCCGCAGCAGCATCTCCCGGCTGGCCGAGGCGCGGCCGGTTTCCACATAGCTCAGGTGCCGGGTGGAGACTTCCGCATCCAGGGCCAGGTCCATCTGGCTGCGCTTGCGGCGCTGGCGCCATTCCCGCAGCAGGTGGCCGGCCGGTGGAAGGGTGGGGGCGGTGGTGGTGGACATGCCGGCAGTCTAGCCATCGTGTGCCGCGCGGCCATGACCTCCGAGGTTATCGCGCCGCTGCGGCGGAAGCTCTCAGATGCGGCCGCCGGGCGCCTTGCCCGGCCAGCAGGGAGAGACGCCATGCACGACCCCAAGGCCATCGCCGCAGCCTATCTCGACGCCTGGAACGAAGCCGACCTGGCACGGCGGCAGGCATTGCTGGCGGAGGGATGGAGCGAGGATGCCCGTTATGCCGACCCGCTGATGCAGGCGGAGGGGCGCGAGCGCATCGCGCAGATGATCGAGACGGCGCGGGGCAGCTTCCCCGGCCATGGCTTCACGCTGGAAGGCCCGCCGGACGGGCATGGCCCCTTCCTGCGCTTTTCCTGGACGCTGGCGCCGCAGGGTAGCGCGCCGGTGGCGCGGGGCTTCGATGTGCTGCGGCTGGATGCCGAAGGCCGCATCCGGGAGGTGATCGGCTTCCTGGATGCGGCCTGAGGACGGGTGGGAGAGGTGGCGCTTAGCGCCCCTTCTCCTTCCGCCAGGCCTCGAAGACGGCGAGGTTGCTTTCGTCGGTCGGCGGATAGAGGCCGAGGATGCTCTGGCCGCCGCCCACCTTCTCCTGCACGAAATCCTCGAAGGCGGTCATGTCCACCGCCTCCGCCGCGATCTCGTCGGCCAGATGCGCGGGGATGACGATGACGCCATCGGCGTCGCCCACGATCACGTCGCCAGGAAACACCGGCGCGTCGCCGCAGCCGATCGGCACATTGATGTCGATCGCCTGGTGCAGCGTCAGGTTGGTGGGGGCGGAAGGGCGGGTGTGGAAGGCCGCGATGTCCATCGCGGCGATGTCGGCAGAGTCACGGAAGCCGCCATCGGTCACCACGCCGGCCACGCCGCGCACCATCAGCCGCGTCACCAGGATGCCGCCGGCGGAGGCCGCGCGCGGGTCCTTGCGGCTGTCCATCACCATCACGGCGCCGGGCGGGCATTCCTCCACCGCCTTGCGCTGCGGATGGCCACGGTCGCGGAAGACGGAGAGCTGGTTCAGGTCCTCGCGCGCCGGCATGTAGCGCAGCGTGAAGGCCTCGCCCACCATGGTCTCCGGCTTGGCCTTGCCGCCCACCGGCTGCACGCCCTGGATCATCTGGTTGCGGAAGCCGCGCTTGTAGAGCGCGGTGGCGAGCGTCGCGGTGCTGACGGTCTTCAGCTTGGTGCGCGTATCGGGGTTCAGGGCCATGTTCGGTGCCTCAGTAGATCACGGGTTCATCGACCGGGCGGCCGAAATCGGTCTTCAGGAAGTCGAAGTCGCAGCCTTCATTGGCCTGCTGGATATGCTTGGTGAACATCCAGCCATAGCCACGGCCGAAGCGCTCCTCCGGCGCCTTCCATTCGGCGCGGCGCTTGGCCAGCTCTTCCTCGGAGACCAGCATGTTGATGCTGCGGGCATCCACGTCCATCTCGACGATGTCGCCGGTGCGCAGCAGCGCCAGCGGGCCGCCGATCCAGCTTTCCGGCGCCACATGCAGCACGCAGGCGCCGTAGGAGGTGCCGGACATGCGCGCATCGGACATGCGCATCATGTCGCGGTAGCCTTCCTTCAGCAGCTTCTTCGGCATCGGCAGCATGCCCCATTCCGGCATGCCTGGGCCGCCCTGCGGGCCGGCATTGCGCAGCACCATCACGGTGTCGGGCGTGAAGGGGTAGTTCTCGTCGTCCACCGCCTTCTTCATGCTGGGGTAGTCGTCAAAGACCACGGCGGGGCCTGAATGCTTCAGGAAGCGCTGGTCCATGGCGGCGGGCTTGATGACGCAGCCATCGGGCGCCAGGTTGCCCTTCAGCACGGCCAGGGAGCCTTCGCCGTAGATGGGGTTGTCCGTGGTGCGGATGACGTCGTCGTTATGGACCTTGGCGCCGGCGATATTCTCGCCCAGCGTGCGGCCGGTGCAGGTGAGGCAGGAAAGGTCGAGATGTTCCGTGATCCGGTTCATCAGCGCCTTGATGCCGCCGGCGTAGTAGAAATCCTCCATCAGATAGGCATTGCCGGAAGGCCGGACATTGCCAATGACGGGAACCTTGCGGCTGTAGCGCTCGAAATCATCCAGCCCGATCTCCTGCCCGGCGCGGCGCGCCATGGCGATCAGGTGGATGATGGCATTGGTGGAGCAGCCCATCGCCATGGCGACGGCGATGGCGTTCTCGAAGGCCGGCTTGGTCTGGATCTTCTGCGGCGTCAGGTCTTCCCAGACCATGTCCACGATGCGGCGGCCGCTCTCGCTCGCCAGGCGGATATGCCCGGCATCGGCCGCCAGCATGGAGGAACCGCCCGGCAGCACCATGCCCACCGCTTCCGCGATGGCCGTCATGGTGGAGGCTGTGCCCATGGTCATGCAGGTGCCGTAGGAGCGCGCGATGCCGCCCTCGACCGCCAGCCAGTCCTGGTCCGTGATCTTGCCGGCGCGCAACTCATCCCAGTACTTCCAGGAATCGGAGCCGGAGCCGAGGAACTTGCCCTGCCAGTTGCCGCGCAGCATGGGGCCGGCGGGCAGGAAGATGGCCGGGATGTTCATGCTGGTGGCGCCCAGCAGCAGGCCCGGCGTGGTCTTGTCGCAGCCGCCCATCAGCACCGCGCCGTCCACGGGGTGGGAGCGCAGCAGCTCCTCCGTCTCCATGGCCAGCATGTTGCGGTACATCATGGTGGTCGGCTTCACGAAGCTCTCGGACACCGAGATCGCCGGCAGTTCCACCGGGAAGCCGCCGGCCATCAGGATGCCGCGCTTCACATCCTCCACCCGCTGCTTGAAATGCGAGTGGCAGGGCTGCAGGTCGGACCAGGTGTTGATGATCGCGATGACGGGCTTGCCGGTCCATTCCTCCGGGCTGTAGCCCATCTGCATGGCGCGGGAGCGGTGGCCGAAGGAGCGGAGATCCGCGGGACCGAACCAGCGGCGGCTGCGGAACTCCTCGACGGTCTTCACTTTCGGCAGGGGCGATTCAGTCATGACGGCAGGGCTTCCGTTCAGACGGGGGTGAGGGCAGGGCGGCCGGCACAGACGGCGGCCACGTTGTCGAGTGCCAGCATCGCCATGGCATCGCGCGTCTCCTGCGTGGCGCTGGCGACGTGCGGCGTCAGGAAGACATTCGGCAATTCGGCGAAACGCGTGTCGTAATCGGGTTCCTTGCGGAACACGTCCAGCCCGGCGGCGAAGAGATGGCCGCTCTTCAGCGCCTCGATCAGCGCATCCTCATCCACCAGCGCGCCGCGCGCGGTGTTCACGAAGACGGCGCCCTTGGGCAGCAGGGCGAAGGCCTCGCGCGTCATCAACGTGCCGCCGCCGGCGGGCAGGTGCAGCGAGAGGATCTGGCAATGCGGCAGCATCGCTTCCATCGACTCGAAATACTCGGCACCCTTCTCCAGCTCCGCCGGCAGGCGGCTGCGGTTGTGGTAGAGGACCCGCATGCCGAAGCCGCGGGCGCGGTCCGCCATGGCACGGCCGATGCGGCCCATGCCGACGATGCCCAGCGTCTTGCCACTGGGCTTCATGCCCAGCCATTCACTGAAGCCCGTCTTGATGCGCCAGCCCTTGCGCATCAGCGCGTCGTATTCATGCGCGCGGCGGCAGGCGGCCAGCAGCAGCATGAAGGCGAGGTCGGCGGTGCAGTCCGTCAGCACATCCGGCGTATTGGTCACGATGATGCCGCGCGCCTTCACGGCCTCGGCGTCCATGTGGTCGTAGCCGACGCTGGTATTGGCGACGATCTTCACATGATGCGGCAGCCGGGCGGCGGCGGCGGCATCCAGCTTCACGGAAGCGCCGATCACCATGGCCACCGCCTGGTGCCGCGCGGCGGCCTCGATGGCCTCATCCGTGCTCAGGTCGTGATCGGCCACCAGCGTGTCGAAGTCGCGGCGGGCCCGCTCCTCGGCGGCGGGTGTCACCTTGCGGGCGAGGAGGACACGGGCGCGCGCGCTCACCGGGCGCGCACCAGGATGTCGATGGAAAAGCGCGGTGCGGCCATGGCCATACTCCCCTGAACAAGTGGCTCTCGCCTGCGGCGCGGCCTGTTTATGGATTCCTAGACCCGGCCAAGTCGTCAGACAAGTATCCGATATTTCGGATTTCGCTGGTTTGGGCTAGAAGTGCCTGATGTCCGCCGCCTCTCGCCCTTCCGCAGACGCCCTGCTGGCGCCGATCGGCCCCAGGCTGTCGGCTGGCGAAATCGCCTTCTGCAATCTGCGGCAGGCCATCATCTCGCTGGCGCTGCCGCCGGGCATGCCGCTCTCCCGCGCGCAACTGGCGGCGCAGCTCGGGGTCAGCCAGACCCCGGTGCGAGAAGCGCTGACACGGCTGCAGGATGAAGGGCTGGTGACGGTGGTGCCCAGCGCCTCCACCCATGTCGCCCGCATCGACCTGGACAATGCCCGGCAGGCGCATTTCCTGCGGGTGGCCGTGGAGCTGGAGGTCGGGCAGCACCTGGCCGCCACGCCGCCACCCGACCTGGGCGCGCGGTTGGAAGCGCATCTGGCGGAGCAGGAAAGCCTGCTAGGGCAGGAAGGCTTTGCCCTGGCGGACGATGCCTTCCATGCCCTGCTCTATGAAGCGGCGGAGATCCCGGGCCTCTGGGCCCTGGTGCGCAGCCGCAGCGGCCACCTGGACCGGCTGCGGCGCCTGAACCTGCCCGGCCCCGGCAAGATGGAGACCGTGCTGGCCGAGCACCGGCACATCGTCCAGGCAATCCTGGCCGGCGATGCGCGGGCGGTGGAGGCGGCGCTGCGGCAGCATTTCTCCGCCACTTTCGCTCGCATTCCGGCAGTGCGGGCGCATTACCCGGACTATTTCGCGCCCGGCTGAGGCCTTATTCGACGAAGCCCAAGGCCAGCCCGAAGCTATCCTTCGCCGAAACCAGCAGGCGTCCGGCTTCCTCCCGCACCGGCACGCCACCGGCCTGCAGCGCCGCCCGGGCCTGCGCCAGAGAGGAGGTGCGCAGCACCAGCCCCACCATGGCATCCCGCCCATCGGCCGGCAGCGGCGGCAGGGCATCGCCCAGGTGGCGGCGCGCGGCCTCGGGCGTCAGGATCAGCAGGCGGCCACGGTCGGCCTGCAGGGCCACGCCGCCATCCACGGGGCTGAAGGCGGCATCGCCGTAGAGCTTGCGGTAGGGGGCGGCGGCGCGTTCCGGCTCCGCCGTCGCCACGATGAATTCAGCGATGCCGGTGACGCCATTGGCATGCTTCTGCCATTCCGGCCGCCAGACCAGTTCCGGCGTGAAGTGGTGGCAGAAGAAGACGCGGCCGTTGAAGGCTACCTCGGGCGCCAGATGCGTGACGCGGAAGCTGGCATCCTGCGTGCCTTCCGGCAGTTCCACCGGGCGGCTGAATTCGCGGGAAGGCTCGGCCGGCACGCCGCGCGCGACGATGGCGTCGCGGAAGCCGGCATCGGGGCCCGGCTTGAAGACCAGCCCGCCCAGGCCCTTCGGCATGTTCCAGAGCACGGAATCCTTCGTGATCCGCGCCGGCTCGTAGCCAAGCAGTTCCAGATAGTCGGTGCCGAAGATCGCGAGGTGGTTGGAGGAGCCCAGCGTATGGTGCCCCCGCTCCGTCAGGTGAAAGCCAAGCCGGGCATAGGTTTCGGCAGAGGCATCGAGCTGGTCTTCCACATAGACCACGACATGGTCGAAGCGGGGGGCGGGAATGGCGCTCAAGCGAGGCTCTCCTGTGGTTGGACCGGCGCCAGCTTGCCATCAGCCAGCCGCAGCACCCGGTCATGGAATTCGGCCACCGCCGGCCGATGCGCGATGGACAGGATGGCGGCCTGCGGCAGCTCCCGCCGCAGGGTGGTATAGAGCGTCCGTTCGGCGGCCGGGTCCAGGCTTGCCGTGGCTTCATCCAGGAAGAGCCAGCGCGGCTTCACCAGCAGGGCGCGCGCCACGGCCAGCCGCTGCTGCTCGCCGCCGGAGAGGCGGCGGTCCCAGGCATCGACCTCTTCCAGACGCGGCACCAGGGCATCCAGCCCGGCCTTCTCCAGCGCCGCCGCCACTTCGGCATTGCTATGGGCGGCGGGGTCGTGCGGGTAGCAGACGGCGCGCTTCAGCGTGCCCAGCGGGATGTAGGGGCGCTGCGGCAGGAAGAGCACCTCGCCCCGCGGCTGCTGGATGTCACCGCTGCCGAAGGGCCAGATGCCGGCCAGGGCCCGGAAGAGTGTGGACTTGCCGCTGCCGGAGGCGCCGGTGATCAGCACGGCCTCACCGGGCGCCACGCGCAGGCTGGCATCCTCGGTCAGCACGCGGCCATTGGGCAGGGCGAGGCGAAGCCTCTCGGCGGACAGCGCATCCTCCGCGCCGGGGGCGACGCGCGGCCCTTCCTCGGCGGCGGCGCGGGCGGCGACCATGGCGAAGTGGAAGCCGGTCAAGCGCTCCACCGTGGCGCGCCAGGCGGCCAGGTCGTCATAGGCCGTGACGGCCCAGGACATGGCGCCCTGCACCTCGCCAAAGGCGCGCGTGGTCTGCACCAGGGCGCCCAGCGCCACCTGGCCGGCGAAATAGGCCGGTGCCGCGACGATAAAGGGAAAGATCACCGCCACCTGCCCGAAGCCGGCGGTGAAGAAGGTGAGTTGCTTGGTGGCCGTCATGATGGCCCACCAGTTCTGCATCACCGCCGCGAAACGCTCGCGCAGCCCCGCTTCCTCCTGCGGCTCGCCGCCATGCAGCGCGATGCCTTCCATGTTCTCCCGCACGCGCACCAGCGAGAAGCGGAAATCGGCTTCCACGCGCTGCTGGTTGAAGTTCAGCCGGATCAGCTTGCGGCCGATCAGATGCGCCAGCCAGGTGCCCAGCACCGAATAGATCAGCGCCACCCAGACCAGGTAGCCCGGAATATTGATGCCGAAGACCGACATGGGCCCCGACAGGCCCCAGAGCACGAAGATGAAGGATATCAGCGTCACCACCGCGCTCATCAGCCCCAGCCCGAGATTAAGGGTGGAGCTGACGTAGAGGCGCGTGTCGTCGGCGATGCGCTGGTCCGGGTTGTCGGCGCCGCCCTCGGTCAGGCCCATGCGGTAATAGGCGTGGCGGTCCAGCCAGTCGTGCAGCATGTGGCCAACCAGCCAGCGCCGCCAGCGGATCTGCAGCGCCTGGTTGAGGTAGAGCTGGTAGACCGCCACCACGATGAACAGCGCGGCCACGATGGAGAAGCCCGGCATGAAGCTGCCGTCCTCACGCCGGTGGCCCCAGAGCAGCAGCTGGCTGAAGGCAGTGAAGTCCTTCTCCTGCAGCGCGTCGTAGAAGGAGGCCTGCCAGTAGGTCAGCAGCACGTTCATGCCGACCAGCGCCAGGTTCAGCAGGATGATGACGGCGAGCAGCCCGCGCGCCTTCCATTTCTCCTCGCTGTTCCAGTAGGGCCGCGCCAGTGCCCAGGCATCGCCGAGAAAGGAAAGCAGGCCGCGCATGGTTTCAGGCCTCTGTGGAGGGTTCGGGCGCAGGCTGTTGGGCGGCGCGCAGGCGGATGACGCCACGCACCTGATCCGCCGGCACGGGCTTGCCCTTGCGGAGGATGTCGATGCGCCCTTCCGCCTGGAGGCCGAGCGCCGCCTTGCGCACGCGGGGCATCAGGGGGCGCCAGACATCCTCGGCACCCGGAGTGTCGGCGGGCGGGGCGAAGGCGCGGGCGACCTCGCTGGGGCAGATCGATTTGCCGGGCTCCTGGGCCGCGGTGCGGCGCAGGATCTCGGCGGCGAGGTCGGCATTGCTGGGGCTGGTCATGTCTTGAAGCTCATGTCTGGCAGGGTGGTGCGGAAGGGCGGCGGTTCAAAGCCGGTTAGGACCGGCGGGTTGCGGCGAGGCGGCTGAAGCTGATCAGGGACGCGAAGCCGGCCACACCCGCCGCCAGCGCCAGGGCCAGGGAGGCGCCGTTATGCCCGCCGAGCATCGGCCCCAGCGCCAGGCCCGCGAGGGTGGCGCCCAGGGTCTGGCCCAGAAGCCGGGCAGTGGACAGCATACCACTGGCGCCGCCGCTGCGCTCGCGCGGGGCGGAGGAGAGCAGGACGCGGTTGTTGGGGCTCTGGAACAGGCCGAAGCCGGCGCCGCAGAGCGCCATGCGCCAGCCGATCTGCACAAAGGAAGGCTCGGGCGGCAGCGTCGCCATCAGCACCAGGCCGAGGGCCATGATGGCCAGCCCGATGCCGCCCAGCAGCCCCGGGTTGATGTGGTCCGACAGCCGCCCGGCCAGCGGCGCCACGACGATCAGCACCAGCGGCCAGGGCGTGATCAGCAGCCCGGTCTGCACCGCCGTCAGCCCAAGGTCGTGCTGGAACAGGAAGGGTATCACCACCAGGGCCAGCATCTGCGCCGTGAAGGAGGAAATGGAGGTGGCGATCGAGAGCGCGAAGACCGGGATGCGCAGCAGGTCCACCGGCAGCAACGGCGCCGGGCGCCCGGCCTGCCGCCGCACCAGCAGCGCGCCGCAGATCAGGAAGCCCAGCACAAAGAGGGCCACGATCCACAAGGACTGGCCATGCGTGAACTGTTCCACGCCCACCGTGAGCAGGCCGAAGGTGGCGGCGGAAAGCACGGCGCTGGCGCCGTCGAAGCGGCGGTTGCTGCGCAGGGTATAGGGCAGGAAGCGTGTGAGGATCAGCGCCAGGACGCCCAGCGGCAGGTTGATGGCAAAGATCCAGGGCCAGGGCGCGACGGCCAGGACGGCAGCGCCGATCGGCGGCCCGGCGACGGAGGCCGAGGCGACGACCAACGCATTGATGCCAATGCCGCGCCCAAGCTGCTTCTGCGGAAAGATGAAGCGCAGCAGCGCGGTGTTCACGCTCATCAACCCCGCCGCGCCGAAGCCCTGCACGACCCGAGAGACGATCAGCATCTCCAGCGAGGAGGAGAGGGCGCAGGCCAGTGACGACAAGGTGAAGACCGCCAGCCCGGCACGGTAGACCCGTTCATGCCCGAACTTCTCGCCCAGGGAGGAGAAGGGCAGCAACGACATGATGGTAGCGATCTGATAGGCATTCACCACCAGCACCACGTCGGCGGGCGAGACCTTCAGGTCCGAGGCGATGGCCGGCAGGGCGACATTGGCGACCGAACTGTCCATCACCGCCAGGGTGATGGAGACGGCAATGGCGGCCATCGCCCAAACGCGGCGGGATGGCGGCAGGCCATCCGTTTCCTGGATCATCCGGACATTCCTCGGGCAATTCGGAGATCGAGGCGGGCGCGCCTCTCCCATTGCCGACCTTGCCCGCTGAGCGGGGCGGCTGCCAAGGCAGCCCAGCCCCGCGCCAGGCGCATCACAGCCTCAGGCGAAAGCGCGCTCGATCCTCGGCCCCGGCGCGTTCAGCGCGATCTCGCGGATGATCTTGCGGCGGATCGCGCCCTCGAAGGCCTTGAAGCCCTCGGCCACCATCAGGAAGCTACCCGGGCCGCCGATCACCTCATTGTGGTAATAGTCATCCAGCGCGGGCTGCAGGGCGGCGAATTGCGGCGGCAGCGGCGTATGGTCCAGGACAGCGAGGCCATTGAGCACGATGCCGCGTTCCAGCGCCTCCGCCCGCGCCACCTTCAGCGAGCGGCCGGAATTATTAATGCCATCGCCGGAAATATCGACCACCTGCCGCGTGCCTTCGTAGCCCTGGCCGAAGAGCTTGCCGGCGTAGTCAATGGCGCCGGAGATGGACGTATAGAGAAACGCCTGGCGCGGCGCGGCATCGAGCGCGTCGGCGAAGCGGTTGGCGGCGGCGGGGCCGTCGATGCGCATCCAGGGCACCACCAGGTTCTGCGTGTCCCAGTCGGACCAGGTGAAGAAGCTTACGGCGATGGCGCCGATGGCACCGCCGGCAATGCCCTCCGCCAGCCGCGGGTCGCGGAAGGCCTTGGCATAGCCGCTGAACTGCAGCTCCTGCTCCTGCGGGTCCATGGAGCGGCTGACATCGGCGGCGAGCACCAGCTCGACATCCACCGGTTCCATGGCATTGGCGCGGCGCGCCGGAAGCAGGGCAGGGGCTGCCAGCAGCCCTGTGGCCGCCCTCAGGATGCTACGGCGGCTTCGATTGAATCCTGACATCGGTCCCTCCAGTCGGAAACCGTTCGACTGCTTTTCCTCAAAGGGACACTAAGTCAGACCTATTGTGCAGCGCAACATACGCCTTCGGCGGATCAGAATTGCTTCAGCGTGAGGCTAAAAAAGAAGGGTGCCTCGCGGCACCCTGAAGTCTTCCGATGGATCGATAATCCGGGACGGGGGCATGCCCCGTCCCGACGCCCGGCTAGGTTAGCGCAGGACGATTTCGACGCGGCGGTTCTGCGGCTCACGCACGCCATCGGCCGTGGCGACCAGCGGACGGCTCTCGCCGAAGGCCTGCACGGTGATGGCGGAGCGCTGGATACCCTGGCGGGTCAGCTCGGCGGCGACGGCGTCGGCGCGGCGCTGCGACAGGCGCTGGTTGTACTGCGGCGAGCCCGAACGGTCGGCATGGCCGGCCACTTCGATGCGCGTCGTCTGCACGCGGTTGGCGTTCTGGGCGGCCTCGGCGATGATCTGGCGGGCGCGGTCCGTCAGGTCGGCACGGTCGAAGTCGAAGAACACCAGGTAGGTGCGGGCCGGGGCCGGAGCGGCGGCCGGAGCGACCGGGACCACCGGAGCCGGAGCAGCCGGACGCGGCGTGTTGAAGGCGTAGCGGACGCCGACCATAACCGACTGGTTGTGGTTCTGATCGACCTCGAAGCTGCCGTTGGAGACGAGCTGGCCGGACGCGTTGCGCACGTTGCCGTCATACTTGGACTGCAGGGCGCCCATGTAACGGTACTCGGCGGTGATCGCCAGGCCCGGCACGGAAGCGATCGGGAAGGACAGACCGGCGATGCCCTGGAAGGCAAACTGGCCGGCGCCGCCGTTGATGTCCACCGTCTCGCCCGGCGCGCCACGACGGGTGCCGCGGGCGTCGATGTCCGTCCACAGGTAACCGACGCCACCACCGATATACGGCACGACCGCGACCGGCATGTTCGGGAACCACTGCGGCAGCTGGAAGTCGTAGTAGACGTTGGCCATCGCGCCATACTGCTGCACTTCGCCGCTGAAGCGGTTGAAGGCGCTGCCAGCGTTCACGCCGGGGGCACGGCCCGGGAAGCCACCGAGCTTGTCCAGCTCGTTGTAGCGGTAGTTGCCCTCGACCTCGACGCGGAAGCCGTTGCCGAAGCCATAACCCAGCGACAGGACGCCGACGCCGCCTTCCTTGAAGTCCAGGTTGCCCTGGCGGCTCAGGCCGGCCGCGTCATAGGCCAGCGCGTTGCGGCCCTTGGCGGTCATGTTGTTGTTGCTCAGGTGGTTCCAGCCGAGGCCGGCGCCAACATACACGCCGGTGACGGGCTGAGCCGCAGCAGTCGGCAACCAGGAATCCTGTGCCATCGCGGCGCCGGGCAGCGCGAGGGCGGCAGTAGCGGCGAGCAGCAGGTGACGGAATTTCATGATCTTGTTCCTCAGCAACCCAGTGTGCGGGCGAGGGGAAAACCCGGGTTGCATGCGCCAGTTGCTTTATTTCGGCCGAAGGTTGGTCGCTGTGACAAAAATGCCATAGCTTCCAGGTGCCCCCTTTTTAATCAAAGGTTTGGCACCCTTCGGCTGCACACGACCATGCAGGCCGGCCACCTCACACAGCCATCTTATGGCGCTGTCCACGCTCCCAAGGCCAGAGAAGAGCGCAAAGGTTGCAATGACAAGCGCGTGAAAGGGACAGCTTCCCTGTCAAAAGCCGGCGCCGGGCTGGGTCAGGTAGAGCGTCTCGGCCTCTGTATTGGCACGGCTCAGGGCCGCATTGCGGTGGGGAAAGCGGCCGAAGCGGGCAATCACGTGCCAGTGCCGCCAAGCGTAATCGATTGCGCCTCCAGGCGCGCGGGCGGGCGCATGGTCCCGCAGCCCCTCGAAGAGCGCCACGGAGAGGTTCTGGTCCGCCATATCCTCCCCGTGCTCGAAGGGGAGGTAGAAGAAGCTGCGCGCGGTGGGGGGAAGGGCGAGGTCCTGCCGCCGCTCCAGCACCGCGCGGCGCGCGACCACGCGGGCATGGCTGTCGGAGGCGAAGGCTTCCGCCCGGCCCCGGAACAGGTTGCGCGGGAACTGGTCCAGCAACAGCAGCAGGGCCAGGGCGCCTTCCGCATCGCTGGCCCAGGCATCCAGCCGGCCTTGCCGTGCCGGCTCCACCAGATCGCCGAAGTTCCGGGCGATGGCGGCATCGAAGGCCTCGTCCCGCCGGAACCAGACGGGGCGGGCAGCCTCCAGATTGCCGGCGAACCAGAAGTCCAGGATCTCCCGCGCGGCCCTCATGCCCGCACCGAGCGCGCCAGCAGCCGGATGGAATGCATCGCCTCCCGTTTGCCGAGGTCGCGGATCTGGTGCCGGCAGGAGGTGCCATCGGCCAGGATGACATCCTCCGGCGCGGCAGCACGGACGGCGGGCAGCAGGGAGAGTTCGGCCATGGCGCGGCTCACTTCCAGGTTCTTGGCTTCGTAGCCGAAGCTGCCGGCCATGCCGCAGCAGGAGGAGGCGATGGGCGTCACCGTCAGGCCGGGGATGCGTCGCAGCCCCTGCACCGCGGGGGCGAAGCCGCCGAAGGCCTTCTGGTGGCAATGGCCGTGGATATGCGCGCGGGCGACGCCGGCTGGCTTCAGCGGCAGGTCCCGCTTGGCCAGGAAGGCGGTGGCCAGTTCGGCACGGGCGGCCAGCGCCTCGGCCTGCGGCCCCGGCAGCAGGGAAAGGAATTCATCCCGCAGCGTGGTGAGGCAGGAGGGCTCCAGCCCCAGCACCGGCGCATCGGAACCGGACAGCGCTTCCAGCGTGCGTCGTGCTTCCGCCCGCGCCTCATCCACCATGCCGGCGGCGAGGTAGGTGCGGCCGCAGCAGAGCGGGCGGCCGTCCGCCGCGGCGGCGGGCGTGACGCGGAAGCCGGCGGCGCCCAGCACCGTCACGGCATCGCGCAGGTTCTCGGGCTCGTAATAGCGGTTGAAGGTATCGGCGAAGAGGATGACCTCCTGCCCAGTGCCGTCATGCCGCGCCTCGTCATCGCGGAAGGCGTCACGGCGGAAGCGGGGCAGGCTGCGCCCGGCGGCGAGGCCCAGCGCGCGTTCCGACAGCGCCGCCAGGCCCGGGATGGTGTCGCGCAGATTGGCCAGGCCCGGCAGTTTGGCGGCCCAGGGCGCCCAACGCGGCAGTTCGGCGATGATGCGGTCCTTCAGCCGGATGCCGTGCTTCTTCGCGCGGGCATGGCTGGCCTCGATCTTCATCTTCGCCATGTCCACGCCGGTCGGGCATTCGCGCTTGCAGCCCTTGCAGGAGACGCAGAGGGAGAGCGCCTCCGCCACCTCGTCCCCCGCCAGCGCGTCAGGGCCAAGCTGGCCGGTCAGGGCGAGGCGCAGCGTATTGGCGCGGCCGCGCGTCAGGTGCTGCTCGTCCCGCGTGGCGCGGAAGGAGGGGCACATCACGTCGGCATCGAATTTCCGGCAGGTGCCATTGTTGTTGCACATCTCCACCGCGCCAAGGAAACCGCCCTGCGGCCCCGGCCAGGCGGACCAGTCCAGCGCCGGCTTGATGCTCTCATCCGCGCGGTAGCCGGGCGGGTAGCGGAACAGCGTGCGGTCATCCATGCGCGGCGCCCGCACCACGCGGCCCGGGTTCATCAGCCCGGCGGAGTCGAAGGCGTCCTTCACCGCCTCGAAGGCGCGCACGATGCGGCTGCCGAACATGGATTCATGGAATTCGGAGCGGACGATGCCGTCGCCATGCTCGCCGGAATGGCTGCCCTTGTATTCGCGCACCAGGGCAAAGCATTCCTCGGCGATGGCGCGCATCTTCGTGACGTCCTCGCCATCCTTCATGTTCAGCACAGGGCGGACGTGCAGGCAGCCGACGCTGGCATGGGCATACCAGGTGCCCTTGGTGCCATGCTTCTCGAAGACCTCGTTAAGCCGCTCGGTGTAATCGGCGAGGTCGGGAAGATCGACGGCGGTGTCTTCAATAAAGGACACCGGCTTCCCGTCGCCCTTCATGGACATCATGATGTTCAGGCCGGCCTCGCGCACCGAGGCCACCTGGGCCTGAAAGGCGGAATCGGTCACGCGCACCACGGCATCGGGATAGCCGAGGTCGCCCATCATCTCCTCCAGCCGGTCGAGGTCGCGCAGCAGCGCGGCATCGTCATCGCCATGGAATTCGACGATGAGAAGGGAATCCGGCTCGCCCAGCACGATGGCGTCGATGGTGGCGCGGTAGATCGGGATGGAGCGGCCGAGGTCGATCATGGTGCGGTCCACCAGCTCGACCGCCTCGGGGTTCAGGGTGACGAGATGCTGGCTGGCGGCCATGGCGGCGCGGAAGGTGGGGAACTGGCAGATGCCCAGTACCTTGCGCGGCTTGATGGGCCAGAGCTTCAGGTCCAGCGCCTCGGAAAAGGCGAGGGTGCCCTCGCTGCCCACCAGCAGGCGTGCGAGATTGCCACGACCCTCGGCGCGCGCGGCGGGGGTCAGCGTCTCGATGTTGTAGCCGCCGACGCGGCGGAGCTGGCGCGGGAAGCGTGCGGCGATCTCCTCCGCCTCCCGCGCGCCAAGGGCACGCAGGGACTGGATGAGGTTCGCGACATCAGCGCGAATATCGGCGCCCAGGTTGTCAGCGACCTCGCCAAAGGTGAAACGCTGACCACTGGGCAGCAGCGCGTCGATGGCCAGCACATTGTCCGCCATCAGCCCATAGCGGATGGACTTGGAGCCGCAGGAATTGTTGCCCGCCATGCCGCCGATGGTGCAGCGCGCCCAGGTGGAGGGATCGACCGGGAAGAACAGCTTGTCCTTCTTCAGCGCATCGTTCAGCGCGCCGAGTGCGATGCCGGGCTGCACCTTCGCCACGCCCGCCGCCGCATCCACCGAGAGGACGTTCCGAAGGTACTTGGTGCAGTCGATCACCAACGCGCGGTTCACCGTTTGGCCGCATTGGCTGGTGCCGCCACCGCGCGGCAGCACGGGCACGCCTTCCTCCCGGCAGAGGGTCAGCGCCGCCTCCACATCCGCCATGGTCTTCGGCACCAGCACGCCGATCGGCTCCACCTGATAGATGCTGGCATCGGTGGCGTAGCGGCCACGGTCGGCGGGGGCGAAGCGCACCTCGCCCTCGACATGGCGCTTCAGCCGGGCGGCCAGCGCAGGGTCGCCGGGACGGTGCTTGGCGGTGGTGATGGCGTTCATGAAGCTTCCTCTCTGGCGCGAAGCCTAGCGGCACCCGGCTTGGCTGTCCGATCTATTATGCTCATCAATCCGACAAGCCGAACTCATTGGCGGATGAGATGAATGGCGGCTAGGGACAAGCTAACGGAGGAGACGATCCATGGCCTATTTCCAGTCCAAGCCCATTGCCGGCCGGCATTTTCTGCAGATTCCTGGCCCGAGCAATGTGCCGGACCGCGTGCTGCGCGCCATGGACAACCCGACCATGGACCATCGCGGCCCTGATTTCGGCCTCTTCGGCAAGCAGTTGCTGGAGAAGGTGAAGCCGGTCTTCGGCACCAAGGGTCCGGTGATCATCTATCCCGCCTCCGGCACCGGCGCCTGGGAAGCGGCGCTGGTGAACACCCTCTCGCCCGGCGACACGGTGCTGATGTGCGAGACCGGCCAGTTCGCCTCCCTGTGGCAGGAGATGGCGCAGCGGCTGGGCCTGAAGCCTGTCTTCATCGAGACCGACTGGCGCCGCGGCGCGGATGTGGAAAGCATCGGGGAGCGCCTGCGCGCCGACAAGGGCCACAGCATCAAGGCCGTGGCCGTGGTGCATAACGAGACCAGCACCGGCGCCACCAGCCGCATCGACGAGGTGCGCGCCGCCATGGATGCCGCCAGCCATCCGGCGCTGCTGCTGGTGGATACCATCTCCTCCCTCGGCTCCGTCGAATACAAGCATGACGAATGGCGGGTGGATGTGACGGTCTCCGGCAGCCAGAAGGGGCTGATGCTGCCGCCGGGCCTGTCCTTCAACGCGGTGTCCGACAAGGCGCTGAAGGCCAGCGAGACGGCGAAGCTGCCGCGTTCCTTCTGGGATTGGAAGCCGATGCTGGCCTCCAATGCCACCGGCTACTTCCCCTATACCCCCGCCACCAACATGCTCTACGCGCTGGATACCGCGCTGGACATGCTGCACGAGGAAGGCTTGGAAAACGTCTTCGCCCGGCATGAGCGCCATGGCGAGGCCACCCGCCGCGCCGTGCGCGCCTGGGGGCTGGAGATCCAGTGCGAGGACCCGCGCCATTATTCCCCGGTGCTGACCGCCGTGCGGCTGCCCGAGGGCCATTCGGCCAATGCCCTGCGCGCCGCGATCCTGGAGCGCTTCAACATGAGCCTGGGCAATGGCCTGGGCCGGCTGAACGACCGCGTCTTCCGCATCGGCCACCTGGGCGATATCGGCGACCTGCAGGTGCTGGGCACCCTGACGGGCGTGGAAATGGGCCTGCGCGTGGCCGGCGTGCCGCACAAGTCGGGCGGCGTGCAGGCGGCGATGGACTACCTGGCCGGCAACGCCTGACAGGCCATGGCTTGAATGCGGTGGCCCTCCCGCCCCACCTTGCGCGGAAAGGAGGGCCACAGCCCATGACCACCCCGATCGACCCCGATACCCGCACCGAGCTGGAAGCCGCCGCCTTCCGCCGCCTGGTGGAGCACCTGCGCGAGCGCAGCGACGTGCAGAACATCGACATGATGAATCTGGCCGGCTTCTGCCGCAACTGCCTCAGCCGCTGGTACCGGGAGGCCGCCGAGGCCCAGGGCATCGCCCTGCCGGATGCCGAGGCGCGCGAGACCATCTACGGCATGCCCTACAAGGAGTGGCAGGCGAAGCACCAGAAGGAGGCGACGCCGGAGCAGAAGGCCGCCTTCCAGGCCGGGAATCACCAGCACTGACAGGCTTCGCGGGGCCGGAGTTTATTTGCCCCGGTCCTGCCAGGCCGCTATACCGCGGCCCCCGGCGCCCTCTCGTGGCGCCGGTTTCTGTTCGGCAGCCGGAGAGTTTTGGATGAGCGATTTCGACGAGCTGGACGCGAAGGCCAGCCGTGACCGCCAGGCGGCTGACCCCGAGTCCGAAGTCGGGGGCATCGCCGCAGACCGCCTGCGCTCGATCATCGAGCGCGTGGAGCGGCTGGAGGAAGAGCGCAAGGCGCTGGCCGACGACATCAAGGATATCTTCGCCGAGGCGAAGTCCGCCGGCTTCGAGGTGAAGGTGATCCGCCAGATCATCCGCCTGCGGAAGCAGGAGCCCGCCGAGGTGGAGGAGCAGGAAACCCTGCTCGACCTCTACCGCCGCGCCCTGGGCATGTGAGACCCCCGGCCGCGCCGCCCTCTGGTGGCGCGGCCGGATCTCCTCAGACCGGCGCCAGCATCCGGCAGGCGGTGGCCAGCCGCAGCCGGTCCCATTCGTCCCAGGCCTCCACGACCTGCCCATTGGCGACGCGGATCATCGACATGCCGCTGATGCTCACGGTCTCGCCGGTGGCGGGAATGCCGAAGCCATCGCCGCTATGGGTCAGCCGCACCGTCCAGCGCCCGGCGGCCATGTCTCCCTCCTCCACCACCTCATGCACGGTGAAGTGGATGCCGGAGAAATTCTCGAGAAGATGCCTGAAGAAGGCCTGAAAGCCCTCGGGGCCGCGCACATCCGCGCCGTTCATGTCGAGGGCATGCATTACCACGTCCCGCGACAGATACTGGCTGATTTGCTCGGCCTTCCCCTGGTTCCAGACATCGTCGAACCAGAGGCGGAAGATGGTTCCGGCGCTTGGCATGGCGGCATCCTTTCGGCACCCTTCTGGGAAGCCGGAGCCTAGCGCCTAACGGTTCGTTATCAGAACAATATTGCGCGTGCGGGCCGCTCAGCCATAGAGGCGGTCCAGCGCCGCCGCATGCGCTTCCAGCACCGCCCGACGCTTGATCTTCATGGTGGGCGTCATGGTGCCGTCCTCCACGGTGAAGGGGGGCAGCGACAGGGTGTAGCGGATGCGCTCGATGCTGGAGAGCCTGCTGTTCACGCGCGCCACGGCCTTGGAGAGATTGGCTTCCTTCCCCTCCGCCGGCACCAGCAGCGCCGCCAGGCCCGCGCGGCCATCGCCGGCCACCACGGCCTGGGCGATCTCGGGCTCGGCCATCAGCATGCCCTCGATCCGCGCCGGGCTGACCATGTCGCCGCCCAGGGTCTTGATGATGTCCCGCTTGCGGTCGGTGATGCGGAGGTAGCCCTGGGTGATCTCGCCCACATCGCCGGTATGCAGCCAGGGGGCGCCGCCGTCATGCAGGTCCTGCAGCGCGGCAGCGGTGGCGGCCGGGTTGTTCCAGTAGCCGTCCATGACCAGGGCGCCGCGCACCAGCACCTCGCCGTCGGGGGCAATACGGGCCTCGACGCCGTCCAGCACCTTGCCAACCGTATGGCGGCGGTTGTCCCAGGGCAGGTTGACGCTGATCACCGGCCCGGCCTCGGTCTGGCCGTAGCCCTGGATCACCGGCAGCCCCAGTGCCAGGAAGAAGCCGGAAAGCTCCGGGTCCAGCCGCGCCCCGCCGGAGACCAGTGCCGCGAGCCGGCCGCCGAAGCGGTCGCGCATCTTCTTGCGCACCAGCCGGTCCAGCACCGCGTCCTGCACCCGCTCCCAGGGGTTCAGTTCCTGTCCGTCCATCTTGCGCAGGCCGAGGCGCAGCGTGGCCTCGAAGAAGCGGCGGGTGAGGCTGCTTTCCTTGTCCAGCCCGGCCAGGATGCGCGCCCGCAGCACCTCGAACAGCCGGGGCACGGCGGTGACCACGGCGGGGCGGATCTGCTGCAATTCGGCCGACAGCTTCTCGGCGCCGCGGCTGTAGACCACCTCGATGCCGAAGGAGGGCAGCAGGAAATTGCCCACCGTATGCTCATAGGCATGGGAGAGCGGCAGGAAGGAGAGGTAGCAGGCGTCCTGCGGCAGGTTCAGCTTGCGGATGAAATCCGTCACGCCATGCCGGTTGGCCAGCATGGCCCGATGCGGCAGCATCACGCCCTTGGGCGCGCCGCCGGTGCCGGAGGTATAGATCAGGCAGGCCAGCCGCCCGGGCGGGATATGCTCCACCTCCGCCACCAGCATGGCGAGGTCCGGCGGTGTCGCGACCAGCTCGGTCCAGGAGACGGTGTCGCCGGCATCGGCGCCATCCGGCTGGTCCATGGTCACCAGCAGGTCCAGCCCGCCCAGCCCGGCGGCCTCCGCCACCGCGCCGGCCAGCTTCGGGGTGGAGACGATGGCGGCCCGGGCACCGGAGTCGCGCAGGATATGCGCGTGGTCCGCCACCGTGTTGGTGGTGTAGGTGGGCACCGAGACGGCGCCGATGGCCATGATGGCGGTATCGGCGATGATGAATTCCGGCCGGTTCTCCGAGACGATCAGCACCCGGTCCCCGGGGCTAACGCCACGCTGGCGCAGCCCGGCGGCAGCGGCGGCGACGGCCATGGCATATTCCGCCCAGCTCATTCCGCGCCAGGCGCCACCGCGCCAGTAGCGCAGCATCGGCCGCTCCGGCCAGCGGCGCGCCAGGCCCAGCATCATGCCCGGTAGGCTGTTCCAGTTCTCTTCCGACGCCATGTTGTTCCCCTCCCGTGGCCGTCATGCGCCGGCGGACGCTTGGCCTGCCCGTCGATGGGCTTATATCGGTAAGACGAGAACCCACAACCACAAGGCGTCCCGTGCAGCTCCCCACACTCCGTCACCCCACCTTCGATTCCGCTTCCCGTCCCCAGGGCGAAGGGGGGGAGGGGACCCTGCCGGTCTGGGATCTGTCCGACCTCTACGGGGGCGCGGGCGACCCGAAGCTAGAAGCTGACCTCCGCCAGGCCGATGCCGATGCCCAGGATTTTGCCAAGGCCTATGCCGGCAAGCTGGCCGGCCTGAAGGGCGACGTGCTGGCCGAGGCCATCGCTGCCTATGAGCGGATCGAGGAAGTGCTGGGCCGGGTGATGTCCTTCGCCCAGCTCGTCTTCTCCGGCGATGCGCAGGACCCGGAGAACGGCCGCTTCTACCAGACGATGCAGGAGCGGGTGACGGCCATCTCCGCCCATCTGCTCTTCTTCACGCTGGAGCTGAACAAGCTGGAGGACGCGGCGCTGGAGGCCAAGCTCGGCCAGAGCAAGGCACTGGCCCACTACCGCCCCTTCCTGCGCGACCTGCGCGTCTTCCGCCCGCACCAGCTTTCGGACGAGGTGGAGAAGCTGCTGCACGAGAAGGAGGTGACCGGCCGCTCCGCCTGGAACCGCCTCTTCGACGAGACCATCGCCGGCATGGAGGTGAAGGTGGGGGAGGAGGCGCTGAACGTCTCCGGCGCCCTCAACAAGCTCTCCGACCGCAACCGCGCGGTGCGCGCGGCGGCGGCCAAGGGCGTCTCGGCGGCCTTCGGGGACAAGGCGCGGCTCTTCACGCTGATCACGAACACCTTGGCCAAGGACAAGGAGATCATCGACGGCTGGCGGCAGTATCCGCGCCCCGGCAGCAGCCGCAACCGCGCCAACATGGTCGAGGACGAGGTGGTGGACGCGCTGGTCTCGGCCGTGGTGGCCAGCTACCCGGCGCTGTCGCACCGCTACTACGCCATGAAGGCCAAGTGGCTGGGCCTGCCCAAGCTGCAGCACTGGGATCGCAACGCGCCGCTGCCGGACGAGGATGACAGCGACATCCCCTGGGATGCCGCGCGGGACCGCGTGCTGGCCGCCTATAACGGCTTCAGCCCGGAACTGGGCAAAATCGGCCAGCGCTTCTTCGACGCGCCCTGGATCGATGCCGCGCTGCGGCCGGGCAAGGCCTCCGGCGCCTTTGCGCATCCGACGGTGCCCAGCGTCCACCCCTATCTGCTGCTGAACTACCACGGCAAGTCGCGCGACGTGATGACCCTGGCGCATGAGCTGGGCCATGGCGTGCACCAGGTGCTGGCGGCGGACCAGGGCTACCTGATGTCCGGCACGCCGCTGACCCTGGCTGAGACCGCCAGCGTGTTCGGGGAGATGCTGACCTTCCGCGCCGTGCTCGATGCCGAAAAGGACCCGAAGCGGCGCCGCGCCCTGCTGGCCGGCAAGGTGGAGGACATGCTGAACACGGTGGTGCGGCAGATCGCCTTCTACCGGTTCGAGACGCTGCTGCACGATGCCCGCCGCAATGGCGAGCTGTCGCGCGAGGAGATCGGCGCGCTCTGGATGCAGGTGCAGGTGGAGAGCCTGGGCCCGGCCTTCGAGTTCACGCCGGATTACGAGATCTACTGGGCCTATATCCCGCACTTCATCCACTCGCCCTTCTACGTTTATGCCTATGCCTTCGGGGATTGCCTGGTGAACGCCCTCTATGGCGTGTTCCAGGAGGGCAGCGTGCCCGATTTCCAGAACAAGTACCTCGACCTGCTCAAGGCCGGCGGCACCCTGCGGCACAAGGAGCTGCTGGCGCCCTTCGGCCTCAACGCCGCCGACCCCGCCTTCTGGCACAAGGGACTGAACGTGATCTCCGGATTCATCGACGAGCTTGAGCGGGCCGATGGCTGACGACGACCGCGAGGGCCGCACCCTCTTTGGCGAGGTGCGGCGCATGGCCCGCACCTCCGGCGCCGTGGGCGGCATCGCCGCCCGCATGGCCGGCGCGCGCTACCTTGGCATCAAGACCGACAAGGCCGTGCATGCCAATGACCTGAAGGCGCTGCTGGGCGGGCTGAAGGGGCCGCTGATGAAGGTGGCGCAGTTCCTGTCCACCGTGCCCAATGCGCTGCCGCCGGAATACCAGCAGGAACTGGCCTCGCTGCAGGCCAATGCGCCGCCGATGGGCTGGAACTTCGTGCGCCGCCGGATGGTCTCGGAGCTGGGGCCGGACTGGCAGTCCAAGTTCGCCTCCTTCGGCCAGGAAGCCGCCGCGGCAGCCAGCCTGGGGCAGGTGCATCGCGCCACGCTGCCGGATGGCCGGCTGGTGGCCTGCAAGCTGCAATACCCGGACATGACCAGCGTGGTGGAGGCCGACCTCCGCCAGCTCAAGCTCGCCATGGGCATTTTCGCCCGCATGGACGACGCCATCCAGCACGACGATGTCTATCTGGAACTCAGCGACCGCCTGCGGGAGGAGCTGGATTACGAGCGCGAGGCGGCGCAGATGCGGCTCTACAACCGCATGCTGGCCGATGTGCCCGATGTCCGGACACCGACGCCGGTGGAAGGCTACTGCTCCAAACGGCTGCTGACCATGTCCTGGCTGGAAGGCCGCCCGATCCTGGACCGGCTGGCCGAGAACCCGTCGCTGGAGGAGCGCAATGCCTATGCCCGCGCGCTGTTCCACGCCTGGTACGTGCCCTTCTACCACTTCGGCGTCATCCATGGGGACCCGCACCTGGGCAACTACCAGGTGCGGCAGCCGACGGAGAGCGAGCCCGCCGGCATCAACCTGCTCGACTTCGGCACCATCCGCGTCTTTCCGCCGCAGTTCCTGACGGGCGTCATCCGCCTCTACGAGGCGATGCGCGACGGCGACAAGGACAAGGCCGAGCAGGCCTACCGCGACTGGGGCTTCACCAATCTGACGCGGGAGAAGATGGAGGTGCTCGACATGTGGGCCCGCTTCCTGCACGAGCCGCTGCTGGACGACCGGGTGCGGCCCATCCAGCAGGATGGCGACCCGGATTTCGGCCGCAAGGTGGCGGCCGAGGTGCATGCCGGGCTGAAGCGCACCGGCGGCGTGCGGCCACCGCGGGAATTCGTGCTGGTGGACCGCAGCGCTGTGGGCCTCGGCAGCGCCTTCATGCGCCTCGGCGCCAAGCTGAACTGGCACCGCATGTTCAACGAGCTGATCGAGGGCTACGACCAGGTCACCGTGGCCAACCGCCAGGCCAAGGCCCTGAAGGAAGCCGGGGTGCCGCCGGTCCTGCCCTGAAGGCACAAGGCCATCGGGCGCGCGGAAGTGTTGCCCCGATGGCCTGCCTCCCGTGCCATGCTGGGTGCCTGGAACAGCCCCGGCAAAGCGGAGGACAGAATGGTCTTCGTGGTCATCGCCCATGACGGCATGGATGCCGGTGCGCTGCAGCGCCGCTCCACCGCGCGCCCCCGCCACATGGAGCGTGTCGAGCCCTGCGCCCGGCGGGGCGAGCTGCTGGCCGGCATCGCTCTGCTGGACCGACCGGACGGCAACATGGTCGGCTCCGTGGTGGTGCTGGACCTGCCGGACGAAGCCGCGGTGCGCGCCTGGCTGGCCCAGGACCCCTATACCCAGGAAGGCGTCTGGAAGAACGTCACCATCCATCCCGGGCGGGTGGCGCAGCTCCCCTACAAGCCGCTGGTGGGCCCGCAGACGGCGGCGTGAGGATGCTCAGGCGCTGCCCAGTTCCTCGGTACGGCGCTTTTCCAGTTCCTCACCATAGCGGCGCAGCAGATGGGCCTGGGTCAGCAGCCCGATGACGTTGCAATGGTCGGCGCTGTCCACCACCGCCAGCGCCTCACTTTCCGTGGCATCGAAGACGGCCATGGCCTCCTTGGCGTTCATGGCCGGCAGCAGCGGCGTCTTGGGGTGCTGCAGCAGCGGCGCGATGGTCTCCAGCTCGTCCGATGTCTCGGCATGCGCGTCGGCGACCGAGATGATGCCGGCATAACGGTCGGCCTCATCCACCGCCACCACCCGGCTTTCGGCGCCCAGCGGGAAGTCGCGGCGGAAGGAGGAAAGGCGGGTATCCGTCTTCACCGTGCGCACGTTCCGCCGCATCAGCTTGCCCACCGTCAGGTCGCGCAGCCAGCCGATGTCGCGGGCGCTGCGGATGGTCTCGCCACGCAGATGGAAGCGCCAGGTGGCGAAGGAATAGCCGAAGAGCCGCCGCACCGTGACGGAGGCGGCGATCACCGCCACCAGCACCGCGCCGGTCAGGCCGAAATTGCCGGTCATCTCCAGCGCCAGGAAGGTCATGGCCAGGGGCGCGCCGATCACTGCGGCCCCGAAGGCGCTGGTGCCCACCGTGATCAGGAAGACCGCATCCACCCCCGGCGGCATCAGGATGGCCAACACGGCCGCAAAGCACTGCCCCAGCAGCGCCCCCAGCAGCAGCGAGGCGAAGAACAGGCCGCCACGGAAGCCCGAGCCGATGGAAACGGCCGAGGCCACCGCCTTCAGCACCAGCAGCAGCGCCACGGCGCCCAGCGTGCTTTCGGTCAGGAAGAGCTTGTGCAGCGAGCCATGCCCGGCTGAGAGCACCCCGGGGGTGATCAGCGCCAGCGCCCCCACCACCAGCCCGCCCACCGCCGGCCGCAGGTTGGGCCAGGGAATGCCCTGGCGCAGCCATTGCTCCGTCAGCGTCACGCCGCGCATCAGGGCGATGCCGGCCAGGCCGCACAGCAGGCCGAGCAGCAGTGCCAGGCCATAGCCTTCCACATCCGGGGCGACGCCGCCGCCCACGGCCAACATGGCATTCTCTCCGCGGATCAGCCGGGCCAGCAGCACGGCGACCACGGCACTGGTGACCACGGGTGCCAGGGTGACGATGGAATAGACGCCCACCACCAGCTCGAAGGCATAGAAGGTGCCGGTCAGCGGCGCGTCGAAGGCGGCGGCGATGGCGCCGGCGGCGCCGCAGCCCACCAGCACCCGCAGGTCGCCGCGCCGCAGCCCGAAGAGCCGCCCGAGGCGGGAGGCCACGCCGCCGGCGATCTGGGTATAGCCCGCCTCCAGCCCCACGGAGGCGCCGAAGCCGTTGGAGACCAGGTTCTGCGCCACCACCACGACGCCGTCGTTCAGGGACAGGCGGCCGCCGTGCAGCGCATTGGCCTCGATGGGGTCGACAGGGCTGCGGGGCCGGTAGCGGGCCAGCAGCCGGTTCAGCCCGCCCAGCAGCAGCCCGCCCAGGGCCGGCAGCAGCAGCAGCGCCCAGGGCGAGGCTTCCCGCAGCGCGGACAGCCCATGCGTCGCCTCCGGCCCGAAGAACAGGACATGCGCGCCTTGCGCGACGGCGCCGATGGCGACGGCGAGCAGGCCCGACACCGCCCCCACCACCACCGCCATGAGGATGAGGCCCATCTCCGTCTGCCGCACCCAGCCACGCAGGGCGACGGCGCCACGGCGCAGATGCAGATGGGACAGGTGCGGGAACTTGCTTCGGGGCATCCGGAGGACCATGCGGCTTGCGCTGGCTTAAAGCAGCCCTTCACGCCGGAAGGAAAGGTGCCGGCCATTGCCGATGATCAGATGGTCATGCACCACGATGCCCAAGGTGGCGGCGCCCTGCTTGATCTCGGCTGTCATTTCAATATCCGCGCCGCTGGGGGTGGGGTCGCCGCTGGGATGGTTGTGCACCAGGATCAGTGCCGTGGCCTGCAACTCCAGGCAGCGCTTCACGACCTCGCGCGGGTAGACCGGCGTGTGGTTCACCGTGCCGCGCGCCTGCGCCTCATCGGCGATCAGCCTGTTCCGGGAATCGAGGAAGAGGATGCGGAACTGCTCGACCTGCTCCCGCGCCAGCACGGCGTTGAGGTAGCCCAGCAGCCGGTCCCAGTTGTTCAGCAGGGGGCGGTCCAGCACCTCCTCCCGCATCAGCCGCAGGGCGGCGGCCTGCACGGTCTTCAGCGCGGCGATGGCGGCATCGCCCATGCCTTCCACCTGCCGCAGCGCCTCCACGGGGGCGGAGATGGCATTGCCGAAGCTGCCGAAGCGGGCCAGCAGCGCGCGGGCGATGGGCTTGGTGTCGCGGCGGGGCAGGGCGAGGAAGAGCTGCATCTCCAGCAGCTCATGGTCCAGCAGGGCCTCGCCGCCGGCGGCCAGCAGCTTGCCGCGCATCCGGGCGCGATGGCCCTCGGCCGAGGCCGCGACGGGGGCGGCCACGCTTCCCGGCATATCATCCGGCGGAAGGAGGCCAAACCCCACTTCCGCCATGCCGCGCTGCTTGCGCATCCGGCCTCCCTCGGTTGCCGCCAGCTTCAGCGGAACCGGGGAGCAAGTCCAGGGGCTTAGTAGGGCGGCTTGTGCAGCCCGGCCGGGGAATAGGTGAAGACCTCGCAGCCGTCCTCGGTGACGCCGATCATGTGCTCGAACTGCGCCGAAAGGCTGCGGTCGCGCGTCACGGCGGTCCAGCCATCGTCCAGCACCTTCACCTCGGGGCGGCCGACATTCACCATGGGCTCGATGGTGAAGAACATGCCGGGCTTCAGCACCGGGCCTTCGCCGGGGCGGCCGAAATGCAGCACGTTGGGCGCGGCATGGAAGGTGCGGCCGATGCCATGGCCGCAGAAGTCCCGCACCACCGAGAAGCGCTGCTTCTCCACGTAGCTCTGGATGGCGTGGCCGATATCGCCCAGGCGGGCACCGGGGCGCACCGCCTTGATGCCGCGCATCAGGCTTTCATAGGTCACGTCCATCAGCAGCTTGGCCTTGGTATTGGCGTTGCCGGCCACGTACATGCGGCTGGTGTCGCCGTACCAGCCATCCAGGATGACCGTGACGTCGATGTTCAGGATATCCCCGTCCATCAGCACCTTGGTGCCCGGAATGCCGTGGCAGACCACATGGTTGATGGAGATGCAGGAGGCGTGCTGATAGCCGCGGTAGCCGACGGTGGCCGAAACCGCGCCATTCGCCTCGATGAAGTCAAGGATGAGCTTGTCCAGCGCACCCGTCGTCACGCCTGGACGCACGTGCGGCGTGATCATGTCCAGCGTGGCGGCCGCGAGCTGCCCGGCGCGGCGCATGCCGACGAAATCTTCCGGCGCATGCAGCACGATGCGGCGGGACTCAGAAGCCGTTTGTTCCATAATGGCGGAAGATGCGCGGCGTGCCCGCGGGTTGCAAGGTTTTGCAGGCGATGGCTGGCCTGCGAAACGATCAGTGAGGCCGGCCGCGCTCGCCTGCCTTGTGCTCGACCGTGCCCAGGGCATCGGCCAGCCGGGCATTGGCGCTGCCGGGGCGCGCCGGCTGCTGCTGGGTGGGGGAAGGGGACCAGCCCGTCAGCACCAGCATCTCCAGCATCACCGGCAGGCCTTCCTCCGTCACCGGCAGGCGGGACAGCGCCAGGGGGAACAGGTCCCGGGGCGGGATGCGGGAATCGCGGGCCAGGGTGGCATTGCCTTCGCCAGCAGCACGCAGGTCCCGCAGCAGCGCCAGCGGGGTGCGGTAATGCAGGGACAGCCGCTCGCGGTCCGCCACCGGCAGCGCGAAGCCGGCGCGCTGCAGCAGGGAGGCACCGTCCTGCAATTCGGGGAAGGGCGAGATGCGCGGGCTGATGCCGCCACGCAGCTCGGATTCGGCGGCGCCCAGGGCTTCCCGCAGGGGCTGCAGGGTGCCCAGCGCCGGCAGGCTGGCCAGGAAGAGGCCGTCGGGCGCCAGGGCGCGGCGGATCTGCACCAGGGCCCCGGGCAGGTCGTTGACCCAGTGCAGGGACAGGCTGGCCACGATCAGGTCGAAGCTGCCGGCGGCGAAGGGCAGCCATTCCTCATCCGCCGCCACCGGCAGGCCGCCAGCACCGCGCGCCATGCCAGGCGCCAGGTCGGCTGAGACCACGAAGGGAATGCCGCGTGCCTTCAGCGCCGGCGCGACGCTGCCACGGCCACCGATCTCCAGCGCCCGGGTGAAGCTGCGGGTGGTGTCGTCCAGCCGGTCCAGCAGCCGCTCGGCCGCCGCGTCCAGGATGGGGGCCACGGCGCCAATACCGGCCGCCGCCTTTTCCCGCCGCCGCCGCACCAGCGTGCGGTCGAATACCTGCATCGTATCGCTCATGCGGCGCTGATGCGCCGGAGGGTGGCATGGCTGCAAGGGCTTCGTCAGTTTCACGGATTCGTGATATTCAGGTGGCCATGGATGCACAGGTCGTGACGCGCGGGCTGCGATGGATGGGCGGGGCGGTGCTGGACACGCTGCTGCCGCCCCGTTGCCTTTGCTGCTCCGGCCTTGTGCCCACGAATGGAACGCTTTGCGCGACCTGCTTCGGACAGGTGACGCTGATTGGCGCCCCGCTCTGCCACCGCTGCGGCGTGCCTTTCATCCATAGTGGCCAGGGGCAGCCGCCGCCGGGCGGCGGGCCGCTGCATTGCGCGGGCTGCCTGCGGCGCGCACCGGAATACCGGCAGGCGCGTGCCGCCTATCTCTACGACGCCGGCTCCCGCCGCCTGCTGCTGCCATTGAAATACGGCGACCGCACCGAGCTGGCCGGGCCGATCGCCCGGCAGATGGCCCATGCCGGCCGCGCCCTGCTGGCCGAGGCCGACCTGCTGCTGCCGGTGCCGCTGCACCGCTGGCGGCTGCTGAAGCGGCGCTACAACCAAGCGGCGCTGCTGGCGGGGCGGCTGTCCCGCCTTTCCGGCGTTCCCTGGGTGCCGGACCTGCTGCGCCGCCGCCATGCCACGCCCGCGCTGGTGGGCTTCGGCGCGGCGGAGCGGGCGGCGATCCTGGAGGATGCCTTCACGCTCTCCCGCCGCGCGGCGGCGCGGGTGCGGGGCAGGCGGCTGGTGCTGGTGGATGACGTGCTGACCTCGGGCGCCACCGTGACGGCCTGCGCGCGGCTGCTGCTGGCGGCGGGCGCCGCGCGGGTGGATGTGCTGGCGGCGGCGCGGGTGCCGGACCCGGCGCTGGCGGATGGCGCGGAAGCGTCATCCCTCCGCAATCCTCTTGACCGCAGCGCGCCAGACAACGATGTGTGAGCGCATGGCCAAGGTCGAAATTTACACCACTCCGTTCTGCCCCTACTGCTCGCGCGCCAAGACGCTGCTGAGCCGCAAGGGCGTGCAGTTCACCGAATACGATTCCCCGCACGGCTCGTCCGAGCGTGAGGATGCCATCCGCCGCTCGGGCGGTCGCACCACGGTGCCGCAGATCTTCATCAACGATCAGGCGGTGGGTGGCTGCGACGACCTTTTCGCGCTGGACCGGTCCGGCAAGCTGGACCCTCTTCTGCAGGCTGCCTGATGATCCACTACCAGTTGCGCTGCGACCAGGCGCATGAGTTCGACGGCTGGTACAAGGACAGCGCCGCGTTCGAGAAGCTGGCCGCGGCGGAGCTGGTGGAATGCCCGGTCTGCGGCAGCGGCAAGGTGTCCCGCGCGCTGATGGCGCCGGCGATCCCGAAGAAGGGCCGCACCAAGGCGGCCGAGCCGGTGGAAGCCGTGCCGGCACCCGCGCCGCAGCCCCCGCCCGGCCCGCAGCAGCAGGCCGCCGCCGGGCCGATTCCGGCCCAGATGGTGGCGCTGTTGCAGCGCATGCGGGCCGAGGTGGAGAAGAACTGCGACTATGTCGGCTCCGGCTTCGCCGACGAGGCTCGCAAGATGCACCGAGGCGAAACCGAATTCCGCGGCATCTATGGCGAGGCCAGCGACGCCGATGCTGAGGCCCTGCAGGAAGAGGGCATCGACATCGCTCGCCTGCCCTGGGTGCCCAGGGCGGACGGGTGATGGCGGACAGCTAACCGCCCAGCCTCAGTCCTTGGTCAGCGCCACGATGTAGTTGACCGCCACGTCCGGCGTGGCGCGCCAGCCCTGCCTCGGCCCACCGGGCGTCATGCCGCTGATGGCGGTGACCCGCAGCCCCGCCCGGCGCGCCTCGGCGCCGAGTTCGGCGGGGGTGACGAACATCTTCCAGTCATGCGTGCCGCGCGGCAGCAGCCGCAGCAGGTATTCCGCGCCCAGCTTGGCGAAGAGGAAGGACCGCGCCGTGCGGTTGAGGGTGGAAAGGAAGACCATCCCGCCCGGCTTCACCAGCGCCGCCAGGGCATCGAGGAAGGCGGCGCGGTCGGCCACGTGCTCGATCACCTCCAGCGCCATCACGGCATCGAACCGGCTGCCGCCGGCGATCAGGTCCTCCGGCATTCCCTCACGGTAGTCGATCTCCAGCCCGCTCTCGGCGGCATGGGTGCGGGCCACGGCCAGCGCGGCGGGGGCGGCATCCAGGCCTGTGACCTTCGCCCCCAGCTTCGCCATGCCTTCCGAGGCGAGGCCGGCGCCGCAACCCACGTCCAGCAGCGACAGGCCGCCCAGGCGCGCCGGGTCGCCGCCCCGCGCCAGATGCCGGGCGATCCAGCCGCAGCGCAGCGGGTTCATGGCATGCAGCGGGGCCATGGGGCCGTTCGGGTCCCACCACTCGGCGGCCAGGGCGTCGAACTTGGCGATCTCGCCCGGAGTGGCGGTGCTGGTCATGGTGGCCTTCATCCCTGGTTGCGGCGCAGCGCGCTGCCCGTTATCTGTCGCACCCCTTCGCCCGCCGCAACCGTGGCGGGTATCCGTTTCATTCTCGGACCGATCCTTCAAAGCGCATGGCACGTATCGTGATGAAGTTCGGCGGCACTTCCGTCGCCGATCTGGACCGTATCCGCAACGTCGCCAACCGCGTGAAACGGGAAGTCGATGCGGGCAACGAGGTGGCCGTGGTGGTTTCCGCCATGTCCGGCACCACCAACCAGCTGGTGAAATGGTGCACCGAGCTGTCGCCGCTGCACGATGCCCGCGAATACGACACCGTGGTCGCGACCGGCGAGCAGGTGACGATCGGTCTGCTGGCCATCGCGCTGCAGACCATCGGCGTCGATGCGCGCTCCTGGCAGGGCTGGCAGATCCCGATCAAGACCGACAACGCGCATGGCAAAGCGCGCGTCGAGGAGATCGACGGCACCCTGCTGATCGAGCGCATGAAGACCGGCCAGGTGCCGGTGGTGGCGGGCTTCCAGGGCATCGGCCCGGACAACCGCGTGACCACCCTCGGCCGGGGCGGCTCGGACCTCTCGGCCGTTGCCATCGCCGCCGCCGTGAAGGCGGATCGTTGCGACATCTATACGGATGTCGACGGCGTCTATACCACTGACCCGCGCATCGTGCCCAAGGCACGCAAGCTGCAGGCGGTGGCTTACGAAGAAATGCTGGAGCTGGCCTCGGTCGGCGCCAAGGTGTTGCAGACCCGCTCGGTCGAACTGGCCATGAAGCAGCGGGTGCGGGTGCAGGTCCTGTCCTCCTTCGAGGACAAGCCGGGCTCGATGGTCGTTGATGAGGATGAGATCGTGGAACAGCCGCTGGTGACGGGCGTCGCCTATTCCCGCGACGAGGCCAAGGTGACGCTGCGGCGGGTGCCGGACAGGCCCGGCATCGCCGCGCAGGTCTTCGTGCCGCTGTCGGAAGCCAATGTGAACGTGGACATGATCGTCCAGAACCTGGGCGCCGACGGCACCACGGACATGACCTTCACGGTCGGCAAGACCGACCTGCCGCGCGCTAAGGAAGTGCTGGAGAAGGCCCACCCGGTCATCCAGTTCGAGTCGATGATCACCGACCCGGAGGTCGCCAAGATCTCCATCGTCGGCATCGGCATGCGCTCGCATGCCGGCGTGGCCGCGACCATGTTCAAGGCGCTGAGCGAGAAGGGCATCAACATCCAGGTCATCTCGACCTCCGAGATCAAGACCAGCGTGCTGGTGGGCCTGGAATATACCGAGCTGGCGGTGCGCGCCCTGCACACCGCCTACGGTCTGGACGCGGAGGGCTGAGGCCGATGGATGTGCTCGCCCCCATGACCCTGGACCCTGCCATGGACACGCTGATGCAGCGTGGCGCCGCCTTCCTCGGCACGCGCTACGCCGTCCTGGGCGGGGCGATGAGCTGGGTGAGCGAGCGCAACCTGGTCGCCGCCCTGTCCAATGCCGGCGCCTTCGGCGTCATCGCCTGCGGCGCCATGATGCCGGACCGGCTGGCGGAGGAAATCGCCGCCACCCAAGCGCTGACGGACAAGCCCTTCGGCGTCAACCTGATCACCATGCACCCGAACCTGATGGAACTGGTGCAGGTCTGCCTGAATGCCAGGGTCGGCCACATCGTCTTCGCCGGCGGTATCCCGCCCGGGCCCGCCATCAAGGCGGCCAAGGACGGCGGCGCCAAGGTCATCTGCTTCGCGCCCGCGCTGGCGCTGGCCAAGAAACTGGTGCGCTCCGGCGCCGATGCGCTGGTGATCGAGGGCTCCGAGGCCGGCGGGCATATCGGCCCGGTCAGCCTGACAGTGCTGGCACAGGAGATCCTGCCGCATATCCGTGACGTGCCGGTCTATGTGGCCGGCGGCATCGGCCGTGGCGAGGCCATCCTCTCCTACCTGGAGATGGGTGCGGCGGGCGTGCAGATCGGCACCCGCTTCGTCTGCGCCACCGAATGCGTCGCGCATCCGAACTTCAAGCGCGCCTTTATCCGCGGCGCGGCGCGCGACGCCCTGCCGACGGTGCAGCTGGACGAGAGCTTCCCGGTGATCCCGGTGCGTGCCTTGCAGAACGAGGGCACCAAGCGCTTCCTGGAGCACCAGGCCGAGGTCCTGCGCCGCTTCAAGGCGGGCGAGGTGGCCAAGGATGCCGGGCAGCTCGAGATCGAGCACTTCTGGGCCGGCGCCCTGCGCCGTGCCGTGGTGGACGGCGATGTCGAGAATGGTTCCCTGATGGCGGGCCAGAGCGTCGGCATGGTCACCAAGGAGCAGCCGGCGGCCGAAATTATTGCCGAGCTGCTGGCACAGGCTTCCGCCGCATTGACCGCGCGCCGCGCTGGCGCTTGATAAACAGCCGTGGCGCCGCTGCCCGCATTGAGGGCAGGGCGCCACGAGCCTTCTTCCGACGGCCGAGAGAGCAGGGAGCGGCCGCCACCGCAATCCGGTGCGCCGCATCCCGCGCGGCGCGATAGGTGCCCCGCCCCGTGCCCTATGACATGAAGCGCCAGCCACGCCCCGAAACCAGCGCCGAAGCGGTGCGGGTGGGGGAGGAGCTGCGCGACGCGCGCCTGTCCCTCGGCGTCAGCCTGGAGGAGATGGCGGAGCAGCTCCGCATCAACCGGCGATATCTGGCGGCGCTGGAGGAAGGGCGGGTGCGGGACCTGCCGGGCGTTGCCTATGCCACCGGCTTCGTGCGCAGCTACGCCACCATGCTGGGCCTCGATGCGCCGGACATGGTCCGCCGCTTCCGCGAGGGCGCCGGCATGGCGACCGTGCCCAAGGACCTCGTCTTCCCCGAGCCGGTGCCGGACCGGGGCGTGCCGGCCGGCGCCATCATCATGGTGGGCGCGGTGCTGGCCATCGCGGGCTATGCCGGCTGGTATTACTGGAGCGGCTCCTCCACCCGCGTGGTGGATGACGTGCCGGCGCTGCCGCCGCGCCTGGAGCAATCCGCGCGGGACGCCGGGGCGCCGCCGCTGCCGGGCGTGAACCTGCCGGACAGCGCCGGCCAGTCCCAGCCCGCCGGCACCCCGCCGGCCAATACCGCTACGCCGCGGACCAACCCTCCCGCCTCACTCCCGGCGGGCGGCCCGGCGCCTGTGGCGCCGCCCCCGGGCGCCCCGGCTCCACAGGCCGGTGCCCCGGCCGGGCCCGCGCCCGGCGCGGCGCCTGCTGCCCCCACGCCGCCGCCCGTGGCCGCCGCGCCGGCCGAGCCGCCGGCGCCGGCCAACCGCATCGTGCTGCGCGCCACCCAGGAAGCCTGGGTGCAGATTCGTGATACCCGCAACGGCACCGTCGTGCTCAGCCGCATCCTGCAGCCGCGCGAGACCTATGAGGTTCCGGAAGGCGGCGGCCTGGTGCTGACCACCGGGCGGGCGGAAGGGCTGACGGTCGAGGTGGATGGCCATGCCTCCCAGGCCCTGAACGGCCTGGTAGGCGTGAAGCGCGACATCCTGCTGGACCCGGCCAGGCTGCGCGAAGCTGCCCCAGGGCAGGCGCCGACCCGCTAGCCACCTGCCGAAGTGCGGCGCCGCGCCGGCTACGCGCGGCTGCCTGCCGCAATGGTGGCTTGGCCTCTGGCCTGGGTGCTGCCATATCCCGCGCAGACCCTTAGCGGGAGGCCGCCTTGTCCTATCGTCCGTATCAGCAGATCCTGCGCCGCAAGTCCCGTCAGATCCGGGTGGGCAAGGTGCTGGTCGGCGGCGATGCGCCAATCTCCGTCCAGACCATGACCAATACGCCGACCGAGGATGCCGCGGCGACCATCGCGCAGATCCGCCGGGCGGAACTGGCAGGCGTGGACATTGTCCGCGTCTCCTGCCCCGATGAAGCTTCCACCGCAGCCCTGAAGGAGATCGTGCACGAGGTGAACGTGCCGGTCGTGGCCGACATACACTTCCACTACAAGCGCGCCATCGAGGCCGCCCAGGCCGGCGCGGCCTGCCTGCGGATCAACCCGGGCAATATCGGCTCGCCGGAGCGGGTGAAGGAAGTCATCAAGGCCGCGCGGGACCATGGCTGCTCCATCCGCATCGGCGTCAATGCCGGCAGCCTGGAGCGCCACCTGCTGGAGAAATATGGGGAGCCGAACCCGGAAGCCCTGGTGGAAAGCGCCCTCTGGCATGCCGACCACCTGCTGCAGAACGGCTTCGACGAGTTCAAGATCAGCGTGAAGGCATCCGACGTCTTCCTGGCCGTGGCGGCCTATCAGCAGCTTGCCGAGGCCTGCGACCACCCGCTGCACATCGGCATCACCGAGGCGGGCGGCAAGCGCACGGGCACGGTGAAGTCCTCCATCGGCCTGGGCTCGCTGCTCTGGGCCGGCATCGGCGACACCCTGCGCGTCTCCCTCTCCGCTGAGCCGGAGGAGGAGGTGCATGTGGGCTGGGATATCCTGAAGTCCCTGGGCATCCGCCACCGGGGCGTGAAGATCATCTCCTGCCCCTCCTGCGCCCGGCAGGGCTTCAACGTCATCAAGACGGTGGAAACGCTGGAGGAGCGGCTGGCGCATATCGAGACGCCGCTGACGCTTTCCATCATCGGCTGCGTGGTGAACGGGCCGGGCGAGGCGCTGATGACGGATATCGGCGTCACCGGTGGTGGCAACAACCGCCACATGGTCTACCACGCCGGCAAGACGGACCACACGATCCAGGGCGACGCGATGGTGGACCACATCGTGGAGCTGGTCGAGAAGAAGGCCGCCGAGATCGCGGCGGCCAAGATTGAACCTGCGGCTGAGCCCCAGGCAGCGGAGTGACGTGAGTTGAGCGGAATGCAGCCGGTACGCGGCACCAGAGACCTGATCGGCGAGACCTTCCGCCGCCACCAGCACGTCATCGACAATGCGCGCCATGTCTCCAACCTCTACGGCATGGAGGAATGGGCGACCCCGATCTTCGAGAGCACCAGCGTCTTCGCCCGCTCCCTGGGCGAGACCTCGGACGTGGTGTCCAAGGAGATGTACACCTTCGAGGACCGGGGCGGGGACAGCCTGACCCTACGGCCGGAGGGCACGGCGGGCGTCTGCCGCGCGCTGGTCTCTAACGGCCTGACCCAGGGCGGGCTGCCGCGCAAGGTCTTCTACGCCGGCCCGATGTTCCGCTACGAGCGGCCGCAGAAGGGCCGCTTCCGCCAGTTCCACCAGATCGGCGCCGAGGTCCTGGGCGCGGCCGAGCCGCTGGCCGATGCCGAGGTGATCGCCATGGGCTGGCAGATCATCCAGCAGCTTGGCATCGACGACGGCGTGGTGCTGGAGATCAACACGCTGGGCGACACGCCTTCCCGCGATGCCTATCGCACGGCGCTGGTCTCCTACTTCCAGTCCCACGCGGCCCAGCTTTCCGCCGACAGCCAGGCGCGGCTGGAAAAGAACCCGATGCGCATCCTGGACAGCAAGGATGAGGGCGACAAGAAGCTGGTCGCCGCCGCGCCGACCATCGACGAGCACCTGACGCCGGAAGCCAGGACCTTCTTCGAGAAGGTGCTGGGCTACCTGGACCAGTTCGGCGTGCCCTACCGGCGCAACCCACGCATCGTGCGTGGGCTGGACTATTACAGCCACACCGCCTTCGAATTCGTCACCGATCGCCTCGGCGCCCAGGGCACCGTGATGGGCGGCGGCCGCTACGAGGGGCTGGTGCAGGAGATGGGCGGGCCTTCCACCCCCTCCGTCGGCTGGGCGGCGGGTGTCGAGCGGCTGGCCGAACTGCTGGCGGAAAGCCCGGAGGCGACCCGCCCTGTGGCGGTGATCCCGGTGGCCGAGGCCCAGGAAGGCGCCGCGCTGGCGCTGACGCAGATGCTGCGCCAGGGCGGCATCCCGGCCGAGATCGCCTACAAGGGCAACCTGAAGAAGCGGATGGAGCGTGCCAACAAGACCGGCGCCCGTGCCGCCGTCATCATTGGCGAGAGCGAGGTGGCGGAGGGCGTCTATGTCGTCCGCAACCTGCAGGATGGCTCGCAGGAGCGGGTGGATGCGTCCGCCCTGCTGCCGGCGCTGGCAGCCGCAGGCGTCGAGGACGCGATGCTGGAGCAGATGATGGAAGGCATCGAGGCAAGCTTCGAGGACGACGACCAGACGGCATGAGTGGCACCAAGTCCGGCCTGGCGGAGAAACTCGACCGCCTTCTTTACCGCGCCGATGAGCTGCGCGCCCTGCTGGAAACGGCGGAGGGCGGGCAGATCGGCGCCCTGGCGCGCGAACTGTCCGAGTTGGACCCGCTGGTGGAGAAGGTCGGCGCCCTACGCGCCGCCGAGCGCGCCCGCGACGAGGCCGAGGCCATGATGGCCGACCCCGAGATGCGGGAGCTGGCGGAGAGCGAATACTACGCCCAGCGCGATGCCGTGCCGGTGCTGGAACGTGAGCTGCGCCTGATGCTGCTGCCGAAGGACTCGGCGGACGAGGGCAATGCCATCTTGGAAATCCGCCCCGCCGCTGGTGGGGACGAGGCTGGGCTTTTCGCCGCCGAGCTGTTCGGCGCCTATCAGCGCTACGCGGCCTCTCGCGGCTGGCGCTTCGACATCCTGGATTATGACGAGAGCGAGGTCGGCGGCATCAAAGGCGCCGTGGCCGAGGTGCAGGGCAGGGGCGTCTTCGCCCGGCTGAAGTACGAGAGCGGCGTGCATCGCGTGCAGCGCGTGCCGTCCACCGAGACGCAGGGCCGCATCCATACCTCAACCGTGACGGTGGCGGTGCTGCCGGAGGCGGAGGAGGTGGATGTGCAGATCAACGAGAGCGATCTGCGCATCGACACCTACCGGGCCAGCGGCGCCGGCGGCCAGCACGTCAACAAGACCGACAGTGCCGTGCGCATCACCCACATCCCCACCGGCACCGTGGTGGCGATGCAGGAGGAGCGCAGCCAGCACAAGAACCGCGCCAAGGCGATGAAGGTGCTGCGCTCCCGTATCTACGACCAGCAGCGAATGGCGGTGGACTCCGCCCGCGCGGGCGACCGCAAGGCTCAGGTCGGCACCGGCGACCGCAGCGAGCGCATCCGCACCTACAACTTCCCCCAAGGCCGGGTGACCGACCACCGCATCGGCCTAACCCTGCATAAGATCGACCGGGTGATGCAGGGGGAGCTGGACGAGATCATCGATGCCCTGACCGCCGAGGACGAGGCGGCGCGGCTGGCGGCCGAAGGTGTCTGACAGCTGCCCGGACCCCGCCGGCAGCGTCGGCGGGTTCCTGTGCCGCGCCGGCCAGCACCTGCGCGCGGCGGCCATCGAGAACCCGCGGCTGGAAGCGCGGCTGCTGCTCTCCACCGCCATGGGGGTGGAGACCACGGCGTTGCTGCGGGATTCCCGTGCCCCGGTGCCGCCTGAGGCCGCCCGCCGCTTCGCCGAGATGCTGAAGCGCCGGCTGGCGCATGAGCCTATGGGTTTCGTGCTTGGGCATCAGGGCTTCTGGACGCTGGATCTCGCCGTTTCCCCGGCCACGCTGATCCCCCGCGCCGATTCGGAAGCCATTGTGGAGGCCGCGCTGCAGGGGCCGGCCCCCGCGCGGGTGCTGGACCTTGGCACCGGCACGGGCTGCCTGCTGCTGGCGGTGCTGTCGGAGCATCCGGCGGCTTTTGGCATCGGCGTGGACCTTTCGCCGGAGGCGGCGGCGCTGGCGGCTGCCAATGCGCGCCGGAATGGGCTGGAGGAGCGCGCCACCTTCCTGGCCGGAAGCTGGGCCGAGTCGCTCCTGGGCGGCTTCGATCTGGTGCTGTCCAACCCGCCCTATATCGAGAGCGCGGTCATCCCGGGCCTGATGCCCGAGGTCGCGTTGCATGAACCGGCGCGGGCCCTGGATGGCGGGGCCGATGGGCTGGACGCCTACCGCCTGATCGTGGCCGATCTGCCCCGCCTGCTGCGTCCCCAAGGGCGCGCGGTGCTGGAGCTTGGCCAGGGGCAGGCCCCCGCCGTGTCGGCCCTGGCACGGGCGGTGGGGCTGGAGGTGCTGGGCACCCACGCCGATCTCGGCGGGGTGGATCGTGCATTGATCCTGCGGCACCCCTGAAAAAACCGTTTGGCTGATGCGGAGCACGGGGCTAGGGTGCAACACAGCGGCAGGCCACGCAGCAGCGGGCCTGGAAGTCGCCGGGGATGTCAGGAAGGCCTTTGGTGGCCTTGGCACCCGGCGCCGCAGCGAACATAACCACCATCCGCGACCATTCCGGCTTGTTCGGGGCATTCCTGCCCCCTGCCGCCGGCCAACGCGAGCATGAGACGGCGAACGCAATACCGATGAACATGAAGCGCATGCGCGGCCGTGGCGGCCATCGTCAGGGCGGCGGCGGCGGCGGCGGCCAGTTCCGGCAGACCGGAGGTGGCGGCGGCGGCGGCAATCAGCCGATGAACCGCAACCACGTCTTTGACTCCAGCGGGCCCGATATGCGGCTCCGGGGCACGGCCCAGCAGTTGTTCGAGAAGTATCTCCAGCTCGGTCGCGACGCGACCGGCTCTGGCGACCGCGTGATGGCGGAAAGCTACTTCCAGCATGCCGAGCATTATTTCCGCATCCTGAACGCCATGGCCCAGGCCGCGCAGCAGGGCCAGCCTGCGCCGCGCCGCCAGCACAATGGCCCGGATGGCCAGTCCGAGCAGGGCGAGGGGCAGGACGGCGAGGCTTCCGCCAATGGCGGCAACCAGCAGGCCCTGGAGGCCGAGGGCGCCGACGAGCAGCCGCAGGCCGCGCAGTAACCCTCGCGCCGGATACGAGATCGGGAAGGGGCTGGCCCATGGGGCCGGCCCCTTTTTCGTTCAGTCCAGGGCTTCCAGCGCGTCGCCCAGGGCGACCTTGCCGCCTTCCAGCACCGTGGCATGGACGCCCAGGTCGGCATGGCCGAAATGCTCGCGCAGCAGCTTGGGCACATTGGCGTCGCGCTCGCCGGTGGCGGGATTCACCTGCGTCGCCGGGCAGCGCATGGTGCGCTTGTAGATGGACAGGCGCGCGCCGCCCACCAGTACTTCCTTGCCCACCCAGTTGAACTCGGCCCAGGCCGGCAGGCCGCTGAAATAGATATTGGCGCGGAAGCGTAGCGGGTCGAGCTTGTGGCCCGTGGCCTTTTCCAGCGCCGCGATAGTGGCCAGGTTGATGAGCGTGACGCCCTTCTGGCGGTCGTCGGTGAAGGCATGGCCGGGGGCGGTGACGAAGCGGGGCTGGCCACGCGCTTCCTCGCCCAGATAGGCGGTCAGGGCGGCGGCAATGGCGGTGCGGCCGGTGGGCGTGCCGGTATCGGCCATCAGCGTCTCGCCGCCCGGGATGCGCAGCAGCAGCTTGCCGCTGTGGCCGTCAAAGGCGGCGGAAACCAGGGCCAGCCGTTCATTCACCATCAGGCAGCCGAAATGGCGCTTGGGCAGGAAGCCGGGGGCCGATTCGTCGAAAGGGGCATCGCCCTGGGCCAGCGCGAAGCGGCGGTCATCGGGGATGCACTCGCCCGCCTTGAGGGTGGTTTCCTCCAGCGCCTCGGCGGTCAAGCCTTTGACGGGATAGCGATAAAGCGTCTCGACACGCATGAGGCTGGCCTTCGCACATTATTGGTTTGATGCCGGTCAAGGAGCCCTTGAATGGCACCCTCCTCTCATACCACATCGGCGGTGACTACGGTGCCCGGCGCAGCCAGATGGGGCGGAGGGTGCCGGTCCGCTCATAGGAGGGGCCATACCCATGGATATTGAGAAATTCACCGAACGCGCCCGGGGCTTCCTGCAGGCCGCGCAGACCATCGCCATCCGCGAATACCACCAGCGGGTCACGCCGGAGCATCTGCTCAAGGCGCTGCTGGATGACGAGCAGGGTGCCGCCGCCGGATTAATCCGCGCCGCGGGCGCCGACCCGGCTCCCGTGAAAATCGCCGTCGATGCCGAGATCGGCCGCCTGCCCAAGGTGCAGGGCGCCGGTGCCGGCCAGCCGCAGTTCGTCCCCGAGATCGTGCGGGTGCTGGATGCCGCACAGCAGCAGGCCACCAAGGCCGGCGACAGCTTCGTGGCGCAGGACCGGCTGCTGGTGGCGCTGGCGGCCAGCGAGACCCCGGCCGGCCGCGCGCTGACGCAGGCGGGTGCCACGGCCCAGAAGCTGGAAGCCGCCGTCGAGGCCGTGCGCAAGGGCCGCAAGGTGGACAGCGCCAATGCCGAGCAGCAGTTCGACGCGCTGAAGAAATATGCCCGCGACCTGACCGAGGCCGCGCGCGACGGCAAGCTCGACCCGGTGATCGGCCGGGATGAAGAGATCCGCCGCGCCATCCAGGTGCTGGCGCGCCGCACCAAGAACAACCCGGTGCTGATCGGTGAGCCCGGCGTCGGCAAGACCGCCATCGTCGAGGGCTTGGCGCTGCGCATCGTCAATGGCGACGTGCCGGAGGCGCTGCGCGACAAGCGCGTGCTGGCGCTCGACCTGGGTGCCATGGTGGCTGGCGCGAAGTACCGCGGTGAGTTCGAGGAGCGCCTGAAGGGCGTCCTGACCGAGATCGAGAGCGCGGCCGGCGAGGTCATCCTCTTCATCGACGAGATGCACACGCTGATCGGCGCGGGCAAGGCGGATGGGGCGATGGATGCCTCCAACCTGCTGAAGCCGGCCCTGGCGCGCGGCGAGCTGCACTGCATCGGTGCCACCACGCTGGACGAATACCGCAAGCATGTGGAGAAGGACGCGGCCCTGGCCCGTCGCTTCCAGCCCGTCTTCGTGGGTGAGCCGAGCGTGGAGGATACCATCTCCATCCTGCGCGGCATCAAGGAGAAGTACGAGCTGCACCATGGCGTCCGCATCTCGGACAGCGCGCTGGTGGCGGCGGCGACCCTCTCCAACCGCTACATCACCGACCGCTTTCTGCCGGACAAGGCCATCGACCTGATGGACGAGGCCGCCAGCCGCCTGCGCATGCAGGTGGACAGCAAGCCGGAGGAGCTGGACGAGGTGGACCGGCGCCTGCTGATGCTCAAGATCGAGCGCGAGGCGCTGAAGAAGGAAAGCGACCAGGCGAGCCGCGACCGGCTGGAGAAGCTGGAGCGCGAGCTGGCGGATCTGGAAGAGAAGTCCAACGCCCTCGGCGCCGCCTGGCAGGCGGAGAAGGGCAAGCTCGCCGAGGCCCAGAAGGCCAAGGAGGAGCTGGACCGCGCCCGCACCGAAGTTGAGATGGCTCAGCGCAAGGGCGACTACGCCAAGGCTGGCGAGCTGCTCTACGGCCGTATTCCGGAGCTAGAGCGGCAGATCGCCTCCGGTGGCGATAGCCGGCTGGTGAACGAGGCAGTGACGGAGGAAAGCATCGCCGCCGTGGTCAGCCGCTGGACCGGCGTGCCGGTGGACAAGATGCTGGAAGGCGAGCGCGCCAAGCTGCTGCGGATGGAGGACGAGCTGCGGAAGCGGGTCGTCGGCCAGGAGGAGGCCCTTGAGGCTGTCTCCAAGGCCGTGCGGCGTGCCCGTGCCGGCCTGCAGGACCCGTCGCGGCCGATCGGCAGCTTCCTCTTCCTGGGCCCGACGGGTGTCGGCAAGACAGAGCTGACCAAGGCGCTGGCGAACTTCCTCTTCGACGATGAGCGGGCGCTGCTGCGGATCGACATGTCCGAGTACATGGAGAAGCACTCCGTGGCCCGGCTGATCGGCGCGCCTCCGGGCTATGTCGGCTACGAGGAAGGCGGTGCGCTGACCGAGGCGGTGCGGCGCCGGCCTTACCAGGTGATCCTGTTCGACGAGGTTGAGAAGGCGCATGACGACGTCTTCAACATCCTGCTGCAGGTGCTGGACGACGGCCGGTTGACGGACGGGCAGGGGCGGACGGTGGACTTCCGCAACACGCTGATCGTGCTGACCAGCAACCTGGGGTCCGAGATCCTCGCGGCGCAGCCGGATGACGAGGATGTGGACCTTGTGCGCGGCCAGGTTATGAACGTGGTGCGCAGCCGCTTCCGGCCGGAGTTCCTGAACCGGCTGGATGAGGTGGTGCTGTTCCGGCGCCTGGCGCGGGCGGATATGGGCGCGATCGTCGAGATCCAGCTCGGCCGGCTGCGTAAGCTGCTGGAGGACCGCAAGATCACGCTCACGCTGGATGACTCCGCACGGAACTGGCTGGCTGAGGCTGGCTACGATCCGGTCTACGGCGCTCGTCCTCTGAAGCGGGTGATCCAGCGGAGCCTGCAGGACCGGCTGGCCGGCATGCTGCTGGAAGGCAGCATCCGCGATGGCAGCGCCCTGCGGGTGACGGCCGGGCGGGATGGGCTGGACGTGCATCTCGCAGGGCTTGCGCACGCGGCCTGAGGTCCAGCGTAAAAATCTGCGAAAATCCGTTTGACAGGTGGGGGCGGCGGGCATAAAAGCCGCCCCCTGCCGCTGACGACGAAACACTCTGTTTCGGAGCTTGGTGGTGGTGCTGCAGAAGGCGGTGCGGCGGGACGAGTGGCTGATTGAGAAATCGGTCTGCAAGAACCCGTTGAGACGTTGATGCAGCAGGTTCTGCTAAGTGCTTCTAAAGTAAAGCAAAATAGTGGTTGACGGTTCTTCAAGTCTTCGCTAAGTTGTTTGAACTGAAGCGGTGCTTCGG
>NZ_RFLX01000139.1 GCF_003696345.1 Teichococcus wenyumeiae | reverse complement strand
GAAGTCAGCACCCAACTGCGTGCCATCCATCCCGCCGATTTCCCTTGCGTTCACGGGGGCGCCCACAGAAGAGAACGGGCTCTAAGGCACAGAGGCTAACTTGAGCGTAACGTTGGTGGGGCGAAATAGGTATAGCTGGGCCTCTATGCCGATCCTGAAGGAGGACGAGCTAGATGCCGAGGCGCGGAAGGCGCTGATCTTCGTGGCACGGGGGATTGCTCGGGAGGCGGCTGCCGCTGACCTGGGCTTAGCTGAGCCGAAGGCCGATGCTTAGTTAAGGTAGGCGCCTTAATGATCTTCCGATGGCCGGGGCCTACGGTGCCCAATAACTGGAGTGGTAAGTGCCGACCCTAGACGCCTTCCTTGCCATTCTGCCGCCTTGGCTGCTGAGCAATTTCTATCTCGTAAAGTTGGCCATTGCAGTATTAGGCGGCCTAATATCTGGCTACGTAGCAGCAGCAATTATGCGGCGGAGAGGAATCACATTCTCCGCGAGGGCATACTTCAAGCTGATGCAAATACAAGTACTCAGCTTTCCTTTTGCTGTTCTTTTCGGAGCAACCATATTAGGGCCAGTTGTTAACATATTGGGATTGTTGTTAGCATTCCTCGTATTTTATACTTGCATAAACATCGGATTTGCAGCTCGTATGTTTCGGCCGATCGGGCCCGCGAAGCGCTTTACGATTATACCTTCTGACGCAGTTCACAATGAGCGACTAAAGTTGAGATCTGCTTGGCTCAACAGCATATCCACGATGGTCATGACCGCTGGCATTGCATCTCCCGCGGCGGCCATCGCGTTCAATATCGGTGATTTCCAGGCGAAGGCGTCCCTTCCCTTGGTCGCACTCGGTTCTGGCATATGTTTCTGGTTCAGCGTTATGCTGCATATGAGGGCGACAAGGACGCTCGGAGGCCTGAGATGACAGACGAACTGCTACTGAATGCACTGGTGTTCGTCGGCTGGCCACTGCTTCTAATTGCGGGGTTCAAGGCGCTTACTCTCTATTGGGAGCTGGTGGATCAGAACACCGTCATGCTGCCTATGGATACGCCGCCGGCCGAGTAGCCGCCTAACCGGCGAACATTTGCCGCCAGCCCGCCAACCGGCGGGCTTTTTTGTGCCCGCCAGCTTGGCCGCTAGATCAGGTCAGTCAGCGTCCGGACCTTGGAGATCCCCACGCCCGCCGCCTTCATGCCCTTTTTGGTGGCGTGTTGATTTTCGCTGAGACCTGACCCGGCGTTTTCATCGAGAAATGACCCGGCCAGGAATATGTCCTGCGGGCTGTGGCCGC
>NZ_RFLX01000138.1 GCF_003696345.1 Teichococcus wenyumeiae | reverse complement strand
GGGAAAAGGTGATCGATGTCGAGGCTGTCCTGGGCCAGGGCTCTGCCGGTCCAGACACAGTGCAGCGGCCGCGCCTGCAACTGCCGCAGCGCGATGCGGCGGGGCAGGGCGACATCGCGCTCCGGCTCCGACCAAACCATCGCCTGCGCCGCCTGCCCCTGATCCAGCGCCTGTCCCATGCGCCGCGCATAGTCGGCCATCAGCCGGGTCCATTCGGCCACCAGCGCCGGCTCCACCCAGGCGGAGAAGCGCTGCAGCGCCCGCCACAGGTGCAGCGGCACCCGCAAGGTGCCGAAGCTCTGCAGGTAGGCGGCATCGATCAGCAGCGCGCCCGGGGCAGCTCCAGGCCTGCCTCGCTCCACCGGCAGGATCGGCCCGCCGTTGGGGTAGGTCATGTAGGTCGCCGGCATCACCGTGATCGTCTTGGCGGCCTCTTTCAGCGCAGCATGCAGCGCCTGCGCCGCCGCGCCGCTGAGGCGGCTGCCGATCCGCAGGTCTGCCACGGTGGCAGCCCCCGCCAGCAGGGCGCGAAAGCCAGGACCGGCAAAGCCCAGTCCATCAGGCCCCTGGTTGCCCGGCCCCTGTGGCAGGCCGGCACGGACCAAGGGCAGGTAGAGCCGCAGCCAGTGCAGCGCGATCAGGCCCAGCGGCAGCACCACCTCAGCGTCACCGGCGGGCTGCGCCAAGCCGGCCGCGCCATCGGCGGCGCGGCAGAGGGCGCGCAGCAGACCGAGCTTGTAGCTGGACTGCTTTTGGTCATTCAGGATGACGTGCCGCAGCAGGGGCAGGGCGCCGGTGCCGTCATCCAGCAACCGCAGTGCCACCGAGGTCCAGGACACCTCGGGCCGCCCCAGGCTGTCCAGGGCATCCGCGCGCCGGATCACCGCCAAGCCGTGATCCCGCGCCAGCCCCTCGATCTCCCCCAGCGACACCGGGTGCATGCCGCGCCCGGGTTCGGCTGGGCCATGCCGCAGGGTCAGGGCCAGCAGGCCGCCGGGCTTCAGCAGCGAGACCAGCTTGCGAAAGGCCCGCGGACGGTGGCTGGGATGCAGGTGCTGCCAGACGGCACTGACCAGGATCACCTCGAAGCTGAGGCCGGTGCGCAGCAGGCCGCCCAGCTCGGGCAGGGCATCAGAGACCCAGCGGATGCGTGGCTCCGGGTGGCGCCGCATGCCCTCGGTCCGCATGGCGTTTGCCGGCTCGGCCGCCACCACGTCGTGCCCCAGCCCCGCTAGCCAGGCGGCGTCGCGGCCACTGCCAGCGCCGACATCCAGCACCGCGGCGGGGCTGCTGGGCAGCAGGTCCTGCAGCCAGGTGTGCAAGGT
>NZ_RFLX01000137.1 GCF_003696345.1 Teichococcus wenyumeiae | reverse complement strand
GGACGCCTTCTGTCATTGGGCGGTGGATGGTCAACGCAGATGTCGTCCGGTCGCGGATCTTGCTTCTGTTCGTGGTCTGCGCGACGGCAGCCACAGGAGGCGGTCCGATGCGAGGGAAGGGCCGATCTCTAAAGCGGCGTCACCTTGAAGGTACAGCCAGGTGTCCAACGGCCTGCTTCCACCGTCGTCCGCGGACGGACGAACTCTGCGTTTCGATGAGCTGAGGTCCTGGCTCGATCAGCCCTCCATGGCAGCAGCCGGGGCGCCGGAGCGGAAGTCGCTCTCGCTGACCCACATCCGATGCAGGATGCCCGCCAGCTTGCGAGCGAGCGCCACCTTGGCGCGCTTGGTGCCGCGGCGTTGTGCCAGCCGCATGCCCCAGGCCTTCAGCGCCGACCAGCGGGCAACCCGCGTCAGCAGCACATGCGCTGCCTCAAACAGTGCCACCCTGGCGGCAGGGTCGCCTGCTTTGCTGATGGCACCGACCCGGTCTGTTTCACCAGATTGGTAGCGCCTCGGCGTCAGCCCGAGAAAGGCACCCACCGAGCGGGAGGATCGGAACCGTCCCGGGTCGTCGATGGTGCTGCGATAGGTCAGAGCCACGATGGCACCCACCCCCGGCACGGTCATCAGCCGCCGGCAGACCGGATCCTCCCGCGCGGCGTTACGGACCTGCCGGTCCAGGCTGGCCAGTTGCTCGCGCAGAGCCTCCCGCGCCTGCAGCAGCGGCGCGAAGATTACGGGCAGGCTCGGATGTCCCTCGATCAAGGCTCTGACCGCATCGGCCCAGCCGGCCCGCAGGAGGGGCGGCATGCGCAAGCCAAAGCCTCGCAGCAGGCCGCGCACACTGTTCTCCAGGTCCCGCAGCTGGCGGATCAGGGTTTCCCGGGCGCTGATCCGCGCCCGCTGTTCGCGCGCACTCACCGTCTTCACATGCACCGGGCGGAACCAGCCCATCCGCAGCAGATGCGCCAGACCGCGGGCATCGTTGCGGTCGGTCTTCACCGTCATGGCCGAGAGCGCCTTGTGCGCTTGGCGGGTCTCCATCAGCACCGCCTCGATACCGTGCCCGGCCAGGCCGCGGACCAGCCATTCCGACATCGGGCCCGCCTCCAGGCCCACCCGCTCGAGCCCATCCGCGTAGCCGCGCAGGAACTCCGCCAAAGCATCGGGGCAGGTCGCCACCTCGACCTCGCGAAGCAGATGGCCCTCATGGTCCATCACGCAAACCGCGGTCTTGTTCAGTGACACATCCAGTGCAGCATAGAGCCTCATGGCGCGATCTCCTTTGGATGGGTAGGACCGGTATCTTGGCCCAGAAAGCCGCCCAATGACCGCATCTCTAAAAACCTCGC
>NZ_RFLX01000136.1 GCF_003696345.1 Teichococcus wenyumeiae | reverse complement strand
AGCTTGCCGTTGATGGGGTGGACGGCCCCCGCTCCTGATAGCGCATGTTGTAAGGTGCCTGCTGTCATCCACTTCCACTGCAGGGAGCTGTCCAGATGCAAGTCGCTACGATCGGGCTGGATCTCGCCAAGCACTGGTTTCAGGTTCACGGTGTCGATGCGGCAGGAGCCGCAATCCTCCGCAAGTGCTTGAAGCGCGCTGAGGTAATCGCCTTCTTCCAAGGGATTGAGCCCTGCCTGGTAGGCATGGAGGCTTGCGCTTCCTCTCACTACTGGGCTCGGGAGATTGCGCGCTTCGGACACACCGTCCGCCTCATGCCGCCAGCTTACGTGAAGCCCTATGTCAAACGGGGCAAGAACGACGCCGCGGATGCAGAGGCCATCTGCGAGGCCGTGACGCGACCCACCATGCGCTTCGTAGCGGTCAAGACGCCAGAGCAGCAGGGTCTCCTCATGCTCCACCGAGCCCGTCGGCTACTGGTTCGTCAACGCACCATGACGGCGTGTGCCATCCGCTCCCACTTGGCCGAGTTTGGCTTTATCACGGGACAGGGGATTGGGCGCGTCGAGCCCCTCTTGGAGCGCTTGGCCGAGGAGGAAGGGGAGAGGCTACCGGGCGAGGTGCGCGACATCCTCTTCATGCTCGCGGCCGAGCTCGCCACCCTTGGCGAGCGCATTGCCCAGATTGAGGCCCGGATCGATGCCCAGCACCGCGCCAACCCGGTCAGCCGCCTGATCGCAACCATACCGGGCATCGGTCCGATTACCGCGACGGCGATCGCAGCGACGGTGCCGGATGCCACCGCATTTCGCTCCGGCCGCGACTTTGCGGCCTGGCTTGGCTTGACCCCACGCCAGAACTCCAGCGGTGGCAAGGACAGGCTGGGCAGCATCACCAAGCGCGGGGATACTTACCTCCGGCACCTGCTGTTCATCGGGGCACGCAACGTGATCCGCTATCCCAAGGCAAGAGAGGCCGCCGGCACTGCCTGGATCGAGGCGCTCGTGGCACGACGCTCAAGAACGGTCGCGGCCGTCGCGCTGGCCAACAAGATGGCACGCATTGCCTGGGCCATGATGACCACCGGGGAGGTCTACCGATCAGCGCGTGAGGCCACGGCCTGAGGAGGGCTGCTGCTGAACCGTGCTCAAGACGTGCGAGGGCGATGACGACGTGATGGCGAACCGGCAGGGCCGGGGATTGGCAGAGCCAGCAGAGCTTTCGGAGCGCAAAGCCCGCCCCGTTGATTTGGCGCCGATCCGCGGACTCCATCAGGGCCAGCGGTCATGTCGGCCGCACCAACAGGCCGAATACATGAACGCACCCGACCGCCGCCGAACGTCAACATCCTTCTTGCACCGCGGGGGCCGTCCATACATGAAGCT
>NZ_RFLX01000135.1 GCF_003696345.1 Teichococcus wenyumeiae | reverse complement strand
TAGCACTACTTGGGCACTTTGAGGCTGTGGAACGGTTACCTTCCTGCTGAACGATGCAGCGGGAGGCGAGGATGATGGCTGTTCGTGGTGGGGGCGCTGACCTGGATCGCTGGCTGGCGCCATTCCTGGAGGTGCTCGGGCGCAAGACACGCCGGACCTGGGCACCGCTCTATCTGCGGGGCTTGCTCGGTCCTGGTGAGCGCAAGAGCCTGCAGCCGATGGCAGCGCGGTTGGGCCTGGGCGGCCACGATCAGTTGCAGCACTTCATTGCCAGTCCAGCCTGGGATGATGGCCCTCTGTGGTCTGTGCTGGCGCGTGAGGCGGACAAGCTGGTTGGCGGTCCAGCAGCCTGGCTGGTGATCGACGACACGGCGCTGCCCAAGAAGGGCGAGATGTCCGTCGGCGTGGCACCGCAATACTGCGGCCAGTTAGGCAAGAAGGCTAACTGCCAGTCGTTGGTGTCGCTCACTCTGGCGCAGAGAGAGGTGCCGGTTCCGGTGGGCCTGCGGCTGTTCCTGCCCAAAGAGTGGACCGGCGATCCAGAGCGCTGCGCCCGGGCAGGCGTACCCGAGGCCGCGATGGTGCTGCAAAGCAAAGGCGAGATCGCGCTGGAGGAGATCGACCGGTTGCGTGACGCGGGTGCGCGGTTCGGCACCGTGCTGGCCGATGCGGGCTACGGCGCCAGTGCAGCATTCCGCCAGGGCCTCGATGCGCGGGGGCTGCTCTGGGCCGTCGGCATTCCGCGCAACCAGAAGGTCTACAGCGCCGCCGTGCAGCTGGTGTCGCCACAGGGACGCGCGCGCAAGCCGGTGCCCGATGAGGAACCAGTGGAGGCGGAGAAGGTGCTGGCGGGTCTCTCCTGGCGCCGCATCACCTGGCGGCACGGTACCCGAGGTGCATTGGCCGCCCGGTTTGCCGCCGCCCGCATTCGGGTGGGCGATGGCGCCGTGTGGGCCAACAACCGGCACTTGCCGGGCGATGAGGTCTGGTTGGTGGGCGAGTGGCGCTCCAGCGGCGAGCGGAAGTACTACCTCAGCAATCTGGATCCCGGCACGTCACTGCGCGTCCTGGCCGCCGCCATCAAGGCGCGCTGGATCTGCGAACAGGCACACCAGCAACTCAAGCAAGAACTCGGTCTCGGTCACTTCGAGGGGCGGTCGTGGACCGGCCTGCACCGACATGCGCTGATGACCTGCATCGCCTGCGCCTACCTGCAGTACCTCCGCCTCGCCGAGCACCGCCGGATGAGCCGGGGAAAAAATGCCGACCCTGGTGCCGGGTCCGCCACCCTCACCAAGCTTGCCCGCCATGCGCCACGCAATCCTCGATCGGCTGTTCGCCCACCTCGTGGCGCCTCTCCGATGCCCGCACTGTCGACGCAGGTTCCTGCCACCACCCGCCAAAATGCCCAAGTAGTG
>NZ_RFLX01000134.1 GCF_003696345.1 Teichococcus wenyumeiae | reverse complement strand
GTAGGTGGGACAGTCTGCCGTCATCCCGTCAGATTGCCCTGGCTCGGTTGTTCCGACCACCGCCCATCAACTTGCCAATGCCTGCGCAACAGCGCATCGTCTGAAGTGGTCACGAGTGCCGGATGGTGCTTGTCTTCCCGTCACGGCGAAGTTTGTGCAGGGTCGCCGTCGACCGAAGGCGGGACGACGTCCAGGGCCGGGGCATCCATCGGAACACCGGGAGAGTGGACATGAAGGCGCAAAGTGTTCTCGAGACGATCGGGCAGACACCCCATATCCGGCTCGGCCGGCTGTTTCCCGAGGCGGAGGTCTGGATCAAGTCCGAGCGCTCGAATCCCGGTGGCTCGATCAAGGACCGCATCGGCATCGCAATGATCGAGGCGGCCGAGCGCGACGGCAGCCTGAAGCCGGGCGGAACCATCGTCGAGCCGACTTCTGGCAACACCGGCATCGGCCTGGCCATGGCCGCGGCGGTGAAGGGCTATCGGCTGGTCCTCGTCATGCCCGAGAGCATGTCGATCGAGCGCCGACGCCTCATGCTCGCCTATGGCGCGGAATTCGACCTGACCCCGCGCGAGAAGGGCATGAAGGGAGCGATCTCGCGCGCGCAGGAGCTGGTCGCGGTGACGCCGGGCGCCTGGATGCCCGGCCAGTTCGACAATTCCGCGAATATCGACGTCCATATCCGCACCACCGCGCAGGAAATCCTGACGGACTTCCCGGAGAGTCTGGACGCGCTGATCACTGGGGTGGGTACAGGGGGCCACATCACGGGCTGCGCGCGGGTGCTGAAGGAGAAATGGCCGGGGCTGAAGGTCTTCGCGGTGGAGCCCTCGGCATCACCCGTGATCTCCGGCGGCGAGCCCTCACCGCATCCGATCCAGGGCATCGGCGCCGGCTTCATCCCGGCTAACCTGGACACCGCCCTGCTGGATGGCGTGATCCAGGTCAGCGGCGATGACGCGAAGGAATTCGCCCGCCGCTCGGCCCGCGAGGAAGGATTGCTGGTCGGCATCTCCTCCGGCGCTTCCCTCGCCGCCATCGCGCAGAAGCTGAAGGAACTGCCGAAGGCGCGCATCCTCGGCTTCAACTACGACACGGGCGAGCGCTACCTCTCCGTGCCGGAATTCCTTCCAGGCTGATCGACCTTGTCGCATGGCATTGGCAAGTTGGTGGGCGGCGGTCGGAGCGACCGAGCCGGGGCTGTCTGACGGGATGACGTCAGCCTCGGCCAGGCTGTGTTGCATGGATCGGCCTACCGATCCGTGTGGGCTAGGGTCCTGGGGGGCGACAGCCCAGCGTCGTCCCGGGAGGGCACCGTCAGGTTGGCCGGCCGCCAGCTTGCCCGAGCGTTCCACCTCCGGGTAGTCGGGTGGGAGGCATTGGCAAGTTGATGGGCGGTGGTCGGAACAACCGAGCCAGGGCAATCTGACGGGATGACGGCAGACTGTCCCACCTAC
>NZ_RFLX01000132.1 GCF_003696345.1 Teichococcus wenyumeiae | reverse complement strand
CTCCACTGCGTTTCCATAGTGCCTCTCTACGTTCGGTTCTTGTGGTCGGAGGGCAGCACCGCTGCCCTGACCTGGTCCAGTTCGTCGCCGCTCATTTGCACGAGCCAGATGCGCTGCTTGCCCCGGGTAGCAACGCGTCCACGCAGGCATCCCTGTTGCAGCCAGCGATAGGCGGTGTGCCTGTGCACACCGAGCCGGTCGGCTGCTTCGTGCAGGGTCCACTCGGAGCCGGGTTCGCGCGCGACGTTGCTGCTCCAGATCGGCCGGCCGCCGCCCAGGCCGTGGCGGAACACCAGGCGCTGGACCATGGACGCGTTGAACGACGCCCGCTTGGGCGGTCGCCAGCCGGCGGCGTTCAGCTGCTCGGCGATGGCTGCGGCCGAACACCCTTGGCCACGCAGGTCGCGGATGGTGGCCAGCATCTGATCGGACCCGCGCAGCTGCTCGAACCGCCGCACGGGACGGACCAGCGCGTGATGGGTCTGTGTTCCGCCCGCCCAGTGGCAGGCGATCTCGACGTGCTCGCTGCTGCCATCCACGCGCACGGTGACTTGCTCCAGCATCAGCCGGGCGATCGCCTGGCGGTCGTGCTGCGTCGTGGTGGGCGCATGCCACAGCGCGGGCACGTCCTCGGTCAGGCGCCGTATCGCGTCCAGCTCGGCCGGCCGCAGCCGCGGCGGCTCGTGCGCCAGCTCGCGGGCATGGTCCGCTTGCAACGCCTGCTCGGCGGCGAGCGCGGCCTCCCAGTCCCGCTCCAACGTGCGCGCGACCAGGCGCATGCCGGGGTCGACCGCTTCGTAGCGCCGGCGCGCCAGGGCCGCCTCGTAACCCGCCCGCTCCAGGCGCTGTGTCCAGTGTCGGCGCCGTTCGGCGCGCTCGAGTTCGACGTCCTCGGCCAGCTGCAGGCTGACCTCAACCGCAGAGGGTGCCAGCGCCGCGAGGATCAGCACGGCCACCCGCCCGTCCACCGGCTGGGCGCTGAGCGACTGGCAGCGTAGCCCGCCGAATGTCACCGCCTCCAGGCAGCACTGGTAGCGGGCCTCGCGCCCGTTGTCGTGGTAGGCCAGCGTCATGCGACGGCCGCAGCGGCCGCAGCGGACCAGACCGCCCAGCAGGGCGGGACCGCCACGCGGAATGCCGTCGTGCTTGGCGCGGTTTGCCGCCATCTGCTCCTGGTTGCCCGCGTAGGTTGCCCAGTCAATGTAGGCTGGCCAGCAGTCCCGGCGCAGCACCGCCCATTGCTCCGGCGCGCGGATGAACCGACGGCCACTGTGCGGCTTGCCGGGCAGCTGGCTCCGGCGCTCCATCCGGCGCCGACCGTAGACATAGGCGCCGGCGTAGGCGGGGTGGCGCAGCATGTCACCCAGGGTCGCGTGGTTCGGTCGGTTCCACCGCACCTCACCCTTGTGAGGGCCGGAGCGCACGCGGTCGGGCAGCTGGATGTCGTGATCGACCAGGTAGGTCAGCACGCCCCGGATCGAACGGCGGCGCTCGAACACGTCGAAC
>NZ_RFLX01000131.1 GCF_003696345.1 Teichococcus wenyumeiae | reverse complement strand
GCCGGGCCGCAGGACATCGAGAAGGCCCGCATCATCGTCGAAGATGCCAAGGACGTCTCGCAACCAGACACCTAGCACTACTTTGGCAGGCGACATTTAGGCTGCGGCGGTACGATCCATCGTCGGCAGTGCGGACATCGTCCTGGTAGCCACCCCCGGTTCACTCGCAGCAGGTGCGCGGTGATGGCGTGGCGTACGGCGGGCAGGCTCGGTTCTGGTGGCGGGCCGACGCGCCTTTTTCCCCCGCTTCGCCACCACACTGAGGCGCTCGTGCTGCAGGAACGCGTAGGCGAGCATCGTCATGAGCGCGTGTCGATGCAGGCCTGTCCAGGAGCGGCCTTCAAAGTGATCGAGACCGAGTTCTTCCTTCATCTGCTGATGCGCCTGTTCGCACACCCAGCGGGCCTTGATGGCGGCTGCGAGGGTACGCAGGCTCGCGCTGGCAGGCAGGTTAGCCAGGTAGTACTTCCGTTCGCCCGATGAGCGGTGCTCGCCGATCACCCAAGCTTCTTCGCCGGGCATGTGCTGGCCGCCGCCATCCCCGATCCGCTGTGGCGGCCCGTCTGCCACCCGGATGCGCCGAACGGCAAACCGGGCGCTCAGCCTACCCTTGCTGCCGCGGCGCCAGCTGACCTGCCGCCAATCGGCCTCGGCAAGCACCGTCTCGGCAGCGGCCGACAGGGTGTTGGGGATGTGCCGCTGTCGTGGCCGGCCATGACCTGCGACGGGAAAGATCAGCTGCACGTCCGCAGGATAGACTTTCTGCTGACGCGGGATGCCAACCGCCCAGAACAGGCCGCGTTCGCTCAAGCCCTGCCGGAACGGCGCACTCAGGCCATATCCAGCATCGGCCAACACGGCCCGGAACCGCACGCCGGCAGCCAGCACCCGGTCGATCTCAGCCAGCGCAATCTCCGGCTTGGTTCGCGGCGCTCGCCACCCCTCAGGCACGCCGGCCTTCTCGAGGCGGACTCGGTCGCTTGTCCAGCTCTCGGGCAGAAACAGGCGCAGCGCGACCGGCACTGGCACTTCGCCAGCCGCGAGGGTCAGCGAGACCAGCGTCTGGCAATTGGCGTTCTTGCCGAGAACTGATGCATATTGTGGGGCGACGCCAGCCGAGTGCCGGCCCTTCTTCGGCAACGCCGTGTCATCCACTACCAGCCAGGCCCCCGGGCCACCAACGAGGCGGTCGGCCTCACGCAGCAGAGCCGCCTCGAGCGGTGCTGCGTTCCACACGCCCGCCGAGATGAAGTGATGCAGAGCATCATGGCTCGGCAGCCCCAGCCGCTCCGCCATGGGTTGCGTGCTCTTGCGATCGCCAGGACCAATCAGCCCGGCCACGTAGAGCGGACACATGGCCTGCCGTGACGGGTGCTCCAGAGCTGCCAGGAACGGCTTCAACCAGCGCTCCAGCGCCGTCCGCCAGTCCAGAGATCTCGCCATGGCACCACCTCGGCCAACATGCCGAACAGAACCACTAGCAAGCCTGCCGGTTCGCCTCAGCCTGCCAAAGTAGTGCTAGCTGTCTGGTTGCGAGACGTCCTTGGCATCTTCGACGATGATGCGGGCCTTCTCGATGTCCTGCGGCCCGGCCTGCCCGA
>NZ_RFLX01000130.1 GCF_003696345.1 Teichococcus wenyumeiae | reverse complement strand
GCTCCTTTGCTTGGGCCAACCGGTTCCGGCGCCTGGTGAAGGACTACGAGCGCTACGCCAGCACCCTTGCCGATCTCCACCTCATCGCCTTCGCCTGCCTCATGCTCAAGCAGGCTGCTCAACTGGCCGCAGGTCCATAACAGCCTCTAGATGTAAGCTTCAAAAGTGGCGACGTCGCCACTTTCCGGGTGCAGCAGAGGGCCGCCTCGACCAGTTTACGTGCACTGGTTTCTCGAGCTATTCTGATGTCCCACAAAGGTCGGATCAATGGCAACATCAACCAAAGGTCGGCCGATTATCGGTGCCGTCGAGAAAATGCCTGTAAGCTCGTGTCCCTCTCCAATGCTTCACCCGACGGAGAAGCGCCAAAAATGGATTCTGACATCAGCCGGAAAAGGAGGGACAGGAAAAACTTCAACAAGTTTAAACTTGGCTGTTTGTGCGGTTCATGCAGGCTACAAGGTTGTTTTGATTGATCTAGACGCGCAGAAGTCTCTAAGTCGTTGGCATCAGCGTAGACCAGAGCAGGCACCTGAAATTTTCTTGTGGCAGGGCAAAATGACGGATGTCACTCAAGCTATATCTGAAGTTGGCACCTTCGAAGATGCCGACTTGGTGATTGTAGACACCCCTCCCGGTATCGACGACTATCCTCGGGAAAGCAGGCTTCTGGTAAAAAAAGCCGATTTCATCATCATTCCAACATCTCCCGGTACTGCCGACTTAGATAGCGTAATTGAATGGATGAGTTTCCTGCAGCGAGAACGTGCCCCTGCTGCTTTCCTGCTTAACAAAGTTCAAAGGCAGCATCGACGTTATCAAGAAGCACGAAACCGCCTCAATGCCGCCGGACCACTTTGTCCGGTGGATGTTCGATTGCTAGATGACATCGAGGCGACCCACGATCTTGGTGTTGGGGCGATTGAGATACGTCGGTCCAAAGCCATAGATGATATTCGAGCTGTATGGCTCTTCATTTGCCATCAACTGCGACTGGAGCCAGCAGCATGACTGGATTCGTTCTATCTCGAACCCGAAGAAAGTCGTCTTCGCTTCCTGCCACTGCTACGCCGGAGCAGGGTTTTAGAAATCGAGATAAAGTCCTTCGTAACACTTTATTAGAGTGCCGTGATGTACCAAGCTATGTACTTGAGATTCAGAAGCTGTGGGACGATGCTGCTGAGAGCTTCTTAACTATCGGCCGTTATCTGGTTCAGGCTAAACAGAATCTTAAACACGGTGAGTTCGAGCAAATGATTAGGCATGAACTCCCTTTCGATAAAAATGTTGCTCATCGCCTGCGTCGTGTGGCCGAGGACATTGATAAAGGGCGGCTGGATGCCTCTAAGCTTCCCCGAAACTACACAACAATATATCGCTTCGTAACAATGAACGACGCGTTATTAGAACGGGCTCAGCAGGAAGGCGTTATGCATCCCGAAGTAACGCATCGACAAATACATACATTTCTACGGCAAGTCCGAGACGAACAGATGGTCTCCATCCAAGCAGTAAATTATAATGAAGTGACAGATCAATATTCGACGCTCCGAAAAGAAATTTCCGCTCTTGAAAAAATCCTTGAAGAAAAACGTGGTCTGCTTCGTAAAATTGAAGATGAACTGAAGCGTTCGGAACTTGGCGTAATTGAGGGTACCAAGGTATTCTAAGCTCAACTTTGGCCATCTGAGGCAGGCGTAGGCGGCGAGGCGGGTGGACATTTCGAAAAACCTCGCGGCTGAGGCGCGAAGCTGATTCACTGCCGCTGGTCAGCGGAGGCAGTGGCGATGGCAGATCAGCCGGG
>NZ_RFLX01000013.1 GCF_003696345.1 Teichococcus wenyumeiae | reverse complement strand
GGATCGGCACCCGAGAGCGTGTACTTGTCGGTGTGGCACAGCCCGGTGGCCTTCACCTCCACCAGCACCTCCCCCTCGCGCGGGCCTTCCAGGTCCACCTCCTCGATGGAGAGCGGCTGGCCGGCCTCCCAGGCAACTGCGGCGCGTGTCTTCATCCTGGCGCTTCCTCCGTTTCTTGTTCTTGACCATGATCCAGAGCCGGCCGGCATTCAGAACATTCGCTCTGCCTCCAGCCTTGCCTGGGACACGTCGCTTGCCTGGGCGGAAAGTCTGCCCTTGCGCCATGGCATCCTGTCGCCACGCCGGCGCCGCGCTCACCGTGGCTGGCTGCCCGTGCCCGGTGAGGGAGCAGGAGCGGTGGTGGATGGCAGCTGCGGCGGCGGAGCTCCGCCCGTCGCCGCCGCGCCGGCCGAATTCCGTTGGGCGCCGGTCATCGCCGCCCCCGATCCCAGATTGCCTTCCGGCCTCCTTGTGGCGGGCGTGTTGCTGGCGCCGGGGGGGCGGGGGCTATGGGTCTGAGGTACCGGCTGCGCCGCAGTACCCGTATTCCCGGTCCCGGAGGATTGCTTCTGGGCATCGTTCATCGCGGCGCCGGACTGCGTATTGCCCTGCGGCCTGCTGCCCTGAGGTGCCTGCGCGAGGGCAGCCGGAGAAATGGCGAGGAGCGAGACGAGCAGGCCCAAACCCGTGGCTGTGGTCTTCATGTGCGTCCTCCTGCTTTTTAAAAGCGCTTTCACGCCTTCTTGGTCAGATCACGATAGAACGCCTTGTGGGGCCAAAGCCAAGGTTAACACGCTGAGGAGCCATGGCTCGCGTTCTACTGATAGTGCGCGAGGCTCCGCCACCGGTCTGTTGCGCCGCAACAAGCGGGCTTTGGCTCACTGCCTCCCCGTGTTTCTGCCGGGAGGTTGAATCGGTGGCAGGCCGCTGCTGATTGCACTTTACCACCTCCCAATGTTTGGCTCATGCTCATAGCATAGTTTCGACTTCGCATCATCATGCGTGCCTGCGGACTAGAGGGAATTCGCGACCAGACCATCAACCGGCAGGGAGGAAAAAAGATGTCCGAGACGATCAGGATTCATCCTTTGGTGGACCAGGGCCTCAAGGCGTCGTCGGCGCAATTCACCGGCGGGACGCTGGTCTGTCATTGCACGGAGCGGCCGGTCAAGATCAGGATCTCCTCGAAGGTGGCGCATGATCACGTCTGCGGCTGCACGAAATGCTGGAAACCGGCTGGAGCCCTCTTTTCCATTGTCGCGGTGGTGCCGCGCGACAAGCTCGAGGTGATCGAGAACGGCGACAAGCTGGCCATCGTCGATGACACGGCCGCCATCCAGCGCTATGCCTGCACAGGATGTGGCGTGCATATGTACGGGCGTATCGAGAACAAGAATCATCCGTTCTACGGCTTCGACTTCATCCATCCGGAACTCTTCCAGGAAGCCGGCTGGGCGCCGCCGGAATTCGCCGCCTTCGTCTCTTCGGTCATTGAATCCGGCTATAGTCCGGAGCGCATGGGGGCCTTGCGCGCGCGCCTCAAGGAACTCGGCCTGGAACCCTATGATTGCCTTTCACCGCCGCTGATGGATGCGATTGCGGCGCATGGCGCCAAGCCATCCCAGGTGCCGCCGCCCTGATCCATGGCAAGCCAGCGGGCGGCTTGGCGTAGCCGCCCGTTTCCGGGGCTCCTGACCTTATTCGACGATCAGGTTGCCGGTCATGCCACGCTCTTCCAGCCCTCTCACGCGGAAGGTGAAATTCCCTGTTCGCACCGGCACGAAAAAGACTTCGACCTCGCCGACATCGTCGAAATCCAGCTCTTCCAGGATGCCGGTCTTGATCTCCGTCTTGCCGACCGCGACCTGGCGGATCCACACATTGCGCCAGAATTCCGGCGCCACCAGATTGTATTCGCGCCGGCCGGCGGAGGCGATGCGCCAGCGGTAGTAGCGGCCTGTCTCCAGGCGGTATTCGCGCTGCGAAAGGGTGAAGTCATCCTCAGTGGAGCCCATGATCAGGGGCTCCAGCCTTTGGGCCCGGGTCGCCAGATCGCCGCGCGCCGATGCGGGCCGGCTGTCCCATGCTCCCGCGCAGGCTATGGCCAGCCCCGCAGCCACCACTGATCTTCGGCTCAGACATATCGGCATGGCTCTGCTTTCCTCCCGCAGCTGGCTTGTTCTTATTCCGGATTCAGCATGAAGCCGTATCACGCCCGCGCTCAAGCATAAAACAGCCATCCGCTCACCCGGCCTGCTCCGGAAAGCGCCGGGCCAACTCACGGCGCAGCAGAGCCAGGCTGCCGGCACTGCCTTTTGGCTTCTCCAGAACGCCACGCAAGGAATGGGGAGGGCGCCCGAAGACGGCGATGCGATCCGCCATCGCCAGCGCATCCTCCAGCTGATGGGTCACGAGAACCGTGGTGATGCCGCACTCGGCGATCAGTTCGCCCAGCAGGACGCGCAGCCTGGACGCCGTGGCGTCATCCAGGGAGACGAGGGGTTCGTCCAGCACCAGCAGTTCCGGTTCCACCACCAGAGCCCGTGCCAGGGCCGCGCGCCGCGCCATGCCGAGTGACAGCTCCCCGGGGAAGCGGCTGCCCCAGCCGCCCAGCCCGACCCGCTCCAGTAAGGGCGCCACTTGGTCATGCGGCCGTCCAGCCGCCGTGGCGGCGAGCCGCAGGTTGGCCTCGATGCTGCGCCAGGGCAGGAGGCGCGGCTCCTGGAACACCACGCCGATGCGGTCCGGCCGGTGCCGCACTTCTCCTTCAAAGGCGGTGTCGAGGCCAAGCAGGATGCGCAGCGCGGTGGTCTTGCCGCAGCCGGAGGGGCCGAGCACGGCGGTGACGCTGCCGGGCGGAAACACCAGGCGCAGGTCGCGCAAGGCTTCCGTGGCCGGATAGCCCGCGCGGCGGTACCGCTTGCTGCGGATGTCCAGGATCAGTGGCGCGGGCTGCAAGTCAGGCAAGGTTCCGCCAGGCCCGGGCGCGCCGCTCGGCAGGGCGCATCACGCCCGCCTCGATGGCCAGCATCACCGCGGCGAAGGCCAGGGCATAGGCCAGCAACCCGGCCACGTCGAAAACCTGGAAGCGCAGGTTCATCTCGAAGCCTACGCCACTTGGGCGGCCCAGCAGCTCGGCCACCAGCACGATCTTCCAGGCCGTGGCAAGCCCCGCCCGCGCCGCCGCTGCCAGATAAGGCTGCAACTGCGGCAGCATCACGTCCCGCCAGCGCGCCGTCAGGCTGAAGCGGTAGGCCTTCGCCATCTCATCCAGTTGCGGGTCGAGCGCGCGCGCGCCTTCCCGCAGCGTCACCGACACGGCCGGAAGCTTGACCAGGGCGACGGCGACCACCGTGGCCGCCTCGGTCTGCCCGAACCAGATATAGGCCAGCAGGATCACCACCAGCGCCGGGAGATTGAGGAGCAGCACGAGCCAGAAGTCGCCCGCGGCATCCGCCAGGCGGGAGCGCCCCATCAGGATGCCGATCACGCTGCCCGCCGCCATGGCCAGCAGGAAAGCTGCCATAACACGCGCCAGCGTGGCCCCGAGCGCCTGCGGCAGGCTGCCATCCGCCACGGCCGCCGCCGCGGCGCGGAGCACGGCCGGTGGGTCCGGCAGGGCGCGGTCCGCGGCCCAGATGGCGATCATCCACCACAGCAGCAGGAAGCAGGCCGCCGAGCCGGCGCGGAGCAGCAGCGGAGTATGCTCCAGGGCAAACGCCCGGTAACCGGTATGATGCCGGGCATCCGGCACCCCCTGCGTCATGGCGGCGCGCCGGCAGGGCGGTAGAAGCTGCCCGCCGGCAGTGCCGTGGCCGGCCCCACCAGACGCGGGCCACCCAGCTCCGCCATGATGGCATAGAGGCGCCGGGCATCGGCCTCCTCGGCCGCCACGGACCGTGTTGGGATGCCGGCGCGGAAATGGTCGCGCAGCCGCAGGAACATGGCCTCCGAATCCGCCTGCATCTGGGGCCGCAGCGCCTGCCATTCGGCGTCGTCGTCACGCAGGATGGCCTTGGCCCGGCCGGAGGCCCGCAACAGGCCGTCCAGCGCGGAACGGTTGGCCTCGGCCCAGCGCTGGTTGAAGACATATCCCAGCATGGCCACCGGCCCTTCGGCGCCGAGGTCCTGCTCGATCCGCTCCACCGCCAGCAGGGTGCGCGCGCCTTCGGATTCCAGCCGGGCGGCGAAGTTCCAGAAGACCAGCGCGGCGTCCAGCCTTCCGCGCAGCAGTTGTTCCGCCAGCAGCGGCGGTGCGCCATAGACCGGCTCGACCACCGCAGGCAGGTCGATCCCGTCGCGGCGGGCGCGGGCGACCAGCAGGAGCCAAGCCTTGTCGAGCGGGCCTCCCGATACGCCGATGCGGCGGCCACGCAGCCCGGCAAGATCGGTGATGGCGGAGCCGGCCGGCACCATCACCGAGCCGATGCTGCTGGAGAAGGGCGCGAATTGCAGCGGCTGATCCTCGGCGCGCTGGCGGGCGACCCAGAGCCAGTCGCTGACAATGACATCGGCGGAGCCTGCCAGCAGCGCCACGCGGCCAGCCTCGTTCGAGGCCAGGGCGACGGTCTCGATCCTGACACCCTCCGCCGCCGCCAAGCCGTGCCGCGCGATGGTGTCGAGTTCCCAGGCCAGGGTGCCGAAGCGGAGAACACCAATCCGCAGGCTGCGGCCCGTGTCAGCGAGCCCAGGGCGCGGTGCCGCACAGGCCAGCCCGGCCAGGGCGAGCAAAGTCCTTCGGGGCAGCAAGCGTGCATCCTCCCTTTGGCTCTTCTTGATGCCAAGACTAGCGCGCCCGCCGGCGGATCTGGAAGGACGCTCTTCGCTGTCTTTCGCCAAGGCGGTGCATGGAGATGTGGCATCCTGGACGCGCGCCCTGCGCTGAACCGGCAGGACGCCTTCCACACGGATCATGATCTGGTGACAGAATGAATGCGGTGTCCTATAGGAAAGGCATGGGCGCAGATTCGCATCCCATCTCCCGTCACTCATTCATGGTGCGTAGGACGATGCGCTGGAAAGCCTCGCAGATAGGCGTTTGTCCTGGTGCCGCGACCGCGCGCTGCATCTGCGGCGCCGCGCAGTGAAGGCCAGCCTTGCCTGCCGCTGGCGAGCAAGGCGCATGCCCAGGACACCGGTTTTTCTATGATGCAGGCTGTGGTTCTTGGATCTGCGGCTGGCGGCGGCTTTCCGCAATGGAACTCCAATACAACGGCATGCCGCCGCGCCCGGGCCGGCGACCCCGCGGCCCTGGCGCGCAGCCAGGCCTCGCTGGCGGTCAGCGCCAATGGCACAGCCTGGTACTTGCTGAATGCCTCGCCGGACCTGCGCCAGCAGATCCTCGCCACGCCTTGCCTGCACGCGCGGGAAGGCCTCCGCTCCACGCCCATCGCCGGCGTGCTGCTGACGGGTGGCGAGGTCGATGCGGTCACGGGGCTCCTGACCCTCAGGGAACGCCAGCCCCTGCGGCTGGTCGCCGCCGATGCCGTGCACAACCTGCTGGACAGCAATCCGATCTTCGAGGCCCTGTCGCGCGAGGTGGTGACGCGCCAGCGCGTGCCGCTGCGGCAATGGTTCCCGCTGCTGGCCGCCGCCGGCGCGCCCACCGGCCTGACAGCCATGCTCTTCCCCGTGCCCGGCAAAGTGCCGCTCTATATGGAGCCGACCTCCGGCGGGGCTCTGGCGCTGGAGGAAGACGACGGCAGCACCGTGGGCGTGGCGCTGGAGGCCGATGGCCGGCGGATGATCTACATCCCCGGCTGTGCCGCCATGACACCGGGGCTGGCGGAACTGCTGCGCGGTGCCGCGCTGGTCTTCTTCGACGGTACCCTGTGGCGGGATGATGAGATGATCCTGGCCGGGCTCGGCCCCAAGACAGGCCAGCGCATGGGCCACATGTCCGTCAGCGGCGCGGGAGGCACGATCGCTGCCTTCGCAGAACTGGGCGTAGAGCGGAAGATCCTGATCCACATGAACAATTCCAATCCTGTCCTGCTGGATGACTCGCCGGAGCGGGCCGAGGCCGAAGCTGCCGGGTGGCAGGTGGCCTTCGACGGCATGGAGGTGCGGCTGTGAGCGCGCCGCTCCTCTCGCCCGAAGCTCTGGAAGCCGCGCTGCGGCAGATCGGGATAGAGCGCTACCACAACCTGCACCCGTTCCACCGGGCGCTGCACGGCGGCAAGCTGAACCGCGTGCAGGTTCAGGCCTGGGCGCTGAATCGGTATTATTACCAGAGCCGCATCCCCGCCAAGGATGCCTACGTGGTGGCGCGCCTGCCGGACCCGGCGCTGCGCCGCCTGTGGCGCAGCCGGATCGAGGACCATGACGGCGATATCCAACCCGAAGGCGCGGAGCAGAACGGCGGCATCGCCCGCTGGCTGAAGCTGACCGACGGGCTGGGGCTGGATCGGGATTACGTGGTTTCCACCGCCGGCATCCTGCCGGGGACGCGCCATGCGGTGGATGCCTATGTCAACTTCGTCCGGGACCGGCCGATCCTGGAGGCCATCGCCTCGTCACTGACCGAGATGTTCTCGCCCAATATCATCAGTGAGCGGGTGTCGGGCATGCTGCGCCACTACGACTTCGTCACGCCGGAGACCCTGGCCTATTTCACGCCCCGGCTGACCCAGGCACCGAAGGACGTCGCCTTCGCGCTGGATTACGTCAAGGAACACGCCCGCACGTTTGAGCAGCAGCAAGCCGTGCTGGATGCGCTGCGCTTCAAATGCGGCGTGCTCTGGGCGCAGTTAGACGCGTTGGATTATGCCTATGTCTCCCCTGGGCATGTGCCGCCCGGCGCCTGGAGGCCGCGCGCGTGACGGGGAACCGCTTTTCCTGCTTGGCAGCCGGCCGGTGATTTTTGCGTGCCATAGCCTGCTGCACCTTTTCGTCGGGAAGCTGCGTGGCCTGAGCTTGGCCAACGCAGAATTCCTGTCTGCTCGCCTGGGCCGTCAGAGAAGCCGGCCCCTGGTCTGGAATACGCCGGTGGAGCAGTAAGCAGACTTTCCAACGCCAGCCTGGAAAGATTGGACTGGTCAGGAGGGGGTATGGCGTATGAAGCGCTGCACCCGCTGGCCGTTATCCACTTCGGTGATATAGAGGCTGCCTTCGCTGTCCTGTGCGATGTTGTGCGGTACATGAAACTGCCCGGCATACCGCCCGGGCCGCCCGAAGGTGGAGAGCACCTCGCCGTCGCGCCGCCGGATGACCCGTGCCACGCCGTTGGAATTGTCCACGCTGAACAGGAAATCCTGTGATGGGTCGCGCGACGGCACGAGATCGGCCACCGAGCCATTCAACCGCGTCTGCGGCGCAATGAAGTATTCCGCCACGAAGGTGCCATCCGGCCGGAAGACCTGATAGCGATCGTTGGTGCGGTCGCAGACATAAACCTGACGGTCTTTCGTCAGCCGCACGCAATGCACCGGGCTGGCGAACTGCCGCGAGGGCGGCTGGCCCGGCGTATAGGCGGCTGTGCCGCCATAGGCCTCAGGCCCGCCATCCACCGGTGGCTGGCCATAGGCACCCCAGTGCCGCTTATAGGCGCCGGTCTCGCTGTTGAACACGATGACGCGCCGGTTGCCGTAGCCGTCGGCGACATAGACCTCCCTTGCCTCGGTATCCACCTCGACATCGGCGGGGCGGTTCAGGTTGGCGGTATCGGCATTCCCCTTGGACTGACCTGAGCGGCCGATCTGCATCACGAAGCTGCCGTCCAGGGTGAACTTCAGCAGCTGGTGGTCCTTTGCCCCGCTGCCGGCGAGCCATACGAAGTCATTGGCATCCACATAGATGCCGTGCTCCACCTCCGGCCATTCGTATCCCGGGCCGGGCCCGCCCCAGTGGCGCAGCAGATTGCCCTGTTTGTCGAAGACCAGCACGGCGGGGGCGCGGACGCAGCAGCTCGTCTCCGGCGGGTTGCGCTCCGCCATCAGCTGGCGCGGGGCGATGGTTCCGGGGCGGTGGACGATCCAGATGTGGTCGCGCTTGTCCACCGCGACGCCCGCGACGGCGCCAATGATCCAGTTGTTGGGCAGCGGCTTCGGCCAGAAGGGATCGACCTGGAATTCAGGCACTATGGCCGCGGCAGCCTCGCCGGCGGCTGGGCTGCTGGCCGATGTGCCCTGAGCCAGGGATGGCGATGTCAGCAGCGGGGTCATGCCGAGAGCCGCGCACATCCCGAAGGCGCTGCGCAGCATGGTGCGCCGCATGATGACAGGCATGCCTCTCCTCCCATGATGTTTCTTTTCCGGCACGATAACTCAATGGCGTCGAAAGGGAAGGGCGGGGTGTGGAGGCGTCTCATCCCACCAGTGTGGCCAAGCTTTTCCGTCACTGGTGCTGGAGCTTGACTCGCGGATCTTGCGAACTCGTTCGGCACTTCCGCAGCGAGGCTTCCCTGGCGCCCATGCAACTCCGGAAGCGGTTGCGCCGGAGTGGGGCGCGGCGGCTGATGATGGCGAAGGGGGCGAACAGCCGGCCTGCGGTTCATCGAGCGGCCCGGCCCGGCGCATGCCGTAATGCGCACCGTTGCCTGGTTTGATCTCTGTTCTTTTGCCGGGTCTCCGAAACTGTCCCAGGAAGAATCGGTCGAACTGTCCCTTCTGCTCTGCGGCCTGCTGGGACACTTTCTCTCCAATCAGTTAAAAAACATGGAGGGACGCCCAATGAAGCGCCGCATGGTCCTCACCGCCGGCCTGGCTCTGCCGGCACTCTTTCCGGCTGGCCGGGCACAAGCCCAGAACGCTTCCGCCGCCTGGCCAGCCCGTGCCGTCACCATCGTTGAAGGCTATCCGCCGGGCGGCGTCACCGATCTCGCCTCCCGCGCCGTCGCCGAGCGCATGACGCAGGAACTCGGTGTGCCCGTGGTCGTCGACAACCGCCCCGGTGCCGCCACCTCCGTCGCCGCGACCGCCGTCGCCCGCGCCCGGCCGGATGGCTACACGCTGGTGATGGGCACGACGACCCTCGCCATCAACCCGACCCTGCAGCCCAACCTGACCCCGAAGGACCCCGGCCGCGAGCTGGACCCGGTGGGCATGGTGTTCCAGACCCCCTTCATCCTGCATGTGCATCCCTCGGTGCCGGTGCGCACAACCGCCGAGCTGATCGACTACGCCAAGGCCAATCCCGGCAAGCTGAGCTTCGCCTCGCCCGGCACCGGCGCTGTCAGCCATCTTTGCCTGGAGCTGTTCAAGGCGCGGACCGGCATCGATATCCTCCATGTTCCTTATCGCGGAGGCGCGCCGGCCGCGCTCGACCTCAGGCAGGGCCGTGTGCAGGCCATGTTCCAGGCGCCGCAGGAGGCAGCCGCGACCCTGCGGGAGGGTGCGACACGCGGCCTCTCCGTGACCGCGCCCTTCCGCCTGCCGGACTACCCGGACCTGCCGCCGATCGGAGAGACGCTGCCGGGCTTCGAGGTGTTCTTCTGGCAGGGCCTCTTCGCTCCGACGGGCACGCCCGCGCCTGTCGTGGCGCGGGCCGCGGCGGCCCTTCGCGCCTCCACGGAAGACCCCACGATCCGCGCGCGCCTCGCCGAGCAGGGCGTGCAGCTCATCTCGGGCGATGCCGGCGTGCTGCGGCAGGCCCTGGCCGCCGATACCGCCCGCTGGGGCTCGGTGATCCGCGAGGCGAATATCCGCCTGGAGTGAGGCCCGGGCCTCTTCCCACGCCCCCGACACCCCGACAGGACCACCGATGCCCATCAGCAACCTGACCTCCCGCATCTCCGGCTTCCACCGCATGAGCACGGAAGAGCGGCTCGCCGCCGTGGAGGCCTTCTCCGGCCTCGATGCCGCGGCCGTCGCGCAGCTCGGCCGCGCCGGCAATATCGACACGCATCTGGCGGACCACATGATCGAGAACACCGTCTCGACCATTTCGATCCCTGTCGGCATCGCGACCAACATGAAGGTGGATGGCCGCGACCTGCTCGTGCCGATGGCGACGGAGGAATCCTCCGTTGTCGCCGCCGTCTGCAATTCCGCCCGGCAGTGCTACGAGAGCGGCGGCTTCGTCACCTCCGTCTCGGGTAATCTGATGATCGCCCAGGTGCAGCTCGTGGGCGTGACGGACCCCGAGAATGCGCGCATCCGCATTCTGGAGCATCGGGAGGAGATCGCCGCGATCTGCGATGGCTGCGACCCGCTGCTCGTCCGCCTCGGCGGCGGCTTCCGCGACCTCGAGGTGCGGGTCGTGTCCTCGAAGGGCGGGCCGATGGTGGTGACGCATCTGATCGTGGATACGCGGGACGCGATGGGCGCCAACACGGTCAATACCATGGCCGAGACCCTCGCCCCCACGATCGAGGGCTGGACCGGGGGCAAGGTCTTCCTGCGCATCCTGTCGAACCTCGCGGACCGGCGCCTGGCCCGCGCCCGGGCTGTGTGGCCGGCCGCGGCGATCGGCGGCGAGGCGGTGCGCGACGGCATGATCGCCGCCTACCACTTCGCCGAGGCCGATCCCTACCGGGCCGCGACCCACAACAAGGGCATCATGAACGGCGTCTCCGCCGTTGTTCTCGCCACCGGAAACGACACACGCGCCGTGGAGGCCGGTGCCCATGCCTATGCCGCCCGCAACGGCCGCTACACCAGCCTGACGAGCTGGGAGGTCACGGCCGATGGCGCCCTGGCGGGGACGCTGGAGATGCCCATGCCGGTCGGCCTCGTCGGCGGCGCGACCAAGGTGCATCCCACGGCCCAGGCCTGCCTCAAGGTCATCGGCGTGCAAACGGCGGCGGAACTGGCGCGGATCATCGCGGCCGTGGGCCTCGCGCAGAATTTCGGCGCGATGAAGGCGCTCGCGACCGTCGGCATCCAGCAGGGCCACATGGCGCTGCACGCGCAGAATGTCGCCATCGCCGCCGGCGCGGTGGGCGCGGAGGTCGAGAAGCTCGCGGCTGTTCTTGTGGGGCGCAGGCAGGTGCGCGGCGATGTCGCGGCGGAAGAGCTCGCGAGGCTCCGCGCGGGCTGAGGGGGCTGGCCGTGGGATGTCCTGCCGCTGTGCGGATCGTCGAGGTCGGCCCCAGGGACGGCCTGCAGAGCGAGGCCGCGACCGTCCCCGTCGCAGCGAAGGTGGCCTTGAACCAGGCTCTGGCCGGGGCCGGGCTGCGGACGATCGAGGCAGGCAGCTTCGTTTCGCCCCGCTGGGTGCCGCAGATGGCGACAACGGCCGAGGTGCTGGCCCGGCTCGGGCCTCTCCCCGGCGTCAGCCTGCCGGTGCTGGTGCCGAATGTCAGGGGGCTGGAGGCGGCGCTCGCGGCGGGGGTGGAGGAGGTCGCGGTGTTCGGCGCGGCTTCCGAGACCTTCTCGCGCAGGAACATCAACTGCTCCATCGCCGAGAGCCTCGACCGCTTCGCGCCGGTTGTCCGGCAGGCCCTGTCCGAAGGCCTGCGGGTCAGGGGCTACGTGTCCTGCGTCCTGGGCTGTCCTTACGAGGGTGAGGTGGCCCCGGGCGCTGTGCGCTCGGTCGCCGCCGCCCTGGCGGGGATGGGCTGCTACGAGGTTTCGCTCGGGGACACCATCGGCACCGGCACGCCGCGGCAGGCCAGGCTGATGGTGGAGACCGTGGCGGAGGCTGTTCCCGTGGAGCGGCTGGCGCTGCATTTCCACGACACCTACGGGCAGGCCCTGGCGAATATCCTGGCCTGCCTCGAGCTCGGCGTCTCGGTGCTGGACAGTTCCGTCGCGGGGCTGGGCGGCTGTCCCTATGCCAGGGGCGCCAGCGGCAATGTCGCCACCGAGGACCTTGTCTACATGCTGCATGGCATGGGCATCGAGACGGGCCTGGACCTCCACCGCCTTCGCGCGGCGGGCGCCGCCATCTGCGCGGCCCTGGGCCGGCCGACGGGCTCGCGGGTCGCGCTCGCGCTGGGGTAACCTGGGCCCAGGCTCGCCCATGCGGCGCAGCCAGGCCCCATGGGAGTGGATGTTGCAGCAGGTGAAGACGCGACGCCCGGGGCGGCCCCCCACCCGCGTGGACGAGATCGTGCAGCGGCTGGCCGATGCGATCGAGCGCGGGCTGCTGAAGCCTGGGGAGCGCCTCGCCTCGGTCCGGCGTGCGGCGGTGGACCATGGCGTCTCAAAGAACACCATGGCCGAGGCCTATGACCGGCTCGTCGCCTCGGGCCATCTGGAGGCACGCCGGGGCGCGGGCTATTTCGCCTCCCCCGCGCCCCGGCCCGCGCGGGCCCGCGTGCCGCCGCACCTGGCGGAGGCCATCGACACGGTATCCCTCCTGCGGGAGCAACTGGAGGCCCGGCACGAGGTGCGGCCGGGAGACGGGCGTCCGCCGCCCTCCTGGATGGAGGGTTCCGAGCTGGCCGCCCAGTTCGCCAGCGGCAAGTGGCGGCCCGGGGGCAGCCTGGAGCATGGCTATGGCAGTTCCTGGGGCTTCCTGCCGCTCCGCGAGCGCATTGCTCTGTCCATGGTCGAGCGGGGGATCTCCTGCTCCCCGGAGCAGATCCTGCTCACCTTCGGCGCGAACCACGCCTTCGACATCGTCATCCGCCACCTGACGGAACTCGGCGACACCGTGCTGGTCGACGACCCGGGCTATTACCCGCTCTTTGGCAAGCTGCGGCTCGCGCGGGTCCGCGCTGTCGGCGTGCGGCGGCTGCCGGATGGGCCGGACCCCGACGACCTGGAGGCGAAGCTCGCCGAATTCCGGCCCAAGGCGTTCTTCACCCAGTCGCTGGCGCATAACCCCACCGGCGGCACCCTCTCACCCGCTGTCGCGCATCGCGTGGTGCTCGCCGCCGAGCGGCATGGCACGACGATCGTGGAATGCGACCCTTTCGCCGATATCCTGCCGGCCGCCAGCCCCCGCCTCGCGGCGCTCGACGGGTTGCAGCGCGTGATCTCTGTCGGGACCTTCTCGAAGACTTTGTCCGCATCGCTGCGCGTCGGCTATGTCGCAGCGGCGCCCTCCGTCGTGGAGGCGCTGAACGACCTGAAGATGCTGACGGTGGTTTCAACCTCCAGCTTCGCCGAGCAGTTCATCGCGCATCTTATCAATGGCGGGCATTACCTGCGTCATCTCCGCCGCCTGAGAAGCCGCATCGACACCGCGACGGCCACCGCCGTTGCCAATATGGCCGCCGCAGGCTGGCATGTTTCGATGCCGCCCGGAGGCGGCTTCTACCTCTGGGTCCCGCTTCCGGAGGGCGTCGACGAGGCGGATCTGTGCCACCGCGCCTCGGCACAGGGAATTTTTCTGGCGCCTGGCTCGATCTTTCGCCCGGGCCGGTCCAGTGGCCGGCATCCCGCGATGATGCGGGTGAATGTCGCCTATGCGAGTGATTCCCGCCTTCTCTCGTTTCTCCGGCAGTCTGTGGATGCCAGCAGGTCTGGCGCCCTGGCCCTGAGATCCTGATCCGATCCTGGCCTGCAAAGGCCTGAATGAAAAGCGTATCGCTTCCCCTGGGCGACGCGCCTCCCGCGCCTGCAGCATGCCTCTGGCCGCCGCGCTGCGCGGCTGGCGGCCGTTGGAACACGCAGGCATGGTGTGCAGCCGCGAGGGCCATGTCTGCAAAAGGCATGGCTGCGCCAGCTATCACATCTCAGTATGAAGGATGCGTTTTCTGCTGGTCTGACGAGACGGCGGCGCTGTTACATGGCAGGATAAGTCTCGCTGGGCGGCCATGTACTGAGTGAAGACCAACACCTGAACTCCCGCGAGGCGCTTATGTCATCAGAAATGGTTTCGGCTTCTGTCAGCGATCGAGCCCAAGGTGGGCGTCGGCTCCTGTGGATGGCGCTGGCTATCCTGCCGTTGCTCGGCGGGTGTGGCAGCTCTGAACCACCAGGACCTACCGTCAATCTGCCCCCGGGTTCCGTCCAGGGCGCGGGTGACCCACAGCGGGCAGCCGTCATCGAAACCTCCTATGCCTTCGCCAATCCCCAAACCTTGGTCGGACGCCCGGCCGAGGCTGCCCGGGCTGTGGCGAACTACGAATATCTTGCAACTGACATTCCACAGAGCCCCGACTGGTACACCTTCTCGCCTTTGGTAGGCGTGGAACTGCGCAAGGGCCTTACGGAGGTGCGGAATGCCGTCGGAATCGCCCCCAGCGCGCCGGCTCAAAGCGTGGTGAATGCACTCTATGCCGCCATGCGCGCCCTCAACGCGAACGATGTCGAGGCAGCGCGGCGTGCCCTTCAGCCGCCCCTGTTCATTGGCGGCGGTGAGGCCACGCTCTCGCGCCTCTCAAACCTGCCGCGGCTGCCCCAGGCGGCATATGCGACCTCCCTGGCCGCCCGCGAGCTGGACCGGTCGACTCCCTTGCCCGCGATGTGAGCCGGTTGGACAGTGGCGGCAGACAGCGAAGGCTGCGTCGGGAGTTTCAGGCAGGTGACTCCAGGCCAGGTGTATGCCGCCACCCCGAGAAGCTTCGCCTGAGCTGCCGCCATCCGCTGCTCAACCGGATCGTAATCGCCAGGACGTGGAACAACCTGCTGAAGCGTTCAATTGCCGAGGCAAGGGTGCTGCCGGAATGACCTGCTACGGGTTCACAGCCTGCTGAGGGATGACTGAGCCGGCGGCTGAACGGCCACCTGATCCGAACTGAGGATTCGACCAGCCGAAGCAATTGGACTAAGCCGGGGCCATGTGTGGCATCGCTGGTTGGTACCGTCGGTCAGGCCGTCCTGTGGAACATGGAGCGGTGGCCGCGCAATGCGAGGCCATCCTGCATCGCGGCCCGGACGAAGGGGGGCTGCTGCTGGATGGCGACTTCGGCTTCGGCATGCGGCGGCTCAGCATCATCGATATTGCCGGCGGGCAGCAGCCCGTGGTGTCGGAGGATGGCTCCTGCGCCGTAACCTTCAATGGCGAGATCTACAATCATCTTGAGCTGAGGCGGGAGCTGGAAGCCGCGGGGCACCGCTTCCGCAGCGCCAGCGACACGGAAACCATCCTGCTTGCCTGGATGCAATGGGGCGACGAGGCCTGGGCCAAGCTGGAGGGCATGTTCGCCATCGCGCTCTGGGACCGTTCCCGCCGCCAGTTGACGCTGGTCCGGGACCCGCTGGGCATCAAGCCCCTCTACATCACGGAGCAGATGGGCGGCCTGGCCTATGCTTCGGAGATCAAGGCGCTGCTGCCACTACCCCGGCATGGCTTCAGCATCAACCCGGACGCGGTGCATGACTACTTCCGCTTCGGCCATGTGCGGCCGCCGCGCTCCATCTACAGGGAGGTGCGGTCGCTCGCGCCGGGGCATGTCCTGACCATCGGCCCGGAAGGCGAGGCGCGCAGCCGCGCCTACTGGGCCCTGCGTTTTCAGGAAGGCCCCCGGCAGAGCGAGGCTGATTGGATCGCGCAGTTCCGCGAGATCTGGCTTGCGACGGTGCGCCGCCACATGCAGGCCGATGTGCCGGTTGGGACCTTTCTCTCCGGCGGAGTGGATTCCTCCGCCGTCACGGCCGCCATGGCGCGTGTCGGCGGGCAGCCTGTGAAAGCCTATACCATCGGCTTCCAGGAAGCCCGCTTCGATGAGACCGCGCATGCGCGCGACGTGGCGAGGCATCTGGGTTGCGAGCATGTCGTGCGCGTGGTGGACCTGCAGGCGGCGCAGGACCTGCTGCCCCGTATCCAGCATTGCTACGACGAGCCTTTCGCCGATCCCGCCGCCGTGCCCAGCTGGTACCTGGCCGAGATGGCGGCACGGGACGTGAAAGTGGTGCTGGCCGGTGATGGCGGGGATGAGATCTTCGCCGGCTATCGCCGCCATGCCAGCGAAGCGCGGCTGCTGCGCCAGGCCTCCTGGCTGCCGGCATTGCGGCCGCTCTCGCGTGCGTTGCAGGCGCTGCCGGACCTGCCGTCGCGCCAGATCACGCGCCTGCGGCGAAGCTTGGCCCGTCATTGCGAGATAGCAAAGCTGCCCGACGGCTACTGCCGCTTCTTTGCCCGGACCGAGATCACCTCCACCGCACTGCGAGAGGCCATCTACCAACCCTCCTACCGGGCCGGGCAGGCCAGCCGCGGCAGTTTTTCCGACCTTCGCGACGAGTTCTTTGCCAGCGGGACCGGTGATCCTCAGGACGATCTGGAGCAGTTCCTGCTGGCCGATACCTTGCTGCAACTGCCAGGGCAGATGCTGACCAAGGTGGACCGCGCCAGCATGGCGCATTCGCTGGAAGTGCGCGTGCCTTTCCTGTCCCACAAGTTGGTGGACTGGGCCGCAACGATGCCTTTGTCGATGAAGCTGCGCCATAATACGGGCAAGTATGTGGTGCGGAAGGCTGTGGAGCCGTGGCTTCCCGCCGGATTACTGGACAGGCCGAAGCAGGGCTTCAAGATGCCGCTGGCGCAATGGTTCCGTGGCGACTTCGGCCGTTATGCCCAGGCGGTCTGGCATGACAGCGGCGCCAAGCAGGCGGGCTATCTGGACCCTGCCGCCGTGGATCGGTTGTTTCATCAGCACGCCTCCGGGCTGCACGACCATGGCCGGGTTCTGTATTCCATCGCGGTTTTCGCCCTCTGGTGGCAGGGGCACAGCACGCGCCAGAGGCAGGCCGCCTGAACCGCTGCCTTTCGGAAGCAGGACAGCAGGCGGGGCCTTATGGCTCCTGAGAAACGTGCCGCAGGGCGGGCGGCGTCAAGCCGCAAGGGAAGCGGATCACCGGCCCTTGTGAGTGCTCAGGGCGGGAAATTCGTCCTGGCCCGCCGGAGCAGCGCCAGAAAGATCCGCACCTCGTCCTCGGACATGTTCCCGACGGCCGCGAGATTGACGGCATGCGCCTCGGGCACCAGCCGCTCCCGAAGGTCGCGCCCGGATTGCGTGAGAAACAGGAAAACCTTGCGCTTGTCCGTTTCGGAGCGGACTCGGCGGATCCAGCCTTGCGTCTCCATGCCCCGCAGGGCGGCCACGGCGGTGGGTTCCATCATGCCGACGCGGCGCGCGAGGTCGCGTTGCGTCAGGCCATCCTTCTCCCACAGCACGCGCAGGAAGTACCAGGCGCCAAGTGCCACGCCATGCTGCTGAAGCTTGGCCTGCAAATGCCGCTGGATGGCGCGGTTCAGGTCCCGCACCAGGAAGCCCACACTCTGGTCGAAGGGAAGGGGGTCGGTCAGGGCTGTGTCCTGCGGCGTCGGCATGGCGCAGGTTACACCAAAAACAGCCCGGCCGGTAACCGGCCGGGCAGCCAGGGCGCCATCGGAGCGGTGCTCAGGCCAGGGCGGCCTGGGACATGGCCTTTTCGTCCTCTTCCTCCTCCATGCCGCCGAGATAGACGGCTTCCTCCTCCGAGGCGCCGAGGATGCGCCAGTTCTCCGTCTTGGGCACCACGCCCTGGTAGGACCGCAGCTTGGCCTGCGGCAGGTGCGGCGCCTCCAGGCCGATCGGTGCGGCGCCTGAGCTGTGTCGGGCCACCGCATCCAGCATGATCCGGCGGAACTGGATCACCGCGATGTCGCTGGCGCCGAGCCGCTCCGAGGTCCGGTCCGCGATCGCGCCCATCGACTCCCACATGGCGATGTCCTGGTTGGGAATGCCGGGGATGCCCGTGAAAGAATCGCCTGTCTTCATCAGGGCGCGGTCCTGGAGGTAGTCGTTCCAAGCATGGCGCTTCATGGGGCGGAAGTTCTCGTCGAGATCGACGCCGACCTCGGCCACGCAGAATTTGCGCCAGGCGGCGGTGGAGATGGCCTCCCTGCTCTCGTGCCAGGCGATGAAGTGGAAGTAGCTGCTGGTGTCGTCGCGCGGCACGATGACGCTGGCGACGTTGTAGGTGGCATTGGGCGGGATCAGCGCCGTGAAGGGCGCGACGAAGGTGGTGATCCGCACATAATCCTGCGTCGCCGCGTTCATGATGGGGCGGCGGATGGCGGCATAGCGCATGCCGTAATTCGTGACCTGCACCTGGATGCGCGGGTTCTTGTCCGTGGAAGGACGCACCCAGTGCGTATCCAGCGCCGTCGCCTCCCCCCGCGCGGGCCGCATGTCGGAGGAATGCAGGGAGGAGGAATGGGCGCTGTCGATCTGCCCTTCCATGATCTGCGCCCAGTTGCAGGGCAGCTGGATGCGCACGATGGCCGCATGCGCCTCCGGCGTCGGCGCCCAGGGCGGCGGCTCGAATTCCGGCATGGCATCGGCGGGGCCCATATAGACCCAGACAAAGCCGCCGGCCTCCCGCGCGGGATAGGACTTGTGCTTCACCCGCTCGGCGAAGCCGCTTTCCTTGGGCTCGGACGGCATGTCGACGACATTGCCCTCCACGTCGAACTTCCAACCATGATACAGGCAGCGCAGGCCGCAGTTCTCGTTGCGTCCGAAGGCCAGGGAGGCCTTGCGGTGTGGGCACATCTCGCCCAGCACGCCGAGCCGCCCGTCGCTGTCGCGGAAGGCGACCAGATTCTCACCGAACAAGGTCAGGCGCACCGGCTTGCCATCCGGCTCCGCCAGCTGCTCGGAGAGCAGGGCGGGCACCCAGTGGCGGCGCATGAGCTGGCCCATGGGGGCGTCGCCCTCCACACGGCACAGGGTTTCGTTCTCCTCGGCGGTCAGCATGGTTGACGTGTCCTTCCCGTTGACCGGGTGCTGGCTGGCGACAGCACCGGCAAAAGCTTAGATCCCTAATGTTCTGAGGTGCGGCGGCGGCGTCAAGACATTTGTGTTCTGTCCGGATCGGGATAGATTGACCTGCGAATACCGTCTGGTCTCGCCCATGAAGGCCGAAGCTGAATAAAGCCTCACAAAACGCTTGCGCCAACAAACTTAGATATCTAACCATAACCACAGACGGCAATCGGAAGACCGTCCGAGGAAAACTGTTCCATGCTCCACGCGCCCGAAGCGGATGCGGAGCTGATGACCCTTCGCGTGACACGGGCCGAGCCCGCCGCCGATGGCATCCAGCTCTTCGAACTGCGCCACCCCCAGGGGGCGGATCTGCCGCCCTTCACGCCGGGCGCGCATCTGTCGGTCCGCGTGCCCTCCGGGGCGATGCGCAACTATTCCCTTTGCAACGACCCGCATGAACGGGACCGCTACGTCATCGCCGTGAAGCGCGAGGAAGGGGGCAGGGGTGGCTCCGTCGGGTTGATCGACGGCACGCCGGCCGGCGCCAGCCTCGATGTTTCGGCGCCCCGCAACCTGTTCGAGCTGGACCTGCGCGCGCCGGAATACATCTTTGTCGCCGGGGGCATCGGCATCACGCCGATCCTGGCGATGATCCGCTACCTCCAGGCTGAAGGCGGCAAGCCCTTTCGCCTCTTCTACCTGACCCGCGCCGCCAGCGGCACCGCCTTCTGTGACGAGATCGCGGCCCCCGGCTTCGCCGATGCGGATGCCGTCGTGATCCACCACGACGAAGGCGACCCGGAAAAGGCCTATGACCTCTGGCCGGTTTTCGAGGAACCGACCAAGGCGCATATCTATTGCTGCGGCCCGCGCCCCTTGATGGATGCCGTGCGCGACATGACAGGGCACTGGCCGGAGCAGGCCGTGCATTTCGAGGATTTCGGCTCAGACCTCGTCCGCCCGCGCGCCGATGACGCCCCCTTCGCGGTGAAGCTCGGGCCCGATGGAGACCCGCTGGAGGTGCCGGTGGGCACCACGATCCTGGAGGTGCTGCGCGCCCATGGCCGCAAGCTGCCCTCCTCCTGCGAGAGCGGCACCTGCGGCACCTGCCGCACCCGCTACCTGTCCGGCGAGGTGGATCACCGCGACATGGCGCTGACGCCGGCGGAACGGAAATCCGCGCTGATGATCTGCGTCTCTCGGGCCAAGTCCGACACGCTGGTGCTGGACCTCTGAGGGTGGCGGAGGCGCCGATCCGGCTGGGCGTGGCGGGCCTCGGCCGGGCGTTCATGCTGATGCTGCCCACGCTGGCACAGGACCCGCGCATCCGGATGGTGGCCGCCGCCGATCCCCGGCCTGAGGCCCGGGCGCGGTTCGAGGCGGATTTCGACGCCCGCAGCTATGACACGGTGGAGGCGCTCTGCGCCCATCCCGGGCTGGACGCGGTTTATGTCGCCTCGCCGCACCAGTTCCATGTCGAGCATGTGCGCATCGCCGCCGGCGCCGGCAAACATGTGCTGGTGGAAAAGCCCATGGCGCTGGCCGTGGAGGATTGCCTCGCCATGGTGGCCGCCGCGCGGCGTGCCAGCGTGCACCTGATCGTCGGCCACAGCCATTCCTTTGACGCGCCTTACCTCCAGACGCGGGCGATGATCCGCTCCGGCCGCTTCGGCGCGGTGCGCATGGTGACGGCGCTGAACTTCACCGACTATCTCTACCGCCCTCGCCGGCCGGAGGAACTGGATACGACCCGGGGCGGCGGCGCGATCTTCTCCCAGGCGCCGCATCAGGTGGAAGTGGTGCGCCTGCTGGCCGGCCGCCCGGCCCGCGCCATCCGCGCCGCGGCCTCCGTCTGGGACCCCGCGCGCGGCACGGAAGGCGCCTACAACGCGCTGCTGGATTTCGGCGAAGGCCTTTCCGCCACGCTGACCTACAACGGCCACGGCCATTTCGACACCGATGAGTTCCAGGACTGGACGGGCGAGATGGGCACGCTCCGTGACCCCGCCGCCTATGGCACCGCGCGTGCGGCCCTGCGCCGCGTTGCCTCCCCGGCGGAGGAAGCGGCGCTGAAGGAACAGCGGGCCTATGGCCGCGGCAGCGCCGCCGCCGAGGCGCGCAAGGGGCCGCCGCCGCCGGCCTATAATCATTTCGGCCTGGTCATCGCCTCCTGCGAGAAGGCCGACCTTCGCCCCACCGCGCGCGGCGTGCTGGTCTATGGCGACGACGAGCGCCGCTTCGAACCGCTGCCCCCACCCCAGATCCCGCGTGCCGAGGTCATCGACGAACTCCACGCCGCCGTGATGCATGGCGTGCCGCCGCTGCACAGCGGCGAATGGGGCCTGGCCACGGCCGAGATCTGCCTTGCCCTGCTCGAATCCGCGCGCAGCGGGCGGGACGTGACGCTGAAGCACCAAGGGCCGGCACAAACGGCCATGACACAGTGGGAGGAAAGCTATGGCCATCGGATCCTGGGGGCGCCGTGACGCCCTCCGCCTCGCTGCCGCGGCGGCACTGGGGCTGCCTACCACGGCCCGCGCCCAGGGCGGGCGGAGCGTGGCACGGCTGGTCGTGCCCTATGCGCCGGGCGGCACCACGGATGTCACCGCGCGCCTCCTGTCCAACCGCATCGCAGAAGGGCTGGGCCAGACCTGGGTGATCGAGAACCGCTCCGGCGCCAATGGCGCGATCGGCGCGCAGGACATCGCGCGCGCGGCGCCGGACGGGCTGAACCTGCTGTATTCGAACGAGGTGCATCTCGTCCTGAAGTTCGTGCAGCGCGGCGTGCCCTTCGATGCCCTGGCGGACTTCACCCCCATCGTGCGCACGGTGCGCATTCCCTATGTCCTGGTTGGCGGCGCGAACCACATCCGGCAGCCCGATGCGAAGGCGCTGCTGGCGGCGGTGAAGCGGGAGCCCAATCGCTTCACCTTCGCCGGCTCCACCCTCGGCTCCGTCGGCCAGCTGGGCGCGGCGGCCCTGGGCCAGAAGCTGGGCACGGAATTCACCATCGTTGCCTACCGGGGCTCGGGCCCCGCGGTGAACGACCTGGTCTCGGGCGCGGTGAGCCTCATGTTCGCGCCGCTCGGCGCCGTGCAGCCGCTGATCGAGAGCGGCCAGCTCAAGGCCTTCGCGGTCACCGCGACGGAGCGGGTGCCGCTGCTGCCGGAGGTGCCGACCATGGTGGAGCTGGGTTACCCCGAGATGGTCTTCGAGGGCTGGACCGGCATCTGGGGGCCGCGCCGGCTGCCGGCGGAGAAGGTGGCGGCCGTGCATGACGCCACGGCCCAGGCGCTGCGCGACCCTGAGATCGTGCAGCGCCTGGCGGCCCTGGGCTGCGCCCCCATCGTGGAAAGCAGCGAGGATTTCAGCCGCCTGACGGAACGGGAGCAGGCGCGCAATGGCGAGATCGCCCGGGCCGCCGGCATCCGCCCCGAATAAGGAAGTTCCCCATGCCCCTGATCCGCATCGAACCCGTGCGGGATGAGCGCTCCGGCCGTTACTACCTGGAGATCTACAGCCCGCATGACGCGCCGGCGCCTTATGTGACGACGCAGCCGCGCTACCAATCCGCCGCCGCGGCGGAGAATGATGTGGTGGCGATCCTGGCCGCCGCCGCCAGCACCGCGCGTAACAGCTAGGAGCCGCATATCTTGTCCTCTCTGCGCCTGTCCCTCGCCATCGGCGATTACGACCGCATCCGCCCGCTGGTGGATGGCACCGTCCGCATCGATGGCGTCGATCCGGTCTTCTCGATCCTGGACCCGGAGGAGATCTTCTTCCGCGCCTTCAGATACGCCGATTTCGATATCTGTGAGCTGTCGCTCTCCTCCTTCACGGTCAAGACCGCCAACGGGGATTGCCCCTATGTCGGCATCCCTGTCTTCCCTTCCCGCGCCTTCCGCCACACCTCCGTCTATATCCGCACCGATCGCGGCATCGCGCGGCCGGAGGATCTGAAGGACCGCCGCATCGGCCTGCCGGAATACCAGCTCACCGCCAATGTCTGGGTGCGGATGATCCTGGAGGAATACGGCGTCCATCCCTCCGACGTGACCTGGGTGCGGGGCGGCTACGAGGACCCGTCGCGGGAGGAGAAGATCACGCTGAAGCTGCCGCCCGATGTGCGGCTGGAAAGCCTGCCGCCGGGTGCCACGCTCTCCTCCGCCCTGGCCGATGGCACCATCGATGCCGTGGTGGGCCCGCGCGCGCCGTCCTGCTTCGACCGCGGGCATCCGCAGGTCGGGCGGCTCTGGCCTGACCCGGTGGGCGCCGCTTCCGAGTGGTACGGCAAGCACCGCATGTTCCCGATCATGCACATCCTGGGCGTACGCAAGGATGTGGTGGAGCAGCACCGCTACCTGCCGGGCGCGCTTGTGAAAGCCTTCGAGGAAGCCAAGGAGGTCGCGATGCGGAAGCTCTCCAATACCGCCGCCACCAAGGTAACGCTGCCCTTCGTCGAGGAGCGGCTGCAGCAGGCGCGGCAACTCATGGGCCATGACTTCTGGTCCTATGGGCTGGAAGGGAACCGGCATGTGCTGGAGGCCTTCCTGACGGCGCATCACCAGCAGGGGCTATCCTCGCGGAAGCTGGCGCCGGAGGAACTGTTCCACCCGGCCTCTCTGGAAGCCTTCAAGCTCTGACAACGGAAAAGAAGGAAACGATCATGAAGGGCTTCCTCAACCAGGTTCCGGACATCATGGCCTCCTCCACCCGCCGCGGCCTGCCGCGCAAGGTGGAGCACAAGCCGGCGAGCACCGCCGACTACATGAAGGGCGTGGACAATTTCTGCCGCGTCATGGCGATCCGCCCCGGCGACCATGTGGTGATGCTGACGGACCCGCTGATCGACCCGCGCGTGGTGCAGGCGGTGCAGGGGCTGGCGCGTGGGCGCGGCGCCACCTTCATCTCCTACATAGGCGATTCCACCCGCTACGTCACGGTGCCCGAGGAAGCCAAGCCGCTGCTGGAGCGCGCGACCTTCGTGGTCTCCACCTGGTTCGCCTCGGTTCTGGACCCCTATTGCATCGGGCTGCGGCGCAACAAGGGCCAGCGTTGGGTCAAGATCACCTTCTTCCGCGACCTGGACCTGCTGCACACGCCGCAGGCGCAGTTCCCGGTGGAGCTGCTGGGCGAGATCATCCGCGCCACCGGCCGCATGTTTCCCGAGGCCGGCGATTTCACCCTGCGCGTCACCGATCCGCGCGGCACGGACTTCCGCGTGCCCTTCAGCGAGAAGATGCTGCAGCACCTGCGCCGCCACAATCGCTGGCGCGGCCACAACGTGGCGGATGAGGATGGCTGCTACGTCCATTACCTGCCGACGCATGGCCCCAATCTCTTCGAGCCCGGCATGGTTGGCCTGCAGCCGGAGGAGAAGATCGGCGTCACCGGCACCATCTGGCCGCAATGGGCCGTGGGCTTCGACGAACCGTTCAAGGAGCCTGTCGGCGTCGAGTTCGAGCAGGACGTGGTGAAGGCCGTGCATGGCGACAGCTGGGAAGCGCAGGTGATGCGCGACTACCTGATCGGCGGCACGCTGGAAGAGGTGGGCTGCGGCCACAACCCCAAGGCGCCGCGCTTCGACATCTATCCCGCCGGGCCGAATTCCCCCGGCGCGCTGCATTTCGGCATCAATGCGCTGCAACCTTCGGAATACCTGCGCCGGGTGATGCCGAACTGGGAGGAGCCGCATATCCACATGGACCTCGTCACCTTCGACAGCACCGTGGTGGCCGGCAACCGCACGCTGGTCGAGGATGGCTACCTGATGTCCCTGCGCGACCCCAAGGTCCGCGCCCTGGCCGAGACCTATGGCGACCCGGTCGAGCTTCTCGAAGCTTACCCGATCTGACGGGCCACGAGGGGAGGGGCGTCCATGAAGAACGCAGCAATCAAACGGCGGAGCCTCTTGGTGGCGGGGGCGGCGCTGGCCGCCACTTCTGGCACCGCGCGGGCGCAGGGCTGGCCTGAACGGCCCATCCGGCTCGTCGTGCCCTTCGCCGCCGGCGGCGGGGGCGACACGCTGGGCCGGCTTGCCGCCCAGGCGGCGCAGGCGCATCTGAGCCAGCCGCTGGTGGTGGAGAACCGGGTGGGCGCGGGCGGCAATATCGGTGCCGAGGCCGTCGCCCGCGCGGTGCCCGATGGCTACACCCTGCTCTACGGCACCAACGGCACCCACGCGATCAACGAGGCGCTCTATCCGAAGCTGCCGTTCCGCCCCGATGCCGACTTCATCCCCGTTGCCGCCCTTTCCCGCATCGCCCTGGTGGTGGTGGTGCGCAAGGACCTGCCGGTGGAGACGGTGCCGGAACTGGTCAGGCTGCTGAAGTCGCAGCCGGGCAAGCTCACCTATGCCTCCGCCGGTAATGGCACCACGGGGCACATTGCCTCGGAGATGTTCCGGGGCGCGGCGGGGGTGGAGCTGGTCCATATCCCCTATCGCGGCAATGCGGCGGCGATGACCGACTTGGCCGCCGGGCGCGTGGACATGGCGATCGACCTGATCCCGGCCGCGGCGCCGCTGCTCCAGGGCGGCGCCGTGCGGGCCCTGGCGGTGACAAGCCTGGAGCGGCTGCCAACCCATCCGGATCTTCCCACCGTGGCCTCGGTGCTGCCGGGCTTCGAGGTCGCGGCCTGGGACGGCATCTTCGCGCCGGCCGGCACGCCCGCGCCGGTGGTGGCGGCGGTCAATGCCGCCTTCAGGAAGGGCATGCGGGAGGAAGGGATGATCGACCGGCTGCGCCAGCGCGGCGCGGAGGTGGTGCCCCTCGAATCCCCTGGCGACTTCGCGGGCTTTGTTGCTGCGGAACGCGGCAAGTGGTCGGCCGCCGTGCGGGCCAGCGGCGCCCGGATGGACTGACGCGGCCATCCCGCCGGGCCGGCCAGGACGACACGGCGGCGGCATGGCCGGACGATCATGCTGCCCGGCCGGGTTGGCCCCCCGCCGCCCAGGGATTGGTGCCGTGCTGAAGCCAAGCCAGGCTATCGGCCCAGAAGCTGCGCTCGAAGCGCGCGTGAAAGAGGCCGAAATGGCCGACCTGGGCCACGCCGAGATCCGCCGGCGCCAGCACCACCTCCTGCCGTGGCGCATTGCGGTAGTAGCGCAGGCCGCGGCGGATCGCCTGCGCCGTGCCCAGCGCGTCATCGGCGACGATCACCGCCAGGACCGGCGCGGTCACGGCCGCGAAGCGGGCCAGGACCGGCTGGCGCTGCGGCGGCGGCAGGTTGAGCTCCATGCGCGCGCGGCGGAAGCTCCATTCATTCGCCACCCCCGCCGGCAGATCCTCCAGCCACCCGAGGCGGCGGCCGGGAAAATAGCCGCAGAGCGTCGTCATCAGCGGCATCGCCACATGCCATTTCAGGAACAGGCGGGCCCGCTCGGCGGCCCGGTAGTCGCGCCAATAGGCATATTGCGCGCCGACGGTGAGGATGCGGTCGATGGCCGGCGCGCCGGCGGCGAAGCCGGGCAGGAAGCCACCAATGCTGTGGCCCACCACATGCAGCGGCAGGCCCGGCCGCCGTTGCTGCATGAAGCGCAGCGCCGCATCGCAATCCAGCGTGCCCCATTGGTGCCAGCGGTAGCCGCAGCCGCGCAGCTTCTCGGGGCGGGACGCGCCGATGCCACGGTAATCGTAGGTCAGCACATCGAAGCCATGGGCGCTCAGGAAGCGGGCGTAGCGGTGGTAGTAGCGCGCCAGCACCCCGGTGGCGGCATTCACCACCACCGCGCCGCGCGAAGGCCCCTGGGCCGGCCAGAGATGGCCGCCCAGCCGCAGGCCATCGGCGCAGGCGATGAGGACGGCCTCTTCACCCGGCATGGACGAAGGCCTCCGCCACGGCATCGAGGTCCGGCAGGTTCGGCGTGAAGAGCATATCCGGCCCCGCATGCAGGGCGTGGAAGCGGGCGATGCGCCCGGCTTGGTCCTTCACCAGGGCCTCCCGTCCTTGTGGCAGAAGCGCCAGGCGCCATCCTCGCGCAGCGCCATCAGGTCGTCGGCGGGATAGGAGGCGGTGTCGCCTTCCGTGCGGTCGCCGATTTCCAGGTATCGCACGGGGTTGCCTGTACGGTTCTCCAGGTGATGCGCCGGGCCGCCGGCCGGGAAGCCGGCGCAGTCGCCCGGGCGCAGCAGGCTTTCCACGCCCTCTCCGGTGACCAACAGGGGCTCCCCTTCCAGCACGAAGATGAACTCGTCCTGATGGCTATGCGCGTGGTGCAGCGCGGAGCAGGCGCCGGGCCGCAGTTCCGTCAGGTTCACACCGAAGTTGCGCAGGCCGAAGGCATCGCCCAACTGGCGCTTGATGCGCCCCTCCATCCGCGCCGCGAAGACCGGCGGGTAATTGGAAGGCTTGCTGCGGGGCGCGGCCGCGGCGGCGGACAGGAAGATGGGATGATCCATGGCGATTCTCCTCAGCGGCGCCTGGGCTGCTTATAATCCATCCCCGACGGCGATGGGAGGCGATCGGGGCAAGGGCAGCCTCCGCTCATGACCACCAGATCGGCACCACCGATGCCGCCAGCAGGGCGCCGAGCAGGCCATTCGCCACGGCCCAGTGCCGTTCCGTCCGCAGCCGCCGCCCCATCACGCCGCCGGCGGCGCACCAGGCGGAGAGGGCCAGCAGCGCGAAGCCGGCGAAGGTGCAGCCCAGCAGCAGCGCCAGCCCCGCCGGGCTCCCGGCCAGGCCGGAGAAGGAGGCCGCGGCCCCCAGGGTCACCGCCCAGGCCTTGGGGTTCTGGCAGGTGAAGAGCAGGCCCAGCAGCAGCCCGCCGGGCGCCGCCGCCCCGCCATGGCGCGGCGCGCCGCTGCGCGCGATGCGCCAGGCCAGCCAGAGCAGATAGGCCGTGCCGGCCAGCCGCAGCGCGACCTGCGCCGAGGGCAGCAGCAGCAGCACCGCGCCCAGGCCGCCCGCCGCCGCCGCGGCCATGACGCCGATGCCAAGCGCCAGCCCCGCGACCAGCGGCAGGGATGGCACGAAGCCGAAGCGCGCCCCGGAAGCCACCGCCATCACCGTGGCGCTGCCCGGCGTGGCGGTGGAGATCGCCGCGAAAAGCAGCAGCGGCCAGATGCTGTCCATTGCCGATCCTCTGGAACCAGCGCCCATGTTCCGCCTCCGCCGGGCGGATGCGCCAGCCACGCCGCCCGCGAACTGTGCCGCCCTGCGGGCGGCACAGTTGGTGCGCGCGCCGTCACGCCTGGCCTTGTTCGCCGCCCCGTGGCACCCGATGCTCGGTGGCACGCGTTCCAGGGAGGCGCCGCCATGGCCCAGAGCCCCGTCCCCGCCACACCGGCCCGGCCGGCGCTGCGCCTTGTCCTTGGCGGGCATGCGCGCCTTTCCATCGAGATCGACCGCCAGGCCCCGGTGCCGCTCGCCGACCAGATCTCCGGCCGGCTGGCGGAACTGATCCGCGCCGGCACGCTGCCCCATGGCACGCGGCTGCCCTCCATCCGCGCCCTGGCCCGCCGCACCGGCATCGGCGTGCATAGCGTGGTGGAGGCTTACGCGCGGCTCGCGGCGATGGGTCTGTCCGTGTCCCGCTCCGGCTCCGGCGTTTATGTGATCCGCCCGGCGGAGCTGCCGCCAGCGGCGCCGCTCCCCACCCCTGATCCCACCGCCGCCGAGGGCATCGCCATGGCCATGCTGGAAGCGCGGGAGGATGTGCTCTGCCCGGGTAGCGGCGTGCTGCCGGAGGCCTGGACGGAGAGCGCCTGGCAGGGCGGCGTGCTGTCCCGCTTCCACCGGCATCTGCCGGCGCATCTGCGGCGCGTGGCGCCGCCGCAGGGTGGCGCGGCGGTCCGCGAGCATGTCTGCCAACGCCTGGCGATGCGCGGCATCGCCGTGCCGCCGGATGGCGTGCTGATGACGGCAGGCGGCACCCAGGCGCTGCAACTGGTGGCGCAGGCCTTCCTTTCGCCCGGCGACACGGTGCTGGTGGAGGACCCTGGCTATTTCATGCTCTTTCCGATGCTGGAGCAGCGCGGGCTGCGGCTGGTGCCGGTGGAAAGGCGGCCGGATGGCCCCTGCCTGGAGGCGCTGGAACAGGCCTGCCGCAGGGAGGCGCCCAAGGCCTTCTTCCTGCAGCCCGTGCTGCACAACCCGACGGGATGGACCGCCTCCGCCGCCCATCTCCATCGCCTGCTCCGCATCGCTGAGCGCCACAACCTGCTGCTGGTGGAGGATGACGCGCATGGCGACCTGCATGGCGGCGAGCCGGTGCGCCTGATGCAGCTCGATGGCGGAGCCTCCGTCATCCATGTCGGCAGCTTCACCAAGCTGATCGGCCAGGGCACGCGGGTCGGCTTCCTGGCGGCATCGGCGGAGCGTGTGCAGGCATTGCTGCGCACCAGGATCACCACCGCCCTGACCGGCTCGGGCGTGGAGGAGCAACTGGTGCTGGAGATGCTCTGCTCCGGCCAGTACCGCCGGCACCTGGAGACGCTGCGGGCGCGGCTTTCCGCCGCGCGCGGCCTGGTGGCGGGGCGGCTGCGCGGGCTCGGCTTCACCGTGGCGGGTGGGGAGGACGGGATGTTCCTCTGGGCCGAGGCGCCGCTGGAAGCGCGGGACGACCTTGTTCTCGCCGCGCGCGACCATGGGCTGGTGCTGGCGGGCGGCGCGTTGTTCCGCCCCTGCCGGCAACCCAGCCGCCATCTCCGCTTCAACATCGGGCGCAGCACGGACCCGCGCATCATGGAACTGCTGGACCGCCTGCTGCAGGGAGGACGGAGATGACCGGGCGGCCCTCACGCCACGCGATGGTGGTTGTCCTGGCCGGCGGCGCCATCATGAGCGTGGCCATGGGCACGAGGCAGAGCTTCGGGCTTTATCTCGAACCGCTGGCCGGCGGCTACGGGCATTCCCTTGGCCTGATCGCCTTCGCCATCGCGCTGCACAACCTCACCTGGGGGATCGCCCAGCCTTTCGCCGGCGCGGCCGCGGACCGCTTCGGGCCCGCGCCGGTCGTGGCGGCGGGCGCGCTGCTCTATGCCGGCGGCCTGTCGCTTGTCGCGCTCTCCGCCTCAGGCGCCGCGCTGATCCTCGGCATGGGTGTCCTGGTGGGGCTGGGTATCAGTTGCACCAGCTTCGGCGTCGTGATGGCGGCCCTGGGCCGCGCCGTGCCGGCCGGGCGGCGCAGCATGGCCATGGGCCTCGCCAGCGCGGGCGGCTCGCTGGGGCAGGCGCTGTTCGTGCCGCTGGCGCAGGGGGTCGCGCAGCAATCCGGCATGGCGGCCTCCCTGCTGGTTCTGGCCAGTTGCCTGGTGGCCGCGGCGCCGCTGGGGGTCCTGCTGCACCAAGCCCCTGGCCCCGGCGAGATGGCCGAGCCGTCCATGCCGCTGCGCGAGGCGGTGAGCCAGGCCTTCGGGCATCGTGGCTATTGCCTCCTGACGCTCGGCTTCTTCACCTGCGGCTTCCAGCTGGCCTTCATCGGCACGCATCTGCCCGCGTACCTGACGCTGTGCGGGATGCCGGCGAGCGCGGGCGCCTCGGCGCTGGCACTGATCGGGCTGTTCAACATGATTGGCAGCGCGCTCTGCGGCTGGCTGGGCGGGCGCTTCCCCCAGCAGTGGGCATTGGGCTGGCTCTACCTGCTGCGTAGCGCCGTGATTCTCGCCTTCTTTCTTGCGCCGAAGACAGGCCCGGTGGTCTTCGCCTTCGCCGCCGCCATGGGCCTGATGTGGCTCGGCACCGTGCCGCTGACGAGCGGGCTGGTGGCGAAGCTTTTCGGCACGCGGCACCTCGGGACGCTCTTCGGCCTGTGCTTCCTCAGCCACCAGGTCGGCTCCTTTCTCGGCTCCTGGTCCGGTGGCCTCATCTTCGATCTCACCGGCTCCTACAGCCTGGTCTGGGTGGCCGCCGCCATGGCTGGGCTCGTGGCTGCGGCGCTGCACTTTCCCATCGACGCTACGTCACCGCATACCAGCGCCGCTGGCCCTCGACGCGTTTGAGCCAGCCGCCGCCCCCTCCGCCCCGGCGCCTCGGACGTATCCGCCTTCTCCTGCGCGGAAGGGCACCAGTAGCATCAGCATTGTTCCGGCTGAGCTTTTTGCCCTGGCGATGTCGATGCTCAGATCACGTCACTGGCAGTGGGCCGCACGATGATCTCACTGACATCGACATCAGCGGGCTGGCTGACGGCGTAGAAGATCGCGCGCGCGATCGCATCCGCCTTGATTGCCGCCGCCCGGAACGCGGCCATGGCCTCGATGGTGCCCGGGTCAGTGATGCTATCCGCCAGTTCCGATTCAACCGTGCCCGGCGAGATGATGGTCGCGCGGATATTGTCGTGCTCGCGCCGGATGCCGTCGGTGATGGCCCAGACCGCGAATTTGGTGGCGCAATAGACTGCGGCGGTCGGCACGACGTAATGCGCGCCGAGCGAGGCGATATTGACGAACTGGCCGCCGCCCTGCGCCAGGAAGCGCGGCAAGGCAGCCGCCACGCCATGCAGCAGGCCGCGCAGGTTGACGTCGATCATCCGGTCCCATTCCTCGGTCTTGAGCGCGGCCAGGGGCGAGAGCGGCATCACGCCGGCATTGTTCACCATCACGTCGATCCGGCCGAAGCGCTGCGCCGCAGCATCGACGAACTGGCTGACGCTGGCCCGGTCGGTGACGTCCAGCCGCTGCCAGGCGGCCTGTCCTCCGCTGGCTGCAATATCGGCGGCGAGCTGCTCCAGCCGCTCCGTCCGCCGGGCGCCCAGCATGAGGCGGGCGCCGGCCGCGCCAAGCAGGCGGGCGGTGGCTTCACCGATCCCGCTGCTGGCGCCGGTGATGAGGATAACGCGGTTGTTCAGGTCGGACATGCCGGAAGCTCCTTCTGAGGTGACGACTGATCGCCAGAGCTTGTGCCCGCCCGCGCCGCCGGAGTGGTAGACGCGTAATCCGCGATGATTGCACGATCCTCCTGAACCCCGCCTTCGGCTTGAATGGGGCATGAGGACGTGGGATGGGAAAGCCATGCATGGAATCACCGATCTCGCCGGACTGATCGAGCGTCATGCGCCGGCGGATGGCTTTCACGACACCGCATTGCCGCGTGTCAGGCTTATACGATCCGGCATCGTCACGACGCCCGTGCCGACGGTCTATGCGCCCTCCCTTTGTCTGGTCGCCCAGGGCGCCAAGGAGGCGCAGCTCGGCGAGCGCCGCTTTCGCTACGACGCCGCCAACTTCCTGCTCGGGGCGCTCGATCTGCCGGTGACAGGCACCGTGACGCAGGCGAGCAGCGATGCACCCTATCTGTGCCTCTGCCTGTTCCTTGACCTCGCCGCGCTGGCGGATCTGCTGGCGGAGCACCCGCTGCCGGCTGGCGCCGATGAGCGTCCGTCGCTGGGCCTCATGCTGGGCGGCACGACGCCATCCCTGGTGGATGCCGCCTGTCGCCTGCTCTCGCTGCTCGATACGCCCGAGGATGCCGGGCCCCTCGCGCCGCTGATCGAGCGCGAGCTGCTGTGGCGGCTGCTACGGGGGCCGGCGGGGCGGATGCTGTGCCAGATGGCGCGTGCTGATGGCCGGGGCGAGCAGGTGCACCGCGCGGTGCGCTGGCTGCGCAGCCACTTTGCCGACCCGGTCTCGGTTGAGCAGCTCGCGGACCTTGCAGGCATGAGCCCCTCGGCCTTTCACCAGCACTTCAAGACCGTCACCGGCCTCAGCCCGTTACGCTACCGCGTGCAGCTCCGCTTGCAGGAGGCGCGGCGGCTGATGATCGCGGGGGGACTGGATGCGGCGAGTGCGGGCTTCGAGGTGGGCTATGGCAGCCCCTCCCAGTTCAGCCGTGACTACGCGCGCGCTTTCGGGCTGCCACCAGGCCGCGATGTCGAGCGACTGCGGTCGGCCGGCGGCTATTCTGCCGCAGCCTGAAGGAAAGTCCCTGCACGGCGCCTGAATTCCAGCGCCAGGTCCCGCGAGCCGCGAGGGCCCGCCTGCCTCCATGCGGTTACCCCGATGGCAGCCGGGAATGGAGGTCCAGAACCGCCGCCGCGAAGGCTTCCGGCCTCTCCTGTGGCAGGTTGTGCCCGCCGCCTCGCAGAACCCGGTGCTCATGTGGCCCGGTGAAATGCGGGGCGTGCTTCGCGGTGCCGCCCAGCGCCAGCACCCCGTCCGCATCACCGTCCAGGGTGACGGCCGGCACGGTGATCGGCGGCTGCGCGGCCAGTTGGCGCTCAATCGGCGCCAGCAAGGGATCACCGGCTACCAATCCGAACCGGTGCCGGTAGGAGTGGATGACAACCTCCACGAAATCCGGATTGTCGAAGCTCTCGGCCGTTCTCTCGAAAGCCGCGTCATCGAACTGCCACTCCGGCGACCAGAGGCGCCACAGCAGGCGGCAGAAGGCGCGCCGGTCCTGCGCCAATCCCCTACGCCCGCGCTCGGAATGGAAGTAATACTGGTACCAAAGGCGCATCTCGTTTTCCGGGGCCTGCGGCTGGCCGGAGCGGGCGATGTCCTGGATGTTGTAGCTGTTCTGCGAGACCAGCCCCTGCACGCGCTGCGGCCACAAGGCAGAAACGATGCAGGCCGCGCGCCCGCCCCAGTCATACCCGGCCAGCAGGGCGGAGCGGATCTGGAGCGCATCCAGCAGGTCGAGCAGGTCCTTGCCCAGCGCCGCCTGCTCGCCGGAGCGCGGCGTTTCCGGCGACAGGAAGCGGGTGGGCCCGTAGCCGCGCAGCCAGGGCACGATGACCCGCGCGCCCGCGGATACCAGGATCGGCGTCACCGCGTCATAGGCATGCACGTCATAGGGAAAGCCGTGCATCAGCAGCACGGGCCATCCATCCGGCCTTCCATTCTCCTCGAATGCGATCTTCAGCACGCCGGCATCAACGGATCTGAGCATCGTGGCCCTCTGCTGCCCTGGTTCGGGCATCATAGCGCCGGCAGGCGTCAGGTGGGCCGTGATGTAGTGCAGCGGCGCGGCGGCTGTCAGCCGGCTCCCACAGCCCCGCGCGCCCGGGCCACCCGTGAGGCCGTCTCCCGCCCCAGGGCCGAGGAGATCAGGGCCCCGGCCTCGCAGAGCCGGTCGAGATCCAGCCCTGTCTCGATGCCCATGCCGTGGAGCATATAGACCACGTCCTCGGTCGCCACATTGCCCGTGGCGCCCTGGGCATAGGGACAGCCGCCCAGCCCGGCCACCGCGCTATCCACCACCGAGACGCCGAGCTCGAGGCAGGCCAGGATACTGGCCAGGGCCTGCCCATAGGTGTCGTGGAAATGCAGCGCCAGATGGCCGACCGGCACCTTCGCGGCCACGGCTTGCACCATCCGGCGGGCCTTCAGCGGCGTGCCCGTGCCGATGGTGTCGCCCAGGGAAATCTCGTAGCAGCCCATCTCTGCCAGGGCCGCCGCCACCCGCGTAACCGCAGCGGCATCGACCTCGCCCTCATAGGGGCAACCCAGCACGCAGGAGACATAGCCGCGCACCCGCAGGCCATGTTCCAGCGCCCGCGCCACCACCGGCTCGAAGCGCCGCAGGCTCTCGTCGATGGAGCAGTTGATGTTCCGCTGGGAAAAGGCCTCCGAGGCCGCGCCGAAGACCGCGATCTCCTCCACCCGGCCGGTGGCCAGGGCCTGTTCCAGCCCGCGCAGGTTCGGCACCAGCACGGGATAGCTGACACCCTGCCGGGCGGGCAGCATGGCGAGCAGTTCCGCCGTATCCGCCATCTGCGGCACCCATTTGGGTGAGACGAAGCTGCCGGCCTCGATGGTGGTCAGCCCGGCCGCCAGCAGCCGCTCGATCAACGCCGCCTTGATGCCGACGGGAATGGCGCCCTTCTCGTTCTGCAAGCCGTCGCGCGGCCCGACCTCGACCACACGCACCCGCGCGGGATAGCTCATGGCGCGGCGGCCTCCATCTCGAAGGTCACGAGTTCCGTGCCTTCCTCCACCATCTCTTCCACCTGGTGGGGCACGCTCTCGACCCGCCCGTCCATGGGGGCGCGCAGCGTCAGTTCCATCTTCATGGCCTCGATGACCACCAGCGGCGCGTTCTTGGCCACCACCTCGCCGGGCCGCACCAGCACGCGGCTGACCCGGCCGGGCACGGGGGCGCGGACGCGGTCGTTGCCCGCCGTTTCCGTCCGGGGCGGCGCCAGCGGGTCGATGCGATGCAAGGCATGGTTCCGCCCGCCCAGCACCACCGTCAGTTCATCCCCCCGCCGCACCAGCCGCAGGCGGCGGGAGACGCCATCCAGCAGCAGGAGCGGACCGGCCTCGTCCTCGGCCAGTTCCGCCTCCACCGTGCCGCCCGGCAGGCGGAGGCGGAAGCGCCCCTGGCCCAGCGGATGCGCGCGGATGGTGACGGGCTCTTCCTCCGCCCGGCGGAAATGCAGGTCCTGGTAGCCTTCACCGTTCATGCGCCAGGCATCGGCCTGCGCCCAGGGGGACCAGCGGTCGCCTGTCTCCCGCATCTCCGCCGCCACCTGCCCTTGCTGCTCCCGCAACGCGGCCAGGGCTGCCGCCGCCCAGACCACCGCCGCATCGGCTTCCGGCGGCGGGCTGCCCATGAGGCTCCCGGCATGGCGGGCGATGAAGCCGGTATCCAGTTCCGCCGCCGCGAAGGCCGGGTGGCCGGCAATGGTGCGCAACAGGTCCAGATTGGTCTGCGGCCCGACGACCTCGTATTCCGCCAGGGCCGTAGCGAGGCGCCGCACGGCGGCGGCGCGGTCCTCGCCCCAGACGACCAGCTTGGCGATCATGGGGTCGTAGTTCGGCGTGATGGTGTCGCCCTGGCGGATGCCGGTATCCACCCGCACATGGCCCAGCACCTCGCGCGGCTGGCGCAGATGGGCCAGGGTGCCCACGGCGGGCATGAAGTCGCGCGCCGGGTCCTCGGCATAGACGCGCGCCTCGATGGCATGGCCATGGAGGGCGAGCTTCTCCTCCGGCAGCGGCAGGGGTTCGCCCGCGGCGACGCGGAGCTGCCATTCCACCAGATCCAGCCCCGTCACCATCTCCGTCACGGGATGCTCGACCTGCAGGCGGGTGTTCATTTCCATGAAGTAGAAGGCATCGCCTTCCGCGATGAATTCCACCGTGCCAGCGCCGACATAGCCCACGGCCCGCGCGGCGGCGACGGCAGCCTCGCCCATCGCCTTGCGTCGCGCCGGGTCCATGCCCGGGGCTGGCGCTTCCTCGATCACCTTCTGGTGCCGCCGCTGGATGGAGCAATCGCGCTCGAAGAGCGAGACGGTCTGGCCGAGGCTATCAGCGAAGACCTGGATCTCGATATGCCTTGGCCTGGTGAGGTACCTCTCGATCAGTACGCGATCATCGCCGAAGGAGGCGAGCGCCTCGCGCCTGGCACCCTCGATCGCAGCCTCAAACTCCGTTGGCTCCGTGACGACGCGCATTCCCTTGCCGCCGCCGCCAGCCGAAGCCTTGATCAGCACGGGATAGCCGATCCGCGCCGCCTCCGCCCTCAGCAGCGGCAGGTCCTGCGCCTCGCCATGATAGCCCGGCACCAGGGGTACGCCGGAACGTTCCATCAGCGCCTTGGATTCCGCCTTGGAACCCATGGCGCGGATGGCCGAGGCCGGCGGGCCGATGAACACGATGCCGGCCTCGGCACAGGCCGCCGCAAAATCGGCATTTTCCGAAAGGAAGCCATAGCCGGGATGGATCGCCTCGGCACCGGAGCGGCGGGCGACCTCCAGGATGCGCTCGCCTACCAGATAGCTCTGGCGCGCGGGGGCGGGGCCGATGGGCCAGGCTTCGTCGGCCAGCCTCGTATGGCGCGCACCGGCATCGGCTTCGGAATAGACGGCCACCGTGGCGATGCCGAGCCGCCTGGCCGTGGCGATCACCCGGCAGGCGATCTCACCGCGATTGGCCACCAGGATCTTGCGGAACATCATGGTCTCCCTCAGCCCTGGTGCCGCCACGCGGGCGCGCGCTTGTCGAGAAAGGCGCCGATCCCTTCCTGCCCCTCGGTGGAGGCGCGCCGCTGCGCGATGCGCCGCCCCGTCTCGGCGGAAAGCGCGGCATCCACCGGGCGCCCTTCGCAGAGGAAGACCAGATCCTTGGCATCGGCCTGGGCGCCCGGCGCGCCCTGCAACAGCGCCTGGATGATCTCCTCGCCCCGCGCCGCGAGCCCTTCCGGCGGCAGCACCTCATGCACCAGCCCGATCTCCCGCGCGCGCAGGGCATCAAAGACCTCGGCGGTCTGGAAGAGGCGGCGGGCCCAGCGCGGCCCGATGGCATTGACCACATAGGGACTGATGGTGGCAGGGGTGAGCCCGAGCTTCACCTCGCTGAGGCAGAAGCTGGCGCCCTCGGTGGCCAGAGCGATATCGCAGCAGGCGACCAGCCCCACGCCGCCGCCATAGGCGGCACCCTGCACCAGAGCAATGGTCGGCTTCCGTAGCCGGTCCAGGGTATGTAGCAGCCCGGCTAGGCCGGCCGCATCGGCAAGGTTGTCCTCGAAGGAATGGCCGGCCATCCGCCGCATCCAACCCAGGTCGGCCCCGGCCGAGAAGCTGCGGCCGCTACTGGCCAGCACCACGGCGCGCACCGCGCCATCCTCACCCAGCCGCTTCAGGGCGACGGTCAGTTCCGCGATCAGGCTGTCGTCGAAGGCATTGTGGCGGTCGGGGCGGTTCAGGGTGAGCGTGGCGATGCCGCGCGCGTCCACCGCTTCCAGGAAGGTGCTGCTCATCGGCCTGCCCTCACATGCGGAACACGCCGAAGCGTGTCTCCTCGATCGGTGCGTTCAGGCTGGCGGACAGGCCGAGCGCGAGCACGCGCCGCGTATCCGCCGGGTCGATCACCCCGTCATCCCACAGCCGGGCACTGGAATAATAGGGATGGCCCTGGCGCTCATACTGCTCCCGGAGCGGCGCCTTGAAGGCTTCCTCCTCCTCCGCTGGCCAGGTGCCGCCACGGCCCTCGATGCCATCGCGCCGCACCGTCGCCAGCACGGAGGCTGCCTGCTCCCCGCCCATCACGCCAATACGGGCATTAGGCCACATCCACAGGAAGCGCGGGGAATAGGCGCGGCCACACATGCCGTAATTGCCGGCGCCGAAGCTGCCGCCGATGATGACGGTGAATTTCGGCACGGCGGCCGTGGCGACGGCGGTGACCATCTTGGCGCCGTCCTTGGCGATGCCGCCCGCCTCATATTTCTTGCCGACCATGAAGCCGGTGATGTTCTGCAAAAAGACCAGCGGAATGCCGCGCTGGGCGCAAAGCTCGATGAAATGCGCGCCTTTCTGCGCCGATTCCGAGAAGAGGATGCCGTTATTGGCGACGATGCCGACCGGATAGCCCCAGATATGAGCAAAACCGCAGACCAGGGTGGGGCCGTAGAGGCGCTTGAACTCGTCGAATTCGCTGCCATCCACGAGGCGCGCGATGACTTCCCGCACTTCGTAGGGCGTGCGGCGGTCAGCCGGCACCACCGCGTAAAGCTCCTCCGCGTCGTAGAGCGGCGGCGCGGGTTGGCGGAGCGCGAGGGACGGCTGCTTCATGCCGTTCAGGCTGGCCACCGCCCGGCGGGCGATGCCGAGCGCATGGGCATCATTCTCCGCGAAATGGTCGGTGACGCCGGAGATGCGGCTATGCACATCGGCGCCGCCCAGTTCCTCGGCGGAGACGATCTCGCCCGTGGCCGCCTTCACCAGCGGCGGGCCGGCCAGGAAGATCGTGCCCTGGTTGCGGACGATGATGCTTTCGTCGCACATCGCCGGCACATAGGCGCCGCCGGCGGTGCAGCTTCCCATCACCACCGCGATCTGTGGGATGCCTTTGGCGGACATATTGGCCTGGTTGAAGAAGATGCGGCCGAAATGGTCGCGGTCGGGGAAGACCTCGTCCTGGTTCGGCAGGTTGGCGCCGCCGGAATCCACGAGATAGAGACAGGGCAGGCGGTTCTGCTCGGCGATCTCCTGCGCGCGCAGGTGCTTCTTCACCGTCAGCGGGAAATAGGTGCCGCCCTTCACCGTGGCGTCATTCGCCACGATCATGCATTCGCGGCCGGAAACGCGGCCGATGCCGGTGATGATGCCGGCCGAGGGAACCTCGCCGCCATACATCCCATGCGCCGCCAGTTGCCCCACCTCCAGAAAGGGGGAGACCGGGTCGATCAGTGCCCGGATGCGGTCGCGGGGCAGCAGCTTGCCGCGCCCGACATGCCGATCCCGCAATGCCTGCCCGCCGCCGAGGCGAACCGCCTCGGCCTGCGCGCGCAGGTCCTCGACCAGCAGGCGCATCTCGGCCGCATTCCGCATACCCTCCGGAGAGCGGGCATCCAGGGCTGTTTGCAGCACCGCCATCAGTTCTTCTCCGCCATGACCCAGCAAGCCTTTCCCGGCACTGCCCGCCGGACGGGATCATCCGCCATCAACGCGCGGCGCCCCTGTCGATGACGCCCCGTTCGCGGAGGTCACGGATCGTTTCCTCGGAATAATTCAGCTCGCGCCGCAGGATCTCGGCCGTGTGCTGCCCCAGCACCGGTGGCGCTGTCAGCGGCACCTGCGCGCTGCCGGGGAATTTGATGGGGCGTCCCAGCACCGGGATCGTGCCCAGCCGCTCATGCTCCACCTCCACCACCATGTCCCGCGCCTGGGCATGGGGGTGGGCCAGCGCCTCCCGCACGCTCAGCACCGGGGCATGGGGCACATCATGCGCTTCCAGGATGCGCCGCCATTCCGCGACGCTGCGGCTGCGGGTGATGGCAGCGATGCGGGGCTCGATCTCGTCCCGCCGCGCCCGCCGCTGGGCCATTGTGGCAAGGCCGGGATCGGCGCCGAGGTCCGGGCAGTCCAGCGCCCGGCAGAGGCGCGGCCAGAAATGGTCGGCCAGGCAGGCGATGACGATGGAGCCGTCCGAGGCCGGAAAGGCGTCGTAAGGCACCACGCTGGGATGCGCCGAGCCCATCGGCTGCGGGTCCTGCCCGGTGATGAAGGCGAGCTGCGACAGATAGCCCAGCAGCGACATGGTGCCGTCGTAGAGGCTGGCATCGACCAGCCGCCCGCGTCCCGTCACCGAACGCTCATGCAGGGCGGAGAGGATGCCGAGGGCGCCGAAGATGCCGCCCGACATGTCGCCGATCGGCAGGCCGAGCTTCACCGGCGGCCCGCCCTGCGCGCCGTTCACGCTCATGACGCCGGTCATGGCCTGGGTCACGATGTCGAAGGAAGGGGCGCCGGCCAGCGGGCCGGTCAGCCCGAAGCCGCTGATGGCGCAGTAGATCAGCCGGGGGTTGATCGCCATCAGCGCCTCGGCGCCGAGGCCGAGGCGCTCCATCACGCCGGGGCGGAAGTTCTCGATCAGCACATCCGCGCCGGCCACCAGCCCGCGCAGGATCTCAGCCCCTTCAGCCTCGCGCAAGTCCACCACCATGCTGCGCTTGCCGCGGTTCAGCGCCAGGAAGTAGTGGCTCTCGCCCTCGACAAAGGGGGCGAAGCCACGGGTCTCGTCGCCACGCTCCGGCGCCTCCAGCTTCAGGACCTCGGCCCCCAGGTCCGCCAGGAACTGGGTGGCCAGGGGGCCGGCCAGCACCCGCGTCAGGTCCAGCACCCGCAATCCGGCCAAGGGGCCCTTCCAGGCGGTGGCCTCCGGTGCCGTGGTGGCGGATGGCTGCGTCACTTGATCCATGGCGGCTTCCTCCCGGCTTCAGGCTACTGCGCTGTCAGCCCAAGGTCTCGCACGATGGGCTCCCAGATGGCGCGGTCACGCCGCATCAGCGCCGCGAGGTCGGCGGGCGAGCCGCCCAGCGGGTCCGCGCCATCCTGCACCATCCCGGCCCGGATCACCTCGTCGCCCAGCGCCGCATTGACGGCACGGTTCAGCATCTGCACCACAGGGGCGGGTGTGCCGCGCGGGCCATAGAGCGCGTTCCAGGCCTCCAGCGTCACATCCACGCCGGATTCCTTGAGCGTCGGCACCTCCGGCAGGGATTCTGAGCGCTTGTCGGTGGAAATCGCGATGGCGCTGACCTGGCCCTGGCGGATCGGGCCCAGGGCGGCGGTGATGGTGTCGATGGATGCCTGCACGTCATTGCGCAGCAGGCCCGTCAGCGCCTGGCCGCTGCCGTTATAGGGCACCGCCAGCAGGTCCACGCCCGCCTTGTCGCGGATCATCTGCACCAGCACGCGCGCCGTGGTGCTGGGGCAGCCGACCGAGACCTGCCCCGGCCGCTGCTTCGCCGCCGCGATCAGCTCAGACACGCTGGTGTAGCGGCTGTTCCTGTTGGTGTTGAGCACCATGCCGAAGCGCAGCACGCCGGCGATGGGTGCGAAATCCTTCACCGGGTCAAAGCCCAGCGAGGCATACATGAACTCATTGCCCGCATGGGTGCCATTGGTGCCCCAGAGCAGCGAATAGCCGTCCGGCTCCATGCGCGCCGCGGCGGCCGTGCCGATATTGCCGCCCGCGCCGGCCCGGTTCTCGACCACGAAGGGCTGGCCGAGATGCTTCTGGAAGTATTCGGCGAAGCGCCGGGCGAAGAGGTCTGAACCCTGGCCAGCGGCATAGGGCACGATCAGCCTGACCGGCCGGCTGGGGAAATTCTGCGCGCTGGCCCCGCGCGCCATGACACTCGCTCACGCCAAAAGTGCCAGCGGGCCAGCAAGCATGGTCCTCCTGTGCATGACGTGTCCTTCCCTGTGTTTTCTTCTGGTTCTTGGACGGTCGCGAGGCCGGGGGCGGTGCGCCGCCCCCGGCTGGTCAGGGCCCGCGCCCGCTGCCCGGGCGCCGCCGCGTCAGTGGCCGCGGCTCGGCAGCGCCACGGTGCCGGTGCCCAGCACCGAAAGCTCGCCATCCTGGTTGACGGCCTGCTGCTCGATATCGACGAGGTGACGGCCGCCTTCCTGGCGCTTGCCGGTCACCTTGCCGTCGATGAACAGCAGGTCACCCTCGGGATTGTGGCGGCGCAGCTTGCTGGTGGCGCGCACCAGGAAGCCGTCGTCGCCCATCCAGTTGGTCATCTGGTGGGTCAGCCAGGAGCAACGCTCCGGCCCGTAGTCGTAAGCGCCGGGCGCGCCGACCATCAGCGCCATCTCCGGCTCCCAATGCACGCGCTCGGGGCAATCGGGGATACCGAAGCGGTTCTTGATGCCGAGGCCAGGATGGTTGCGGATCTGCCGCCAGGCCAGCTTGTTGGCGCGAATATACAGCCCGCCCCAGCCCTGGGCGAAGGCGACGAAGCCGGTCACCGTCATCGGGCCCTTGGCCATGGTCGGCAGGGCCTCGCCGACCTGCACGTCCTCCCAGTAGCGGGGCGTGGCACCACGCACTTCCTCGGCCTCATAGAGCTTGTAGACGCGTTGCAGCTCTTCCTCGGTATAGACGCGGGGCGGCTTGTTCTTCACATCGCGATACTTGGTGCCCTGCTCGCGCGCCGCGTCGCGGTCGGTGCGGAAGCACCAGCTCTCGGCCTCGGCCACCTTGTCGCCGCCATCGCCATAAAAATCGACATGGTAGACCTGGCGGATGGCGCGGCCGGCGAAGCCGGTGTCATGCTCCACGAGGTCGGCCAGATGCGCCTCGGTGCGGATGGTCTCGTTGCGGCGCACCCAGCGGTGCCAGCGCCAATCGGCGCCCGACCACATGGCATGCACGCCCGGCAAGCCGCCTACATAGCCGGAGATGATGCGGCTGGTGGTGAAGAGGAAGCTCGGCAGCGCGACGATGCCGCCCTGGCTGCTGCGTTCGGCATAGGCCGGGTCGCACCACAGCGGATTGTCGTCACCGATGCCATGGGCGTAGTGGCGGATATTGTCCCGCGTCGCCTCATGGTTCCAGGGCTCGACGGTGTTCTCGATCGGCTTGCCGATGCGGGCGCGCAGGTCGTCGAGCGCCTGCTGGGTGATCTTGGGGAAGAGCCGGGTCCCCGGCTGCTCCAGCACTGAGGCAGACATGCGTGTTCCTCTCTGGGTTCTTGCTGTTCAGGCGGTCACGCGGCGCGCCGCTTCGGCGTCGCGGATGGCCTTGCGATTGATCTTGCCAGCCGGCGTCTTCGGCAGTTCCGCCGTGAAGGCGACCTGACGCGGATATTCGTGCTGGCTGAGGCGGGCGCGGGTGAAATCCTGCAGCTCCCGCGCGAAATCCTCGTCGCCCTGGCGCGGGCTGACCACGAAGGCCTTCACCACCTGGCCGCGCACCGGGTCCGGCACGCCGATGGCGGCGGCCTCACGGACATCGGGGTGCTGCATCAGCACATCCTCGATCTCCACTGCGCTCATGGTCCAGCCGGCGGAGATGATGACATCGTCGGCGCGGCCGGCATGGTAGAAATAGCCTTCCTCGTCGATGCGGCCGAGATCCTTGGTGGGCACCCATTCGCCCCGGCGCAGCAGGCGGATCTCGCCGATCTCGCCCGGCGCGGCGGGGCTGCCGTCCGGCCGCTGCACCTGCACTTCCAGCCCCGGCACCGCCTTGCCCAAGGAGCCGGGCTTGACCGTGAAGTCGCTGGCACCTGGATAATTGACCAGTGCCACGCCGACCTCGGTGGTGCCGTACATGCTGCAGGCCGGCACGCCGAAGGTCTCGTCGATGAAGCGCAGCGTCTCGGCATCGATCGGCTCGCCTGTGTAGGAGAGCTTGCGGATGGCGAAGCGGAAGCGGCCTGCGGCGCCGCTGGTGCGCATCATGCGGTAATGCGTGGAGGCGGAGGAGAGGTTGGTGATGCCGTAATCCTGCAGCGCCTGCATCAGCCGCACGGGGTCGAAGCGGCCGGCATAGGTGCCGGTGGTGACGCCCATCGCCAGCGGCGCCAGGGTGCCATGGGCCAGCCCATGCCCCCAGGCGGGGGAGGAAGGGCAGAAGAACTCGTCCCCCGGCCGGACGCCGGTGCCGTAGAGCGCCGCCAGCATCAGCACCACCACCGAGCGATGCGTGTGCTTCACCGCCGCCGGCAGTTCCCGCGTGGTGCCGGAGGTGTACTGGAACAGCGCCAAGTCATCGGCGCCGGTTTCCGGCTTGTAGGTACCGGGGAAGGCCGCGAGCGCCTCCATGAAGCTTGCATCGGCGATCACCGTCTCGGTGCCTGCGATGCCCGCGCCCGCCGGGGCCTTCTCGGCATTGGTCAGCAGCACGCGGGGCGCGCAGTCGGCCACCCGCAGCCGCACGCCATCCGGCCCGAACAAAGTGAACAGCGGCACCGCGATGGCGCCGCATTTCATGGCGCCGAACATGGCGGCATAGAAGGGCAGGGAAGGGTCCAGCATCACCGCCACGCGGTCTCCTGGCTGGACGCCTCGGGCCCGCAGCCAATGCGCGATACGGGAGGATGCCTCGGCAATGGCGCGGAAGGTGATGAACTCGTCGCGGCCATCGGCATGCGCCACGCGCACCGCCAGTCGGGCAGGCTCCGCCGCGTGCCGGTCGATGCATTCATGGGCGATGTTGAAGCGCGCCCGGTCGCCATCGAAGAAGTCCCAAAGCCGCTGCGGCGTGTAGTGGGCCTGCGCGAAGGCATAGTCACAGCTATCGGCGAGCCGTGTCATCGGACGTTGTCTCCCTCGGCTTTTGGGCCGTTGGCACATTCAGGCCAATGGGGTGCCGTGTTGTCAAATAGAATTATCTGTTGTATAGATACAACATGAACCCCCGCGCAGATCAGCCTTCGTCTTCCTCAAGGGCGGAGGCCACCCGTGCCGTTCCTGCTGTGACGAGGGCCATGGCCATCCTGCGGATGCTGTCACGCAGCGAGACCCCGCTTGGCGTGCAGGCCATCGCACGGGCGCTCGGCATTGTGCCCAGCACCTGCCTGCATATCCTGCGGGCCCTGGTCGCGGAGGAGATGCTGATGGTGGACCCCGCCACCAAGCGCTACGCGCTGGCCAGCGGCGTCGTCGCGCTGGCGCGTGGGATGCTGCGGAACGACCCGTTCAGCAACCTCGCCCAGCCCGTGCTGGACCGGCTGGCCGCGGAATACGGCACCACCGCCATCGGCGTGGAGGCGGCGGGGCTGGACCACATCGTGGTTCTCGCCATCGCCCGGCCCAGCCAGGCGCTACGCCTGCAGGTGGACGTGGGCAGCCGCTACCCGGCGCTGATCAGCGCCACCGGCCGCTGCGTCGCGGCTTTTGGCGGCCATTCCTGGCTGGAGATGGAACGGCGCTTCCACACGCTGCGCTGGGAAGATCCGCCCAGCCTGGACCAGTGGCGCGCCGACGTGCATGCGACGCAGCAGAGCGGCTATGCCGTCGATGAAGGGCGCTATATCGCGGGCGTCACGGTGATCGCGGCGCCGGTGATGCTGCGCGGCCGCGTCTCGCATTCCATTGTTGTTGTTGGCGTCAGCGAGCAACTTCGCCGGCAGGGCCTGACCGACATCGGCACCGTGCTGCGCAGGGAAGCCGCTGATCTTTCACAGCGGCTTCAGGATCTCTAGGCAGGCGCTGCCATCAACGGGATGATGGCGGGCCAGCCTGCCCCTGCGCGGCATCTGCCTCCATCGCTGCCCGGTTCTCGCCGGCGCCAGCGGGGGCGATCAGCCCTGCTGCTCCATCCGGTCATCGTGCAGCACGGTGCTCGGGGTGGGTACGCTGGCGGCCTGGGCCACTGGCACCAGGCCGGTTGGCATCACCGCCGGCTCCTGCGCCCAGATGTGGTTGTGCACGAGGCCGTCGTCGAAATCGTCTTCGGACATGACTGCTCTCCTTACTTCGCCGCCGCCGTCTCGGGCGCGGCCGGGGCTTCGTGGAACTGCGCGGTCTCGGTGCTATGGGCCATGGCGGTGGTGCTGGAGCGGCCGCCGGAGGCCGTGGTGGCCACGGCGTCGAAATAACTGACGCCGACTTCCCGCTGATGCCGCGTGGCGGTGTAGCCCTCGGCCTCGGCGGCGAACTCCGCCTGCTGCAACTCAGAATAGGCCGCCATGCCGCGTTCCTTGTAGCCGCGCGCGAGCTGGAACATGGAATGGTTCAGGCTGTGGAAACCGGCCAGGGTGATGAACTGGAACTTGTAGCCCATGGCGCCGATCTCGCGCTGGAACCTCGCCGCGGCCTCCACGCCCATCTTCCGCTTCCAGTTGAAGGAAGGCGAGCAGTTATAGGCCAGCAGCTTGCCAGGAAATTCCCGGTGGATGGCCTCCGCGAAGGCACGGGCATCGTCCAGGTCGGGGTCGGAGGTTTCCCACCACAGCAGATCGGCGTAAGGCGCGTAGGCCAACCCGCGCGCGATGGCATATTGCTTGCCGACACCAGGCTTGATGCGGAAGAAGCCCTCAGGCGTGCGCTCGCCGCTGATGAAGCGATGGTCGCGTTCGTCCACGTCGCTGGTCAGCAGCTGCGCGCTTTCGGCGTCGGTGCGGCACAGCAAGAGAGTAGGTACGCCTTCCACATCGGCGGCCAGGCGCGCGGCATTCAGCGTGCGGATATGCTGCGAGATCGGCACCAGCACCTTGCCGCCGAGATGGCCGCATTTCTTCTCGCTGGCCAGCTGGTCCTCGAAATGCACGCCGGCGGCGCCGACCTCGATCATGGCGCGCATCAACTCATAGGCATTCAGCGGGCCGCCGAAGCCGGCCTCGGCATCGGCGATGACCGGCGCCATCCAATGCGTGGTGTCGCCGGCATTCTCCAGATGCGCGATCTGGTCGGCGCGGCGCAGCGCGGCATTGATGCGGCTGATCACCTTGGGCACGGAATCAACCGGATAGAGCGATTGGTCCGGATACATCTGCCCGGCCGAATTGGCATCCGCCGCGACCTGCCAGCCCGAGAGATAGATGGCTTTCAGGCCGGCCTTGACCTGTTGCAGCGCCTGGTTGCCGGTCAGCGCGCCCAGCGTATTCACGAAAGGCTCGGTCTGCAGCAGGTGCCACAGCCGGCGGGCGCCCATCTCGGCCAGCGTGTGCTTTACGCGGAACGACCCGGCGAGGCGCTCCACTTCCTCCGGAGCATAGTCGCGCCGGATGCCGGCGAAACGGTCGGGGCCCGGCGTGCCGGCGGTGCTTCCGTCCGGCTGCAGGGTGGGGGTTGGGACAGGGCGCATGAGGCTCTCCTTCGGCGGCTTCGACGAGTCAAATATTCACATTGCACCCCCGGCTTGCACGGCCCATTCTCCCTAAGTCATTGCAATGATGTGCAGTCTTTGACTGCGGAGATCGTCAATGTGTAAAGCTTGTAAATGTCCCGCCCGCTGATCGGCCGCACGATCCGCCGGCTGCGGCAGGACAGGGGGCTGACGCAGCAGGCACTGGCACAGCGCCTGGGCATCTCCGCCAGCTACCTGAACCTGATCGAGGCCGATCAGCGCGGCGTCACGGCCTCGCTCCTGCTGAAGCTGACCGCCGTGTTGCAGGTCGAGCTGGCGATCCTCTCGGGCCAGTCCGAGCGGCAACTCGAGGCCGGGTTGCGGGAGGTGATGACCGACCCGATGCTGGGGCTGGAAGATGTGCCGGAGGCCGAGTTGCAGGCCATGGCCGGCAGCGCGCCGAATGCGTCACGGGCGGTTCTCGCGCTTTACCGTGCCTGGCGAGTGGCGCGCGAGGATGCCAGCGGCCTGGCGCTGCCAAGCGGCCGCCGCCTGCAATTGCCGGCCGAGGAAGCCCGCGATTTCTTCCAGGACCGCGCCAATCATTTCCCGGCGCTGGAAAGCGTGGCGGAGCAGATCGGCGCCGAGATGGCCGCGGCGCCGGCCGAGGTGAACCATGCCATCGCCCAGCGGCTGCGGCAGCGGCACGGCCTGGTGGTGCGGGTGACGCCGTTGGAGGGAAGCCTGCGGCGTTTCGATCCTTCCTCTCGTCTGCTGGAACTTTCCGAATCCCTGCCGCGCGGCAGCCGTGGCTTCCAGATGGCCTTCCAATTGATGCTGCTGGAAGCACGTGGCGTTGTGGAGGAGATACTGGCGCCCGCCGCCCCGTCATCGCCCGAGGCTGCCGCCTTGATCCGCATCGGCCTGCTGAATTACGGCGCCGCGGCACTCCTGATGCCCTATGCGCCTTTCCTGGCTGCCGCGCGAGACGTCCGCCACGACCTCGACCGTCTCCGCGCCCGCTTCGGGCAGGGGTTCGAGCAGGTGGCGCATCGCCTGTGCACGCTGCAGCGGGAAGGCCAGCGCGGCCTGCCCTTCTTCTTCCTGCGCACCGACCCGGCGGGCAATGTGGACAAGCGTTTTTCGGCGGCGGGCTTTCCTTTCGCGCGCTTCGGCGGCTCCTGCCCACGCTGGCTGCCGCATACCGCCTTCGCCAGTTCGGAGCGGCTGCAGGTCCAGATCGCGGAACTGCCGGATGGCGCCAGCTTTCTGTGCTTTGCCCGCGCCATCACCGGCCCCGCGATGCGTTGGGGAGAGCCGCAGCCGAGGCATGTGGTCACGCTCGGCTGCGACATCTCGCATGCGGCGGAGGTGGTCTATGCGGATGGGATGGATCTGGCGACATGCCGCGTCGGCATCGGCCTGTCCTGCCGCCTGTGCGACCGCGCCGATTGCCGCAGCCGGGCCTTTCCACCCCTGGAACACCGGCTGGCCCTGGACCCGCATGAGGAGCGCATGGCGCCCTGGTCCTTCGCCGACCGCCGGAGGGCGGATCTGCCTTCCTGAGGCGCCGTGGCGCCAGTGGGCCACGGCGCATCCGGCCGGCTAGCTCGCGGCGGCTTCCCGCGTGATGGTGCCGGGGCGCTCCTTCAGCCCCGGCGCCAGCCTCGTGCCCAGGCCAGGGGCATCGGGCGCCGCGATCATGCCCTGGTGCAGCGTCGGCAGGTCGGTGACGAGGTCGCGGTACCAGGTGCTGATCGCCGCCCGCACCACTTCCTGGAAGATCGCCGTGGGCGCATGCAGCGCCAAATGCAGCCCGGCCCAGAGCGCCACGGGCCCGGTGCAGTCATGCGGCGCCAGCGGCTTGGCATGGGCCTCGGCCAGGGCGGCGATCTTGCGCGCCTCGGTCAGCCCGCCGCACCAGGACAGGTCGAGCATCACAATATCCGTCGCCTCCGCCGCCAGCAGGTCGCGGAAGGCGCGCTTGCCGCCCAGCGTCTCGCTGGCGCAGATCGGCACGCGGGTGCGGCGGCGCAGCTCGGCCAGGGCCTTGATGTCGTCCATCTTCCCGATGGGGTCCTCGGCCCAGTAGATGCCGAAGGGTTCCAGCGCCTGGCAGATGCGCTCGGCGGCGGGGGCGGACCACATCGAGTGCATCTCGCACATGATCTCGATGCGGCCGCCCACCGCCTTGCGAACCTTCTCGAAGGGCTCAAGGCCTTTCTTCAATTCCTCCAGCCCGATGGACTGGCCCTGCGTCGCGGCGGCGAAAGGGTCGAAGGGCCAGATCTTCATGGCGCAATAGCCCTCCGAGAGGAGGGATTCGGCCAGCACGCCGGCATCGCGGTTGAAAGCCACCTGGTCGTCATAGGGGCCGGCCAGGGCGTCCCCGGCGCCGATGACGCGCTGGGCGCCGCGGCTGTTGTAGTCGTAGCCGGCGCAGGTGTTGTAGGCGCGGATGGCATCGCGGCTGGCGCCGCCCAGTGCCTCGTGCAGCGGAATGCCGTGGCGCTGCCCGGCGAGGTCCCAGAGCGCGATATCCACCGCCGCCGCCGCCCGCGTCTCGGCGCCCGAGGCGCCGAAGCCGACATAGGGCGTCAGCAGGTGGCGCGAGACCTGCTCGATGCGCCGCGCGTCGCGGCCCAGCAGCCAGGGGGCCACCTGCTCATGCAGCACGGCCTCGACCGCCTGGGCGCCGCGGAAGGCCTCGCCCAGGCCGGTCAGCCCGTCCTCGGTCTCGATCTCCACCCAGATCAGGTTGGGCCGCTCCGGCAGCCGGATGGTGCGGAGTTTGGTGATGCGGCTCATCTTCGTCACTCCGCGCGGATGCCGTTCTGGCGGATCACCTCGGCCCAGCGGGCGATCTCCGCATGCATGTGGTCGGTGGCCTGTTGCGTGCTGCCGCCCAGCGGCGCCACGCCCAGCTCGGTGAAGCGGCGGCGGAGCGCCGGGTTGGCCAGCGCCTTGCCGAAGGCGGCGTTGAGGCTGGCCAGGGTGCCGGCGGGCACCTGCGCCGGCGCGATCAGGCCGAACCAGCTTTCGATCACCACGCCCGGCACGCCGGCTTCGGCGAAGGTCGGGACCTCCGGCAGTTCCGGCGCGCGCTGCGCCGACAGCACGGCGATGGGCCGCACCGCGCCGCTGCGCAGATGCGGCAGGATGGAGGGGACATTGTCGAAGAAGACATCGACATTGCCCGCGATCAGGTCGGTGGTCGCGGGGCCGGAGCCGCGATAGGGCACATGCACCCAGTCCAGCCCGAAGCGGCCGCGCAGCATCTCGGGCCCCAGGTGGTTCGAGGCCCCGACGCCGGAGGAAGCGAAGCTGACCGCCCCTGGCCGCGCCTTCACCAGCGCCAGCACCTCCTGCAGCGTCGCCGCCGGCAGGCCGGGCCGCACGGTCATGACATTCTGCACGGTGCCGACCAGGATGAGCCCGGCGAAATCCTTCCGCAGGTCGAAGCCTTGCTGCGGATACAACGAGGGATTGGCGCCGCAGGGGCCGAAGGCGCACAGGAAGAGGGTGCTGCCGTCCGGTGCCGCGCGCGCGGCCTCGGCCAGGGCGATATTGCCATTGGCGCCGGGCTTGTTGTCCACCACCACGCCTTTGGCGAGATGCGGCGCGGCGGTCTCGGCGAGCAGGCGGGCGACGATATCCGCCGTACCGCCGGGCGGCGAGGGCAGGACGATGCGGACGGGTCGGTCCGGCAATTGGGCCTGGGCGACGCTGATCAGCCCGCAGAAGAGCAAGGCCGCGAGGCGCAGCATGGCGCGTTTCTCCCGTGATTATGCCTTGCAGGCTAGGCGAGCTGCGCCGTCCTGAGAAGATCTGCCATAGCAGATCGCGGTGCCGCCCGGCAGATGCTAACGCGTTGCCGCCAAAGGGCCTCCTTTATCCCGCAGTGGCTGATTTCCTAACGCTCACGAAACCGTGAGAATGTGATTGACCCTGACGCGTCCGTTTCCCTAAACCGACAAGGCTGCCCCTCGGCCAAGTCGCCAGTGATTCTTGGGCAGGGGTGAGGAACCGTCTTTTGAACCACGCCACCGTTGGCTTCGATACGCCTGAATTCCGCTTGCTGCAGGCTGACCAGCTTCTCTCCCGGCCCGGACTTTCGGCGGATTGGTGGCGCGGGGCGGTGATCTATCAGGTCTATCCCCGCAGCTTCGCCGACGGGAATGGCGACGGCATCGGCGACCTGCCCGGCCTGCTCGGAAAGCTGGATTACATCGCCGATCTGGGTGTCGATGCCATCTGGATCTCGCCCTTCCAGCGCTCGCCGCAGGAAGACTATGGCTACGATGTCTCCGATTACTGCGACGTCGATCCGCTCTTCGGCACGCTGGAGGATTTCGACCGCGTCCTGGCCCGGGCGCACCAGCTTGGGCTGAAGGTGCTGATGGACCAGGTCTGGTCGCATTCCAGCAACCAGCACCCGTGGTTCCTGGAAAGCCGCGCCTCCCGCCACAATTCCAGGGCCGACTGGTATGTCTGGGCCGACCCCGCGCCGGACGGCACGGCGCCGACCAACTGGCTATCGGTCTTCGGCGGCCCGGCCTGGAGCTGGGAGCCCCGCCGCCGCCAGTATTACCTGCACCATTTCCTCAGCAGCCAGCCCGCCTTCAACCTGCACAACCCGGTGGTCGTGGAGGCGCTGCTGGAGGCCGGCCGCTTCTGGCTGGACCGGGGCGTGGATGGCTTCCGCCTCGATGCCGTGGACTGGATGTGCCACGACCCGGAGCTGCGGAACAATCCCAGCGCCCATCAGCCGGGCCAGCCCATCCCCGCCAAGCCCTTCGGCATGCAGTTACACCAGCACGACCTGCTGCATCCGCACACGCTGGAGGTCATCCGCAGCATCCGCGGCCTGCAGGACGAATATCCGGGCACGACGACGCTGGCCGAGGTCTCAAGCCAGGATGGCGCCTTCGACCGGCTGCGGCGCTACACCGGCGAGGGCATGTTCGACATGGCCTATACCCTTCGCTTCATGAAGGGCAACCTGAGCCATGAGACCGTCATCTCCACGCTGCGCTGGATGACGGAGCATCAGGATAGCTGGCCCTGCTGGTCCTTCAGCAATCATGACGTGGAGCGGGTGGCCTCCCGCTGGGGCCCTGCCGGGGAGCCGCCGGGCCAGCCCCGGCCGGAATTCCTGCGCCTGCTGATGGCCCTGCTGCTGAGCCTGCGCGGCAGCATCTGCATCTATCAGGGCGAGGAACTCGGCCTGCCGGAAGCGGAACTCCGCCAGGAGGACCTGCGGGACCCCTTCGGCATCGCCTTCTGGCCGGATTATAAGGGGCGCGACGGCAGCCGCACCCCCATGCCCTGGCGGCGGCATGGCGCGCATCTCGGCTTCTCCGAAACACGGCCCTGGCTGCCCCTGCCGGAAGCGCACCGGACCCTCGCCGTCGATGCCCAGGCAGGGGAGGCCGGCTCGACACTGAATGCCTGGCGGGCTTTCCTGCAGTTCCGGCAGAACCACCCCGCGATGGTCCAGGGCACGGTGGAGCATGTCGAGACGCCGGCGCCGCTGGTGTGTTTCCGGCGCCTGCTGGGCGACGAGGCCCTGCTCTGCATCTTCAACCTGAGCATGGAGCCGCAGGAACTGGAACTGTCCTTCGAGGAAAGGCTGGAACCGGCCTGGAGCCATGCGGCGCAACTGCGGGATGATGGTGGCCGCGGCCAGATAAGGCTTGGGCCTTGCGGGGTGCTGATCTGCCACACGAGCCGCCCCGCACAGGGATAGCGGGCACGGCGGTCCCGGGAGATGGCCTCTCCGCCGTTGCTCTGCCCGCCTTGACCCTCACAGGCCTTTCGGTTCTCATGCATGCAACGCCGTTCTGAACAACAGAACAGCGATGGATGGGAGCGGATAGGCCTGTGGCGCCGCCTCCCGGTGCAGGGACCAAGGCTATGAACGAACGCTCCGAACCCGCCGCCCTGCCGCTTTCCGGCCTGCGCGTGCTGGACCTGACCAATGTGCTGGCCGGTCCCTTCTGCACCTACCTGCTCTCCCTGACGGGCGCAGAGGTGGTGAAGATCGAGCAGCCCGGCCGTGGCGACCTGGCGCGCCGCCTGGGCGCCGACCCCGAGTCCGCGGCGCGCGGCATGGGCGCCTCCTTCGTGGCGGTGAATGCGGGCAAGCAGTCGGTGACGCTCGACCTGAAGCATCCGCAGGGCAAGGAAGCCTTCCGCCGCTTCGTCGGCACCGCCGATGCGGTGGTGGAGAATTTCCGCCCCGGCGTCATGGACCGCCTGGGCCTCGGCTGGGGCGTGCTGTCGGAATGGCGGCCTTCCCTGGTCTATTGCGCCATCTCCGGCTTCGGCGCCGATGGGCCGATGGCGGGGCGCCCGGCCTATGACCAGATCGTCCAGGGCATCTCGGGGGTGATGAGCGTCACCGGCGACGCGCAATCCGCTCCGCTGCGCGTGGGCTACCCCGTCAGCGACACCACCGGGGGCCTGACCGCCGCCTTCGCGGTCGTCTCGGCGTTGTTCGGCGCGCGCGCCACGGGGCAGGGGCGGTATCTGGATGTCTCGATGCTGGAGGCGACCCTGGCCAGCATGGGCTGGGTGGTCTCGAACCATCTGAATGCCGGCGTCGACCCGGTGCCCATGGGCAACGACAATTTCACCGCCGCCCCTTCCGGCACCTTCCGCACCGGCGACGGGCTGCTGAACATCGCCGCCAACGAGGACCGGCAATACGCCGCCCTGTGCGGCCTGATCGGGCGGGAAGATCTGGTCACCGATCCGCGCTTCGCGGCGCGGCAGGCGCGCAAGGTCAACCGCGCCGCGCTGACCGAGGCGGTGGAGGCGGCCCTGGCCGCCCGCGGCGCCGCGGAATGGGAGGCGCTGCTGGTCGCCGCCGGCGTGCCTGCCGGGCGTGTGCTGAGCGTGCCGGAGGTGATGCAACAGCCGCAGCTGCGGGAGCGGGGCTTCGTGACGGAATTCCAGGCCCCGGATGGGGTGCAGCGCGTCACTCGCGCCGGCTTCCGCTTCGGCGATGCCAATCCGGCCCCGCAGGCGCCGGCGCCGCAGCTCTCGGCCGATACGGACCGCTGGCTCGCGCAGCTTGGCTATGACGCGGCCGAGATCGCGCGGCTGCGCCAGGACGGCGTGGTCTAGGCACCGCCCCTTCGCCATGCCGAAGAAATCCCAGCGCCAATCCAGTGCCGAGGCGAATGCCGCCCCCGGCGGCACGGCGGCGGTGGACCGCGCGCTCAGCATCCTGAACGCCTTTACCCCGGAGAGGCCGCAGCAGGGCCTGGCCGAGCTGGCCGCGCGCACCGGCCTCTACAAGAGCACCACGCTGCGGCTCCTGGCCTCGCTGGAACATGCGCAATTCGTGCAGCGCCTGCCGGATGGCACCTATTGCCTGGGGGCCGCCTGCGGCCGGCTCCATGCCGCCTATGCTGCCTCCTTCCGGCTGGACCGCGCGGTGCTGCCGGTGCTGGAGGAACTGGTGCGGCGCACCGGGGAAAGCGCCGCCTACCATGTGCTGAAGGGCAGCGGGGCGGAGGCGGTGCGGGTCTGCCTCTACCGGGTGGATTCGCCGCATCCCATCCGCGACCATATCCGGGCCGGCGACATCCTGCCGCTGCGCAGCGGCACCGGCGGGCGGGTCCTGCTGGCCTTCTCCGCGCCCTTGCTGCCGCTGGAGCCGGAGGAGCGGGAGCTGCTCGCCCAGATCCGCCAGCGCGGCTACCACGCCGCGGTGGGGGACCGGCTCGCGGAAGTGGCCGGCATCTCCGCCCCCGTCTTCCACGCCGATGGCACCCTGGCCGCCGCCGTGACGCTGACCATGCCGGGCAACCGCTACCAGGAGGCCTTCATCGGCCCGGTGCTGGAAGCGGCGCGCGCGCTGAGCCGGATGGTCTGACGGCGCGCTTCAGCCCGCCCCGCGCAGCACATAGCCCAGCACCGCATCCCCCAGCATCTGCTTGTGGCGCTGCTTGAGGCCGGCATCCTCCAGGTCGCGCCCGAAGAGGCGGCCGAAGGTGTGGCGGTTGGAGACGCGGTAGAAGCTCACCGCGCTCATCATCAGGTGCACGTCCACCGGGTCAATGCCGGGCTTGAACAGCCCCTCCCGCTCCCCGCGCCGCAGGATGGCGCCCAGCACCTCGATCACCGTGCTGTTGAGGTTCCGGATGATCTCGGACTGCGCGATGTAGCGGCCGTGGTGGATATTCTCGATGCTGACGAGGCGCACGAAATCCGGGTGCTCGTCATGGTAGTCGAGGGTGAATTCGGCGATGCGCCGGATGGCATCCAGCGGGGAGAGGGATTGCAGGTCCAGCTCCCGCTCCAGCGCGCGGATGCCGGCATAGGCCTGGCCCAGCACCTCCAGGTACAGGCCCTCCTTGCTGCCGAAGTAGTAGTAGATCATCCGCTTGGAGGTCTGGGTGCGCGCGGCGATGGCATCCACGCGGGCGCCGCTGAGCCCGTGCTCGGCGAATTCCTCCCGCGCCACCCGCAGGATCTCCTGCCGCGTCCGCTCCGCGTCCATTTTCCGGGAGCGGCGGGAAGGGGGCGGGGGGTCCTGCTCTGGCGGCAACGGGGGGTATCCTGCGGCGGGCACAAAGCCGCAGGATACCACCGGGGACGCTGGCTGTCGCGCCGGCGCCACGCGGCTTACTCCGCGGTGATGCCGCGGGTGCGGATGACCTCGCCCCACTTGGCGCTCTCGGCCGCCAGATAGGCGGGGAATTCCTCGGGCGCGCTGGGGGTCGGGAAGTTGGAGGCCTGCCGCAGGCGGGCCAGCACCCCTTCATCCTTCATCGCGGCGGTCAGGGCCGCGTGCAGCTTGCGCACGATCGGCTCCGGCGTGCCGGCCGGGGCCAGCAGCGCGAATTGCGAGGAGCACTCGAAGCCCGGCAGGCCGGATTCCGCGATGGTGGGGATCTCCGGCACCAGCGGGTTGCGCTGCAGGCTGCTGACGCCGATGGCCAGCGCCTCCTTGGACTGGATCAGCGGCAGCGCCGTCACGGCATCCACGAAGGCCATCTGCACGTCGCCGGCCAGCAGCGCCTGCACCGCCGGCGCGCCGCCGCGATAGGTGACGTTCATCACGTTGATGTCCGCCATCTTCAGGAAGAGCTCGGTGGCCAGATGCGCGGAGGAACCGGCGCCGGAGGAAGCGTAGCTCAGCTTGCCCGGCTCCGCCTTGGCGCGGGCGACCAGCTCCTGCACCGTCTTGATGCCCAGCTGCGGCCGGACGCAGAGGAAGATCGGCGTCTCGGCGATGCGGCCGATCGGCGTGAAGCTCTTGGCGTCGTCATAGCCCTTCTGCGGGAAGAGATGCGTCGCCATGGCATAGGTGCTGTTGACGCCCATCAGCAGCGTGTAGCCATCCGGCCGCGCGCGGGCGACATAGAGATGACCGATGGTGCCGGAAGCGCCGGCGCGGTTCTCCACCACCACCTGCTGGCCGAGTTCCTTGGACATCTGCTGCGCCAGCAGGCGGCCGACGAAATCGGTGGAGCCGCCTGGGGCCCAGGAGACCACGATGGTCACCGGGCGTTCGGGATAGCTGCCGGCGCCCTGCGCCCGCGCGGCGCCGCGCGGCACCAGGCCAGTAGAAGCGGCAAGGGCGGCCAGGGCAGCGCCGCCAAGCTGACGTCGATTCATCGGAACGTTCCTTGTTTCCCTGGATACGGCATCTGGTCCGCATCACGCCGCGACATTCAATCGCGTTGACGAGTACGTACTAGTTAGTTCATGAATTTGGCAAGCCAGAAAATCCGGACCACGATCGTGCCAGACAGCAGCCCGCAGCCCGCCTCCATCACGGCCCGCGTCAGTCGCCCGCAACTGCTGCTGGGGCTGATCGGCGCCGGCATCCAGCTCTCCCGCACCCCCGCGATGCATGAGGCGGAAGGCGCCGCCCAGGGCTTCAACACGCTCTACCGGCTGATCGACCTCGACCAGTTGCGGCTGGGGCCGGATGCGCTGCCGGAACTGCTGACCGCCGCCGAGCGGATGGGCTTCAGCGGCCTCAACATCACCTATCCCTGCAAGCAGGAGGTGATCCCGCATCTGCACGAACTCTCCGACGAAGCGCGGGAACTGGGCGCGGTGAATACCGTGGTGCTGCGGGAAGGCCGGCGGATCGGCCACAACACCGATGCCTCTGGCTTCGCCGAAAGCTTCCGGCGGCAACTGCCGGGGGTGCCGCTGGGCCGCGCGGTGCAGCTTGGCGCCGGCGGCGCGGGCGCGGCCGTGGCGCATGCGGCGCTGCGGCTGGGTGCCGGGCAATTGCATCTCTTCGACCAGGACCCCGCGCGGGCGGAGGCCCTGGCGGCCAGCCTGGTCGCGCGTTTCGGCCCCGGCCGTGCCCAGGCGGGCGGCGAGCTGAAGGCCGCACTCGCGGCGGCCGACGGGCTGATCCATGCCACCCCCACCGGCACCGCCGAGCATCCCGGCCTGCCGTTGCCGGCCGAATGGCTGCACCCGGCTCTCTGGGTGGCCGAGATCGTCTATTTCCCGCTGGAAACGGCGCTGCTGCGCGCCGCCCGCGCCCTGGGCTGCCGCACCGCGCATGGCGGCGGCATGGCGGTCTTCCAGGCCGCCGATGCCTTCCGCCACTTCACCAGGCGTGAGCCGGACGCGGCGCGCATGACCGAAACCTTTCTTTCCTTCGACCGATAGGCGGAACCGTCCCGATGCCGAATGCCGCGCGCCGCTTCCCCCGCTCCATCGCCACGGTCTGCCTCAGCGGCACATTGCTGGACAAGCTGGAAGCCGCCGCGGCGGCCGGATTCGACGGGGTCGAGATCTTCGAGAACGACCTGCTGACCTTCGACGGCTCCCCCGCCGATGTGCGCCGCGTGGCGGAAGGGCTCGGCCTCGCCATCACCCTCTTCCAGCCCTTCCGCGATTTTGAGGCCATGCCGGAGCCGCAGCGCGCCCGCAACATGGACCGTGCCGAGCGCAAGTTCGACGTGATGCAGGCGCTGGGCACCGACCTCGTGCTGGTCTGCAGCAATGTGCAGGAAGCCGCTATCGACGATGACGCCCGCGCCGCCGCCGACCTGGAGGAAATGGCCGAGCGCGCCGCCCGCCGGGGCCTGCGCGTCGGCTACGAGGCCCTGGCCTGGGGCCGGCATGTGCGCCGCTGGGGCCATGCCTGGAAGATCGTGCGGGAAGCGGGGCATGATTCCCTGGGCCTGATCGTGGACAGCTTCCACACGCTCTCCATCGGCGACGATCCCGCCGGCATCGCCGATGTTCCGGCGGAGAAGCTGTTCTTCGTGCAACTGGCCGATGCGCCGCGCCTGAGCATGGATGTGCTCTCCTGGAGCCGGCACTTCCGGAATTTCCCTGGCCAGGGCGAGCTGGATGTGGGCGGCTTCCTCGGCGCGGTGGTGCGCTCCGGCTATCGCGGCCCCATTTCGCTGGAAGTCTTCAACGACGAGTTCCGCTCGGCGCCGGCGCGGTTGAACGCGCGTGACGGGCTGCGGTCGCTGGTCTTGGCGGAGGCGCAGGCCGGGGTGCTGGAGCTGCCGGCGCCGCCGCGCAGCAGCGGCTTCGCCTTTCTGGAATTCGCCGTGGACCCGGCGGCGCGCGCCAAGCTGGCGACCTTCCTGGAAACCCTGGGCTTCCGCCTGGAAGGGCAGCACCGCAGCAAGGATGTGCTGCTCTACCGCCAGGGCGATGTCAGCCTGGTGCTGAACAGTGAGCAGGACAGCGCCGCCGCCGAGCATTTCCAGCTGCACGGCCCTTCCGTCTGCGCCATGGCGGTGCGGGTGGACGATGCCGCCCGCGCGCTGGAACGCGCCCGCGCGCTCTTCTGTTCCGAATGGCAGGAACGGCGGCGGCCGGATGAATGGCCCCTGGCCGGCATCCGCGCCTCCGACGGAACGCTGGTGCTGCTGATCGACGAGGCCGAGGCCGCCACCTCTTGGGAAGACGATTTCCTGCCGCTGCCGCACGGTGCCGAAGGGCCGCTGGCCCGGGTGGACCATGTCGCCCATGCCCTGCCCACCGGCAGCATGGACAGCTTCGTGCTGTTCTGGCGCGCCGTCTTCGGGCTGGAGCCGCAGCCGATCCTGGAGATCGCCGACCCGCAGGGGCTGATCCGCAGCCGCGCCATGGTCAGCGCCGATGGCGCGCTGCGGCTGCCGCTGAACATCTCGGAAAGCCGCAACACCACCACCGGCCGCTTCCTCACCGCCTTCGCCGGCGCGGGCGTGCACCACATCGCCTTCGAGACCACGGATCTCTTCGAGGCGGTGCGGCGGCTGCGGGACGGCGGCTTCGCCACCCTGCCGATCCCGCCCAACTACTATGACGACCTCGCCGCCCGGTGGGGGCTGGAGGAGCCGCTGCTGGAAGAGCTGCGCCGGCACGACGTGCTTTATGACCGCGATGCCGGCGGCGAACTCTTCCACGTTTACTCAAGGGCTTTCGAAAGCCGCTTCTTCTTCGAGATCATCGAGCGGCGCGGCGCCACCGGCTTCGGCGCCGCCAATGCCGCGGTGCGGATGGCGGCGCAGGCGCGCTGAGCGCCGCCGTCACAACAACTGGTCGAGGCTCACCGGGAAGCGCCGCACCCGCCTGCCGGTGGCATGCCAGACGGCATTGGCGATGGCCCCGGCGGAGCCGGTGATGCCGATCTCCCCCACGCCCTTGATGCCGAGCGCATTGACATGCGGGTCGCGCTCCTCGACCAGGATGGCCTCCACCGAGGGCACGTCGGCATTCACCGGCACGTGGTATTCGGCGAGGTCGCCATTCATGACGCGGCCGCTGCGGTGGTCCATGGCCGCCCCCTCCAGCAGGGCAAAGGACAGCCCCCAGATCATCCCGCCGTAGTACTGGCTCTGCACCATGCGCGGATTGATGATGGTCCCGGCGGCGAAGGCGCCCACCATCCGTGTCACCCGCACCTGCCCGAGTTCCGGGTCCACCTTCACCTCGGCGAAGACGGCGCCATGCGCATGCATGGCATAGGCCGCCTGCGCCGCGGGGTCGGAGGCGCTGCTGCCGCGCCCTTCGATCTCGGCCAGGCCGGCGCGCTGCAGGATGTCCTCGTAGCTGTCGCTGCGGCTTTCATCGTCCCGCCGGTGCAGCCGCCCGCCGCGCGCCACCACCCCGGCGTTATGGGCGCCGAAAAGCGGCGAGCGCTCGTCATCCATCGCCAGCGCCGCCAGCTTCGCGACAACATCCGCGCCGGCGCCATGGATGGCCATGCCGGCCGTGGCGGTATGGCCGGAGCCACCCGCGATGCCGGCATCCGGCAGGCGGGAATCGCCGGCATGGAATTCCACCCGCTCCAGCGGCAGGGCGAGCCCATCGGCGGCAATCTGCGCCAGGGCCGTCCAGGCGCCCTGGCCCATGTCATGCGCGCCGGTTTCCACCACGCCGCTGCCATCCTGCCGCAGCACGGCGCGCGCCTGCGCCTGGAACATCAGGGCCGGGAAGGTGGCGGTGCCGACACCCCAGCCGACCAGGAAGCCAGCCTCGTCCCGCATCTGCCGAGGCGCCAGCGGGCGGGTGGCCCAGCCGAAGCGCTCCGCCCCCTGCGCGTAGCAGTCCCGCAGCGCCTTGGAGGAGAAGGGCTTGCCGGAGATCGGCTCCACCTCGGCGTAGTTCTTCAGCCGGAAGGCCAGCGGGTCCATGCCGCAGGCCCAGGCCATCTCGTCGATCGCGCTTTCCAGCGCGATGCTGCCGCTGGCCTCGCCGGGCGCGCGCATGAACATCGGCGTGCCGACATCCAGCCGCACCGCCTCGTGCCGCGTGCGGATGGCCGGGCTCGCATAGAGCGTGTGCGACACGCCGGCAGCGGGTTCGAAGAAATCGTCGAAGCGGCTGGAATGGGTCAGCACATGATGGTCGATCGCCTGCAGGGCGCCGTTCTCATCCACGCCCAGTCGCAGTGTCTGCCGCGTCGCGGCGCGATGGCCGACCGGGCCGTACATCTGCGGCCGCTGCAGCACCAGCTTCACCGGCCGCCCCACCAGCCGCGCCGCCAGGATGCCCAGCATCTGCGGCCCCGCCAGCAGGCCCTTGGAACCGAAGCCGCCGCCCAGGAAGGGGCTGCGGATATGGATATGCTCGGCCGGAATGCCGAGCAGTTCGGCGGCGCGCATCTGTGCTATCGCCAGACCTTGCGTCGGCGTATCCAGCGTCAGCCGGTCACCATCCCAGCTGGCGACGATGCCATGCGGCTCCATGGCGTTGTGGTACTGGGACGGTGTTTCGTAGCGGGCCTCGACATGCCGGGCGGCAGCGGCCAGCGCCGCCTCGGCATCGCCCTTCTGCTCCTCCGCCGGGTAGCCAGGGCCGACCACCGGGGGGGTGAAGGGCTCCCCATCTTCCAGCGAAACCTGCGGTGCCTCGGTCTCATAGCGCGGCGCGAGCAGGCGGGTGCCGTCCGTCGCGGCTTCCAGCGTCTCGGCGATCACCACCGCGATGGGCTGGCCGGCATAGCGGATGCGGTCGTTCTGCAGCACATCCAGCTTGAAGGCGAAGGGGCTGGTCCGTTCATCCGGGTCGATGGCCAACGGCGGGCGGTTGGCGGGTGTCATCACCTCCACCACGCCGGGATGCGCCAGGGCGGCCGCGACATCCAGCGCCGCCACGCGGCCGCGCGCGACGCGGCTGGTGGCCAGCACGGCATGCAGCAGGCCGGGCGGGTTGTTGTCGGCGGCGTAGCGCGCCGTGCCGGTGACCTTCAGGAAACCGTCCTGTCGCGTCAGCGGCTGGCCGATGCTGGAGCCGTGCCGGCGTTGCATGGGCGCCATATTGGCTGAATCAGGCATGGAGCGGCACTCCGACCGGATGGGAGAAGGGGGAGGCGGGCAGTGCCGGCACACGCTCCGGCGTGCCGGCCGCTGCCAGCAGCAGCGCGCGTGTGGCGATGCGCCGGGCCAGCTCGATCTTGAAGCCGTTGTCGCCGGAGGGGGTGGCGCCCTCCAGCGCCAGTTCAGCGGCTTGGCGGAAGGCTTCCGGGCCCGGCGTCCGGCCCACCAGCAGCCGCTCCGCACCATGCGCCCGCCAGGGCTTCAGCGCCACGGCGCCCAGCGCCAGCCGTGCCTCTGCGATCACGCCGCCTTCCAGGCGCAGCGCGGCGGCGGCGGAGACCACGGCAAAGGCATAGGAGGTCCTTTCCCGCAGCTTGATGTAGCGGGCATGGGCGGCGAAGCCCGCCGCATCCGGCGGCAGCCGCAGCGCGGTAACCAGCTCGCCGGGCTCCAGCACCGTCTCGCGCTCGGGCGCATCGCCGGGCAGGCGGTGGAAATCCTCCAGCAACACCTCACGCGGGCCGGCCGGGCCGGCGATCTCGACCACCGCGCCCAGCGCCGCCAGGGCGACGCAGAAATCGGAGGGATGGGTGGCGATGCAATGCTCGCTCCAGCCCAGCACGGCATGCAGGCGGTTCTCGCCCCCCCGGGCATCGCAGCCGCTGCCGGGCCGGCGTTTGTTGCAGGCGCTGGTGGGGTCGTAGAAATAGGCGCAGCGCGTGCGTTGCACCAGGTTGCCGCCCACCGTGGCCGCATTGCGCAACTGCGCCGAGGCACCGGAGAGCAGGGCCTCCGCCACGGCGGGATAGGCGCGGGCGAAGCCGGGGTCATGCGCCAGGGTGGCGTTGCGGACCAGGGCGCCGATGCGCAGCCCGCCATCGGCGGCGGGTTCCACTCGGTCCAGGCCGGGCAGGCGGGTGATGTCCACCAGCCGGTCCGGCAGGCTGGCGCCGCCCTTCATCAGGTCCAGCAGATTGGTGCCGCCGGCGAGATAGGCGGCCCCCGGCGCGGCGCCAGCGGCCAGGGCCTCGGCGATGCTGCCGGGGCGCAGATATTCAAAGGGCTTCATGCGGCTTCTTCCCGCTGCGCGTTTTCCAGCCGGGCCTGGGCTTCCAGCACGGCGGCGGTGATGCCGGCATAGGCGCCGCAGCGGCAGATATTGCCGCTCATCGCCTCCCGCACCCGCTCAGGGTCGTCGCCGGCCTGGGCTTCCTGGATCAGGCCGATGGCGCTCATGATCTGCCCCGGCGTGCAGTAGCCGCACTGGAAGGCGTCATGGGCGATGAAGGCGGCCTGCACCGGGTGCAGCGCCGGGCCATCGGCCAGGCTCTCGATGGTCTGCACGGCGGCGCCGTCGCAGCTGGCCGCCAGGGCCAGGCAGGCATTGATGCGCCGCCCGTCCAGCAGCACGGTGCAGGCGCCGCACTGGCCACGGTCGCAGCCTTTCTTGGTTCCGGTCAGGTGCAGGCGCTCCCGCAACAGGTCGAGCAGGGTGACGCGGGGGTCATCCAGTTCGACTTGCCGGGGCACGCCGTTCACGTTCAAGGCGATGGACAGACTCATGCGGCGCTCCTGATGAGGGCGGTGGCAGGGCAGGTCTGAAAGCGGATCTGGTGTGGTGCGAACTTGCTGGCCCCTTCAGTGCGGACCAGATAAGGCAGGCCAGGCCGGGCTCTCGCGAGGAACCCAGCGGCATGTGAGAGTTTATACGGAGGGTCCCTCCGCTTATCAAGCGGCAAAGGGCGGTCGGAGGGATATGGCGGATCAACTGGTGAGGAGCGGCCGCAAGCCGCGGGCCGATGCGCAGCGGAACCGCGAGCGCCTGCTGGAAGCCGCGACCCAGGTGTTCAACCAGGGCGAGGCGGAAGCCAGCCTGGAAGCGGTGGCCCGGCAGGCCGAGGTCGGCATCGGCACCCTCTACCGGCATTTCCCGACACGGGAGGCCCTGTTCGAGGCGATCTACCGCCGTGAGGTGCAGCAGCTGGTGGCACTGGCAGAGCAGCTGGACAACGAGGCACCGGTGGAGGCGGTGCGCCGCTGGGTGCATGCGATGATCGGCTTCGTCGCAGTGAAGAAGGGCATGTCGGCCGCCCTGGCCGTCGTGGCGCAGAGTTCCTCGCAACTGGCGGTCTGCATGCTGGAGCAGATGGTGGGCGCGCTGGACCGCCTGCTGCGGCGCGCCGTCTCGGCCGGGGAGATGCGCGGCGACATCAGCGCCGAGGAGATCCTGCGGGCCCTGGTGGGCATGTGCTACATGCACGACACGCCGGACTGGCGGCGGAACGTGCTGCGGACGGCTGATGTCCTCATCGACGGGCTGCGCTACGCGGCACGGGGGCCTCAGCCGGCGGGACGCTGAAGTCGCCGTGCCACGGGCGCAGGACAGCCGCCACGACACCCTGCCGGCATCTGGTTTCGCGCCTTCAGGCGCCGCTGGCCCTCCGCCTTTTCCATTTCTCCGGCCATCATGGAGCGCAAGGCCGCTTGGCGATGGCGCGCGCCTTCCATCCTTCACGGGCCATAACGGCACCAAATCATTCCAAAGGCCAAGCTCAAGGCCTCTAGGCTGAGATGGAATTTATCCCGTAAGAAACCACCGAGCTCACCAATCGAGCCGATGTCCAGAAATGCAGGAGAAGTTGCTTCATGACGCCGAGACCGCCGCTCCGGATCGCCCTGACGGGCGACAGCATTCTCATGCGGCGCCTCGGCTCGCTGACGGATGCGCAGGTCCGCCCGCTCTTCGACATCGTGCGTGACGCCGATGTGGCCTTCACCAATCTGGAATGCCTGCCCAATGGCTATCGCGGCGACCCGGCGCTGGAGAGCGGCGGCTCGCATTTCGCCGCGCCGCCCTGGGTGATCGACGAACTGGTCGACGCGGGCTTCGATCTCTTCGCCGCCGCCACCAACCATTGCCTGGACTACAGCATCTCCGGCCTGCTGGCGGCCAAAGAGGAACTGGACCGGCGCGGCGTCCTTTATGCCGGCATTGGCCAGCATCTGGGCGAGGCGCGGATGCCGGCCTATCGCGAACATCCGCATGGCACCGTCGCGATGCTCTCCTGCGCCTCCACCTTCGCCAAGGGCCAGGAAGCGGCGCTGCAGAGCGCGGAGATGCAGGGCCGCCCCGGCCTCAACCCGCTCCGCTTCGACACCGTGCACCAGGTGACGCCCGCGCAGCTTGGCGCCTTGCGGGAAGTCGCGGAGCAGCTCGGCCTGGAGAAGCAGCGGCAGAGCAAGATCCAGCTCGGCTTCGGCTTCCCGCTCGAGAACCCCGAGGCCGTGGCGCTGGGCGACCTCGTCTTCAGCGCCGCCGATGAGGTGGCGCTGCGGACCAAGGCCAAGGCGAAGGACCTCGATGCCATCGCCCGCTGGGTGCGCGAGGCGCGCCTCGTCTCCGATGTGGTGATGGTCAGCGTGCATGCGCATGAGCAGGGCGCCAGCAAGGAGGACCCGGCGGAATTCCTGGTCGCCTTCGCGCGGCAGATGATCGACGAGGGCGCCGACATGGTGGTGGGCCACGGCCCGCACCTGCTGCGCGGCATGGAGATCTACCGCGGCAAGCCGATCTTCTACAGCCTCGGCAATTTCATCGGGCAGAACGAGCTGGTGGCCCGGCTGCCGATGGATTCCTTCGAGCGCTTCCGCGCCGACCCCGCGCTGACGCCCGCCGCCGTCTACCGCCAGCGCACCGACGACGACCGCAAGGGCTTCCCCTCCGACCGCCGCTTCTGGGAAACGGTGATGCCGGTCTGCACCTATGCGGAAGGGCGGTTGAGCGGCATCGAGATCCATCCCGTCACGCTGGGCCTGGGCGAGGCGCGGCACCTGCGGGGCCGCCCCCGCCTGGCGGAAGGCGAGGAAGCCCAGAGCATCCTGCGCCGTTTCGCCGCGCTCTCCGCGCCCTTCGGAGTCACCATGGAGATCGCCGAGGGCAAGGCCCGCGTCGCCCTCGCCTGAGACGCCAGCGGGCCTCGGCCCCAAAGACATTCCATAGGGAGAGAATCATGATCCGCATCGCAAGGCCGCTCGCAGCGGCCGCGGCCGTCGCGCTGGCGCTCACAGCCGGGCCGGTGGCCGCGCAGAAGCTGACCCTGGGCACCAAGCTTCAGCTCACCACCCTGGACCCGCATTTCTTCAACGGCTTCCCGACCGCTTCCGCCCATGCGCAGATCTGGGACGGCCTGACCCAGATCAACGAGCGCCTGGAACTGGAGCCGGCGCTGGCGGAATCCTGGAGCCTGATCGACAACCACACCTGGGAGTTCAAGCTGCGCCGCGACGTGCGCTTCCATGACGGCACGCCCTTCACGGCGGATGACGTGGTCGCCACCCTCGCCCGCGTGCCGAATGTGCCGAACAGTCCGGCGCTCTTCACCTCCTTCATCCGCTCGGTGAAGGAAGTGGTGAAGGTCGATGACCACACCGTCCGCGTCATCACCAGCGCCCCGGCGCCGGTGCAGCCCTTCGACCTCGCGCGGATCTTCATCATCCCGGCGCGGGACGCCGGGGCCTCCACCATGGATTTCAATGCCGGGCGGGTGAACGGCACCGGCCCCTACCGCTTCCTGCGCTGGGAGAACGGCATCTCCATGACCGTCTCCCGCAACGACGCCTCCTGGCAGGGCCGCGAGCCCTGGGAGCAGGTGGAGCTGCGCACCATCGCGAGCGACGCTTCCCGCGTCGCGGGGCTGCTGGCAGGCGAGCTGGACGGAATCGACCTGGTCCCCACCGCGGACAAGAAGCGCGTCTCCTCCGACAGCCGCTTCCGCTCCGTCAGCGGCACCGCCGGCGTCGTGCAGTACATCGCCCTGGACGCGGCGCGCGAGCAGAGCCCCTTCGTGAGCGCGGCGCCCGGCCAGCCGGCCCTGCGCGGCAATCCGCTGATGGACAAGCGTGTCCGCCGCGCCCTTTCCCTGTCGATCAACCGCGAGGCGCTGACGGAGCGGCTGATGGAAGGCTCCGCCACCCCCGCCAGCCAGTTCCTGCCCAGCGAGTTCGAGGGCACCAGCCCCAACCTGCGGCCCGATGCCTTCGACCCCGACCGCGCCAAGGCCCTGCTGCGCGAGGCCGGCTATCCGAACGGCTTCCGCCTGACCCTGCATTCCACCAACGACCGCTACCCCAAGGACGGCCAGATCGCCCAGGCCATCGGGCAGATGTGGACCCGTGCCGGGCTGAACGTGACGGTGGAGGGCGTTCCGGGCCAGGTTTTCTTCGCGGCGGCGACGCGGCAGGAATACAGCGCCTTCTCCGCCCAGTATGGCGTCAATCAGGCCAGCGACGGGCTGCGGGCGGTGATCCACACCAATGACGCCCAGGCCGGCCTGGGCGCGGCGAACCGCACCCGCTTCAGCAATGCGCGGGTGGATGCGCTGGTGACGGCGGCCCTGACCGAGATGGATGCCGAAAAGCGCCGCCAGGCGGAGCACCAGGCCATCGAGGCCGCGATGGAGGAGCAGGCCATCATCCCGCTCTTCCACCCGACCTGGGACTTCGCGGTGCGGCAGGGCCTGAACGTCGTCTCGCGCCCGGAGCGGCGCTTCAACGCCCTGATGGTGCGCCCGGCCCAGTAAGGCCGGAGGGCGGGGCCCGCCCGGTGGCGGGCCCCGCCGTCAGCCCACCCCGCGCCGCTGGCTGCGCAGGCGCTGGGCATAGACATTGATCACCAGCGCCATCAGCAGCACCAGACCGCGGATCAAGATTTTTAAGAAGCTGTCCATGCGGATATGGTCCAGCCCGTTGTTCAGCACGCCCAGCACCAGCACGCCGACAATGGTGTTGCCGATGCCACCCTGGCCGCCGAAGAGGCTGGTGCCGCCCACCACCACGGCCGAGATGGCATCCAGCAGGTAGTTGTCGAACTGGTTCTGCTGCGCACTGCCGAAATAGGCCACGCCCAGCATGCCGGCGATGCCGGAGCAGAGCGCGGAGATCATCATCACCGCCGCCACCACGGCCTTCACGGCCACGCCGGAATGCTCCGCCGCCTCGCGGTTGCCGCCCACCATGTAGACGTAGCGGCCGAAGCGCGTATAGGTCAGCACCAGGTGGCCCACCAGCAGCACCAGCGCCGCCACCAGCACGATCCAGGGCACCGGCCCGATGGAGCCGCTGCCCAGCACCACGATCAACTCCGGCACGTTGTAGGCGATCTGCCCGCGTATCAGCAGCGCGCCGATGCCATTGCCGATCTGCAGCATGGCCAGCGTCATGATGAAGGAGGGGATGCCGATCCAGGTGACGCCAAAGGCGGTGACGGCGCCCAGCGCCAGCGCGCCGGCCAGCGCCAGCAGCATGGCCAGCGGTCCCGGCAGCGGGATATTGGCGATATTTACGCTGGCATCCTGCAGGGTGAAGAAGGCCAGCAGGATGCCGGTGGCATTGGCGACGCTGGCAACGCTGAGGTCGATCTCGGCGCAAAGGATCACATAGGTCAGCCCCACCGCGATGATGGCGGTGATCGAGACCTGCTGCAGGATGTTGCTGAGATTGCTCAGGGTCGCGAAGGAAGGGCTGAGCAGGCTGAAGAGCAGGATCAGCGCGATCAGCGTGACAAAGGGCGCCAGGTTGCGAAGCTGCCCGCCGAGGCGAAGCCAGAGCGGGTGGCGCAGCGTGGCGGGATCGGTCAGCGGTGCGGACATCAGGCTTCCTCTTGGGATTCTGGCCTCAGGCAGCTTCCAGCAGGCGGTCCTTGCCCACGGCCTCTCCGGCGAATTCCTGCGCCAGATGGCCGCGCCGCATGACCAGGATGCGGTCGGCCAGCGCCAGCACCGTCTCGGGTTCGGAGGAGACGACGACGATGCCGATCCCCTGCTCCCGCAGCGCGCGCACGATGCGCACCACGTCGTCCTTGGCGCCGACATCCATGCCCCGCGTCGGCTCGCTCAGCAGCAGCACGCGGGGCAGGTGGGTCAGCCAGCGCGCCAGGGCGACCTTCTGCTGGTTGCCGCCCGAAAGCTGGCCCACCGGCAGGTCCACCCGCGCCGGCCGCACGCCCAGGCGGCGCACATGCCCCTCGGCGATCTCACGCTCCCGGCGCGGGTGCAGCAGCAGGCGGCTGATGCGCTCCAGGATGGAGATGCTGATGTTGCGATAGACCGGCTCCGGCGCGAAGAGCATGGCGCGTCGGCTTTCCGGCACGAAGGCGATGCCGGCGCGCTTGGCCGCCGGGGTGCCGCCGCGGAGCCGCGCCGGGCGGCCATCCACCCGCACCGTGCCATGGTCCAGCGGCAGCTTGCCGGACAGCGCCCGCGCCAGCTCCAGCTGCCCCGAGCCCATGAAGCCATAGATGCCGACCACCTCGCCGGCATGGACGCGCAGCGAGGCCCCTTCGAACAGCCCGGCGACGCCCAGGCCCTCGGCCTCCAGCACGGCGGGGGTGGAGGGGCGGGGGGGCAGCATGCGGGCGTCGGTATAGCTTTCCTCCAGCCGCTCATGCCCGCCGCCGATCATGCGCTCGATCAGCCAGCCCTTGCCGACCTCGCGCGCCGGGGCGGTGCCGACGCGGCGGCCGTTGCGGAAGACCGTGACATTGTCGGAAATCCGCAGCACGTCATCGAGGAAATGCGAGATGAAGATCACGCTGCGCCCCGACTGGCGCAGCCGCTCCAGCAACGTGAAGAGCCGCTCCACCTCCGGCGGTGAAAGAGCGGAGGTGGGCTCGTCCAGGATCACGATGCGGGCGCCGGAAAGCAGCACCCGCGCCAGTTCGATCATCTGCTGCAGGCCGATCGGCAGCGAGCCAGCCGGCACCGTCGGGTCGAGATCGATGCCAAGCTCCCGCAACTGCGCCCGCGCCTGCTCCCGCATCCGGCGCCAGGAGACCATGCCGAGGCGGTTCAGCGGCTGCCGGCCCAGCAGCACGTTCTCCGCCACCGAGAGCGCCGGCACGATGGAGAGTTCCTGATGCACCATGCCGATGCCGGCATCGCGCGCCTCGCGCGGCGAGCGCAGCCGGACGGGGCGGCCGTCCAGCCGCATCTCGCCCTCGTAGTCGGCGTAGACGCCGGCGATGATCTTCATCAGCGTGCTCTTGCCGGCGCCATTCTCGCCGACCAGGCCATGGATCTCGCCCCGGCCGAGGGTGAAATCCACGCCATCCAGCGCGGTGACGCCGGCGAAGCGCTTGGAAACGCCGCGCAGCTCCAGCAGCGGCGGCGGATCGGCGGACATGCGGTGCGCCCCGCTAGATCAGGTAGTGCTTCTGCATCCAGGCCATGCCGCCGGCATTGTCCTTGGTGACCACCGGGCCATCGGTGATGACGTGCTTCGGGATGCCTTCGGGCCCGGTCTTCTCCCCCGCCACCACGGCGGCGACACCGGCCATGATGGCGCCGCCATGGATGCGGCAGGAGGGGTTGCGCACCGTGGCATGCATGCGCCCGTCCGCCACGGCGGCGAGGGCCGGCGGCATGGCGTCGCAGCCGCCGATCTTGATGTCGGTGCGGCCCTTGGCGCGCATCACGTTATAGGCGGCCAGCGCCATGTCGTCGTTGTGGAAATAGGCCGCGCTGATCTTGGGATACTTGGTCAGGTGCGTGTCCCAGATGCGGGCCACCTTGGTCACGTCCCAGTCGCCCGGCGTGGTGTCCAGCACCTCCACCTTGGGGTAGCGCTTCATCACGGAATCGAAGCCCCGAGCGCGGCCTTGCGCCCCCGTATGGCCCAGCGCGCCCTGGGTCATGATGATGGTGCCCTCGCCGCCGATGGCCTGCATCAGCGCCTCGGTCACGGAGGCGCCCATGAACTCGTTGTCAGGGGCCAGGAAGCTGTGGACATTGACCTGGTCCAGCGGCGCGATCAGCGTGTCCATGTCGATCACCGGGATGCCGGAATCGATCATCCGCCGCACCGGCGCCGTCAGCGTGCCGATGCCGAAGGCCTGGATGGCCACGAAGTCCCAGCGCTGCGAGGCCATGTTGTCGATGGCGCCGCGCTGCCGCGTAGCGTTCAGCTCGCCGTCGAACCAGGTGACATCGACATTGAACAGCTTGCCCCAGTATTCGGCCGCCGCCTTGCCCTGGGCACACCATGTCGCCTGCAGCCCGGCATTGGAGAAGGCGGCACGCAGCGGCTTTTCGGAGCGGCCCATCTCGGCGGCGAGTGCGCCGGCGCTGAGGCCACCGAGCAACGGCGCGGCGGCGGCGGCAGTCAAGAGGGCACGACGGCCACCGCGCGGTGGGTCTTGCTGATCCATGACGTCTCTCCCCTGCCCGGGGCGATCATGGGCGCCGCCGCTTCGGGCGGGTCCAGCTTGCACCAGCCCGCCCGGCGATTGCAATCATTGCCGTTGTGGAAGAAGCCTGCGGCGGCGGCGCATCATGCTTCCTCAGCCCTGGCAGGTACCCGTAATCCAGGCCTTCCGCGCCAGCGCGGTTTGCAGTGACCGGACCACGCTGGCCCAATCGCCCGGCGCGGGCTGGCGGAACTGGCGTAGGCTGGGATACCAGGGGCTGTCGTCGCGGCCTTCCTGCCAGCGCCAGCAGGAGTCGTAGCGGTTCAGCAGCCAGACCGGCCGGCCCGACCCGCCTGCGAGATGCAGCACGGCGGTATCGACGCTGATCACCAGATCCAGTGCCATGACCAGCGCGGCGGTATCCTCGAAGTCATCGCCATCCATGGCGGGCCGCTCCAGCGGCAGGCGGGAGGTCGCATCGGCGGCTGGGCCGCGCTGCAACGAAACGAAGCTGAGGCCGCTGAGCTCCGCCAAGGGTTCCAGAAGGTGCAGCGGCAGCGAGCGGCGCGCATCCGCCGCCATGCCGGGGCTGCCGGCCCAGGCCAGCCCGATCCTGACCCCCGGAAGATGCGCCAGCCGCTGCCGCCACGCCGCGACGCGGGAGGGCTCGGCCGCCAGATAAGGCACCGCCGGTGCCGCCGCGCCGAAGCGGTGCGGCAGGCTGAGCAGGGAAGCATGCCAGTCCAGGGCCGGCGGCGGCTCGTCCAAGGACTGAACACCGGCAATGCCGGGCAGCCTTTGCAGCAACCGCACCAAGGAGCGCTGCACCCGCAGCACCACGCGGGTTTCCGGCGGAAAGAGCTGCGCGTAGCGGACGAATTGCAGCGTGTCGCCCAGCCCCTGCTCCGCCTGCAACAGGATGCTCTGGCCGGTCAGGTCCTCGCCCTGCCAGAGGCGGCCCGGCAGGTGCTGCGGCCTGTGCGCCCAGGGCGCCGCTTGCCAGCGATGCTCATAGGCTGCCCATCCTTCCTCGTCGCGCCCGGTCTGCAGCAGGGTGAAAGCCAGGTTCACCTGCGCCTCCGCCAGGTCCGGCGCCAGTTGCAGTGCCCGGCGGAGGCTGGCCTCGGCCTCACGGAAGGCCTTCTGGTTGCGCAGCGTATCGCCTAACGAGTTATGCGCCGCCGCCAGATCCGGGTTCAGCGCCAGCGCGGCCCTGAAATGCTTCTCGGCCGCCGCGTAGTCCCCCTGAGCCGCCGCAGCGATGCCGAGGCCAAGATGCGCCTCCGGCTGGCGCGGGTCGCGCTCCAGCGCCGCATGGAAGCAGAGGGCCGCCTCAACGGGGCGGGCGGCGGCGAGCAGGATATTTCCCAGCTCCACCCAGGCGGCACCGGACTCCGGCCGCAGCCGCAGGGCCTCCCGCAGATGGGCCTCCGCTTCCGCGTGGCGGCCCTGCCGCCGCAGGCTCTCGCCCAGCCCGGCCAGGATCGCGGCATCCTGTGGGGTGGCGCGCAGCAGCAGGCGGTATTGTGCTTCCGCTGCCGCGGCCTGGCCTTGTTGCAGCAGCAGTTGCGCAAGATTGGCGCGCGCCAGATGAAAACCAGGCCTTTGCTCCAGCGCGGCGCGGAAGGCATTCCCGGCCCCCGCCTGGTCGCCCTGGTCCCGCCGCACGGCGCCCAGGTTGTTGAGGGCTTCCGGGTATCGGGGCCGCAGGCGCAGGGCCTCGCGCAGGCAGGCCTCCGCCTCCGCCAGGCGCCCCAGGTCGCGCAGCAGGTTGCCCAGGTTGCCATGCGCATCTGCCGAATCAGGCCGGGCGCGGAGGGCGCGGCGCAGATAGGGCTCGGCTTCCTGCGGACGGCCCAGGGCGCCCAGGAGCGCCCCCAGGGTGGCATTGGCCTCCGGCAGATCGGGATAGCGTGCGATGACCGCCCGGAACAGCGGCTCAGCCTCCTTCAGCCGGCCCTGCCGCAGCAGGTCGGCTCCATCATGGAAATGGCGCAAGGCCTCATTGGAAAGGGGCTGCACAGCGCGCTTCGGCTCCTGGCTGACAAGGTCAGGGTAGCCCAGGCCGGGCATTCCGGGGATGGACGAGGCGAATTTTACGGTGTGGTAAAATTTTCGTGAAAAATCTTTAGCGGAACAAAAATCTCCCTCCGGTGGCTGGACCGAATGAAATTTTTTTAGTCAGAATGTAATCCAAGACAGGTTCTCAACTTGTCGTCGGATTTGGCCTGCCCCCACTACAATCCCCGGAGGAAACATGGCGCTCACAACAATTAAACCCGAAAGCGGCAATCAATTTGTCGATGCGTTCATCAATAACGGTCGGCATTATGTCAATCCAAACGGGGCGGAGCCAACCATGGACGCCCCGTTTGTTATTAATTATTACTTCGACAAACTGCCTGGAAACATCAACCCGACGACCGGCGCCGGCACAGCTTACGACTGGCGGCCCTTCGAGATGCAGGCCTGGGAAAAGGCTGTGCAGGGCTGGGCCCATGTGGCCAATGTAACCTTCAACCGCGTCTACACGGCCGAGGAAGCGCTGTTCCGCGAGCGCCTGCAGGACCAGGTCACGGCCGGCGGCACCGTCTCCGCCTCCCACAGCCTGCCCAGCGCCAATCCCAACGCGCAGTCCATGGGCACCTATAACTTCGAGGCCGTGAACGTGCGGCAGTGGACCCCGGACCAGCTGGAGCCGGGCGGCAACTTCTACCGCACCATGATCCACGAGGTCGGGCACGGCCTTGGCCTGAAGCACCCGCATGACGGCGGCAGCGGCGAATACGCGGGCAACTACTTCCCCGGCATCGATTCCACCATGACCTCGGCGGAGCGGCAGCGCAGCCTGGGCGTGCTGGAGCTGAACCACATGTTCGGCTCGGTCATGTCCTATATCCATGGCTACGAGTTCGACGACCAGGGCCATGTGCAGCTGGTGCCGACGCGCCAGCGCCCGGTGGCGGATGACTTCTTCCTCGACCATGGCTTCGCCGCCGCGCCGATGGCCTATGATATCGCCGCCATCCAGTATCTCTATGGCGCGAACATGAACTACCGGACGGAGAACAACGTCTACATTCTCCCCGATTCGAACGACCCGCGCCCCTTCGTGCGCGGCGAGCCGAACGAGGCGGGCGTGCCGGAATCGATCATCTACCAGCCCGACACGGCCTATTGGGAATCCATCTGGGACGCCGGCGGCGTCGACGAGATCCGCTATGACGTGATGGACGCCGACGGCAATGCCGTCGCCGGCAAGCGCAACGTCATCATCGACCTCACCCCCGCCACGCTCGACATGAGCGAGACGGGCTATGGCGTGCTGAGCTACGCGGCCTTCGTCGGCGGCGGCTATACCATCGCCAATGGCGTGGTGATCGAGAATGCCACCGGCGGCGACGGCAACGACACGCTGAAGGGCAACTTCGCCAACAACGTCATCCTCGGCCGCGGCGGCGACGACACGATCACGGCGACCGGCGGCCTGGATACCGTTGATGGCGGCGCGGGCTTCGACAGGCTGATCTTCTCCGGCATGGGCCGCGGCGACGTGACGGTCTCGCTGGGTCTCGCCGAAGGCCGTTCCAGCATCGGCTGGAGTGCTGCGGACGTGACCACCTTCACCAGCATCGAGCGTGCCGAGATGGTGGATGCGCGCGTCGAATACACCGCTGCCAGCGATGCCGCGCTGGTGGACCGCCTCTACAACGCGCTGCTGGGCCGCGAGGGTGACGGCCTTGGCGCTGCCCGCTGGACCGCGATGGTGGAGCAGGGGATGTCCAAGGTCGCGCTGGCTGATGCCTTCCTGAATTCGGCGGAAGGCTCATCGGCGCTGGGCGCCCTCGACGATGCCGGTTTCGTGCGCAAGATCTATTCCTCGGTTCTGGGCCGTGAGGCTGGCGAGGAGGAAGTCTCCGCCCGCGTGCAGTCGCTCGCCGCCGGCGCCACGCGCGGTGAACTGGTGGCCGATGTGGCGACCGCGGCCGAGGCGCTGAGCGCCGACACCGGTGGCGCCTCGAGCGGTGTGCTGGTCGCCAACTACAATGTGCTGCTGGCCGCCCGCGCCTATGAGGCGGCCTTGGGCCGCTCCGGCGAGGTCTCCGGGCTGCAGTTCCACGCCCAGAACATCGCCAGCGGTGCCTTCAACGAGAAGTCCTATGCGGATGCCTTCGTGAATTCCGATGAGTTCACGCAGCTCTATGGCAGCCAGAGCAACAGCGACTTCATCGCGAGCCTCTACAGCAATGCCCTCGGCCGCGAAGCCGATGCCGATGGGGCGGCCTTCTGGAACAGCTTCCTGGAAGGCGGCGGCAGCCGTGGCCAGGCGGTGCAGGGCTTCCTGGATGCGCAGGAATCGCAGCTGATCCTCGCCGACCTCGCCGACAACGGCCTCTCGTTCCGTCAGGACCTCGTTCTGGGCTGAACAACGGCGGCCCGGCGCATGGTTGCGCCGGGCCTGCCGGGGCTCCGCGCCCCTTTGCCGGCCCACCTCCGCCGGCCGCTTCCATCTCATAGCAACCGAGCACTTCATCCCTCCTGCCCGCCTGATAAAGGCGTTGACAGGGCACGTCAGTTAGGCACCCTTGTAAACTGCTTTACTAAAGCGATTCACAAGGAATGTTGCGGAAGCCCCATCATCGCCCGGCGCGGGTCAAGGATGTCGCCGCCCTGGCCGAGGTTTCGGTCACGACGGTCTCGCGCTACCTGAATGCCGGCCTCACGCTGCCGCCTGCCACGGCGGCGCGCGTCGATGCCGCTGTGCGCGAACTGAACTACCAGCCGAACCGGCTGGCCCGCAGCCTCAGCCTCGGCCGTTCCAACACCATCGGCCTCGTGGTGCCGGAGATCGCCAATCCCTTCTTCGCGCATCTGGCCGCCGCGGTGGAAAGCGCCGCCGAGGCCGAGGGCATGGGCATGTTGCTCTGCGCCACGCTCAACCGCCTGGACCGCGAACTGGATTATCTGGAGCGGCTGCGCAGCCACCAGGTCGATGGCCTGATCTTCCTCACCAACCATGGCGACGACGGCACCCTGGCGCAGCGCATCGCGGCGCTGGAATCCATCGTGCTGCTGGATGAGGATGTGGAAGGCACAGGCGTCCCGAAACTCTTCTGCGACAACATCCAGGGCGGCCAGCTGGCTGGAGCGCACCTGCTGGCTGCGGGGCACCGCCGGCTCGGCTTCATTGGTGGCCCGCAGGGGCTGATGAGCAGCGCGGAGCGCCTGGAAGGGCTGCGCGAGGCCGTGACCAGCCAGCCCGGCGCCAGTGTCGCCTGGACCAGCAACGGGCCGCATACGCCGGAGCAGGGCCGTGCCGCCGCGGCGGAATGGCTGGCTCTGCCGGACCGGCCGACCGCGCTGTTTCTCGGCAGCGGCGCCTTGCTGCAAGGACTTCTCGAAGCGGTGCAGGAGGCGGGGCTTTCCGTGCCCGCCGATGTGTCGCTGGTAGCCTTCGACGATGTCGGGCCGCTGCATCTCTTCAACCCGCCCATCACCGCCATCCGCCAACCGGTGGCCGAATTCGGCCACCGCAGTGTCGCCCTGCTTTGCGCACGGCTGCGCGGAGAACCGTCAGGGGCGCCGGTCCGCCTGCCTGTGGAACTGGTGGAGCGGCAATCCGTCGCGCCACCGGCCAGCCACCGCAGGCGCCCGGCCCCCGGCCCAACACAGAAAGCCAATCACGCATGATCAAGACGAAGGTGCTGCTCGTCGGCGAAAGCTGGGCGACCTCCGCCACCCACTACAAGGGCTTCGACCAGTTCGGCAGCGTCACCTTCCACCTGGGCGCCGAGCCCCTGGTGGCGGCGCTGCGCGACAGCCCCTTCGAGCTGACCTACATGACGGCGCATGAGACGGCGGAGGGCTTCCCCTTCACCCTGGAGGGGCTGGCGCAATACGATGTCATCCTGCTCTCCGACATCGGCGCCAATACGCTGCTGCTGCCGCCCTCCGTCTGGCTGCATGGCCGCCCGGTGCCCAACCGCCTGAAGCTGATCCGCGACTGGACGGCCAATGGCGGCGGCCTGGCGATGATCGGCGGCTATTTCAGCTTCCAGGGCATCGACGGCCGCGCCCGCTGGCGCCGCACGCCGGTAGAGGAAGTGCTGCCGGTGGAATGCCTGCCCTACGACGACCGCATCGAGGTGCCGGAAGGCTTCGTGGCCGAGCTGGCCCCGGGTGCCGAGGCGCATCCGATCTTCAAGGGCCTGGAGCTGCCGCTGCCGCTGCTGCTCGGCGCCAATGAGGTGGTGGCCAAGCCGGGCGCCGAGGTGCTGGCCAGCCTGCCGGCCAGCGAGGGCGGCCACCCGCTGCTGGTCACCGGCGCGCATGGCAAGGGCCGCACCCTGGCCTGGACTTCCGATGTCGGCCCGCACTGGCTGCCGCAGCCCTTCGTGGACTGGGCCGGCTATGCGCCGCTCTGGCGCAACATGCTGGGCTGGCTGGCGGGGCGCGAGGCCTGATGCCCGCCAAGCCCGTCTTTCGTCCCCGCCCCAATGCCATCGAGGCGCTGTTCGGCCGCCGCAAGGCGGTGATCGGCGTCATCCATTCGCTGCCCCTGCCGGGCTCCCCCGGCTATGAGGGGCAGCCGATGACGGAGATCGTCGATTTCGCCGTGGCCGAGGCCGAGCGCTACCGCGCCGGCGGCGTCGATGGCCTGATCGTCGAGAACCATGGCGACATCCCCTTCAGCAAGCCCGAGCACCTGGGCCCCGAAACCGCCGCCGGCATGGCGGTGATGACGGATGCCGTGCGCCGCGCCAGCGGGCTGACGGTGGGCGTCAATGTGCTCGCCAATGGCGCCATCCAGGCGCTAGCGGTCGCGAAGGCCGCAGGCGCCGCATTTATCCGCGTCAATCAATGGGCCAATGCCTATGTGGCCAACGAGGGCTTCGTGGAAGGCCCCGCCGCCGCCGCCACGCGCTACCGCGCCTGGCTGCAGGCGCGTGAGGTGAAGATCTTCGCCGATGTCCATGTGAAGCACGGCGCCCATGCCATCACCGCCGACCGCTCGATCCCGGAACTGGCGCGCGATGTCGAGTTCTTCGACGCCGATGTCGCCATCGCCACCGGCCAGCGCACCGGCGATTCCGCGACCATGGAGGAACTCTCCACCATCGCCGGCGGCACGGCGCTGCCGGTGGCCGTGGGCTCCGGCGTCACGCCGGAGAATGTGGGCGACATCCTGACGGTGGCCGATGCCGTGATCGTCGCCAGCTACCTGAAGCGCGATGGCGTCTGGTGGAACCCGGTGGACCCCGAGCGGCTGCGGACCTTCATGGCGGCGGTGGAGCGCGCCCGCGCATGAGCCGCCTCCTCGTCCTCGGCAATGCCGGCATCGACCTCCTCTGTCCGGTGCCTCACTTGCCGCGGGCGGGGGAAACGCTGGTGGCCGATGGCCAGGCGCGCGCGCCCGGCGGCAAGGGGCTGAACCAGGCGGTGGTGGCCGCCCGGGCCGGCGCCGCCGTGCAGTTCACTGCCCCCGTAGGGCGGGACGGGGCGGCGGAGGAGCTGCGCGCCATCCTGGGTGCCGAACCCTTCGCCGGCCTTTCCCTGTTGCCGCAGGATGCGCCCACCGACCTCTCGCTGCTGATGGTGGCGCGCGATGCCGAGAATTGCATCCTTACCCTCGGCGCCGCCGCGGATGCACTCTCCGTGCAAGAGGCCGAGGCGGCGGCCGCGGGGCTCGGCCCCGAGGACATGCTGCTGCTGCAAGGCAATCTCTCCTTCACCGCCACCGAGGCCGCCATGCGGGCGGCGCTGGCGCGGGGCGCGCGGGTGATGCTGAACACCGCGCCGCTGCGCTGGGACATGGCGCCGCTGCTGCCGCTCTGCGCCCTGGTGGTCGCCAATGCCGGAGAGGCCGAATCCCTGACCGGCCGCCGCGCCGCCGCCGCCGCCGAGGCGCTGCACCGTGCCGGCGCCGCCTGCGCGGTGGTGACGCTGGGCGCCGATGGCTGCGTTTCCGCCGGGGCCGCAGGCCATCACCACCACCCGGCGCAGCCTGTGGCGGCGGTGGATACCACCGGCGCCGGCGATACCTTCTGCGGCGTGCTGGCTGCCCTGCTGCTGGCCGGGCACACGCTGCCGGCGGCGGCGAAGCGGGCGCAGCGGGCTGCGGCGCTCACCGTCTCCCGCCCCGGCGCCTTCGCCGCCCTGCCTTCCGCCGCCGAGCTGCGCGCGCTCTTCGCAGGCGTCGCCGCATGAGCGCGCCCGTGCTGGAGATGGCCGGCTTCAACGTCGATCTCGGCCCACAGGGGCGCCGGGTGCGGGTGGTGGACAACCTGTCCCTGACGCTGCATCCCGGCCGCATCACCTGCCTCGTCGGCGAAAGCGGCTCGGGCAAGAGCGTCACGGCCATGGCGCTGATGCGCCTGCTGACGCCAGGGCAATACGAGATCGGCGCCACCCGCCTGCGCTTTGAGGGCGAGGATGTCGCCGGGCTGGATGAGCGCGGCATGACGCGGCTGCGCGGCAACCGCATGGCCATGATCTTCCAGGAACCCATGACCTCGCTGAACCCGGTCTTCACCATCGGGGACCAGGTAGGGGAGGCGCTGCGGGTGCATCGCGGCCTCTCCGCCGCCGAGGCACGCGGCCGCGCCCTGGCCGCGCTGCGGCAGGTGCAGATCCCGGCGCCCGAGCGGCGGCTGGATGCCTATCCGCATGAACTCTCCGGCGGCATGCGCCAGCGCGTGATGATCGCCATGGCCCTGGCCTGCGAACCCGCCCTGTTGATCGCGGATGAGCCGACCACGGCCCTGGACGTGACCATCCAGGCACAGATCCTGGCGCTGCTGGCGGCGCTGCGGGAACAGCATGGCACCGGCATCCTCTTCATCACCCACAACCTGGGCGTGGTGGCCGAGATCGCGGACGAGGTGGCGGTGATGTATGCCGGCCGTATCATCGAGCGCGCGCCGGCCGCCGCCCTCTTCGCCGGGGCGCAGCACCCCTATACCCTGGCGCTGCTGGCGGCCATGCCCGCGCTCACCGGCACCTCGGCGCGGCTGGAGCCCATCCCCGGCCGCATGCCGGCGCCGGGCGAGATGCCGGAAGGCTGCCGCTTCGCGCCGCGCTGCCCCTTCGCCGCCGCCGAATGTGCCGCCACCCCGCCGCTGCGCGAACTGGCGCCGGGGCATGACGTCGCCTGCTGGCGCGCCCCCGTGGAGGCCCTGGCATGAATGCCCCGCTGTTGCAGGCCGAGGCGCTGCGCCGGACCTACCCGCTGCCCGGCGGCCGCCTGCTGCGCGCCGTGGATGGCATCGACCTGACCCTGGCGCGGGGCGAGACCCTGGCCATCGTCGGCGAAAGCGGCTGCGGCAAGAGCACCCTGGGCCGCCTGCTGCTGCGGCTGGAGGAAGCCGATGGCGGCCGCATCCTGCTGGATGGCACCGACATGCGCGAGCTGCACGGCGATGCGCTGCGCGCCATGCGGCGCCGCGTGCAGGTGGTCTTCCAGGACCCCTATGGCTCGCTGAACCCGCGCGAGCGCATCCGCGACGCGCTGGTGCGGCCGATGCTGCTGCACCGCCTTTGCGACCGGGCCGAGGCGCATCGCCGCGCCGCCGCGCTGATGGAGCGCGTGGGGCTTTCCGCCGCGCAGCTCGACCGCCTGCCGCATCAGTTCAGCGGCGGACAGCGGCAGCGCATCGCCATTGCCCGCGCGCTGTCGGTGGGGCCGGAGCTGATCATCTGCGACGAGCCGGTCTCGGCCCTCGATGTCTCGGTGCAGGCGCAGGTGGTGAACCTGTTGCAGGATCTGCAACGGGAGACCGGCGTGGCGCTGGTCTTCATCTCGCATGACCTCGCGGTGGTGCGGCACCTCGCCCACCATGTGGCGGTGATGTATGCCGGGCGCGTGGTGGAGGCCGGCCCCTCGCGCACCGTCTTCGCCGACCCGCGCCACCCCTACACCCGCGCCCTGCTGGAAGCGGCGCCGCGCACCGATACCGGCCCGCGCGCCCCCGCCCCCCTGGCCGGGGAACCGCCCAACCCCGCCGCGCCGCCCCCTGGCTGCCGCTTCGCCGCCCGCTGCCCGGAAGCGCGCGACACCTGCCGGCGGGAGCCGCAGCCGGCGCTGCGGACCATTGTCGCCCCTCACCAGGCCGCCTGCCACTTCGCCGAGGCCCTGCCGCCCTTCACCGCCCTGGCGGCGGCGGGCCTGCCGGCGCCGGCCCTGGCGGCACGGATCGCCGCCTATCGCCGCGCCCGGGACCAGGACCGCGGCGCCGCTTCCGAAAGGCCGACCCCATGCGCCTGATCACCGGGCGGCTGCTCGCCCTGCTGCCCGTGCTCTTCGGGCTTTGCGTGCTCTCCTTTGCGCTGCTGGCCAGCGTGCCAGGCGACCCCGTGACCGCCATGCTGGGCCTGGAGGCCGACCCCGCCGCCGTGGCCGCGCTGCGCGCCAAGTATGCGCTGGACGACCCCTTGCCGCTGCGCTTCCTGGCCTGGTTCTGGCAGGTGCTGCAGGGCGACCTCGGCCGCTCCATCCAGACCGGGCGGCCAGTGCTGGGCATGATCGGCGCCGCCCTGCTGCCGACGCTGCAACTGGCGCTGGCAGCGCTGGTCGTCTCGCTGCTGATCGCCATCCCCGCCGGCGTGGTGGCGGCGACGCGGCGCAACGGCCCGGCCGATTTCGCGGCCACCCTGGTGGCGCTCTGCGGCCTCTCGCTGCCCTCCTTCTGGCTCGGCATCCTGCTGATCATGGGCTTTTCCATCGCCATTCCGGTGCTGCCTTCCTCCGGCCACGTGCCCTTCCTGCAGGACCCGCTGGAGGCGCTGCGGCACCTGGCGCTGCCGGCGCTGACGCTGGGCGCCGCGCTCGCCGCCGCCACCATGCGCATGACCCGCGCGGCGATGATCGAGATCCTCTCCGCCGACTATGTCCGCACCGCCCGCGCCAAGGGCCTGCCGGCCCGCCGCGTGGTCTGGCGCCACGCGCTGCGCAATGCGCTGATGCCGGTGGTGACGCTGGTGGGGCTGCAATTCGGCCAGTTGATGGGCGGCGTGGTGGTGACGGAAAGCGTGTTTTCCTGGCCCGGCATCGGCAAGCTGACGGTGGATGCCATCTTCGCCCGCGACTTCCCGGTGGTGCAGGGCGCCATCCTGGTCACCGCCACGCTCTTCGTGCTGATCAACCTGCTGACCGACCTGCTCTACACCGTGCTTGACCCCCGCCTGCGGAGCCGCGCATGAGCGCCGCCGTCATGACCCGCGCGCCGCTCTGGCGCCGGTTGCTGCGCGACCCCCGCGCCGCCATCGGCCTCGGCCTCGTGCTGCTCGCCGTGCTGGGGGCGGTGTTGGCGCCGCTGCTGCCGCTGCCCGGGCCGGAGACGCCGGACTTCCTGGCAACCCTGGCCCCCCCCGGCGCCGGCCATCCGCTGGGCACCGACGACCTGGGGCGGGACACGCTCTCCCGCATCCTGGCCGGCGCCCGCGTTTCGCTGCTGGTGGGCATTGCCAGTGTCGGCGCGGCGCTGCTGCTGGGCGGCACCATCGGGCTGCTGGCCGGCTTCCTGGGCGGCTGGGTGGATACCGTGCTGATGCGGCTGATGGATGTGCTGCTGGCCTTCCCCGGCATCCTGCTCGCGCTCGGCATCACCGCCGCGCTGGGGGCATCCCTCGGCAACACGGTCATCGCCATCGCGGCGGTGAACCTGCCGGTGCTGGCGCGCGTGGCGCGCGGGCAGGCGCTAGCGCTGCGGGGGCTGGATTACGTGCGGGCGCAGCAGGCGCTGGGCTTCGGCGCCATGACCATCCTCTGGCGCACCGTGCTGCCCAACGCGCTCTCGCCCATCCTGGTGCAGGCCTCGGTGCTGCTGGCCTCCTCCATCATTACGGAATCCTACCTGTCCTTCCTCGGCCTCGGCGTGCAGCCGCCGACCCCGAGCTGGGGCAACATGCTGCGCGACGCCATCGGCTTCCTGGATCAGGCCCCCTGGCTCGCCTGGTTTCCCGGCCTCGCCATTTTCCTGACCGTGCTGGGTTTCAACCTGCTCGGCGACGGCCTGCGCGACCGGCTGGACCCGCGTGACTGATGCTTGCCTTCCACCGCAACACACCGCCCGTCGGAGCCTCCGCATGACCGCTTTGACCTCCTCTCCCGCCCTGGGCCGCCGCGCCCTGCTGGCCGGCACCGCCGCCCTGCCGGCCATCCTCGCCGGCACTGGCACCCGGGCCCAGGGTGCCGCGCGCACCCTGGCCATCGGCGTCGTCTCGGACCCCGTGACGCTGGACCCGGCCTTCTCCGGCTCCTTCTTCGAGAACCAGGTCCTCTACAACCTGCATGAGACGCTGCTGGTGGCAGCGCCGGACGGCACCGTCTCCGCCGGCCTCGCCGAGTTCAAGCAGCCCGACCCGCTGACCTATGCCTTCACCCTGCGCCAGGGCCTGACCTTCCACGACGGCACGGTGCTGGACGCCGCCGCCGCCAAGGCCAATATCGACCGCTACCTCGACCCCGCCGTGGGCTCCATCCGCCGCTCGGAATTCGGCCCGGTGAAGGAGGTGTCGGTGACCGGCCCGCTCACCTTCGAGATCCGCCTTTCCGCCCCCTATGCGCCGCTGCCGGTGGTGCTGACCAACCGCGCCGGCATGATGGTCTCGCCCACCGCCGTGAAGGCGCTGGGCGCCGATTTCGCCGCCAGGGCGGTGGGCTGCGGCCCCTGGAAGCTGGCGAGCTGGACCAAGAACGCCGAGCTGGTGCTGGAGAAGTTCGACGGCTACTGGCGCGGTGCGCCACAGAATTTCGACCGGCTGCTCTACCGCCCGCTGCCGGATGAGACGGTGCGCCTGGCCAATCTGCGCAGCAACACGCTGCAGCTCATCGACACCGTGCCTCCGCAGACCGTGGCCGCTCTGGGCCGGGAGAATGCGCTGCGCGTCTCGCAGATGCCGAGCCTGGGCTTCAATGCCTTCGCCTTCAACTGCACCCGCGCGCCCTTCAACGACAAGCGCCTGCGCCAGGCCTTCACCGCGGCGGTGGACCCGGCGGTGATCCAGAAGGTGGTGTATTTCGACACCGGCCGCCCGGCCTCCGGCCCGCTGTCTCCCGCCGTGCCCTGGGCCTTCGACAACAACCTGCCCCTGCGCGGCGGCAAGCCGGAGGAAGCCAAGGCGCTGCTGAAGCAGGCCGGCGCGAGCGGCCCGGTGCCGGTCACCGTCACCGTCACCAACTCGCCGGCCATGGTGCGCATCGCGCAGATCCTGCAGGCGCAGGCCGGCGCCGCCGGCTTCAAAGTGGAGGTGCGGCAGATCGACCCCACCAGCCTCATCACCGTGCTGCGTCAGCGGGACTTCGACCTCTGCATGGCGCCCTGGTCTGGCCGCTACGACCCGGACGGCAACATGTTCAACTATTTCACGCAGGACGGCACGAACAACTTCGCCGGCTATGCCAGCGAGCCGGTGACCACCATGCTGCGGGAGGCCCGCTCGGTGGCCGGGCAGGCGGAGCGCGCCAAGCTCTACCAGGAATCGCAACGCGTGGTGGCCGAGGATTGCGCCATGCTATTCCTGCACTTCGACGCCATCATCCAGGCCTCCAGCGCCAAGCTGTCCTGGACGCAATATCCGGACGCGGTCTTCCGGCTCTACGACGCCAAGCTGGCCTGATCCCTGCGGCGGCCGGCCCGGGCCGGCTGCCTGCCGGAAGCGCGGGGCGGGGAGTCCTGCCCTGGCGCGGCGGCATCCGCGATCCAGCCGAGAATGGCGCCGCAGGCGCGCTCAATGTGGCGCCGCATGGCGGCCTCGGCGGCGCCGGCATCGCCGGCGCGGATCGCCTCGAGGATGGCGCCGTGCTCCGTCATCACCGCCTCGGCATCCGTCACGCCGCGGCTGTGATAGAGGGTGCCGATGCGGTGATGCGCCTGCAGCTGGGTCAGTGCGCCGGCGATGAACTTGTTGCCGCAGCCATGCGCGATGGTCCGGTGGAACAGCGCATCCGCATCGACGAATTTCACGAAGTCCCGGCTGTGGTTGCCGCGTCTGGCCGCGCCCAGGTCCTGGATGGATTGCCGCAGCCCGGCCAGGATCTCCGGCGTGGGCCGCGCCGCCGCCAGGGCGGCGGCGGTGGGTTCGAGCAGCAGCCGCGTCTGGCAGAGATGCGCGTAGTCCTGCGGCGTCATGGCCGGCGCGGCCTTGTAGCGCCCACTGCGCAGGCGGATGACAAGCCCATCTCCTTCAAGCCGGGCGAGCGCCTCACGAACAGGTGTATGCGACACACCAAGCGTGCCGGCGAGCGCATCGATGCCGATCGCGCCGCCCGGCTGGATCATGCGGTCGAGAAGCAGATTCCGCAGATGCCCGTAGGCCTGTTCCGCCAGGCTGGTCTTATCCAGCGGCCTTGTCCGCAGCAGCATGCTTGTCCTCCCCGCGCCGGGACCTTCATGAGGCGGGCCCTTCCGGCGCGCTTCCGCTGAGGCGGCGGTCCGTCCGCCGCTGAAGGCGGGCTTGCGATCCGATATCCTATAGATTACGACATCAATTCGAGCATCGTCAGCACGAATCACGTGGCTCCGATGTTGGACGAGGCGGCCAGATGAGGCAGGGAAACTGCCCGGACCGCTTCGTTGCTGGGTCAGGTGCCTGGTCGAACCGCCGCACTGGCGGCATGTGGGAGGAAGAACAATGAAGCGCAGTTTGATGGCGCTGGCCGTGGCATTGCTGGCCTCGACCAGCCTCGCCGGCATGGCCGCCGCTGAAACCTCCGGCAAGCGCATCGCGCTGTCCAACAACTACGCGGGCAATTCCTGGCGGCAGGCCATGCTGCAGAGCTGGGAGAAGGTCACCAAGAAGGCCGTGGCCGATGGCGTCGTGGCCGCGGTGGATACCTTCACCACCGCTGACCAGGAAGTGCCGACCCAGGCGGCGCAGATCCAGAACCTGATCCTGCAAGGTTATGACGCCATTGTCATCAACGCGGCCTCGCCCGATGCGCTGAACGGCGCGGTGAAGGCGGCCTGCGACGCCGGCATCGTCGTCGTCTCCTTCGACGGCGTCGTGTCCGAACCCTGCGCCTGGCGCGTGGCAGTGGATTACTTCCAGCTTGGCCAGCAGCAGGTCGACTACCTCGCCAGCCGCCTGCCGCAGGGCGGTAACCTGCTGGAGATCCGCGGGCTTCCCGGCACCTCCATCGACAACCTGATCCACCAGGGCATCGCCGCCGGCATCAAGGCCCACCCGAACTTCAAGATCGTCGGCGAGGCCACGGGGAACTGGGACCAGGCCACCGCGCAGCGCGCCGTCTCCACCGTGCTGCCCTCGCTGCCGAAGGTGGATGCGATCGTGACCCAGGGCGGCGACGGCTATGGCGCCGCGCAGGCCTTCCGCGCCGCGGGGCGCGACACGCCCATCATCATCATGGGCAACCGGCAGGACGAGCTGGCCTGGTGGCAGCAGCAGCACCGCGCCAATAACTACACCACCTGGTCCGGCACCATCGCCCCGGGCGTGTCCACCCTGGCCTTCTGGATCGCCCAGCAGATCCTGGACGGCAAGCAGGTGCCGAAGGACGTGACGGTGCCTTACCTGACCGTGACGCAGGACACGCTGGACCAGGCGGTCTCCACCACGCCGGTGGGCGGCGTGGCCAACAAGGAATACACGCAGGAAGAGGCGGCACAGGCCATCCAGGCCAATACCAAGCGCTGATCCAGCAGCAGGAGTGCGCGATGGCCTCGCCACAGGGAACCGCGGTCAGCCTCTCCGGGGTTTCCCGCTCCTTCGGCGCGGTGCGGGCCCTTTCCGGAGTGGATCTGGCTATACCGGAAGGGCAATGCCTCGGGCTTGTCGGCCATAACGGCGCCGGCAAGTCCACCCTGATGCATGTGCTGGCGGGCACGCTGCGCCCCGATACCGGCCAGATCGCCCTGGCCGGGGAACAGCATGACCGCATCACCGTGAATCTCGCGCAGCGGCTCGGTATCCGCTGCGTCTTCCAGGAACTGTCGCTCTGCCCCAACCTGACGGTGGCGGAGAATACGCGCATCCTGCATCCCTCCATCCGCGGCTTCGGCTGGCGGCGCAAGGCGGGGCGGCTGATCGCCGCCATGCTGGACCGCATCTTTCCCGGCCATGACATCTCGCCGGATGCGGTGGTCGCCGATCTCTCGATCGGCCGCCGGCAGATGGTCGAGATCGCCCGCGCCTTCACGGTCAGCCAGGGCGCGCTGCGGCTGGTCATCCTGGATGAGCCGACCTCCTCGCTGGATGCGACCACGGCGCGGCAGTTGCTGGACTTCATGCGCGGCGCGCTGAAGAGCGGCGTCTCCTGCGTACTGATCTCGCACATGATGGGTGAGATCCTGAATTACTCCGACCTGATCGCCGTGATGAAGAACGGCCAGCTCGTGGCCTCCGGCCCCGTTGGCCAGTTCAGCAGCGAAAGCCTGGTCGAGCTGATGAGCGGCGGCGAGCACCCGGACCGCACCGCCCGCCAGCGCGCGGCGCGCGTGCGGGCCGAGACCGCCATCTCCGTCCGGGCGGAAGAGCCGGGGCGCGGCCTGCCTTTCATCGCGCGCCAGGGCGAGGTCATCGGGCTGGCCGGCCTGTCCGGCCATGGCCAGACCGACTTCCTGGTGCGGGTCTTCGAGGCCGCGCGGGCGCGGCATCCGGGCCTCAGCGTCAGCGGCGACGTGTCCTTCGTGGCGGGGGATCGCCAGGCCGACGGCGTTTTTCCGCTCTGGTCCATTGCCGACAATATCGGCGTGGCCTCCCTGCCGGCGCTACGCAACGGATTGCTGCTGTCGCCTGGCAAGGAGAAGGACCTTTCCGACCGCTGGGGCCGCACCATGGGCATCAAGGCGCCCAGCCTGAAGGACGAGATCCTGTCCCTTTCCGGCGGCAACCAGCAGAAGGCGCTCTTCGCCCGCGCGCTCTCGACCCGCTCGGCGGTGGTGCTGATGGATGACCCGATGCGCGGCGTCGATATCAACACCAAGCTGGATGTCTATGACATCATCGCCCAGGAGGCCGCCGGGGGCCGCACCTTCCTCTGGTACACGACCGAGTTCGAGGAGCTGGAATATTGCGACCGCGTCTATGTCTTCCAGAACGGCCGCATCGTCGGTGAGCTGGAAGGCGAGCAGATCACCGAAGCGGGCGTGATCGGGTCGTCGTTCAAGGACAAAGAAGCGGCATGACAATCGGACTTGCCAGAACAGGCTCCGGGCAGGCGCCCGGCGCCGCCTCGCGCCAGCGCGTGCTGCGTGGCGCGCTGCCGGCGGCCTCGCTCCTCATCGTGCTGGCCGCCATCTGGTACTTCAACCCGCGGGCCATCAGCTATTTCGGCCTCAACCTGATGCTGAACCTGGCGATCCCGGTGGCGCTCGCCACCATCGCCCAGATGTGCGTCATGGCGACCAATGAGCTGGATCTCTCGATCGGCTCCTTTGTCGGCTTCGTGGCCTGCGTGACGGCGACCTACATGACCAGCCAGCCGCTGCTGGCGCTGCTGATGCTGGCCGGCGGCATCCTGGTCTATATGCTGGCGGCGGTGGTGGTGCATCTCCGCAACGTGCCCTCCATCGTGGTGACGCTGGGCCTGAGCTTCTTCTGGGCCGGGCTCGCGGTGCTGATCCGGCCGACGCCGGGCGGCGCCGCGCCGGCCTTCCTGCGCGACCTGATGCGCTGGCAGCCGCCCTTCGTGCCGCTGCCGGTGCTGCTGGCGGTGCTGATCGGCGTCGGCGTGCATCTGCTGCTGATGCGCTCCTCCTATGGCGCGGTGCTGCGCGGGGTGGGCGGCAATGCGCGGGCGGTGAGCCGGGCCGGCTGGTCCATCCTGAAGGCCAAGGTCGCGATGTTCGCGCTGGCCGGCGTCTTCGGCATCCTGTCGGGCCTGACGCTGGTGGGCGTCTCCTCCAGCGCCGATGCTAATATGGCGACCGGCTACACGCTGCTCTCCATCGCCGGCGCCGTGATCGGCGGCGCCGAGTTCATCGGCGGCCGCATCTCGCCCATCGGGGCCGTCATCGGCGCACTGGTACTGCAACTCGCGGCCTCGGCGCTGAACTTCTTCAAGGTGCCCTTCCTGCCAGGGGGGCGCATCCCGCAGGAATGGCAGGTGGGCGCGCAGGGCATGTTCCTGATCGTGATCCTCGCCGCGCGCGTCCTCATCAGCAAGGCCGAGAAATGAGCGACCTGGCGCTGCGCCCCCCAGGCTGGAAGATGCCGAACCTGCCAGTCTGGTCCTGGTCCTTCCTGGCGGCCCTGCTGGTCTGGGTGCTGTCCTTCACCATCGCCGGCCAGGGTGCCGGCGGCATGCTGGTGGCGGCGCTCTCCTTCTCCGCCTTCACGGTGATGGTCGGGCTGGGGCAGATGTTCGTCATCACCCTCGGCCCCGGCAACGTGGACCTGTCCATCCCTGCCACCATCGGCCTGGCCAGCGCCGTCGCCATGAAGGTGATGGGGGGGCAGGACGGCATGATCGCCGTCGGGCTGCTCGCCGCGCTGGGCTGCGGGCTGCTGATCGGCGGCTTCAACTACCTGCTGATCCGCCTGCTGCGGATTCCGCCTATCGTCGCTACGCTTTCAGCCAGCCTGATCATCCAATCCGTGGGCATCAGCTATGGGCGAGGGCTGCAGATCAAGCCGCCGCCGGCGCTGACGGACGCCACCTTCGCGCGGTTGCTGGGCGTGCCGGTGCTGGCCATCGCGGCCATCGTCCTTTCGGTCATCGCGGCCATCCTGCTGCAACGGACCATCTATGGCCGCACGGTGCTGGCCGCGGGGCAGAACATGCGCGCAGCGCATTTCGCCGGCCTCTCCGTCGAGAGGGCGCGGCTGCTGACCTATATCCTCAGCGGCGGGCTGGCGGCGCTCTGCGGCGCGCTGCTCGCGGGCTTCTCGGGCGGTTCCTCACTCTCCATGGGGCGGGAATACCTGCTCTCCTCCATCGCGGTGGTGGTGCTGGGCGGCACCTCCGTCGCCGGCGGGCGGGCCAATGTGCCCGGGCTCTGGGGCGGTGCGCTCTTTCTCTTCATGGTGTCCACGCTGCTGAACACGGCCGGCTTCGGCTCCGGTCTGCGCGACGTGTTCACCGGCCTCATCATCGTCGCGGGCATCGCCATCACCGGCACGCGGCAGGCGCTGCGCTAGCCCCGGCGCTGCCGGAAGAACAAGAACTGGGAGAGAACATCCATGGCCGCTTCAGACTTCGAGGTTCTGGACGAGCGCTTCGCGCGCCTTCCCTGCATGACAGCGAATATCCACCGCCTCTACGACAAGTGCCACTGGGCGGAAGGGCCGGCCTATTTCCCGGCGGGGCGCTACCTGATCTGGTCCGACGCGCCCAACAACCGCATGCTGCGCTACGACGAGACCAATGATGTCGTCAGCGTCTTCCGCCAGCCGGCCCATAACAGCAACGGCAATACGGTGGACCGCCAGGGGCGGCTGGTGACCTGCGAGCATGGCACCCGGCGCGTGACGCGCACCGAGCATGACGGCAGCATCACGATCATTGCCGACCGTTACCAGGGCAGGCGGTTGAACAGCCCGAATGATGTCGTGGTGAAATCCGACGGCTCCATCTGGTTCACCGACCCGACCTACGGCATCGATTCCGACTATGAGGGCAACAAGGCCGAGAGCGAGATCGGCGCCTCCTATGTCTACCGTGTCGATCCGCAGTCAGGCGAGATCACCGTGGTCTGCGACGACTTCGTGAAGCCGAATGGGCTGGCCTTCTCGCCCGACGAAAGCCTGCTCTATGTGGTCGATACCGGCCGCACCCATGGGCCGGAGAACCCAGCGCATATGCGGGTCTTCAAGGTGGGCGAGGGCGGCAAGCTGAGCGGCGGCCGGGTTTTCGCGGATTCGACCTCAGGGCTTTTCGACGGCTTCCGGCTGGACGATACCGGCCGGATCTGGACCTCGGCCGGCGACGGCGTGCATGCCTACGACCCGGACGGCACCCTGATCGGCAAGGTGCGGGTGCCGGAGGTGGTGGCGAATCTCTGCTTCGGCGGCCCGAAGCGGGACCGCCTCTTCATCTGCGGCACCACCAGCCTGTATTCGGTAAGGATGTTCGTGAACGGAGCAAAGACCTTCTAGCCTCGCTCGCGCGCTCCCTCCGCCAGACCGGTGAAGCCGGAAGAGTGGCGCATGCGCCGCCCGCCATGCCACTCGCATGGCGGCGGATCTGTGCCACAATTCGTGGCATGTCGAATCCCTTTCCCCGGCTGCTCGCTCCTTTCGCCATGCGTGGCCACGCGTGGCGCAACCGGGTCGGCTTCGCGGCCATGTCCTGCCGCCTCGCCGCCGGGGGGCGGGCCACGCCCGCGCTGCTGAACCACCTGGAAGCGCGGGCGGCCGGGGGCGCCGCCGTGGTCATCACCGAGGCCTTGCCGGCGGCACGCTCCGCCGCCACGCCCACGCGCGTCTCCGCCTTTTCCGAGGAGGCCCTACCGGATCTCGGCGCCATGGCGGAGGTCATCGCGCGGCACGGCGCCTTGCCGGTGGGGCAGCTCTGGCATCCGGGTTCGGCCAATCGCGGCCAGCGGGCGGTGGATGCGGTGGGCGCCTCAGCGGTGCCGGATGGCCTTTCCTGGACCGTGCCGCGCATCCTGGCGGATGCGGAGATCGAAGCTCTGTGCGGCGAATATGCCGAAACGGCGCGGCGGCTGCAGCGCGCCGGCTTCGCGGGGGTCGAGGTTTCGGCCGCGCATGGCTTCCTGCCGCTGCAATTCCTGTCCCCGGTCAGCAACCTGCGGCAGGACCGCTGGGGCGGCGACCTGTGGAACCGCAGCCGCTTCCTGCGCGACATCCTCGCGCTGATCCGCGAGCGCTGCGGCCCCGGCTTCCTGGTCGGCCTGAAGATGCCGGCTGATGATGGCGTTGCGGGTTCCATCGATCCGGAGGAAGCCGCGCGCATCACGGCGCTGATTGCCAGGGAAACGCCGCCGGACTGGTTCTGCTACAGCCAGGGCACCCATGGCTGGTCGCTCGGCATGCATGCGCCGGATCAGCATGCGGCGCCGCTGCCCTACCGCGCCCTGTGGCGTCGGATGCGGCAGGCGGCAGGTGGCGTGCCGGTGGCCGCCGTGGCGCGCATCAACCACCCCGCCGCCGCCGAGGAGCTGCTGGCTTCCGGCGATGCCGACCTGGTGATGCTGGCGCGCCCGCTGCTGGCCGACCCGCAATGGGTGGAGAAGGCGCGGCGGGGCGCACCCGAGACCATCCGGCCCTGCCTGAACTGCAATGCCTGCTGGGGCGAGATCAACAAGGGCGCGCCGATCGCCTGTGCCGTGAATCCACGCGCCGGCGGCCGCGACACTGGCGGGGCGGCGCCCCTGGCCGAGGCGCGGCATGTGGTGGTCGTCGGCGGCGGGCCGGCGGGCCTGCAGGCCGCCATCGCGGCGGCACGGCAGGGGCGGCGGGTGACGCTGCTCTCCGCCCGGGCGCCGGGCGGGGCGGCGCGCCTGGAGGCCGCCTTGCCGGGCGGTGCCTCCATGGCGGCCTTTCTCGATTACCTCGTGGCCGAGGCCACGCGCGCCGGGGTGGCGGTGCGACAGGGCATCGCCAGCCCGGACAGCATCCTGGCCCTGCGGCCGGACACGGTGGTCCTGGCCACCGGCGCCGCCATGGTGCGCCCCGCCGGCCTGCGCGACAGCCGCAGCGGCCTGGACCTGCGCGCCCTGCTGGCCGCGCCGCCGCCCGGCGGCGCGCTGGCCGTCCTCTATGACCACGACCATACCCCGGCCACCTATGCCGCGGCGGAGTGGCTGGCCGCCCGCTACAGCCGCCTGCTGCTGGTGACGCCGCGCGACAGCATCGCGCAGGACGTGCCGCTGCTGTCCGCGCAGGGCGTGCACCGCCGGATGGCGCGGCTCGGCGTCGAGATCCTGACCTGCCGCGGGCTGCTGCGGCACGAGGCGCGGCGCCTCTGGCTGACCCATCTGCTGACCGGGGCGGAGGAGGTGATCGAGGGCCTCGACCTCCTCACCTGGTCTACGCCCCGCCAGCCGCGCCAGGCCTTGCTGGCGCCTTTGCAGGCGGCGGGGCTGGCGGTGCATCTGGCCGGCGACGCCCTGGCGCCCCGGCTGATGCTGTCCGCCATCCGCGAAGGCACGGAGATCGGCGAGGCGGCCTAGCCTCACTCCACCTTAGCGCCGGAGATCTCCACCGCCCGCCGCCATTTCTGCATCTCGGCGCGATGAAAGGCGGCGGTTTCGGCGGCGGTGCCGCCGTGGACCGTCGCGCCCTGCTCCAGCAGCTTCTGCCGCACCTCCGGCTGTTGCAGCGACTTGTGCATCTCGGCCGAGATGGTCTCCACCAGCGCGGCAGGCGTGCCGGCCGGGGCGAAATAGATGATCCAGGCGGCGGCATCGAAGCCCGGCACCGTTTCCGCGACGGCGGGCACATCGGGCAGCAGCGCCGAGCGCTCGCCCGAGGTCACCGCCAGCGGCAGCAGCAATCCCTGGCTGATCATCCCGGGCAGGGAGGGCACGCCCTCCACCGCCACCTGGATCTCGCCGCCGATCACCGCCTGCACCGCCTGGCTGCCGCCCCGGAAGGGCACATGCACCATGTCCAGCCCCAGCGCCGCCTTGAACAGTTCCGCTGCCAGATGCGAGGTGGTGCCGCTGCCGGAGGAACCGTAGTTCAGCTTGCCCGGCTCGGCCTTTGCCCGCGCCACCAGCTCAAGCAGCGAGCGGATGCCGAGCTTGGGATTGACGATGATCGCCTGCGGAAAGGACACGGCGTGGCTGAGCGCCACGAAATCCTTCTCGGCATCATAGGGCAGGCTGCGGAACAGGGAGGGATTGATGGCCATGGTGCCCGGCGAGCCCACCAGCAGCGTGTAGCCATCCGGCCGCGCCTTGGCGACGGCCTCGGTGCCGATATTGCCGGAAGCGCCTGTGCGGTTCTCCACGATGAACTGCTGCCCCAGGCGCTCGGCCAGGTTCTGCCCCAGCAGCCGCGTCACCACATCGACCGCCGAGCCGGCCGAGAAGGGATTGACGAAGCGCACCGGCCGGTCCGGCCAGGGCGCCTGCGCCATGGCCCGCCGGGCGAAGGGCATGAGGCTGAGGGCTGCGAGCATCTGGCGGCGTTGCATGGGGCGGCTCCTGCCTGGGAGGGGTATGAAAATCGCAAGGCTCTGCCATCATCAAGCCCAAGGCGTGCCACGCGGACGGCGCGTGGGAGGAGCGGTTGGATGGCGGACTGGGACTTGGTGGTGGTGGGCGCGGGGGCTGCCGGCATGCTGGGCGCCCTGCGGGCGGAAGCGGGCGGCGCGCGCGTCGCGCTGCTGGAACGCGACGCCGCCGCCAGCAGCAATCTTGCGCTGTCCGGCGGGCTCTTCTCGGCGGCGGGGAGCCGCTGGCAACAGGCGGCGGGGGTGGAGGACAGCCCCGCGCGCTTCGCCGCCGATATCGCGGAAAAGACTGCCAACCGCGTTCCGCCACTGCTGCTGCGCAGCGTCACGGAGGGCGCGCGCGAGGCGGCACATTTCCTGGCCGATGTGGCGGGCTTGCCGATTCATCTGTCGCGCACAGCGCATTTCCCGGGCCATTCGGCGCCGCGCCTGCATGCCACGCCGGCGGAATCCGGCACCGAGCTTTGCGCGCTGCTGCGCGCGGCGGTGCGCCGCCGCGCGCGCATCACCTGGATGGACGGCGCCGATGCCACCGGGCTGCTGACGGAAGGCGGGCGGGTGGCCGGTGTCGAAGTCTCCGGCCAGGGAACGCGCCGGAGCCTCGCGGCCCCCTGGGTGCTGCTGGCCAATGGCGGCTTCGGCGGCGGCGCGGAACTGCGGGCGCGGTACATGCCTGAGGCAGCCGCCGCGCTGCATGTCGGCTCGGGTGCCAGCGACGGGCGCGGCATCGGCTGGATGCAGCGGCTCGGCGCCGCTTTGCTCTGCATGGATTCCTACCAGGGCCAGCCGCATCTCTGCCGGGAAGGGCAGGGCGCGGAACGGCTGGGCGCGGCCTTGCCGGCGCTGGGCGCGGTGATGGTGAATGCCACGGGCCACCGCTTCGCCGCCGAGGACATGGGCCCGTCCGAACTGACGGCGCATGTGCTGGCGCAGCCGGGCGGCGCCGTGGAGATCTGGGACGCGGCGGCGCAGGAAGCCGCCTTGCGGCAGGGCCCTTTCCGCGCGGCGGTGGAGGCGGGGCTGATCTGGGGCGGCGGCGGCGTCGCGGCCCTGGCCGCGCGCTTCGGGCTGCCGGAGCAGACCCTGGCCCAGACGCTGGCGGAAGCCGCGGGCTTCGCGCGGGGCGAGGGGACCGACCCGCTGGGCCGTACCCGCTGGGCCGCGCCGCTGGCGGCGCCGCTCTTCGCCGCCGCCATCACCGGCGGGCTGGCGCATACCCAGGGCGGCGCGCTGGTGGATGCCGGCGCCCGGGTACTGCGGCCGGATGGCAGCGCCATTCCAGGGCTGCTGGCGGCGGGCGGCACGGCCTGCGGCGTTTCCGGCCCGGGCGCGGCCGGCTATGTGCCGGGCAATGGGCTGGCGCAGTCCTTCGCGCTCGGCCTTGCGGCCGGCGCCACGGCAGCGGGGTAAGGCAGCCGGGGCGCCACCCATGCCTCAGCGGCTGGGGCCGCGCAGGGTGTCTGTGGTTCCGGCGGGCGGCGGCCGGTGGCGGCGCTTCATGCCGGTGTTCCGCCCGCCTCAGGGGTTGCCGGGGCAAGCGGGCTCCAGCGGCGCTCGCCCTCCTCGCCGGTGCGGGCGAGCTGCATCTGGAAGGTGAAGCGGTCGGGGCGGTAGAAGGCGTGCAGGTGCTCGACGGCGCGGCCCGCCGCGTCCTCCACCACGCGGGTGAGGGTCAGCAGCGGCGCGCCGGTCTCGACCTGCAGCACTTCCGCCAGTTCAGGCCCGGCCAGCGTCGCGCCGATATCCTGCCGGGCGCGGGCGATGCGGATGCCGGAGCGCTCCAGCAGGCTCAGCAGCGGCTGGCTGGCCATCTCGGCTTCCGAATAGGTCAGGCCGATCTGCTCCGGCACATGGGTGGTGAGGTAGGAGAAGGGCGCGCCCGCCATGGCGCGCACCCGCACCGCGCGCTGCGCCCGCTGCCCAGGCGCCAGGCCCAGGGCGGTGACCACCGGCCCCGCCGGCAGGACATAGCCGAAGGACAGCAGCCGCACCTCGGTGCGCCGGCCCATTTCCTTCAGATGCGCGAAGACATCGGCGAAATCGATGCCGGCCGGCGGCAGCGGCAGGGCGTCGCGCACAAAGGTGCCGACACCGGCGCGGCGCTCCACCAGCCCTTCCGCCGCCAGCTGGTCCAGGGCCCGGCGCAGCGTGACGCGGGAGACGCCGCATTCCGCCGCCATCGCCGGCTCCCCTGGTAAGCGGGTTCCGGGCGCCATGTCGCCGGCCTGGATGCGCTCCCGCAGCAGCAGATAGACCCTGCGCGCCTTGAAGGGTTCGACCTTGGTATCCACCATATCCCCGATAGCTCTTCGCCTCGGTATTATTTTCCATACCGGCGGTTGTACAGAGTAAGAGACAGGGCCATTGCGTCAACCAAATTTCCCTGCCTATCCTGATGCATAGCCGGGGAGGAACAGATGGCCGCGGAAACCGGGCAGCGCAGCTTGTTCGACAAGGTCTGGGACCAGCATGCCGTCCTGACCCGCGAGGACGGGCAGAGCCTGCTGTGGATCGACCGCCATTTCTTCCATGAAGGCTCCCACCACGCCTTCAACCAGCTCAAGGCACGCGGCGCCGGCGTGGCGCGGCCGGACCTGACCATCGGCGTCGCCGACCACTACGTGCCGACGCGCGGGCGCGACGCCCCCATCGCCGATGCCGCCGTGCGTGGCATGGTGGAGGGGATGGAAGCCAATGCCGCCAGGCACGGCACGCGGCTGTTCGGCCTGCATGACCCGCGCCAGGGCATCGTGCATGTGGTGGGGCCGGAGCAGGGGCTGACGCTGCCGGGCACCACCATTGTCTGCGGCGATAGCCATACCTCCACCCACGGCGCCTTCGGGGCCATGGCCTTCGGCATCGGCGCCTCGGAAGTGGCGCATGTGCTGATGACGCAGACCCTGTGGCAACGCCGCCCGCGCCGCATGCGCATCACGGTGGATGGCGCGCTGACGCCCGGCGTCGGCGCCAAGGACGTGGCGCTGGCCATCATCGCCCGCATCGGCGCCGATGGGGCGCAGGGCCATGCGGTGGAATATGCCGGCAGCACCGTGCGCGGCTTCAGCATGGAAGCCCGGCTGACGCTGTGCAACCTCGCCATCGAAAGCGGCGCCCGCTGCGGCATGGTGGCGCCGGACGAAACCACGCTGCGCTACCTGCGCGGCCGCCCCTTCGCCCCCAAGGGCGCCGATTTCGACGCCGCCGCCGAGGCCTGGATGGCCCTGCCCAGCGACCCCGGGGCGGCATTCGACCGCGAGGTCTCGCTCGCCGGCAACGAGATCGCGCCCGTGGTGACCTGGGGCGTGACGCCTGAGGATGCGCTGCCCGTCACCATGGCGGTGCCGGACCCGGGCAAGACCCCCGACCCCGCCCGCGCCGGCCAGATCCGCGATGCGCTGGACTACATGGGCCTGCGCCCCGGCCAGCCGCTGGCGGAGGTGCCGATCGACCGCGTCTTCATCGGCTCCTGCACCAACAGCCGCATCGAGGACCTGCGCGCCGCCGCCGCCGTGCTGGCCGGGCGCCGCGCCCGGGTGCCGGGGCTGGTCTCGCCCGGTTCCTCCCTGGTGAAGCGGCAGGCGGAGGAAGAAGGGCTCGATCGCATCTTCCGCGAGGCCGGGCTGGAATGGGTGGAATCCGGCTGCTCCATGTGCGTCGGCATGAATGGCGACCAGGTGCCGCCGGGCGAGCGCTGCGCCTCCACTACCAACCGCAATTTCCGGGGCCGCCAGGGCCCGCGCGCCCGCACCCACCTGATGTCTCCCGCCATGGTGGCGGCGGCGGCCGTCGCCGGGCACCTGACCGACGTGCGGCCGATGCTGGAGGGACGCAACTGATGGAACCCTTCCGCCAGATCACCGCGCTGGCCTGCCCGCTGCCGCTGGTGAATGTGGATACCGACCAGATCATCCCCGCCCGCTTCATGAAACGGCCGCGCTCGGCCGGCTATGGCGACGTGCTGCTCTACGACCTGCGCTTCGACGAGAGCGGCGCGCCGCGCCCGGAGATGCCGCTGAACCGGCCGGAGCGCCAGGGCAGCCAGATCCTGGTGGCACGCCGCAACTTCGGCAGCGGCTCCTCGCGGGAGGCGGCGGCCTATGCGCTGGTGGACCATGGTATCCGCTGCGTCATCGCCCCTAGTTTCGGCGACATCTATGCCAGCAACGCGGTGAACAACGGCCTGCTGTCCGTGGTGCTGCCGGAAGATGTGGTGGAGGCGCTGCTCGGCTGGCTGGAAGCCGGCGGGCGGGAGATCTCGGTGGACCTGGAAGCCTGCCGCGTCGCGGCACCCGGCATCGAGGCCGGCTTCACCATCGATCCCGTCTGGCGCACCAAGCTGCTGAACGGCTGGAGCGACATCGACCTGACCATGAGCTTCCAGGACCAGATCGCCGCCTTCGCCGCCGCGGATGCCAGCCGCCGCCCCTGGATGCCGCCGGCCGGCGCCTGAAGCCTGTCCCGGCCAGCAGGGCGCCGGACCGTTGCGCTAGGCCGGTTGCGGCGCGGGCTGGCGCCGGGCCCGTGGCGGCGCCGCGCGCGCTTCCGTCGTGGTGGCGGCCAGCCCACGCTGGCCGATCTCGGCCACATGGGCACGCAGGCAGGCGATGAAGGCATGCCCCGCCGGCGGCAGCTCCCGGTCTCGCGGCAGGATGATGCCGGCCGGGCGTGGCGGCGCCGGCACCGGCAGCGGCACCACCTTCAGCGTGCCGCGCAGCAGGTCGCCCGCCATCATCAGCCGCGGCATCACCGAGATCAGGTCGGTGGCATGCAGCATCTCGCGGATAAAGCCATAGGAGCTGGAGCGGAGCGAGGTGGTGGGCTCCAGCGCCAGCATGTCCAGCAGCGTCTCAATCTCCTGCCCCACGCGCTGGCTGACGGTGGGCAGGATCAGGTCGTAGCGGCGCAACTGCTCCAGCGCCGGCTTCCGCACCGCGAAGATCGGGTGCTCGGCGCGGGCGAGGATGGAGATCGGCTCCTCCCACAAGGGCTCGCGCGGGAAGCCGTCCGGGACGGCGGGCTCGTAGAGGCGGCCGACGATCATGTCGATCTCGCCCGCCGCCAGCTTGGGCAGCAGCTCCTCCGTCCGTCCCTGCTCCAGCCGGACGCTGATGCCGGGATGCGCGGCCTTCAGCCGGGTCAGCGTGCCGGGCAGCACGCCGGTGGCCGCCACGGGCAGGGTGCCCACCGCCACCGTGCCGCCTTCGGGGTCCGCTAGCCGGTCCAGTTCCTCGTCCAGCCGGCGCAGCTCGGCCAGGATGCGCCGGGCGGTCTGGGCCAGCAGCAGGCCGGCCTCGGTCGGGCGCATGCCGCGCGGCAGGCGGTCGAACAGCCGCTGCTGCAGGATGTCTTCCAGCTCGCGCAGCGTCTTGGTCAGCGCCGGCTGGCTGAGGCCGATCACCGCCGCCGCCTTCAGGATGCTGCGCTGCGCGACGATGGCCTCCACCGCCCGCAGGTGATGCAGCTTCAGGCGCTGGTCGAGGTATCGGCGGACCGTCATGGGCGCTCCGGCAGCTATTCCATCCTCTTATAGCTCAAACGGAAGAAGTGATGCGATCCCCCGGCCTCCTCCTGCTTAGGTTAGGGACAGCCTGCCCCAGAGCAGGCAGGAGGAAGCGTCATGCCCGGGCCCAAGCCACCCCATTCCGCGGCCTTTGCCGGAACCCTGTCGCGCCGCGCCGCCATCGGCGGGTTGCTGGCCGTGCCGGCGGCGCTGTCCATGCCTCGGCTGGCGCGGGCGCAGGGCGCCTGGCCGGACCGCCCCGTGCGCATCATCGTGCCCTTCACGCCGGGCGGCTCCACCGACATCATCGCCCGCGCCCTGGCCACGGCCCTGCAGGGCGAGTTCGGCCAGCCTTTCGTGGTCGAGAACCGTGGCGGCGCCGGCGGCACCATCGGCACCGAGGTCGCCGCCCATGCGCCGGCCGATGGCTATACGCTGCTGCTGGGGCATATCGGCACGCTGGCGGTGAACCCCTCGCTCTACCGCAACCTCAACTTCGACACGGTGGACTCCTTCGCCCCCATCGTGCTGGCGGCCGTGGTGCCGAACATCATGGTGGTCCATCCGCAGAAGGTGCCGGTCAAGACCATTAGCGAGCTGATCGCGCTGGCCAAGCAGAAGCCGCGCGCGCTCTCCTACGGCTCCGGCGGCAATGGCTCGGCGGCGCATATCGCCATGGCGGCCTTCAACCTCGCCACCGGCACGGTGATGGAGCATGTGCCCTATCGTGGCACCGGGCCGATGATGAACGACCTGATCGGCGGCACCATCGATTTGACGCTGACCGGCGGCCCGCCGGCCCTGCCGCCGGTGCGGTCGGGGATGCTACGGGCGCTCGGCGTGTCCTCGCCCCACCGCCTGGTGACGGCGCCGGAGATCCCGACCATCGCGGAGCAGGGCGTCGCCGGCTTCGACGCGACGCAGTGGTACGGGCTGCTCGCCCCGGCCAGGACGCCGCGCCCCATCGTGGACAAGCTGAACGATGCCTGCGGCCGCGCCCTGCGCAGCGAAGCGCTGCGGCCGCGCCTGGAATCCGAAGGGGCCGAGGCCACGCCCGGCACGCCGGAGGAATTCCGCGACTTCATCATCGCCGAGCGTAAGCGCTGGGGTGAGGTGGTGCGGCAGGCCGATCTGCGCGTCGAATAAGGGCGATGACGCTCAAGGTGGGTTGGCGCCGCGCCTGACAAGATTCTGACGTCCGGGGCGGTGCAAGCCACCGCCTGGCCTGCAACAGCAGGGCCAGCCATGGTCGCGCGCAGTTCATCTGTGGCGCCCGGCATGGCCAGCGCCATCGTGCGTTCTACCCCGGCACAAGGAAAGCATGATGCCGAGGCTGAGCCCTGCGACCGATGACAGGCCCCTGCAGCGGCTGCTGGCCGCGCTGCCGGCCCCGATGGTCCGCGCCTATCGCTGGCTGTGCCGGCCGCACCTGGTCTGGCTGCGGGTGCCGCTGGCGCTGATGCTGTTCCTCGGCGGCTGCGTGGGTTTCCTGCCGATCCTCGGCTTCTGGATGCTTCCGCTGGGCGTGCTGTTGCTGGCGGAGGATGTGCCCTTCCTCCGCCGTCCCACGCTGCGCTGCCTGGGTAAGGTGCAGGGCTGGTGGGACCAGTACCGCTTGAAGCGCCGCCGTTCAGACAGAGGTGGATGACCTCCACACTCTATGCGCGCAGGGCCCCGGCAGTACTGCTGCGGCCGGGTTGCGAAGAAGGGCAGGCCGGTTCTGCCGCAGGGCGGCCCCAGACCGGGGCGCGGGATGCCATGATGGAGCCTCTGCCGCGCACGGCGACCGCATGGGACAGGTCGGAGCAGAAAGCCTCGACATCTGGTCCCCGCATCCATAGAGTCATGTGTATTCGATCCACATGAGGCCGTGTCATGGGCTATGACCGCAACGCGCCCAAGCGGGCCATCAATGTCACCATCAATGCCGACCTGCTGAGCCAGGCGCGGGCCTATACCCGCAATGTCAGCGGCACGCTGGAGGATCTCCTGGCCGGCTTTGTGGAGCAGGAGCGCGCCCGGCGGCGGGCGGAGGACGCGCGGCTGGACCGGGTGGTGGAGGGCGCCAACCGCTTCCACGCGCAGCACGGCTATCTGTCCGACGAATTCTCGGCGCTCCAGTAGTGCCGCAATTCGATGTCTTCCGCAGCCCGGGGCGGCGGGAGAGCATTCCCTATGTGGTCTCGATCCAGGCAACGCGGCTGGAGCGGGCGGCCAGCCGGCTGGTGCTGCCGCTGGTCGAGCGGGCAGCCTTTCCGGGCGAGGAACACTGGCTGACGCCGCTGGTCATGGTGGAAGGGCGGCAGCTGGTGGCCAATCCCTTTGATATCGCGACCATCCCGCTGGCCCGGCTCGGCGCGCCGGTTGCCTCGCTGGCGGATGAGGAGAGCAGCGCCAGGCTGCTGCGGGCCATCGACGAATTCATCAGCCGGGCCTGACAGGCCCCGCGGGCGGGCAGAACCCGCGGGGGCACTCAGGCTGGAGGATCAGCCCTGGCGACGGCGGCGGGCGGCCAGCAGGCCGGCCAGGCCCATGCCCATCAGCGCGATGGAAGAGGGCTCGGGCACCGGCACCGGCTCAGGGCCCACCGGCTCACCCGCCACGGTCAGGCCGGCCACGGCCAGGCCTGACTGAAAGGCGGTGTCGGTCCAGTTGGTCGCGCCAACCTGCAGGTAATAGCTGCCGGCGCTGGCGATGGTGAACAGGGACTCGATCCAGCCCGTGTTGCCGCAGCCGCTGGCGTAGCAGGTGCCGGAGCTGTCCTGGAGCGGGGACCAGGTGGTCCGGTTCGGGATGATCTCCACCGAGGTGGGGGTGAGGGTCGCGGCCGGCTCCGGCATGTCGATGCCAGGCACGATGTTGCCGGCTTGCCGGGTGCGCGCGGTGAAGAGCAGCGCGACCTGGTTCATGCTGGAATCGAGCAGCCGTGCCCAGCCGTAATCGGCGTATCCGGCGCCATCCGACGTCACATAGTTGAAGAAGAACTTCAGCGGATCTCCGGCCTCGGCGGTGAAGAGCGTGCTGGTAAGGCGCGAACCCGTGGTGGTGTTGCCGGCGCCGCCGACGCCGACCAGCGCGCCACCATTGTTGACGCCGCCTGCCGTGGAGACCCACTGATAGTCGCTGCCACCGACCGGCGGAGCGGTGACCACGCCATCGGCTCCGGAGGTGCCGCAGGTCCCGAGGCAGGACCAGCCTGCGGGAATCACGGCCGCCTCGGCATTCGATATTCCAAGGGGAGCAAGTGCGAGGGAAGTCAACAATAAAGCGCCGACCGCATGCGCTCCAAGCTTCATCATGAACCAGGTCCTTTGAACGGATGTCGCGCCGCATGCGCGGTGCAACGAGGGCAGGCCACCTTGGCGCCGCCTGGCTCATGCTGTCTGCAAAAGGCATTCCACTGATCGAAATCTTTTTCAGAACAACAGCTTATTTTGTTCTTGAAGCGAAAGTTTTTGCGCAGGTGTAAAGATTTCCAAAGGCCAAGCTCTGCTTTCATCTGCAAGTGTCACGGTACCGACACTTGGGGGATGCGAGAAAGGACATGATGTCCGATCTGGGGCGGTTCCGTTCAACCGCCGGGCTTTGCTGCCATCAGCCTCTGATGGAGCACAGTCCAGCATTGGAACGCGGCGGCCCGCACAAGGCCGCCGCAAGGCCTCAGCCGATCACCTTGTCGATGGTGATCGGCAGATCACGGATACGCTTTCCCGTGGCATGGAAGACGGCATTGGCGATGGCCGCCGCCGTGCCGACAATGCCGATCTCGCCCAGACCCTTCACGCCCAGCGGGCTGGTCTTGTCGTCCTCTTCCTCCACGAAGATGACGTCGATCTCGTGAATGTCGGCATTCACCGGCACGTGATACTCGGCCAGATTGTGGTTCATGAAGCGGCCCAGCGCATGGTCCGTGAAGGTTTCCTCCTCCAGCGCCATGCCGATGCCCCAGACCACGCCGCCGATGATCTGGCTGCGCGCCGTCTTGGGGTTCAGGATCTTCCCCGCCGCCACGGCATCGACCACGCGTGTGACGCGCATCACGCCCAGTTCCTCATCCACCCGCACCTCCACGAAAACCGCGGCATGGGTGTAGGAGGAATAGGTTTTCTGCACATTGGGATCGGGGCTGGTGGTTTGTTCCAGCGACAGCATCCGGTGGCCGCCGGCGCGCATCGCATCCGAATAGGTCACGAAACGCGCGGGGTCGCTCCGCAAGGCGATGCGGCCTTCGGTGAAGGTGACATGCTGCAGGCTGGCATTGGCCAGCGGCGAGTCCGGCATGCTGCGCGCGTGGTTCAGCAGTTCGTCCCGCAGCTTGTAGCAGACCGCCTGCACCGCCGAGCCGGCCGAGGCGGCGGTCCAGGACCCGCCTTCCACCGGTGAGGTCGGCAGCGAGGAATCGCCGATCCGCACCATCACCTGCTCCATCGCCAGGCCCATCGCATCGGCGGCGATCTGCGCCAGGATGGTATAGGTGCCGGTGCCGATATCGGCCGTGGCCGTCGCCACCTCCAGCGTGCCATCCGGCATCAGCGTGGCGCGGGCGCTGGTCTGCTGCATCTGCGCTTCCCAGATGCCGGTGGCCATGCCCCAGCCGATCAACTCCCGCCCTTCCTTCATGGAGCGCGGCTCGGGATTGCGGCGAGACCAGCCGAAGCGCTCCGCGCCCTGGCGATAGGCGGCGCGCAGTTCCTTGCTGGTGAAGGGATGGCCGGTATTGCCGTCGATCTCGGCATAGTTGCGCAGCCGCAGCTCGAGCGGGTCCATCTTGAGCTTGTAGGACAGCTCGTCCATCGCCGATTCCAGTGCGAACATGCCCAAAGGCGCGCCCGGCGCGCGCATGTCGAGTGGCGTCACCGCATCGAGCTGCGCCAGCTTGTAGCCCAGCTTCACATTGTCGCAGCGGTAGGCGAGGCCGGACCAGTTGACCACGGCCTCCTGATAATCCTCGTAGGTTGAGGTGCTGGCCACCGCCTCGTGCTGCACCGCGCGCAGCCCGCCATCGGCATCGGCGCCCAGGGCCATGGTATTGATCGTCATGGGGCGGTAGCCCAGGGCGAACATCTGGTCCCGCGTCAGCGAGACCCGCACCGAGCGCTTCAGCGCCAGGGAGGCCATCACCGCCAGCGCGAGCTGGTGATGCGGCCGCAGCCCGGAGCCGAAGGCGCCGCCCACATAGGGCGAGAGCACCCGCACATTCTCCTTGGCCAGGCCAAAGACATTGGTGATGTAGTTGTGGCTGTTCTGCGCGCCCTGGATCTTGTCATGGACGGTGATCTTGCCCTCGCCCTCCCAGATCACCGTGCTGGCATGCGGCTCCATCGGATTATGGTGCTCGGGCGCGATGCTGTATTCCTGCCGCACACTCACCGGTGCCGCCGCCAGCGCCGCATCGGCATCGCCGCGCGGCGGCGGCGGCGGGTCGATGCCGTCGCGCTTCTTACTGGGCACATAGGCCTTGGCGCGCTGCACATGCAGGTCCGTCTGGTGCGGATAGGCCTCGTAGGTGACGCGGATCAACGAGGCCGCGTCCCGTGCCGTGTCGAAATCCTCCGCCACCACCAGCGCGACCGGCTGGCCGCTGAACTGGATCTGGCTGTCGTAGAGCGGCCGGAAGGGCGCGCCCGGCGGCGCCACCTCATCCTGGTAATTGCCGCTGAGCCAGGCGGTGCCGGGGCGGTTCTCATGCGTGAAGACCTCCAGCACGCCGGGGAGCGCCCGCGCCGCCTCGGTCTCGACCGAGAGCACGCGGCCCTTCGCCACGGCGGAGGATACGATATAGCCATGCGCCAGATCCGGCGCGGTGAATTCGCCGGCATAGCGGGCGGCGCCGGTAACCTTGGCGCGGCCGTCGACGCGGCTGCGCGGGGTGCCGATATAAGTCATGCTCCGCTCCTCCTCAGGCAATGCGCTTGTCGGCCACGCTCTGCGGCTTGCCCGCGGCGGCCTGCGCCAGCGCGCGGTTGATGGCGCGGCGCGCGAGCTCGATCTTGAAGTCGTTGTCGCCAAAGCCGCGCGCGCCTTGCAGCAGCGCCGCCGCCGCCTCGCCGAAGGCCTCCTTGCCTGCGGTGCGGCCGCGCAGCAGCGCCTCCGCCGCCGGCACCCGCCAGGGCTTGTGCGCCACGCCGCCCAGGGCGATGCGGGCGTCGCGCACCGTCTCGCCCTCCATCTCCAGCCCCACGGCGACCGAGACCAGCGCGAAGGCATAGGAGAGCCGGTCCCGCAGCTTCAGATAGGTGAAGTGGCGCGGGAAGCGCGGGGCCGGCAGGTCCACGGCGGTGACGATCTCGTCCGGCGCCAGAGTGGTGTCGATCTCCGGCCGGTCGCCCGGCAGGCGGTGGAACTCGGCCATGGGAATGGCGCGCTCGCCACCGGGGCCGGAAACCCGCACCACCGCCTCCAGCGCCGCCAGCGCCACGCACATGTCGGAGGGATGCGTGGCGATGCAGTGCTCGCTGGTGCCGAGGATGGCATGGATGCGGTTGCGGCCGGTTCTGGCCGGGCAGCCGGTGCCAGGCTCGCGCTTGTTGCAGGGCGTGCCGGCATCATAGAAGTAGTAGCAGCGGGTGCGTTGCAGCAGATTGCCGCCCGTGGTCGCCGCATTGCGCAACTGCGGGCTGGCACCGGACAGGATGGCGCGGGACAGCAGCGGGTAATCCCGCTGCACCCGCTCATCGTAAGCCAGGGCTGAGTTGCTGACCAAGGCGCCGATGCGCAGGCCGCCATCCGGCAGCGGCTCGATGCGGTCGAGGCCAGGGATGCGCGCGACATCCACCAGCCGGTTGGGCCGCTCCACATCGTATTTCATCAGGTCGACAAGATTGGTGCCGCCGGCGATGAACTTGCCATGGGGACCGACGGCGCGCACCGCTTCGTCCAGGCCGGAGGGGCGATGGTAGGAAAAGCGTTCCATCAGGCCGCCCCCCCATCCTGGCGCACCTGCTCGATGGCCGCGACAATATTGGGATAGGCGCCGCAGCGGCAGATATTGCCGCTCATCAGCTCCCGGATCTCATCGGCGTTATGGGCATGGCCTTCCCGCAGCAGCCCCACGGCGGAGCAGATCTGCCCCGGCGTGCAATAGCCGCATTGGAAAGCATCGTGCTCCACAAAGGCCTCTTGCAGAGGATGCAAGCTGCCGTCGGCCTTCGCCAGGCCCTCGATGGTGGTGACCTCGGCACCATCCTTGGTCACCGCCAGGGCGAGGCAGGAATTGATCCGCTGCCCGTCCAGCAACACCGTGCAGGCGCCGCACTGGCCATGGTCGCAGCCCTTCTTGGTGCCGGTGAGGTTCAGCTCCTCCCGCAGCAGGTCCAGCAGGGTGGTCCAGGGCTGCACCGCCAGTTGGCGCCGGGTGCCGTTGATGGTGAGGGTGATGGGGATGCCGTCGGCCGGCCTGCTGACCGGCAGGGCGGCAGCCGAGGCGAGTTGTCCAGGGGAAGCAGAGATTCCAGGCATGGTGACATCCTGTGCAGGCAGCCGCAAGCCGGACGCGGGGCAGCGCGCCTGAGGTGGCTTTCGGCCGCATTGATCATGCCGGGCGGGCAGGGCCCGGCTAGCGGTTCACCGCCGTTAACGCGGGGCAGCCGCCCCAGGTTGGAGTCCGATGGTGGAATTTCCGAACGGCAACGCGGGCCACCGCGTTGCCAACGCCGCCGGTCCAATCATCAGGAAGGGGCACCAGGGGGGCCGCTGGCACGCGCGGCCCCCGCGTCACACCACGAAGGCCCGGAAGCTCGCCCGCCCCGTGGCCTCGCGCAGGACGCCCGCCGCCATCAGCCGCTTGATGATCAGCAGGGCACCCTGCGGCGTGGCGCCGAGCTGCTGCGCCAGCCCGGCCGCTGTTACGACCGGCTGGCGCAAGGCGATCTCCGCAGCCTTGCCAGCCTGGCCGTGGCGGCGCTCGGTGGCGGCCAGCGCGGCGGCGCGGTCGGCGGCGGCATTCAGCCGGTCCAGCTCCGACAGGCCACGCCGGGCGGCCTCGGCCACCTCAGCCAGGAAGATGGCCGGCCAGTCAGCGTCGTGCAGGCGTGGCCGCTGCCGCGCCATGCGGCCCGTGAAGGCGCACCAGAAGGGCAGCAGCACATACCGCAGCCGCCCCCGCCGCTTGGCCAGCACCGCCGCCACCAGCAGGGCCTGCACGGCGGCCGGCCGGGCGGGCTCCGCTTCGCCGGCCTGCCGCGCCCAGGTGCTGGCGCCACGCGCGGCGGCCAGCAAGGCCGGCGCATCCTCCCCGGCCTGCAGAAAGCGGGTGCGCCATTGGCCGAAATCCGGCGCCGGCACCCCCGGCACGGCGGAGACGGCCGGCCATTGCGCCGCGCCCAATAAGCCCAGGGCCAGCCCAAAGCTTTCGGCGGAATCCAGCGGGTCGACGGTCTGCAGCGTCGCCAGCCGGCGCAGCAGCCGGGCCAGGGCCAGTGCCTGCTCGATGGCAGCATCGCCCGGTGCCTCGGCTGGCGCCGCCTCGGCTTCCTGCAAGGTGGCCGGCAGCACGGCGGCAAGCCGCTCCCCCAGCAGGGCGGCGGTGGTGGAGCCGGTCAGCCGCGCCTCGCGCAGCGCCAAGTCGCGCGGATGCACCCAGATATCCTCGACCGCCAGCCAGCCGGCCGCCTCCGCCAGCGCCATGCGGGCCGCCAGCCCCGCCTGCACGGCCGGCGACGCCGCGCCTGCCAGGGCATCCAGGCGCGACAGCGCATCTTCCGCTTCCGCCAAAGGCCGCAGCAGCGCCTCCGCCGGCAGCGCAGCGGCGGAGGCGGCAGCGCGGCTGGCCCAGGGCGGGCGGTCGGCCTCCGCCGCCTCCTCATCCCAGAGAGGTTCGCTGGTCATGGCCGGATGATCCCGGAAGGAGGGGTGGCATGACAAGAGCTTGGCTGATGATATGCAAGCGAAAAGGCGGCCTCGCCGCGCCGGCCGATCCAGGCTAGCCTGGGCTGGACAGCCGCGAAAACCCATGCCCCGGACCGAGAGCAGCCGCTTCACCATCCGCACCGAGGGCGATGCCACGCTCATCGAGATCCGCCCCGCCCGGCCCGAGCTGGCCTTCCTGGCCGCGGCGGTGCTGCTGGGCGGCCTGTTCGGCCTGCCCGGTCTGGCGGTGCTGCTGAACCCGGCGCGGCACGACCCGCTGTCCCTGGCGGCGGCGGGCTTTGCCCTGCTGGTGCTGCTGCTGGCCGGCTGGGCCTTGTGGCGGGCGCTGCGGGGCCGCAGCCCGCACAGCCTGCGCCTGGATGCCAGCGGCCTTTCCCTGGCCGGAGACTGCCTGCCGTGGTCCACCCTGGGCCGGCGCCATGTCTGGCTGCCGGAAGCGGCGCGGCCGACGCCCACCCCCGGCATCCACGGCTTGGCCGCCGCCATCGCCGCCCGGCAGCGCGCCGCCGAGGCACGGCTGCTGCAGGACCGCCGCGACGGCGCGCCGCCGCTGCTGCTGGCCAGCGGGCTGGAGGCCGGCACCGCCGAGCAGCTGCGCGCGGCGCTGGACGCCGCCGCCGCGCGCTTCACGCCTCAGTAAGGCAGCACCCGGTCCATGATCTGCTGCCCCCAGCGCGGCCGCAGCATGTCGGAGGAGGTGCCGCGCCCGCCGTAGGAGATGCGCGCCTCGGCGATCTTCTCGGAAGCGATGCGGTTGTTCGGGCGGATATCCTCCGGCCGCACCAGCCCGCGCAGCTGCAATTCCCGCAGCTCGTCATTGACGCGGATTTCCTGGGAACCGGCGATCTCCAGATTGCCGCTGGCCAGCACGCGCACCACGGTGGCCGCCACCTGCAACCTGATCTTCTCGTTGCGCCGCACCTTGCCCTCGCCGCTGGCGGTGCTGCCGCCGCCGACGCTCAGCGCCGGGTCGGTGCTGCCGCCGAAGGCGCGGGACAGATAGCCCTGCAAGCCGAAGAGCGCCGGCACCTTCAGGCTCTGCGTGCTGTCGCGGTCGAGGTCGGTCTTGTTGTCGAACTGCGCGCTGTCGTCGATCTCGATCTCCACCGTCAGCAGGTCGCCCACGGTACGGGCGCGCTGGTCGCGGAAGAAGGTACGGCTGCCCGGCCGCCAGAGCGAGCCGACGGCGGTGGGCCCGGTGCCTTCCAGCCTCGGGCGAGCCGCCACGGCCAGCGGGCTGTCCGCTTCCGTGGCGGGCGGAATGGCGCCCAGCGAACCGGGCGCCGAGAAGGGCGGCGGCTGCTGGATATGGCCGAAGCTGTCGCAGGCGGCGAGGCCGAGCAGCAGCAGCGCGGCGCCCAGCGGTCGAGCAATGGTCATGCCCCGTCCTTTCTGGATATTTTTCGCACAGTTTAGGGCAAGCCGCGGATTTCGGCGGTGCCCTCGGCCACCACCTGCGCCCGGATGGTGCGGCCGCTGCCAGGGTTATGGATGCGGATCTCGCCGCCCAGCGGCCCGTCCTCCAGCGCCTTGCCCTGCATCTCCAGCGACATGCCGCCGGCCTTCCAGAAGACGCGCACCGGCTCGCTGGCATGCACCAGCGCCTGCTCACCGATGGCGCGTTGCGGAATGGCGGTGCCGGCGCGGATGCGGCGCTTCACCTCCTGCCCCACGATGTCCTGGCTGCTTTCGATGAAGACGGGGCTGTCCCGGCGCGGCTCCGCCGGGTCGATATCCTGCGGCCGCAGCAGGTCGCCCGGCTGCAGGTCGCGCGTGGCGTGCCAGACCTCACGGGAATCCGCCGGCGGGATGTGGCAGAGCGAGGCCACTAGCAGCGCGGCACCAATCGGCAATGTGCGCATGGCGTGTCTCCGTTACCGGACGTTGTTGGCGGTCTGCATCATCTGGTCGCTGGCCTCGATGACCTTGGAATTCATCTCATAGGCCCGCTGCGCCTGGATCAGCTGCGTGATCTCCTGCACCACATTGACGTTGGAGGCTTCCAGGTAGCTCTGCCGCACCTTGCCATAGCCTTCATCGGAAGGCAGGCCGCGGTTGGGCTGGCCGGAGGCCTCGGTTTCCAGGAACTTGTTGCCGCCCGTGGCTTCCAGCCCCGCCTCATTGGCGAAGAGATAGAGCGCGACGCGGCCGGCATTCTGCTGCCGGCCATTGGCCTCGGTGACGATCACCTCGCCGGCCTGGTTGATCGTGACGTCCTTGGCATCCTGCGGCACGTTGATCGCGGGCTCCAGCGGATAGCCCTCGGTGGTGACGATCTGCCCCTCGGGCGAGAGCTTGAAGGAACCGTCGCGGGTATAGGCCACGGTGCCATCCGGCAGGGTGATGCCGAAATAGCCACGCCCTTCCAGCGCCAGGTCGTACTTGTTGCCGGTCTCGGTCAGCGAGCCCTGGATGGTGATGCGGTTCACGGCCGAGGACCGCGTGCCGAGGCCGATCTGCGTCCCCACCGGCAGCACCGTGCCCGCCTCGGAGGAGGAGGAGCCGACACGCTCGGAGGACTGGTAGATCAGGTCCTGGAACTCCGCCTTGCGGCGGGAGAAGGCGGTGGTGGAGACATTGGCGATGTTGTTGGCAATGACTTCGACATTGCTCTGCTGGGCCTGCATGCCGGTGGCCGCGATGCTCATGGCGCGCATGGTGGTTTCTCCTTCCTGATGCTCAGTTCGGGCGCCCCAGCGCCTCGATCATCTTGCGGATTCGGCTGTCGTCATCAGCGACGATGCGCTGCACGTTGTCATAGGCCCGCTGCAGCGCGGTGAGGTTGGCGATCTCGGCGATGGGCTGCACGGAGGAGGATTCGAGCGCCCCCTGCACCAGCCGCACCTCGCGCGACCCCGGCTCCACCGGGCGCAGACCCGCCGGCGGGATTTCCAGCAGCCCGTCTCCGCCCTTGCGGATGCCGCGCGGGTCGCCGGGCTGGAACAGGCCGAGCCGCCCGACCTGTTCCGAGCGCCCATCGGTGGTGGCCAGCACGGTGCCATCGGCGCGGATCTCGGCGGCGGAAAAGCGCTCCGGCATCAGCAGATGGCCACCGCCCTCATCCAGCACCGGGCGTCCGGCGGTATCCACCAGGGTATTGTCGGGCGCCACGCGCAGCCTGCCGTCGCGGGTATAGCCGCGCCCGGCATTGCCCGGCCGCTCCACCGCCAGAAAGGCATTGCCGTCGATGGCCACATCCAGCGGGTTGCCCGTGGCGGCGATGGCGCCAGCGCGCGTGTCCACATAGGTGGCGCGGTCCTGCACGAAGGCGACCTCGCGCCCCGGCACATCCAGCCTGCTGACATGCGACTGGAACAGCGTGCGGTCGCCGCGATAGGCGGTGGTGCTGGCATTGGCGACATTGTTGGCCACCACGTCCAGTTGCTGGCGAAGCGCCATCTGGCCGGACAGGCCAACGATGCTGGGGCCTTCCATCTCAGATCCCCTTGTTCTGGGCGGCTGGGTTCTGGGCGGCTGGCGGCAGCAGCGCCTCGATCTGCCGGCTGCGCTCGATGGCCTCGCGCACGCCGGTGATGCCGGTGCCCGGCGGCCGTGCGGAGGCATTGAGGCGCAGCATGGCGGCGCTGGCGCCCTCAGCCGCCAGCAATTCCGCCGGTACCTCGGCACGGCCTTGTGCCAGGGTGGCGGCGCTGGCGAGCCGGGCGGTGGCATCGGCCCGTGCGGCGGCGGGCAGCGAGGGCTCGCGCAACAGCGCGCCATAAGCGGTGCCGGCGGCGCGCCAGGCGCGGGCCTGGAACAACAGCTCCGCCCGGCGGGACAGGTCCGCCACCTCGCGCAGCCCATCGAGCTGCGCCGCCGCGTCCTCCAGCCGGTCCAGCCGGGCCAGGGCGCTGGCGGCGACACGGCGGGTGGCGTCTTCCACCGGCAGGCTGGCCAGCAATGCCAGGGCACGGCGCGGGTCGCCCTGCGCCGCCTCCGCCTCGGCACTCGCCAGCAGCAAGGTGGCCTGCGGCGCACGGGCGGTGGCCGGGGTGATCTGCTGGCCGAGGTCGCGCGCCGCCTCCGCCAGCCCCTGCCGCAGCAGCAGCCGCATGGCGGCCAGGCGGATATCGTCGCCGCGCTCGCCCGGGGTGGCATAGCCTTCGTATTGCCAGAACAGCCCCAGGCGCTCATCCGGCGGCGGCAGCGGCGGACCATCAGGCGCGGGATCGGCCAGCAGGCGGCGCAGCGCCGTGGCGGCCAGGCGGGCGCCACGGCTTTCCACGCCGGGCCGGGCCGAGGCCTGACTGGCACCATCGGCCACCGCCAGGGCAGTGCCCAGGGCACCCTGCTCCAGCAGCCGGCTGGCATAGGCGATGGCCGCTTCCTCACCCAGCGCGTCGTGGCGGTAGGTGCGCAGCAGTTCATGGATCTGCGCCTCCGCCCGCCGGCCCTCGGCGCCGGGGCGGCCCAGGTTCAGCGCCGCCATCCGGGCCCGGGCAAAGATCTCCGGCAGGCTGCGGCCACCGCCGCGCAGGGCCTGTTCCAGATACTGCTGCTCATCCGCCCGGTTGCCTTCCTGGCGGGCGAGGCGGGCATATTGCCAGTTGCGCGCCGCCGCCTGTTCCGGCGTCAGGCCCGTGGCGGCTCGCACGGCACCCAGGAGGACGCGCAGGGTGGCCGGGTCGTTTTCCACCGCATCCGCCAGGCGCTGCACGAAGCTCAGCCGCAGGTCCTGTGGAATGCCGCGCAAGGCGGCGCGGGCGCGGGGGGCCAGCTGGGCCAGGGCGGCGGCATCGCTGGAAACGGCCGCCGCCAGGGCACGCCACAGTGGCAGGTCTTCCCGCGCACAGTCTCCGGCTTCCGCCAGCAGGGGCGAGGCGGGGGAGATCGGGCGGCCCAGCAGCAGCCGCGCCACGTCGCGCACCCGCTCCAGCCGCTCCTTCAGGGCACCGACGGGCCATTCGGCCGAGGCCGCCTCCAGCACCGACAATGCTTCGCGCGAAAGCTGGTGCCCGGCATAGAATTCGGCCAGGGCCGCGACCTCGGCCGCTCCCTGGTCGGAGCGGGCCAGGGCGGCGCGCAGAACCGGCAGGCGATCGGCAAAGGATTCCTCTCCACGCCAGCCGGACAGCGAGAAGGGCGCGGCGCAGGTCGGAAGGGCCACGGCCACCACGGGAGCGGGTGCAGTGGCCACTGGGATGGGGGCAGGCGAAGGCGCCGCCACGGCTTCAGGCGGGGCAGGCGTGGCGGGCAGCGTATCGGCCGAGCGCAGGCCATTCAGCACCGCCAGCTTTGCGATCACCGCCTCCCGCAGCCCGGCAAGATCGCTAGCGGGAGGAGGCGGGGCAGGGGGCTGCGGCGCCAGGGCCTGGGCAGCCGGGGCCGGCGACGGCATCGGCGCGGGCGGAGTGGCGCTGGATGGAATGGGAGCGGCCTGCTCCATGCCGCCGGTGCGCGCGGCGCGGAGCATGGCCTGGGCTTGATCCGGCTTCATCAGGCCCAGCCGCACCGCGTCATCGAGCAGCTTGCGCTGCGCCGCTTCCAGCTTGGCCGGCGCGGCGCGCAGATCGATGTACAGCATGCCGCCGAAGGCACCGGCCTCGGCCTGATCGGCATTGCCGCGCAGCAGCAGCAGCGTGTCGGCACCATCCGGCCGCGGCTCAATGGCTGCCAGCTCGGCCAGGCGGCGGATATCGGACAGGTCGAACTGATACCGGCCGCGCAGCCGCAACTCAAAGCCTCCTTCTGCTTTTCGCATGGAGTGGACCGGCACCTGGCCCAGATGCAGGACCACGCGGCCATGGCCGGCATGCTGGCCGGTGCGCACGCGCACGGCGGCGGTCTCCACGGCGGCCGGGGCAGGCTGGGCGAGGGCGGCTGGTGCCAGGAGCGATACCTGGGTCAGCAGCGTGGTGGCCAGCAGGAGGGGGCGGCGCACCGGCTTACTCCCCGCCGCCTTCGGCGTCTGTCTTGACGCGGCCGGCATCGCGCAACTGCTCTTCCATCTGGTCGAAGCTGGGCTGCAGCTTGGTCGGCACCGATTGCCGCCCGACCTCGACGCAGATCTGTGGCGAAAGGTTCTGCAGATAGCTGGTGATCACCGCGCGGGCGACATCCAGCATCCGCCGCTCCTCCTCGAAAATGCCCTTCAGGCGCGCAGCCATGGGCCCGACCAGGCCATAGGACAGGAAGACACCCAGAAAGGTCCCGACCAGCGCGGAGCCGATCATATGGCCCAGAACCTCGGGACTTTCCGAGATGGCGCCCAGTGCCTTGATGATGCCAAGCACGGCGGCGACGATGCCCAGCGCCGGGAAGGCATCCGCCACCGTCTGCAGCACCTTGGCAGGCTTGATCTCCTCCGCCGCGCGCTTCTCGATGGTGGCTTCCATCATCTCGCCGACCAGATGCGGGTCCTTGTTGTTCAGGGTGATGGTGCGCATGGTGTCGCAGACCAGCCCGGCCACGGCGGGGTCGCGGGCGATGCGCGGGTAGCGTGAGAAAATCGGGGAATTTTCCGGCTTCTCGATATGCTTCTCCAGCTTCGCGGCGCCTTCCTTCTGGTGCGTCCGCAGCAGCAGGTAGAGCAGGCTGAGCAGGTCGCTGTAATCGACCCGCTTCCAGCGCGAACCCTGAAAAACCTTCGCGAGTGACTTGAGCACCTTGGCGACACCGGCGCCGTCATTGGCGATGAACATGGTCATCACGCCGGAGCCGCCGATGATCAGCAGTTCCGGCCCGAGCGCGCCCAGGATCACGGCGAGATGGCCGCCGGCGATGAGATAGCCGCCAAAGATTGCGACGAAGACTCCGATTATTCCGGCGATCTGGATCATCGATGCGGTGGCCTTGCCTGTGACGCTGCGGGTGGCGCGGACGCCCGGCGCGCAGGCTCCGGGTGCCGTCGGCTTTGCTCTTATCATTTCGCATCGCGGCGTGCTACAAAAATTTTTCGCATAAGCATGGAGGTTCCGCATGCCCAGCCCCGTTGTCCCGCTGGATCGCCTGACCCGCGCAGCCGCCTCGGCCACCGATGGCCAGAGTCCCTCGGAGACACTCGGCCGCTTCGCCGTGCCGCGTTCGGTCGGCCGCGCGCTCCGCAATGCCGCGGAAAGCACTGGCGTCGGCTTCGAGGTGCTGGCCGCCAAGGCGGCGATCGAGAGCGGCTTCCAGCCTGCGGCGCAGGCGCCCAGTTCCTCGGCACGCGGCCTCTTCCAGTTCATCGACCAGACCTGGCTGGATGCGGTGCGGCAGCACGGCGCCGCGCATGGGCTGGCGCAGGAGGCCGCCGCCATCACTCGCAGTGCCTCCGGCCACCTGACGGTGGCCGAGCCCGCCGAGCGCGCCCGCATCCTGGCGTTGCGCGACAACCCCGAGATCTCGGCGCGCCTCGGCGCCGAACACTTGAAGGACATCTCCGACGCGCTGGCCCCGGTGCTGGGCCGCAAGCCGGATGTGGGGGAATTATACCTGGGCCATTTCCTGGGCACCGGGGGCGCCACCAAGCTGCTGCGCGCGGTGGCCGCTGAGCCTGGCCGCGCCGCCTCGGACCTGCTGCCGGAGGCTGCGCGTGCCAACACAACGCTGTTTCGCGGCGGCGATGGCGCGCCGTTCTCCGCCCAGCAGTTCCTGGAGAATATTCGTGGCAAGGTCGGGCAGGTTTATGCCCAACTCGGTTTGCAGGCGCCGGTGGGGCCGGTTGAATTCGCCGCCGTCACCACCGAGGCCCGGCCGGGCGAGGCCATTGCCAGCGCCGAACCCTTCTGGTGGGGCAGCGGCGCGCCGGCCAGGGTGGCCCATGCGCCGGAGCGGATGATGGCGTCCGCCCTGGTGGAAGTGTTCAACCGCATGGGGCGGGGACAGGCGGCGCAGGAGAGTGGCACCGCATCAGCCGAGGGCAACCGGCTGCCCGGTTCCTTGCTGGAGGCCCTGCGGGAGGAGGCAGTGCCCACCCCCGCTGGAACAGCGCGCCGCGCCTATGGCGGCGCCAGCGCCTGAGCCGTCAGGCCCGCGCGGCGGCCAAGCCGCCGCGCCGCTGCTTTTCCAGCCGCACATCGCCGCCATGGTGCAGGCCGGCGGCATAGCATTGCCGCACCGCCGCCAGCATCAGGCGGGAATGTTGCCAGGGCAGGGGCGCGCCGGGCATGATCTCGCGCTGGATGGTATCGACCACCGCCAGCCCGCCATCCAGTTCTTCCAGGGCGAAGTCGCGGCGAAGGCCGGCCAGCCCGTCACGGCGGCCCAGGGCGGCCGCCTTGATCATGGCGGCCTCGCCATGCGCCGGCCAGGGCATAGCGATGTCAGAAGCGGGGAGGGGCTGGGGGCGCATGGCGGGGGCCTTTCTGCGGGTGCGGTGGCTATTCCTCGCAGCAAGGCCTCGCACAGTCAATTATTTTTCGCATAAAGGTTTGAGCAGTGTGGAACGTAGCAATTTATTTCACCACATCCGGCAGGATGCAGGATGGAAATCCCTCCGCACAGCTACGTCATGCAGCAACAACGGCTTCGGCCTTTTGACCTTGGTCGCCTCGATCGGCTTAGCCGGCACCGGTGCCCCGATGGGCGGCTTGCCGAACCTGTCTCTGTCATTCGACCGGCTGACGCTGGTCTCCTGCCATTGCATGGTGTGCCGCTGTTGCTGCGTCACCGGCAGGAAAGCCGCGCGGCTAAGCGGCTGGGCCATCTGCGCTTAAGCGCGGCGCTGCCAGAAGCCTTTAGCGGGACGTCGAAGGCGGTTGGCCTTCCATGCCGCAGGCCCCCAGGATGCTGGGAGGCTCAGCGTAATGGCTGGCGGGTGGTAGTTGCGGCTGGACAGCGCGAAGCCCCGGCACCAGTGGCCGGCGCCGCCACGCTGGACGCGCTGCTGCGGCTAGGATGCAGGCGGTTGCCACGCATGGCGAAGCCGGAACTTCTGAACCGCGACTTCCGCTTCCCACTGCCGGACGCAGGCGAGATCACCATGCTGGCGGAAGGCGGCTATGCCTTGTGCGAGGGAGACGGCTGCCGTGCCATTCTGCCGAGACGGCTGAAGGGCTGATCCGCCGTGGCAGCGCGGTACCCACCGCGCCCTTCTGATCTGCACCGAGGCCCGGCGGCCGCAAGGGCCGCCAGGCCTCGCTCAGCGCCTCGCCTCGGCGGTCCGGAAGGGATCGCGCCGGCCGGCGATCTCCTGTGTCACCGCCAGGGCGGAGAGCGGCTCCATATTGGCCAGGATCGGCCCGGCCTGCCGTTCCGGAATCTTCAGCAGGATGGTGGCGGCGCGTGGCGGCTCCAGCTTGTCCAGCACCTTCGCTGCCTGTTGCGGCCGCATATTGACGTAGAGCGCCACCAGCGCGTCGATATCGGCCTCGGCGGCCGAGCCTTCCCGCACCACCAGCCGTTCCACCTCCTCCCGCAACCGGGTCAGTTCGGCGATCTGGCCGCGCGCCAGCCCCTCAGCGGCCTGCAACCGGGCTTCGCGCAGTTCCAGCGCGCGCTCGCGGCGCTCCACCTCGGCCTGACGGCGGCCAACCTCCAGCAGAAGGCGGCCTTCACCCGGGCGGTCCTCGCCCAGCGGGCTGGGCCGGGCCGGGCCCGCCAGGGTTTCCGAGATCCGGGGCACCACCACCACGCCATCGCGCAGGGTCACCGGATGCAGCGGCGGGACAGAGGAGAGCGCCGGCGGCCGCAGGGGGCCGGCCTGGGCTGGCCAGAATTCGGCCAGCCCCTCCAGCCGACCGGGCACCAGGGCCAGCAGGCCGAGGGCCATCAGCGGCAGGCCGAGGCGCGGCCCGAACAGCCGGCCGCGCCAGGAAGGGTAAGATGCCGGGATGGTCATGCTTGCGGTCTCCTCAGGCTCAATCGAGCGTCAGGCGGAAGATCCGCCGCTCGGCCAGGGCCGGCGGCGGCACCAGCAGCATTTCGCTGGCCAGCAGGCGCTCGATGGTGGCTTCGGCCAGTTCTTCGTCGGGCTCCGGCAGCAGCGGCACGGACAGCAGCGGGGAAGGGGCGGCCAGCAGGGGTGCGGCGGGCCCGGTCTCCAGCACCGGCGCCGGCGTGCCGCGGCCAGCCAGCCGCTCCGCCAGGCCCAGGGGCTCCGCTAGCTCGCGCGGCGGGGCGGCGGCGCGGGCAGCCTGCAGCTTGCGGTTTTGCCGCAGCGCCTGGTCCAGCCGCGCCGCCACTTCCTCAGCCTGGCGGGAGGCGGCGGTCAATTCCTGCGCCACGCGGCGACAAGCCTGGATCTTGCCATCCACCTCGCCGATGCCGTCCTTGACCTTCTGCACGATGCCACCGGCCGAATGGTCCAGGCGCCGGGAGGCGGCATCCAGTTGCGCGATCACGTCTCCGGCCGAATCCAGCGCCACGCGCAGCCGCCCCATGCGGCGGTAGAGCAGGACGATCCAGCCCGACTGCGCGGCCAGCACCGCCAGCGCCGCGGCATCGAGGATCTGGGCGTAATTCATGGGCATTCTCCTCAACCCTCCAGCGCGGACGCATCGCCCGGCCAGGCTGTTTCGATCACGCATTCCTCCACCCGCAGCACCACGCGGTCGTCCCGCGCCGCCATGCGGGCGCGGCAGACCAGCAGGCCCTGGCAGAAGACATCGAGGCTGTCCTCCGGCCGCCGGTCCAGTGTCACCACCGCGCCGGGCTGCCAGCGCGCCACCTCGGAGAAAGGCATCACCCGGCTCTCGATCACCGCTGTCAGGTCGGCGCTGGCGCGCGGCAGTTCCTCGGCCAGGTGGGAACGCCAGATGGTGTCGCCGCCGGTCTTCTTGCCGAGCACTTCCTGGCTCAGCAGGTCGCGCACCGGCTCGATGGAGGCATAGGGCAGCAGGAAGTCGATATGCCCGCCGCGCCCCTCCATGGTGATCTCGGCGCGGAAGGTCAGGGCGGCGGCGGTGGGCTTGGTGATCAGCGCATAGCCGGGCGTGATCTCGAAGCGCTCCAGCCGGAAGGTGGCGGGGGAGACGGCCTCGAAGGCGCGGCTCATGTCCTGCGTCAGCAGGCCCACGAATTTTTCCACGAAGGCGCGCTCGATCGGCGTGTAGGGGCGGCCCTCGATCGGCTGCACCGCGTTGCGCCGCCCGCCCAGCAGGATATCGACAATGGATCCGATCAGCTGCGAATCGAGGGCGGCGAGGCAATAGCCGTCCCATTCCTCGATGCGGATGATGCCGATCATCGCCGGCAGGGTGATGGTGTCGAGGAAGGCGCCGACGCGCACCGGGCGCATGCGGTCGATCACCGCATCGGCATTGTCGGCGGTGAACTTGCGGATGCTGGTGGTGAGCAGCCGGGCGAGCCGGTCCACCACGATATCCAGCATCGGCAGCTTCTCGTAGCGCACCGCGCCGCCGACCAGGGCTTCCAGCCCACTTTTCGGCGGCTCCGGCTCGCTCACCACATCGCCGCCGAAGAGGTCGTCGATATCGCCCTGGCCCATGGCGACGCCGGCGGCGCCCCAATCGGCCATGGCATCGGCCATCGGGTCCTGGGAGGGGGTATCCTCGGTTCCGCTCATGACCTCAGGCAACCACAAAGCCGGTGATCAGCACGTCGCGCACCCGGCCTTCGCCCAGCAGCAGGTCGAGCCGGCGGTGCAGGTCGCCACGCAGCCGGTCCATGGCCAGGGCGCCTTCCAGCTCACCGTCCCGCAGCGTGCGCAGATAGAGCACGAGGCTGTCATAGACGCGCGGGTTCATCAGCTCCGGTGGCGGCTGGCTCGGATCGGCCGCCACTTCCATCGCCAGCTTCAGGCGGAGCTGGCGCGGCCGGCCGGCATTGGGCAGGGTCAGCGTCATCTCCGGCAGCTCTACGAAGACGGGGCGCGCATTCGCAGGGCTGGCGGCGGCCAGGGCCTGTTCCGCCGGGGCCACCTCGCCAACTATAATTTTTCGCATAGACTCGGACGCGCCGGGGACGAAAACCCAGGCTGCCCCCGCGCCCCCGCCCAGCAGCAACAAAGCCGCCGCGCCGAACAGCAGCAGGCGGCCGCCTTTCTTCCCTGATTTTTTCGCAGAACCATCGGTGGTCGTGGCCGACATGGCGGGGATCTCCCGGCTAGAGCGATTTTTCGCGCGACAAGAGCAACGGCGGCAGATATAACCCGATGCGCTTTCGCATTCCACGCCAAAAAGCATCCGGCCCGCAGGCAATGCGGTCCGCCAGGACCGGCGGGTGGAATGCGAAAGACGGATGGCCAGAACGGGACAGACAGGTTTTCGATGCAGCAAGTCAGCACGCTCCGACCCGGTTTCGACCTTGCTGCCCTGGGGCCCGCGCTGGCCCGGCTAGGGCCGGCGAAGCTGGGCGCCATGGGCGTGGTGGCGGCCGCCGCCATTCTGGCGGTGGTCCTGGTCGCACGCTCGCCCCAGGCCACCAACGGCCTGCTGTATGCGGGACTGGAGCCTTCCGAGGCCGGACGGATCGTCGCGCGGCTGGAAGAAATGAAGGTGCCGGTGGAAGCCCGTGGCGATGGCACGGTGATGGTGCCGGCCGAGCAGGTGGCGCGGCTGCGGATGCAGCTGGCCAGCGAAGGCCTGCCGCGCCAGACCGGCGCCGGCTACGAGCTGCTGGACCAGGCCAACCCGATGCAGATGACCTCCTTCATGCAGCGCATCCAGCGGGTGCGGGCGCTGGAGGGGGAACTGGCGCGCACCATCATCACCATGCAGGGCGTGCGCACCGCGCGCGTGCATATCGTGTTGCCTGAGCGGGAGAGTTTTTCGCGGGACGCGCCGCAGCCAACCGCCTCGGTCACCGTGACCACGTCCGGCGGCCAGCGGCTGGGCAGTTCCCAGGCCGCCGCCATCCGGCTGCTGGTGGCCGGCGCCGTGCCACGGCTGCGGCAGGAGGATGTCTCGGTGGTCGATCCCTCCGGCATCGTGCTGGCGGCCGATGGCGGCGCCGGCGCGGTGGCCGGGCGGATCGGCGAGTTGCGGCAGGCGCAGGAGCACACGCTACAGAAATCGGTGCTGGACCTGCTGGAACCGCTGGTCGGGCGCGGCAAGGTGCGCGCGGTGGCCTCGGTGGAGATCGAGGGTGCCCGCACCGTCGCACGGGCGGAAACCTTCGACCCGATGGGGCAGGTGGAACGTGGCCGCCAGATCCAGACCGAGGCCGAGAGCAGCGAGGACGGGCGCGGGCAGCAGCCGGTGACGGTGGGGCAGAACCTGCCGAACCAGCAGACCGGCGGCGGCGCCAATCGCAGCGCCACCAATGCCCAGCGCAACAACGAGACCGTCAATTACGAGATCTCCTCCAAGATCGAGGAGACCACACGGGAGCCGGGCGCGGTGAAGCGCGTCAGCATCGCCGTCGTGGTGGATGGCGTGGCCGCGCCGGATGGCAGCGTGCAGCCCCGCCCGAAGGAGGAGCTGGAGCGCCTCGCGGCGCTGGTCCGCTCCGCCGTCGGCTTCGACGAGAAGCGCGGCGACCGCGTCACCGTCGATACGCTGCGCTTCATCCCTGATGAGGGCGCCGGCAGCCTGGCCTCCGCCGATGACCAGGGCGGGCTGCGCCTGAGCACGACGCAGATGACCCTTGCCGCCCTGCTGCTGCTGGGCAGCCTGGGCACCACCCTCTTCCTGCTGCGCCGCCGCCGCACCCGCCTGCGCCGCCTGGCCGAGGAACTGGCCGCCGCCGAGGCTGCTGCTGCTGCCGAGGCCGCCATGGCGCTGGACCCGATGGAGGAGGCCATCGCCACCGTGGGCCAGGACATCCAGATCCGCATCTCCTCCCTGAATGCCTTGAACGAATTGATCGACACCCGGCCCGAGGAAGCCCTGGCGGTGGTGCGGGCCTGGATCGAGGAAGGGGCCCCGGCATGATCACCAGGTCCCGTCCCTATCTGCCGCCCTCGCTCGGTATCCTGCTGGCCGGGGAAGACGGCTCCACCGCCGCCCGGCTGCAGGAGGAGGAGCGGATGCGCGCCACGGCCTTCGAGGCCGGCCGCCGCCGCGGGCTGGAGGAAGGCCTGGCGCAGGGCCGTGCCGAAGGGGCCGCCGAGGCCCGCGAGGCGGCGGCGGGGGCGCTGGAGGCGGAGGTTGCACAACGCACCAGCCAGGGCGCCCACCGTGCCGCGCAGGTGCTGGAGCAGTTGCTGGCCGCCCGGGCGGCAGACCGCCGCGCCATGGATGCCGATGCCAGGGCCGCGCTGGTCGCCGCGCTGGAAGCCGTGCTGCCCAGCCTCCTCGCCCGCGCCGCCGGCGCCGAGGTGGCCGCGATGCTGGCGGAGGCCCTCACCGAGCGCGGCGAGGACGTGATCCTGCTGACCGCGCATCCCGATACCCTGGCCGCCATCCAGGCGGAGGGCTTTCCCCCGCCGCAGGAGGCGCCCGCGCGCCTGCGGCTGCTGCCCGAACCCACCATGCCGCCTGGCAGCGCCGAGGCATCCTGGGTCTCCGGTGGCCTGATCCATCGCCCGGATGCCATGGCAGCCCGGGCCCTCGCTATCCTCGGCGCGCCGTGCGCGTCTTCCGATCCTTCGCAGGAGATTGAGCCATGACCACGGAACTTCCCGCCGGGGCCGAGAACCCGTTCCTCTCCGACCGCAAGCCGCGCATCATGGACATTCCCGTCAATGTGCAGGTGGTGCTGGGCAACAAGCGCCTGCCGATGGCGGCCTTGTTCAACCTCAGCCGCGGCTCCGTCATCGAATTTGACAAGAAGGTGGGAGAGCCGGTGGACCTGCTGGCCAATGAGCGGCTGATCGCGCGTGGCGAGATCCAGATCACCGATGACGGCCGGCTGTCGATCTCGATCACCGAGATTGTCTCATCCGCCGCCTGATCCGCAACCCCATCCGATCCCCGCAGGCAGAATGCCGCATTTCCGCCTCCTGACGCTCGCCGTGGGCCTGCTGCTGCTGACAGCCGCCCCGGCGCTGGCGCAAAGCGTCTCGCTGAGTCTCGGCCCACAGGGCGCCAATGCGGTGGCTAGTGGCGGGCAGAGCCTGACCACGAATGTGGTGGGCCTGATCGTCATCACCACGCTGCTGGCCATCGCGCCCGGCATCCTGGTGGTGGCCACGGCCTTCACCCGCATCGTGGTCGTGCTTTCCATGCTGCGCACTGCGCTGGGGCTGCAGCAGTCGCCGCCCAACACCGTCATTGTCTCCCTCTCACTCTTTCTCGCCGCCTTTGTCATGGCGCCTGTATTGGAGCGAAGCTGGAACGACGCCGGGCGGCCGCTGATCGAAGGCAGCATCACCGAAGAACAGGCCGCCGAACGCGCCATCCGCCCCTTCCGCGACTTCATGGAAGCGAATGTGCGGGAGCGGGAGCTGGCGCTCTTCATCGACATCGCCAAGTGGCAGCCGGCCTTGGGCACGATCGTCGGCCCACTGTCTCGCGAAAAACGGACCGAAGTGCCGCTGCATATCCTTGCCGCCGCCTTCCTGGTCTCGGAACTGACAAAGGCCTTCCAGATCGGCTTCCTGTTGTTCCTGCCTTTCCTGGCCATCGACATGGCGGTCAGCTCGGTGCTGATGGGCATGGGCATGATGATGCTGCCACCCTCGGTGATCAGCCTGCCCTTCAAGCTGATCTTCTTTGTGCTGATCGATGGCTGGGCACTGGTGGCCGGCGCGCTGGTGCGGGGCTTCTCGACGTGAGCGGTACCCTGCTGCGCATCCGCCGCAAGCGCCGCCTGGCCGCCGCCCTGCGCTGGGCCGTGACACAGCAGCCCGCGGTTCCCGCCGGGGCGCTGGCACCGCTGGCGGAGCGGCTGGAGGCCATCGCGGCACAGCAGCAGCTCGCCATCCCCGCCGGTGCCGACCTGCCGGAGCGGCTGGCGCGCATCGCACCCGGCGGTGCCGCGCCGCCCGAAGTGGTGGCCATGCTGGCAGCCCTTCTTCTTCCCCTCCTCACCCCGCCCGCCCGGAGCACCGAACCATGAGAGCCCCCGAAGCGCGCCGCGCCCTGCGCCCCGTGGAAGCCAGTGCCGGCAAGCTCGATCCGCTGGCCGATGTCGCCGTGCTGTTCATGACACTGGACGAGGACCGTATCCAGTCCCTGTTCGGCCGCCTGGAAGAACAGGAAATCCGCCGCGTCTCCCGCGCCATGGCCAATCTGGGCAAGGTGGATATCGACACGGTGGAGCGCGTCATCATGCGCTTCCGTGCCGAGGTCGGCCGCACCGGCACGGTGATCGGCACCGCCGAGACCACCGAGCGGCTGCTGAAGCGCCTGCTGCCCAATGAGAAGGTCAGCGAGATCATGGACGAGATCCGTGGTCCCGAGGGCAAGACCATGTGGGAGAAGCTGGCGAATATCTCCCCGGAAGTCCTGGCCACCTATCTGCGCACCGAACTGGCGCAGACGGCGGCGGTGATCCTGGCAAAGCTGCCGGCGATGCATGCGGCGCGGGTGCTGGCCCTGCTGCCCGAAGCCTCGGTGGACGAGATCGTGCTGCGCATGGTGCGGATGGACAGCATCCAGAAGGGCGTGCTGCAGGATATCGAGCAGACGCTTCAGAAGGAATTCATCACCAATCTCAGCCGCTCCTACGAGCGCGACAGCTCGCAGATCGTGGCCGAGATCATGAACCGCGCCGACAAGGGGCTGGTCGAGCACCTGATGAAGCATATCGAGGCGCGCGAGCCGCATGCGGCCAGCCGCATCAAGCGCATCATGTTCACCTTCGACGACCTGATCCGCGTCGACCGCACCACCTTCGCGACTCTGGTGGCGGAATGCCCGGCCGACAAGCTGCAGGTGGCGCTGACCGCCGCCAGCGCGGAACTGCGCGAGCTCTTCCTCTCCAGCATGTCCGAGCGCGCCGCCACCATGATGCGCGACGAGATCGAGAACATGCCCGCGCAGCGCCGCAAGTCCATCGAGGAAGCGCAGACCGACATCATCACCATCGCCAAGCGCTTGGCGGACGAGGGCCGCATCTTCATCCTCGATGAGGATGAGGTCGGCAGCGCCGAGTAACCATGGCCGCCGGCGCCAATCCCATCGACCCGCTCTCCCGCCCCGGCACGCCGGGGCGGGAGGCCGAGGCCGGCTATGCCGCCACGGCGCGCGTGGTCGGCATCGTGCCGCCGCGCGGCAGCCGGGAGGAGGAACCGCCGCCCGAGCTCGACCCACCGCCGGCGCCGGCGGGGCTGGATGCGCTGATGCCGGGGGCCGAGGCCGGTCTGGTCTTGCCGCTGGTGCTGGCGGCGCTGCGACCGGAACTGCGCCTCTGGCTGGGCGAGGCGCGGCTGGCCCGCGCCGCCCGCCTCATGCAGCTGCCTGAGAAGGCCTTGCTGGGCCTGCTGGGCAGCGCGCCGTTGCCACCGGCCTCACTGGGCGATGCCTCGCTCTGGGCCGGGCAGCGGCTGCCTTTGCAGGCCGGCGGCACTACCGGCTGGGTGGAGTTGTTCTGGCGCCCGGACCGTTCGCGCGGCGGCCCCTCACAGGCCGGGCGCCATGCGGAACGCGGTGCCTTCGCCATACGCCTGGCGTTGCCTGGCAGCGGGCGGATCGAGCTGCGTGGGCGGCTGGAAGGCCGCCGGCTGGATGCGGTGATGGAAACCGCGCATCCGCTGCCGCGCAGCACGGCGGCCGATGTGGCCGAGGCTTTCGACGCCGTGCTGCACCGCCTGGCGCTGGGCGGCAGCCTGACGGTGAGGCACACGGAACAGGATCGCCGCACTTGAATGCGAAAAATCTTGGAGATAAGGTGATGGCCGAGCAGAAACCGGATCACCCCGCCGCATGAGCGCCGATCACGACAAGCGCCCGATCATCGTCAAGAAGCACCACGCGCCGCATGACGATGACCATGGCGGCCAGTGGAAGATCGCCTATGCCGATTTCGTCACGGCGATGATGGCCTTCTTTCTGGTGATGTGGCTGCTGTCCTCGACCACGGAAGCGCAGAAGGACGGCATTGCGCAGTTCTTCAATGCTTCCTCGATTGTCAGCCTGCCCGCCGGCAACGGCGTGCTGAATGGCGGCCCCTCCGTCATGACGGCGGGCGACTCCCGCAGCGACCCGCTGACGCCGACGAGTGACGGCGGCCTGCGGCCGGACAGCGATGGCGGCGAGACTGCGAATAACGGCGAATCGGCCAAGGCCGCCGCCGCCCGCCAGGATGGCGGGGTTCGCGACCCGATCGACCGTCAGCGCCTGGAAGCGATGAAGGCCGAGATCGAGCGGCAGCTGGGCCCGGATGGCGGCGCGCTGCACGACTTCGCGCAGAACCTGCGCATCGAGATGACCTCTGAGGGCCTGCGGCTGCAGATCTTCGACCGCGACGGCGCCCCGATGTTCGCCCCGGGCGCCATCGAGCCGACGCCGCGCCTGGCTCGCATCCTGGAGGTGCTGGGCGGCGTGCTGGCCACCGTGCCCAATGCAGTGGTGCTGGCGGGCCATACCGATGGCCAGTCCTTCTCGCGCGGCGCCTATGGCAACTGGGAACTCTCCGCCGACCGCGCCAACAGCGCCCGGCGGATGCTGGAACGCCAGGGCGTGCAGCCCGCGCGGATGCATCGCGTGGAAGGCAAGGCCTCGGTGGAGCCCTTGTTGCCCGAGGCGCCGGCCGACCCGCGCAACCGCCGCATCGCCATCACGGTGATGCGGGCCGACCTCGCCGCGCAGAGCGCGCGGCTTGCGCCGGAACCGCGGCGATGACGCCGCGCCACCACCCGGCCGTCCGGCAGAAGCCGACGCCGGTCCCGCCCAGAACGAGCCGGGCCAGCCATGGCCCGACTGCAAACGCCTGAACCCCAAGACCCATAGCCACAGCAGGGACCGCCGCCGATGACGGCCATCAACGCACTCCGCACCAGCGTCTCGGGCCTCAATGCCCAGGCCACGAAGCTTTCCGGTATTTCCAACAACATCGCGAATAGCTCCACCGTGGGCTACAAGCGGGTCGATACCCAGTTCGAGAGCCTGGTGCTGGAAGGCTCCTCCAACGGCGCCTCGGCGCTGGCCGGCACGTCCGCGACCAACCGGGTGGAGATCAGCAAGCTCGGCCAGGTGCAGAGCACCGGCATCGACACCGACATCGCCGTCAACGGCAATGGCTTCCTGGTGGTGAACGACAGCGCCGGCAGCAACGGCAAGTATCTCGTCACCCGTGCGGGTTCCTTCCGCTCCGATGCCAATGGCAATCTGGTGAATGCGGGCGGCTACTACCTGCAAGGCGTGAAGCTGGGGGCGGACGGACTGCCGCTCGGCAATGTCGGCGACAACAACGTGGACAGCCTGACCACGGTGAATGTCAACGACATCAGCGTCGCCTCGGCGCCCACCACCAACATGACCTTCTGGGCCAATCTGCCCTCCGGCCAGACCGCCTATAAGGATACGCCGCAGGACATCAACACCAATATCAGCAGCATCGATTACTACGACGCGCTGGGCGCCACCCAGACCCTGACCTACCGCTTCATTCCGCAGACGGCAGCCTCGGCGACGGACCCGAACACCAATAAATGGCTGGTACAGGTCTTCGACAGCGCCACCGGCGGCGATCCCGCCCTGGCCGCCACGGATGAGAAGCGGCTGGTCGGCCAGGTGGAGATCGAGTTCTGGGGCGCCAGCGCCGGCGCCAACAAGGCCGGCACCATCAGAAGCGTCACCGATGCGGAGCCCACGGCGGCGGTGACCGGCAGCTATAGCGGCTACACGCCGACAGCCGACGCGACCAGGGGCCTCTATGACCCCAACTTCGGCACGCTGACCATGAAACTGGGCGGCGGCATCGACCTCCCGATCAAGATCGGCGTGCCGGAAAGCGCTTCTGGCCTCACGCAGCTCAGCGGCAACTATGTGCCGACCAAGGTCGAGAAGGATGGTTCCGCCTTTGGCATGCTGGAGCGCGTCTCGATCGAGGATGACGGCAAGGTGGTCGCCACCTTCTCCAATGGCCAGAGCCGGGCGATCTACCAGCTGAAGCTGGCGGTCTTTCCCAATGCCGATGGCCTGAACCCGGTCAGTGGCGATGCCTATGAGATGTCGCGCGCCGCAGGCTCCGTGCGGCTGTTGACGGCGGGCGAGGGCTCGGCCGGCACCACCTCGGGCGGCGCGTTGGAATCCTCCAATGTCGATATCGGCACGGAGCTGACCAACCTAATCGAGACGCAGCGGGCCTATAGCTCCAATGCCTCCGTGGTCCGCACGGCCGACCAGATGCTGGAAGAAGCCACCAACCTGAAGCGGTAACGCCACCTGCGGGGCCGCTGCCACGGTCCCGCCGCCATGCGAAAATTCTCAATACGGAGTTCCTGCCATGTCCCTGCAAGCCGCGCTGAGCACCGCCCTGACCTCGCTGGCCGCCGAGCAGCGCGCCTCGGCGGTGATCGCCAACAACGTGGCCAATGCGCAGACCGCTGGCTACGTGCGGCGCGACCTGCCGCGCAGCGAGAACCTGGTGGGCTCCAGCGGCCAGGGTGTCGCGACGGGCGTGACGCAGCGCGCGGCCGATGCGGTGCTGGCCGCCGCCTCGCGCACCGCCGATGGCGCCGAGGCCTTTGCCGGCCGCATGCGCGCGCTGCTCGAGACCTATACCAGCGTGATCGGCCAGCCGGCGGATGAGCGCTCGCTGTCCTCCCGCCTCGGCGCCTTTCAGGAGGCCATGACGGCGCTCTCCGTCACACCTGAGAATGCCGTGGCGCAGAGCCAGGCGCTTTCAGCGGCGCAGGATCTGGTGAGCAGCTTCCATGACATGGATGCCGCCATCTCCAAGGTGCGCACCGATGCCGACCTCGGCGTCGCCACCGAGGTGGATGCGGTCAATACCGCGCTGCAGAACCTGAAGGAGGTGGACCGGCAGCTGGCGCAGGCTTCAGCACGCGGTGCCTCCACCGCCGAATACGAGGACAAGCGCGACATCATCCTCGCCGATATCGCCACCAAGCTGCCGATCCGCATCTATGACAATGGTCCCGGCAAGCTGCTGGTGACCACCGATGGCGGCAACACGCTTTACGACAGCGGCAATGTTCACCGGCTGTCCTTCACCCATACCCCGGGTATCGCTTCCGATATCCGCCGCAACGGCGCCGCGCCCTATACCGATGGCCTGTCGGATATCACCATCGATGGCATGAAGCTGCGCGGCTCGGACAGCGGCAGCATCGCCGCCAATCTGAAGATCCGCGACGAGGTGATGCCGCGGTTCGCCGATATGCTGGACCAGGTGGCCGGACATCTGGCCGAGACATTCCAGCAGGCCGATCCGTCGCGGAGCGGCACGCAGGCCGGCCTTTTCACCCGCGATGACGATGGCGACGGCGCGGGAGCGGCCCACTTTGATGGCGCCGCGCCCTTCACCGGCGTGGCGCGGACTTTGGCCATCAATCCACAGGTGGACCCGGACCAGGGCGGCAAGCTGTGGCGGATGCGCGACGGCATGCAGGCCAGTACCGAAGGTCATGCCTCCAACAACAGCATCATCCTCGGCTGGCTGGATGCGATGGAAACCAGCCGCAGCTATCCCGCCTCCACCGGCCTGCCGGGCTCGATGGGGCTGTCGCAGGCGGCAGCGCAGACCGTTGGCCTGATGCAGGGGGAGCGCGCGACCTGGACCGACCGCGCCGCGACCCGCAGCACCATTGCGTTGCAGGCGCGGCAGGACCTGACCAACAAGACGGCGGTGAACGTGGATGAGGAACTGCAGCGCCTGCTGATGGTGCAGCAGACCTATTCGGCCTCCGTGCAGGTCATCCAGGCCGCCACCAAGATGCTCGACCAACTCACCAGCCTCGGCGGCTGACAGGAGATTCCGTGATGATGGACCGTGTTTCCCCCGCCGGCATCGCCATCGGCCGCCAGGCCAATCTGCAAAGCCTGCAGGCGCAGCTGGCACGCGCGACGGCCGAGATGTCCTCCGGCCGCAAGAGCGACCCGGCACGCGAGATGGGTGTCGGCGCCTCGCTGCTCTACCGGCTGCATGACGACATCCAGCAGGGCGGTGCGATCAGGAACAGCACCAGCCTGGCCGGTGAGCGGATGAAGACCATGCAGACCGCCATGACCTCGGTTGGCAAGATCTTCGAGGATGTCTCAGCCCAGATCCTGCAGGCCGATGCCCTGAAGCAGCAGAGCTACGAGACGCTGGCGGCCGATACGCCGGATCTGCTGGCCTCGATCAGCGACCTGCTGAACACCGACTTCCAGGGCCAGAAGGTGTTCGGCGGCACCGACAGCGGCAACCGTCCGCTGCGGGACATTGCCAAGCTGCCGGCGCAGATCCAGTCCATGCTGGAGGCGGCGGTGAACGCCAATGCCGGCGCGCCACTGGACGCCGCCGGCGTGGCGGAGCTTATGCAGGATATCGAGGATGCCTTCGCCGGCCCCGGTTCCGCCTTCTACAGCCTCTATTACGGTTCCTCCTCCACCACGGGGGATACCAAGCCGAACATGGTGCGCATCGGCGAGGGCCAGACGCTGGCCTATGATGTGCGCACGGACAACGCCGCCTTCCGCGATGCCTTCAAGGCCCTGGCCATGACCTCGCTGCTGGGCAAAGGCGGGGACATGCTCAGCCACGATGCCAAGGTGGCACTGGCCGACCGTGCCGGCGAGCTGATGCGCGGTGCCCAGAGCGGCCTGACCACGCTCGCCGGCACGCTGGGCACCAAGCAGGCGCGGCTGGAGCGGTTGGCCGAGATCCAGAGCCGTGCCGTCGATGCCGCGGCGGCGCAGATCAATGATCTGGAGCAGGCCGATTACTACACCCTCAGCGACCAGATCAGCACCATGCAGATCCAGTTGCAGGCGACCTACTCCATCACGGCCCAGCTCTCGAAGCTGAGCCTGGTGAACTACCTCTGACCCCCCATCCGAACGACGGAGAAGCCGACGTGAACCTCCTGATCAGCCCTGGTTTCAGCAACCCCTTTCTGCCGTTGGCGCTGGAGGAGGAGGATATCGCCACCTTCACCGCCATCGCCGAAGGCCTGGGCTGCACGCCTGAGGAATGCGGCGAGGCCTTCATGATGGCCACGCCCCTGGCCCGCGACGCGGCGGTGATGCTGTGGCGTGGCGCCGTGGCAACGATGCCGCGGCCAGACGTGCCGCAGACCCCACTCCGCGCCCAGCACCTGCGGGATGCGCTGGGCACGCTGCGGGCGCTGCTGGGCCTCGCCCCCATGCTGATGCCGCTCGACGCGCTGGCCGAGGCCGGCCTGCGTTACCGCGCCTGAAGGCCAGGGAGGTCCGCCATGTTGCGCCGCCTTCTCTATGCCGCCGCCCTTGCCTGCCTGGCCGCAACGCCAGCCCTGGCCCAGGTGCGGCTGAAGGACATCGTTTCCATTGAGGGCGTGCGCGGCAACCAGCTTGTCGGCTACGGGCTGGTCATCGGCCTGCAGGGTACGGGCGACCAGCTGCGCAACACGCCTTTCACGCAGCAGAGCCTGACCGCGATGCTGGAGCGGATGGGCATCAATGTCGCCGATGCGCGGGTGCAGACCCGCAACACCGCCGCCGTGATCGTCACCGCCACCCTGCCACCCTTCGCACGGCAGGGCACGCCGATCGATGTGCAGGTTTCCTCGCTGGGTGACAGCCGCAGCCTGAATGGCGGCACGCTGATCGTCACGCCGCTGATGGGCGCGGATGGCGAGGTCTATGCCGTGGCTCAGGGCCCGGTGGTGGTGGGCAGCTTCCAGGCGGCGGGGCAGGCGCAGAGCATCTCTTCCGGGGTCACCACGCAGGGGCGCGTTCCTGGCGGCGGCCTAGTGGAACGTGAGGTGCCGGTCAGCCTGCGAAACGTGGACAGCATTCGCCTGGCGCTGCGTTCGCCCGACTTCACCACCGCCATCCGCATCGAGGAGGTGGTGAATGCCCGCTTTGGCCCCGGCAGCGCTACCGCGCTGGACCTTGGCACGGTGGAGGTGAAGGTGCCCTTCGGCCTGCGCGACCGCCTGCCGATGATGGTGGCGCAGATGGAGGGCCTGACGGTGCGGCCCGAAACCCCGGCCCGCGTGGTGGTGGACGAGCGCACCGCCACCATCGTGGTGGGTGCCGAGGTGCGGGTGGACCCGGTGGCCATCACCCATGGCAATCTGGTGATTCGCGTCACCGAAAGCCCGGTGGCCAGCCAGCCCGCGCCCTTCTCCAACGGCGAGACGGTGGTGCTGCCGCGCACCCAGGTGGAGGTGGACGATCAGCGTGGCCGTAAGCTGGCGGTGCTGCCCCGGGCCAATACCTTGCAGGCACTGGTCAATGGGCTGAACGCCCTGGGGCTGGCGCCGCGCGACCTGATCTCGGTGCTGAACGCCCTGAAGGCCAGCGGCGCGCTGCATGCGGAACTGCAGTTTATCTGAAGCGGGGGTTCAGCAATGGCCGGCGGTGCCGCGCCAGCCGGCATGGGCCAGCTCGCCCAGATGCTCCTCCAGCCCGGCGGCGCGCAATGCCGCCAGGCTGGCCCAGCCATCCGGCAGGTCCACCCGTACCGGATGCAGGCTGAGTCCGAAGGCGACCTCGTCCTCCGGCCAGCCACCTTCCCAGAGATCGATATGCCAGCGCGCCTGGGCCTCGGTGGCGAAGGTGGCCACGGCGCGGCGGCCTGCGCCATTCAGCTTGGACCAGCAGGACTGCGTTGGCAGGCGGCCCACATAAAGGCCAAGCGCCTGATGAACAAGCACGAAGCCGCGGGCCGCCGCTGCGGACCGGTTGCGGTCTCCTGCGGTCATCGCCACCCCTCCGCCTCCGGCCGGCCACCGAAGCCGTCCTGGGTCCAGCCATTGCTGAACATCGGCCGGCGCTGCGGCGGCGGCTCTGCCATGGGAAGGGGCGGCTCCAGCAGAGCCGTGACATCGAGTTGCAGCCCGTGTGAGCCGGAAGGCTGAAACACGTGGCCCCTCCTCTCGCGCCAGCCCGCTGATGGAGGTGGAACCTGGACCTCCCTCTGGTGCCGCAGATCAGGCTGAGCCTTGGCGGGCAGCGTTGGCACCGAGAGGAGCGCCAAGCAGTTGGCAAGCAACAAGAAGCTGACACGATTACGCATGGCAGAACACTCTCTTATCGGGATTTGTCTCATTTTATAGCATTCAATCGTAGGAGTCTCGAGGTTGACCCGTGAAAATTGTGTCTCTCAGTCGCCGGTGCGCGTTAAAACGCCCTTAACGTATTGATGTAGAACCGTTTTACCTCAGAACAAACGTTCTTACTTTTTTGTAGACTTCACCCTCAGGGTGAGTAAGAAATTTCTTACGCACGCAATACGCGAGTTTCGGCCTCGAGACACACTTGGCCCAACCGCCCTGACTGGAAGACGCGCCGATGCTGGGACTGACGCTGCTGCTGAACAAGGCCGCGACCGCGCTGGACCAGCTCTGCCTCACGCGGATCAGCCGGGACATCGGCATCCTGACCCCGGAATACCTAGACCCGTCCCTGATCCTGTCTGCGGAAGGTCCTCCCGCCACGGCGGAAGCCATGCTGCGCGCAACACTGAGCCAGGTCGCCGCGCGACTTCAGGTTGCCGGGGCTGCTGTCAGCGTTCGTGCCATCCTGAATGGCCACGAAGCAGGCCGGCGGCAGACTGCGCTCCTGGCGCTCGCTGGCACCACGCCGTGGCAGGCGACCGGACAGTTGCCGGGCGGCGGCCAGATTCACTGCCGCCCAGCCGCCGACGGCCAAGTCTATCTGCTGGCCGGTGCACCCACGGCCGGCGCCGTCCATGCCCCGCATGCCATGCGGGGTTATGAGGAGCGGCTCTGGCTCCTGCCCGCCAGCCATCCCTGCGCCGAAGGGCAGGCGCTACCTTCCGAGCCGGCAGCCTGGATCAGCGGCGCCGGTCTGGACAGCCTGTCGCTCGATGCGGCGCTGCGCGACCTGATGTTGCGGCTCGCCGATGCCGGGGAAGCCACACTGCTCGCTGCCATCCCGGCCCCGCCACAGGAGGCCCTTCTGGCGCCCGAGCCCGTCGAGGCTCTGCCGCGGGCACCCGCCGTCGCCGCCTGATCAGCAGGCGAGGCGATAGAGACTCCGGGAGGCTGCGTCCCGCACCGCTGCCCAATCCGGCTCGCGTTGCTGCGGGGGAGCCCGCGTCACGGGCGTGACGCCAGCCCGCATCAGAAGGTCGCGCAGGTCTTCCAGCGGGATCGCCGCGGTCAGGCCCCGGCCACCGGCATAGACCACCCCCACCACCTGGCCCGCCGCATCCAGCACTGGGCCACCGGAACTGCCTCCATGGGAAGGCGCGTCGATCTCCAGGCGCCAGCGCAGCCGGGCGGCCTGGGCAGGGCCGAAGTAGCGCAGCCCGTCTTCCCAGGCAGGCTCGATCTCATGGCCCTGCCGGTCGGTCATGACGAAGCTGACGGCGCGGCCGCCTTCCGGGTCATGTACCGTGAGGGTGGCGCGCAGGATCGGGCCGCGCGTGCCGTGCAACTGCCCGGCAAGGCGTCGCTCGGTGCCGCTGGTCGGGTAACCAAGGGCCAGGACCGGCGTGCCGCGCGGCAGGCGCTGTGCCGCGGACAGCGGCAACACCGCCTCCCCCGCATCGGGGCCTTGCAGCAGCGCCAGATCGGCATCGGCATCCAGCATGGCCACCTGCCATGGGCCGCTCCGACCTTCCACCCGCAACGGCAGGCCGTGGGCCCGGCAACGCAAGGCCACATGTGCATTGGTCACCAGCAGGCCAGGCGCCACCGCGAAGGCGGAGCCCGACCATCCACTGGTTACCTCCGGCACGGGGGAAGTGGCCGACCGCAGCGGCCAGGCCGCCGTGGCCGCCGCCAGAAGCGCCAGACCCAGGCCGGAGGCCACCACTCCGCCGATCCAGCACCTCATGTGCATTCAGACCTTTTTGCGAAAAACAACTATGTGCTACCATGTCGCCGGCGCTCCTGCCAAGCCGCCATCACATCGGAGCAACGATGCAGGGCCTGCCCATCCTGATCCGCCTGGCGCGGAAACGTGCCGATGAGCAGCGCGCCATACTGGCCGGGGCAGAACGCCAGACCCTGCTGGCTGCCGAGATGCTCGCTGGGCACGCGGCCCATCTACAGCGGGAAACCGAGCGGGCACGTGGCCAAGCGGAGGAAATGGCGCTGTGGGCGGATTGGTCGCGCGTCGCCGCCGGGCGCCAGCGGCAGTTGCAGCAAGCCCTGTCCATGCTCCAGGCGCAGGAGGCACAGATCCGCGAGGCACTGCGCGAGGATTTCGCGGAGATCAAGCGGCTGGAAATCGCCCGCGACACGGCGGCCAGTGCCGCCCGCCGCCAGGCGGCACGCCGCGCCGAACGCGCGGCCGAGGATGCCGAGCTGCGCCGCGCCGCGCGCTAGGAAGCGCGCTGCAGACGCTCCAGATCCGGGTTCTCCTTGAAGCGCGCCCAGGCGGCGAGCAGTTCCTTCAGCTGCTCCTCCTGCCCGGTGCGCTCGCGCCGCATGATCTGCATGCGCTTGCGCAGCTCCAAGATCAGGTGGCCGCGCGGCAGGTCGGCGCCGGTCTCGAAACGCTCCAGGAAGATCCTGCCGAGTTCCGGATCATCCCGCTCGATGCAATAGGCGGCATAGGCGAGCACGGAGCCGCGGCCGAACTCGATCATCTTGCGGCCGAAGGTGCGCATCTCCAGCAGGCGCGGATGCTGCTCGACGATCTTCATCACCTCGGCCGGAGTCGGCTTGGCATTGCGCACGCCGGAGGGCTTCAGCTCGTGCTTCCACAGCAGCACGGCGGCGGCGGCCACCAGCGGCTTGTCACCGAAGCTGTCGAAGGCGGCACCGAGCTGCGGGCCGCGCTTCGCATGGATGTCGTAGGTGGCATAAGCCTCCTCCGGCAATCCGCGCATCACCGGCACCTCGATCGATTCGCCCGCCTGGATCACGGCGGAAAGCCGGTGCTGGCCGTTCAGCAGCCGGCCGTCCCGCGCGAAGCAGATGGGCTGCGCGTTCATCATCCAGTTGCCGGCGCGGATGTCGCGCGCGATGGCATCCACATGCGCCGCGATGATCTTGCGGTTGCGCGTGTTGTGCGTGAGGTATTCCTCGGCCATCTGCGGCGTGATGGTCTCGACCGCCAGCGGAAAGACGCCTTCCTCGGTGGACAGCTTCTTCACCGCCTCGCGCAGCTTGCCGGCGGTTTCCTCCGTCTCATCGGCATGGCCGGGGTCGTTCAGCCCGGCATAGCCGTCCAGCGCCGGGAAGTCCTCGCCCTTGGTGGGGTTGGCGGTGGGGTCGATCCAGGTATAGCTGCGCTGGTGCTGGCCGCTGATGGTGGCATTCAGCGCCTTGATGCAGACGGCGAAGAGCGTCACCGGCTTCAGCCGGGTGGTCGGGTCGCCGCGCGTGATGTCGATCAGGTCGCGCACCCGCGCGCCTGGCTCCATCGGCGAGTAATTCTCCGGATTGGCAATGGCATCCAGGAAGCGCCGCGTCGCCTCGGGCGCCGTCCGCTGGCCCATGAAGAGCAGCGGCGTGCGCACTGCCTCGGAGAGCACGGTGGCCTCATGCTCCAGCGACAGCTTCACCGCCGCTTCCAGGTCCGGATTGGCGCGCAGGACCCGGTCCATGCGGGACCAGGAGGCGGTGCCGGCGCCGCGCAGCATCTTGCCGTCGTCGTAGCGGATCAGTTTGACAAGCGCCGACTGCAGGGCATGGGCATGCGGAATGCCGCGGGTTTCCAGCACGCCAGCAAAGGAGCGGCGGCGCTGCTGGTCGATGGTATGCAGCACATCGTCGGGGATGTTCTGCGCCAGCACGGTCAGGAAGGGCGTATCGGCCTTGATGCAGGCACGCAGCCGCTGCACCCCGTCCAACAGCACGCCGGCGCGGGAGAGGATGATCGGCATGCCATTCAGAATCCAGCGCCCCTCGCGCATCGATTCGGCATAGGCGGCAATGGCGGCCGGGTTCTCGGATGCGGTGGGCCGCTTGCGGCTGAGCAGTTCCGTGGCGCCCTGGGGCGTGACCAGCTCGATCGAGAAAGAGGGCACGTCAGCACCGCCGCCCTGGATCTGCACGATGCGGCCACCCTGCAGGGCCGGCTGCCTCGCGGCCCCGGTGCCTGTCTGTCGTGCGGTCGCCTTCGCGCGTGCCATCCGATGTCTCCGTTCCTGCCGCTCTTGCCGACTTTCGCTGCCATGCCGCCGAAGCGTCAAAGGGGCAGCCCTGAAGATCGTTTACCCTTTTTTCGCTTTCTTGCCTAGAAGCAAAAATTCGCCGCATCCGCGGTAAACACGAAGCAGCCCCGCCAATTGCCCGCCTGGCATGCCTCCAGTACCCCGCGTAGAGGCGCAAGATAGCCGGATGGCCGAGGCCGGAAGGATGGATTTGCTTCATCATTGTCTCGAAGCGAAATATGGCAGTTTCCGTGGTGTGGTGCTAGAAACGTGGTGCCGCCAAAATCGGCGGGCGTGCCGCAGGCACGGATAAGCGAAATACTATCATTGCAGGAGAAGCCTCATGACCCGCACCTCGCCCTTCTTTGTCAGCCACACCATCCGCCTCAGCCGCAGCGAAGTGCTGGAAGCACTGCGCGGCGCCGCCCTGGCGCAGGTGCGGGACACGCTGCGCCTGGCCGACCCTTCCGCGCGGAGCGTCGAGCTCGAAACCCGCTTTCTGGCGGGTGGCGCCGTGGAGATCGACAGCGCCGCCGTGGCGATCGAGGCGCGGCTGCCGGATGAATTCGCGCCGCTGCTGCGCCAGGGCAGCACCTGGCCAGCGCCCCCCGCCGCCACCCCGCTCTATGGCCCACCGGTCCCTGCGGCGCTGGAGCCCGCGCTGGCCTGAGACACCGCGCCACCCCGCCTTGCAATCGCCAGAAGCGCGGGCTTTGCTGCGAGGCGCAGCGAAGGGATCCCGGCATGGTGACGCGCCCGAAGCCGGGGCCGGATGGCGGCTGGATGGTGGAAGTTGGCAAGGGGCCAGCCGCCTTCGGGCGGGGCGGCTTCGCCAATGCCGCCGCGGCCGCCGCCTGGGCCGAGATGGCGGCTCAATACGTCAAGCCTTCCACCATCCGCCTGGGCCCGCGCCGCCTGCTGGGCACCATGGCCGAGGCCCTGCGCCGCTGGGCCATCGACCAAGGTACATTGCCTGAGGCGGAGGGCGGCACCCACCTCGCCCCCGTCTCCCGTCTGGCCGGGGTCATGGCGGATCCCGTCTGCGCCCTGCCCCTGGCTGCCCTGCAGCCGGAAGACCTGATGCTGCTGCGCGCCCGCCGCCGCGCCGCCTTAGGCAGCGAGGCCACCATGCTGCTGGAACAGGCGGCCCTGGCCGCGGCCATCGACGCATTGCGCGACCTGTACCTGCCCGACCTATCCAATCCTTTTTTCCAGTTGGCCCCGGACGGCCTCGCGCTGCTGCAAGAGGCCGACTGCGCCCGGTTGCTGTCGCTGCTGCAGAACCGCGATTCTGATTTGGCTCGCGCCGTGACGCTGCTGCTGACCACGGGGGCCGCGCCCGCGTTGCTCTTTGCCGCCACTCTGTCTCAGTGCCTTGCCAGGAACGACGGCCGTCTGTGGCTTGGCGGACTCTCACGGCCCTGGCCGGCCGGGCTGCCACGGCCGCAAGGCCGGCCTGACGCTACCCCGCTGCTGGGCGCCCTGGACAATGCGGCCCTGGCGCGAGGATTGGCCTGCCTGGACCAGAAGCTCGGATGCGGGCCACTGACTGCCGAGGCTCTGTGGCTGACCGGGCTGGTACTGGCCCTGCGCGATGGCTGCCATCTCGACGAAGTCATGGTCCTGACCGGCTTGCATCGGCCGGGCCTCGCCTAGCGGCGCATAGTGACAAAAACGGCATGTATGGAAATCCGCACGCCATCTTGTGCGAAACTGTTGCAACCTGGATGCGAAATTTGTAGAAGTTGCGGACGGCGACGCGCCGGCCCGACCGTCGGGCCGGGCCGGCCTTCCTAGAACGGGACTCAAAGATGAGCTTCTTCGGCAAGCCCAGCGGCGGGGAGCCCCGCATCACCTATGAACGCATCGACCTGACCGCCAATGACGCGGTGCTGGCGCCGGCCGCGCCCAGCTTCACCACCCGCCCTGCCCCGGCGGCGACGGCCGTGGTACGCCCGGCCCCGACGGTGGAGCCCCCGGCCATGCTGATCGCGGCCGACAGTGAGCTGGAGGGCCGCTTGCGCTCGCATGGTGCTGTGCGAATCGAGGGCGTCCTGCGCGGCGAGCTGGTGGCTGCTTCCGTGATGGTGGCGCCGGGCGGACTGATCGAGGGTCTGGTGACGGTGGAGCATGCGCAGATCGACGGCACGCTGCGCGGCACCGTGGTCGCGCGCGACGTCGAGATCAGTCGCACGGCCATGGTGGATGCTGAGCTGGTTTATGAGGAGATCGGCATCGCCCGCGGTGCGCGTGTCCATGGCCTGCACCGCCGGCGCGAGCCTGAGCCGGCACCGCGGGCTGAGGCGGATGCGCTCTCCCTCTCGGTCACTGCCATGCCGGTGCCGGCCGAGGCACTGGAGGCGGCCGTGCCGACCAGTGCCCTGGTGGCCGCTGCCGAGGCCGCACTGCAGGAACTGGCCGAGGTCGCCCAGGCTGCCGCCGGCGCTTCCTCCGAGCTGGCGCAGAACGGCATCAGCGAGCTGGTGATGCTGGAAGGCGAGCTTCGCGACACCGCGGCTCGCCTGCCCCTGGCCAGCCCGGCACTCTGAAGCCCAGCGAAGCGGGGCAAGGATGATGACCCTCCTGTGCCCCGCCGGCCTCTCAGTTGTAGAGCGGCACCAGGCCTGGATAAGGGATCTCGCGCAGGCCACGGTCCCGCAAGAGGCGGTTGGCGGCGCGGGTGACCTCGCGCGGCCCGGCCTCATGGCCATCCAGCATATAATAGCCGTTGCGCAACGGCCGAACCCGGGTGCCGAGCAGCCCACAGGCATATTGCAGCGGTGTCATGTCCTCCTCGATCTCCGACAGCGGATCAAGCAAGGGCGCGACCTCCCGTTCGCGGCTGACGCGACCCAGCACCCGCTTGGCACGGCGCTGCGCATACCAGGGCTCGATGCCGAAGGCGCGCGACAAGGCCTGGATATCCTCGCCCGCCAGCAGCCGCCGGTCGAACTCACCACGCAGTTCCGGCGCCAGGGCGCGGCGGCGCTGCTGCTGGCGCCGGCGTGGCGCCGGTGCCAGATCCTCCTCAAAGCCGTCCTCGTCCCACATTTCGCCCATTGCCTCGCCCATGCTGGCCGGTCCTGTCTGGCCGCGCTTTTCCGCGGCTGGGTTCAGCTCCTTCTGGAGATTCGGGAGCCGACCGTTCTGGTGGCGGGTTCTGTACGCACAGCTATGCGAGGATTTCCTAAGACTCTCTTAGAATGCGCCGCTTCTTTGCCCGAGTTCGCGCAAATCCTGTGGAAAAGGTTCCAGATCATGGATTCTGTCTCACCCGCCGGACGCCGTGTCGCCCGGCAGCTGGAGGCGAGCTTCGCCTCCGAAATGTTGCAGGCCGCCCGGCCGCAGAAGCGTCAGGGCCTGTTCGACGGCGGAGTTGGCGCCGGCGCCTTCGACAGCTTCATGGATCATGCGCTGGGAGACGCCATGGCGGCCCGCGGCGGCCTCGGCCTGGCGCCGGCCATCGAGCGGATCATCAGCGGCCGTGCTACCCGGCCGGAAGCCGCGCGGTGAGCGCGCTGATCGAGGCTGCCGCTCGCCTGGAAGCAGTCTTATGGAGAGAGGCTGAGATGGCCGGCACGGCGCCGCTCGCCACTCTTGGTGCCCTGATGGAAGAAAAGCGGGAAGCCCTGCTGGCGCTCAGCCGGCTGGGCCCGCCGGAGAGCGTGGCGGAACGCATGGCGCTGCGCGGCATGATGGCAGCGGCCGAGGAGAACGGCATGGTGCTGGGTGCGGTGGCCAACGCCCTCGGCACCGTGCATGACCGCCTGCGCCGCGACCTGGCCCAGGCGGCCGACCCTGGCACCTACGGACCGCAAGGCAGCGCCTTCCCGGGGCCACGCCGCAAGCCGCTACGCCATACCCTCGCCGCTAGTCTTGATCGCACGGCTTAGGGCCAGCAGGTTTGGGCGGCAGCCATTGAGATGGTTGCCGCCTTCAGAGTCCCAGCCCTTTCTTCGTGAGGAAGCGCAGCGGCCTCACTCTCCGCTATCCTGCTGCTGGGATCACACGGATGCAGAACGGCATGACAGATCCTGTATCATGCTCGCTCGACGGTACGTTGAGGCAAGCCAGCACTCCCACGGCCATCAGCACTAATGGTTTGTGACCTGCGCAAAAAAATCATCTGAGGCACGCGCCGCGCTTGCGAAAAACAACTCCCGTCTGTTAGATCGGTTGTGTCGCGGCCGGGGTGTTCAACCCCCACGCTAGGCGATGACCGCGTCAGAAGGCGCTCCCCGAACCGGAACCCTTGAAGGGCGCAAACATGGTCAGCTCGATCCTCACCAACAACGGTGCAATGACGGCGCTGCAGTCGCTGAAGTCGACGCAGAAGAGCCTGCTGAACACGCAGAACCGCATCTCCACCGGCCTGAAGGTCTCGACCGCCAAGGACAATGCCGCGACCTGGGCCGTGGCCACCGCGATGCGCTCCGACATCGCCAATACCAAGCAGGTCAGCGAGAACCTTTCCGTCTCATCCTCCATTATCGGTACGGCCGAGACGGCCGCTGAGCAGATCGCCGATGCGGTCAAGCAAATCCGCACCAAGGTCACCTCCGCGCAGAACCCGGCGGTGGACAAGGCGCAGGTCCAGGCCGACATCGACGGCTATATCGAAACCATCAAGTCCATCGTCAGTGCCGCCTCCTTCAAGGGCGTGAACCTGGTCAACGGCAGCGGAACGCAGAAGGTCCTCACCTCTGTCAACTCGGTCGATGGTGTCTCGACCGCCGCTTATGCGGATGTGGCCAAGCAGAACCTGAATGTCAGCGCCGACGGCCTGCTTTCCGGCCTGAAGGACCTGACGGTCCTGTCACGTGCGGACCAGACCTTCGCCAAAGCCAATGACGGCACTCAGAAGCTGGAGATTTCCGTCGACGCCGGCCTCTCGCTGAAGGCTGGTAATATCATGAAGTTCAAGTATGTCGACCAGACCAACAGCGACCGCACGCTGGAAGTGAAGGTGACCAAGGACATCACGGACGTTCAAACGCTGACCAACTACCTGAATGCCGACGCCACCTTCAGCAAGATGTTCCAGGCTGACCGCGTATACACCAGCGGCACCACCCTGGATGCCGATACTCTCACGATCAGCGCCAAGAACCGCGATGTCGTGCAGTCTCTCGGCACTATCGATGAAGCCACCAAGGCGGTCACCTATACGAACGTTGTGACACTTGATGCCACGTCGGGTGCAGGCGGCCTGCTCAAGAGCGCAGACCCTGTTGGTCCGCCCCCCGTGACGGGACTTGCGCTGGATGCCGACAAGCGCCGGATCGACGTCTCCTTTGTTGACGGTCCGCTGCAGGTGGGTGACAGCTTCGAACTGAAGGTCGGCTCGAACTCCAAACGCGATGATGTTGCCAATCAGTACACCTGGAAGCTCAAGGTGGTTGACGGCTCGGAAGACACCGGTGAATTGTTGGTGGGTGACCCGGAATACAGCAACACCAACCGTACCTATGTCATCGCCATCGCGGCCAGTGATGTAACCGGCAGCAAGACGGGCGCGGACATTGCAGCGAAGATCAAGGCGGCGCTGACTGTCGGCGCCACGAATGTGGCGAGTTCAGGCAAAGGCATGGGCACCGCCGGCACAGCCGATTTCGTAGCGGATTCTGCCGCTGCAGTTGCTGTTGAGAGCTTCAACGTCAAGGTTGACACGACCACTGGCCTGCTGAGCATCAGCACCCTCAATGCGACTGGCGCCGAACTCTATTCCTTCAACTCCTCCAAGACCGACTACAACGTCCTGTTGAAGAACATCGACAATGCCGAGGCTGCGGTCACGAATGCCGCCGCCAGCTTCGGCACCGCCGCGACCCGTATCGACCTGCAGAAGGACTTCCTGGACAAGCTGGTGGATACGCTGAACACCGGCCTTGGTGCCCTGGTGGACGCCGATATGTCCGAGGAAGCCGCCCGCCTGCAGGCCCTGCAGGTGCAGGAGCAGCTTGGCACCCAGGCACTCTCGATCGCCAACCAGGCGCCGCAGAGCATCCTGCGTCTCTTCCAGTAAGGCCATTCGGAGCGCGGCGCCATGCTGCGCTCCCTTTGGCTTCCAGGCGCCGGGCAGCCGTGAAGCTGGCTGGCGCCATGGCCCGCGCATGCACACCGCTGGCACCTTTTGGGGCGCCGCGCGTGACAAAGGAAGAATCCGATGTTGAGCCTTGCCATCCCTGGTGTCCCTTCAGGCCTGCCGGCCAGCGCCCTTCAGCGCCCCACCGGCGCCCTGGCCGCCTACGGCGCCGTGATCCGGGAGACCGAAGACCCCCGGACCATCGAATACCGCGTCCTCGCCCGCGCTGCCGCCATGCTCGAACTGGCGGCCTTGCCCAGCGCCGGCCCCGCCGACCTGCCTGCCGCCATTCACGAGAACCGCATGGTCTGGACAGCCTTTGCCGCCGACCTAGCCGAGGATGGCAACAGTTGCGAAGCCACGCTGCGCACGCGGCTGCTGTCGCTGGCGCGCTGGGTTTTCGCCGAGAGTGACCGCGTTCTGCGCGCACGAAAGAGCCCGCAGGCGCTGATCGATGTCAACCGCGCGGTGATGCTGGGCCTGCAGCCCGACGCCGCCGCACAGCCGGACCCGATGTGATGTCCCTGATCCTGAAGTTGGCCCCAGGAGAACGGCTCTTCATCAATGGCGCCGTGGTCACCAATGGTGACCGCCGCGCCTACCTGATGGTGGAAACCAAGGCCCAGATCGTGCGCGAGAAGGATGTTCTGCTGGCCGAGGATGTATCCACCCCTGTACGGCGCGCCTACTTTGCCGCACAGGGCGTGCTGCTGAACGCGCAGCCCGTACTCGGCAGCACCGAGGCCTTTGCCGAGCAGGTGGCACGCCTTCGTGGCGTCTTCCTGAAGCCCGAACATCTCGGCCTGCTGGATGAAGCGGAAGCGCAGATGCAGGAAGGCAATACCTATCGCGCGCTTTCGGCGCTGCGTGAGCTGGTGATGTATGAGGCGGCACTGCTGGACATGGCGCCGCCGGAGCGATTCCGCCGTGACGGCGCTCCGCGGGAGGATCTCGCCTCCCGCCTGCTGCCACCTGCCCGTGGCATGCGATCAAAGCGCGGCGGCGCCTCGTCGGCGGAGCGGCCGGTGGGGATTCCCTGACCGTCGAGGACACCTCGCATTCCGTTACAGCTAGGCCAGGAGCTGCTGCGATGATCGCCCCCGCCCCCAACGTGAAGAAGCGGGCTGTGGAGCCGCCGGCTCCCTTGCCTTCCCGCCTCCATGGGACGCGGGAGAGTACCGCTGGCGCGCTAACCGTGGCGATGGCAGAACGGCAGAAGCAGATGAAACCAAGCGACCCGGTGCACGATGTGCACCTGGATAGCGAAACGGTGCGCCTCTATACGGAGATGCACGATCCGGAGACGGGGCGTGTCCTGCTCCGCCTGCCCGCCGCCTTTCAAGGTGAAGGCACGGACAAGCCGGCCGGGGCTTGGTTGGAAGCATGAGCATCACGCCCATCAGCATCGGCCTGCCAAGCGGCACCGCTGGCTGGAAGATCTTGCAAAGCAAGAGCGTTACCGATTTCACGGCCTTCACCAAGAACCCGACTCTGCAGCGCGATATCGTCTATCTTCGCGAAAAGCTACCAACGAAGTTGGCCGCCAGGGACCTGCTGGCCGATCGCCGGCTGCAGGAAATGGTGTTGACCGCCTATGGGCTGGATTCGCAGATCGGCATGAATGCCCTGATGCAGAAGGTGCTGGAAAGTGACCCGGCTGACTCGGGCTCGGTTGCCGCACGCATGGTGGACAGCCGCTACAAGCAAATCTCCAGCACGCTGAACTATGGTGGGATCGCCATTCCGGAGATTCCGGCAATGCCTTCCGGTGCTACGGTGCAAGTCGAAGGTATCCGGCAGGGCAAGACCTTTGAGAGTTTCAGCGGCACCTTTGGCGGCGTTACCGTCTCGAACCTGGATCTCAGCAAGGCCAGCAATCGCATCGATCTGGCGGCAACCCTGCAGGCCGCCTTCCGCAAGGCCGATGGCAGGAAAAGCGACATCACTGTCACCGCGCTTGGCGGCAAGCTGTCTTTCACAGACGGCAAAGGGCGTGGAGCGGCGGTGAGTTTTGCCTTCGTCGCCAGCCCTGGCACTACGGCGCAGGCCGCCCTGACAGCCAATACCACTGGCAGTGTCGCAGTGCCGGCACAGGGCGGGCCGGCCGTAACCAAAAGCGCCACAGTGGAGGAGATCGTCGCCCGCTTCACCCAGGCACGCTTCGAGGAATCGCTTGGGGAAACCTCGGAGACGCTGCGCAGGGCGGTCTATGCCAAGCGCAGCCTGCCCGGCGTCACCAGCTGGTACAGCGTGATCGCCGACCGCAATCTCGCCTCCGTGGTGCAGGGCGTGCTGGGCCTGCCGGAAAGTTTCGGCCAGATCAACGTGGACCAGCAGAAGGCGATGCTGGAGAGGCGCATGGACATCGCGGATTTCAAGGACAGCGCCAAGCTGGCCAAGCTGCTGGACCGTTACGTGGCGCAGTCTGGCGTGGCGGAGGCGCAGGCCCTGGCCAGTTCCTCCGGCATCGCCACGCTGGTGCAGCCGATCGCCTGGGGCGGTGACAGCTTCACAGGCAGCAGCGCGGCGGCACTCTTCTCCGTCATCGGCGGCCGGTAGAGGCCGCCCCCAACCATACTCAGCCCTTCAGCGCCGCCGCTAGTTGCGCGAAGGCCTCCGGCGCGGCGGCGCGTTCGTCCACCGCCTGGCTGAGGAAAGCTTCCAGCTCCGGTTGCTGCCGGATCGCCAGATCCACCAGCGGGTCGCTGCCGGTACGGTAAGCGCCGAGGCGGATCATCTCCGCCATATCCGCATAGGCACCGAGCAAGCGGCGTGCTTCGCCCAAAAGCGCATTCTCCTCGGCCGAGTGACAGCGCGGCAGCGCGCGGCTGACCGAGCGCAGGATGTCGATGGCCGGCCAGCGGCCACGCTCGCCGATCCGGCGATCGAGCACGATATGCCCGTCCAGGATGCCGCGCACGGCATCGGCGATGGGTTCATCATGGTCGTCGCCATCGACCAGCACGGTGAAGATGGCGGTGATGTCGCCCTCGCCTTCCGGCCCTGGCCCGGCACGTTCCAGCAGCGCCGGAAGCTCGTTGAAGACGGAAGGGGTATAGGAGCGCGCGGTAGCCGGCTCGCCGGCCGCCAGCCCGATCTCGCGCTGCGCGTGCGCCAGGCGCGTCACGGAGTCGAGCAGCAGAAAGACCTGCTTGCCCTCGGCGCGGAAATGCTCCGCGACCGCCAGTGTGGCCTGGGCTGCGCGCCGGCGGGCCAGCGCGGGCTGGTCGCTGGTGGAAACCACCACCACGGAGCGCGCGCGGCCTTCCTCGCCCAGCGTATGGTCCAGGAATTCGCGCACCTCGCGGCCGCGTTCGCCAACCAGTCCCACAACAATGACATCCGCTTCCACGAAGCGCGCCAGCATGCCCATCAGGGTCGATTTGCCGACACCGGAGGCCGCGAAGATGCCCATGCGCTGGCCCCGGCAGACCGGCGTGAAGACATCCAGGGCCCGCAGCCCGGTCTCCAGCCGGGGCCCGACCATCCGCCGGCGCAGCGCATCCGGCGCCGGGCGGCGCAGGGGCACGGCGCGGCGGCCCGCCGGCAAGGGGCCGCGGCCATCCAGCGGCCGCCCCTGCCCGTCGATCACGCGGCCCAGCCAAGCGTCGCAGGGTGCCAGGCTGAGGGGCTCCTCCAGCCAGACACGGGCGCCGGGGGCGAGGCCCTCGGTGCTGCCCTCCGGCACGGCGATGGCGGTGCCGCCCTCGAAGGCCACGAATTCGCCCTCGACGGCAGGCTGGCCGGGACGACGCACCATCATGCGGTCACCGATCGAGAGGCCGCCGCCCAGCCCTTCGACGGACAGTGCGGCACCCCGCACCGCCGCCAGCCGGCCCCAGCGGTGATGAGGCGGCAACTGCCTCAGCAGCGCCGGCGCGTCGGCCAGGCTGGCGGCGGGACGGGTGCTCGGGCGTGGCGCGCCGATGTTGCTAAAATAGTCCATGTAGGTCATGCGCCTTGTGGCAGCGGGCCTGACAGCAGGCCCAAGAGGTCGTCGCATCCTGGCAATAATGGGGCAGGCTGTCCATGCGAAAAATCCTCGACTAGGCCGTTGGCGCAAGCTATAGCTGTGGCACAGGCTCCAGAAGCAGGTTCGGCCCATGCTCGACGGCATCGACGTCTTCCGCATCACCGGCGCCCGCATGCACCAACTGGCGGCACGCCAGAATGTGCTGGCGCAGAACATCGCCAATGCTGATACGCCGCATTACCGCGCGCGTGACGTAAAGCCCTTTCAGTTCGACAGCGCTTTGCTCCGCAACCAGGGCGGCGTGGCCCCATTGCGGCTGGCGGGCATGCAGCCCGGCCATATCACCAGCACAGGTCGTGGCGCGACCGTTGTCGCCAGTCATGCGAAATCTTACAGCGAAGATCCGGACGGCAATACCGTGGATCTGGAGGAGCAGATGGTGAAGCAGGCCGATGTGGCGAAGAACTATGACCTCGCCACCCTCGTCTACAAACGCAGCGCCGCGCTGCTGCGCAACGCCGTGGGCAGCCGCTGATGCTGCGCATCGATCCCATCGGTGGCAGCGGGCCGCTGACCCAGGCCATGGCCACTGCCGCCTCCGGGATGAATACCCAGGCAGTGCGGATGCGCGTCGCGGCGGAAAATATCGCTAATGCCTCATCCACCGCGGCTGTCCCTGGTGGCGATCCCTACCGGCGCAAGCTGGTATCCTTTCGGCAGTCGATGGACCGCGCCACGGGGGCTGAGCTGGTGCAGACCAGCAGCATCGCCGGCGACCGGCGGGATTTCCGCACGCAATACGACCCCGCGCATCCAGCGGCGGATGAGCGCGGCTACGTCATGTTGCCCAATGTGGATCCCTTGCTGGAGCAGGCTGACCTTCGCAGCGCCCAGCGCAGCTACGAGGCCGGCATCGCGGTGATGCAGCAGGCCCGCTCGCTCTACGGCAAAACCCTCGACATCCTTAGGTCTTAGACATGTCTAACGCGATCCCGGCCATTGCGCCGGTCTCGGCGGCCCTGCGAGCCTATGGCGCTTCCGCCACGCCCGCGGCCAGCGATTTCGGCGCCATGGTGGGCCAGGCCGCCCGCTCCTCCCTCGCCACGCTGCGGCAGGCGGAAGTGACCAGTGCCCGCGGCGTCGCCGGCACGGCCGATGTGCAGGAGGTGGTGCAGGCCGCGACGGCGGCCGAGCTCACCGTGCAAACCATGACCCAGCTGCGGGACAAGGTGGTCGGCGCCTATACCGACGTGCTGCGCATGGCGGTCTGAGGCGCGTCATGAACGAGGGCGATGTCATTGAGGTGCTGCGCCACGGCTTTGTCGCCACCCTGCTCGTGGCAGGGCCACCGCTGCTGGCGGCGCTGGTCACCGGCGTCGCCGTCTCCTTTCTCCAGGCGCTGACGCAGATCCAGGAAGTCACGCTCTCCTACGTGCCCAAGATCGTGGTGACCATGGTCGTGGTGATGCTGTCGCTGCCGCTCGGCTTCGCGGCGCTGCGCTCCTATACGGAAGAAATCGCGCAAATGATTGTGGGGCTCTGACACCATGGGCTTTCTTGCGCGGCTCCGTCGTGCCATCGGCCACCAGGACCTGCTCTTCGCCGCCGCCATGGTGCTGCTGCTGGCGGTGCTGGTGCTGCCGATGCCGAGCTGGCTGGTCGATCTCGGCCTCGCCACCTCCATCACCCTCTCCGTGCTGATCCTGATGGTGGCCATCTGGATCGAGCGGCCATTGGATTTCTCGGTCTTTCCCACCGTGCTGCTGGTGGCGACGCTGCTGCGCCTGGCGCTGAACCTCGCCACCACGCGGCTGATCCTGGCCAATGGCCATAAGGGGCTGGATGCCGCAGGCAGCGTCATCCACGGCTTTGCCGGCTTCATTGTGGGCGGCGATTTCATCATCGGCGTGATCGTCTTCGCCATCCTGATCGTGGTGAACTTCATCGTCGTCACCAAGGGCGCGAGCCGCATCGCGGAAGTGGCCGCCCGCTTCAGCCTGGATGCCATGCCGGGCAAGCAGATGGCCATCGACGCCGACCTTGCGGCCGGCACCATTGACGATGCCGAATCGAAGCGCCGGCGGCGGGAGCTGGAGGACGAGAATTCCTTCTTCGGCGCCATGGACGGTGCCTCGAAATTCGTGCGCGGCGATGCGGTCGCGTCCATCATCGTGACCGTGGTCAATGTGCTAGGCGGCATTGTCGTCGGCACGCTGCGGCATGGGCTGGACCTGCAAGCGGCAGCCAGCAACTACGTCACCCTGGCCATCGGCGATGGCATCGTTTCGCAGATCCCCGGGCTGATCGTCTCGGTGGGCGCCGGCATGCTCGTCTCCAAGGGCAGCGTGCGCGGCTCCACCGACAAGGCCTTCATCAGCCAGCTCGGCGCGCAGCCGAAGCCGCTGTACCTGGCGGCGGGTCTTTCCATGCTCTTCGCCGTGCTGCCCGGCCTGCCCTTCCTGCCTTTCATGGCGCTCGCCACCATCGCCGCCGGCGGCGGCTGGTTCGCCCATCGTGCCGTGGAGCGCCGTGCCGCCGCGGCTGCCGCCGGTGAGCCGGAACCCGATGCCACGCCGCGCGAGGAATCCATGGCGGAGCTGATCCGGGTGGACGATGTGCGGCTGGAACTCGGCATGGGCTTGGTGTCCCTGACCTCCGGCCGCCAGGGCAGCCTAACGGACAAGATCAAGAAGCTGCGCCGCGCCTTCGGGCTGGAATTCGGCTTCATCCTTCCGGCCGTGCGCATCAAGGACAACATGGACCTCGGCTCCGGCGAATATTCGGTGCAGGTCCAGGGTGTGGAGGTGGCGCGGGAGACGCTGATGCTGGGCCGCCTGCTGGCCTTCGCCCCTGGCGGCCAGGACCTCACCGTGCCCGGCATCGACACGCACGAGCCGTCCTTCAAGATCCGCGCCCGCTGGATCGAGCCGCATCTGCGCGAGGCCGCCATGGCCCAGGGCCTGACGGTGGTGGATGCCGAGACGGTGCTGACCACGCATCTCTCGGAAGTGCTGAAGGGCTACATGGCGCAGCTGCAGGGCTATGCGGCGACCCAGAAGCTGCTGGACGGGCTGGAGAAGGAGCAGCAGAAGCTGGTGTCCGACCTCATCCCCGCCATCCTGCCGCTGGCGACGGTGCAGAAGGTGCTCGCCACGCTGCTGGCCGAGCGGGTTTCTATCCGTAACCTGCCGCTGGTTCTGGAAGCCCTGCACGAGGCCGCCAGTTTCACCCGCAATGTCTCCATGCTGACGGAGCATGTGCGCCAGCGCCTTTCGTTGCAGATCTGCCGCGGCTTGGCGCAGGAGGATGGCTATATCACCGCCATTCTCCTCTCCCCCGAGTGGGAGCGGGAGGTCGGCACCGCCATTCATGAGGAAGGCGACCACCGCTCCTTCGCCATGGCCCCCAGCAAGATCCAGGAACTGGTCACCGCCACCCGCGCCCGCATCGCCGAGGCAGCGGCGCGGGGCGACTGGCCGGCGGTGCTGACCTCGGCCCAGGTGCGGCCCTTCGTGCGGCACCTGGTGGAGCGCATCAACCCGACCATCGCCGTCATCTCCCATGCCGAGGTGCATCAACGCGCCAAGCTGCGCACGGTGGGCCAGATCTGAGGCATGGAGACGGCCCTGCCCCTGGCCACCTGGCTTCCAGCCGAGATCTACCGGCTGGCGCTGGTCTTCTGCCGCGTCTCGGCGGCCTTCATGCTGCTGCCGGGGCTGAGCGAGCATGCGGTGCCGGTGCGGGTGCGTCTGCTGGCCGGGCTTGCCGCCGCGCTGTGCATCGCGCCCCTCGCGGGGCCGGCGGTGCCGGTGCCGGGCGTCTGGTCCATCCTGGCCGCCATGGCGCTGGAGGTGACCACCGGCACGCTGCTGGGCACCCTGGCCCGTCTGCTGCTGTCCGCTGTGCAGACGGCCGGGCAGATCATCGGCCAGAATATCGGCCTCAGCAACGCCTTCGTCTTCGGCGTCGGCAGCGACAATGCCGCCGTGGTTGGCGCCGCGCTCTATGTCGGCGGCCTGGCGGCGCTGTTCACCCTGGAAGGCCATCACAGCGGGCTGCGCGCCCTGGCGGATAGCTACGCCATGGTGCCGCTGGGGGCGGCACCGCCACTGGCGGCCTCGGCCGAGGTAGTGACGGAGATGGCGGCCCGCGCCTTCCGCCTCGCCATGCAATTCGCCATGCCCTTCCTGGCGCTGGCCATGCTCTTCAACCTCGCCATGGCCGGCATCAACCGCGCCATGCCGGCCATGCCGGTCTTCATGATCGGGGCCCCGGCGCTGTTGATGGCCGGCTTGCAGCTGCTGGCCCTGGTCTCGCCCGGCATTCTCCATGAGCTCCTTGGCGCCTATGCTGAGGTTTTTGTGCTGCCTCGCTGATGGCAGAGGACAGTGGCCAGGAAAAAACCCTCGACGCTTCGCCACGCAAGCTGGAACAGGCGCGGCAGAAGGGCGATGTCCCGGCCTCCCGCGAAGGTTCCTCCTTCGGGCTTTATGCCGCCATGCTGCTGGCGGTCGGCCTCGCCGGCAGCCTGGCCGTGCGGCGCATCGGCGAGGTGCTGCTGCCGCTGATCGAGCAACCCGAGGCCTTCCTGGAGCTGAACGAGCTCGGCTACCGCGCTGCCGGTCATGCCGCCATGCAGGCGATCGGCCTGGCACTGTTGCCGGTCTTCGGGTTGCTGATCGTCGGCGCGCTGTTGCCGCATCTGCTGCAGAACACGGTGGTCTTCTCGGGCGAACGACTACGGCCCAAGCTCTCGCATGTCTCACCCATGGCGGGCCTGAAGCGGATGTTTGGCCTGAAAGCCTTGTTTGAGTTCGGCAAGAACCTGCTCAAGGCTGCCGCCGTGGCCCTGGCCTGCTGGATTGTCGGCCGCCCGCTCTATGACGACAGCGCCGGCATGACCGCGCTCGACCCGGTCGCCTTGCCGCCGATCATCTTTCACATGGTCATCACCCTGCTCGGCGCCATGACCCTGGTGGCGGCGGTGGTGGCGGCGGTGGATATCGGTTTCCAGCGGTTCGAATACGCGCGCCGCCAGCGCATGACCCTGCAGGAGATGCGGGAGGAGATGCGCTCCACCGAGGGCGACCCGCATGTGAAAGCGGCCCGGCGCAAGAAGCAGCGCCAGGGTTCGCAGCGCCGCATGATGGCCGATGTCCCCACCGCGACGGTGGTGCTGGCCAACCCCACCCATTTCGCCGTGGCCCTGCGCTACGAGCGTGGCCAGGATGATGCGCCGGTCTGCATCGCCAAGGGCGTCGATGCGCTGGCGCTGCGCATCCGCGCCCTGGCGGAAGCCTCCGGCGTCGCGGTAGTCGAGGACAAGCCGCTGGCGCGGGCGCTTTATGCCTCGGTGGAACTGGGCGGCACCATTCCGCCAGCGCATTTCGAGGCGGTTGCCACGGTCATCGGCATTGTCTGGGCGCAGCAGCGTCTGGTGAAGCGGACGTCATGAATTCGTCGCGCGTCACAAAAAATGAGACAATTTGTTTGACCGCTGGCGGGGTCGGCTGCGAAATTCGGGCTCTCTTGAAGCCGGAGTTACGCGATGCCGAAACCGCAATCCCGCCGCGCCCTGCTGGGCGGGCTCGCTGGCGCCATGATGCTGACCGCGCCGGCCCTGGCGGCCGAAGCAGCAAAGAAGGAATACGAATTCCTGGCACTGGGCGATTTCACGGTGAACCTGCCGGCCGCTGGCCGGCGGATGAGCTATGTCGTCGTATCCGTGACGCTGGAGACCAGAAGTGCCGAGATACAGGGCTTCAAGGATGTCTCGCCGCTGCTGCGCCAGGCCGTGCTGCGCAAGCTGATGTCCATGTCCGAGCGCAATGAGTTGCGGGCCGGACAGACCGATCCCGCAATGCTTCGCGACAGCCTTTACGACAGTCTGGCGCAGGTGCGCGAGGAAGGACTGCGGGACGTGGTGATCACCCGCCTCCTGCACAGCTAGGCGGCGGGTGCTGCTTCACTGGGTCAGGCGAGCGATGTCGTCCAGCGAGACGGCATTGCCGTTCTCCAGGGCCAGCATGAAGCTGCCGGCGCTGTCACGGCGGACTTCGGTGATCTTCCCGGCGCTGCTGACCGTGCCAGCGCTTTGGCGCGTGTTGTTGGCATCCTCTCCCACCACGCGCAGGGCATAGCTGCCGGCGGCCATGCGGGCGCCATTGCCATCCTTGCCGTCGAAGGTAAAGGTGGTCTCGCCCTTCGCGGCGAGCACCGAGCGCGCCACGTTGCCGGCACTGTCCAGCACCTCGATGCGCAGGTTCTTCAGCGTGCTGGCGCTGGAGATATTCACCGTCACCGCCGCGGCATTGCCGCTGGCCGGAAGGGTGATGTTGCTGACGCTGGTCTGCACGCTCTTGCCGATCAGCGCCGCGTTCTGCGACAGGCTGCCGGCGCCGCTGACCTGTTCCAGGATCGATTGCAGCAGGGTGTTGCTCTTGGTCTGCTGCTCCACCTGCGAGAACTGAGCGAGCTGCGCCACGAACTGCGTCGGGTCCGTCGGCTGCATCGGGTCCTGATACTTCATTTGTGCTGTCAGCAACTTCAGGAAGCGGTCGAAGTCCTGGCTGCTGCTGCTGAGGCTGGTGGTGGGCGTGGTCGGGTTGGCGCTGGCGGTGCCGGTGGCCGCGCCAATGGCGCTGGTGCTGGTGACCATGGCTGGGTTCCTCTGGGGGTCTCGTCAGGCGATGAGGTCGATCAGGCTGTCGGAAGGCGGCCGGCGCGATGGCGGCGCTTCGTCCTCCGCTGCCGCCGCGCCCTCGGTCGGGGCCGGCAGAGTCGCGGGCGGCTCGGGCGCCTCGCGCGGCAGGTGGCCATGCTGCAGGTCCAGGCCGCCGCTGCTCAGTTGGAGCCCGGCCTGCTGCATCTGCTGCTCCAGATGAACGCGGTCCTGGCGCAGAGCCTCGAAGGTATCGCCACGTTCAGCCGCCATGGAGACCTGGACCGTGCCGTCGTGAAAGGTCAGCCGCAGCTCGACCCGCCCAAGTTCCGGCGGCCGCAGATCAACCGAGACGCTTTCCACCCGGTTCGCTGCCGCCGTGACAACACGGAGGGCCAGTTGCTGCCCGGCTTCCGGCGGCAGATGCGGCCGCGCCGGAACTGGCGGGGCGGCCTGGCGCGGGGCCTCGGCGCGGAATCCCGGCGCGGCGGGAGCCGGGGCCATGGCCTCTGTGGCAGGAGCCTTGGCCTCGGCCACCGGGTCCATGCGCATGATGGCTTCGGTAGCAGGCACCACACGGCCCTGTTGCGGCGGGAGGGTCGAGGTTTCCGTCCCTGCCGGGCTTTCCGGTACCACGGCGTCGCGGGCGGCTGTCAGTTCAACCGGAAGAGGCAGCGGGTTGTCGCGGTGGGAAGCGCGCACCGATCCCGATGCGGGTGTCATGGCGTCCTGGCCCAGGGGCCTGCGCCCTTCGGCTGGGCGGCGCTGCGGCAGCGGGCCCGCCTTCAGCGGTTCCGGCACCATCGCGGCCACCGTAGCTTCAGCCGCGATCACTTCCACCGCCTGCGGCGCTGGCGCCGGGGATGTCGCCGCGGGTGAGGCGCTCATGCCCACCGGCATGGCGGCCGGAGCCGAAGCCGGACGATCCGTGCTCAAGCCGATCAGGGCCGGCATCGTTGCCTCAGATCTCCTGGCTTCAACCGGGGGAGCACCCTTAGCAGGGTCTGGTGCCGGCGGCGTGTCTGCCGTCCGGTGTTCCATATCCTCGGCCAGAGACGAGCCGGGTGCCTGGATGCCGGGTTCGGCAGCCGGCACCACCGCTGGAGTGGGAGCGGGCCGCATCAAGGATGCGGCGGCCTCTTCAGAGTCTGGCAGCGCCAAGGGGAAGGATGGCAGCGGATGAGACGGCGCCTGCACCACCAGCACTGCCGGCGGAAGGAGTATTGGGGCCGGCTCGTCTGGCTCAGCGCTCCACGGAGCCTCGGGTGGGGCGGCGTCCCCGGCGGGCATCACCGTGTCGGCGGACGGGCGCTGGAACTGGCCTGCCAGGGCGGCGGTCTCCTCGGCTGCGGCGGCCAGGCTGGCCCAGGGCCATTCCGTGGCCATGGCGGCGCAGCCGCGCGGGCCTTGTGCCGCTGCCGGCATGGTGGGCTGGCCCGCTGTGAGGGCTGGATTGGTGGTGACGCCATCCTCCTGCGCAAGGCCGGTTAGCAGATCCGCGAAATCGGGCGGAGCCACCGGTGTGGCGACAGGAGATGCGGCCGCGCGGCGGGAGCCCGCATCCGGCGGTGCCGCCGTCAGCAGGGCCGCCAGATCAGTGCCGACCGAAAACGCCATGAGATTCTTCCTGGCTGGAATCCAGCCGGCCACCCGCCCTAGCGGGCAAAGGCGGCCGGCGCATCAGTTGAACAGGTCGTCCACCGCGTTCTGGCCCAGCCCGCCCTCGACGCTGGAACTGGGGCCATTCAGCAGCGCGGCCTCGGAACCGGGGGCCGCGCCATCCAGGCGCTGCGGCGCTTCCTCCTGGCGGATGCCCATCAGCGCCACCAGGGTGGCGATGCGGCTTTCCACATGGCGCAGCGCCGAGAGCACCTTGCGGATGCGCTGGCCGGTGATGTCCTGGAAGGCGCAGGCCATCAGGATGCAGGTCGCGGCATCATCCACCTCGGCCAAGTCGGCCGCGGTTGCGGTGGAGGTGCCGTCATGCAGCCGCTTCGCCGCCGCCTGGGCGCGCTCCGCCTGCCGCATGATCTCCATGGCGGCCTGCTCGGTTTCCGCCACCACGGCGTCTAGCGTGTCGCCAAGGCCTGTGGGCGGCGGCGCCAGGCCGACAATCTCGGCCCGCGTTTCCGCCAGCAGCTTCGACATGCCGCGCATCTCGGCGATGGCGCGGGCGAGCATGTCGTCTTCATCGGCGCCGCTGAAGGGCAGGCCGAGCAGCCGATCGACCTCGCCGGAAATCGCGGCGACATGGCCGGCAATGCGGGCCAGCCCCTGCTGGGGGGCAGCCGGTCCTGGGGGCGTTCCGGCGGAAGCCCCGGGGAGAGCCACGGTCACCGCGACCTCCCTCAGTTCACGACGGAAGCGATTTTCGCCTTCAGCGTTTCCGCCGTGAAAGGCTTCACGATGTACTGCGAAGCGCCGGCCTGCTTGGCAGCGATCACGTTTTCCGTCTTGCTCTCCGCGGTCACCATGATGAAGGGCGTCTTCGCCAGCGCCGCGTCAGCACGGACATGCTTCAGTAGCTCCAGGCCCGTCATGGGTTCCATGTTCCAGTCCGAGATCACCATGTCGTAGCGGGAGACCTTGATCTTCTCCAGCGCCTCGGCCCCATTGCCGGCTTCCTCCACATCCTTGAAGCCGATCTGATCCAAAAGATTTCGCACGATGCGGCGCATCGTCGGGTAATCGTCCACCACCAAGATCTTCACGCGCGTGTCCCTTTTGATGCGAGCGGCAGCGCCAGCATTCCGCAGGCAAGAATTTTTCGCAAGAGATCTTTGCGCCTCAGATGGCAGTGCCGACCCCTATTCGTCCTCAAAGAGTTCCAGGGCGGCGCCTAGGCCATAGCCCATGCCATTGCCGCAGCCGGAAGTGCCCGCCGGGTCCAGCAGGTGGCACAGCCCCCAGTCCGGCACCGCCAGCAGCACCGGCACGCCAAGGCGCAAAGCCAAGCCGCCCACCTGGCGGAGCAAGGCCGGCGGTTTCTCCTGTGCCGCCAGGGGCGCCAGGGCCGCGAAGGCGGGCGCGGCACCCCGGACCAGCCGGTCGGCCGCCAGATCATCCAGCGGCGCAGGTTCCGTGCGGGCAGCCTCGGCCAGCAGGCAGGTGCCGGCGGGCAGCGTTTCGCGCAGGGCGGCCAGGAAGGCTTGGCGCAGCATGAGGTTCCAGTGGCCGCCAGCCTCGGCGGCGGCGATGCCGATCAGCGCCTGCGCCGGCTCCAGTCTGGCCCGCATCCGCGGCCATTCGGCCAGTGCCGCCAACCCCGCCGGTTGCGCCGCCTCGGCCGCGAAGGCGCTGGGCAGCAGGGCCAGCCCATCGGCCAGGCGGCTGGCCAAGCTGTCGCCCCCATCGGTCCATTGCGCCACCAGGGCGAAGCGCAGGGCGTCGCTGATCTCGCTGGCCAGCATCTCGTCGAGATGCGCCGACAGGCCGGAGGATAGCAGTTGGTAGCTTTCATCCGCGCCTGCCATGGCCCAGAGAAAGCGCGGCAAGGTGGCATCCGGGGGCAGAGGCTCGCCCACAAGGCTGACGGCCAGGGCCAGCGGCGGCGGCGCCGGCACCATCTCCCAGACCACAGCGCCCTCGCCGTGCCAGTGGATCACCGCCGGTCCGCGCCATTCCGCCAGCGCCGGCAGCAGCGGCGCCAGGACCGATGCCCGCGGCAGCAAGGTGGCGGATTGCGGCATGCCGGACGCACCCCCGGCGATGCGCAGGCCCGCCGCCTCATGGCAGACCATCAGGGCCCCCGCCGCCAGCGTTGCCTGCCGAAGTTGAGCAGCCTGGGTGATGCCGGTGGCAGAGCCAGGATCGGGCAGGAGAATCGTCTCTCCGTCGCGCCAAGCCAGGGCGCCACCGGGCAGCACCAGCAGGCCCTCGGCACGGTCCGCCAGCGGCAGCACCAGTTGCAGATCGGCCAGCGCGGCCTCACGCGCCGCCTGCGGCAGGCGGTGGAACTGGGCATCGAAGCGGCGCAGCAACGCCAGGCCCGCCGGGGTGGTCAGGTCATAGGCGTTGACCCGGGCGAGCGGGCCATCCTGCAAGCTCGGATGCGGCATGGCGGACAATCACAAGAAGGAGAAAGCCATTCTCCGCCCGGGCCGCGCGGCGTCAACGGCCACTTATGCGAAAAACAGTTGATAGGAGTCTTGCGGCGTGTCACCACGGCCTTGGTTGCTACCACTTCAGGAGAAGCCGGATGGAGATCAACCGTCGTGGCCCCGGCGAGGCCAGCCTCGTCCGGGACGGCCGCGAGATTCTCGACCTGGTGCAGATCGAGGGAAGCGAGGAAGAATTCGAGCAGGCCCTGGCGCACTTGGAAGACCTGCTGCGCCCGGCCGCCCTGCCCCGCGTGGTGGTGCAGTATCGCGAGGGGCTCTTCGGCGCCGTGCAGGCCGACCGGCCGGCGGAAGTCGTGCTGATCGAGGAAGATCCGCATGACGAGCCGCCGCTGGCGCTGCATCGTCACAGCGTGGGAGCGGATCGGGCGGCGGTGGAGGCGGCGCTGGCGGCGGCCGAACGCCGGCGGCGGCTGGCGGCGCGGGAGGCGGCAGGCTCATGACCGCCATCCGCGAAGCCCGGCTGGAACTCGACGCGCCCCTACGCCACCCACTGCCGCTGCAGGAAGCGGAGGCGCTGGTGGCGCTGCTGGCTGGCCGCCTGCCGCGGCAGCCGCCGGCGCATCCGCTGTTCCGGCATCCCGATGTCGCCGTCCTGCTGACGGGCGAGAGTCTGGACCATGCCACGCGCGGCTCCCGCATTGTGCAGGCGGCGGCGGGGGAAGCGCGCCTGCTGGCCTCCGCCAGCCTGATACCCTGCCCGGCCCTGCTCTCGGCGGGACTGGACTGGCTGGGTGGCCTACTGGCGCTGCAGCCCGGCATGGTACCCGGCTTCATTGTGCCGCCCGGCATGGCGCGGCACGACCTGCGCCTGCTGGCCTGGGATGGCACACGGCTGCGCCCCCTGGGGTCCCTGCCGGAGGATGATGGCCTGCCGCGCTGCAGCTTCGCCGCCTTCCGAGAAGCTGCCGGCCTGCCCTTGCCGGCGCAGGAGGAGGAACCCGTCCTGCGCGCCCAGTTACAACGCCTGGCGCTGGCGCAACTACGGGGCGAATGCCTGCCGGTGGCGCAGGCGCGGCTGGACGGTCCTTTCCGTGACGGGCAGGCCCTGTTCCGGCTCTGGATGGCTGAGGCCCTGGCTTGGCTGGATGGCCTGACCACGGCCACCGCGCCACGGCTGTTGCACGCCGCATGATTTATCTTGCGAAAAATTCCCGATGCACGTAAGCCCATACAGGTCCGCAGCAGGCGGATAGCCCAGGCCGGCGTTCACGAAACGCGCCAGCGAAAACCGACAGAAGGCGGTTTAATCGATGACAACACCCCTGCCCCCTTCAGCCATGCGGCGCCAGGCCAGCGAGACGCCGCTGCGGCTGCGCGGGCGGGTGCATCCTTTTCTGACGGTCGAGATCGCCGATGTGGCGGTGCAGGAGTTGGACCGGGCGCTTTCCGCCCGCCTGGCGGCCATGGCGGGCCTGTTCCGCCATGCCCCGGCCATCCTGGATCTCACCGCCTTGCCTGCGGCCTCCGCGCCACGGGTGGCGGAGGCCGTGGCGCTGCTGCGCCAGCGCGGCCTGGTGCCCGCCGCCTTTCGCGCCGGCGACGCTAAAGTGGAGCAGGCGGCGCTGGCCAGTGGCCTCGGCCGCGTGCTGGACCCTGAGCCGCGCCAGAACCTCTCCGCCGAACGCATCCGCCGCCCGCCGGTGATCGTCCAGGAACCGGTGCGTTCCGGCCAGCGCATCTATGCCGCCGAGGCCGATCTGATCGTGCTGCATTCCGTCTCGCCCGGCGCGCAGTTGCTGGCGGATGGCTGCATCCATGTCTATGGCGCCTTGCGTGGCGCCGCCAGTGCGGGGCTAGGCGATGATCCTCACGCCCGCATCTTTGCGAAAACGTTTGACGCGGAAATGGTCTCGATCGCCGGTCTCTACCTCGGCGCCGAGGACTTTCCCCCCGGCTGGGCCAAGCGCCCGGCCCAGGTCAGCCTGGACGATGGCGCGCTGCGCTTCGCCCCCCTGCCCTGACCCCGATCCTGTCCGAACCACCGACCTCAGGGAGAAACCCGATGTCCGCAACCATTATCACCGTCACCTCCGGCAAGGGCGGCGTCGGCAAGACGACCACCACCGCCGCTTTCGGCGCCGCGCTGGCGCTGCAAGGCCACCGCGTCTGCGTAGTGGATTTCGACATGGGCCTGCGGAACCTCGATCTCGTCATGGGGGTGGAGAAGCGGGTGGTCTATGATTTCCTTCATGTGGCGCATGGCACGGCCAACCTGTCTCAGGCGCTGGTGCGGGATAAGCGGGTGCCGAACCTGCAGCTCCTCGCCACCTCCCAGACTACGGACAAGGAGGCGCTGACGCCGGAGGCCATCGACCATGTGATGAACCTGCTCGCGCCGGCCTTCGACTATATCCTCTGCGACAGCCCCGCCGGCATCGAGCACGGCGCCATGATGGCCCTGCACCACGCCGACCATGCCATTGTGGTCTGCAACCCCGAGGTGACCTCGGTGCGGGATGCTGACCGCATCATGGGCTATATCGCCGCCCGTTCCCGCCGCGCCCAGTCTGGCCTGACGCCAGTGCGGGAGCATCTGGTCGTCACCCGCTACAACGAGGAGCGGGTGAAGCGTGGCGAGATGCTGTCCCTGCCCGCCATTCAGGACATCCTGGCCATGCCGCTGCTGGGTGTGGTGCCGGAAAGTCCGACAGTGCTGCGCGCCTCCAACGCCGGTCGCCCGGTAAGCCTGGAGACCGGCACCGAGGTCGGCCGCGCCTATCGCGCCGCCGCCATGCGCTTCCTGGCCGAAATCCGCCACAGCCCTGCCATGGCCGGCCGCGTGGCCCAGCCGGCCGGCTTCCTGTCCACGCTGGCCGAGACGGCGCAGCGCGGCTTGCTGCGCTGCCTGTTCCGCCACGCCTGACTCCCCAAGCCCCCTTCAGCCCGGAAATTCCCCTCATGGCCGCCCTTATCAGCCTGATCCATCACCGCCGCAGCACGGCCAGCTTGGCCGCCGTTCGGCTGCGCGCCCAGGTGAGCCGCGACCGCATCGCGAATTTCGGTGACGGCATCGCGCAACGCATCCAGGATGCCTGCCTGCGCGAGATCCGCCGCCTGGCACGCGGTGGCCGGGTGCGCGTGCGCCTCGGCACTTCGCCGACACTGGAGGTACGAGAGATTGAGATCGACCTCACGCCGGGACGCTGAGCGCCATGGCCATGCTGATCACCGCCTCGCAGTGCCGCATGGCTCGTGCGGCGGTCGGGCTGACGCTGCGGGACTTGGCGGGCGCGGCCGGTATTTCGGTCAATACCCTCAGTCGCATTGAGGGCGAGGGCAACGTCACCAGCCGCACCCTTGCCAAGGTGCAGGAGATCCTGGTGCAGCACGGCGCGGTCTTCCGCCGGGACGGCTCCGTCGGGGTGCAGCGGCCTTAGAGGCTGCCTCCCGGCGGGGAACGGGCTGGCTCAGGCGGCAGGCAGCAGCGGGGTTTCGCTGGCTTCCGCCGGGTCCGGCTCGTCTTCTTCCAGCATGGGCATGCTCTCCAGCGGCTGGACATTGTTGATATTGGTGGTGGGATAGAAGGCCACCATCCAGGCCTTCAATGGCGTCTGCCCCGTCGGCTTGGGGAAGCCCTTGTCCAGCGCGCGCCGCAGGCGCGGATCGATCAGCGCGATGCCGTAGTCGGGCAGGCTGCGCTTATGCGTGGAATAGGCCGCCAGCTCGGCCTTGAAGCGCCGCAGGTCCTGCGTGGTGCCGACCCGGTTGCGCAGCTTGCTGAGATTCATGCGAAAGCCGCCCGGCGGGCCGCTGCGGGCGATCTCATAAAGGCGCTTGGCCACCGGCGGCAGCTCGAAATACTTCGGGCTGTAGGTCAGGAAGTGCTTGTCCTGCACAATGGCGCGGAACAGCCAAGCACAAAGCGTCAGCTCCACCGCCCGCATGTGCTTCTGGCCATCCTTACCGCGGCGGTAGAGGATCTTGTATTCGTCCAGCCAGCCGAAGCCGCGGTCCTCACCTTCTCCGCCCGTCTCGATATTGGTGCGGATGAAGGTCGATTTCAGCCGCGCTAGGGATTCCTCGAGCCGCTCATAGGCCGAGCCGCCAGGCGTGCTGCCGGTGGTCAGGAAAAAATCATGCGCCGTGAAGGTGATGCGAGGCTGCAGCTTCTCGCCCCGGTTCATCTTGTCGGCCAGCAAGGACGCGGAATAAACCAGCAATTCCTTGTCCCAGATCGAGGCGACGCCATGCTTGGTGCCGACTACCTCAATCCAGGTCTTGCCATCGTCGTAGCGAGGTAGCTCCGTCTCCTTCTCCCGTCTCAGGGAGAAGAAGTTGAAGCGCATGGTGTTGCGGTCACCTTTGACCTTGCCCACCAGCGGGCTGTCGGTCGGTCCGAACTGAAAGGCCTGCTGTTGCTCGTCCATGCGTCCGCCATCCTGGCCGCCCCTGTGTCGCCGCGAGCAGCGCCACGGGCATCTTTGTGCAGGAGGGAGCAGCAGCGCGCCAGCCTTGGCTGCAAGCTGTCGGCGTCACGACGAGCTTTTCCGATGTCGCACTCGTCGTCACGCCGACACCACTTCGTCGCGACGCCGACACTGGCCCTGGAGACGGTGTTAGCTGGGCCAATCTGGTCATCCACAATGGCCGGCCTCGTCGTCACGCCGACACTACTAGAGCCTGACGTCGCCACGCCGACAAAGACTCGGCTTTTGCTGGACAAAGACTCGTCCCGGAGGCGACCGAGACTCGGCGCCAAGCCGACGCTTACCCGTCGCGACGGCGACAAATATCCCCGTAAATAGCTGATTATGCTGCGAGTTCTGGAGCGGTAACCTTGTAACTTCTTCACTTTAAAACTCTTCAACACTCTTCTCGGGTGGCCTGTGGACAGCGCCCGCATAAGCTTGAGAACAACGGAAAGGTAGAACCGGCCGTGACAGCAAAGGCCTTAAAAGGGTGTCGGCGAAAGGACGAGCAACACCAATGGCTTCGAAGGAAGAAATCAACCTAAAGTTGATGTCTGCGAAGATAATTCAATTTTCCAGTGGTCAGGCATTGGAAGCGGCAGACTCGTCCTTTCACCGACACCCCGAACGCCCTTTGTTCCACAGCCGAACTAGCTTTGGTCTTGCTCGGGGATGATCATCCGCAGCAGCAGCATAAAAAAGTTATGCGAAAAATCTTTGCCGGTGAGTTGCGGCTGCTATAATCTACGCTATCGGCGGCAAAGCCGGACACGAGGAAGAACTCCTATGCAGCACACCAGTCGCCCCTGGCCCCTAGCCATTTTTGTCAGTGGCATCCTCTTGGCAGCAACTGATCTGCCCTTGCCAGATGGCGGCGGGCTAGTTGCCACGCTGTGTGCAGCAGGCTTTCTGACCCTGCTGGTATGCTGGCGTAACGCACCGACCTGGATGCGATCGATGAAGGTCGCTCCTCCCCCTGCCAGTCGGGTCACGATCCGCATACGTTGCAGCCGTTGACGTCCGGAGCGATATGGCCTGCGTCAACGTCATGACTATGATCAGGAGACTAGGATGAACGATCCCTTGGCCAGTCGCGAGATTTGGGTTGTCTGGGGCGGAATCTTCCGCGACACCAGCTTCACTGATTTAGAAGCTGGCACTGAAGAGCTACATGGCCCGTTTCACAGCTTGGCCGATGCAGAAAAGGTGTGGCTGGAACGCATGCGCCGCATGGTGGACATCGCGTCGCACCGCCTCTTTGTACTCCGCGCAGTGCCGGCTGCCGGTAATACCCCGTGACAAGGTTCAGGCTTGGCGGCTGGCTTTCAGCCGCCAAGCCGCAGCCATGGCGAGAACATCATCGGCTGCGTGCAATTGAACGTAAGCGCTGTCTGGATGCCCTTCTTCCCAAGCGTGCCGATGCCGTGCTGCTTCGCCCTCGGACGGGGAGCTTCGAGCCGAC
>NZ_RFLX01000129.1 GCF_003696345.1 Teichococcus wenyumeiae | reverse complement strand
TGCCCCCCAACTTCTGGGGCTTGGGGGCCTTCACGGGCTTCCGGCGTGGGGCCGGTTGGCGCTTTTGCTTCTTCACAGGACCACCCCCTTCGCTCTCCCGCTGCATCCGGCGGCACGCCCGCCACACGCCCAGCCGCAGCCATCCTAGCCCCGGATTTGGCACTGGCCGATGCGGGTTCGGATGGCATCACGCCTGGGCCTCAGCATAGCCGGCGCGCATGATGCCTCTGGACGTCGCTACAGCCTGTCTCCCTTGCCGTAGGCCGGACGAACGAGACCCCTCGCCTCCATGTGGAGAGCGAGGGGTTGCGGGGGGGGGAATGGGGGATGAGGGATGGTGTTCAGGCGTTAGGTCTGTCCTTCAGGCCAGGGTGTTATCGGGGCGGCACCAGAGGTCCGGGGCCCATCGCAAAGGGCCGGTCGGGAACGGCAGCGCCTCAGCCGCGAGGTTCTTCGCCGCGCTTGGCCCGATCCCAAAGGTGGCTCCAACAACCGCACCCATCACGACCAGGATGACGTCGCCGAAGCCCGCGCCGCCGGAGATAGCATCCAGTTCCATATCCGACAGAGGAGCGGAGGCGCTGTTCAGATCGTTCATGGTCAGATCCCGTTTCAGAGGGTCGCGTACAGAGGCGGCAGGCTTCAGGCTCACACCAGGTGGGCCACTTCGCCCACAGCGGCACCGGCCGCGCCGCCCGCCACCGTCGCTGCGCCAAAGAGAGCGGCGCCTGCCGTATTGGCGATGATGCCCAGCCCGGCCGCCGCGACGGCTGGGGCACAGAAGACCGCCATGGCTCCCGCGCCGATGGCGCCACCCACAATCCCACCAATCGCCCACGCTGAGAAACAGGGCGCTGCCTCAAACGACAGCGCCCTTTCTTCGTGCGTGCGCCTGCATCATCCCGAAGCCGTGGGATTGAAGTTGGACAAATGGAGGATTCGCGCCCAGCCTCGGATCGAGGAGCACCGCCGCTATCACGGCCACCAAGGAGAACAAACCAAGATGGGCTGCGGACGGAACCGCCCACTCTGGAATTACGATCCAACGAGGCAGCGGGAGCCACATCCAATCTAGTGTCCTGATCGCGAAATTCCTATGATTATACGGGTGATCGTAGGAAGAGCCGCGATGGGCAAACCGGCGGTAACGATTGGGCTGAGTGAGGCCGAACGTCGGGAACTGGAATCCCTGGCTCGGGCTCACAAGACCGGACAGGCGATGGCGCGCCGGGCCCGCATTGTGTTGGCTGCCGCCTCGGGCCTGGAGAACAAGACGATTGGCGCTGAGGTCGGCGCGGACGCTAACACGGTGTCGAAGTGGCGGCGCCGCTTCGCCGTGCATCGCCTGGACGGGCTGCTCGATGAGCCCAGACCCGGCACGCCGCGCACGATCGGCGATGACGCGATCGCCGATACCATCCGGCTGACGCTGGAAACAACGCCGCCAGGTGCAACGCATTGGTCATTGCGCTCCATGGCGCGGGCCGTCGGGTATGCGCCATCGACCATCCATCGCATCTGGCGGGCCTTCGGGCTGCAGCCGCACCGGAGCGAGACCTTCAAGCTCTCCAATGACCCGCTCTTTGTCGAGAAGGTGCGCGACATCGTCGGGCTCTACCTGGCACCGCCGGACCGCGCGCTGGTGCTGTGCGTGGATGAGAAGTCCCAGATCCAGGCACTCGACCGCACCCAGCCGCTGTTGCCGCTGCGTCCAGGCCAGGTGGAGCGGCGCACGCATGACTATACCCGCCATGGCACCACTTCGCTGTTCGCGGCGCTGGACATCGCGACCGGGGCGGTGATCG
>NZ_RFLX01000128.1 GCF_003696345.1 Teichococcus wenyumeiae | reverse complement strand
AGGTGAAGATCGGCATGGCCAACTTGGCGTACAACTTTGCCCGCCTCGCCTGGCTCAGCACCCGAGCTGCGCCCGCATAACCTCACAGCGCCCAGGAAGAGCGGTACCCGCCGCCCAAAGCCGGTGACCCAGTCGGGTCAGCAGGGGCACGTCACAGCCTGAGGCGACAACCCTGTTCACGAAACCTGCGAAGCGACGGGTAATTCGAGGTCCCCACTTGATGACCGCCGACCAGTACCGCCGTGCGCGCAACAAGGCCTTCTGGATCTGGCGGCAGGAGACGTGTGTCCAGGCGTCCGTGTAAGGCCACGCAGGCTGCGTCGCTCCACCAAACTCGCCTGGTCATCAAACAACGTAACAATGCCGCTCGGAAGCGGTGAGGTCCCCCGTTTTGGGGAAAACCCCCTTGGCAGGCCTCGGCGCCCTCGAAGGGGAACCTTATCAGGCCGTTCCCGTAACGGGAACATTCCTCTTGTTCCCAAATCAGGAACGGGCTATGTCCTGTTCATGCAGATCATCGCTAAGCGGACGCTGAAGCAGTTCTGGGAACGGCACCCACAGGCCGAGACCCCGCTTCGCGTCTGGTTCGCTCTGGTCAGCAAGGCCGAGTGGAAGACCCCTGCTGACGTGAAGGCCATGTTCAACTCGGCCGACTTCGTGGCCGACAACCGTGTAATCTTCGACATCAGCGGTAACAAGTTTCGCCTGATCTGCAGAGTGTCCTACGGCTACCAGCGGGTTCTGGTTAAGTTCGTCGGCACCCACAAGGAATACGACGCTATCAACCCGGAGAGCGTGTGATGAACATCCGTCCCCTCACCACCGAAGCCGATTACGACTGGGCTCTGGCCGAGGTGGAGCAGTATTTCGATAACGAGCCGGCGCCTGGTACCCCGGAGGCCGATCGCTTTAACGTGCTGTCGGCTCTGATCGAGAACTATGAGGCCAAGCACTGGCCGATCGAGGCGCCGGACCCTATCGAGGCCCTGCGCTTCCGGATGGAGCAAGCCGGCTACACCCAAGCCGACTTGGCTCGCCTCCTCGGCTCTCGGTCCCGCGCCTCCGAAGTCCTGGCCCGGAAGCGCGGGCTGACGATGGAGCAGGCCTATAAGCTGTTCAGCGAGTGGCATATCCCGGCCGAAGTGCTGATCCGCCCGTATCATCTGTCGTGAAAAAGGGCGCCCAGTGGGGCGTCCTTGTCGGCGGCAGTTACCAGCCCGTCAAAGGTCTGATCGGATGGTGGCGGGGCGTGGGCACATCGGCAGATCGGCATAGGCCTGGCTCAGGCGAGAGGAGTAGAGCTCTCAATCTGAGAACTCCAAGGAGGCAGCAGTTTGTCGCAGAAAGCCCCACCTGTTGGCTCCAGATGGATAACTCCAGACCCAGCCATGCGCCGCAAGGTGGCCCTGGTAGACGTTGATGGCTCAAACCGGCCCATCGTCCTCTACTGGCGCGGGCTGGAGATGGAAAAGCGGTCCTGTACCCTCCAGGCGTGACACAGATGGGTGGGGGACAATAAGGCGAGCATGGCGAGCGACTGACGTCCGCTGTGAATAGGCGTCCAGCCGTAACCCCGTGAAAACTGCTCCTATACCTTTGAGGTTTCTGCTGATTTCGCTCAGAGTCTGTTTGAGAATGGTCGCGGGTCGGCCTAGCGGGTCTTTTCCGCGCCGGAAGCGTCAGGTTCTTGCCCCGATGCCCCGCATCGGGGCAAGGGCCTTCCTGCCCGGCACGAAAAATCCCTTGCCAGCCTTCCGCCGCCCCATTCTCAAACATGGGGTAATCGGGGCGGGCATTCTCCCGATCCGGGGTCGTAGGATCGCATCTCGTAATACTGGCATCGGGAGAGCCGCCATGGAGCAGTATGTCGCGCTGGATGTCTCGCTCAAGGAGATCAGCGTCCGCGTGATCGACGTTGCGGAGGCCGTGGTGTTCGAGGGCAAGGCCGCGGCAGATCCCAAAT
>NZ_RFLX01000127.1 GCF_003696345.1 Teichococcus wenyumeiae | reverse complement strand
ACTAGCGCGCTTCTTCCACTCTTGCCGTTTGCAGAGCGACAGCGCCGATCGGGCGAGTTGGATGGCATGACCGGACCGCACATCCTACGATGGCTGCTCTGGGCTGGCATCGCCTCGGCTTGCCTTCTCACGGCCGCCACCCTGTCCTCCCCGCTCTGGCTGGGGCCTCTCGTTGCGCGGCAGGCCTCAGCCGTCCTCGGGCGGCCGGTCGCCATCGGCCGGATCGTCCTTCGCCCGGTGAGCCCGCTGACGATCACTGCGGAAGACGTATCAATCGGAAATCCGCCAGGCTTTCCAACCCGGGAGGAGCCGCTGCTCCGTCTCAGCCAGCTCGAAGTGCAGTGGGGGATCGGCGCTTATGTACGACGGAGGGAGATCGTCATCCCTTCCATCGAGCTGACCCGGCCGGTGCTCCGCCTTGTCGCCTTGCCGGATGGCCGCAAGAACTACGGTTCGGAGTTTGGCACCGGCCTGCTCGACAATCTGGCCGGTTCGAAGATCGGTCCCCTTCGTATTCAGGATGGCCAAGCGCGGGTCTCGCTTGCTGACCTTCAAGCAGAGCTCGAGCTTAAGACTGAAACCGTTGATGGTTCGGATCTAGGGCCGAACGCGATCCGTGCCGAGGCGCGCGGCACCTACGCCGGCGAGCCCACCCTCGCCACCCTTCTGGCAGGCGGTGGCCGGGACCGGTACGAGCCGTCGGCCTCCTGGTCGTTTGAGCTGGACCTCACGAACGGGCGCACACAGGCCTCGGCAAAGGGCCTTGTGCAACAGCCCCTGAAGCCTCGTTCTGCCGCCCTCGATCTCTCCATCAGCGGCCCGGACATGGCGCTGTTGAACCGGCTCATAGGGGTTAGCTTGTCGCACACTCCCCCCTATGATCTCCGTGGGACGCTGAACTATCTGGAGAATCGGTTCCAGTTCGACGGCATTACCGGGCGAATGGGGAAGAGCGACGTCCAGGGTACGCTGACGGTCGTCAGCGGGCGCGAACGGCCGTTGATTACGGCCGATCTCTCGTCCCGCAGTGCCGATCTCCGTGACATCGCCAGCCTGATCACTGGTGAGCCGGGCCCGCCCGGCACACCTGGTCAGACCCCGGAGCAGCAAGAGCGGGCTGAGCAGGTCAGCCAGGCGGAACGGTCAAGCTCCCGGGTGCTGCCAAGACGGCCAATCGACATGCAGCGGCTGAGAAGGGCCGATACGGACCTCGTCTACCGGGCCGAGAGCATCAAGGGGCGCTCCACGCCGTTCGACGATCTGACCATGCGCCTGGAAATTGTGGACGGCGCCGTCGCCCTGCGCCCCCTGAGCTTCAAAGTCGGGAAGGGGCGGATCAGCGGCGACATCCAGCTGTTGCTTGAAGCGGAGGAGGTGGTGAGGGGGCGGGGGACCATCCGCTTCGATCGTCTAGACCTTGCGCGGCTCATGCTGGCGACAGGCCGTCATCAGGGCAAAGGGGTGCTGAGCGGGGCGGCTCGTGTCGAAGGCACTGGCCGTTCGCTGGCGGAGATCCTGGGGAACGGAGATGGCGGATTGACCCTCTCCATGGTGGATGGCGACCTGAGCAAGCTCCTGGTGGACCTGGCAGGCCTACGCCTTGGCAGCGCCTTGCTCACCACCCTGGGCGGTGAGCAGCGCACACGGGTCGAGTGCTTTTTGGCAGATATGGAGTTGCGGCGTGGCACGCTGTCCACCCGGGCATTGCTGCTCGAGACGGAGGACGCGGTGACACAGGGCCAGGGCACCGTGGACCTGAAGCGTGAACGTGTGCAGATCCGCCTGCGGACGGAATCAAAGCGTCTGACGATCGGCGTCCTGCCCACCTCACTCCTGATTAGCGGAAGCCTCAAGTCACCGAACGCCGCGCCTGCTCGCTCGGGAGGAACGGGCGGCGCCATTGTTGATTTCTTCTCCGCACTGCCGACGATCCAAATGGGAATCGGGGAGGATCCGCGCTGTGAAAGGCTGGTTCGTCGAGCAAGGCGCAATTAGAGAGCTGATCCTCGTCGATCAACCCGACTGGCTTTGCAGCAGTTG
>NZ_RFLX01000126.1 GCF_003696345.1 Teichococcus wenyumeiae | reverse complement strand
CTATGGCCGCTGCGCCCACACCTTCATGTCCGCCATCTGCCTCGCAGCCGCCGCCCTCTTCCGGATCAATGAGGCCTGAACCTGGCTTCCTAGCTGGCTTTCATCGCATGACCTGCAAGCGCCTTCCCTAGAGACCATGCGGCGCCCGGAACGCGATGGCTGTCGGATACTGCTGCCTCGAAAGCACGCTCGATCCAGTCACAATCGGCGTCCGAGATAACTAAAGGCGGGAGTAGCTTGATAGTGTGGCTCGCATGGCCAGAAACCTGGCTGAGGATCTTATGCTCCTTGAACAAGGGCAGAGTGATTAGCTGGCAAAAGAGACCAACGTTCACTGCCTCGATCATATTCCATGCAGCTCTTAGCTTCATGGACTGTGGCCGACCGAACTCAATGCCGATCATCAGTCCTTTGCCGCGAACATCCTTTACGAACTCATGGCGCCCAATCATGCCTTTGAAGAAAGCAAGCAACCGCTCGCCCTGACGAGCGGCGTTTCCAATGCAATCTTCTGCCTCGAGTGCTTCAAGCGTCGCTAGCCCGGCCGCCATGGCAAGGTCGTTCTTTGAGAACGTTGAGCCGTGCACCACAGCACGATCCATCCGGTTGAAGATCTTGTCAAAGATCCATTTGCGTGTGAGCACCGCCCCGACCGGTATGTGCCCGCCCGAGAGAGCTTTGGCGAGAAGTACCATATCGGGCTCCACGCCCCAGTGTTCGACTGCTAGAAAGCGGCCTGTCCGGCCCAGTCCAGTTTGAATTTCGTCTGCGACGAGGAGAGTGCCATATTTTTTGCAGAGAGTCGCAGCGGCTGCCAAGTAGCCATCAGAAGGTATATGGACTCCTTTTCCCTGGATTGGCTCAACAATAAAGGCTGCCATGCCGCGTGTGGAGAGCACCTGTTCAAGGGCACCCAAGTTATCGAATGGCACCGCCACGCAGTCAGGCAACATCGGCTCGAAGCCGGCTCGAAAGTTGGTGTCTCCATTTAAGGATAGGGCTCCATAAGTCAGTCCGTGGAAGGCGTGCTCGGCAAAAACTATGCCCGGCCTGCCCGTCGCGCCTCGTGCGAACTTGATCGCCGCTTCCACTGCCTCCGCACCAGAATTGGCAAAGAAAGCATTGCCGAGATAAGGCGCATAACGTAGCAGTCGCTCAGCAAGTATCCCGGCAAGGATAGAGACATCCATCTGAACAAGATTAGGGAGATCGGCATCAAGGACAGCCTTGAGAGCTTTGCGTACTGCGGCATGATTGCGACCAAGCGCGAAAACGCCGAACCCGCTCAGAAGATCAAGATACTGCTGGTCCTCGCGATCATAGAGATAGGGGCCCTGTCCGCGCTTGAAGCCGACGTCATAGCCAATCGCCTTCAACATGCGCACCATCTGTTCGTTCAGATGCCGCGAATGCAGTAAATACCGTTCAGCCTCTCGCTCCGAAATCATGGAGGTGATATTCATTTCTTCCCCGCCATACATTGATCTTCTCCTTTCTGACACTGTGCAACTCGACCATGATTGGTAGAAGGTCAAGAGGTAAAGGATTCGGGTTCTTATCCTCTATGGATAGATGTATGGCCCTAAATTAGACTAGATAAGTCTTTATTGGAGGCTGGTTGGACACGAGATCGGGATAAAAGGGTGGCTGGCGGGGCAGCTGCTATTCCAACGGCCTGTCGAGACTAGGTTGAAGCGCCTGATGTGGACCCTGATTAGGTTCAGGCCTCATTGATCCAGGAGAGGACAGTGGCTGCGAGGCAGATGGCAGACATGAAGGTGTGGGCGCATCGGCCATAGCGCATGGCGATGCGGCGGTCCAAGGCAGTGCCGCGAACCCTTGAGCCTGCCGAACATGTTTTCGATGCGGCGCCGCTGGCGCTAGAGCTTCCTGTCATGCGGGATGCGCCGCTTGCGGCCACGGCGTGACGGCATACAGGCTTCGGTGCCGCGGGCGGTCAGGGCCTGACGGCAGCGATCGCTCATCTGACCTTTGGAGAGCCGCATGACAAGTGGACGACCCTGCCCGTCCGGGGCCATGTGCGGCTTGGAGTTCAGGCCGCCCCCGGTGGGGACTGTCAGGAATTTCGTGTGTGGCGGGGCATAGTAGGGAAGAAGGAGACCCCCTATGGCCCGACGGAAAGAGCCGCGGAT
>NZ_RFLX01000125.1 GCF_003696345.1 Teichococcus wenyumeiae | reverse complement strand
CGCGCAGACCACGAACAGAAGCAAGATCCGCGACCGGACGACATCTGCGTTGACCATCCACCGCCCAATGACAGAAGGCGTCCGAATCCGTTTCTCGGTCCTTGGCGATTAGGTCTGGACCCAGCGGAAGAGAGTGGTGTGCGCGATCTCGACGCCGCGGTCCTGAAGCATAAGTTCGAGATCGCGGTCGCTGATCGGGAACATCAGGTACCATCGGACCGCCCAGAGGATCACCTCGACGGTGAACTGTCGCCCCTTGAAGGACTCATTCGGCCTCACTGAGGCCACTCGCCGCCGTTTCGCCATACCAAGGATTGTACCTGCTCGGGGAGGCGCGGCAAACTTGCAACGGAACCCCAAGATTTTTGTTCGCCGTTGCGGTTTATTGAGGCTTGCCACGCATGCTTGACGATCTTGCGATCTCAGCATCCCGCTTCTGAACAATGATTTTCATCAGTGCGTCGCTGTCCTTACTTGAGCTTGTCAGATTTTCGCCTACCAAAACCGTTATGGCCGCGTCGTATTGCCTGACTTCAGATAATGTTCGCGCTAGGACGCGTTTCAGGTCTTCGCTTTCAGGAGCTAGCGCAGCAGCAAACCGAGCAGCTGCAACGGCCTGACTAAAATTGCGCAGCTTTGTGTGGCAACGACTAATTCCCCGCCACGCCCGATGATTTCCGAGATCTAAGTCTGCGACAAGTTTGAAAATGGCAAGAGCCTCATCTGCCCGCCCGGCATCGATCAGGAAATGAGCTAGGCTAAGACCAATTCGCTCGTTTTTCGGCGCTATCGCGTGAGCGTGCCGCATGAAGGGAATGCTGCGCCTACCAAGACTATTTGTGCCAAAGCGCTTCTCATTTTCGAACGCGCTTCGCCCTATGGTTTCCCAATAGAAAGAGCTTTTCATTCTGTTCGGTCGCGCAAGGCGCCGAGCGACTTCTGAGGAAAGTGTCGCAGAATAGGCGTGATCTAATATGGCTTTCAATGCGCCGCATTCTTGCAGAAATGCAGGAATAAAATGCCCACCGAAAGGCATATTAATTATTTCGGATTTTGGAACTCTGTTAAAAAAAATAGCATGCTTGGCATCCGGCGATCTCAGATCCGCAATGATCCATTTTTGCGCTGATAGTGAAATCTGGACTGCCAAATTCTCAGTTGAGAAATCGACTGAGCGCGCTTCGCCCTTCCATCGCTCTTCATATGGTGGCGCGGCAGGATTTGCGGACCACTGAGGCGCAAGCAGCAGGCAGCTGTCCGCCTGTATCGCGGTGGAGCACATCGCGGCACCGTATGCCCCCATGGAGGTGCCGTAGGTGAAGACTGCGCCAAATCCGAGGCGATCTAGATACGTCCTCGCGACAGCACAGCCCGCCATGGTCGATGGCGTCAGATACCAGTTATCGGCCTTCGAAATGAAGTAAACGGCAGGGGTATTGGTCCGCGTGAAATACGCCTCGCCAAATCCCTGCTTCCGCTCACGCAGCGATGCGAAAGACACGGCGGCCTTTGTCCTGTCGCCAGAGACCGCGCGCACTAGAAGATTCTCGTCCTCAAAGAGGATCTGCGACGGCTGATTTGGCACGGACCATCCCGGGATACTGACCTGGGATCAGTTTATGCCGAAATCGATCCACCCCGACAATCTGGAATACCCCCGATGGCAACCACTTTTGCCGCGAAGACGCTGGCTGCGCTCAACGCGCAGGCCGAAGCGGCGGCTGACCGTCACGCCACACAGGCCGGGCCATCGTGGCCGAGGCCGTGCTGCCCTTGATGCGGCAGGTGGAGGCGCTGAGGGCGGAGGTGGCCGCGCTGCGCCCCACGCCGCCCTGCCGCCGCCGACGACCGAGCCCAAGCCGGACCCGTCAGGCTGAGCGGTCGAGATCACCGGCAAGGGCGGCACCTGGTCCTGTTCGCTGGATGAGATCGTCGGCGCGACCTCGCTCCGCGTGGTGGCTGATCTGGGCGATGGCTGGGCCGACGTCTAGCACTACCTGGGCATTTTAGATCGAGGCGGCAGAAACCTGCGTCGGCAGTGCGGACATCGGATCGGTGCGGTGAGATGCGCGAACAGCCGGTCGAGGATGGCGCATCGCACGGCGGGCAGCCGCCGCTGGGCTATGCGGGGCAGCCGCCCCCTCGCGCCGCGCGATCAGTTGGACGCCTTCTGTCATTGGGCGGTGGATGGTCAACGCAGATGTCGTCCGGTCGCGGATCTTGCTTCTGTTCGTGGTCTGCGCG
>NZ_RFLX01000124.1 GCF_003696345.1 Teichococcus wenyumeiae | reverse complement strand
GTGTGTCCAGATGGCGGCGTGACGTCGCGCAAGCTCCGTCCTGCGGTCAAACTCGTCTGGCCATCAAACAACGTGACAATGCCGACACGTATATACCCCCGGGTGGACGAGCAGGCCTGCAGGCCACCAGACCTCCCGCCCCAGGCGTCCCATGTCATCATCTCCCGTCGTTGCTTTTGCTCCGCTTCGCCATTCGGCATTCCGAGCGCTTTGGATCGCCAACCTCGCCAGCAACACTGGGCTCTGGATCCAGAACACCGGCGCCGGTTGGCTGATGACCTCGCTCGCTCCCTCGCCTGTCATGGTCAGCCTGGTGCAAGCGGCCGCCATGCTACCTGTCTTCCTGTTCGCCCTGCCCGGCGGCGCATTGGCCGATATCCTTGACCGGCGTGCCACCCTCATCGAGGCGCAGATCTGGATCGCCGCGGTCGGTTTGCTCCTCGCCGTACTGGCGGTCCTTGGCCTGCTGGACCCCTGGGGCCTGCTGGTCCTGACCGTCGCGATCGGCATGGGTACCGCCGTGATCTTCCCCGCCTGGGCAGCGGCGACACCCGAGCTGGTACCGCACGATGACCTTGTGCAGGCGGTCGCCCTGAATGGCGTGGGCTTCAATCTGGCACGCGCATTGGGGCCGGCGCTCGGCGGCTTCGTGATGGCGGCGGCAGGTCCGACCGCAGCCTTTGCCTTGAATGCCGTCGGCTTCCTGGCCCTGCTCTGGGCGCTGATCGCCTGGCGCCGCCCTGCGCAGCGCCGCTCCCACCTTCCGCCGGAGCGCCTTCCGTCCGCGGTGCGCGCCGGGCTGCGCTTCGCCATCGCCGTACCAGCCATGCGTGCGGCGATCCTGCGTGCCTGCGCCTTTTTCTTTTTCGCCTCGGCTGTGTGGGCACTGATGCCACTGGTGATCCGGGAAGGGCTCGGCCTGGGTCCGGCGGCCTTTGGGTTGATGCTAGGTGTGGCTGGCTTCGGCGCAGTGGCTGCAGGGACGGTACTCCCCATGATCAGGGACCGCCTGTCGCAGGGGCGGCTGGTGTTCTTCGCCTCTCTGCTGGCCTACGCAGCCATGGCGTTGCTCGGGCTCTCCCGGCACTGGGCGCCTGCGGCCGTTGCCGTCCTGATCTTCGGCGCAGCCTGGCTCGCCGCAGGCAGCACCCTGGGTGCTGCCGCGCAGATGACTGCTCCGGCCTGGGTCCGTGCCCGGGCCCTTGGCGTCTATCACCTCGCATTTTTCGGCGCTCTGGCTGTGGGGTCGCTCCTGTGGGGATGGGTGGGGACCAAAGTGGGCGTGCCGACCGCCCTGGCCCTCTGTGCCGGCAGCGGCGCCGTCGCCGCGGTGGCCGCACGGCCCTGGCGCCTGGTGAACTTCGCGCAGGACATGGCTCATCGGGTCAAGGCACGGCGGGGCCGGGCAGCCGCTACCATGCCCACGCCCGAGGCGCCGGCGTCTGCTCTGAAGGAGCTGCTGCACAACAACTCAGGGCGGGTGCTCGAGGTGGTCCGCTACCAGGTCGATCCCGGTGATCTGGACGCCTTCCTGGCAGCAATGAGGCACGTCCGGGAGGTCCGCCTGCGAGCGGGTGCGGCTGGCTGGAGGCTCTACCGCGATCTTGCCCGGCCCGATTACTTCACTGAGCTTTGGGCCGTGGATTCCTGGACCGACTACCTGCGGCACGCGGTCCGGCTGGACGAGGTGGACAAGGCGGCGCTGGCCCTTGTCGCGGAAATGCACCGTGGCGGGCAGGGGCCAGAGGCCTCCCGGCACCTGAACATCGAGCCATGAATGGGCGCCACGGGCGAAACCAAGGGACGGAAACCCCTCGGCCAAGATGGCCGCAAAAACGGCAAAACGCTGAGGCGCCCGAAGCAGGCTGAATATGCCGGTTGCTCGGGACAGGGCAGGTTTCCAGTTAACGTCGCCGGGGAGAGTAGAGGCGGGGGGCGGATGCTCTCGCTCGGGATTAAGCCTCGTCGGCCGGAATCGGCGCTAGACGCTCATTGCGACAGCAGCCTGCTCAATTCGGCCATAGGCGGCCGCAACTCGCTTCCTCCCATCATGTTCAGCTTGCGCAGGATACATCAGCTCCGCCACTTGAGGCCCAAGAGAAGCAGACGATGATGAAGGTAGGAGATGGTTCCCAGCGTCGCGTCTGCTTAACTCATGTCAACGAGAAGATCGCGGAGCTATCACCATGGTAGGATCGGGCGAAGACGTGCTGGACTGCCTTGTTGTAGGGGGCGGCCCAGCCGGCCTCACCGCTGCTTTGTACCTGGCGAGG
>NZ_RFLX01000123.1 GCF_003696345.1 Teichococcus wenyumeiae | reverse complement strand
GCCGCTACCACAGGGGGCAACACTGGCGGGACCGTGCCGACAGAACGGTGCCAGTCCTGACAAGCCATCTGCATCGCTCATCCATAAGCGCGGCCTGAGAGCCCTTCTTCCCAACGTGCCGATGCTGTGCTGCCTCGCCTTCAGGTGGGGAGCTTCGAGCCAACATTATGGTCGACGTTAGTGATGACGCGAGTGGCCGAGACTTATCGTGTTGATGACGCCCGGGTCCGCTATTGCCGGCCGAGGGGCACAGTCGTGGCGATCTCCCAGGGGCACTTCACCCGCCGGAGGCTCATTGGCCACGAAGTTTCAACTGAACCAAGGCAACAAAGACGGCCGTTTGAGGGTCAGGCATTGGCCATCTCCAGCAGGACGTCGGCGTGGCAGGGCTGGTCCAATCGGCACCAGCAGGCGAGGTTCTTGCTGCGCAGGGAAGGGAGCGCCCGCAGCAGGGCGCCTCTGTCGGCAAGACTGGCGGGCGGCATTCCGCTGAAGTCGTCACCCTTGAGCCATGCCTCATAGCTCTCAACGGCGGCGCTCTGTGCCTCCTCCAATGATGTGTGCCGGTTGTTCTCCATGTCTGCTGCCAGGATGTCCTGGACACGCCATGGATTGCCGAAGACGCTGGGCCGGCAGACCTTCACCGTGTTCTCCGGCATCCGCCAGCCTTTCAGCCGGCGAAGCTGGACGCGGGCAGGGGCGGCGATTACCTTCACGTCGGTCCTCGCCGTCTCGGTAGCGCTTAAGTCTGCAGTGGGCATAGCCCGAGTGCCGCCATCCAGGCGGCCGGGAGATCCGGCGAGGGCCACTTGCTGGTCATCCATGGGCGACTTCCTCCGGCTCGTCCTGCCAGGGCAGGCGATCGGCAAAGGCTTCGGAGGCCTTGTCCAGTTCCTTCAGGGCCTCCGGGTCGGTAGGGTCACCGAAGGCCACATTGCGGGCAGCGATCACCAACCGGCGCACATCGTCGGGCACGGCAGACTTCTGTTGATCAAGCTGCGAGGTCATTGGCTCCCTCCTGCGCCTGTGCGGCGCTCAACTCGCGATACAGGGTTGTCTTGCTGATCTTCAGGCGCTTGGCCGCCTGGGCGACGGAGAGGCCTTCTCCGCCGGCGGCTTCGTCCAGCACCAGGTGCTGTGCCTGCTCCAGCAGCTCCGGCGTCATCACTGGCCTGCGGCCGCCGATCCGGCCGCGCTCGCGTGCTGCGGCCAGGCCGGCCAGCGTGCGCTCCTGGATCATCTCGCGCTCCAGCTGCGCGAATGACCCCATGACGTTGAACATGAAGCGCCCCATGGGCGTGCTGGTGTCGATGGCCTCGGTCACCACCTTGAGCCGCACGCCCTTCTTCTCCAGCCGCTCTGCCGTCTGCAGCAGCTGGGACAGGTTGCGGCCCAGCCGATCCAGCTTCCAGACGACCAGCGTATCGCCCTCGCGAAGCGCCCGGAAGCAGTCGATGAAGCCAGGCCGGTCGGTCGTTGCCCCGGACGCCTTGTCGGTGAAGATCTCGCTTGGCAGCATGCCCGCCTTCACCAGCGCATCAGTCTGCAATTCTAGGCGCTGGTCATCTGTGGAGACCCGGGCGTAGCCGACGTGGATACCGCTCGTGGTCGCCTCAGAATGCATAGTCATCTGTCAAAACCTTATGAGTTGTGAAGTGGCAGAGTTCTGCCAGACCAAGGATACAGGTTTTGGGACGGCAATGCGGACGCCTGCCAGATCTAATGCTTCGCATCGTTGGGGATGGCCGGCCGAAGCGCGTACTGGCACTCCACGCTCCGCACCACGCGGCCGTCATCCAGGTGGATCAGCATCAGGCCGGGCGCTTCCTCATCCTCGCGGATGATCGTCCCGCCGATAGTGCGCGACGTGTCGTAGTCGAAGCAGACCTCAACCCGCCTGCCGAGCCACGACCCTTGTTTGGGGAAGCGGTCAAAGCCAACCGGGGGAACGTCGCCCATGCGGGCCTCCTTGAATCGGGGGCCTTGAACGAGCTCCGGAAGTCAGCCAAATCCGGGCTCGCACTAGCCATTTTTCTGGACTTTGATTCCGGAGTGGGCTTAGCCGCCCGCGGGCCGCCGTATTGGCGGAGCGTGAAATGGCTGGGGTTGGCCACCGCCGCCTCGCTAGCGATTAAGTCTAGAGTGGGCGAAGCCCCGGTGCCGCTCCGGCGGCCAGGATTAGCGGTGGTGGCCTTCATTTCCTGCTTCGCCATGGCGTCTGCCTATCGGGCATTTGCGGATCCCGCGTGGCGGCGGCTTACAACGCTGCTGTCCACTCCGGTACTTGCTGGTCGTGATGCAGCCGCAGCCGCTGCAAGCCCACCGCCGCAAGAACGCCGTCCACGGGTGCCGCGTCTGCTGTCGTACCGGATAGTCCTGGCAGGCTGGCACAGGCCTCCTGGGCAAAGCGCCCCGGCAGCAGCGGGTCCACTGGCGCGAGGTAAGCCGCTTGCCACCA
>NZ_RFLX01000122.1 GCF_003696345.1 Teichococcus wenyumeiae | reverse complement strand
GCCAGGTCGACCGGCTTCTCGCAGAAGTCATAGGCGCCAAGCCCGATCGCCCGCAGCGTGTGCTCCCGCTGACCCTGGCCCGAGGCCACGATGATCGGCATGCCGGGAGAGATGCGGTTCAACTCGGCCAGGGTCGCGAAACCCTCGCTGACACCTTCGGCATCCGGCGGCAGGCCGAGGTCCAGCAGCACAGCCGTCGGCTGCTCGGCCCGCGCAACCTGCTCGGCTTCCCGCCGGTTGGCGGCCAGCAGCACGCGGCAGTTCGGAAAAGCCCAGCGGTACTGGGCGCTAAGTGCCGCGTCATCCTCGACGATCAGCAACTTCGGGCGACTCATGGCAGTGCGGCCTCTGCAGAATGGGGCGCCGAATAGGACGCGTCGTTGCGGGGGTCGCGGCAGGCGGGCAGCGTCATGCGCATGGTGGTACCCTCCCCAGGGCGGCTATGGACGGCCAGTTCTCCGCCGGCGCGGCGCAGCAGCTCGCGCGCCTGCCAGGCACCGATGCCGCTGCCGCGCGGCTTATCGGTCGCCAGCGGGCGGAACAGGTGGTCACGAATGAATTCGGGCGTCATGCCACAGCCACGGTCGATGACTTCCACCACCACCCGCTGCTGCCCGTGCTGCAGGCGCAGCCGCACCGGCTCGCCGGGCTGGGAAGCCTCGGCGGCATTGGAGAGCAGATGCGTGATGGCGGCATCGAAGGCTTCCGCAGCCATGGAGACACGCAGCGGCGTGCGGTCGTCATGCTCCAGTTGCACCGGATGCGCGCTGCGGGCCGCAAGCTCCCGCAGCCGCGCCAGCGGCTCGATGGCGGTGGTGTCAATCTCGGCGCCCTCGGGCTGGCGCAGGCGGGCGATGAGCGTGTTGATGCGCGTCGCCGAGGCGCGCACGGTGAGCAGCATGTCGCGCTGGAACTCCGGGTCCTGAATGTTGTGCTCGGCATTGGCCAGCAATAGCGTCAGCTGGCTTGCCACTGTCTTGACGTCATGGGCCACGAAGGCGAAGCGCTGGGCGTGGTCCTGCAATTGTTGCTGCTCCGCCAGCCGCTCGGCGGCGCGGCGCTCGGCCAGGAACATGGCGACCTCGCGCCCAAGGCTGCGCAGCAGGTCGAAGACCTCGCCATCCAGCGGCAGGGGGACACGTGGCGGCGCCAGCAGCACCAGGCCCAGCAGCCCGTCCCGGTGATGCGCCAGCGGCACGGCCAGCCAGACCTGCCCGAAAGCCTGCCGCAGTTCCGGCGCATCCTGCTCGGCCAGCGGAACGATCCAGCTGCCGCCGCGCAATTCCAGAATCAGCGGGTGGTCGTCGGCCAGCGAGACGGGTTCTCCCGGCATGTTCCAGGAGCCGGCCCAATGGAAGCCGGCTTCGGCACCTTCCCGCAGCAGCAGCGCGCCGGCCGGACTGTCGGCGGCATCGGCGATGGCGCGGATGGCACGCAGCGATGGCGCCACGTCGGGGGCAGAAAGGGTGGTGACGCAGCGCAGCCATTCCTGGCGATAGTCGTAGCGCGCCGTGAAGAAATGATCGACCACCGTCCGCCGCAGGAGAGAGCGCACGGAGCGGGCGGAAAGCGCCACGGCCAGCGCCATGGCGGTGCCGGCCCAGAGGCCGATCTCCGCCGCGCGGGCCCAGTCGGCACCGAGATGACGCAGCGCCTCTCCGGCGGCGCCCACGGCCAGCAGGAAAGCGCCGGCCACCAGCAGCGTGGCGCCATGAAAGACCACTTGGCGCGAGACCGACGGATTGCGACGCCAGCGGCGGTCGCGCATGGCGCCCAGCGCCAGCAGCGGCGCGGCCAGGGCCGCCAGCACCGCACGCGCATCGGCCAGGATGGGCGAAAGCTCGTGGGTCAGCGCCGCATGGGCGTAGAGAATAACGTCGAAGGCCGCGAGGCCGCCCAGCGCGACGCAGGGCAGCACCACATGCCAGCGGATGCCGTCATCGGCATTCCGGTAGAGATTTTCTGCCAGAAGCACCACCAGCAGCACCAGCGCCAGGCGGGCGAGCACGATGGGCGAGCCAAGCAGGTTGGTTGTGAGGGCCTGCGCCACCGGCGCCGAAAGCGTGGCGAAGGCCAGCAGGACGGCGATGCCGCCCGCCAGGGCGAAGCGCCGCAGCAGCGGCCGTGCCTGCGCGCCGCCCACGCGGCGGCCAAGCGCCAGCAGCAGCAGGAACCAGAAGGCGTTGCGCAGGACTTCCAGCCCGCCGGGGGGCCAGGCGAGCGGTGCCTCCGGCATCAAGGCGACGGCGGCGGCCCAGGCCGCGATCAGGAAGCAGGTGGCCGCCGGCAGCAGCGCATGCCGTCCACGCCCGGCCGCCAGCACCAGCATGCTCCAGGCCAGGCAAGCGGCCGCGCAACCAGCGTAGAGGACGGGCGAGACGGCGGGTATCACCGCGCGCCTTCCTGGAGGAGAACGACGCGGATGGTGGCGACGAGGATGAGGAGGTCGAGGAAGAGGGAGCGGCGGCGGACGTAGTAGAGGTCGTAGGCGAGCTTCATGCGGGCGTCCTCGACGGAGGCGCCGTAGGGGTAGTTGACCTGTGCCCAACCGGTGATGCCGGGCTTGACGCAGGCGCGGTCGTGGTAGCGGGGGATGATGCGGCCGAGTTCCTCGACAAAGGCGGGGCGTTCGGGGCGGGGGCCGACGAAGGCCATGT
>NZ_RFLX01000121.1 GCF_003696345.1 Teichococcus wenyumeiae | reverse complement strand
CCCATGGCCCGTCTCCACGAACCAATATGCCGTCACGCACCTGGGGAAGCCTCAACCCAAACTCAACTGTAGAATTAGGCTGGCAAGACGGATCGAAGCCCCGAGTCGCTCCCGAGGGTGGGTGTTCTGGTGAGCCCTTTGGCGGCAAGGCGCCCATCCGGCGGCAGCGATCATCCACAAGCGGCCGGAGTCGCCCCGAGTGATGTGGTGAGAACGGTGCGCCTTTTGGTGAGGAGCCAAGATATGGGGACCAAGCGAATCAACGAGTCGTCGGAGTTGTTCTAGGGTGATCTGGTGTGGAAACTAATATGGTAACTAATAACTTCCCCTAGTAGCTGTCTCACCAATTCACTCAGCGACAAGCCGCCTGACTTCCAGCATATTCCTGGCCATGGAAGGTCGTTAAAGGCGCAGCCATGGGTACGGTTCACCAGCTCATCTCAGAGCATGGAAAGCATGGCGCTCTCGCGCTTGGCACAGTGGACCGCGACATCGTGGAAGCCGCCTCGAAGTACATGTCCGACGAGGAGTCGGGTCTGGGCTTCGTCTACAGCGGCTGGACCCAATGTGCCCTTCCCCACCGGCGGCTCAGGGATGACGAGCCGTGGACGGTGGCATCGGAGCGGGTTCGGCTCGTGGTGCAGCCTGGCCTCCGCCCGGTCGGCGACGACGGGCAACTCGAGAGCGTCGGCGTTCCGTTCGGCGCCCATGCGCGCCTCATCCTCTTGTTCCTGCAGACAGAAGCCCTTCGCACGCAGTCCCGTGAAGTCGAGCTTGGCGGGAGCCTCCGGCAATGGATGGCTCGCGTCGGTATCCAACCCGGCGGGTCGGCGTTCCGGTCGGTGCGGGAGCAGGCCGAGCGGATCTCCCGCTGCCGCTTGAGCTTCCACATCTCCGGGAGCGGCCGCACGAGTGCGCTGGTGAACCAATCCGTGGTCGACAAGGCGTTGTTCATCGAGGACAACGAGGACCAAAAGCAGGGGCGCCTGTCTCTCGAAGTCGCCAAGCTGTCCGAAGGATACTTCGAGCAGCTGAAGAAGCATCCGGTTCCCTTAGAGGAGGCCGCCATCAAGTCGCTGGCGAACAACAGCGCCGCGATGGACGCCTACATCTGGCTGGCGTACCGCCTGCACAGCCTGAAGGGCGACACGCTGGTCACCTGGAAAGCCCTGAAGGCCCAGTTCGGAACGTCCTACAAAGAGCTCTACCACTTCAAGAATAAGTGGCCCCGTGCGTTAGAACTCGCTCTTGCTGTGTATCCGGACGCCAAGGTGAGCATCGAAGAAGAGGGCGTCATTCTCCGACCCTCCCGCCCGCCTGTGCAGCCACGTCTGCTCCCTGTCCGCTAAGTCCGCGGGCTCACCAGAACACCCACTCCATCCAGCGACGGTCTGCGCCCGACTTCCTTCGGGTTCCGTTCCTCTGGTAGGGCTCACCAAATCACCCAGGCGGCTCACCCTGCTTCAGGGCGCCCCATCTCACCTCGGAATATGCCGCGCCGGCCCGCCTCCGCAGGGACGCCAAAGGGACCGGGCTCACCAGATCACCCGCTCGAGACAGGTTAACGCAGGCGGTTGAACGCCATCACGACCGGCGTCAGGAACATCGTTTGCCTGCTGTGACCTTCCCCCATGAACTCGGCCCGCGTGAAGTGAGAGAGTTGGCCTTCTGTGAAGGAGGCTGCGGGTATGAAGAAGCGCTACACGGCGGAGCAGATCATTGGGCTGCTGCGCCAGGCGGAGGTTGAACTGGCTCAGGGCCGGTCGGTGGGGGAGATCTGCCGCGGGCTTGGGGTGTCTGAGGCCAGCTACTACCGCTGGCGGTCGGAGTATGGCGGGCTGAAGCTGGATCAGGTGCGCCGCCTGAAAGAACTGGAGCGGGAGAACGCGCGGCTGCGCAAAGCCGTGGCGGACCTGACGCTGGACAAGCAGATCCTCAAAGAAGCTGCGGAGGGAAACTTCTAAGCCCTGAGCGTCGCCGGATCGGGGTGCGGCATGTGCGGTCGGTGCTCGGGGTCTCCGAGCGGCGAGCGTGTCGCACGCCGGGTCAGGCACGCTCCACCCAGCGGCGGGTGCCGAAACTCCGGCCTGACGAGGCGGTGCTGGGTGATGCGGTGGTCAGGCTGGCGCGCCAGTACGGGCGCTATGGCTACCGCCGGATCACGGCACTGCTGCGGACTGAAGGCTGGCGGGTAAACGCCAAGCGGGTGGAGCGCATCTGGCGGCGCGAGGGGCTGAAGGTGCCGCGGCGGCAGCCGAAGCGGGCCCGGCTGTGGCTGAACGACGGTTCCTGCATTCGGCTACGGCCATGCTGGCCCGGGCATGTCTGGGCCTACGACTTTGTCCAGGACCGGACCAGGGATGGGCGGGCATTCCGCATGCTGACGGTGATCGATGAGTTCAGCCGGGAGTGCCTGGCCATCGTGGTGGCACGTCGGCTGCGGTCGGATGACGTGCTGCAGGTCCTGGCCGACCTGTTCATCGGACGCGGTCCGCCGGACCACATCCGCTCTGACAACGGGCGGGAGTTCGCGGCCAAGGCGGTGCGCAACTGGCTGGGGCAGGTTGGCGTGAAAACGTTGTTCATCGAGCCCGGCAGCCCGTGGGAGAACGGCTACAACGAGAGCTTCATGTATGGACGGCCCCCGCGGTGCAAGAAGGATGTTGACGTTCGGCGGCGGTCGGGTGCGTTCATGTATTCGGCCTG
>NZ_RFLX01000120.1 GCF_003696345.1 Teichococcus wenyumeiae | reverse complement strand
CGGTGAGCGTCAGGTGCCAATCTCAGCACGACTTCGCCGTCGAGAGGGGGCGCCCACCCCATCTAATCGGGGTTTCCAGGTCAGGCGCCGAATGGATGCTGCCCACTGTCGGGGTCATGGTTCTCTCCGGGGTCGGTTTGATCCGCCCCACAATGGGCGTCAGGGATGGGGCGCCGCGATGTTTGAGGCGGCCTGATCAGGCGGCGTGCGCCTGAATGGCCAACGGGCTCTGCGCGGTCGCTTCCACCCACCGTCCCGGCAGGAACAGCCTCTCCGCCGGAGCGGAGCCTGGAAGGTGGGTCCGGGTCAGACCATCTTGGTCTCCTCGCGCGTCCACCAGAACTCAGTGCCATCAATCCAGATGCGGCGCAGGATCATTGCGATCTTGCGGGCTACAGCGATGCGCGCCTTCTTGGGCCCGATGCGCTGCATCAGGCGCATGCCCCAGGCCTTGAGCGGTGGGAACCGCCAACCTTTGTAGACACCGGGTGAATACTGGTTCTCCCGCATTTCCCGTGCTGCTGGGTGGTAGGCCCAGCGCCTGGGACGCAGATGAGGCGCCGTCGCCCCACTTGTGAGACCTGTCATGCTCAAGCGTCTGCTGCCCCTGATCCCGGCGGGGTTGCTGGTCCGGCAGATCCTGCCGGCGCCGGGCGGCCTCGTCATTGTGGTCGCGTTGCGGAACAGGGCAGTGGCTTGCCCGGACTGCGGCACTCCCTCGGCGGTGGTGCACAGTCGGTATGACCACCGATTGCAGGATCTGCCCTGGCAGGGCCGCCCGGCGACCTTGCGGATCCAGGCGCGCCGCCTGCGCTGCCGCAATCGGGAGTGTCGGCGCCAGACCTTTGTCGAGCGCCTGGCAGAGGGCGCCGCAGGTGGGGCACGTCGCACCCTTCCGCCGGCCGATCTGCAGCGGCATCTCGGCCTCGCCCTGGGCGGTGAGGCCGGCGCGCGGCTCGCGGCGAGGCTGGCCATTCCCGTCAGTGCTGACACGCTGCTCCGCATGGCCTGTCGGAGTAGTCCGCCGCCAGAGCCCGGGCCGCCTCCACGTGTTCTCGGGGTCGATGACTGGGCTTGGCGCCGCGGCCACCGGTACGGCAGCATCCTCGTCGACCTACAGCGCAACCGGGTGCTTGATCTCCTGCCAGATCGCCAGGCCGAGACCCTGAGCCACTGGCTGAGGCAGCACCCAGGCGTGGAGATCGTCGCCCGCGACCGTGCCAGCACCTACGCGGATGGCGCTCGCCAGGGCGCGCCGGGTGCCGTGCAGGCCGCCGACCGCTGGCACCTGCTCCGTAATCTCGGCGATGCCGTCCAGGCGGTGGTGGAGCGGCACCACGCCATGCTCCGACGGATTGGGCGAGAGGTGGCGGCCGACTGCGCCATCAAGGCGGCGGTGGCTGTTCCTCGCCAAGCCAAGCCCTCGGCGGCCCAGCAGCGCCAGGAGGCAGGACGGGCGAGGCGGCAGGCGCGCTACGAGGAAGCCGCCCACATGCATGCGGCCGGCGCCTCGATGAGCGACATGTCCCGCCAGCTGAACGCCGATCGCAAGACGCTCCGCCACTGGCTGCAGGCCGGGGCGGCTCCAAGCTGGCCCAGGATACCGCGGGGCAGCATCCTGGATCGCCACCGTACCACTCTGGAGCAGCGCTGGGCCGAGGGGTGCCACAACGCCGTTCGGTTATGGCGGGACTGGCCGGCGCCAGCTTTCCCGGCCGCTCCTCGACAGTCCGGGCTTGGGCCACCGGGCAGCGCAGGCGCGATCCCGCAGCATCCCTGGCGGGAGCAGCCAGAGGGCAGACTTGGCAACCGCCAACACTCCGCCGCACCACACGGATACCTCGAAGAACCTGTTGCTGCGCTGTGCTAGCGGGCCTGACAGGCACCTGAGGCAGTGAACTGGCCTTGCTGACGGGATGGCATGACCGGCTGGCGCAGCTCGGGTGCTGAGCCAGGCGAGACGGGTGGAGTTGTACGCCAAGTTGGCCATGCCGATCTTCACCTGGGCCCGGGCCAAGCCGATGGTGCGCACGAACAGTGCCATGCGGTGCTTCTGGGCAGCGAAAACATGTTCGATGCCGGAGCGGATCCGGGCGCGTGATGCACTGGCCTTCGCCTGCTGTTCGGAGAGCTGGCGCCGCGGTGGGCGGCGGAACTGGAGGCGCTCACTCAGCCCTCGTCGCTCCAGGATCTCCAGACTGCGCTTGGTGCGGTAGGCGGTGTCGGCCCAGACGCGGCTGGCGGTGTTCTCGGGATCCAGCAGATCTACAAAACTGCGGCTGTCATGCTGAGCGGCATCGGTGACGGCCCAGCGGCGGATCAGCCCGTACCGCTGGTCGATGCCGATATGGCTCTTGTAGCCGAAGAGGGGCACCGCGATCTGGATGGGCCGGCGCTGCGTGCCTTCTGGTTTGGGCTTGGTCCTGCCGCGCTTGAGCGTCCAGCGGGCATCCCGATCCGTCTGCGCCCGCTTGGCACGGGACCAGCCTTCCGGCGTGCCGCCGTTGCGGATGGTGGCTTTCTCCTCAATGGTGAGCTTCTGGCACGGTGCGGCGATCAGGGTAGCATCAATGATCGGCCCACCCATGGCCAGAAAGCCCTTGGCCGCCAGCACCGCGTCAAAGCGGCGGAACAGCCCCTCGATGGCACCGGCCTGCTTGAGCTGTTCGCGGTAGGGCCAGATCGTCTTGGCATCCGGCACCGCCTGATGCAGGCCAAGACCCGCAAAGCGCATGAAGGACAGCCGGTCCCGCAGTTGG